>NZ_JACVOP010000001.1:600448-1225114 GCF_018882365.1 Polynucleobacter sp. 71A-WALBACH | reverse complement strand
CGAAGGCTGCACTACTGTCGACATCAGTCGCACTTAAGCTACCACTAGCAGTCAGTGCCGCATTGGTTTCGGTTAAGGAGGCGGTGCTAGTACCCGTAATCGCAGCAGCGTCATTGGTACCGGTAATGGTCACGGTAATTACTTGGGTGGTGCCATCAGCAGTAGCGACCGTAATACTGTCGGTGTAATTTTGACCAGCAACAAACTCATTGTGCGCAGTACTAGCGGTATAGCTCCAAGCACCGGCAGTATCAATACTGAAGGCGCCATAACCATTGCTACCAGTCACAGCAGTTTGGGCCACGAAGGCTGCACTACTGTCGACATCAGTCGCACTTAAGCTACCACTAGCAGTCAGTGCCGCATTGGTTTCGGTTAAGGAGGCGGTGCTAGTACCCGTAATCGCAGCAGCGTCATTGGTACCGGTAATGGTCACAGTTACAACACCGGTACCAGAACCATCCAAACTAGTTACCGTGAAACTCTCGCTTAACCGCTGACCTGCAGCTAGCTCGTTGTAGGCACTATTTGCAGTAAATGTCCAATTACCATTTGCATCAATACTGAAGTTGCCGTAGCTACCACGAACATTGGATTGGGACTGCACAAGTGCTTCGCCAGCATCGGCATCCACAACAGTAATTTTTCCCGAAGTATTAAGAGCGAATGGCGCATCCCCCTCTGTGACTTCCGTTGATTGCGAGCCAACTGATGCAATGCGATTTACTTCAGCCGTAGCTTTATCTGGAATAAATTGAGCCTGAGGTGTAACTACATTTGAAGTCTGCGGTGAGTTTGTGGGGGGCGCTACTTCTGTGCTACCAGCAGATTCAAGAGCTTGTGAAGACGATGGGGTGTTGGGTTGCGAAGTTGACGAAGCAGGCGATGTAGCTTCAGCAGTTCCTGCTTTCGCTTTAACACCGCGAGGGATTCCGCCGCCGCCCGATGAACCTTGATTATCACTATTGTTGCTGGAAGCATTTGCACTCTGCGTTGCTTCGGGTGCAGCATCACCTTCAGATGCTTCGCCGTTAGCCTGGACTGTTAAGTTTGAGTTTCCAGTCCCAACTCTGAAGTTATTCAGATCTTCCGAACCTCTGCCAGCTTGATCTCCAGAATTCTCTCCACTGGAATTTTTTTCCACTTCATCGCCAGTGATTTCGGGATCGACTTCCACAACCTTATTGTTAGGGTTCTTAGGGTCGTTAAATAAACTTGGACTGTCAGGGGTTGGCGTTGGAGAATTTGCTACAGGCGCATCACCCTTAACTTCACTATTTTGCGCAATAGGAGATTGTTCCGCCGAACTGGGTTGTTGCAACGAGGTCATGTTGTCAAGATGCTGAGCATCATTGACTTGCTGAGTTGTTGGTGCGTTAACTGGATTGTCAGCCATGACTTATTTTCGGTAAATATTTAGAGCACAATTGCCCTCTATCTCGCGACTGTATTGGCTTCAATGGGTTTATGTAAGCCTGATATTAGTTATATAACTATAGTTATATAAATTAACAACTACCTGCACTCATTGAGATGTTAATAGTCCCAAGGGAGAAGAGACTGCCTCAAGGCTTGCTTATAACAAGCGATAAATTCAGTAAGGTATTTTTCAAATATTGAGTATCTAGAGCCAACCTTTTTGGGTTCGACTCTTCAGTTGATCTACATCCATGCAATAGGGTCCAGATTGATTGGGGTAGACACCATGTTGAGTAATCAGGGATTGTTCTACTTCACTGGGTTGTTGTAATGAGGTCATATCGTCAAGATGCTGAGCATCATTGATTTGCTGAGAGCTTATTGCGTTACTTGGTTTATCAGCCATGACTTTTTCGGTGAATTTATAAGGCGCAATTACCCTGTATGTAATGACTGTATTGACTTATATCGACCTATGTAAGCCTGATATTAGTTAGATAACTATAGTTATATATACATCAATAAATACCCGTGTTCATTGATGCTTTAAAGGCCCTAATTCAGAAAAGGCTCTCTCAGAGTTTGCTTGTAGCAGCTGATAAATTCAGTATGGTGTTTTTCAAAGCCTGAACATCTAGAAGCCACCTTTTGAGTACGGCTCTTCAGCTCATCTTCATCCATGCGATAAGGGCCAGTTTGCTTGCGATAGAAGGCTGCCCTCTGTTGTAGATAGATGCTATCAAACCCAGATAGCTTAGTTTTAGCGATTTCAGTGCTGCTAAGGCGGTAAACGCCCTTCAATTGATGGGATTGCATCAATGGAAAGAGCTCTGGGGACATACCCATTTCTGCGAAATAGAGAGGGGCCTGACTCTCAAAATGCTTCAGGGCTGCCCTAGCCTGAGGGTTATCGTTGAGATCCACCTCCTTAATGATCTTGGCATTGGAGTCGCTCATTGTCACCCTACCGCGATGAATCCCTACTGAGTAGGAGGGAGCGACCCTCACTACCCCACTAGCCAATACGAAAATGCAGGCGCTGGCGCACTGCCCCGTGACAAAGACATGGGCGTTAGCTTTACGAAGTAATCGACCCATCTGCATTGCGGCCACACCATCCCCGCCTGGGGAATCAAGCAACACAATAAGGCCCGCCGGAATGGGGTCACCACTGACTTGACCTATTGATAGCCTGAGTTTTTCTAAGGCATTTTTAGAAATTTGACCCTTAACTCCAACAACCATGACTGTGCCCTGCGTTGACGCTAAGGAATCTACCTGAGATGAATTGAATTTAGTAGCTGAGGCTGGCGTCTGAGTTTGATTTTGATTTTGATTTTGATTTTGTGCAATTTTTTGGGTTGTCTGTGATGAGCTGCTTACACAGGCGCTTTGCACAATCAAGATTAACAATATCGCCAGTAGTCTCAGCATAGCTTATGCAAGCATCAAATCAATTTATGCACGGGGTAGGCTGAGATGTTGAATTGCCTCCGCCGTAGCTTGATCGCGGAACTCAAAACCGCCTCCTTGACGTGCCAAGATAAAGCCTGCAGATGCCAACTCTTGCAATCCACTTTGAATTTGATGATGCGGTAAATCTAAGATAGAAATGACCTCTTCAATAGGTTTTTCAGGATTCTGAGAAGCCGTCATCACAATAGATTGCGCATGCGCAGAAAGATCATCCAGGATGGCCTGCATATCTACACGGATATTCTCTGGCAGCGACTCTTGTGTAGGTGCATTCATGGAATAGACTCGCGAGAACGGCATCTCAATTGGTCTTGGCCCCAATAGTCTCACTGAAGTCTGCGAGGAGCCAGATTCCTTGAGGTTAGCCACAATCACCAGAATAGGTCTGGCAGCCATACGATCTATGCCGCGATCTCCCAGTGCGTACTTGAAGGCTTCCAGTGCTTTTAATCCATATACTTGAATAACTAGCGGCCTCAGAATTGCCTGTTGAGCAAGAAACGCTCCTAGGCGCTCACCGCCCCCAGCACTGACAGGTAAGCCTAAAACGCTGAAATCTAAATCACGATGACTATTTTCTGCTTGAACAATAAAACTTTGCAGCAATTTATCGCGACGTTGCTGGCTAGGAGTACGCAGATGTATGGACTTAAAACCATTCAGTTGTGCTGCATTACCAAGAGCATCGATTAGGGAAGTAGCAAGCGATGGTGGCCAAGACTCCACAGCAACCCATTGTGCTACGCCAGACTTTACAGACTCCATTACACCGTCCATAAATGGCAAGCCACCCCATAGTGGACTTGCGTCTAGAGGGGCGACGTGCGCGTCTGCAATTGCCGCTATCTCACCTACCTGAATTAATTCAGGCGCCTTTGCTTTGACTGTTAACCAAGAAACACTAAAGGGTGCTAATTTTTTTGTCAGGGTATCGGTTAAGGGACGATTGAGCACTCTCGCATTACGGGCCAATATTGCAGCTACCCTAAAGGCATCTGATGCAAAGAGCTCATTAGCTTTATCAGAACTCATCTCGGGCTTAGACGCTATACCGATGCCAATCGCATGCTGCATTATTTTCTCAGGATCAATTTCTGAGTCCTGCGTTAAGTACTGATTGGAGTATTGCTGGGTAAATTGGGCAAGCTGTACCGCTCGGTCGGCGTCATCAAGGTGTGTATTGGGATAACCAAACCATGCCAACATTCCACCATAAGGCAGCAAGAGAAACTGGCCATCTAAGGCATCCACGTAGCCCTTTAAGACATCACGCAAATCTAACAAATATTGATTACGCCAATCCAACTCTTCTGGGGTAGCTAAAGCGGTATCCGGAATAGAAATCACTACAGCAGAAACAAGCCGCCAGGAATGTCCGCCCGCGCGAGCAAGCGCTAGCTTCCCTTTTTGAGGGGCAGATTTAGTAGTCACCCCAAAATCATTGGGATGCTCTTTCATTAACTGGTTCGCAGCAATCACTGCCTTTGTACGGTTGCTCACACCTAACTTACGGAAGAGCACAAACAAATGTTGTTTTACCGTGCCATAACCAATCTTCAGAAAATCCGAAATTTCCTTATTACTCTTTCCTTCAGCAAGTAGGCTGATAATTTCCTGCTGTCGTCCAGAAAGAGATACTTGCTCGACAGAAGACTTTTTGGAGGAGTTAGTCGCAGCACTTAATGACTTTGATCCCCTCCTATCAATTGGCGAACGTAGTGAATTCATATTTATTATTTCTCGATGGGTGATAGGCGCACTTTTAGCGCTCACGCATACCTTGTGAGAAAGCGACATAGATTGGACGCAAGAGATATTTCAGAACGGATTGACGATCGGTAATGATGTCTGCTTGAATAGTCATACCCGGCTCAATAGTCTTTTCCTTATCACCCACAAAGTTTTGCGGAATACTCACAATCACTTTGAAATAAGGATTCGATTTTTCATCCAAGGAACTGAACGAAGAAACCATGGTGACTTTTCCGGTAATGGTCCCGTAGCGCATGAAGTCGTAAGTACCTAACTTGAGGCGCGCATCTTCACCCTTCTTCACAAAACCAATATCGGTTGGTTGAACGCGCACTTCAGCATGCATCTTGCCATCGAGCGGTATTACATTCATTAAGGTTGCGCCAGGAGGTATGACACCACCAATAGTGCGGAACTTCAGATCTTGCACTACGCCATCGACTGGGGATACGACATCCACACGCTCCAAGCGATCTTTCAGTTTTGTCATTTGCTCTTCAGTCTGAGCAAGCTCACCAGTTGAAGTATTGAGGTCATCCATATTAGCTTTGCGATAACGCAATAACTCTGCCTGAGCTTGACTCAAGTTTCTTTGGGCATCCAAAGCTTGAACACGGGTAGCCAACTTCTCTTTCGCTAAATCACCACGAATAGAACTCACTTCACTCAAGATCTTGATTTCTGACTCCAGTTGACCGATCTGCTCTTTGGAAGTTTTCAAAGTAAATTCTTGTTCAGCAACAACTTGCTTATATTGCTCTGGCACTGCGGAGAAATCCGCTTTACGATCAGCCAGGAGCGCACGTAAGCGCTCTACCCTTGTAACGAGACCCCAATACTTAGCAGACAGTGTCAAATACTCGGCACCCGCTTCGGTGTCATTGAGGCGCATCAGCACCTGCCCTGCTTTGACCTCCTGGCCATCAGACACTTCTATTTCTGCGATCCGCCCTCCATCAACGTGCTGAATGATTTGCACCGACTGCATCGGCATGACTTGTCCAGGGGCTGTAGCAACCACATCCAGATTGGCGAATAAAGCCCAAATAAAGAAAGCACCTAAAGAGTAAGCAATTAATTTAACCGTGGTTTGCCAATAGACAGGTGGGGCTGCCTCCTCTAATAGGATGGCTTTCGCAATGTAGTTGTCATTGCGACTACCCAATACTAGCGGGCTACCTTTTTCTGGCTCTTGTGAAAGTGGCGTATTCATAATTTGACTCTCTTACTTAGTATCTTGCTGCATGTTTTCGTATTGGCTGGCTTCATCATTTGCGGATTCATATTTAGGCTGCCGTTGGCTGTTTGAGTAATTCATTAGGAGGGCCAGCAGCGCGCAAATACCCTTTATCTAACACCAGTAAAGTGTCGGCTAAGCGGATATGACTTGGGCGATGACTGATAAAGATCACCGTGGCTTTTCCCTTGAGCGCTTTCATGGTTTCTATAAATTTACGATCGCCCATTTCATCCAGGCCTGCACCTGGCTCATCAAATACCAAGATAGGTGCACGAGTTAAATAGGCGCGCGCTAAGGATAATTTTTGCTTTAGGCTAGAAGGCAGATCGTTGGTGTTGTCACCCACGCGATATTCCAAGCCTCTTGGCAGTGCCAATACCTGCTCTAATGCGCCAGCCATATCCAAGGCCTGATACACCTCATCATCAGTCGCGTCGGGACGGGCAAGGCGGAGATTCTGAGCAATGGTGGCTCTGAATAATTGAATATCTTGAGGCGCATAACCAATCATGCGACGCAATTCAATTGGATCAAGTTGGCGAATGTCTACGTTATCAATCAGGATAGATCCCGCTTGCGGCTGATACATTCCCAAGATCAATTTGAGAAGAGTAGATTTACCACCGCCATTAGGTCCACTAATCGCCACCATTTCACCAGGCGCCACCTTAAACTCCACACCAATCAGCGCTGGATCAACATTGAGTGAATAACGGAATGAAACCCGGGCAAATTCAATGGCACCTTCAAGGCCACGAGCAATCAAAGAACTAGCAGATCCTTGGCTCTCACCCTGAATCTTCATCAATCCGTCAATTTGACGGGTAGCGCTTCGCACACGCTCAATGCGAGTCATATTAGTAAAGATGGTTTGAATCGGTGTTAGTACCCGCCACATCAACATCATGGAAGCAATCAATGCGCCTGATGAAACGGTTTGCATGAATACCGCTGGCACAGTGGCTGTCACGATAAACAAAGCCGACAACATCATGACGAAATAAGACACGCCGACCAATAAGGAAGACATCTGCTCCGCCTTAAATGATGCCATCGTGGCATTGGCGGAGATTTCCCTAAAGCGCTCGAGCCATAGTGTCTGAGCGCCACACTCCCTCACAACACGCATTTTGGTAATCATTTCCACCAAGAATTCATTACGCTTGGTAGAAGCCTTGCTTACTGCCGATACTCGATCCCGAGTAGGAACCGAGAAGAGCCAATATAACAATCCATATATGGTGGCCATGATGACAAACACCAATAATGCAATTGGATTAATGATCGATAAGGCAATCAACAGAATGATGGTTGCTGGAGACTCCAAGACAGTTGAAGCCAAAGGTCCGATAAATAAATCCCGAATAGCCTCAAAACTTTGCAAGCGGGATGTTTGTGAACCTACTGATGCGCGTTCAGTGTAAGCAGGCGACATCTTAAATACCTGCTGCAAAATTGTGGCACCGAATAAATACTCGATACGTCCTGCGATATAAGACAGAATTCGAGCACGTTGGCGCATGAAGAAGAAGGCCAAAGACAGTGCAAGGACCGATCCAATGCCTAAATACAGAAGCGTATCTTGCGCGCCCGATGGAATGATCGTGCTGTACACGACCATCATAAATAGTGGCCCAGCCATAATAACCAAACCAGTTACTAAAGCGGAAATCGTGGCTTGACCAATGAGGGGTGAGAAACGCAACATCACCCTAAAGACCCAAGAGCGATTCTCTACAGTCTTGCTATCAGCTAACTCATAGAAAAAGGCTTGACCCATCATGCCTAAATTGGATTCGAGATCAACCTCGCCTGACTCACTAACGCCCTTACGCATTTGCTGTCCTACGCGGCCCATGGCGATGAAACCAAATCCATCATCTGGCAGGAATAAGCAAGGCAATGAACGCGGATCTAAATCACCTAAAGCACAATGGACTTTGATGACTTTGTAACCCAGCTGAGCCATCGAATTATGAAATCCAGGTAAATCTAAGCTCTCGGTAAAGTAAGGCAAGGACTCCGCAACTTCACGCGCAGTACCACGGGAGTTCATCAACTTGAGTAACAGCGTTAAGCAACCAGATAAATCAGTCTCATTTTTGAAATTACTATTGACCGTCTCATTAGTGCGCTCCCAACGTTCGGTATCAATATGTCCGCGCTTTAAGGGTGAGTCGAAATACTCGGCGCTAGACATCGATTGATAACTGAAGCCTTCAGAGGCTCTTGAGTTGGTAGTAAGCGCAATATCAGAGCCAGTGCCCGTGCCACCTTCATGTGAAACCACAACCCCACTAAGGGTAGTAACTTGCCCAGGTAAGACTTCAGCCAACTTACCAGCACTCAAATACCAAGTCTTATTTGCCAGGCGCAAATAGGAAGGTCTTTGCGACACGATGACTAGAGTGATCTTTCCTTTAATGGATTCTAGGAAGCGTAAGAAAACAGCATCCCCTTCCGAGTCGATAGTGGATGTAGGGTCATCGATCAAAATCACATTAGGCTGATTGGATAAGGCCCGCACAATAGCAATCCGCTGACGGTAACCCGGCGGCAATGAATCGGTAGCCATATCCCCTACTGGAGAATCCCAACCTCGCGGCATTTTGGACACAAAATCGCCTAAGCCCAGGGATTTTGCAGTTGCTAACGCACGGTCGACCCGACTAGCGTCAAAGACACTTGCGTTATCCAGCAAAGATCCTTCGAACATCTGACTGCTTTGGGGAAGGTAAGCTACTTGCTCGGTAAGTTTCCGTAAATCGATTTCAAAAATATCTGTACCGTTGACTAGAACATGACCTTCCGTCGGGGAAATAACGCCCGCCATAATCTGCAGCAAGGTGCTTCGCCCAGCCCCAATATCGCCTGTAATAGCGACACATTCACCAGCGGCGACCGACAAATTCAGATGATCAAAGATTTTGCTTGTGCTGCCCGGGAATTGGTAGCTCACATCAGATAGTTCAAGCGAGGATGGGATAAGTTCTTTGTCAAATACCTTGATTTCTTCGCCATCATTCAAGCTCGTGGTCGCAGGAAATCCTGGCAAGGTTAAGGTTTTGGCTAAGCTGTCACGCAATACTTCATCTTGCTGGAACTTGGTCCACATGCCACCCAAGCGCTGCAGTGGCGCAAGCGAACGCATACCTAGCAATACGCATGCAGCCAACTCACCATTGGTTAAATGATGAGTAATCACCAAGTAGGCACCAAGAGCCACCACTAAGGTTGTCATTAAAGGTGAAAAGACATTACCAATACCGGCTGACATGTCACCCGCATAGGTCATGCGGGCCATGATGCGTGCGCTACTTTCTTGTAAACGCTCATAGCGACGCAACATCAATGACTCCATGGACATGGATTTCATCGTATGAACATTGCTCAGTGTTTCATTTAAGAAGTTACTGCGGCGCAAGTCTGCCGTCTTCTGCTCTTTGATTAACTCAGGATCGTTGCGACCCATCTTCCAGGTAATGAAAACAAATACCGCATATCCAAACGTAACTAATAAGCCAATCCAGATATTGAGTATGAAAATAATCAATAAATATAAAAATGTGAACGGCAAATCCATCAACTGCTGGAAAGTCTGTCCGGAGTAGTGGTACTTCAAGCTAGAGATGGATTTGAAGTTTTCCATCACAGCACCAGTACCCTGACGCTCAAACTCATGCAGTGGCTCAACTAAAATTCTCTCAGCCACCTCCATCATGGCCTTATGTTCAAAGCGTGCTGAAATCCAGGCAGTAGTGTAGGAGCGCGCAACCCGTGTGACCGATTCCAAGGCAACAGCAATACCAACAGTAATCGCAAATAAGCCCAAGGTATCAAGGGATTGATGGGGCAAGATGCGGTCGTATAGCTGAAGCATTAACAATGGGAAAGCTAAGGCCAGTAGATTGATCACAATGCTGGCAGCAAGGATGGTTTTTTTCTCAGTATCAAATGGGGACAGCATCCCCACGAGCTTCTGCATGTCAGTCTGATTGCGAATTTGATGTATCCGCTCAAGCAGAACAATCATCTCTGCTTTAAATTCTTGCCACTCCATCAGCAGACGGTGCTTACTCGATACCCAGCGCGCTTTTAGCAGGGGAATCCAGTGTGCTGGCTTTGCTTTTGGCATATGAGCTGAGAATGCAGCATGGGCCTTTTTGCGATCAAAAGATTTACTCTCTCGAAGCACTCTATGTTTGCCTTGCAAATGAGTCCACAGGGACTCCATGTCCGACTTCACCACCAAATACAAAGTGATTAAGCCCATTTTTAAGGCGCGGCCACAATACTGTATGGCAGCCCAGATTTTTTGTAAGATTTGTTTCATTATTTAGCCTCCTGACTTACAGGAGTGGAGATAAGTTCGAAAGCAGAATCACGGGGAATCATCGGAGACTCCAAGGCCTTCAGGCCGCTACCAGGCAATGGCGCCTTGCTTCCGCGGTAACTTACTTGACCTTTTGGACTCACAACCAAATCTGGTTTAGACCCAAATACAGAATCTGCGCTATTGGCTTTTGCAACCCAACTCGCATCTGCCTCAGGTAAATTGCCGCCGCCCAAACAAGGATCGTTTTCTAATTTCATACCACCACCAATGGCCTTGTAGAGATTGACTGAAGCAATTAACTGATCGCTCCGGGCACTCACAGCAGCATCCTCCGAAGCAATGACCGTTCTTTGGATCTCATATAACTGAACATAATCCATACCACCGCGCTCAACTACCTTGGCACTCATCACAGCCAGACGTTGTGCGCGATTACGAGATTCATTTAAGGCAGCATAAGCCTGCGCAGTTAGTGCCACTCCAGATAATCCATCTTCAACATCGCGCATGGCGCCTACAACGGTATTGGCATAACCTTCAAGTAATTCCACATTCTTCGCACTAGCTAACTGAATTTGTGCACGACGCTTACCCGCATCAAAGATGTTTTGAACGAGGTTACTAGTGATGTTGTAAAACAAACTTTGCGGCATAGTGAGCTGGGACAATAGGAAGCTGCCATAACCACCTCCACCCGTAATGGAGAAAGTGGGGAAGAGATTGGCGCGAGCTGACAATAAGTCGGCCTCTGCCCCCTCTAAAGAAGCCTCAGCCCTCCGAATATCGGGACGGCGGCACAGCAAGTCGGATGGCAAGCCAGGAGCCACTACTGGGGCTTTGAATTCTTCTACAGATTTAACTTTGATTTTGATGCTAGAGGTCGTTGTGCCCAAAAGAGCTGCCAGACGATTAATCGCCCTCTCCCGCTGAAGCTTTAAACCGGTTACCAGAGCATCGGTATTGTTTTGCAAAATCAACTGTTGGGATAAATCAATCAGAGTGGCATCACCCAATTGCACCCTACGCTCTAAGCCCCTACCTACGCCCCGGATCGTTTCCAAATTGCGCTCACTAACCACGATGCGCTCATCCAGCGAAACGACCTGAAAATAAACCGTCATCACATCGCCCACCAAACTCAACGCGACAGCCTGGCGATTGAACTCACTAGCCAAGGCTTGTGAAAATGCAGACTGCGTATCAAAGCCTTTTTTACCCCAAAGATCAACCTCATAGTTAACGAGGGCGCCGGCCTGCCAAAGTGGCTGCGAACTCCACTGCGAGGTATTGGCCGCATAACCTGGGCCCGGAGTAGGCCCCTGAATACCATATCGAACATTGGCATCTAGAGTGGGATATTGCGCAGACTTCACGATGTCAGCCTGAGCACGGGTTTGTGATACGCGCGCAATCGCAATGCGCAAATCAAAGTTATTAGTTAAAGCGGTTTCAACAATCCCGTTGAGCTCTTCGCTACCAAAGTCCTGCCACCACTGCTCCTTAGGGCGTGGCAACTGCTGATTAGAAGGTGTTTTATAAGTCGTAGGTAGCCATCCAACATAAGCAGGGCCCGTCGGAGGATCGCCCTCCCTTTGCATCATGGAGGTGCAGCCCGAAAGCGCTAAACTTGAGCAAACTAAATAGATGGGTAAGCGCTTAATACAAAATCTGTATCGGCTTGATCGGCTAGGCTTTATCAAAACGGGTACCTTAGTTATAGGTGATCGCCTATTAGACCGAACTTTAGACCTATAACCAATGGTAGAAAGATTCTCATTTTTATAATTGAATCCTACTATTAAAAGCAGTACAAATGTACTAGATATTTCAAGGAAATTCTGTTGATAATCAAAAACATCCATTTAAATGATGTCTGATAGCCTTGAACCAAAAAACGGTATTACATGAATTTTTAAGTATTGGTGCCTCACTCTCTAGCGAGACGGACATTCAACAGCTTCTAGAGAACATTATTCAGACAGCGATGCGCTTCACGAACGCTGACGCGGGGAGTATTTATCTTGTTCAAGAAGATATGACCCTCAACTATGAGATTGTTCATACTAAAAGCAGGGACTTGCATTGGGGTGGCATTAGCGGGACACCAATCGATGCCTCGCCCATCTCCCTCTTCCAAGCCAATGGTGAGCCCGACTTATCGCGAGTGTCTTGCTATGCCTATCACCGAGAAGAACCAGTCAATATTCCAGATGTCTATAACGCCACGGGCTTTGATTTTTCTGGAACCCATGAACTAGATGCCAGAAACGGCTACCGCTCACAATCCATCTTAACGATTCCAATGAAGGATCATGAATCCGAAGTCATCGGCGTATTGCAACTCATTAATGCGGTAGACCCCTTCACTGGCAGCATCATTCCTTTTTCTGAAGCCAATCAATCCATTGTTGAGGCCCTTGCTTCTCAAGCAGCGGTAGCTCTCACAAACCGAAACCTCATTAATCACCTAGAAAAACTGTTTGAGTCTTTTATCAGTCTCATCAACCATGCCATTGACGATAAATCCCCCTACACAGGGGGCCACTGTAATCGCGTACCTGATCTGACCATGATGCTCGCCGATGCCGTCAATCGCTGCACTGTTGGGCCACTGAGCTCTTTTAGCCTCTCCAATGAAGATCGCCATGAATTAAAGATTGCGGGGCTTCTGCATGATTGCGGCAAGATCACAACGCCAGTGCATGTGGTGGATAAAGCCACTAAATTAGAAACCATATTTGATCGCATTCAGTTAATTGAAACTCGCGCTGAGATTATTTTCCGCGACTTAAAACTAGCACAGGCTAAAAATCTAATCTCGGATGAAGACGTCTCTCAGCGTCACCAACAACTGATTGATGATTGCAATTTCTTGAGTCACTGCAATATCGGTGTGGAATCGATGCGTGATGTAGATATCGAGCGGGTCAAAGCCATTGCAATTCACTATCGCTGGGAAGATCTCTCTGGGAAAATTCATGATTTTCTGAATGAGGAGGAAATCGAAAACCTCACTATTAGGGCTGGGACTTTAACTGGCGAAGAGCGTTTAATTATTAACCACCATATTGAATCAAGCATCAATATGCTGGAAAAACTGCCTTGGCCGAAACACCTTAAAAATGTCCCTGAGTACGCAGGCGGCCACCATGAACGCATGGACGGCAAAGGCTATCCAAAAGGCCTAAAGCGTGAGGAAATGTCTGTACAGGCGCGCTGCATGGGAATTGCTGATATTTTTGAGGCGCTCACTGCACAAGATCGCCCTTACAAAAAAGGAAAAACCTTAAGCGAATCTCTGCACATCCTCGGAAAAATGAAACTCAATGGGCATATTGACCCTGACCTGTTTGATATTTTTATCTGGGAAAAGGTCTATGAGGAATATGCGCAGAAGTTTTTAGAGCCCCACCTCATTGATGAGATTGACTTAAATAAAGTCCCGGGATATTCACCTATTCCTGCTGGCTATTGATGTAACTGAGGAGCAAGCCTTCAGGGGCCCTCTCTAGTACAGGCGCGTACTACTAACCCGACGAATTTCTGTCACAGCCAACTGAGAAATATCTCTTAGCTTTTCGTGTTTATCCTGCTGTAGATCGATGATGGATTCAATCTGAGCATAAGAGGAAGGCACAAAACGATCACCGTTCTCCTGACTCTTTCTGAGCACACCAAACTCGATACGACTTCGCTCATCGACACTGAGCTTACTCACCAAATCTTTAGTAGCCCAGATGCTACCCTGTCTCGCAAAATCACTGAGACGTGAGGCTTGATTAATTGTGTTACCCAGTACCGCAAACTCGATATGATTGGCCGACTGAAAGCTACCCAACCATTCTTGGCCTTCATGCAGGCCAATATTGAGCTGCAGTTCAGTAAACCAGTTTTTCTTGAGCTGCCACTCGGAACTAATCTTGCGCATGGCTTGGCGCAATTCATCTGCGCAAGCTACGGCATTAAATAGGTAATTGCTTTCAGCTTGCGGGAAGAAGTAATAAACGACCCCGTCACCAACATGCTTACCGTGAGTACCAGTATATTTTCTCAAAATGGGGCCCATCGAGGCCCAGATCTGATTGATTAAGGCGAAATACTCATCTGGCGGCAATTCAGAACAGATGCGTACGGAGTTCTGCAAGTCAGCCACGAGAACCGCTAGCGGCGTCATTACGGGCAAGCGCTTACTCAGCAGAGAATGAATCACTTGGTCACGACGACCTAAGAAATTAATGAGCTCATCACCACGCTCAGTTGCTGGCGAGTGCACCACCAAAATACCTTCACGGAAATACACGGCATAGACGCGGTAGCAAATAAATTGGCCTTGAGCGTCCTTCTGAAAAAACTCTATCTCATTGACTGCTTGTTCATCATTGGCTCCATCAAAAACAATGGCATCCAATAGGGGCATTAACTCAGGATCGCTTTGGACCACTAGCTTCGCGAGAGATTCATAACTCATCCTAGAGCTTGCTAACTGCAGCAAGAGCCCCACTAAGGCACGCTGATCATCTAAACCTAGACAAACTTCTGGGCGGGTGAGTAGGCTCAATAAATTACGCTCAGCACTTTTAGCAGGAGGAGCTACAAAACCAAAGACCTCCTTGCGAGCGGCCTCATTAAGCCAAGTCAGCTCAAAGTTGTAATTGAGCATATAGGCAGGATGATTCAAATTATCTAAAGATAGGGAAAGCTCACCCAGCATCTCTTTAGGCTTTAAATCTACGCGTGAGGCATTCGCTTTACTGGCAACTCGCGCGCTGGTCCGTGCCGCAATACCGCCTTCTACTTGGATCTCCGATAACTCTAGCAAGGCATCGGTTTGCGCTAAGCGCTCCGCTACCTGCGCCATCGATAGACCTTGCGACTTCAGTATTTGGACAGCCTGGACCCTCTCCAGAGAATCGTCAGGGAAGAAACCTAAGACTCTAGCCCCACCCTCATCCGCACTAGCGGTGAGAGACTGTACAACTGGCTTAGGCAATATCCCAAGCTGGATGTAATTGTTGAGGGTGGCGCGTGATATACCGGTTTGGTCTATCAAGGCCTTGCTAGAAATCATGTATCTGTCTATCCAATGAAAAGTGATGGCTGGGGGATCATTTATACAGAATTTGAAATGCTTTAGACAGTCATTAACTGTATAAAAGTAGAGATCTACTAGACAGTTAGTTGTCTAATTGCAACACAACTGTCTAGATATTAGCTGTTGGCGGCTGATTGCTTGGCGAGAAGCGCCTCAAACTCCTGAGCTGGCAATGGCTTGCTGTACAGGTAACCTTGAGCGTAGGTACAGCTCATCGTAGACAGTATTTGAGCCTGTTCTTCGGTCTCGACACCCTCAGCGATTGACTCTAATCCCAAGCCCTTCGCCATTGAAATCATCGCAAATACTAAAGCGGCATCCTGACTATCTGGCGTCAAAGGCTTAATGAAATCAGCATCAATCTTGATGTAATCAAAATTAAAGCTCTTTAAAGAGGCCAGTGAAGAGTAGCCAGTCCCAAAATCATCCACGCTAAATTTGCAACCGGACTCTTGCAGCATGGCAATTTTTCGCATGACCCGATGCGACTGATTCAACATCATCCGCTCAGTTATCTCCAGACTGACATACTCAGGTGCGACCCGATGCTGTTTTAGCACCTCCAGCCAAGAGGCTGCCGAATGCTGGCTAGAATTAAATTGAGAGGCGGCTACGTTAATTGCAAGCGTAAAGTGAGGTGGCAACTTTAAGCCCCCTAAAAAAGCAATCGCCTCTTTCCAAACCCAGTCGCCAATTTCTACAATCAACCCCGACTCTTCCGCAATATGAATAAAAGCAGACGGCAACGCTATCTCGCCATTCGCCCTGCGCCATCGGAGCAAGGCTTCGGCATGCGCAATCTGGCCAGTCTTCATATTGATGATGGGCTGGTAATAGAGTTCAAACTGATTCTTTTCAAGCGCGTCACGTAAATCAGAAATCACGCCAGCTCGGTAAGAGGCATTAATTTGTAAAGATTGAGTGAAATATTGATATGTATTTCTGCCGTGAGATTTCGCGGCGTACATGGCCTGGTCCGCGCCCAGTAATAGGGCTTTGCCATCGCTTCCATCATTCGGGAACATGGAGATACCCATACTGGCAGTGATATAAACCAGTTGGCCATCAATCAAAATTGGATCTGCAAGCTTTCCAGAGACCTCGCGAATAATAGTATCGGCAATTTCTGGTCTTTCTAAATCCCCCAGAAGAATGACAAACTCATCACCACCAATACGAGCTACAGTATCAGTTTGCCGAACTTCAGAACGCAAGCGCGCTGAAATTCCCTTCAATAATTGATCGCCAAAATCATGGCCTCGACTATCATTAATATCTTTGAAATTATCCAAATCGATATATGCGATAGCAATGCTTTTATCACTGCGAATGGATTGCTTAATCAACTGCTCGAGACGGTCAAACATTAATCGCCGATTGGGTAATCCCGTTAACGGATCAAAGTTGGCCTGCTGATTAATCAGCTCCCGCGCTTTGCGCTGGTCGGTCACCTCAGAGAGCAATGCCACTCTCTGCAAGGGCGCACCCTCCTCATTAAAGGTGGAGTAAATGGAGACAAAACGCAGCACTTCACCACCATCCTTCATCCTGATCCACGCCTGACCCTCCCAGCGGCCCATCGCCTCAAGGGTGGTAAAGATATCTGAATAAGAACGTGCACCATGGCGCTTCACCAGAAAGTCAGCGAAAGACTGCCCTTCTAATTCGGCAAAGTTAAATCCAGTTAATGCTTGAAAAGCTTCATTCACCATCAGGATTGAATTATTCACATCCTGAATGACTACCGCCTCGCCCATCGCGCGATATACGGCGGAGGTGATGTTCAATACTTCGGCAGCACGCTTTTCCTCCGTAATATCTACTCCATGAATGACCATGCGATCGGCAACAAGAAAGCATCCCCACTTGATAGTGCGAATCGACCCATCTTTACATCTGGTGCTTGTTTGCAGGGGCTCGAAAGGGGTCTGACTTGATTGAGATTTAGCGGCTCTCTTATGCCATTCCTCTTCTATCTCTTGTCTGTAGATTGGGTCTGGGTAGGCGATTGGCCACCAAGAATTTGGGGCCAAAAAATCTTCAACCACATACCCCAATACCGCAGTAAAGTGCGGGTTTACAAAGTCCGTTTTCTCGGTACTGAGATCGTAGGTAGCTATTAACACTGGGGTACTAGAAACAATTTGCCGAAAATGCTCCTCAGACTCTCTTGCAATTTCTACTGCCGTTTGCAAGCGAGCATTCTTAAGACTAAAGCTCTCCACTACTAAGCTAACCAGTAGTCCAAGCATGGAAAGTAGTCCAAGATAAAACCAGAGCATTGTAGGGGCGGCCCTACTCATGAGATTGCTAGCAAAAAATCCATCGCCATAAAAAGCGCCGAATATCGATTGCATCAACAATAAGGTCAGCAGCAACATGGCGCCTTGTCGCCCAAAGAATAAACCTGTGCAAGCCATGATGAACAGGAAGCTGTAGCCCCTGCCCGTTAAATCAACATATTCCCTGAACCATCCAAAAAATACTGCCTGACCCAAAGCAAAAGCTGCAAACAATAAAAGGCACAAATAAATCGTTTTTTTTCTAGTCCAGGAGCTTGGCCACTTCCCATTCAAAATTAATAGCACTGGTGCAACAAATGCCATTCCGAAGTAGTCACCAGTTAACCATTTCTGATAAACAGAGCCTATATTGTCAAGAGGCATTAAACCGCCCCAGATCAAAAATTGAATATTGAGGGAGGCGCTAATCAGTGCAGCGATAGCACTTGCGGATAGCAAGCGCATATAGTCACCAATGGATTCGAGGCGAGGATTAAATATCGTAAACCGCGTCAAAATAACAGCGGCTACGAGAAAACCGCAGACCGAGCCAAAAGCCAGTTGAGTGGCCATCAATACGGTATGGCCACCACCCATCTCCCCGGCTACTGCCGCAAGGAAAATAAAAGGCCAATAACGACAGCCCAAAGTGAGCAATACACCCAAACCAATGCCAGCTGGGATCCATACCGGACTCTCCCCCGCAGCCCCAGAAAAGTAGGTCAGCAGAAAAGTGCAAATACCCGCATAGGCAAGCGACCAGAGTGCGGCCTTAATCACCGACCTTTGTGAGAAGAGTGCAGGTAAATTAGAAAGAATAGAGCGGTTCAAGGGCTAATCTAAGGTAAGGAGTGGGCAGCCAAATGGAAAGCCAGCACTAAAGTTATAGAGATGATGATAAGAAGAATACATAGCCATGACTAGCGATTTCAAGGTAAAACTGCTCCATACTGCCCAAAATTAGTATTAATCTACTAGATGTCCCCGGGATTCAAAATAACCCCCAGGCTTTCAATAAGGACTGCGTGGAATAAGAACTGGGGGCCATCGCCCATAGCAAAGACCCAACAGTGAGCCGGGAGATATCTATTTTTTTCATTATTTTGATATTTTTTATTATTATTAGTTTTATTTGATAGCATAAATGATGGATTTAAGTTCAAGAACCAACAGAGTTACCCGAATTACCACCATTGCAGCCATTGCCATCGCAATTGTCTTTATTGTTAGCGCCAGTATTTCCGCTTACATTCTGAGGCAAAGCTCAGTTAAGGACCGATCAGAACAACTCTCTAATTTAACTGTAGTTTTAGCAGAGCATGCTGCCCAAACGATGTTTTCGGCAAACACAGCGCTAGAGAGCCTTACGGACGCCGTTTCTGCGGCAAACATTAGGACCGAAAAAGAATATCGCGAGTTTGCCGAGAAAAAAGCACAATTCCTGAACTTAGAAGAAAAAACCAACGCGAATGCAATTATTGACGTAGCCACCTACGTTGGCGCCAATGGCAAAGTACTCAATTTTTCACGCTCTTATCCTGCGCCTAATATTGATCTATCTGACAGGGATTACTTTAAATACCTAAGCACCCACACGTCTACCCAAACCTACTTCAGCAATCCCGTTAAAAATAAAGGCAATGGCAAATGGGTCTTTTATTTAGCCAAAAGAATTAGCAATGCAAATGAGGAGTTTTTAGGGGTTGCATTGATAGGCGTTTCCGCCGAAGTATTCTCAAAATTCTACGAACAGATTGGCACCAATCTTGGAGATGGTGCATCACTAGTGCTCTTCAAAAAAGATCAAACGCTATTAACGCGTTGGCCTTTTGTGGATGATCGTATTGGCAAGGTAAATACCAGCGAAGTACTTGAAAATGCTATAAATGATCCCAACTTGAAGGGGCGAGTAATTTTGACGGACTCCCCCACCGCACTTCGAGACAATGCTCGAGTACAAAGGATGATCTCCTTTCGCATAGTTCCGAACTACCCTTTAGTTGTTGGTGCAATTGCTACCGAGGAGCTGTACTTAGCTGGCTGGCGCCAGAGTGCCTATGGCATTTTTTATACAACTGCTTTGAGCCTTGTTCTCCTTTTAATAGGAGCAAAGCTACTACTCAAATCCATACGCTCTAACTTCAAAAATCAGCACCTTGCAAATCACGACCCGTTAACAGGGCTTCCAAACCGCATGCTCTTCGCGGATCGACTTCAGCAAACTTTCGAACTTGCAAAACGCCATAAATCCAAATTTGCTCTGATATTTATTGATCTTGATAATCTCAAATCCATTAATGACAACCATAGTCATGCTGCTGGAGATATTGCCATCTGCGAATCAGCGAAACGGATGCTCAACTGTGTACGTACATCAGATACGGTTGCTCGTATCGGAGGGGATGAGTTTGTCGTCCTACTACCTAACATTGACTCTGAAGCAAGTGCCTTGGCGATTGCGGAAAAAATTCGTGTCGCGCTATTACAGAAATTCATGGCAAATAATTCAGAGCTGGTTACAGGTGCCAGCTTAGGGGTTGCCATTTATCCAGAGCACGGTGAGACTGAGGCTGAGTTGAGTGCAAATGCGGATGAGGCGATGTATCAAGCGAAGTCACAAGGCAGAAATCAAGTGCGCTTATATAGCCCAAAATAACAGTAGGGATGGCTTATTCCGAGAGGAATGAAGCGCATTTAATACAGTATTCGGTGGGGCGAACGACGGGGCTCGAACCCGCGACAACCAGAATCACAATCTGGGACTCTACCAACTGAGCTACGTCCGCCACTGAAGATCTAAGATTATAGCTTTTGGGCCAAAACCCTGTCAAAAATACCCTAGATGATCGATTTAGGCGGCCTCAAATTCAAAGGCAGCCCAGTCACCCAGGGTTAAGCTGGCATCGAGGAAAAAATCAGCAATGGCCGCCTTACTCTGAACCTTGGCTAAAGCATGGTGGTCTGAGAGGCGTTGGCGCCAGTACCGAGATCCCGCCCTGCCGTGCGCTAAACCCAAGATGTGCCTTGTAAAGGCGCCAATATAAAAGGGTTTCTTCTTGACCTGACACTCATCAAACCACGTCTGCACTTGCTTAATCAACGCAATCTGAATGCGATGCCATTCCGTCTCACTAAAAAGGTAGCCCGCAGCCTCACCATCAGTAGCAATGAGGTCATCCCAACCTAAGAGCATGGCCGGGAAATGATAAGCCGCCCTACCCACCATAAAACCATCAAAATCATCCCAATGGCCAGCAATCTGATCATTACTCTCAAGACCACCATTCAATAGGACTTTTAAAAGAGGGTATTGTTTTTGGGCATCCAGACGAAGCTTTACAGCTACCTCATAACGCAAAGGGGGTTTGCTACGGTTTTCTTTTGGAGATAAACCCTTGAGTACGGCATTACGGGCATGGATAGTGACTTGACTTGCGCCTGCATCAGCAACCGCTAATATGAAATTGAGCGCAAACTGATAATCGGCCTCAGAGTTTGCAGCATCCATATTGTCCAAGCCAAGACGATGCTTGACTGAGATTGGGATATCGACAGCGGATTTCATAGCCCTCACACAATCCGCTACTAATTGTGGTTCAGCCATTAAGCAGGCACCGAAGGCTCCGCGCTGCACCCGCTCAGATGGACAGCCACAATTTAGATCAACTTCATCGTAGCCCCACTGCTGAGCCAACTCGGCAGCTTTAGCCAAGTCAGAAGGCTCAGAACCACCCAGTTGAAGCACTGCTGGATGTTGGTCTTGGGAATAATCCAAATGGCGCGGTACATCCCCGTGAATGAGTGCACCTGTAGTCACCATCTCGGTATACAGAACGGCATCTTTAGTGAGGGTGCGATGAAAAGATCGGCAATGACGATCGGTCCACTCCATCATGGGAGCAACCGCTAATCTTTTCTTGAGTTTGTTTTCCACGGTCACTTTTAATCAATTATTAATTGTTATTGATTTTAGTTTGTTTTGGTCGGGGATACATCAGGCCACTTGAGTCTTATGAACATGGCAACCGCCAAACCAAGGCAACTCAGAACGGCCCTATAGAGCGCTAAACCAAGCTACTATTTTGTAGCGTTGAAATCGATCAGATAGTTCAAGGCAAAGAAAACGTTATCTCCTCCGCACGGACTCTTCTGTCGAAGCGTTTTATTCATATCTGCCGCATTGAGGGGTTTGGCGGCAAACTGATGATCGGCTTGGGTTTGGGTAAAAATTTCAAAGATAAGTCCTGATACAGCGTAACCCTTGCAATTAGAAACAGCCTCCAAATAAAGATCGCGCTCTGGCTTAGTTAATTTATTTGTTCCAGATCCATCTTGGACCCAAAAATGAACATGGGATTGCGCCTCCATGTTTTCCAGCATCGCAGCATAACGCTCCGGCGTCATGTTACCTGCAAAGAAGCTTGAAATATAAGTTGGTACTGGCAATACTTGATTCAGCTCGTCGACTTGACGAATAAGATATTTGGTCAGTTCGGCGCGTGCGGGAGCCTCCCTCCACTGCCGATCATCTACCTCAAGCGGAAGATACCATCCCGAGATCATCCCCGCTGGAAGTATTTTTGCCCAACGAGTTGCAAGCGCCACATTGATTTGATTGATTTTCCTAAAGTAGCTTCCAACAATTGGAGGGGGTTGCTTTAAAAGGGTAAACATTTCCGGGTCCCCACCAAGCCCTACGATGAGCTTTAAGTCAGCCTGAGATGCTTGAATCATGCGATCTTTTAACCACTCTTGATTTGCCTGTGACGAAAATACATCCCCAAAGCTGGTCCACTGGATAACTAAGTCAGTAAATCCCCGATTGCGCGCCTCGGAAAAAATCTTAGGCCAGCTCTCTACAGGAATCTTGAGATCAGATTCTTGTGGCTGAAAGAAGATACCCCTAATATCTCCAGCCTGAGCAATGCTGGATAGTAAGCAAAATAAAGTGATCAATACATAACGCATTACCAACGCCCTCCTAAGCTGAGAAAGACCGCACTTTTATCATTGAGATAGGTTTTAAAGGCATATTGATATTCCAGTCCAACCATCATTTTTGAGGGGTATGCATTGTATTTACTCTGCCCTTGCCAAATATTCCATCTTGCTCCGAATCCAAGGCGCTCATCGACACCATTTGCCTGGTTCAGACTACTCCATTGCGCATGCACATATGGCTCAATGGTTTGACCTTCTTCAATCTTATGGTGGTAACTGATACGATAATCCGACACCAATGAAGTGACGGATGTAGATAGATAGTGAGCGGCGTCTAGGTATAAATTTTGCGCCACCCAGCCAGGACCATTGGGGTGCCAGTCATCACTATAGATGCCCGAATTAAATAAAGAGGCGCTAGCACGCAACATCATAGAGGTTTGTGTATATTGGCCGCGATCTAAAGGGGTTTGCTCCTCTACCGCCAAGTTCAGTACATAGTCAGAGAATGGTTTCCACCGCAATCCGCCCGCAATCATTGGCGCATAAAGAGGGACCGCGGAGTTATTGACCCCTCCTCCTGCAAAAATCCGGGTGTACGCTGATAGTGACTTGCCGTTATCAATGGCGGGGTCGCCCAGTCTATAAGCAGCCTCAGCTTGAGAGTAGCTTCGATAATTCACACCCGGCTGTCCGATGCTAGGTGCGGCAGTGACTTGATTGCCGCTCATCGCATCGGCCGTAAAGGACCAACGCCGCTGCAAATCCTCGTGCATTCTCCTCATACCAAACTCAGTACTTCTCATTTCAGGAGTAATCTCCTTGGCAGCATAACGATTCAAACTATCAATGGCCGCTTCAGCATACTGAATTGCTCCTGCATTTTTTCCCAGCTTTTGATCTGTATATGCCAATTGCTTGATGAGCTCTTCATCGTCAGGCCGAGATTTTAGGGAAGCCTGTAAATAGTTTTGAGCGCGTTGATAGTTACCTTGTTGGTAGTAGGCATACCCTAGAGCAGCCTGAGTAGCACTATCGAAGGGATTTAGGGCTAAAGCCTTATGAAAATAATCGATAGCCTCAGCAATCTTTCCCTCCACCATCAACAAAGAGGCTATTTGAGAATAATACGTAACGGATGGCTGGAGAGCTGCTGCTTTTAATAGGTACTCAATAGCCACTTGAGGGTTAGACTTCAATTGTGTTTGCGCCATCAGCCACCAGTAACGATCATTTTTTTCGCCATTTTTCTTCTGATAAACCTGCAGCCATTTATTTAATTCTTTGTCATCACCAAGGGTTTGAGCAGTAGTAGCTGCACTTAGCATATCAGCGGGAGTCATTTGAGCCATTGAGATAGAGTTCCAGGCAGTTAAAGCGCGCAAATAATTTTTTGCTCTGAATGCTTCATACGCTACAGCCCTTTCACGATCAGAGCTTGGGGCAAGCTCTTCGGCACGCTCGAAAGCAAACAGACCCAATCCTGGACTTTGGTCGCCATAGCAGTAACCCAAGCTAGTCCAATCGTCTGGAGTATAAAAAGCAGAATAGTCTCCAAGTATTTGACGTATCGCTAGGCAATCATTCAAGGCGGATAACAATTTCACCTGCAGAGATCTGAGCTCAGGAGTTTCTAGGGGAATACTTAATTTAGCGACGTAGGGAGCAGAAATGACATCTTTATGAGTCTTTAACAAGATAGTCAGTCGATTGATTAACTCTTCACGCTGAGAGTTGCTTGCCCGAAAAAATGGGTAGGCGCCTAACAATAATTCTATCGCTTGATGCTCCCCATTTTCATTGAGCAATTGATAGCTTAAATGATCTAAAAAGACAGGGCTTAATTTAATGCCATCAGGGAGTCCAGCAATATATGCATCTGCTTCGGCCTTCCGCCCCGCTACGAGCAATTTCTGTAAGACTTTTTCAGCTTGATAGATTTGATTGGAATAAAATTCAGGCTGATAGCTGAGGAGTAATTCAGGCTGCTTTGCAAAATCCGTTAAAAGCAGGTCAATCCAATTTCTTTCATCAAATGCATTTTCAAAACGTACTTTTTTACCTTTTAAATCTTCTAAGAACTGGGCCGGATCATCTTCTTGAAGATTTTTCAACCTCGTCAACTCCTCGCCTGCCAACTCCTGATTGACCACTTTTAATTTCTCTCTGGCAATAATATTATTCTCATTGACCTGTAATTCCCCCTCTAGGGATTGTGAGGCTGCTAAATAATCACCCTTCAAAACTAGTGTATTGGATAGCCTTTTTAAGATTTGCGGGTTCTTTGGAGTAAATATAAGCTGCTGCTCCAGAACCTTTTCGGCTTTTGAATAATCACCATCCTTGATGTAAGCATTTGCAAGATATAAAGCAGTGGCTGGACTTTTTGGCGCTCTTTTTCGAGCCCATAAAAATTCTTGAATTGCTCTACTATTGTCCCCAACTTCTAGCGCACTCATACCCTTTTCAATGTGAGGATAAATCAGGAACTTCTGATAGGAGCTAATGCCAGCACCCAGGTCTGGCTTGGGTGCTGATTGGGCGTATCCATTAATAGCCAGCAATACAAGAAAGATCTTTATGAATTGTTTCATGCAGAGCTGGATTGAATTGCAACTTCAGATTCTATCAACTGACGCATCTCTGGCTGAAGTTGACTTTGAACTTTTAACGCTTTTTCCAACGTTTCTCGACTAACGATATTTTTATCAACTAAGAAGTCTCCTAAATTCAAATCAGTCACCGAATGCTGCAATAACAAAGCACGAAGTGCAGCTTCATTAATGTGCCCCAAAGACACTAGCACCTCAGCAAGAATGACTTGCCTGGCAACATAAAAATTCCATATTTCTTCTGCATGGCTTGGCTGAACTTTTCCAGAGGCAATAGCTTCATCCAATATTGCTCTGGGATCATCTGCATCCAAGTGCTCATACCATCTTCTTAAGCCCACTGTAACTTGACCTTTAGGCGCAATAAAATATCGAATACCGCACTTCAATTTTCGACTAATAGCCGCCAGTGAAATCGGATCCAAGGCAGACTCACTGGCCACAATAAGGGTAGCGCCCTCGCGTCTAATCGGTAGAATGGCATAGTGCAAGGCTATCGAAGGCGAAATGGCCTCGATCATCTCTGCCGGAATGGCATACGGATCGATAGCCTCCATAGGGACGCCTGCTTGAATCGCTAGCGCATCAGCAAGCTCGACGGAACTTAAGATGCCCTGATGCACTAATGCGCTACCAATCCTGATGCCATGAACATGATGGGTTAGTACAGATTCCAACTGATCTTTAGTCACCACGCCTTGATCAATGAGAATTTGTCCCAACCTCTTTCGCTCTTTGTTCTCAAGCCCTATTGTTGGAAAATCATGCGTGGTTTTATCCCAGGCAATACGGTGTGGGTCGCCATGCGCAATCACCTGGCTCATAGCTTTCCAATTTGCCATGAAGTTAATGTAGTTCCCCCAAAATAGGCGAGGGATTGAAAGCAGGCCTTGGGCAAGACCATAATAAGATGATACAAAAAAGATGCGCTGAATCATACGATTGCCCATCAAAAAGAAGTTAATCCACATTAGGCCCATCAACCATTCACTAGACTCGAATATGGATAAAAAATGGTATGCCCCAGGCCAGAGCTCTTGATATAACCAAACAATCACTAGTTGAATCAAAATCATTGAGGCGATAAAACTAATGAAGTTGGTAATAATCCCCTTGCGATCTCGCCAAAGAAAATAGTTCAATACCGAACTTTTAGACCAGCCATGTGTTTTATATCCCTGAAACACAATTCCCGTGATCCAGCGGGATTTTTGCCTAATTGCAGTCGCCAGCGTATCTGGAAAATATTCACGTACACAAATAACATTTGAGTCTCGAATGCTTTGACCATTTAATAACATGTCTTTTGCATGCTTGGAGTCATCTAGAATCACCGGAAAGCGCACAAAAATTTCTTTAAGTCCTTTTGCCTTCAGACGAAAACCAATGTCGTAGTCTTCAGTCAAGCTTTGTCCATCAAATGCAATACCATCTCCATCCGCCAAGAGCGCCAGTACTGCCTTGCGGCTAAAACAAGTCCCAACGCCAGCACTTGGAACCTGGCCTGCCAAGGCCTCTCTAACAACAACATCCTTGCCATGCATTTCTGCAAATTCATCTAAATAATGCATGCAGGTGAAGTTGCTCCAAGATCTTTCAAATGGATAAACTGGTATTTGAATGAGGTCATTGCCTGGAAGAAGGTAGTTGAAAAGACGCAACTCTAATGGAGAGACCACATCTTCAGAATCATGCAAAATAAAGCCTGAAAACTCTAGGCTTGCCTGCAATTCAAATTGCAAAATGGCATCTAAAACGTTATTAAGGCAATCTGCCTTACTTGTAGGTCCCGGTCTTGCACAAATGACCTTATGCACATTAGGAAAAACGGCGCATACCTTATCAACGTCCAATTGAGTTTCTGGATCGTTTGGATAAGTACCAACGAAGATATGATAATTCTCATAGTCGAGAGTAATAGCTGCTAACTCAGCCATTTTTCCAATAACGCCCGTTTCATGCCAAGCCGGAACCATAATGGCAAGCGGCTTTTCTAACTTAGAAAATAAAGCCTGATATTGCATCTTTGGATGCTGTCGATAGATAGTGATCCATCGAATAAAGCGACGGCACCAGTAGACAATATCAATCAGCAAATCATCAAGGCTACTAATAGATATGATGAGGGCTACTAAAATCGAAACATACTTTAGCGCAAAAAGATAACTTGCGAATATATCTACTAAGTACATGACTAGTTACTTAGCTGTGCTTTTAGGGTCTCGCAAATCCGCTCACTAGCATGGCCATCTCCAAACGGATTTGAGAGGGGCATCATCGTTTTATAAAGCAAATCATCATCCCATAAGGTATTCACCTCATTGATGAGGGCTGCCCCACTGGTGCCAATAATCTTCGCACACCCCGCTTGGACAGCCTCAGGTCTTTCAGTCTCTCTTCTCAACACCAATACCGGCACATGAAAAGTGGGCGCCTCTTCTTGAATGCCCCCAGAGTCAGTCAAAATAAGCCATGAATTCGCAATGGCTTGTTGCATCTCGAGATAACCAAGGGGGGCTGTTAAAGTAACATTGGGCAAATCGCCCAAGATGGGGTCGACTGACTTCTGAACAACAGGATTGAGATGTACTGGGAATACAACATTCAATTTTTTATGGGTTCTTGCTAAAGTGGCGATTGCCCTACAAGCTTCCTCGATATCACTTCCCCAATTTTCACGGCGATGCATCGTGACAAGCATATTCCGTCCAGCTATTGCTTCTTTATGAATATGATATTTTTTTATTACCCATTTTTGAGCATCAACTACAGTGTTGCCAGTCACAACAATATTCTTTACAGGAATGGCCTCTTTAACAAGTGCATCTCTTCCGCCCACGGTTGGGGGAAAATGAAAATGGGTAATCCGAGAAAGCATTTGTCGAAGGCCCTCTTCTGGAAATGGCCTTGTTAAGTCATAGGTTCGTAAGCCGGCTTCCACATGTGCAATAGGTATACGCTGATAAAAAGCGGACAGCCCCCCAAGAAAAGCGCTTTCAGTGTCGCCCTGGACAATGACAGCGCCCCACTTCGTCGCCTCCATCACTGCATCTAATTGCTGACGACAGCCAATACTAAATTCAGAGAGTGAGCTTCCGGCCCGGCTTAAAACAATATCAGGGGTAATGTCAAAACAAGCCAAAATTTGCTCGGCCATCTCTTGATGCTGTCCGGTATGCAGCCATTGAACTTCGCACCAGTTTTGAGCACGTAGGAAATGAAAAACAGGCGCTAACTTAATGATCTCTGGACGGGTGCCGCAAACAATCAGAATCTTAGGTATGGCTAGCACAATAGAGATCTTGGATATAGAAACTTGTTAAAGGGGAAATCCAGGAATTTGGCGACCGAATACAGTAGTCACGGAGTAGCATTTTTGTAGATTTTATATATTTATTGAGTAAAAGGCCAATATTTAGCGTTGTTAGAGCGCATATCTTCTAACAAATTAGCATTTAATGAGCATACATTTTGGATCGTGAATTCATTGACACCTAAGACTCCCATAAAACCCATCAAACATCACACTCCAAAGTGAGGTAATAGCGAGCGAAAGGCCTTATTTAGAAGGAATCAATTGGGCCACTACCCTTTGACTAGAAAATGATCTTTCTTTTCCCGTCACTGGATCCCGGAAAGAGATCTCTGTTGCTAAAAGTTGCAAAGGTTTTGAAAAATCCAAGTCATACCTTTGGTAGGGAGTCAAAGTTGGATATATTTGATCAAACTTGATAGGAATACCCAAAGCATTTAGATGACATCGTAGTTGATGCTTTTTTCCACTGCCTGGAGTCAACCGATATCTTGCCCAAGGCTTCAAGACTTCCACTAGCTCTATTAGAGTATCTGTATTGGGCTCCCCCTCTACTTCTTGCATTTGAAGAAAATGCTCAGACTCCTCCAGTCGACATGAGTATGTCAGCGGCAATCTTGCATGAAGCGCCTCTGAATAGGGAGCTATTGCTTCATATACTTTTTTGACCATCCGATCTCTGAATAGATTCTGATATTGAGCACGCTCATGGGGCTGAACTGAAAAGACAACCAATCCAGCGGTATCTCGGTCAATCCTATGTATAGGAGTTAAGTCTTGTATGCCCGTCTTCTTTTTTAATCGATTCAACAAAGTTTGATGCAAATAGAGGCCGCTTGGAGTCACGGGCAAGAAATGAGGCTTATCAGCTACTAGGATATGCTCATCTTGATACAAGATTTGCTCTTCGAATGGAATGTCGGGCTCTCGCTCTAGGCGCCTAAAATAAACCAAGTGCGTATTGGCTTGATAGGGGTCTTTTGCCGCTACCGACTCACCACTTAAGCGCGTTATCAAACCTTCGCTAAAGCGGGCGTCCCACTCCTTAGAATCAATATGAGGAAAATGATCGATAAAAAAGTCGAATAGAGTCCGGTAGCCTTTACCAGCAGGTAGATATACTCGTGATGGCGATATGCCCTCTGAATTCGATATCACAAATAAGTCCTGAAAAATCAAAGCATCATCGCAAAGAGCGATTAAATGCTAACTCCAATGTAGCAATTATTGTAAGGGCTCCGGGACTTAATCCCGATATCGATTTGCAATTGCTTTAAAAGAATCTTCTTCGGCAATAAATGCATCAACAACTGTAGGATCTAGGTGAGTGCCTTTTTTATTCACTATCTCCTCAATCGCCTCATCATGAGACCAGGCGCTCTTGTAGGGCCTACTAGTCACGAGCGCGTCGTACATATCTGCCAATGCCATAATTCTGGCATCCAACGGAATATTTTCACCGCTTAATCCCCTGGGGTAACCAGTACCATCCCACTTTTCATGGTGACCACCCGCAATGAGAATGGCACTCTCTATTACCTCATCTCTCACCTTCAGATTGGCTGCTGAAGCTTCTAATACCGACTCACCAATAGCAGCATGAGTCTTCATCACACCCCATTCATCAAAATTTAAGGGGCCTGCTTTAAGCAAAATACTATCTGGAATACCCACTTTTCCGATATCGTGCAAAGGTGCGGCCCTGTATATGGCATTAACTTTTTTGGTATCAAGCTGCTCAGGGTGATATCCCATGAACTTAAGCCGCTCAGCTAAGACTTTCACATAACGCTGAGTCCGCACAATATGATTTCCAGTGTCGTTATCCCTTGCCGAAGCTAAGCTCTTCAGGGCAACTAGCATCTGCTCCTCTTTATCCTCTCGACGCTCTCGTTCTCGAGCCACCAATTGGTCGTAGAAGTAATTGCCTATGGCAATAAAAATTAAGGCGTATAAAACAATAACGATTAATCGCGCAATGAACTCAGGTAAATGCTCATCAAAAATACTTGCATGACCGATAAAGTCTGCATAGTGATCCACGGTCCAGATTCTATAAATCCATAATGCAATTTGTCCAGCAACAGCTAAAATCAAAAAACCCAAATAAATGGATCTAGACTTTAGATATTGCACGCTCACCTCATACATTTGCCAAATGGCAAGGGCAATTGCTACGCCACTGAGAAATTCAATTCGTATGTCATAGGCCTCCTTGGCGCGGGTCAGCTCAAAGACTAGGCCAAACAATGGCAATGAAATTAAAAATGCCAGCAATAGTCCTTTTGTAATCTTTGTATTAAAAGATCTAAAAAGGATGACGAGTCCCATATTTGCCGCAAACTGCGTGACGTTAGCAAGCGTAAGTGCAAGCCCGCCAACAAGAGGGTAGATGAGGAAAAAAAAGCAAGATAGTGACATCGCAAGCAAAGAAAAAACCCAGTAATGCTTTGAGCTTTGCAAGCTAAATTGATGCCGTAAATCATGAAGAGAGCCAAAACTAAGGCCAAGGAAGATTAGCCCAAATCCCAAATACATGGCTTGATTGGCTAATTCCATTGCATTGAACCTCTTTGAATATTGATTAATCTACCGATATCAAGCTTAACCGATTATTAACCCAATAGCTAATAGCCGCTGAAATAGCTGCCATCAAGACCAATAAAAAGTTAGGGGGCGTAGAGTTCCCAAGCATTCTTGCCCCGGTTCTTAGCAACATACATAGCAGAATCCGCATGTGCCAATAAATCAGTAGTGGCCGCGTTGTCCTTAGGATAAATCGTCACCCCAATACTGGCACTGATAGAGATATTCCGCCCATCGATCATAAATGGGGCGGATAGCAAACTCAACATTCGATTTAGCAGAATCTTTAGTTGAGTCTCATTTTTTATACCACCTAGGATGAGAACAAACTCATCCCCTCCCAAGCGAATCACGGAGTCACTATCGCGCACTGCTTTTTTCATGCGCCCTGCTGCAGCAATTAAAAGATTGTCTCCAGATAAATGACCCATTCGATCATTTACCTCCTTGAAACCATCTAAATCCAAGAAGCAAATTGCCAATAAGTCTGAATCTACTCTCGCAACCGCCTTAGCCCTCTCCAATAGACCATCGAGAGACAGGCGGTTAGGCAATTTAGTCAAGGTATCAAAATGAGCTGCGTCATGCAGCACCTCGTTACTATTAATTAAGCGTAATTCTTCTTCTTGTGTTCTTTGTTTCGCTCGGTAAAAGAGCATCAGGGTGACGCCAGATAGCCCTAAAAATAAAATTAGTACAGACAGCATGATGTTCAATCGCAAATTATTGAGCAAGGGATCAGCTGAATTTTTATATGTTTCCATCTGAACTGCTGTCAATTTAGGTCCATTACCAAAGAGAGTTTTTCTATAGTAAATCATTGCAGCAACATGGGTTGATTCTGTATGAGTTTGGGTACTTGGGTTTGAGGTGCTGGTGGTCTGTAACCTAAAGCACTATGGGGCCTGACATGGTTGTAATGTTTAACCCACTCCCCCACGATGATCTGTGCCTCCTTCAAGCTATAGAAGATTTCTCCATCAAGGAGGTTGTCTCTGAAGGTGCCATTAAAGCTCTCACAAAAGCCATTCTCCCAAGGGCTCCCTGGTTCAATATAAGCAGTTTTGACCCCAATGCCAGATAACCAACTACGCAGGTCTTTAGCAATAAATTCTGGGCCATTATCACTTCGGATGTACTCTGGGATACCGTTGTCAATCATGGCGTTCGCCAGTTGTTCAATCACTTGGATCGAACCAATTCTTCTGGCGCAGTGGATCGTTAAGCATTTTCTACTGAACTCATCAATTAGGGTGAGCATGCGGATCTTGCCACCATACGCATCTCTAATAAAGACAAAATCGTAACTCCACACATGATTGGGGGCAGTAGCTCGCAGGCGCATACAGCTGCCATCGTTAAACCAGAGTCTGCCTCTAGGAGGCTGCTTTTGTGGGATCTTTAGGCCTTCTTGCCGCCAGATACGAGCGACCTTTGCGGTGGTAGCTTGGCCCCAACCGGCATTACGCATCATCCCGGCAATAAATCGGTAGCCGTACCTGCCATAGGTGCTCGCCATGCGGATGACCTCGGCTCTAAGCGGCTCTTCGTCATCTTTAGGCAGCGGCATATACCGATAAGCGGCTCTCGATAGCCCCACTAAACTGCAGGCAGTCCGCTCAGAGATGTAATACCGATCCATGAGTAGCTGCGCTGCATTTTTACGCTTAGCAGGGCTTAGAAGTTTCCCTTAATAACCTCCTTGAGCATGACTTCTCGTAGCGATAAGTCCGCTACGAGCTTCTTAAGCCGGGTATTTTCCGCTTCCAGATCTTTGTACTTGCGAGCCTGGTCGACCTTCATGCCGCCATAGATCTTGCGCCAGCGATAGTAGCTTTGCTCTACCGTTCCCACTTCTTTACAAGCTTGAGCTAAGGTTTTGCCATTGGTGGTTAAAACATCGATTTGACGCAATAAGGTGACGATTTGCTCGGGTTTGAGACGTTGGCCTTTTGCCATATTTAGCACTCCTTTAAGTGAGAGATTATCAAAAATCCTCTCTTTTGGAGTGGTACTAAAAATCAGGTCAGTTCAGGCACCAGAAATCCATGCGTCCGTCTTATCTATATGCTCTGAAAATTCAATAGCTAAAGGCCACTTCTTCGCCTCTTCTCGCATTGATTGAGATTCATCTAGCCCTACACCACCCATCATGCAAGATAAATTGCTGCGACTCTCAATTTCAGGTAGCTCAGCATAGCAATATTGAATAGTTGATACCAGCACAATTGATGCTAAAGCAGTCTTTAAAAAATACGATTTCATACTTCCTCCAATGACTCATTGATTCATGATTGAAGATTGACATCTCATGTGTGATTTATAGAGTCATGTGGAATTCAATTCTTGATAAAAATCAAAAAAACAATCTTGGCAAGAATTAAATTCAGATCATCCACTATCAGGGAGAAAAGACATGATCAAAAAGGCATCGGGAAACTATTCCAAGGAGTCCAACAACAGCAAAGAAATTGATCCGAAACTATGGGATCGCCTCATCTGGCAGGAGGCGATTGATAAAGCAATCAAGAAAAAACGGAATAGGCGCGCGGCTAAGTAATGGCATAACTAGGAAGGATATTCCGATGAAAACAGATCTAGAGATTCAAAAGGATGTGCTTACTGAACTAATGCATGACCCTCATATCCATGCAGGCCATATAGGGGTTGAGGTTTCAAATGGCGTCGTTACCCTGTCTGGCCATGTAGAAAGTTATTACGAAAAGTGGAAAGCTGAGAAAGCTACAAAACAAGTTAAAGGTGTGAATGCCTTAGCCCAAGAAATCAAGGTGATTCTGCCTGGATCCTCCACCCGAAGTGATTCCGAAATTTCCTATCAGATTCAGAGCCTAATCAACTGGAGCAATATTAACCCTGATAACAATATTAAAGCCAAGGTTGAGGCAGGATTTATCACTTTAAGCGGCACCGTAGAGTCGCACTCTCAAAAAGAATTAGTCCAACACCTCATTGCAAACTTGATTGGCATTACTGGAATTTGTAGCTTAATTAATGTTGAACCGAAACTGAGTATTCCGCTAGTCAAGAAGGACATTACTGATTCTTTTAGACGTCAAGCCATTGATGAGGCTAATAACTTGGATATTGCCATTGATAACAATATTGTCACCCTATCTGGAAAGGTACATAGCTGGTCTGAGAGAAATTCTGCGGTCAATGCGGCATGGACAATTCCTTCCGTCAAAAATGTCGTAGACAAAATTCAAATCGTCAATTAAATAACATCTACCCAAAGAACTTATGTGCCTTAACTTTATTGCCTCTACAAATAATTTATGGGTACAAGACCATTTTTCCATCGCCCTGCCAAAGAAATTTGATACAGAAATTTATCCAGGATATTACTGTCCAATTATCCGAGCCGCATTTGATGCAGGAGAATACAAAAGTGACTTAGCTCACTTTGGTCTAGTACCCTCCTGGGCTAGTAGCGGTAAATCAAATAAATATACGCACAATGTTAGGAGCGAATCCATGACAGCCAATCATATTCCCAACTTACATAGAGAGACATTCAACGCCCGCAGTGAGACAGTGAGCTCCAAACCAAGCTTTAGGACGGCATGGAATCGGAGGCATTTTGCCCTGGTCGTAATTGAAGGATTTTTTCAACCAAATTATGAGAGTGATTCACCAGTGAGATGGATTATTAAAAAATCTGACAATAAACCATTCGCACTGGCTTGCCTATGGGACAGATGGACTAACGTTGACCTAGGAAAAGATATTATTTCATTCTGCATTTTGACAAAAGATGCCAGTTCACATCCCCTTCTTAAGCGATTTCATAAACTAGGTGATGCCAAAAGAATGCCAATCATCATTCCTGATAATGAAATGCGTCATTGGCTAGAAGCTAACCTGAAAAGTGCTAACGGGCTGATTACTTCAGAAGCCCCGCTAGATCTTATCGGTCAGCCGGCACCCAAAGAAATGAAGCCTACTTCATCTCAAGAACCGTCTATATCCCAGGTGTGAATCATTAATCTACTGGCTAATATTGATATTCCTCAATATTCAGTTTTCAGCCTCCCTTACAGTTTTGACTTAGATGCGGGCTCTTTAATTAGAGGCTGACATCCCAATACAAAATACTTAGAGGGAAAAATGAAAACAGATCTTCAAATCCAACAAGATGTCATGGCTGAACTGAAGTGGGAGCCAAAGGTGAACGCAGCTCATATCGGAGTTGAGGTTAAACATGGTGTCGTAACCCTTTCAGGGCATGTTGATAGCTTTGCCGAGAAGTGGAATGCCGAGCAAGCTGCTAAAAGGGTTGCGGGGGTTAAGTTCATCGCAATTGAATTAGACGTTGTACTTCCAGGCTCTAGCAAGAAAAGTGATACCGAAATAGCAAAAGCAGCGATGGAAGCGCTCAAATGGAATGTTTATAAACTCGCAGATCTCGTATCTATTAGGGTCGAGGATGGGTTTATCACCCTCACTGGCGAAGTACCATGGCACTTTGAACGCTTATCCGCTGAAAATTCATTGCGTTATTTGACTGGGGTACGTGGCGTCTACAACCATATTATGGTGAAACCGGCTATCTCTGTTAATGCCGTAAAAATTGATATTGAGCGAGCACTCAAACGTCGTGCTCACGAAGAAGCACAAGAGATTACGGTGAGCATTCATGGCGATGAAGTCACGCTCGGCGGGAAAATTCATGATTGGAAGGAAAGGACTCTTGCAATCGATGCGGTATGGGCAGTTCCAGGCGTTAAGAAAGTAATCGATAACACCTCATTTACCTAATGAGCCACCATTAATTTGAGGAAGTGTTATGACACGAAAGTTTAACGATGCGATGGGTACCCATCCGATCACGGTAACAGAGGCGATCTATTCCAGAAGATCCGTGCGGCATTTTACTGATGAAATAGTGGATTCAGAGCTGCTTACCACCCTACTCAAGGCGGCGGCTCAGGCTCCCACTGCCATGCATGAAGAGCCTTGCGCTTTTTCGGTAATTCAAGACCAAGGACTCCTGCATCGGATTTCAAATGAAATCAAGGAAGCAATATTGGCCACGAGATCGGACAAAAGCACATTCTCTCAAAATGCAATCAAGATTGTGCAAACAAAGGGCTTTGAGATTTTTTACAATGCCAGCACCTTAGTCTTAATTTGCGGTAAATTTCCCGGAAGATTTGTGGAGGCCGATTGCTGGCTAGCAGCTGAGAATCTGATGTTAGCCGCCTACTCGCATGGTCTTGGAAGTTGTGTGATTGGATTTGCGGTTGACATCCTCAATACGCCTGAATGGAAGAGTGAGTTAAGTATTCCCGAAGGAGCAAGAGTGATCGCACCAATTATTCTTGGTAAGCCATCCACATTCACTCCTAAGATTGATCGAAAGCCCCCTGAAATTCTGTCTTGGAAGTCACTCTCCTTAGAGAATACCTAGATTCAAAGGGAATCAACTGGGGGCCAGCCAAAGGCTTGGCGCCCCAATAGAACTCTTCACTTTCGAGCATGTGATGTAGATGAAGATTTTTGATTCAGCTGACTCATGCCACCTTCTATATTGTCTAGGTAGCCAGTCATGAGTTGTTGAATTTTCTGCATACCCTCAAAACAAGCATTGAAAGCAGACTGGTATGGCTTAATTAAGACCTCCGTACCATCGGGTGCATTTTGACAAGCCACTTTAAAGAATTCATCCAACCCATCTTTAGTATGCTCAAATAATTCATCGTTCACCTCGGAGAATTCATGGGCATAATCATTTAGCGCTTTCCGCATAGACTCTTGATATGCCTTCAATTCCTCTGAAAATGGAGCACTTCCATTACCCTTCATTACCGCCCAAATCTCCTCTGGACTCTTCGCAGTCATCATATTGGCAGCAGCCATCTGCATATTTTTTGCAACATGATTAGCTAAGGAAGCATGTGCTTGAGATACATTCTTAGCGCCTTCGGCAGCCATCTTACCCAATACTTGTGTACTTTTCATACTTGAATGATGCATCTTATTGAACTTCTCACCTAACTGATTTACACCCATTTTTATCTCCTTTTCGTAAGCGATCATCCTATCGCTCTAAATCATCCATTTTTTGACATATCGCAATAATCAGCAAAAATGCTAAAAATGAAGAACTGGTTAATTAGCTAGGGCTTTAAATTCAATTTTTTGATAAAACTCAAACTTCTGCCAACTTCAGGACCTAAGATTCCAATCTCTAACTAACCTTCTTAACTTGATAAGCCTATCGATGAACGTTAAATTGAACTCTATCCGCGAAGTGGGTGATATCACCTGCTCAACTCCAGAGGATGTTGTACTGGGTCTTGCCAGCCTAAAGGGTAAAAGCGATGAACAATTTATCGATAGCCTAAGACAAGCAGTTCTGGCCAACGACATCGATATTATTTGTGGTCATATTGATTGGTTTAGAAGAAAGCTAGGTAAAGGCTGCCTGGATCAACTTAACCGACATCAAGTTGAAATTTTCTATGAGGAGTATTTTCGGGCACATCCCAAAGATGGGGAGATCATGATTGCTGAATTTTTGGGAACAGCTTTAGAGCATTTTTCATGAAATAGCAGCGCAAAAAAATGCCACCCAATGGTGGCAAAAGACCTCATAGGAAACATCAAGCAGATATGGGGGAAGTGTGCAGTGCATCCATCCATGACAAATTCGCTTGAACCTACTCCCCACGTTAGAAGCTCAAGTTAAACACTGCACACTACAGCTACTTTTTAATCGTCTTTAAAAAAGTAGTTTTGATAAATATCAATAGTTTTGATTTTATTAAACCACCCTTAAATTAGGTGAGAGAATTGCCTATATGGGAATTTTTATCGAGAGCGGTTGTTTGATGTGGTGGAGGGAATCGAACCCTCTTAACAGCCTATAAATAGGTCATCGTTCTGCCATTGAACTACACCCACACCCGGGGAAAGTAAGGAATGATATGTTCGCCGCTAAGGTAAACAGTCTTTAATTCGCGCTTCCCTCACAAATTAAATTACGCATCACACCCCACGCCTCATTTATAGATCCCCACCAAATTCAAAAATTGATAAACATCAATATTCCTGACGTTTCTAAACTGCTATTACAGAAATGCATAGGGTATCGCTAGCTTGATATACCCGCTAATGCAAGCCCTCTCCTGTAGATCCAGACAAATATGGAGTAGGCATTCTATTCGCCCTTTACAATTTAGCAATCTTACTAATCTAATATCAATATTGCCGACTTTAAGGCAGGGAATTTAATGTTTGAACTTTCATTTTTTGACCTCAGTCTATTGTTAGCCTGTGCACTATTTGCGGGGCTAGTGGACTCCATCATCGGTGGAGGCGGAATGATTCAGATACCAGCCCTTTTTGCAGTATTGCCAGGCTTTCTACCGGCCACCCTACTTTCGGTGAATAAGTTTGGCTCAATCGTGGGGACTATTGGAGCAGCCATTCAGTACAGTAGGGCAAATAGGGTCCCTTGGGGCTTGGTCGTCATTTCCTCCATATTTGCTTTTTGTGCATCTGTTGCAGGTGCATACCTCGTTACCCAGTTACCAACTGAATGGCTCAGAGGTGCCCTGCCATTTTTGTTGATAGCACTTCTTCTTTTTAATATCAAATCCAGTATCGGCCTAGTTCACGCACCGAAACATCAACACCATAAACAAAAAGCCATTGCCTCTGCTGGTGCCAGCATTATTGGCTTTTATGACGGTTTTCTGGGGCCTGGAGCTGGAGCCTTTTATAAACTGCTGTATACCCGTATTTTGGGATTTGATTTTTTGCGGTCTGCGGCACCGGCAAAGTTTCTCAATATTGCCTCCAATCTGGGTGCGCTATGCGTCTTTTTCTATCTTGGCTACTTTGATTGGAAGCTTGGCTTACTAATGGCCAGCGCAAATCTGGTAGGCGGTCAAATTGGCACTAAGATTGCAATCAAACATGGAAACTCTTTTATCCGAAAAGGCTTCTTTATCCTGGTTACTATCCTCATCATGAAGACCTTTTATGATGCTTTCTTAAAATAAAACCACAAAAGTCAATAAACTAATAAATTACTAAGGTATTAGTAGGCATATAGATTTATCAGTATTTAGGGAGTACATTAAATCTCGGTAGCAACAGTTTTATCAATTTAATAATGAAGGGCATTATGAAAATTCTATTACCAGTTGATGGCTCAAAATCATCGCTCAACGCAGCTAAGTATGTTGGTAAGTTGGCTAAAAATTTACGTAGTAAGTGCACAGTGACATTAATCAGCATCCATGATGATATTGGCCTTGGTCACGTGAAGCAATTTGTAGCCAGTAGTGTGATCGATGACTACCTCCGTGAGGTGAGCGAGAAAGAGCTCAAAGGGGCTCAAAAGGCTCTTGATACTGCTGGCGTCAAACACAGCATGGTCATTAAGCGTGGTAACGTTGCCAACGAAATTATTGCTCTAGCAAATAAAGAAAAGTTTGATCTGATAGTAATGGGATCAAAGGGTAGAAGCGGTATTGTTGATGCCATCATGGGATCAGTTGCCCAAAAGGTAAGCAATGCAGCTAAGCAACCTGTTTTATTGATTAAATAAGAACGAAGGTTAATTTTTACATTAACTTGAATAGACCGTCCAGGTGGCGGTCTTTTTTATGGACTACGAAATGAGTATTTTACTTCTCTTATTTGCACCAGGAATTTTTGCCATTTACTGGCTGATTCGCCTCCAGTTGTGCCTATCCAGAGTTCGCTACTTAGTGGATACCTATGGCATGGATCGCAAGAAGCTTCGAAAGCTCAAATGCAAAGAAATAAAGGCGCTCAGAGAATCAATAGATCGACTCAGGCATTCGAATGATGCCTTTGCTTTAGAGGCGCTTGTACGACCCTATCGCGCTTGATCAAAAGCTATTGATCAAAATAACGCGCTTTAACCCAAAGCGCTACGGCAACTAAGCCAATCATGATGGGTACCTCTACTAGGGGGCCTATCACCGCTGCAAAGGCAGCGCCAGAATTGATGCCGAATACTGCAATCGCTACAGCGATAGCCAGCTCAAAGTTATTACTTGAGGCTGTAAATGAAAGCGTGCAACAACGCTTGTAATCGATCCCCATTCTGCCAGTCACAAAAAATGTCAGTAAAAACATGATGAGGAAAAAGATTAGCAATGGAACCGCGATCGTCACGACATCCAAAGGTAATGACAGAATCAAATTACCCTTTAGACTAAACATCACCACAATCGTAAACAGTAAGGCGATCAAGGTGATCTTTCCAATTCGAGGTACAAACTGCTCGTGATAGCGATCCTTGGAAATGTATTTGAGCATCACGACTCGAGTCAATATGCCTGCAATACAAGGCACTCCGAGATAAATAAAAACACTTTGAGCAATTTCGCCCATACTCACACTGACATTAGCCCCCGCTAATCCAAAGTAAGGAGGCAATATGGTGAGAAAGAAATAAGCATAGACGCTAAAGAATAGAACCTGAAAGATCGCATTAAATGCAACCAAACCAGCAGCATATTCTGTTGAACCCTTTGCTAAATCATTCCAAACAATCACCATCGCAATACAAGGTGCAATGCCAATCAGAATTAGGCCAGCCATATATTCGGGCTGATCTGGGACAAAGATAATCGCCAAAAAGAACATTAATGTTGGCGCAATAAACCAGTTCATTAGTAGCGAGACTAGGAAGATGCGCTTGTCCTTAAAGACATCCGGTAGGTCTTCGTAGCGGACCTTAGCAAATGGAGGGTACATCATTAATATCAAGCCAATAGCGATTGGGATATTGGTTGTCCCTACCTGGAAGGCATTGATAAACCCTTCAATACCAGGCATGAAGTGACCCAAGGCAATCCCCGTCGCCATCGCCACAAAAATCCAAACCGTTAGATAGCGATCTAGGAAAGACAGTTTTTTAGTAATTGAACTCATGCTTTTGTATGGACCTCTTTTAGACTCAGGGAGTCGAGTTTTTCTAATGGCATGGCAGCCAAAATATCGAGGCGTCTTTGTAGGCCATTTTTTACTTCATTAAAAGCAGTCTTCCTCTCCAAATTGCTACCCTGTACTTGTGATGGATCGGGGAAGCCCCAATGTGCAGTAACTGGACTGCCAGGCCAAAAAGGGCAGACCTCGCCGGCTGCATTATCACAAACCGTAATAATAAAATCCATCTTAGGGGCGCCAGGAAGAGCAAACTCATCCCAACTCTTTGAGCGTAGCTTGCTTTCATCGAAACCTAGCTCTATGGCAATTTCTTTTGCAATGGGATTAACGGAAGTTCCAGGGCTTGATCCTGCTGAATAGCCAAAGAATTTCCCGCTAGGGTGGGTAGAGGCTAGCACCTCTCCCAATACGGAACGAGCAGAGTTATGTGTACACAAGAAAAGAATGTTGTACTGCTTCATTGGACTTTTACCTTCTTTGCGACTTGGCTTGGTTTACATGATTTACCACCACAGCAGTTGGCCAATAGAAATTGGCTAAGATTTTCAACCGTACCGGGGTTTGGTCTGTAGATCAAGTTTCGGCTTTGACGCTCTACCGTAATGAGATTAGCCTGATAAAGCTCTTTTAAATGAAAGCTGAGTGTTGCATTTGGTATGCCCAGCATCTCATGAATTTGTGAGGGCAACAAACCTGCATCCCCCTTCTGAACAATGAGTCGGTAGACATTTAAACGCGACTCTTGGCCCAAAGCGATGAATGCCTGTATTGCTTCTGTATTTTTCATAATTCGACAATAATGAAACAATATTACAAATTAATGACTACGGAGTAGCAAATCCATACCTCGTCATCACTTGCTTCGACTTAGGCTCTTGAAGGTAGATGTAAAAATCTTTGGCGCTGAATGCAGTATTTTTTAATAAGACCATTCTATGTTTCAGTGGCTTATGCAAAGTATCTGGGATCAGCACATAGGTCGATTGAACTTGGATTTGCGGTGATGAGGCCAGAGATAAGGCCGAGATTGCAAAGTCTGCCGAGCCGGTTAAAGCAAACATAGTTGCCTGTGAAATATTTTCCCCAAATACTAGCTTGGGCTCGATGAGCTCCCAAACTCCCATGCTGGTGAGATATTCTTTAGCAGCCCTGCCATAAGGAGCGTGAGCTGGATTGGCGATTGCGATTTTCTTGGCATCCTGAATCGCTTTAATCAAGCCCTCCTTGTCGATACTGAGCTTAATTGGGCTGCCCTTTTTCTCCAAGAGAACAATTCTGCCAATAGCGTAGAGAGTCCCACCATCTATCGTTAAGTTATTTTTAAATAGGTCATCTACGTATGCTTCATCAGCCGACATCAGCAAGCTAAAGGGCGCCCCGTTTTTAACTTGCTGCCACAGCACACCAGATGAGCCAAATACCAACTTCACGGCTTGGCCTTTATCGGACTTATAGTTAGCAGCTATCTCTTCTAAAGGAAACTTTAAATCTGAGGCGGCCGCTACCGTTGGGACTGCTTGAGCTAAAGAAGCAAAGGCATAGAGAGCCAGAAAAGCCATCAGAATAGGTTTCACCAGAATCATATGATTTTTATCTCTATCCCCATTTACAGTCACACCTTATCTTGCAAAGTGTAATGTTTTTTAGCTTCAGCCTCTTAACTTTCTTAAGGCATCCGCCATCGCATTATTGATGGGGGGCGCAGATCTTCTATCTTCCTGCGGTCTTCTGGCTTCTGGAGCTCTTGGTACTCCTGGGCGGTTCGGAGTTCGTTGCTCTGACCTTACGCCTGGAGCTGATTTAGGCGCCTCATCAGAGAGTCGCATCGTCAACGCAATCCGTTTACGCTTTTCATCTACTTCCAAGACTTTCACTTTAACAACCTGCCCTGCTTTTACTACCGAATGTGGGTCTTTAACAAAGGTATTAGCTAAAGCAGAAATATGCACTAAGCCGTCTTGATGAACGCCAATGTCTACAAAGGCACCAAAGGCTGCAACGTTAGTGACAACGCCTTCCAAAATCATGTCCGCTTTGAGATCGCTAATTTTTTCAACGCCATCTTTAAATGTTGCTGTGGTGAATTCAGGACGTGGATCGCGACCCGGCTTTTCTAATTCTTTAATGATGTCGGTAACTGTAGGAACACCAAACTTCTCATCCGCATACTTTTCTGGGTTGAGGCCTTTCAGTATTCCAGCATCTCCAATAACTTCCTTTACGCCCTTTTTAATATCTTTCAGAATCTTTTCTACCAAAGGATAGGATTCTGGATGGACTGCGGATGCATCTAATGGATCTTTGCCATTCATGATGCGCAAGAAACCGGCAGCTTGCTCAAAGGTCTTGTCGCCTAGGCGCGGCACACTCCGTAAATCTGCCCGCGTCTGAAAGGCGCCATTACTATCTCGATAAGTGACAATACCCTCAGCAACGGCACTACTTAGACCAGAAACCCTTGATAGCAAAGGTGCCGAAGCGGTGTTCACATCTACACCTACTGCATTCACGCAATCCTCAACTACCGCCACCAATGACTTAGCTAGTTGAGTCTGCATCACATCATGTTGATACTGGCCAACACCAATAGACTTCGGATCAATCTTGACAAGCTCAGCCAAGGGATCTTGCAACCTTCGCGCTATTGATACTGCTCCACGCAAAGACACATCCATGCCTGGTAATTCTTTTGAGGCGTACTCAGAGGCTGAGTAGACTGATGCCCCTGCTTCCGACACGACAATCTTCGTCAGCTTGAGTTCTGGCTTAGCTTTAATTAAATCTTGCGCCAACTTATCAGTCTCACGTGATGCCGTACCGTTACCGATTGAGATTAGGGTCGCCTTATGCTTCTCCGCTAATTTAGCCAGCGTGTGCAATGAGCCATCCCAATCATTCTTTGGTTGATGTGGATAAATCACTTCGGTGTCTACCACCTTACCAGTCGCATCGACTACAGCAACCTTGACTCCTGTTCTCATACCTGGATCCAAGCCAATCGTTACCTTAGGTCCAGCAGGTGCGGCCAATAGTAAATCTTTAAGATTTCGGGCGAAGACATTGATAGCCTCAGTCTCGGAGCGCTCCCGTAGGGCGCTCATCAGCTCAGACTCTAAGTGCATAGAACACTTGATACGCCAAGTCCAACGAACAGTCTCAGCTAACCACTGATCCGCGGGACGACCTTCATTTTTAATCTTGAACTGGTTAGCAATGCGGGATTCACAAGGGTTATGTGGCGCATCCCACCTAGGTTTTTCTTCTTCAGTATCTAGACGCAGATTGACCATCAACATTTGCTCGCGGCGACCTCTAAATAAAGCCAAGGCACGATGTGATGGAATCGCTGAAATGGGCTCCGAATAATCAAAGTAGTCAGCGAATTTCTCGCCCTCTTGCTCTTTACCAGCGATGACTTTAGATTCCACAACGCCATGCTCTTGTAAATACGTTCTTAGTGATTGCACTAGTCCCGCATCTTCCGCAAAACGCTCCATTAAAATCTGACGGGCACCCTCTAAAGCAGCCTTGGTATCCACTACGCCAGGATTCTCACCTTGATCTGATGTAAAAGCTTCTTTTAAATATTTAGCAGCCTCTAGCTCTGGATCAAGGGTTGGATTAGCCAATAAGTCATTTGCTAGAGGCTCCAATCCAGCCTCTAGGGCGATTTGAGCTTTGGTGCGACGCTTGACCTTATAAGGCAAATAGAGATCCTCAAGACGTGTCTTATCCTCAGCCAGCATGATAGCTTTGAGCAATTCTGGCGTCATCTTGCCCTGCTCTTCAATTGAACTCACAATCGCTTTGCGGCGCTCTTCGAGCTCTCGCAGATAACCTAGGCGATCTTCCAATAATCGTAACTGCGTGTCATCCAAACCACCCGTCGCTTCTTTGCGATATCGTGCAATAAAGGGAACTGTTGCACCCTCATCCATTAAGGCAATAGCAGCGGCTACTTGAGCGGGTTTAGCGGATAACTCTTGGGCAAGGCGTTGTTCGATGGATGGCAGCATGAAATAAATAATTTACTTAGATTTTAGGAAAACAGGTATCAAGGAAAAATAAGAGCCACCCAAAGGTGACTCTTATTTAACTAGCGGCATGACTGATTAAAACAAGTCGAGGAAATTACTCGCGAGATGCTTTTTTACGATCATGCTCTTTCAAGTAGCGCTTACGAATTCGTACGCTTTTTGGTGTTACTTCTACCAATTCATCGTCGCTAATAAATTCAACCGCGTACTCTAAGGTCAAGTCGATTGGAGTCACTAAACGAACAGCTTCATCGGTACCTGAAGAGCGCACGTTAGTTAATTGCTTACCTTTAATTGGGTTCACAACCAAGTCATTGTCACGACTATGAATACCAATCACCATACCTTCATAGACCGGATCGCCGTGCTTTACAAACATACGACCGCGATCTTGCAGTTTCCAAATAGCGTAAGCAACTGCTTCACCATCATCCTGGCTAATCAATACGCCGTTATGGCGCTCACCTAAAATTCCGTCTTTAGCTGGTGCGTAACAATCAAATGTATGACTCATCAAGCCATTACCACGAGTCATGGTCATGAAATCGCCCTGGAAACCGATCAAGCCACGCGCAGGAATACGGTACTCAAGACGGGTACGACCTTTTCCATCACTCACCATATCTTGCAACTCGCCCTTACGCTTGCCCAAGTCTTCCATTACAGCACCTTGAGTAGCATCTTCTACGTCCACAGTTAAGTTTTCGTATGGCTCCATCTTGACACCGTTCTCTTCGTGGAACACTACGCGTGGACGGGAAACGGCCATTTCATAGCCTTCACGACGCATAGTTTCAACCAAAATCGTTAAATGCAACTCACCGCGACCTGAGACTTCGAATACGGTATCGTCATCAGTCTGACGAACACGCAAAGCCATATTGGCTTTCAATTCACGATCAAGACGCTCACGAATTTGACGGCTGGTAACAAACTTGCCTTCACGACCAGCCAATGGGCTGGTGTTCACCATAAAGTTCATGGTCAATGTTGGCTCATCAATCTTCAGCATTGGCAATGGATCTGGCTTATCAACCGCACAAACCGTTGTACCAATTGCCAACTCTTCAATACCGTTAATTAAAGCGATATCGCCAGCAACAGCCTCTTCAACGATTTCACGCTCTAGACCTTTAAATTTCAATACCTGGTTTATACGGCCTTTAAATGGAACGCCATCGGGGCCGTTCATGCAAACCACTTCCATGCCAGACTTCACTCGACCACGGCTGATACGACCAACACCGATCTTACCGACATAGCTGTTGTAATCGATTGAAGAGATCTGGAATTGCAAAGGACCATCTGGATCATCATCACGCACAGGCACGTATTTCAAGACAGCGTCAAACAATGGACGCATATCGCCTTCACGAACATCTTCTGTTGTTCCTGCATAGCCATTCAAGCCTGATGCGTAGATGATCGGGAAATCGAGCTGCTCTTCAGTCGCGCCAAGTTTGTCAAACAACTCAAAAGTTGCATTGATTACGTAGTCGCAGCGTGCGCCTGGACGGTCAACCTTGTTAATCACCACAATTGGCTTCAAACCAAGAGCCAAGGCCTTCTTAGTTACGAAGCGAGTTTGTGGCATTGGGCCTTCAACTGCGTCAACCAAGAGCAAAACACCGTCAACCATGGAGAGCACACGCTCTACCTCACCACCGAAGTCGGCGTGTCCTGGTGTGTCTACGATGTTGATATGTGTGCCGTCATACTCAACCGCACAGTTCTTGGACAAAATAGTAATGCCACGCTCTTTTTCCAAATCATTTGAGTCCATGACGCGTTCGGTCATTTTTTCATTTGAGCGGAATGTGCCAGATTGGCGCAAGAGTTGGTCAACCAAAGTAGTTTTACCGTGGTCAACGTGGGCGATGATGGCGATATTACGAAGTGCGCGTTTAGTCATGTGAAGCTTCTGAAGTTAAGAATGTGGTTGTTAAAGTAAATAAATCAATAGGTAAAAAATTAATGCGCTGAAGAAATTAGCCGCTTAGGATGCAATACCCCAGAGCGCCAATCTCCAGTACCAATAAAATTATGTGGGGCAGCAGTTGCACGATAGATACGCACTAGCGCTTCTATCGAAGGTAAATTAAGAGGAACGCGTTGCCCCATCTCTAAGCGTCTTGCTTGTTGCTCATCTACAGTTAAGTGTGGCAAGGTTTGCAAAAGAGCATCGACTGGCAAGATGTAATTAGAGCTATCTTGCAAGCCCTTCTGAATGGATTCGATTGTGAAAGACTGTTCGAGAGTGAGGTGGCCTACTTCGGTGCGACGCAAACCAACTAAATGGGCGCCACAAGCCAAGGCCTTACCAATATCCTCAGCCAATACACGGATGTAAGTACCCTTACTACAGCTTACTTCTAAAGTTGCTTCTGGCCAGTTAATGCTGGTCCAACGAATTGCATGAATCGTAATGTCTCGAGGAGCACGCTCCAACTCAACACCAGCACGAGCATATTCATATAAAGGCTTACCATCACGCTTCAGCGCGGAATACATTGGTGGAATCTGGCTAATTGGGCCGGTAAAAGCTGGCAATAAAGCATCCAATGCAGCTTTGATATCAGCCTCATCAGCGAATGCAGGCAAAGGCAGCTCTTCAATCACTAGGCCTTCAGCATCACCTGTATCTGTACGCTGACCAAATTTCACCTGAGCGATATAACTTTTATCAGCCTCTAATAAATCCTGGGAGTACTTCGTTGCCTCACCCAAACAAATGGGCAGTAAGCCAGTGGCCATTGGATCTAGAGTGCCAGTGTGCCCTGCTTTTTCTGCATTAAGGGCGCGCTTGACGGCAGTGACTGCGCCTTGCGAGCTCATACCAGCAGGTTTATCAAGCAAGACAACGCCGTCGATACGTACAGACATAAAGTTTACGCGTTCTCGTCTTTGCGATCGCTATCCACCGCTTGATCGATTAAGCGAGACATTTCAATGCCATGCTCAACTGAACTGTCGTAGTGGAAATGCAGAGTTGGCACAGTATGAATATGCAAACGCTTAAACAATAATGAGTGCAAATAGCCCGCCTTATCCTGCAATGCCTTCAATGCAACCGCAGGTTCAGCACCTAAGACGGTAAAGAAGACTTTTGCATGAGCCAAATCTGGCGTGAGTTCAATACTTTGCAGGGTAATTAAACCCAAACTTGGGCTACGCAATTCACGGGGAATTAGCTCGGCCAGGTCTCGCTGAATTTGATCGGCGAGACGCTGGTTACGATGGGGACTAGTTTTATGCATTAACTCAGCAACTCTTAGAGTGTTCTAGCAACTTCGGTAACTTCAAAGGCTTCGAGTTGATCGCCTTCTTTGATATCGTTGTAGCCTTTTAATGACAGACCGCACTCAACGCCGGCACGAACTTCTTTTGCATCATCTTTGAAGCGCTTGAGAGAGTCCAACTCACCAGTCCAAATCACTACGTTGTCACGCAAGAGTCGAACACTGGAGTTACGCTTAACAACACCGTCGAGCACCAAGCAACCTGCAATCGCGCCAACCTTAGACACCAAGAAGACTTGACGAATCTCCACCATACCGGTGATTTCTTCTTTCTTATCTGGCGTCAACATGCCGCTTAAGGCTGCTTTCACTTCATCAACCGCGTCATAAATAATGTTGTGATATCGAATATCCACACCATTGTTTTCGGCCAACTTACGCGCTGCACCATCCGCACGAGAGTTAAAGCCAATAATGACCGCCTTAGAAGCAACCGCTAAGTTCACGTCGGTTTCAGTAATGCCGCCCACCGCTGCGTGAACGATTTGCACTTTCACTTCTGCAGTTGATAGCTTTTGCAATGACTGTGACAATGCTTCTTGAGAACCTTGTACGTCCGCTTTAATAATGAGTGGCAACAACTTCGCTTCAATGGCACCCTCTTCCATGTTTTCCATCATGGTTTCGAGCTTGAATGCCTGCTGTTTAGCCAACTTCACATCACGGAACTTACCTTGACGGAAAAGTGCGATCTCACGTGCTTTGCGCTCGTCAGGTACTACTTGCACTGATTCGCCAGCTGCAGGCACTTCAGATAAACCTTGGATCTCCACCGGAATGGATGGGCCAGCCTCATTACAGGCTTTACCGTTCTCATCCAACATCGCGCGAACACGACCATAGGTTGAACCAGCTAACAACATATCACCACGCTTGAGCGTGCCAGACTGAACCAAAATAGTGGCAACAGGACCGCGACCCTTATCCAAGCGCGCCTCAATAACGAGACCTTGCGCAGGAGCATCTTTTGCTGCCTTGAGTTCCAAAATTTCCGCTTGCAAGAGTACGTTTTCGAGCAATGCATCAATGCCGTCACCCGTTTTTGCGGACACGCCAATAAATGGCACATCACCACCGTACTCTTCTGGAACGACTTGCTCAGCAACTAACTCAGTTTTAACGCGCTCTAAGTTTGCTTCTGGTTTATCAATCTTATTAATCGCCACAACAATTGGAACGCCACCAGCTACTGCGTGAGCAATCGCCTCTTTCGTTTGTGGCATCACACCGTCGTCCGCCGCAACAACCAAGATCACGATATCCGTTGCCTTGGCACCACGAGCACGCATTGCCGTAAAGGCTTCGTGACCTGGAGTGTCGAGGAAGGTAATCATGCCACGTGGAGTCTCAACGTGATAAGCGCCAATATGCTGAGTAATACCACCGGCTTCGCCAGTCGCAACCTTAGCCGCACGAATCTTATCGAGCAAAGATGTTTTACCGTGGTCAACGTGACCCATGACTGTGACTACTGGTGGACGTGGCAATAACTCTGCATCGTGACCAGCAATACCTAGATCTAAATCGGGATCATCTAACTTGGCAGCATGGGCGGTATGGCCCATTTCTTCCACGATGATCATGGCAGTATCTTGATCTAAGATTTGGTTAATTGTCACCATCTGACCCATGCCCATCAAGAGCTTAATGACTTCTGCACTCTTTACGGCCATTGCATGAGCTAACTCAGCAACAGTAATGGTTTCAGGAACATGAACATCACGTACAACTGGTTCTGTTGGAACTTGGAAGTTGGTGTCTACGTTAGCTTCAGCAATTTGACGCTGCTTTCTTCTACCGCCACCAGAACGCCAGCCTCCTACGCCACCAGAGCTATCACCGCGAGTTTTGAGACCGCCCGGTTTCTTGGCACCCTCTTCTTGCCAAGTAGATGAAGTCTCTGCAGACTTAATCGTCTTGCCACCAACCTTAGCGATAGCCTTTTTCTTATCGTCAGCACCTTCAACCTTGGCAGGCTTATGCAAGGTACCTTTTTTAGCTTCTTCAGCAGCAATTTCACTTGGCGCCTTAAGCACACGCGCTGGAGCGCTCATCATGTCGCGAATGGCCAAAGCTTCAGCTTCAGCAGCGGCACGACGTTTTGTAATATCAGCCAACTGTGCCTTATTGGCATCAGCGATATCTTTAGCAGCTTTATCAGCTTGTGCTTTTTTATCGGCGGCTTTTGCAGCAGCTGCTTCAGCTACAGAGACGTCATCATCTGCCTTAACCGTCTTCTCAACAACTGGCTCAGCTGCAGTTGCGGCAGCTACAGCAGCCGCTTCTTTTTGGCGAGCATCTTCTGCCGCTTTCATTTCCGCTTCTTGACGAGCCAATAACTCGGCTTGACGAGTAGCTTCAGCTGCGCGTTTTTCTAACTCTTCAGCAGACAGAATTGGTTTAGCAGGAGTCGCAGGGGCGACTGCCTTAGCAACTTCAGCCGGAGCTTCCTCGGGAGCCTTGTCGCCAGCCTTAACTAGAACGCGTTTTTTACGAACCTCAACCTGAACGGTGCGAGTGCGCCCAGCAGAGTCTGCCTGACGAATCTCTGAGTTTTCGCGCTTGATTAAAGTAATCTTTTTACGACTACCTGTATCCGCACTGCCATGCTCTTTTTGCAAATGCTCAAGCAGGACAGTCTTGTCCTTTTCGGTGATGCTATCGTCCTCAGAACCTTTTTCGATACCGGCCGCCTTCAATTGCTCCAGAAGATCTGGCGCGGTACGTTTTAATTCTTTAGCGAGTACTTTTACTGTTGTTGCCATGCACTACTTCCTCTCATGAAGTAAACCAATGTTCGCGCGCTTTCATGATGAGCGTTTTCGCGGTTTCTTCGTCAATTTGTGTCGCCTCAACTAGCTCATCAACAGCCAGTTCAGCTAAGTCGTCACGTGTGTGAACTTGATTGTCAGCAAGCTTAGCAATCAATTCAGTAGTCATTCCCTCGAGGGAACGTAAATCTTGTGAGACTTCGCCAACGCGCTCTTCTTTAGCCAATTCCATGGTCAAGAGAGAGTCACGCGCACGAGTACGTAATTCATTCACAGTATCTTCATCGAAAGAATCGATTTCTAACATTTCGGAAAGAGGTACATAAGCAACCTCTTCCAGTGTATTGAAACCTTCTTCAATCAAGATGTCAGCAACTTCTTGGTCAACGTCCAATTTGTCCATGAACAATTGACGTACAGAGGCAGCTTCTTTTTCAGTCTTCTCAGCAGACTCTTCTGGAGTCATGATGTTGATCTGCCAACCAGTCAATTCACTAGCTAAACGAACGTTTTGTCCGCTACGGCCAATTGCAATTGCTAAGTTCTCTTCATCAACCACAACATCCATGGCGTGACGCTCTTCGTCAACCACGATAGAAGACACTTGCGCCGGGGCCAAGGCGCCGATCACAAACTGCGCTGGATCTTCGGACCACAATACGATGTCGACTGCTTCACCAGCCACTTCGTTACGAACTGCAGTAACGCGTGTGCCACGAACGCCAACACAAGTACCGATCGGATCAATACGCTTGTCATAAGTAATCACGGCAATTTTTGCGCGGATGCCAGGATCGCGAGCTGCGCCCTTAATCTCCAATAAACCTTGCTCCATCTCTGGAACCTCATTCTCAAACAACTTGATCAAGAAATCTGGGCAAGTACGTGAGAGTTCGATCTGTGGGCCACGGGCTTCACGATCTACTTTAAGAATGTAAGCGCGTACGCGGTCACCAGAGCGCAGATTTTCTTTTGGAATCATTTGATCGCGACGTAGCAATGCTTCGACACGTCCAGATTCAATAATCAAACCATTCTTATCAGCACGCTTGACGGTACCGGTCATGACTTTTTCGCCACGCTCAAGGTAGTCATTCAAAATCTGCTCACGCTCAGCATCACGAATACGCTGCAAGATCACTTGCTTGGCAGCTTGCGCACCGATACGACCAAAGGCTAAAGATTCGATTTGCTCTTCGATGTATTCGCCAACTTCCATGTCGGGAAATTGCTCAAGGGCTTCAAAATGCAGAATTTCTTTATCCGGCTCTTGGAGGCCCGCTTCATCAGGAACAACCAACCAACGACGGAAGGTTTCGTATTCACCAGACTCGCGATCAATCGATACACGAATATCCACATCTTCTGTTGGATAACGTTTCTTAGTGGCTGATGCCAACGCCATTTCTAGCGCCTCAAACACAATCGCTTGATCTACGTTCTTTTCACGCGCTAAGGCGTCTGCCAACATGAGAACTTCTCGGCTCATGACTTTCTTCCTTTGAAATCAATAACAGGGACCAACCGAGTCTTATCGACCTCGGCTAAAGAAAACTCCAATTGAGATTCGGCGCCATCAGCACCTTCAAACAACAAACCAAATTTCGCGTCAGGCGAATCCAACTCACCACTCAGCAAACCTTGCAACACACCACGAAACTTTTTGCGATCACCAACGGCAATGCGTAACTTCAAATCCACTTCCATTCCGGAAAAACGCTCATAGTCAGCCGCTGATTTGACAGGGCGATCCAGACCAGGAGAAGAAATCTCTAGACGCTCAAAAGGAATGTTTTCAACTGGCAAGGTATAGCTCAATTGGTGACTTACCTTTTCGCAATCCTGGACATTAATCAAGCGCTCATAATCCGGGTTTTCAATCGTGACGCGCAGCAAACCTCCGGCTTCACGCTCAATATCGACTAGCGTGTACCCTAGGTTTTCTACTTCTGCAGAAATAATCCGCTGATCTTTCACGAACACCCTTCAATCCAAAATGGCAAAAAAAAATGGGCTTCAAAGCCCATATTCTCGAAATTCAGAACAGGCCGACTTACGTTGATCGCAACATCAGTCGGTAACAACTAAAAACAGCAGCGAACTGCTGTAAGACCAAAATTATAGCCGATTTAGAGGAAAAATCATCAAAATCAGAAGCTTTCGCCTGGATTTCGCGGTTTTCTAGGCCCCTTATTGAATGGTTTGCGCCCTTTTGGTGCTCCCCGTTTAGGTCCATTTCCAGGGCTTTGAGGGCTTGCCGTCACAAAAGCTGACTGTCCGTGGTGGACTTTCTTGCCTTTATTGCGGTTTTGACCTTGAGCTCCCTGTCCGCCACCTTGACCACCCTGACCACCTGCGCCCGGACGACCACCCTGAGTACGGCCCCGGAAAGGACCGCGGCCCTCGCTTGAGCCACCGCCGCCAGGTTTACCGCCCCTAGCTTGATGGGTTAGAGCACCATGGCCACTGGCCTGGGTTAATGCATCCCGTGAACCCCAATAAGAAACTGAGGTTTGCATTGGATCTGGCTGAAAGTCTCCACTAGGAGTGGAGTGGCGATCACGGCTCTGTGAGTTCGGATTACGGCCTTTATCTTGTGGCTGAGGCATCTTTAAACCCGCAAACTTCATCAAGTTATAGATGCCACCCGCCTCAATCTCTTCCCATTTACCCCGTCTTAAACGTGGAGGCAATAAGAAAATGCCGTATCGCGTACGAATCAAACGAGAAACGGTATGACCAACCGCCTCGAACATGCGGCGAACCTCACGATTACGACCCTCAGTCAAGGCAACGTGATACCAACGGTTTGCGCCTTCCCCACCACCCATAGAGAGACGTAAGAATTTCGCTTGGCCATCATCCAAGGTAATGCCGCTCTTTAATTGAGCCATATTTTCTTGACTCAGATCCCCCAAAATACGGACAGCGTACTCGCGCTCAACGCCGTAACGGGGATGCATTAAGCGATTAGCTAACTCGCCTGATGTAGTGAATAACAGAAGACCTTCAGTATTGAAGTCCAAACGCCCTACCGCAATCCAGCGTCCTTGACGTGGTTTTGGTAAACGGTCAAATACCGTTGGACGACCTTCTGGATCGGACTGACTCACGATTTCGCCTGAAGGCTTGTGATACATGATCACGCGTGGCGGCTTAGTCTGAATCTTGCGATGAACTTGCTTGCCGTTAATGCGGACTTGATCGGTTGGTCCAATACGCTGACCAATATGGGCAGGTAAACCATTGACAGAAACACGGCCTTGAACAATCAAGTCCTCCATGTCACGACGTGAACCCATGCCAACATCAGCGAGCACCTTGTGCAACTTCACAGTGTCTTCATCGTCAGCGTCGTCGTCTAAACCATCTAGGTCTGACCAAACTTCATCCCGCAAGCTGAGAGGTAAATCATCGATGTTTGCAAATTGCAAACTACTCATCTCATCATCGCTAGGCGTATCCGCATCATCATCATGACGTACACGTTGTGCGCGACGCTCAGCACCAGTCTGATGAGAAATCTCATTCTCATTAAGGCCATCAGGATTTTTAACTTCCAATGCCTCAGGCGCATCTAAGGCAGCATCAAATTCTCCAGAAACTACTGATGCGAACAAAGCCTCGCTCTCAGCTGGATTCGGAGCGAGCTTGGCGGAAGCATTACCGCCACCCTCACGTGCGCCACCCGACTCACCGCCCTCTCGACGAGGCCGATCTTTATTGAATGGGCGTTTCTTATTAAAGGGATGCTTGCTAGCGCCAGCGCCCTGACGGCGTGGACGACGCTGACCGCCTTCGTGCCCTTCGCCTTTCGCACCATCGGAAGGATTGGATGCAGACTCAGATCCTGAGGAATTGTCCGATGTCGGTTTAATCGGAGATGAATCGTTTTCGTTATGACTTGTCATTAATAATTATTTTTGTTCGTCTGATTTGTCTTCAGACTCTGGAGTAACTTCTTCTACTTCTTCACTTGTCTCTTTGCTGCTTTCGTCATCAGCAATCTCAATAACAATTTCTTCGCTGATGAATTCTTCACTAACTATCTCTTCGCCTGCTAACTGAATAATGGGCTCACCGTTTTCATCTAACTCGATGACGGTTTCAACAGTAGCACTCGGATCAAACTGCATGACCGCCTGACCCAATTGCTCGGCTGCAGCCATAGGGGCAGTATCTTCTAGCATTGGTAGGCTTTGTAAATTCGTCAGACTCAAGTCATCTAAAAATTGTTTGGTCGTGGCATAGAGGCCTGGGCGACCAATAGTCTCCTTGTGGCCGATAACCTCAACCCAGCCACGGTCCTCTAACTGCTTCATCACATTACTGCTCACCGCAACACCACGAATCTCTTCGATCTCGCCGCGAGTAACGGGTTGACGATACGCAATGATCGCTAAGGTTTCCATGACCGCACGAGAATACTTTGGCGGCTTTTCTGGAGTCAAACGATCAAGATATTCGCGCATCGCTAAGCGACTCTGAAAACGCCAGCCTGTTGCGATATGCACTAACTCCATACCCTTATCTTCCCAAGCTTTCTGAAGCTCTAAGAGGGCGTCATCAATTTCGCCAGCGGCGATATCTTCGGCAAATAAGCGCGTCAGATCAGCAATGGTCAGGGGTTCTTGCGCGCACAAGAGGGCTGTTTCAATTACGCGTTTATTGTGATCATCCATAAAATTCGGGCTATCAGGCAATGGCCTGATGAGGGTATAAAAATCTATTTCAGTAATGGGTTGGTAGTGTTCTGGTGGCGCTATTTAGCTACTACGGGCAATTCATCTCCGAAAATCCATATGGGAGAGCTACCCGCGCTGAATCGAAGTCTTTTCGCTCACCGTTTGGTCATTATAAGGGAGGCTCAATACAATAGCTATATGCAAGAGATTACAGCCCCATCCCCACTTTTATCCTCCGAGACTGATACAAGGCGCCGCTTTCTGGGCTTAGGCCTTGGTTTGGGGGTTCTGATTGGGGGCTCAGGCCTCACTGGCTGTAGCTTAATAGGTAGTCGCAAGCCTGTCATTGGCCTCGCATTAGGAGCGGGGGCCGCCCGCGGCTTTGCCCATGTAGGTGTAATTAAGGCACTCGAAGCTCAGGGCATCAGGCCCGACATCGTGGTAGGAAGTAGTGCTGGCAGCGTTATTGCAGCTCTACTAGCATCTGGCGCTTCTGGAAATGAGCTAAACCGACTAGCCTTGAACTTAGACGAGGCAACCCTTGCTGACTGGGGTTTGCCTTTTTCAGGACGATTTGGCGGACTCATCAAGGGCGATGCGCTCCAAAATATGGTTAACCGGGAAGTGCAAAACAAATCGATTGAACAAATGCGTATTCCACTGGGGATTGTGGCGACCGAACTACAGTCAGGCAAAGGTATCTTATTTAGGTCTGGCAATACCGGCCTGGCAGTCCGCGCCTCCTGTAGTGTCCCCGGAGTCTTCCAGCCCGCTGTCATTAGCGGTAAAGAATACGTCGATGGCGGTTTAGTGGCTCCAGTTCCGGCCAGCTATGCCCGGCAAATGGGGGCAACCTTAGTGATTGCCGTCAATATCTCTTCAGAGCCTGTTCATCAAGATGCCAGCGGTACCCTTGGCGTTATGCAGCAGACTATTTCCATCATGCAGCGAAGTATTAATCAGTTCGAGCTTAAGAGCGCCGACATTGTGATCACACCCCATCTCAAACAAATGAGTAGCGGTGATTTCAAATCCAGAAATGCAGCAATCCTCGCTGGCGAGGTTGCTACCCAAGATCAAATGGCTGCCCTGAAAGAAAAACTTCGAAGCTAGCCCTAGGGCTAACTTTCAAAATAGGGGTGTTTGATTTAGGATTCGGTGCAACTTATTTATGAAATCCATTTCCACTCTTCTTCAAGCTCTGATCGTGCTGGTACTCACCATGCAAGCGCATCACACTTACGCACAGAACACCCAATTCAATACAGCGGCCAATAATTACCTAAAGAAGCGCACCGATGCCTTTATGACCATCACGGGTTACTCACTCACCCCGGATGTCACTACGGGATCGCTGTCGATTACTGATAGAGGTGGAAACAACCCAGATCTGCAAATGATTTCTCTAGGAGGTGGTGATCGTATTAGCGCCAACTTCCCGCTCTATCTTGAGGGAACGATTGCCTTCAATCGCTACAACCCAACATTTACCGATGGTATTGGTAGCAACAGTGTCACGGTACCCGTGCACTGGAATGGTATTACCGGCACAGGCGGTATTGGCTGGGATTTTCCACTGACGGATAACTTACGCATTCGTCCAATTGCCAACATCATGCTCGGTCACGTCGAGAGCGACCTCTCCCTTGCAGGCCGCTACATTCAAAACAATACTGGAACTGATTTGCAGTTTCTAAACAAAGGGCGCATGAATGCTTATGGTGCCGGCGGCTCAATGATGCTCGACTACGAAGATTACAAACCCGAACGTGAATATGATGTCGAGTTGCGCTACACCAATATCGCCATGAATACCTTTGATAGCTCCACCGCTGTTCAAGGATCCGCTGACTCACAAAGCTTAGGCTTATGGGCTCGCGCCAGATACCCTACCCCACTAACGGTACTAGAGAGACCCTTGCGTGCCGTATTTGAATTAGCCCATACGGAATTTCTTGGCCAACTGCGTGGCGCCCTTGGCTTTGATTCTCTCTCCTCCGTGGGTACCGGCGTAGAGCTTGATCGTAGTGCATCAGACCCCATGTTTAGTAGGGTGCGACTGGTATTTCGATATCAGTTTGGACAGAACGTCCGAGGCACTTCAATTGGCCTAGCCGCCAGCTTCTAAAGCGCAGGGTAGATTAAAGGCTGCGAGATTTGCGCTTGAGTTTATTGACTTCGTTCAACAACTCTTGACGCTCTGCATCACCCAGGTTGTCGCTGCCATCTAAACGACGCGCGCCATCAAAGCGCTTATCCCAGTAGAGGCTACCAAGATCATCTACGCGCACACTAGTACCTTTAGATGGAGAGTGAATAAATTTATTGTCGCCAACATAAATGCCGACATGAGAAAAAGTTAAACGCATGGTGTTAAAGAACACTAAATCACCAGGCTGCAATTCTTCACGAGTAATCGGTTTACCAACACGACTCATTTGAGTGGCTTTACGTGGCAACAAGAATCCCAATTTATCTTTGAAGACATAACCGACGAAACTACTGCCATCTAAACCCGATTGCGGCAACTCTGCATCCCAGCGATAACGCACGCCAATCACTTCCATGGCGCGATTAATCAATTCGTCTGATTTACCAGTTACCGAATCCGCCAAGCGATCGGAGACACGAGCAAAGTAGGATTTACCAGCCTGAAACATAGTCTCTTTAGGCGTATCTTTCGTCTGCTCAGCAGAAGTGTCTTTTGCAACATCAGGAGTGGCATCTACTGCCATTACCGGAGTTGCAGCGAGTGCGAAAGCCACAAGTAAGGCCATTGGCATTTGCTTGAGCAAGCTTGGTAAGAGGTCTTTTTGAAAGGACATTACGCCATTCTAACAAAGAAGACTTATTTCACCAAGTGCTAGTCCAAGGGCTAACTCATTGTTTTCAATGAGATATTTTTCATTATGGGGCATGAATGCACCAATTTAGCGCCTTGCAGAGCGGTTTGCTCCAGCCCTTAAGTCAGTTCAGCCGCCGCAAATAGCTCTTTGGTATAGGTCTGGCGAGGATGCTTAATCAGAGTCTCGGTGTCTCCAAACTCCACCACTCTGCCTGCCTTGAGCACCATCACCTCGTGCGACATCGCCCGAATGACCGCCAAATCATGGCTAATCATCAGGTAGGCTAAGTTATATTTTTTCTGGAGCTCAGTTAGTAAGGCGAGTACTTGTTTTTGAATCGACACATCTAGCGCTGATGTAGGTTCATCCAGGACCAAAATCTTCGGCTTCAAAATCAAAGCACGGGCGATTGCAATACGCTGTCTTTGGCCACCAGAAAATTCGTGGGGAAAGCGCGTGAGAGCTGAGCGATCAATGCCCACTTCTCGCAAAATATCTAAAACGCGAGACTCTCGTTCAGCAGAAGATAAATTGGGAAAATGCACATCCAATCCTTCAGAAACAATTTGCATGACATTCATGCGCGGAGAAAGTGAGCCAAACGGATCTTGAAAAATTACCTGTAAGCTCGATCGCATAGCTCGACGTTCCGCGGGCTTTAATTGTTGCCAATCACTACCAAGAATATCCACATCGCCAGTAATCTGCGCAGCAGAATCCCCCAGCAATCCTAAGACCGCCATTCCTAAGGTGGTCTTACCAGAACCAGATTCGCCAATCACACCAATAGTCTGCCCTTGCTTCAGCTCAAAGCCAACCTTACGCAATACTTGATGGGGTGGAGATTTTTTAAACCAAGACGTGGCCTCGGTTCCTGGATAAGAAACAGATAAGTTATTGGTCTTTAATAGCACTGGCGCCAAAGGCATGACTGGTGCTAGATCCCGCACAGGCTCGCTATTTACCAAGGCTTTTGTATACGCGTTATCTGGATGATTAAAGACTTGCTTTGTAGCTCCCACCTCCATCAGGTTGCCCTGATTTAATACGGCAACTCTTTGCGCAAAATGCTTTACTAAGTTGAGGTCATGAGTAATCAAGAGGATCGCCATACCACCATGATCCTTAGACTCTTCTTGCAACTCTTTGAGTAAATCCAAAATCTGCAAACGCAAACTCACATCTAAAGCAGTCGTGGGCTCATCTGCAATAAGCAATCTTGGTTTGCAAGCTAATGCCATCGCAATCATGGCGCGTTGACGTTGCCCACCAGATAGTTGATGGGGATAAGAGTAGAAACGTTTATCCGGCTCAGGGATGCCAGTCTTCTTCAGCAAATCAATCGCAGCAGATAGGCAATCCGCTTTGGAGATTAAAGGTTGATAGATCTGCACCGCCTCAACAATTTGATTACCGATGGTAAACAAAGGATTGAGCGCAGTCATGGGCTCCTGAAACACCATGGCAATCTCGCGCCCACGAATCTCGCGAATATCCTGTATTGGTAAATCAAGTAGGTTGACTGCTTGATTGTTGGCATTTGCATTCTTGCCACTCCACAGAATTCGACCGGATGTTTTTGCACCTTCAGGCTCAAGGCGAAGTGGCGCTAACGCAGTCAGCGTCTTGCCTGAGCCAGACTCTCCAACTAAGGCAACTCGTTCACCCACTCCAATCTCTAGATCAAGATGACTAACAGCAAATTTCTCGCGCCGACCTGAACCAAAGGAAATTGAGAAATCTTCATAACGAAGTAAGGGGGCTGAAGCATGATTCATGTGATTATCCGTACTCATGAGCGCCCTCCAGTCAGGGCACCTGACTTACGAGAATCAAAAGCGTCACGCAAGGCCTCACCCATAAAGGTGAGTAAAAGCAAGGTGGCAACCAAGACCACAAAGGTCGATAGTGAAATCCACCAAGCATCTAAATTACTTTTACCTTGAGAGAGCAGCTCTCCGAGACTAGGGGTGCCAGGCGGAACACCCAGACCCAAGAAATCCAAACTCGTGAGCGACAAAATGGCGGCACTCATTCTGAAAGGGAGAAAGGTAATTACGGGCGTTAGGCTATTGGGCAAAATATGACGGCGCATAATTTGCAGATTCGTTAAGCCCAACGCTCTGGCAGCGCGAACATACTCTAGTGCGCGATTGCGGAAAAATTCTGCGCGCACATAGTCAGATAAACCCATCCATCCAAAAGCGGCTAACAAAATAATCAAGAGCCAAATGCTAGGGTTAAAGATCGAGGCGAAGATGATGAGTAGATACAACTCTGGCATTGCCGACCAAATCTCAATTAGGCGCTGAGAAATCAGATCAAACTTACCGCCGAAAAAGCCCATTAAAGAGCCCGTGATAATGCCGACGCTCACGCCAACAATGGTTAGGGCTAAGCCAAATAGAATCGACAAGCGGAATCCATAAATCAAGCGCGACAACACATCGCGCCCACGATCATCGGTACCTAACCAATTATCAAAAGAGGGTGGTGCAGGATTAGGAACTTTTGAGAAGTAGTTGAGCGTTTCATAGCTATAAGGGATGGGTGGATAAATCGCCCAATTACCATCGCTCGTAATGTTGTGGCGAATATCAGGATCTAAAAAATCGGTTGGTGTCGCAAAGTCTCCGCCAAAGACTCTCTCAGGCTGCGATTTCACAATCGGGAAATAAAACTTACTCTGATAGCGCACGATTAATGGCTTGTCATTTGCAATTAGCTCGGCGCACATGGAGAGGCCAAACAAGATCATAAAGATCCAGAGGCTGGCATAACCCATTCGGCTGTTTTTAAAGCGATGCCAGCGACTCATGATCCGCCTCCAGCGCCAAACTGAATTCGGGGGTCAATATAGACATAACAAAGATCAGAAATAAGCTTAGTAAACAAGCCAATTAACGTAAAGAGGTACAGGGTTCCAAAAACAACCGGGTAGTCGCGTCTCATTACCGACTCATAAGACAGTAGTCCTAAACCATCCAAGGAAAACAAAGTTTCAATCAGTAGTGAGCCCGTAAAGAAAGCGCCAATGAAAGCTGCTGGGAAGCCGGTTACTAAAGGCAGGAGTGCGTTACGGAATACATGCTTCCAAAGAACTTGCTTCTCAGTGAGGCCTTTCGCTCTCGCTGTCAAAACATACTGTTTACGAATCTCCTCCAAGAAAGAGTTTTTTGTCAGCATCGTAATCACCGCGAAGCTACCTAACACTGAAGCGGTAATCGGCAGTACTAAGTGCCACAAATAATCCATCACCTTGCCCATCATGCTGAGCTCGCTCCAATTATCTGAAGTGAGTCCACGCAGTGGAAATATCTGCAAGAAACTACCGCCACCAAAGATGACGAGTAACAGTACACCCAATACGAATCCTGGAATGGCATAGCCTACCAAAATCATCGTGCTCGTGATCGCATCAAAGCGGGAGCCATCTCTCACGGCTTTGGCAATACCTAATGGTATCGACACCAAATACGTGAGAAAGAAAGTCCACAGGCCGATACTGATCGATACCGGTAATTTAGAGACCACCAATTGCCAAACACTTTGATGTTGGTAGTAACTCTCACCTAAATCAAATTGAGCAAAACGCTTGAGCATCATGAAATAGCGCTCAACTGGTGGCTTATCAAAACCATATAAGGCTTTGACCTCAGCCAAACGTTCAGCATCAACACCTTGACGTCCACGATAGTTGCTACCGCCACCAGAAGACTCAGCACCACTGACTGCGGCGTCGCCCTTCCCTTTTAACTCCAGCATCAACTGCTCGACTGGACCGCCTGGTACAAATTGCACCACTGCGAATGTCAGAGTTAAAACACCCAATAAGGTAGGAATCATCAAGAGCATGCGCTTGAAAATATAAGACCACATTTGTCCTTGCATTAGCGCGCCCCTTCTTTCCACCAGTTCAGGAGAATCCAAGATTCAGCGGTGTAATACAAAGGGGGTTCCGGATAGCGCATCTCTTTACGATACGCGATTCGGTGCGTCGGGTTGTACCACTGGGGAATCACGTAATAGCTATTCCAAAGAACGCGGTCTAAAGCTCTTGTGGCCGCACGTAGCTCTTCTCGAGTTTGGGCTTTAACAACTGCATCCACCAAGGCATCTACAACAGGGGACTGCACCCCAATCACATTGTCAGAACCTTTTTCTTTTGCAGCCTGACTGCCAAAGCGATCCCATAATTCATTGCCAGGGCTTTGGGAATCAGGGAAACGAATGGTAGTCATATCAAAGTCATATTCATCCATACGCTTCTGATGCAAAGCAAAGTCACTAGTCCGAATGTCTACCTGAATACCGAGCTTCTCTAGGTTGCGAACATAAGATGAAATCACCCTCAAAAAGAATGGGCCATCTTCCACCATCTCAAATCGAAAAGGTTCACCTTGCATATTACGTAAGGCACCGTCACGATATTGCCAACCTGCCTGAGCCAATAAGTCACGCGCCTTGCGTAGGTTTTGACGCAAGCTATCCGGTGCCACGGTTGAGGGAGCGGCAGGCATTGGATCAAAGACTGCGTCGGGGACCCACTTAGGATATTGCGCCTTCAGGGGTTTGAGTAATTTCAACTCCGCTTCAGTAGGCTTGCGCGGGCCATCAAAATTTGCACTGAGATCACTATTTGTAAAGTAACTATTGATACGACTGTATTGCTCAAAGAACAGCTGACGGTTTAACCACTCAAAATCAAGCGCATAACCCAAAGCCTGCCGTACACGCGGATCCTGAAAAATAGGTCGTCGTACATTCATGGCAAAACCCTGCATACCCGCACCGTTATGATTGAGAAAGGCTTTCTTTTCTAGAGTGCCGTCATTAAACCTTGGGCCAACATAGCTCTTTGCCCAATTCTTAGCGCGGTATTCCACTAAGGCATCAAACTCCCCTGCCTTAAAGGCCTCTAGACGAACGGCATCATCGCTGTAGAGCTTGTAATTCACGCGATCAAAGTTATAAAAACCGACACGAACATTGAGAGTCTTGCCACCTTGATCAGCCCAGTAGTTAGGGTTGCGCTTAAAAATCATCGTCTTGCCAGCTTTGTAAGACTCGATCACATACGGGCCGCTAGCCAATGGCAACTCAAAAGTTAGCTTATCAAATGGTGTAATCGTGCCATCGGGTTTTTTGCCCCAGTTGCGAGAAAATATAGGCAAAGTTCCCACCATCACTGGCAGCTCAGGATTGCGATTCTTAAAGTCGAAACGAATGACGCGATCAGAAACGACTACCGCCTGTTTCACATCGGCATATACCGTTTTAAATTGCGGATTAGCGAGCGAGCTCATTAAGGTATCAAAGCTATGCTTTACATCACCTGCCAAGATGGCGCTTCCATCTGAAAACTTCGCCTCAGGACGAATCCGAAACACTACAGACATCTTGTCAGATGCCACCTGGATATCTTCCGCAATCAGACCATAGGCACTAGAGACCTCATCCGCACTACCTACCGCCAAAGACTCAAACATTAGCTGAGCTATACCAGGGGCAGCGACGCCACGCAGGGTAAATGGGTTGAACTTATCAAAGCTCGTACGGCGATCGGGATTGGGCAAAGTTAGCGTGCCACCCCTCGGAGCATTGGGATTGACATAGTCAAAATAGCTGAATCCATCGGCGTATTTGGGTTTGCCGTATTGAGCGATCCCCTGAGCACCATGGGCTAGATTGACTGCCACCCCAGCCAGAGTGGCTAAGAGCAGCAAAGTGGGAATTTGGCGGATGGCGGAGAGCATGGGCATATATGCAACAATTGTAGATAGCAAACCACATTTGAAGCAAAGGACACAATATGGGCTTTCTCGCTGGCAAAAAAATTCTGATTACCGGCCTTCTTTCTAACCGTTCAATCGCCTATGGCATTGCTAAGGCATGTCACCGTGAAGGGGCTGAACTGGCCTTTACCTACGTTGGTGAGCGCTTTAAAGACCGTATTGTCGATTTCGCCAAAGAATTCAACACCGACCTGATTTTTGACTGTGATGTTGGCAGCGACGAGCAGATTTCCGCCCTATTTAAGGATTTAGCGAAGACTTGGCCACAGTTCGATGGTTTTGTTCACGCGATTGGCTTTGCACCACGCGAAGCCATTGCTGGCGACTTTTTAGAAGGCCTTTCTCGTGAAGGCTTCAAAATTGCCCACGATATCTCTGCCTACAGCTTCCCAGCCATGGCAAAAGAGGCCTTGCCAATGTTGCGTGATAAATCCTCTTTATTGACACTAACTTATCTTGGCAGCATGCGTAACGTACCTAACTACAACACCATGGGTCTTGCTAAGGCTTCGCTAGAAGCCTCAGTACGCTATATAGCTGGCTCCGTGGGGCCTAAAGGCATTCGCGCCAACGGCATTTCCGCTGGCCCAATCAAAACCTTGGCTGCGGCTGGTATTAAAGGCTTTGGCAAGATTTTGGAAGCAGTAGAAAAGACAGCCCCTCTGCGCCGCAATGTCACGATTGATGACGTTGGCAATACCGCCGCCTTTCTTTTATCTGATTTAGCAAACGGCATTACTGCTGAAATCATTTATGTAGATAACGGCTTTAGCCAAGTTGTTGGCGGAATGGAAGAAGTTTGAGTATTCCACTAGGCGAGGCCCTGAAGTTTTGGGCCAAGCTGGGCTTTATTAGTTTTGGTGGGCCCGCAGGACAAATCGCAGTCCTTCACCAAGAGCTTGTTGAGAAGCGTCGCTGGATTTCTGAGCGGCGCTTTTTGCATGCACTTAACTATTGCATGCTCCTACCGGGACCCGAAGCGCAACAGCTGGTGACCTATATCGGCTGGCTCATGCACCGCACCTGGGGTGGCATCTTAGCCGGCACACTTTTTGTACTGCCTTCTCTGTTTATTTTGATCGGCTTATCTTGGGTCTATCTCACCTTTGGCCAAGTGCCTTGGATTGCCGCCATCTTCTTTGGCATCAAACCCGCAGTCACTGCTATCGTCCTGCATGCCGCAGTCCGCATTGGTAAGCGCACGATTCACAATCAAGCGCTACGCTGGATTGCACTGGGATCCTTTCTGGCGATCTTTATTTTCAACTTGGCTTTTCCCATCATTGTCATCTTTGCCGCCTTAATTGGTATTTGGGGTGGCAAACGCTATCCAGAATATTTTCAGCACATCGCCTCTCACAATAAGACGAATGGGACGCATGCTGCGGCGTTGATTGATGATCACACCCCAACCCCCGACCATGCTAAGTTTTCCAAAAAGAAACTGATGATGCAAAGCTCAGTTGTTTTGATGCTCTGGTTAATGCCGTTTTTTACTCTGGCGCTGATATTTGGGTGGAAAACACTTTACCCACAAATTGCTTGGTTTTTTACTAAAGCTGCCTTCCTCACCTTTGGCGGCGCTTATGCAGTACTGCCCTACGTTTACCAAGGTGCAGTGGATCAATTTCATTGGCTTAGTGCCGGCCAAATGATGGATGGTTTAGCACTTGGAGAAACTACCCCTGGACCCCTCATCATGGTCGTCGCTTTTGTTGGCTATCTAGCTGGTCATATTCAACACCTCATTGGAAATAGCAATCCATTTTGGTTTGGGGTGTTGGGTGCCAGTGTTGCCACCTGGTTTACCTTTCTACCTTCTTTTTTCTTAGTGCTCGTCGGTGGTCCAATCATTGAATCTACACATGGCAAACTCAGCTTCACCGCACCCCTTACCGCAATCTCCGCTGCAGTAGTGGGTGTCATTGCCAACCTAGGCCTGTTCTTTGCGTATCACGTCTTTTTTCCGCATGGGCTTGGTGGCTCGATTTCCTGGGTTTCTATTGCCATTACCCTACTTGCAGGCTTAGCGCTCTTTAAGTATCAGAAGGGGGTCATTAGCGTCTTAACTGGTTCAGCCCTAGCTGGATTGCTCAGTTATTTTGTAGCTACTTTATTGATCTAACACCACTGGACTTGGGGCTGAAATTGGCATAATGGAAGTTATGCGAATCGAACCCCAAACCATCACCCATCTCCAAGAATGGCTCGGCAAAACCGAGACCCTTCACGACATCGTCACGGCAGCACCCGTCAGAGCCTTATCGGCAACACTTGATCGAGCAGATCCAGCGCCAAATCAGGGAAGCTTTCTTCCGGAGTTATGGCATTGGCTCTATTTTTTACCATGCGCCCCTCAATCAGAAATCGGTCCCGATGGCCATCCCAAACGCGGTGGCTTTTTGCCTCCTGTACCACTGCCACGTCGGATGTGGGCCGGTAGCCGAGTTCAATGGTTGACTCCACTTTCCGTAGGTGACGAAATCGAACGCGTCTCTAAGATTGAATCTGTCACACACAAAGCAGGGCGTACTGGTGACCTTATCTTTGTCTTGGTTAAACATACAGTCTCCAATCAACATGGTTTAGCCTTGATTGAAGAGCACGACATTGTGTATCGCGATGCGCCTGGTCCAGACGATAAGCCGGTTGAACCCACGCCAGCGCCAACTGGAGCTAAGTGGTCTAAGACGATTACGCCTGACGATGTTTTGTTGTTCCGTTACTCAGCACTCACCTTTAATGGACATCGCATTCATTACGATCGTCAGTACGTTACTGAAGTAGAGGGCTATCCCGGCCTAATTGTCCATGGCCCCTTAATTGCAACCCTGTTAGTAGATCTGGTGCGTCAAAGTATTCTAGGTTGCACACTAAAGAGCTTTGAGTTCCGCGCCATTCGCCCTACCTTTGATATCAATCCATTTAAGGTGAACGCTAAGCCCGATCTCGAGAAAGACCCTTCCGGAAAAACCATTTCTATTTGGGCTGAAGATCATGAAGGTTGGCTCACCATGCAGGCCACTGCAGTTTTAGCTTAGGAAATGATTTCACTATGACTACTCCACATTTATCTAAAGCATTAGCCACCTTTGCCTCTGAACTAAAGATAGGCGACATTCCCGCAGAAGTGATTGCGCGTACCGAAGACTTATTGGTGGATTGGTTTGGCTCTGCAATCGCTGGTAAAGGTTCGCGCCCAGTTGAAACTATTACGCAGTTTGCGCAAAGCATGGGTGGCTTTAATGCTTCCAATCCTGGTTCCGCTGAAATTCTCATTAGCCGCACGACTTCCAGTCCTTTCCTAGCCGCACTAGCTAATGCAGCAGCTTCCCACGTAGCAGAACAGGACGACGTTCACAACGGCTCCGTCTTTCATCCAGCTACCGTGGTATTTCCTGCGGCACTAGCGACGGCGCAAACCATCGGTGCCTCAGGCGAAGAACTTCTCGTAGCTGCAGTTGCTGGCTATGAAGTCGGTATTCGAGTTGGTGAATTTTTAGGTCGATCACACTACAAAATATTTCACACTACGGGTACTGCGGGTACCTTAGCCGCGGCCGCTGCCGTGGGTCATCTGCTTAAGCTGAATCCCACCCAAATGCTGCATGCCTTTGGTTCTGCTGGAACACAATCTGCGGGCCTTTGGGAATTTCTGCGCGATGCCGCCGACTCCAAGCAGTTACATACTGCGCATGCCGCCTCTACTGGCTTGATGTCCGCCTATCTCGCGCAATCGGGATTTACTGGAGCTGAACACATCTTAGAAGGCAAGCAAGGTTTAGCTGCGGGCATGTCAAGTGATGCGGATCCCAGCAAGTTGATTGATCGCTTGGGTAGCCGCTGGACTATTGCCGAGACCAGTTTCAAGTATCACGCCTCCTGTCGTCATACTCACCCTGCTGCAGACGCCCTATTGCAGGTCATGCTGGCGCATCACTTGAAACCTAGCGATATCGCCAAAGTAGAGACCTTGGTTCATCAAGGCGCAATCGATGTGCTGGGCCCAGTAACTGATCCAGCAACAGTTCACCAATCTAAATTCTCCATGGGTACCGTGCTCGCACTGATTGCCCACTATCAATTTGCAGGCTTGCAAGAATTTGATCAACACTTTCATGATCAAGAAATTTGCACCTTTCGCGATCGCGTCACCATGATTCTAGACCCCGAAGTGGATGGCGCTTATCCACAAAGGTGGATCGGTAAAGTCAAAGTGTATTTGCAGAACGGTGAAATTTTGGAGGGTCGTGTTGATGAACCTAAGGGTGATCCCGGTAACACCTTAAGCCGCGCTGAGATTACGGATAAAGCCATGCGTCTGGCCGCATTTAGCGGTGGTGCTACGCCAACTGAAATGAGCACTGCCATTGAACGCTTGTGGAATATCCGCAAGCAGTCCAAGGTAGGACTATTCATCTCCTAGCCCCCAGTGATTTATTTTTCTCCAACAACACACATTCAATAAAGCCTCACACATGAATCCACTTGATACTCCCATCGGCTTTAGCAGCACTTTCTTATTTGTGCCGGGTACTCGCCCAGAGCGCTTTATTAAGGCGCTGGATAGTGGTGCTGATGCTGTCATCATTGATCTAGAAGATGCGGTTGCCGAGGAAGACAAAGACTCTGCCCGAGAAGCTATACGCGCTGCATGGCCCACATTTACTGCGGAACAAAAAAAGCGTTTGATTATTCGCTCAAATTCTCCTGGCAGTCATTTTTATGCGGCTGACCTCATCTTGGTCGAAGAGCTTGATGTAGCATGCCTGTTAATTCCGAAGAGTGAATCCCTCGATCAAATTAATGGTGCCGCACAGATTTTGCCAAATACCGCCATCATTCCGATGATTGAGACTGCCATGGGTCTTGATCGCCTCAATGACATTGCCAACTCTGAACAAGTCCTGCGTTTAGCTTTGGGCAATATTGATTTACAGGCAGACTTAGGCATGGTGTGTGATGCTCAAGAAACTGAACTGCAAACTGCGCGCTTTCAGATTGTGTTGGCCTCGCGTTTGGCACAAATTGCCCCTCCAATTGACGGGGTTACTCCTTCTACCGATAACATCGAGCGCATCACAGATGATGCAGAGCGCGCTAAAAGAATGGGGTTTGGAGGCAAGCTATGCATTCATCCAAAACAACTTGCCCTGGTTCAGGATTCCTTTATGCCAACTGCTGCAGAGGTCTCTTGGGCGCACCGTGTTATAGAGGCCGATAAGGCGTCTAAAGGTGGTGCAGTCAAATTAGATGGCCGCATGATTGATCGGCCAGTAGTTTTGCTAGCCCAAAGAACACTGGCTGTTGCTGGTAAACCCTAAAACCGATAGCATTTAAAGGTGGCAAAATTAGCATGCATTACACATTAACGGAGACTTAAATGAAATTAAAGAATACCCTTTTCGCTGGAATAGCTGCAGTTGTCAGCGCCGGCACATTATTGGGTAGCAATATTGCATCCGCCCAGAAGGACTGGCCCACTAAATCCATTCAATTGGTTGTGCCCTTTGCAGCTGGTGGCCCTACCGACACAATTGCGCGCTTGATAGCCGTACCAATGGGTCAAGCCTTAGGTCAAACAGTGGTCGTGGAGAACGTTCCTGGCGCTGGCGGTACTATTGCCTCCACTAAGGTAGCTCGTGCAGCTCCAGATGGCTACACAATTTATATTCACCATATGGGCATGGCTACGGCAAACGCGCTGTACGACAAACTTCCGTATGACCCAATGACTAGCTTTGATTACATCGGTCAGGTTGCTGATGTGCCAATGGTGTTGCTTGGTAAAAAAGATTTGCCAGCAAATAACTTCAAAGAACTCGAAGCGTATATCAAGGCTAATGGCTCAAAAGTAACAATGGCTAATGCTGGTCCTGGTGCGGTATCACAATTGTGCGGCCTATTATTTCAGAGTCGTCTAGGCGTCAAGTTAACCAATATCCCTTACAAAGGTACTGGCCCGGCTTTGACCGATCTCTTGGGCGGTCAAGTTGACCTCTTGTGCGATCAAACTACACAGACGATTCCCTATATTAAGGATGGCCGTGTAAAAGCATTTGGCACAACAACCATGAAGCGTTTACCTGCAATTCCGAATGTTCCAACTTTGAACGAACAAGGCCTGAAAGGCTTTGAAGTAAAAGTATGGCATGGTGTATATGCTCCAAAAGGCACTCCACAGCCAGTACTAGACAAGCTCAATGCTGCCCTTAAGAAGGCATTGAACACGCCAGACGTTCAAAAGCGTTTAAATGATTCCAACATTGACATCGTGCCGATGGATAAAGTATCCGCCAAAGGCCTCAAAGATCACCTTGAGAAAGAAATCAACGTCTGGGGACCAGTGATTCGTAAATCCAATATTCCAGATTAATTCCGGAATAGCAGCAAACAAAAAAGCCAGCGCTCTGCTGGCTTTTTTGTTATCTAAAGATTTGTTGTTGCACTACTGAAATTGCACTATTGAATTAATTGACTCAGTGCCCGACCGAAGATCAGCCCGCCCTAAAGAGATAGCCTGACTGCGCCTTCTCACGACGCTTGAGATACATTGCATTGGGAATCGCAAATAGAGCCCAAATAGCCAAGAAAGGATCTAAGAGATAGTCCCAGAGATTTGCTGATTCATGCCAATGCGCCGCCCAAGCAATGATCGCAAAGGAGAGGATCCAGACACCCTTCACCCAACCAACTAGACCACAGATAACTGCAAAGAGAACTACGGCAATCAAGAAACTAATCGAACCATAACCCCATGCATAAGGATCTATCATTCCAAGACCAAGCGCAAAGGGATAAAACACCATCGCGATCAGCGCCAATGGCACCTTAAATCCAAGAGGCGTCTTTTTGGCGGAAGGAAGTATGGCACTCCACAACAAAAGCATAGTCACCACACTGAGATCCCCTGTCACGCCGCGCACATATGCAGACAAGGGTAATTCCAGCGACATCCCCAACGGCCAGAAAAACAGATTCGTTAATAGCAGAACTAAAGCCACTCGCGCTACAAAAGGAATCTCTAGTGAAGCTAGTTTTTGCAAGAGAATAATCAACACCACTGCGCAAGTAAGCGACATTTCTAAAAGAGCAATAAGTTGGAGGTACGAGGTCATCATTGCACTTCCTTTTCTTTAAGGCTGCTTAGGGCATATTTAAACCAGGCAGCTGGAAAGTAAACATGTCTAATCTTTTTTCTATCCCAGGTATAGACTAAGTGAGCATCTTCACCATTGGTAGAAATTAAATACGGGTAAGAAAATTCTCGACGCTCATTATTGGACAGGGATTCATCATCTTCAAGAACTTGGATTACCTGCCACTGGGAGGAGTCTGGTTCGCGCACCACCATCACCAATCGATAGCGCCCTGCCTCAATATTATTAAGCACCATCAATCTCGTACCATTCGCTAAAGTAAGCGCGGCAAGAGCGGAATTCGGATTGGGTATCTCGAGATCTTTTGTAAGCACCCAAGACTGCCCAGCGTCCTTAGTTTCACTTGCTGGAATTTGCTTTAGCTGAGAGCTTGATCGAGTTTGACGAAAAAAAGCGCTTGCCTCTTGTGGCCCATCAGAAAAGACTACGGGCTGAATCGCACCCCTGCCAGAGCTCATGCGTCGTTTATCAATCACCTGACTCACATCGATTCTCAGGAACTCTCCAAAGCGACCAATCCACTCGTGGTAAGCCGGCAAACCCAGGCGCCCATCAGCAAAAGACATCGCTGGAGATTTCACTAAGGTGCTCAAATTAATTAAGGGCGAGCTAATTAAGCGCTGAGGCTGACCCCAAGTTAAACCTTCATCATCTGAAATCACCGTTGAGATGGAGCTACCAGCCCAGCCTCCAATAGAAACAGTGACAAAAAATAACTGTATGCGTCCATCAGCCATTCTTGCTGGAACGGGGTTGCCTAACTTAGCAATGTAACGTGATAAACCTTTTTCCGCACTGACCCGATCCATCACAACAGTCGGGGCGCTCCACCTGGACGCCTGCGGATCAAAGCTAGCCGTATTGATCACTACGTCTGGCGCACCTTCTCGGCTTCCCGCAAACCAGAAGGCTCTTACCGAGCCATCCTTAAGCGCAATTAAAGAGGCCGCATGTACTGAAGGAGCTCCAGTATCTGGCAGCCAATCCATTCGCAGACTTGGCTGAATAAGTTTTACTGGCGTAGGGCTTTTTAAGGCCTTTGCTGCCGCACTACCCTCAGATGACTCTGTTGAAGCATCCAGTTCAATAGGATTACCAGCGGAAGAATTGCTTGCAAATGGGACCCATGCTGGACGACTATCGATATGTAGATAACCCAATACTGAGGCAAGTAATAAAAAACACAGGGCAATAACGCGGCTCATCGACACGCATCCTTACCGGACAATGGCAAGGCAATCGTTGCAGGCGTAGAAACTAAATATTCATTCACAAACAGATGTTCTCCAATATGGCCTCTGAGTATCGCCTGGATCTCAGCATCAGAATGACGGGCCCGCATCTCCATACGCTTACCCACTATCTTGCAAGAATCACAAAGTGTAGGCTCTACGCCTATCGGCGACTGTATTGCCACTAAAGGATAAGTACTACTTAGCAAATCAATTTGGTTCGCATCCTTTGCCAAATAACCATGCAATAAGGCGCCGGGTAATAGGAGTCGATATTCTTCATCCTTCGCGCGATAGTCACAAGGAACCCAAACATCTTGCCCAGCAACAGTCTGAATGGTGGATTGCGGATATCGACCTAAAGCACCCTCAAGAGGTGACAAGCTACTAGTGAGCGCGCAATAACAAAGAAAGCATCCCGCTAAAGCGAATGCCTTGCTACGCTCTCGATTGAATATGCCCAGTAATAACATGGCAATCGCAAATACCATGAAGCCCCAATGCCACGCTGAATAATTCCAGATACCAGACTGGCCTAGAAAGTTTGATAGCTGTAAATTTCCACCAACCCAAGCGAGAGCCGAGAGTAGTATCAACTGCAGTAACAGCGCAATCCGAAACCCCCACAAAGGTAGCCGCTCCCAATACATTGCGATCAAAGCGGCAAATGCCGGCATCACTGGCAGTAGGTATCGACCAGAGCGCTGACTTGGCAAACTAAATACGATAAAAAAGGCTAAGACTAAGAGCAACAACAAGCCCTCTTCAAGCGAAATGAAACGCCGCTCTCGCCAACATTCAATCAAAGCGGAGATTAATACAAAGGTGAACAGCCCAGCGTTAGCCAGAGTCGTGATAGTCAACATCCAGATGCTGTCACCACCACGCACAAAATCTAGAAGGTAATTGGAGCTGCGTGCCTCGAATTTACCCGCGTTCTCACCCAGAACAAATTCTTTCCAGACCGCCTCTGGAAATGGATCAAGCACAAACCAGAGGGCAAACACACCTAAGGCTAGAACAGCAGTCAACACCACTTTATAAAAGTCTTGCAATAAGACCTTAGGGATACTCCACTCACGCCAGCGCGAGTAAAACAATCCTAAGGCAAATCCAGCAGGAACAATATAAGCAAAAGACTTTGACAATAAGGCCATACCAAAACAGGCGCCCGCCAATAAGGGAAAGAGTAGTTTGGATTCAAACGCAGTCCTACCCCAATAAAGCAGTGCGAAAAATGGCAAGCTCAACCAAAATACTTCAGGAGGGTCCGTCAGAAATGGGCGGCCATAGCGATAAGTCGCAAAAAAAGAAAGCCATACCAATGATGCCAATAAGCCAGTTTGTTTTTTGCCACTAAAGCGAGATACCGCCAGAAATAAGAAAAATGCTGTTAAGCCGGTATACAAAACACTAGGCCAACGCAGTGCTAGGAGTGTCCAGTCGCTTCCCCAAGCGGTACTAGCTATACCCTCCCAAAATACTAAAGGAGGCTTAGTATTTTTAATGCCGTCCATCTCGGATTGCAGGGGCAACCAAGCTCCGGCATCGGCCGTCATCCTGACGATGTGCATATAGGGATACTCATCCCCATTCTTAGGCGCAAAGCGACTATCCAAACCATATAAGTATGTGAATATCGCTAAAAATAGGATAAAAATTGCATTTCGGTAGGTAAAAGAGCCTCGCATACCGCTAGTTTATAGGTCTTATGGCAAAAGCCAAAAACTGTCAGCGACAATATCCTCAACCTCGTTTTTTCTTCTGAGCTTATTGAAAATCAATCTAAGTAAAACCACCAATCCCGACCCCATCTGATTAAGATAGAGTCATTCAGCATCATCCCAAGAACAGCTGTAGGTAAGATGGAGATTATCCCTATGCAAGTGAAGTATTTAAAACCTATTTTGGTGGCCAGCACCCTCATTGGCTTAAGCCAGTGGAGCGGGCTCAGCTCCGCACAAACTGCGGACCAACTGTATAAGCGCAGCCTTGCCGCTACCTGTGCTAATTGTCATGGAACAGATGGTAAGGGTGTAGTTGATGGTGGTATGCCACTGATCAATACCCTGACTAGCGAACAAATGCTCACTCAGTTGAAAGCATTTAAGTCTGGCGCACGCGAAGGCACCATCATGCCGCAACTTGCCAAAGGCTATACAGACGAACAACTCACTACTATTGCCAATCAACTTGGCAAGAAACAATAAGGAGGCGCCATGGATCGTCGACATTTTATAGGTCAGAGCGCTGCAGCAGTGGGCCTACTTGCAGGCCTATCAACTCAAGCAAAAGCAGCTAATTTACAAAAAGCAGAAATCCTAGTGATTGGCGGCGGATATGGCGGCGCTACGGCTGCTAAATATTTACGCCTGTTTTCCAATAACACTGCGCGAGTGACTCTCATTGAGCCGAATACCTCGTTTATTTCTTGCCCAATGTCCAATTTAGTCGTTGGTGGCTCGCGTACTCTAGCCGAAATCACCTCTCCTTACGACACTCTCAGCAAGCGTCATGGTATCAAGATTATTCAAGACAGCGTAAGCAGCATTGATCCGGATAAGAAAACTGTCACTCTTGCCTCAGGAAAAACCTTGCGTTACGACAAGGCAGTAGTGTCTCCTGGCGTTTCACTCAACTTCAAAAGCATTGAGGGTCTTGCGCAAGCCAACAAGGATGGTGTGACTCTACAAGCTTGGAAAGCAGGGCCAGAAACTGTTACCTTGCACAAGCAAATCGCGGCGATGCGCGAAGGTGGCACTGTTGCCATCACGATTCCAGAGGCCCCTTATCGCTGCCCTCCTGGGCCTTATGAGCGTGCTTGCCAGGTGGCAAACTACCTTAAGCAACACAACCCCAAGGGCAAGGTATTGATTTTGGATGCCAACCAAGATGTCACATCTAAGGGGGCGCTATTTAAGAAGGTGTGGGCTGAACAGTACGCCGGAATTATCGAGTATCGACCAAAGAGTAATGTTGTTGGCGTCGATGCAAAAACCAAAACACTCAAACTCGAGGTTGAGGATGACGTTAAGGCTGATGTATTGAATGTCCTGCCACAAATGTCTGCTGGCGAAATCGCTATTAAAACTGGTTTAGCCAATTCCAATGGTCGATGGGTGAACGTCAACTTCCTGAACTTTGAATCGACTGCTCGCAAAGATATCCATGTATTAGGTGACTCTATTCAGATTGCACCAGCAATGCCAAAATCTGGTCATATGGCTAACCAACATGCCAAAGTGGCAGCCGCTGCCATCGTTGCAGAGTTGAGCGCTTGGGAAGTGAATCCAGCCCCTGTTTTAACCAACACTTGCTACAGCTTTGTGAATGATCGCGAAGTGGTTCACGTTGCCAGCGTTCATCAGTACAACGCTGCCGAGAAAACCTTTAAGACTGTTCCAGGTTCTGGTGGTCTATCCCCTGCACCATCTACCCTTGAGGGTGTTTATGCTTGGGGTTGGGCGCACAATATCTGGGCCGATAGCTTGGGTTAAAAAGTATTTCAGCTCATTAAAAAAGAGGCCTCGGCCTCTTTTTTAATGCCTACAAAGATTTACCCATCTCAACGATTCGCTTGCGCCTTCGTTTACTTACCCACAAGAAAATAATCGCCACAACTGGAGCGGCTATTGCAGCAACGATTTCTGGATGAATAGCAAATCCAGCCTCTTTGCCACCCTTGGCGACATAGGCCAATAAGCTCACCGCATAGTAAGTTAACACCAAAACCGAAAGGCTCTCTACTGTTTCCTGCAGACGCAACTGCAGACGCGCCCGCTGATCCATGCTCGCTAACAATTTTTGTGTCTGCTCTTCATTCACAAATTCGATTCGCGTCCTGAGGGTCTGAGTTGTTCTTGAGATCCGATCAGACAATTCTTTTAATCTGCGCTGAGTCCAAATACAGGTGCCCATGGCGGGCTGAAAACGACGATCCATAAACTCGGAAAGGGATTGAACGCCTGGAATCGGAGACTCAGCCAACTCATATAAGTTTTTGCTTAGCAATTGACTATAGGCCTCGGCAGCAGTAAAACGCAATCCATAGCCCGATATCCATTGCTCAGCTCTTGAGGCTAAATGAGAAAGTTCACCTAAAAACTGACCGTCTTTTTCAGTATGTACCCCTGACTCAGTTTGCAGTTGAGAAATGTTTTTAGAGAGGTCCGCTAATTCTGACTCTGCGCTTCTGAGAGGCATGGAGAGACTTTTAGCCACTGGGAAGGCGATCATTGCGGCCATGCGATAGGTTTCCGCCTCAGCAAGTGCTCGCGCTACGCGACCAGCCTGCCGTGAACCCAAAATATCATGTGGGATGAAGTAAGAAATATAACCATCTTCATCCAAACGTAAATCCGTCCATAGCTGAGCTTGCTTGCTCGAGAGGATATAGCTCCCCAGCAAGGTATTTCCACTAAAAATAGCAGACACCTCTTGAGCCTCTGCGAAAAGAGGACGATGCTCAAATGCGAGATCTAATGCGGAAATTCTTTCGCCACCTGCCTCAACAATGGTTGGGCAGCCTAGGCTTTGAAATAAATTATCCAAACTCTTTTCCAGAGCGAGGCGCGACGCTAACAATGGTCCAGTAATTTTGATGGGATTGTGTGTGATCGCGGCAATAGTTGCAAACTCACCATGTAATTCCCATTTAATCAAAACTCGCTCTGGCTCAGGCGCCAGGGTTAATATTTTGAATGAATGGTCTTGTTCATGATCATTGGTAGCACCTAATGCAGCACTGAGCTTTTGAATCCACTCAATCTGAGTCTGACGAGAATTTGCATCAAGCAAAAAGGATTGAGACAGCACCCTCTCGTTTGGCCAAAGCGCAATCGGAGGGCGAGCATGCACTTCTTCGTGCAACTGTTTTCGAGCGGGATGATCGTAATGTTTCATAAGAGTTACGTATTAATTGATATCAACAAACTATACGCCACCATTTTCCCCTTCGAATTGGTAAGGGTGTACTCCGCGATTCAGGCAGTTGCGGACATAGTCAATGCTAGTGCGTAAGGCATAGTAATCGCCAGACATCGTCTTAGAAACCTTTAGCTGAAGAGCTTGGTACTCCAGTAGATCTAACTTCTTAAGATACTCATCTTTAGCTTCTGGTTGGAATTTATCGGTCAGCTCTTGCTCATACGTTTTCAACACTCCATATAGCTGATTGATCTTTCGACGCATACGCTTATTGCGATAGCCAGGCAGAGTTAAAAGTACTGGATAGGCGATTGCACAGAATGGCAGGAATACAAACACTAAGCGATTAATTAACTCAGCCAGCCAGAATGGAAAATAGGTCATCAGTAAAGGCGAGCCATTTTTTTCATAATGCAACGCTACTGGACTTTCAGGAAGGCCAGTATTTTTGAAGGTAGGGAACTCACCATGCGCCGAAAAGAAAGTGGCTCTCCCATTAATCTCGCGAGCAGCCTCTAAAAATAAAAATTGAAGTGCCGGATGCATTCTGTCATCAATAAGTAAATTGGTGGTTGAGGCCATCAACTTAATATCCGTAGCGGGAAAGTTACGTTTCAAACTAAACGAGCCGGTTGGAACATTCAAAATTTGCATATAAGGCAACAGGCGAGAATACGCTTCTGCTCGAGGAAATGCAGCTAAATGCAATTTTGGATCCGCCAAGAGAGTCTGTACGTTGGGCGCCTCATAGGCATCGACAATAAACGCAGCATCAATCTCCCCTTTTTGCAAAGCTTCAACGGACTTTGCGCCAGAGAGATAAAGAAAATGGGCGCCCTCTTCAAAGCCATTGGCTCTCATAATTTGTATAGCTTGAGCGTAGGTTCCGCTACCTTTTTGGCCCACGGACATCCTAGAATTTAGAAAATAACGAGACCGCGCTTTAATCTCCTGGAAATCATTTTCCTTTACCTCGGTTCCGCGATAGAACAACCAAATCGGATCATAAGAAATGGTTCCTAAAGATTGGACCCCATGAACACCGTGAGGATCAAATACGCCTGCCTGTACAAAAGCAGCCTGCACGGGATTTTTACGATCCGCCAAAAATTCAATGTTCTCTTGGGCACCTTTAGTCGAGAGAAGCTCAAGCGTAATTCCTTTTTTCTCAAAGAAGGCAGCGTATTTTTTGCCCAAGGCATCATAAGACCCGCCGGGTTGTCCTGTTGCTATCACAACATGTCTGGGTGGTGGTGGATCAGCGTATAGCCAAACCCCTATCAGCGTGAGGAATAAAAACAGCAACAAAGGCCAGGCTTCTTTTAAGAACTGCGTAAAGTCACCCCACTTCTCTTGAGTAGTCTCAATGAGGCCTAGATACGTCTCTTTAATGTCTTGTTTGATACTTCCCATGGAAGGCCAATCAGCAAATATGTCAAAAGCTAATGATAATGTGCTTATCCCCCTCCAGAAAAGACCTTCATCATGCTAATCCTCCGAAAAGCTCAAGATCGCGGCTATGCTGATCATGGATGGCTTAAAAGCTTTTATTCCTTCTCTTTTGCCGGCTATCACGACCCCCGATTTATGGGCTGGGGTAATTTAAGAGTCATTAATGAAGACCGGGTAGCTGCAGGCATGGGCTTTGGTAAACATGGCCACAGTAATATGGAAATCATTAGCTACGTTTTATCTGGTGAATTGGCTCACGAGGACAGCATGGGGAATGTCAAAGGCATTCCACCTGGCGATATTCAACGTATGAGCGCAGGAACAGGTGTTACCCATAGCGAGTTCAACCATGCTAAAGACCAAACTACCCACTTCCTGCAAATTTGGATTGAACCAAACGTCATGGAAATCACTCCCAGTTACGAGCAAAAATCCATTCCGCTCTCAGATAAGCAAGGAAATCTTTGCTTAGTTGCCTCACCGGATGGTGCGGGTAACGCCGTCAAAATTCATGCGGATGCCAAAATGTATGCGGGCTTATTTGATGGATCCCAATCTCATAAGCTGGAACTCGATCCATCGCGAAAGGCTTATGTCCACCTTGTGAAGGGATCCCTCCATCTCAATGGCGAACCCCTGTCTGGTGGAGATGCTCTGCTGGTTGAAAACGAGAGCGAGCTACTTATTAGTGATGGCAAGAATGCGGAAGTGATTATTTTTGACCTGAGTCATTAAATAATTTTCATAAGTGGGGACATGAAATTTCATTGGCATTCTGTCTACTGTCAATTGCTGCATGGTTTACGCCTGAACGATTAAAAGATTTTTCCAATGTTGATGGTGTCGTTGCCTTGAGTCATGACATCGGCTATGGGATGGAAATGAGTGGTGAGATCTTAAAGGGGGCAGTTTCGACTTAAGAGATGGGACAACATACACTTGAATTCTTCTCCTCAGAATAGTCTCGAAGGAGCTTCAAAAAGTGAATTATTGGGTCTAGGGGACTAAGAATTCGCAACCCGGCAAATTGGAGTAACAAGCTAATCCCGGCCTTGAACCAAGACTAGTAACCGGTGGGTTAAATATCCACCTTTTCTTTGCCTAAAAGAAGCTAGAAATCAACGCCAGGGACTGTAGAATTAAGCTTATTGATTTAATCAGGAATTCATTGGGATTATGAAATTCAGGGACTACTACGAAACGCTCGGTGTGGCACGTGGCGCTACCGAAGCAGAAATTAAAGCGGCTTACCGTAAGTTAGCTCGCAAATATCATCCAGACGTAAATAAAGAAGCTGGGGCTGAAGAGCAATTCAAGGCTGTCGGCGAAGCCTATTCTGTTCTCAAAGATACTGAAAAGCGTGCTGCCTACGATCGCATGGGTGCCAACTGGAAGAATGGTCAAGACTTCACCCCCCCACCCAACTGGAACGAAGGCTTTGAATACTCCGACGGTAACTTTGGCGGTGGTCATGGAGGCTTTGGTGGTGGCTACGAAGGTGATCAAAGTGAATTCTTTGAATCCTTATTTGGTAGAGGTCGGCACCGTCAGGGCGGGCGCGGTGGCAACCCCCGTCAAGGCATGGACTTCAAGGGTCAGGATCATCACGCCAAAATATTGATTGATCTTGCTGATGCCTACAATGGCGCAAAACGGACTATTGCGCTGCATATGCCAACGCAAGATGCCAGCGGACATGTCAGTACTCAAGAGCGCAAACTAGACGTCAGCATTCCAAAAGGTATCAAGGCTGGGCAAAATTTACGCTTAGCCGGTCAGGGTGGTCCGGGTATGGGCTCTGGTGGTGCTGGCGACCTCTACCTCGAGATTGATTTCCATCCAAATCCGATTTATCGAGTGGATGGCAAAGATGTATATCTTGATTTGCCACTAGCCCCATGGGAAGCGGCGCTTGGAACCACCGTCAATATACCTACCCCCGCAGGCTCTACACTGGAATTAAAGATTCCAGCTGGTACCGCAACGGGTCGCAAGATGCGCCTTAAGGAAAAAGGTATCCCCAGCAAAGAAGCTGGCGATCTCTATGTAGTGCCCAATATTGTTTTACCTGGCGCCGAAACTGATGAGCAAAAAGCAGCTTATCAAGCACTAGGAAAAGCTTTTGATTTCAACCCCAGAACTCACTTGAAGGGATGATGAACATGACACAAACACAAGTCACCTGGATCGAAGGTAGTGTTGTTGAAGAGGAAGTACATATGAGTATTGTAGAAATTTCACAGGCTACGCGTGCACCAGAGGATCTCATCATGGCTTGGGTATCAGAAGGTGTTCTGAGTCCTGCAGGCTCATCCCCAGAAGACTGGCGCTTTAGCGGAGATTCACTGAAGCGCGCAAAAACAGCTGCGCATCTTACTCATGACTTGGAACTCAACACTCCTGGAGTTGCACTTGCTCTCGACCTCTTAGAAGAAATCACACGCTTACGAAGCCAACTGCTTCGTGCGAATTTAGGTTAAACCCCATTGAATTCAGGCTTACTTAAACAGAATCCCAAGCAAGCCAAGGACATTAGTCTTTTTTCTGCGACCGCGCTAGGCATCGGCGGGATGATGGGCGCAGGCTTGTACTCCTTGCTGGGTTTAGCCAGCTCACATGCTGGCACCCACGTACCACTGGCTTTTCTGATTGGAGCTATTGCAGCCTCCTTCTCGGTCTACTCTTACGCGAAACTCGGCGCAGCTTTTCCAAGTAGTGGTGGGGCAGCCACCTTCACAGTGATGAGTTTTGGACCGGGGATTATTTCTGGCGGTATCAATCTATTTCAATATATCGCCTACCTGATTGCTGCTGCTCTATATGCAGCAGGTTTTGTTGAATACACCAACACGCTCTTTGGTGGAGATCTCTCCCCCATCCTTCTGAAGTGCATTACCGCAGCCATCATTTTGATTTGCACATTCCTAAACTTGCTTGGACCCAGTCTAGTCGGCAAGGCTGAGGCCTTTGCAATTGGTCTGGTTGTAATTAGTCTGCTAGTCTTTTCCGCCATGGGAATACATCATGCAGACTTTAAGGGTTATCACATGGCTGGCGGCTCAATTGAAGGAATTGCAGTAGCCGCAGGCATTCTCTATATTAATTTCCAAGGCTTCGGTGTGGTAGCTAACTCTTCATCAGCTATGAAGAGCCCGCAAAAAGAATTACCTCTGGCGATGTTTTCTGCACTGATCTTGGTGACGATTGCTTACTTAGCCGTCAGCACAGCCGTTGTGTTGCTGATGCCCTTAAACGTAATGCAGGTAGACAATGGCCACGTACTAGCTGATGCAGCTAAATTGGTAGCGGGTAAGCTTGGCTTTGTTGTCATTAGCATTTCAGCATTACTGGCCTGCGCAGCCGCTGTGAATGCCACTATTTTTGCAGCCTCCAATATCGCCGCCGATGTGGCACAGAAGAAGGAAGTCTCGAGTGCCCTAGGTAATACCGTGCTCAAAAATAATCTTCACGCGCTGACCGTCTCATCGATTGGGGTGATTGTCTTAGCCTTAATTTTCCCCTTGAGCGAAGTGGGTCAAATGGCTAGCTTGGCATTTCTATTGGTTTATGCGGTGATTACTTATGGGCACATTCGAGTACACAAGCAGACGGGCGCTAAGCCCAAAATTCTGTGGTGTGCAATTGCAATCAATCTCAGCTTATTCACCGCTCTACTGATCAATACAATTCAGACCGCACCTTCGAGTGCGATCGCCTTACTCATTGCTCTTGTCGCCTCTTTTGGACTTGAGGCATTTTCACGACTCAAATCTAAACGCCTCAAGTTACATTAAGATTCTGAGCGACTTAAGAGCAGTTCCCAGCGTTGCAATTTGATATCTAGATCGGCAGTGATTTCTGACAAGCGTGCTTGTATGCTTGCAGCCAGTTCAGGCTCGTTTTTATAGAGATCTGGATTACTCATCGCAATGCCAATATCAGCCTGCTGTGTTTCGAGAACTTCGATTTGCAATGGCAGAGCCTCTAGCTCTTGACGCTCTTTGCCATTCAGTTTCTGTACACCACTTTTTGCAACTGTAGGCTTGGATTCAGTTTTAGCCTCAGACTTTGGTTCTGGCTTTGATTCAGACTTCTCAGCAGTCTTAGCACCACCATTGGCTGCACGAATTTTGTCTGAGCGCGCCTTCTGAATTTTCCAGTCCTCGTAACCGCCTTCATACTCACGCCAGAATCCATCACCCTCATTAGCGATGATGCTGGTAACTACGTTATCCAAGAAATAACGATCGTGACTGACTAAAAACACCGTGCCCTTATAGTCCTGCAGTAACTGCTCGAGCAAATCTAAAGTATCAATGTCCAAGTCATTGGTTGGCTCATCCAAAACCAAAACGTTTGCAGGGCGCGCAAATAAACGCGCCAGCAATAAACGATTACGCTCTCCACCAGACAAAGTGCTTACTGGCGAATTGGTGCGCTCTGGAGCAAATAAGAAATCGCTTAAGTAACTCTTAACGTGCTTCTTATTGCCATTAATTTCAATCCATTCACTACCTGGGCTGATGTAATCCTCGAGCGAAGCATTGAGATCTAGACCTTCACGCATCTGGTCAAAGTAGGCTACCTCAATCCGAGTACCCATCGTTGCTGTACCGGAATCAGGCGCAATCGTTCCTAAGATTAATTTGAGTAAAGTAGTCTTACCAGCACCATTAGGTCCAAGCAGGCCAACTTTATCGCCACGCAAAATTGTTGCCGTAAAGTCCTTCACGATTGGACGGCCATAAGACTTGGATACGTCCTGCAGGTCAGCAACAATCTTGCCACTTCTATCCCCTGCAGAAACCGCGAGCTTCACTTGCCCTACGGCATCACGTCTTTGTGAGCGCGAGGCTCGTAAGTTTTCTAGGCGAGCAATACGCGCCACACTACGAGTACGTCGTGCCTCAACCCCTTTACGAATCCAGACCTCTTCTTGGGCGAGCAACTTATCCGCGCGTGCATTAGCCAAGGATTCAGAATTCATTTCCTGGTCTTTTAATACTTCATAGGCCGAGAAATTGCCTGGATAAGTACGTAGGATGCCTCGATCCAGCTCCACAATTTGTGTGCAGACGTTATCTAGGAAGGCGCGATCATGGGTAATCAAGATAACCGAGCCTTTGTACTCTTTGAGCAAATCCTCTAACCAGGAGATCGAATCTAAATCCAAATGGTTGGTCGGCTCATCCAAGAGCAGCACATCGGGCATTTCTACAAGAGCACGAGCCAAAGCAACGCGCTTCTTAGTTCCACCTGACAAAGTATTGATCTTCAGTTCAGCCTCTAAATGCAGGCGATCCAACGTTTCATGAACGCGTTGCTCCCAATTCCAGCCGCTGAGAGCCTCTAATTGAGATTGCACCTCATCGAGGCGATGGTGAGCAGCATCATCCCACTCCCCAATGCTCAGAGCCTCATACTCCTCACGAAGGGCCTTGGCTTGAGCCACACCCTTAGAGACCGCATCAAATACAGTCTCCTCCGCCTCAAATATAGGCTCCTGAGGAACATAGGCAATCCGGAGGCCTTGCTGATATTGCAGCAATCCATCATCCATTTTTTCTATGCCGGCCAAGATCTTCAATAAAGAGGATTTGCCAGTGCCATTGCGGCCAATTAAGCCAACCCGCTCTCCAGATTCCAATGAGAAAGCAGTGTTTGCGAGGAGGTCAACGTGGCCAAAAGCCAGTTTTGCATCAGTGAGTACGATTAAAGCCATGGCGACATTATCGTCACTTCACCCAAAGTGGTGATATTTCCAATAAACATGGGATTGAGAAGTAGAATTTACTGAAGTAATACCTCCAAATAGAGAGATAAATGACCTGTAAGCTTAGTCCCAGCGCACCACGACTTATCCTCTTTGCCGGCCATGCAGGCACTGGTAAAACTACTTTAGCCAAAAAAGCGCTACCCATCATTGTTGAAAAGACAGGCGAAGACTTTTTCTTTTTAGACAAAGATACAGTTTATGGTGCCTATAGTGCTCATGTCATGGAGCTCACCACTAATAATTCAAATGATCGCGATAGCCCTTTTTATCTTAAAAACCTAAGGGATTGGGAATATGCAGGACTAATCGCCATTGCTAAAGAAAATCTACAACTAGGCGTCAATGTCATTCTGGTAGGTCCATTTTCAAGCGAGATTCAAAGTGGTCGAATGTTTAATCCAGAAGAGCTGGGAGTGCCCAGCGTCTCGAGTATCAAAATCGCTTGGATTGATTTAGATGAGAATGAAGCAAAGCATCGCATGGAGAAGCGTGCGGACCCACGAGACGAATACAAACTCAAGCACTGGGATCAATACACTAAACGCAGAGTTAATCCTCCAGAGCACATCGCAATAATGCGCTTCAATAACTTACATTTCAATGAAGCTGAATTTGAGAATCTAATAGATCACCTCATTCAATAAATTACAGGAAAAAAATAGAGCCCCCTAGGGGCTCTACCTCAAGAACTCAGAATTAAGCTCTTAGAACTTGTATGTCACACCAACAGCTGGCATCCATGGGTTTAACGTTAATTTACCGCCATTTGCACCAGTTGCAGTAGCCGTAACGTTAGTAGACATAGTGGCATATTTAACATCAAGGTTTAAACCCCAATTTTTGTCAAACATATAATCCATACCAACTTGACCAACAGCACCAAAGCTGGAGTTATCGACTGAGTATGCTCCATTGCCCAAGTTATTGCGGCTACTGAAGATTGTATAGTTAACTCCGGCACCAACATATGGCTTGAATGCACCAAATTCTGTGAAGTGATACTGAAGCACTAATGATGGCGGTAGAGCTTTAATGGTGCCCAACTTATTTCCACCAGCGTCAATCTGAATAGATTGTGGATAGGTTAAAACTAATTCAGCAGCAATATTTTTAGTAAAGAAGTAAGAAACGTCAAACTCAGGAATGACTTGATCCTTTGCTTTTACATTGGCACCCTGGACAACGCTCCCAGATTGGCCATTATTCCAAAGTAAATCAACGGCACGAACACGAATCATCCATGGATTTTCTTCGGCTGCTTGTGCTTGAGCCGCGATTGGAGCCAATGAAGCTACTGCTGCCATAGCCGCTACTAGAGTTTTAATGCGCATGATGTACCCTTTTTTATGTTATCAACTTGATGGATCTATTTTCAAATTGAAGTTAGGGTGGCGATTTGATGTAAATCAAATGCAATGGGTGCTGAAGTTTTTTATTGGTTTTAAACCAACACAGTTTTGATGAGTTTTTGATCTAGATCAAATAATCCTGAGTTATAGCTATATTCTGCTTAAAGCACCTTGGAGTAAGTGCCCTTGGCTTGGGATTCCCTTAGGTGACGGTCGAAAGTCATGGCTATGCGCCTAGCTAGAAGCCTACCTTTGATGGGTACAACCATCCTGGTGCCCTGCCACTCAAGGAGGCCAGCCTCCTCTAAATGTTTAAGCTCTGCAATTTCTATTTTGAAGTAGCTGGGGAAATCAATTTGATGTGATTTAGCGAATAACTCGGTATCTAGAGCAAATTGGCACATTAGCTCGCCAATTAACTCACGTCGCAATAAATCATCCTCGTCCAGCTGTAAACCTCTAAGAGTCGGAAGATGTCCATCATCAATAGCCGCATAGTACTCATCTAAAGTGCGGACATTTTGCGCGTAACAATCATCGACCTTGCCAATAGAGGAAATTCCAAAAGCCAGGAGATCGCACTCAGCTTGGGTGGAGTAGCCCTGGAAATTACGATGAAGCTTGCCTTCTTTTTGTGCAATTGCCAACTCATCATCGGGCTTAGCAAAGTGGTCCATACCAATAAACACATAAGCTGCTTCGCCCAGTCGTTCTATCGTGTTCGACAGAATATCTAGCTTATCCGCAGCCCCGGGCAAATCCGCCTCAGCAATTCTGCGTTGAGGTTTGAAAATATGCGGCAGGTGGGCATAGTTATAAACAGATAAGCGATCTGGATTCATCTTGAGCACAGTTTCAACCGTTTCCTTAAAGGTCTCGGGCGTTTGCTTTGGCAAGCCATAGATTAAATCTACGCTTCTGGATTTAAAGCCATACTTCCTAGACCAATCCATCACTGCTTGAGTTTCCTCAATAGTTTGAACGCGGTGGACAGCTTGCTGAACTTCTAGGTTAAAGTCCTGCACTCCAAGGCTGATACGGTTAAAGCCTAATTTTGCTAGCAAGGCAATATCCGCTTCAGTTACTCGTCTTGGATCAATCTCAATCGAGTATTCACCACCAGGCAGCAAATCAAAATGTTCGCGAGTGTGCTGCATTAATTCAATCATCTCTTCATGAGATAAAAATGTGGGGGTACCGCCACCCCAATGCAGCTGAGTTACTGGTATTTTTTTATTTGAACCCATGGCGGCACATACCATCGCCATCTCTTTAGCTAAATACTTAATGTACTTAGCACTGCGCCCGTGGTCTTTGGTAATAATTTTGTTGCAACCACAGTAATAGCAAATATTGGGGCAGAACGGTAAATGAAAATAAAGCGATAGTGGCTCATTGGCTTTGGCTACGCGCTGCAATGCCCCTAGATAGTCATACTCATTAAATTTATTATGAAAGCGATCGGCACTGGGGTAAGACGTATAGCGTGGCCCATTAATGTCAAACTTCTGCAATAGCTCTGGATGAAAAAGCACTTCTTTTTCATTGGGGGTGGACACTGGCACTACAGAACTCATCAGAAATCAGCTTATTGAATTATTGGGAAAGATAGTCGAGAGCGACTGCTTCCGCTACTTTAATCCCATCAACCCCTGCAGACAAGATTCCGCCAGCATAGCCGGCACCCTCGCCCGCAGGATAAAGACCTTTGATATTCACGCTCTGCAAGTTTGGGCCACGGGTAATGCGCAATGGAGAGGATGTTCGAGTTTCAATACCAGTCAAGACCGCATCCTTCATCGAAAAGCCTTTAATCTGCTTCTCAAAAGCGGGGATCGCCTCTCGGATCGCCTCAATTGCATAAGGAGGTAAAGCATCAGCGAGGTCTGTCAGATGAACGCCGGGTTTATAGGATGGCATTACAGAACCAAAGTCGGTAGAGGCCTTACCAGCCAAGAAGTCTCCCACTAATTGACCTGGGGCCTCATAGGTAGATCCGCCTAACTCATAGGCCTTGGACTCTAGAGCCCTCTGAAACTCGATGCCCGCTAGCGGACCACCAGGATAATCTTCGGGGGTAATGCCAACGACGATGCCAGCATTCGCATTACGCTCATTACGAGAGTATTGACTCATCCCGTTAGTCACAACCCGATTGGGCTCAGAGGTAGCGGCAACTACCGTTCCGCCTGGGCACATACAGAAGCTATAGACCGCACGGCCATTCTTGGCATGGTGCACCAACTTGTAATCGGCCGCACCGATGAGCTCATTGCCAGCATGTGGGCCTAAGCGCGCTTTATCGATCACAGATTGTGGGTGCTCGATTCGAAAGCCTACTGAAAATGGCTTTGCTTCCATATAGACACCTGCTGCATATAAGGCTTCAAAGGTATCGCGAGCACTATGACCTAAAGCTAGCACCACATGGTTAGCTGACAAATCTGGATGCCCTTCAATCTTGACGCCTACGATCTGATCATTCTGAATATCAAAGCCAATCACCTTTTGTGAAAAACGAATCTCTCCACCAAGCTCAATAATTTCTTGACGCATTTTTTCTACAACACCAACTAGGCGGAAGGTTCCAATATGCGGCTTAGCCACATAACGAATCTCTTCTGGAGCACCCGCTTTAATGAATTCACCAATAACTTTGCGACCATAGAACTTAGGATCTTTGATTTGGCTATAGAGCTTGCCATCAGAAAACGTACCTGCTCCACCTTCACCAAATTGCACATTGGATTCTGGATTAAGAACATTCTTGCGCCATAAACCCCAAGTATCTTGGGTGCGCTCACGTACTTTTTTACCACGCTCTAATACGATAGGTTTAAAACCCATCTGCGCCAGTAACAAGGCTGCAAAAATTCCACAAGGGCCAAATCCAATCACGACGGGGCGCTCAAAGTTTGTACTCTTGACTTGTGAGGCATTGGCTACAAAGTGGTAACTTGTATCTGGTGACGGTCTAATGTGAATGTCATTCGCAAACTGCCGAAGCAATTTTTCTTCATCTTTCACCGATAAATCGACGGTATAGATAAATGCAAGTGCTACATTTTTTCTGGCATCGTAACTGCGTTTAAAAACGTCAGTACGAATCAAGTCTTGAGCTTGGATATTCAAGCGCTTCAAGATCGCCTCTTCCAATGCCTCGGGGGCATGGTTAATAGGCAGACGAAGTTCGGTAATACGGATCATGGGGCTCTACGATACACAGTAAATCAGGGCAATTTTCTAAATAATACTGGCAGATTCAGGTTACCCCCTTTTTAAAGGCGATAATGCGCCATGGCACTACGCGCAACTATCCACAAAGCCGACCTTCACGTCGCAGACTCTGACCGCCACTATTACGGCAGTCACTCCCTGACCATCGCAAAGCACCCCTCTGAAACTGAAGAGCGGATGATGGTACGTATCATCGCCTTTGCCCTGCAAGCCCAGGAAGATTTGACCTTTACCAAAGGCTTGAGTGATACCGATGAGCCCGACCTTTGGGTTAAAGACCTCACTGATGCTATTAAGCTTTGGATTGAAGTTGGTCAGCCAGATGAACGACGCATCCTTAAAGCCTGCGGCCGATCCGATCAAGTCATCATCTATTGCTATGGTGGACACACTAGCAAAATCTGGTGGGATGGCATTGCGAATAAGTTAACTCGCGCCCGCAACCTTCAGGTGATTTCCATACCAGCGGAGCAGGCTAAAGAACTCAATAAACTCGTTGAGCGCAGCATGGTTCTGCATGTGAATATTCAAGATGGAGAAGCCTATGTTTCTTCAGATATGGGTCAAGTCACCATCACTCCAGAAATCTGGCGCAATCAACAACAATGAAGCCGGTAGTTTTAGACACCAATATCTTGTTAGATATTTTTGTCTTTAATGACGAAAGGGCTATCCATTTAAAACAAGCAATTCTGGCTGGCGGCATTCCCACTATTGCGAGTGAAAAAACATTTCTGGAGTTGGCTGATGTGATCTCCCGCCCCCTCTTTAAGCTTGATGAGGCGATTCAGATCAGCATTCTGGCGCAATGGAAATCGCTTGCACAGCAGCATGATGACTCCGATTTAGCGCCTGCGCCCTGGCAATGCCAAGATCCCGATGATCAGATCTTCTTGGATCTGGCTTATCAATTCAGGCCAGCGATACTCATTAGTAAAGATAATGCCGTGCTTCGTTTGGCTAGCAGAGCCGCTCAAGAAGATATTCTCATTACCAGCGATTACAACGCCTTTAGGCTTTAGAGCTAAAGCGCAACCCCTGGGCTGCTTCAGCGGCAATCTCAAATGATCTTAAGCGCGCTTGATGATCGTAGATTTGACCCGTAATGATCATTTCATTAGCGCCAGCTTGATCGAGCCAATACTGCATCTCTTTTCTCACTGTCTGCAACGATCCAACAGCAGAGCACCGCAAAGCATGTGCAGCAGTAGACTTTTCATGTGGCTCACAAAAATCATCCAAATCATCAATCGGTGGCGGCAATTGTCCGCGCGTATTCCGACGCATACGAATCACGTTTTGCTGCAAAGTAGTAAATAGATGAGCAGCTTCTTCGTCTGTATCTGCGGCAACTACATTCATGACAAATGCTGCATAGGGTTTGGCTAACTTATCGGATGGTTTGAATAATTCGCGATAAGTAGACATGGCATCCAGTAACTGCTCTGGCGCAAAGTGTGAGGCAAACGCATAAGGCAAGCCAAAGTGAGCAGCCAATTGAGCGCCGTATAAGCTAGAACCTAAGATCCAAATTGGCACTTCCGTATCCGCCCCCGGAATCGCTCTCACAGCTTGCCCATCCTGAATGGGGCCAAAGTAATGCTGTAGCTCTCGCACATCCTGCGGAAAGCGATCATCGCCTCCCAGTAAATCTCGACGTAAGGCTCTAGCAGTCATTTGGTCAGTACCTGGCGCACGCCCTAAGCCCAATTCAATCCTGCCGGGATAGAGAGACGCCAGAGTACCAAATTGTTCAGCAATGACTAATGGAGCATGGTTTGGCAGCATCACGCCGCCGGACCCCACGCGAATAGTTTTAGTGCCTCCAGCAATATAAGCAAGTAAGACTGCGGTAGCAGAGCTGGCGTTCCCAGTCATATTGTGATGTTCCGCTACCCAATAGCGGGTGTAGCCCCAAGCCTCGGCATGCTGGGCGACATCCAAAGAGTTATGCAAGGCATCCGCAGCAGTAAATCCCTGAGGGATGGGAGATATATCTAGAATGGAGTACGGGACATTATTTGTCATCCATAGATCATACTGAGAAAGCACTTTTTTGACATGAGTAAACCAAAAATGGCAGATGCCGATGACGGCCTCTTTAAACCCGGCTGTAAGCTAAGGCATATTAAGACAGGCGGCTTCTATAAGGTGGTTTTACTTGCCAACGTTGAAGCCAACCTAGAGCCAGCGTATGTGTATGAATCGCTTCAGTCGCACGACTTTTGGATTAGACCAAAAGCAGAAATGGAAGATGGTCGATTTGAATTAGTTCATTCTTAAGATAAACATAGAGGAATTGAAATGACTGAAGATCGCATCACTAACCTTGAAATCAAACTCAGCTTTACCGAAGACTTGATTGATCAGCTCAATCAAACTATCTATAAGCAGCAACAACAGATTGAATTTCTCTATCGTGAGCTGAAATCGATTAAAGAGCAAGCTAGTAGCGGGGATGGGGCAAGCAATAGTAGCCCAAAAGATGAAATTCCACCTCACTATTAAAGCCCTGATAAGATTTAGCATTAATGATGCAGATAATTTAAAAAAGGATATTCGTCATGGGTAACTTAGTACCGTTTTTAGTCCAGTGGGGCTTAACTTCTTTATCTCTCTGGGTGGCTAGCTATCTATTTAGCGGCTTACGCTTTGCAGATGGTGGCTCGCTACTGATCGCCGCCCTATTACTTGGGTTTGCTAATGCCGTAGTAAAGCCTTTATTAATTCTCTTTACTCTCCCACTCACTGTTCTCACCATGGGCTTGTTTCTGCTTGTAGTGAATGCCTTAGTGCTGATGTTGGTCTCTGCAGTGGTTAGCGGCTTTACGATCTCCAGCTTCTGGACCGCATTCTTTGCCAGTATTTTTATTTCTTTATTCAGCCTCTTTGTCAGCGGAATACTGTTTTAAGGCTTACTCCGCCCCAGGGTAGATATCCGACCAGGGGTGGAGTGCATCACGGCAGGGATGGCCTTTTGAAGTCATTGATCTAGCATTCTCAGCCAGAAGAGTTGCACCACCCGTCAATATTCCCAAACCAATCGAGACGGCACTATTAACTACTCCAGCTTGGTTAATACCTGTTTGAGGATTTGTCAGAGTGCCGCCCATTTTTACTAATCCCGCCAAATCCAAGCCAGTAGTCAAACCTGATTTTTCTCGTGGATCAATCGTCAAGTTAACTGCTTCGGTTTTCAGATTAATAGATCCGGCCAAAACTACATCCAATCTATCGGATTCAGCGCCAACTGTATTGGCGATATTGATCTGGCCATTATTAATTGGCAGATAGGCAACCGCACACTCTAAAACGGTTTCGCTACTCTTTTTGCGCATCGGGTTCATAGAGTCCAAAAGCGTGACCACGAAGTCGCCTGCATCATTTAAAACGTTAGTTCCCATTTGAGCCTGATTAATACTCAACTGAATTTTTCCATTTGAGCTAGCCGCCATTTGATGCAGACTACTTCCTGATGTCTTTATATCAAATGCCATTTTCATCGCACCCCCGCTAACCTTGGAGCTTGGATCGAGTCTGGCCAACAAATTCTCAAGTGTGAAATCCTTTGTCACACCTTTGGCTGAGAGCGCGGGATTTTCTGTATCGAGCCCCGAGAGCTTGATCTGTAAATCGGCAACCCCCTTGCCCATCTGAAACGTCAGCTTTGGGATATCAATAACGCTGCCATTCAATTGCAAAGTGGCCTGAAGGTTTTCGATAGGCTTACGTTTTGGCAGGCCTAACTCAGCAATATTGATCACTACCTGCCCTTTGGCCTGGGGTAGCACATCAAATGGAATACTCTCACTACTAAACAAGTACTTAGCTCGTGGTTTCGGAGCTTGATGCAATGCCGAAACTGACTTGATGCCATTTGAGGCCTGAGCTTGCTGACCGGGCATCGCACCGAGCTTAGGCCAGTCAAATGCCGCTGAGCTCAATGCCAAATTGATTGTAGGTATATTTTTAGGGGACTTACTTACCTCGCCTTTGATCACCATTGACTTGCCACTCATACCGAGGGTCAGGTCTAGCGGAAATTGCACCGATGCAACATCCCATTGCTTTACCAATCGAGAAAGAGAGCCCGTCTTTCCGCTAAGCTCAAGAATCTGCCCTTGAGCTTGCATATTGAGGGAGACGGCTGTTTTATCGCCACTCTCCACCAATGACAAGCGCTGAATTTGATAACTTGAGATTGCGCCAGAGGGATTTTGAAACCGAATCTGAGCATCCACAAGGGAAACACTCTCCATGGAGATTAAGTTGTCACTTGCCGAAGTGCCATCTACAACGCTATTGCCCTTGGTGGGATCAACAGTGGCACTGGATGTCGGCGTTCTCATATCCCAATTTGTCTTACCAGATGCATTTCTTTGGAGAAGCAGCTCCAGACCAGCAAGCTTGACATCACCGACCTCAATGCGTTGACTGATTAGGGGTAGAGTTTTAATATCTAAATTAATACGCTTTAGGGTGAGCATGTCAGGATTGGATCCCCAAGGCGCATTACTCAGACTCAAGCGCTCCGCTGATACGGAAATCCTCGGGAAAAAACTTAAGCTTACTGGCCCAGAGATTGTTAACTCTCTGCCAGTGGCCGCCTTGACCGAAGTGGAGAGTAATTTAGTTAACTGCACCGGATCAACTGTTGAAGCTGCGTACCACGCCCCTAAACCAAGTAGGGCAATAACAGCACTAAGGGTGCCGATGATGATCTTGACTGTTTTACTCATTGTCAGCTGATTCTAAATTACCACCCTAGCAGTGGACTAAAATTGCCACTTACATTACTTTTACTAGCGCGCAACCATGAACACCATAGCCAATCTTCCAAAATGTCCTGCCTGCCAGGAAGATATGACCTACCCTGACGGCGAGAATTTTGTGTGTGCTCAATGTGGTCATGAGTGGCCCATGACAGCTATAGCTGAAGAGGATGAGGGCTCCTTAATAGTAAAAGACGCTAATGGCAACCTACTGGCTGATGGCGACACCGTCACTCTAATTAAAGATCTGAAGGTCAAAGGATCCTCGACAACCCTTAAGGTGGGAACCAAGATTAAGGGTATCCGCCTAGTTTCAGGGGATCATGAGGTAGATTGCAAGACAGAAGCTGGCAATATGTTGCTCAAGGCCTGCTTTTTGAAGAAGGCGTAATTCTCAACAAAAGACCATCAGATCCAAATATGCGCTCCGATGGTCTAGAACTCTTAAGCAGCGCTCGCTTTTTTTAGGACTGCATAGAGCTGGTCTTTCAGTAAAAGCTTTTCTTTTTTCAAAACCTCAATTTCTTCTGGGGTGCTGGGCTCGGAATGGGCCTCCATTCTTTGAATCTTCTGATCCAGATTATTATGCTTATCAAATAAATGAGAAAAGTGACGATCGGATATTTTCAACTGGGTAATTAACTCGCGATATTCAGGGAACATAGATTCTCTTTAGGTTGAGGTTATTCATAACTACTCCGCTCCAGTGTAGCAAGTTAGAGCTTAAATTCAAGCGCCTTACACTTCTTCAGGATGACTAAAAGACAATTGGCTATTCACCCTTGATATTGCAAGGTATATCCCCATATAGGTATCAGCAAAAGTTGATAAAACTGAAGTAAGATCAACTGGTGCATTAAGCACATTAACTACCAATAGGAAGGGTAATAGACCATGGCTACAAAGAAGTCTCCAGCAAAAAAGAAAGTAGCTACTAAGGTGGTAAAAAAAGCCCCTGCAAAGAAAGCCGTTAAAAAAGTTGCCGCTAAGAAAGTGGTAGCCAAAAAGGCGGTTAAAAAGGTAGTGAAAAAAACAGTAACTAAAAAGCCGGTCGCTAAAAAAGCGATTGCCAAAAAACCAGCAGCTAAGAAGGCGGTTAAAAAGGTAGTGGCTAAGAAGCCGGCAGCCAAAAAACCTACTCCAAAGAAGGCTGCTAAAAAAGCTTCTAAGGCAGCTGCGCCAAAGCAACTAAAAGTCGATCAGTACGGCCTTGAGGAAGATGATGAGTTTTACGGCCTGTACTTTGCCAAATCAACCGATAAAGGTTTGGTTGAAGTAAAACCCTGCACCTTCTCACTGATGTACTGGTGGAAAGGTTTGCTTGGCTACCCTGACATGATCGAAATCTCCAAAGATAGCAATACATCAATGTTGCAATTTGAGTCTACCTTTGGTGGCGGCGATTCTGGTGAAACAGAATTGACAGAAAAAGATGTGTTCGATGTTGACCACATTATTGAAGTCGACGAACAAGAGCAGTTAGTCTCCCTCTACTCTTACGTTCCTATTCCTGTACCAGAAAAGCTGATTGGCGCATTGGGTCTTTCTATCTTGAATATCAACCCAGAAACCCGCTACGGCAGCCTAGAAATCTGCTCCACAGATAACGAAGAAGGTGAAAATGAGCACTTCTTACGCTATCGTGCGGCTACCTACTTGCGTGGCGTGAAATCTGGCAAGGTTGAGGCTATTGAAAGCATGGTCACCAATGGTTCAGAGTTCTTTGGGCTGGCTTTAGATGCAATGTGCGTCAACAAATCAATTAAGAAATGGCTGCTTAGCTAAGCAGCTTTAACTTAGTAGGTGTTGCACACAAAAATGTAGGTCATAGGAAAGCGGTCGTTCACTGTTTTACGAGTTTCAACAATCGTGGCGCTTCGCTTTCCTAGTTTTTTACACTCCTCTGCTGCGGCTGCTTGAGCCTCAGTATCTTTAGCGGATTTTGGGGCATGCACCCCAACCGTTCCATCAGACTGTCGATATACCCCAAACTCACTTGGCGCCGTTGAGCAAGCCAGCATAGTCATTGAGACGGCAAGCACTAAAGCACTCGAGATGATTTTCATAGGGGAATCCAGATCTTTTGATGAATGCAATCATTCTAGCCACCTTTGAGAGCCAGCAGCCTTAGAAACAAATTGCAGACGAGCAGAGACCCTGCTGTTTTTATAGAATTCGTTTTTTAAATAGGTATTTGATTTGTAGCAGCTCACTTCTGATTTTCAGATGTCGCTGATGCGACCTGGCTACTACTTTTGAAGATATTTCTAAGAAGCGTACTGACAGTCTCCACAACTGCGGTAAAACTCTAGTCTGTACGCTCCTTATGCTGAAAGCCGGCTTTCAGCGAGTTACTAATGTAAAGGAAAACCCTCTAAAAGTCAAGGGTTTTCCCTAATATATTTCACTTATATCCAACTCGGTCAAGCAATCGTTGCGCAGCAATTTGGTTCTTACCAATTGCTGCAATTGAAATATTTTCAGCCTTGAATGGTCCCAACATTTTGAGCCCCTCATTTTCAATCTTGACTGACTTGACTGCGGGCCACTCGTTGTTGCCGTTAGCAAAATATTCTTGCGCAGAATCACTGGCTAGGTATTCCAGAAACTGAATAGCAGCTCGTAAATGTGGCGCATTCTTGGCAACCCCACCACCCGCAATATTGATATGTGTGCCAGTTGTCTGTTGGTTCGGCCAAACAAATCCAATCTTAGAAACGATGGCCTGGTCTTCTGGCTTAGTTGAACGCAAGAGTCTGACTAAATAATAGGAATTTGTGAGAGCCACTCCGCATTCACCTGAGGCAACTGCTTTGATTTGATCTGTATCGCCGCCTCTTGGAGGGCGAGCCATATTTCCCACCATTCCCTTGGCCCACTCTTCAGTAGCAGCCTCGCCACGACGCTCAATCATGGCGCCAATCAATGACAGCATATAAGGATGAGCGCCTGAACGCGTGCATACCTTACCCTTGTTCATTGGCTCCGCTAATTTCTCATAAGTGTCTACGTCTACGGGATTCACTTTTGCTTTGTTGTAGACCACGAGGCGAGCTCTGGTTGAAAAACCAAACCAAGTTGATCCCTCTGGGTCGGGCTTAGATCGCAAATTTGCCGGGATCCGACTCTCCAAATACTTGGAATGAATTGGCTTAAAGAAACCATCAATTTGCGCGCGCCACAATCGAGCTGCATCCACCATCAAAATCACATCTGCCGGACTATTAGCACCTTCGCTTTTGAGTCTCTCGGCCAGAGCATTGTCATCAGCCTCAATGCGATTGATCTTGATACCTGTTTTTTTGGTGAAGTCACTATAGAGCGCTTCATCAGTCTGGTAGTGACGGGCTGAGTAGAGATTTAACTCTTTAGCCTCCTGAGCATGCAACTGCAGTGGCAGCGCCAAAACGCTACTGAGTAGCAGTGTACAAAAGCCTAGGTATTTTCGTATTGATTGATTTGCCATTGCAGTAATGATGATCAGAATTAGAATAAATCTAATTTATCACAAATACGAATGATTATCAATTAAGGTTTGGAGATTACCCTAGAAAGCAGCAGTACTGGAAAAAGCCCAACCAAAACAATGGTTAGTGACGGGAGCGCTAGTTCAGCAAGGCGCTCATCGGCAGCTAGTTGATAAGTTGCCACAGCCAAGGTGTCAAAGTTAAATGGTCGCAACAAGAGAGTGGCTGGCAACTCTTTCATGATATCCACAAAGACAAAGAGGCCCGCAGTGATGAGGCTACGCTTTAGCAGTGGGACATGAACCCGCTTCAGAATCTGCACCCTAGAGAGCCCAAGGAGCGCTGCCGAGGCATCCATGGAGGGCGTGATGCGCGCAAGACCAGCCTCTACGCTTTGTAAGCTAGAGGAAAGGAAGCGGACCAAATAAGCGTAGACCAGCACCAACATGCTGGCAGACATCCACCAAGCAAGATGAAAGATTTCTAAAAAGGAGAGGATCCCAATTGCTAAGACTGCACCAGGTAGTGCATAACCAAAACTCAACAATCGATTAACCCAGCTAAAACGTGAATTAATTCTGACGGAGTAGGCAAAGAGTATGGCGAGCGCAACGGAGATTACCGCCGTCAGAATGGAGACAGATAAAGAATTACTCAACCAATCTAGATACCGAATGTCGATAGTGAGGCCTTGCTTAATCAGTAGCTGTAATAGCGCAAATGCGGGCAGTAAAAATCCGCATAATAGTGTGGCACTACAAAATGTAAAAGCAAAGAGAGCATTCTTACCTTGCAGAATCTTGGCAAGCGGCCTGCCCCGTGAGGCAGTAGCAAAACGCAATTTAGAGCGGCTGCTTTGCTCAATAAAAAAGATTAATAAGACAAAACTCAAAAGTCCCAGAGAAAGCTGGACTGCCGCCACACGATCGCCGAATGAAAGCCAAGCCTTAAAGATACCCGTTGCAAAAGTCTGCACGCCAAAGTAGGAGACCGCACCAAAATCCGCCAAGACCTCCATCAGCGCTAAAGCCATCCCAGCAAAGATGGCTGGCCTTGCCATCGGCAATACCAACTTGATAAATCCTTGAAGCGGGCTATAGCCAAGCGTTTCGGATACTTCGATCAAACGACCGCTACGCTCTAAAAACGCAGTACGAGTAATGAGGTAGACATAAGGAAAGAGGCAGAACGAAAAAGACCAGATAGCTCCACCCAAAGATCGCGGATCAGGAAAGAACCAGAGCGACTCCATTCCCAATAAATCGCGCAAGGTGCTCTGTATCGGACCCGAAAATTGCAGGAGATCCACAAACAGATACGCCATGACATAGGTCGGCACCGCTAAAGGCAAAATTAAAGCCCACTCAAATATTTTCTTACCTGGAAAATCATAGCTAGCAATGATCCAAGCATTGCCTACGCCTAGAATAAATACCCCTACTCCAACACCGAGAATAAGCACTAAGGTCGAGGCAATGTATCCGCCGAGTACAAAATTCCAGAGATGACTCAGGGTGCTGGTGGCTAATTGATCATTCCCAGGAAATAGGAATGGCGTTGCCAAGCCAAATAGAGGTAAAAATAAGAACAGGGCAAGTGGTACGACAATACGATTCATTCAATCGGCAATCCGTTTAGACTCTAGCTATGCATTAAACCATTAGCATTAATGAGAAAATTATAGGGATGAACTCCGCTCACACACTGCTTTCGATTAAACAGCTAGAAATCGACTACCTAAGTCGAGATGGCCAAGGTCGTGTCACTGCAGTTAAAGACTTCAACCTAGATCTAGCTCAAGGCGAGATTGGCTGTCTATTGGGGTCGTCTGGCTGCGGTAAATCGACTATTCTGAGGGGGATTTGCGGGTTTGAGCCCGTTAAAGCCGGAGAAATCCTCTTGCGAGACCAGATTGTGAGCTCTGCTTCCACTCATCTCCCACCAAGCAAAAGAAAAATAGGGATGGTCTTTCAGGACTTCGCCCTCTTTCCGCATCTGAATGTTTTAGAGAACATTGCTTTTGGCTTACAACATCTTCCAAGCACTCAAAGAGCTATAGTAGCCATGGAGTGGCTTAAGAGAGTATCGCTCTCAGATAAGGCTGATGCCTACCCCCATGAGCTCAGTGGTGGCCAACAGCAACGTGTGGCACTAGCCAGAGCTATGGCCCCAGAGCCTGAAATAATCTTGCTGGATGAACCCTTCTCCAGCCTAGACATTGAACTCAGAGAGCGTCTTGCAGGCGAAATGCGAGAAATCCTCAAGGCAAACAACATTACCGCCTTACTGGTAACTCACGATCAGTTTGAGGCATTCGCCATTGCCGATAAGGTGGGTGTAATGACGGATGGCAAAGTCCTGCAGTGGGATACACCTTATGAGCTTTATCACAAGCCAGTTAATCGCTATATCGCAGACTTCATTGGTCGAGGGGTATTCATTAAGGGTGTCGTACAAGCCAATAACAAAGTCAAGATTGAGTTGGGTGAGCTCGATTTGGAAGAAGATCGCAGCAAAGATATTGGAAAAGCAATTGATGTCCTCTTACGTGCCGATGACATTCAGCATGATGACAACAGCGCTATGCAAGCAGAGGTTGTACGCAAGACCTTTAGGGGTGCTGACTTTCTGTATACGCTTAAGCTAGCATCCGGCATTGAGATTTTCGCATTTGTTCCCAGCCACCATGATCACGCGATTGGTGAAAAGATTGGTATACACCTAGTAGCCGATCACGTAGTGACATTTAGCGACTAGGCTACTATCAACCCCGTCGCCAGAAAATGAAGGGGCTCTCCGAGCATAGACAAATTAGCCTCAGCCGGTCGTGATCCTAGGTAAGCTATCAAGCACGTAACAACAATCAACAGCACGCCAGCAAATAAAATCCAAGTTCGGGCATCTTTTCTCAAAACGATCTCCTTAAATAATTCCTCAGTGCATACTTATGCCTATGAAATCAATCCACTGGACACAACACTGGCACCATATTAGCGCCTCACTGCGCCTTTTTATTATTAGCATCGCCGGATTGATTGGATTTTTTCTACTTTCAGAATCAATGCCCATCACGGTTCGTCTAGCAATTTCATGGATTATTGCAGGCGGCCTCTATCTATTGCTTACTTATTTCATGATGTATTTCTCAAACCAAGAAAATATCATAGGGCTCTCCAAAAAAGAAGATGATGGCGCTGCCCTCATATTGCTCATCACCGTATTTGCATCTATTGCGAGTTTAGTAGCGATTGTCATGATTCTGGCGGGAGTAAACGCAGCGCCATCAGGAATCGCACACTATCGAATTACGCTCGTACTAGCAACCTATGCAACTTCCTGGTTTTTAATTCACACATCCTTCTCTCTTCATTATGCGTATGTCTACTACCAAGAGTATGCAAAATCTCAAGAGGCGCCATTGGTTTTTATGGCCACATTAAAGCCAGTCTATATAGACTTTCTTTACTTCTCGATGGTTATTGGAATGACCTGCCAAACTGCCGATGTCAATATTGCTAGTTCCAGGATGCGTTACTTAGTCATGGTTCAAGGTCTTACTGCATTTCTTTTTAATGCCACCCTGCTTGCCATGACAATCAATATGATTTCAGGATTAGTAGTACTGAATTAAGCCTCAAGCTCACAAAGCGACCATTCTTCATCAGATTTGAAAACCCCCTTACTTTTACCGTCAGCGGAAGATGGTGATTTCAGATAAATTATGTGTTTGCCTCAATAAACCCTTTTCTGAAAATTAACCTGATTGCCTAATATTAAGTTAGGGAGTCTCAGCGGCAAAAAGAGCAAGCTTCCAACTACTCAGGCAAGGTTCTACTGATAGTCAATATAGCCAGTCAGTCCGGATATTAAAAAACTGCTTTAATCAATTAAGAGTATTCATACATGAATGTTGGAATCCCCCTCTCAGAAGTAATTCGAAAGCGCATCAAAGCTAAAAAAGCGCGCTTTCATGCAAACGATAATATTTCCGCTTTTATTCAGCCAGGGGAGCTCGATATCTTAGTAAACGAAGTCTCTGAAAAAATGCAGGCAGTTTTAGAGAGCCTCGTAATCGATACACAAAGCGACCACAATACTAAAAACACGAGTAAGCGTGTCGCAAAAATGTTTGTTAATGAAGTATTTAATGGTCGTTATGTAGAACAGCCCTCATTAACAAAATTTCCCAATGTGAGCCACCTCAATGAGCTGATGATTATTGGTCCTATTACGGTGAGAAGCGCTTGCTCCCACCATTTATGCCCCATTATGGGAAGGGTATGGATTGGGATACTCCCGGATAAAAATTCAGCCCTGATTGGACTCTCCAAGTACTCTCGACTAACGGAATGGGTCATGTGCCGCCCGCAAATTCAGGAAGAGGCAGTTGTAGAATTGGCCGATATGATTGAAAAAAAGGTAAGGCCTACGGGGGTTGCGATTGTGATGGATGCGGATCATTTCTGCATGCAGTGGAGAGGCGTTAAAGATCCAGACTCAAAGATGATTAACAGCGTGATGAGAGGATCCTTCTTGAAGAACTCTAATTTACGTCGAGAATTTTTATCTCTCATTAATCGTAATTAATTCAAGCACTAGAAAGCATCTAATGTCATTAAGAGCCTGCGTAGAATTGAAGGATCTTCAACTACATACTCAAATTGGAACTTATGCTCCAGGAGCATGCATTCCGGATCGACACCTTTTAGACATCACACTATGGGTTGATCCAAGCCTTGTATTGATTGCAGTGGATGCGATGAATTATGTATTTGATTACGACCCGCTGGTAATCGAAATTGATCGGCTATCAGAAGACGGTCATTACGAAACTCAAGAGAGATTGCTTACGAGAATTGTTGAAGCGTGCGCCCTTCATCCTGAAATTGAATTGCTTGAGCTTTACCTCAGAAAAACTCCAGTACGGGAGAATTCAGGCACCTTAGGCATCAGACTTTACGTCGATGCGAGCACCCTCACTGAAATGAGAAAACCATTAACTCCGTCAGCCTAGATTTGCTCATCAAGCACATCCACTAGATGGTCGTACTTGAGAAAATTTTCACGATGCCTTCTATAAAATAAAAGGCCCTCATCCAGGCTTGCTACTGAAGCGCCCTGCTCTCGCATTTTGTCCCAGAGATTCCAATCTTCTTGAGGATGGATCCCATCGACATATCTCATTTTGTAGCCGACTTTCTGACCCAGCGATGTTCGGTACATCATGGAGCCATGATGCTTTCCTGCGCGATCCCAATAGAGATCGCCCTGATGGGGCCTAGTCTCACCTGGGACGCGATCATGAATCTCTTCTTTTAACTCGCCCGTCACAACAATGTCATAGGTAACGATATCAGCACTAGCCCCAGATAAAAGCTCAATCGCGTCCGATCTGAGCCAATTATCAGCTCCGATAAAAAGGACATACTCAGTGTCAACCCTCATCAAGAGATCGTGAAAATTATCGACAGTGCCTAAATTATGAGGCCTGAGAATATATTCGATATCAGGGTATAAACCAGGCAGGTGGCTACAGTCATGCGCCCCATCATCAACAAATAGAATTCTTGTAGGTGCAAGAGTTTGAGAAAGTAATGACTCAATGCAATGGGCTGCAAGATGTCCGTACTTATAAGAGGCAATAACGACAGTAATCATATTGCTGAGCATTAGAACATGAATAAAATGATCTTGCTTTAACCATATTAATAGCCTTAAACGCCCTACAATAGCCCCATGTTGATACAAATCACAAACCTTCTCCTACAAGTATTGATCAGCGTTCTTGCCGGAGCGTGCCTCCTGAGGTGCTATTTGCAGTGGCTCGCATTTAATCTTGGCACAGGTCAAAGCAGAACAATTGGCGCCTATATTCTTCCGATCAGCAATTGGATTGTGTTGCCATTACGCAGACTGATTCCAAGCATTGGTCGCTTTGATGTCGCAAGCTTTCTAGCTGCTTACATACTAGTTACCGGAAAGGTGGCAATACTTATTCTGCTATCTGGAGCTTCTTTATCGACGGTGTCGTGGCTCATAGCGGCTTTTATGGACCTGCTCGACCTCATTCTTTCAGGATTTGTTGGCTTAGTTTTTGCCAGCATTATTCTCTCGTGGGTAGGCGCTGGATCTCAGATCCAGTATTTAGTCTCACTTCTAGTTGACCCCCTACTCTCGCCAATCAGAAAGGCAATACCTAATTTTGGCGCATTAGATTTATCGCCCCTAGTATTGCTACTCATTTTGCAAGTACTTCAGATTGTGGTCAACAACCTGAAGTAGGTGTAGTAGCTACACATATTATCCTGGTCTAGAGATGAAAGCCCTCCTCTAGATTCTGACAAATAAGGATCAGGGAAGACAGGAATGCTATATGTCCAGCTAGCTCTGCCAAGGAGTTTTTATTTGAATGAGCTTTTTTATGCTTTTTCCACATAAACCGCGGACGCGTTGACGCTCAGCTTTAAGCCAACCAAGAGCAAATAACAAGGTAGGATCATTCTGCGCTAGCCCCTCAATTCGATTAATGGCGACGCAAATATCATTAAATAATCCAAAAAAATCCAGCGTGGTTGTAAGGGCCTTAAAAAACTTGGGGCATGTTTTCTTAATGCAATAGTCTCTAAAAAATTCTAGGGAATAGCGTAAAAACTTCATTTTTTTCCGCATCGAATGAATCTCTTCGTCCTGCAAGTCTGAGAATTTAAAGGCTCGATTCGATATAAAACGAAATCCGTCATCAAGAAATTGGGAAACTATTTTTTTAAGAATTGCTGCGTCATCTTTAACATTCGCATCATCTGTGGGACCACCAATAAAGGAGGCTTGAGTAAGCCCAATAGACATGAGCTCTACCAAGAGCAACTGAAACTCTTTGCCCCTCGTTATGTGTGAAGGGTCTGGCAATTCTGCATTATTACTGAGCTTAATCTCTGAACTGCCGAGCGATAACAGTCTTGGGTTTAAAACAATTTCAATGTAATCATTGTCGCGATACTCACCAAGCATACTAAACGTACTTTTAAATACCCCAACCCCTTGCTCACTCATGAAAATATCATACCTCGCCAAATATTTAAATAGGACCTTTAGGCGACGCAGACCCACCCTCAGTTGATGAAGATATTCAGAGTAATTATTACACTCAGCATTAAGCACGCTTTGATTGGCCAATATTTGCTGCAGAGAAGAGTGGATGAGACGACCAATCATTTCATGGCGATCCCCCGCCTTCTTCAGTGAAATGAAATTGGCCCTTGCTGGGGGGCCGAACTCCAATCCGCTAGCCAGCAAAAAACCGCGTTCAGATTTACTACGGGAATCGATGTAAGCCCCGTGGATCTTAATCAGATTAAGTGCATGATGAAGAACATCTCGAGGGTCGCCCTCCTTTAACTCTATTTCTAACTCCTGAATTGGGATTGAGGCCATCCCATTGGGTAATAAGGAGTGGATTGACCCTAAGTCCAAGGCATATTCAAGCATTCCCTGGCGCGTCTTTACTGCTGTTTTTCTTCGCCAAATATCAGTTTGGTAGCGAATTTGCAGATCATCAGTTTTTAATTTTGGAAACCGTTTTGTTAATAACTTTCCAGGGTTGTGTTGATCATGGAGATCAAGGCACCAATTGGGCATGGCATCCCCAGTAAAATCCAATACAACATTGTGCTCAAGCCTTTTCAAGGGATTATCCGTGGAAACTTTGAGCGTTTGGATCCACTGGCGCCCCTCCTTCCGTAAACGAAAAGCAAAGCCCGCCTGAGTCAGTAAAAAATCTGGCGTGTCTATGTATGCAGACTGTAAATGCTGGCGGCGAAGCCCGCCCCGAGCAATGATCCATTTTTCAATTGACTCAAGCCTACCGAACGGAAAGCGTAGCTTGATTTCAAATTCACTACCGTTTGCAGGCATTATTTCTAATGAGTGATATCACAAGCTAGTTCAGAAAGTTAAATTTTGAGGCTCTTTCCGTAAAGATGGCATGCCAATCTTCAAAGTCAAAAGAGAGCTTAATTAGGGAGCATGTAGTCATGGATAGTGACTTACCCGCGAGCAGCGAGGCTAAATTCATTAGCCCAGGATTATGTCCAACAATCATAAGCCTATCAATTTTATTGGAAACATGGGAAATAACTTTAAGCAAATCCATGGGTTCTGCCGCATAGAGATTCTCATTAACAACTAAATGAGAATGGGGGATGTGCAGTTCACTTGAAATAATCTGACCAGTGCTAATTGTGCGAACTGAAGGACTCATTAAAATAAGGTCCAAAAGTAACTCTTTTTTAGCCAATTTATGGGCTAACTTAATTGCATCCCTAACACCCCTTTTGGATAAAGATCTATCCTGATCAGAACCCAAAATCCCTCCTGCAATAGCTTTTGCATGTCTGAGAAGATATAAAGATTTAGGCATAGAGCTGATTTCTGTTTCCATTTCCCAAATTAACCAACTTGCCATTTCAATAAATACACCGACACAAGCTCTTGGACTTAATTACTATACAAAAGCCATGCAAAGGTATTTCGTTGAATGAGCATTCTTCAATTAAGCCCACTACAAATCAAAGTAAACACCACACCTAATGCTCCCTTTATAAAAGCCATGATTTTTTAATAATTGAGAAATATCAAAATTAAATAAGGAAATAAAAATTGATAGCCGAATGTAAGGGTCACAATGACAAGCTTGAAAGCTTAAAAATTAGATAATTATTTTGACTAAAAAACCTAACTATTGAAAAAGAAGGATTCTTATAGCAGTACCAGCTACCAACGGGGAAGGTGTTTACCTTGATAGCGGTAGAACAGACCATTTATCGCCCCAGCCGTTTAGCCAGTTCGCGACGATCAGAGCTTGCCTTCGCATAAAACTTTTTAAGTCCCGAGCAAAGATAATTCAGGCCTGACTCACCCTCTGGTGTTTTGGTAAAACGGTTTTTTGGACACTCGCCCCAGCACAGCTCTAAATAGGTGCAGGATTTGCAGTAGGTAGGCAGGCTATCACTCTTAGCGTAAGCAAATTTTTTCTGCTGGTCGGAAAATGCCAGATCGCCTTCATGTACTTCGAGGATATTGCCTAATTTGTACCCTGGATAAACGAAGTGATCACAGCTATAGACATCACCGTTGTGTTCGATCGCCAGTGCCTTGCCACAAATGCGTCCACTGACACATTTCTGTGGACCATGACCGAACATTAATGAGATGATGTTCTCAAACTGGTCGACAAACACATGTCCGTAATCATGCTTGAACCATTCATCCCATACTCGCGTCAAAAAATATCCCCAGTCATCCGGCAGTACCGACCAGTCAGTAACACTTGGTAGATTTGACCAATCCCAGTGACCCGGTGCAACAAAATGAAAATCAGATGGCTCTAATCCGGGAATAAATTGAATGATATACGGTCTTACCTCATCACGCAGGAAACGATAGACATCGATTGGTCGACGCGAATTACTACGATTCACAACGCACAGAGCGCTAAATACCACACGGTGCTTGTGTAATAACTCGACTGCCGCCATCACTCGTGTAAAGGTTGGTTTGCCGCCTTTGCTATAGCGATAAAGATCATGCAGTTCAGCAGGCCCATCAATCGACAAGCCAACTAGAAATTGATGCTCGGCAAGGAAAGCACACCACTCATCATTAAGCAAGATACCATTGGTCTGAAGATCATTCTCAATACGCTGGCCTGTTTTCTTGTACTGCTTCTGAAGCGCTACGATGCGTTTAAAAAAATCAATCCCCATCAGCGTTGGCTCACCACCCTGCCAAGTAAAAATTACCTCGTCGCCACCTTGCGCCTCGATGTATTGACGAATATGAGCCTCTAACAAGCTATTACTCATTCGTGGTACCTGCGGCTGATGCAGCAAATCTTCTTTATGAAGATAAAAACAGTAAGCGCAATCAAGATTGCAGTGTGCGCCGCTGGGCTTAACCATCGTATGAAAACGATAGAAATCACCATTGATCAATTTTGGAAGCTGAAGTGTTGGTTGAGTAGTCATAGCAAACAAAGAAAATAAAATGGAGATAAGGAAACGACACTCAGTCTGCCAATGTTTTCTTCAAAATCGCCTCCTTTTGCGCTGCCTGTGCCAAGCCTCTGATCATCGACACACTCAATCAGCAGCGATTTGCTAGAAATAACAGTATATGTGGCGTTACTTTGCAAGGCGCCTCCCCTCAATTGACCGAGCCAGTGAGAATTACTTGGTTTAGCATTACTCTTGATTGAACCCCTCATTCTCGGCAATAGCGGATATAGAATTTGGGTTAGTAAAAGACTCATCTTAGTAACCATCGCCCCAGCGATACTGCCAAGCGATGCCAATGGCATTAAAGTTAGATCCAGTTAGAGATGCTGTGCCTGTACTAGCATAGAGTTTGACTGAGTTATGACGATCTACTGGTAAAGCAAGGGTTATGCCTGCCCTAGTATTGGACTGAAGATTATTATTTAAGACGCCGTTCAGAGTGGTCCGATTGCCTACAAAGTAGTCGCCATTAAGCGCCAGCCAAACCCCAGAGACGAAACTGTAAATGATATGTGCCTGTGCTTCGTATTGGGGGGCTTGAGACAGACTTTGCCCGTAATTAAAATCTGAATTGACCGTATAAAAAGTGACGCTAGGCATAAATTCCAGAGTCCATGAACCGATGGCTTTGGAAATCCCGAGTTCAGGCCTAAAGGACCAGCGGTTATAGCCAAGATTAATGAGCTTGCTATTGTCGTATTGCCCTAGCGGCGCACTAATCTGCATGCTGGCACCAATGATGAGATCCTGGCTGTATCCTCTGAAATCTTTCAGCGATAAAGCGGGAGCGCCATAAAAGTTCATCGAAAAGCGAAATTTAGGATCCCCAATGCCGGACATTTGACGTTGTACAGGTTGCCCATTAGCCAACGCATCTCCATAAAATGCAGAGTACGGCAATATGACATCAAACTTGGCTGAGTTCCCAAAAGCATCGATTGAGCGCACATATGCAAGAACTTCAGTATTGCTGTGAAACTGCGCATTGGCAATCGGTAGAGTTGGATTGAATGCTACTTTACCTTCTGTATAAGCATAACCAGCAATTAGAAAATTAAGTCCAATTGGCGTATTGGCATAGGATCGTGGCTCCAAGTTTTGCGCTTGCGCTATTGATAACGACATGACAATGATGCAAGCGAAAGTAAAGGTCCATAACGCAAACCGCCAACAGTGTCTACGCATGTGAATTGAGCTTTCAAATTAACGCTTAACCAATTGAAGATGTGATGAAATCAGAATCCCCTCAAACAATATGAGCTAACTTCCAATTACCGCATTAATTTTTCCCTCTCGAATCGCTTTGATAAATGTTCGATAGTCAGCTTGATTCTGAGCGGCATACTCGACGGCAAACTCTCCAATGGCATCATCAAAACTTCGACTAGTACCCATATAGCCGGAAATCAAGGCGGCATCCCCAGTACGCGCATGAGCACGGGCTAAGGCGTGCGCGCACATCCGCCCATACTGTCGCATCATCGCCGGATCCCAGTCATCAATAATCGCCGACATTTTGATATCGCGAAGTTGGCGGACATAAAAATGGTGTCCGCTAATGCCACTTGTCCAGCCTAAAAAGACATCAGTCGCAGCCTGCATCAGCCGTTGTCCGACAATGACTCTCTGACCATTATTTTTATATAGGCTTTTTCCTGCATAAGGTTCAAGCACCGAGGTGCGTGCCTCTTTTATCTGCAAGAACAAGGAATCATTGTCGGCAGCCATCAATAACATGACTGCGCATCTTGTACCAACACTGCCAACCCCGACAACCTTCTCCGCCAGATCAAAGTAGTGGAATCGATCAAATAGTGTTCGCATGTGATCTGGTAAGCTCTCGCGGTATTCCTTGATTGCCTTAGAGTACCCGTCTAAAAGGCCGGGAGCCTGTTCCGCAGTTGGATGGAAAATCAGGGGCGGCTCGTCCTTAATCATAGGCCTTGAGCCTTGGTGAGTAACCAGTTTGGGGTATAAAAAATCAGGTGCAGTTCTACGCTGTTCTTTTTCTATTCTTAATTTAAGCCGATTTTTAAGCTCTTTAATTATTTCAGGATCACCCATTCGATCAGAATACTTTTGTAGATCAATTTTGTCGTACCAGACATCCAAGGCGCGCATGCCTGCATAGTCAGTCATGCGTTCACGATATTCCTGAACCAGATCGGTGACAAGCCGCGCTGCATTGCTCATAGGGAAATCCAAGTGTTTTGCCGCGATGATTACGCTGGCGGCAAGCCGTTTGAGGTCCCATTCAAATGGGGCGGGCAAAGTCTCGTCAAGATCATTAATATCAAAGATGATGTTTCGCTCTGGGGTAGCAAAGCCACCAAAGTTCATCAAATGCGCATCTCCGCAGGCCTGAACACGCAATCCACTAGTGGGAGTGTTAGCAAGATCAGCAGCCATCAGCACGGCAGATCCGCGATAAAAAGCAAAGGGTGACTCGGACATTCGGCCGAATCGAATAGGCACCAAATTTTCCAAGCGACCGGCATTGGATTCAATTAATAAATCCACTGGGTCACGGCGATTTTTAGCCGGTATCCATCCTGCGTGCGATGAACGTGGAGCTACATCACGCAAGGCGCGACCTTTTGCAGAGCGTTCGTCAACGGACAAGTAGGGAGTTTCAGACGAGGTGGAATTTTTTGTTTTAGTCTGCTTTATAGTTTTAGACATCAGAAACCCCATAAAAATTAATACTTAGATTGGCTTTTTATCAAATAGAGAGTTCACCGCATAAGAAAATTTAATTTAGGTTGGTAACTCTTTAATTCCATGCGCATATCTGATCCCCACGTGTGAATACTAAAATTTTTTAGAATGAATTTTTTGACATTAATCAAAATATTTCAACGGCCTTCTTTTACAAAGTAATTGCAATGGGCAGTGTAATTTTTACTTTTGTTATGTGGTCAGCATATTTAGATCGCCGCAGGGTGATCTCTATTTAGTAATACGCGGATATTTGAGGGCTAATAAGTTTACCGTCTGTGTGAAGGCGAACCACAATCAATGACTACACGTTCATCAATTAAATTCTCTTTTGATTTTAAGAGGCGGCTCCCGGCCCTCAGCGCCATGGTATTCACGGTGCCTTTACTTGCTTCAATTCCGTCATTTGCCTCAGATATTCCGCGTCGACCTAACATCGTCATTATCCTTGGGGATGATTTAGGGTTTGCTGATATGGGCGCATTTGGTAGTGAGATTAAGACGCCAAATCTAGATGCGATTGCCAAAAACGGAGTTCGCTTTACTAATTTCTATACCCACCCAACCTCCTCGCCAACTAGAGCAGCACTGATGAGCGGGGTTGATACTCACGTGAGTGGATTGGGCAACATGGATGAATGGATAGCTCCGAATCAGCAAGGGATTTCAGGCTACGAAGGCTACCTCAATGATCGGGTCACTACTCTACCTGAAATTCTTAAGACTTCTGGATACCATACTTACATGGTTGGTAAGTGGCACCTAGGAAAGGCGCCCAACCAAATTCCAGCGGCCCGAGGATTTGAACGAGACTTTTCACTTCTAGATGGTGCTGGCAGCTATTGGGATATGACCAACTTCACTGGCGCCTCACCCAAAAGTGTTTTTACAGAGGATGGAAAATATTTAACGGAATTACCCACCGACTATTACGCCACCAAAACCTATACCGATAAGCTCATTGATTTTATTGATAGCAATCATGATGATGGAAAGCCTTTTTTTGCATACGTTTCGCAACAGGCGCCGCATGACCCATACCACTTACCCGAAGAATGGCGATCTCGGCACGTTGGCGAATACGACATTGGTTGGGATGCAGTCAGGCAGTCCAGATTAAAGCGGCAAATTGAGCTTGGAATTACTCCTGCTGGCACCGAGCTGTCTGAAAGAATGTGGTTTCTTCCAGACCCAATCACGTTAGCTCCAGTCTCTCGGGCATTGCTTGGAAAGAAAATGGAGCTTTATGCTGGCATGGTGGAAAACTTAGATTTCCACGTGGGTCGGCTGGTTGATCACTTAAAACAGATCGGCGAGTATGAAAATACAATTTTTATCGTATTTGGTGACAATGGTGCCGAGGGATCGGATTTATTCAAAATGATCTCAGGTTCGCCTGGCTCGCGAGATTTTTTATTTGCGGCAATGAATTGGTCCCAGACTCACCCGAATGCATGGGGTGGACCACAATCCTATGTCGCTTATGGGCCAATGTGGGCTCAAGTTTCCATGACACCATTTAGTCAATACAAAGGTTGGATGGCGGAGGGTGGCATTAGGAATGCGCTTATCGTCAGCGGGCCACCGGTTACACGCCCCAAAGGCAGTATTAATGATGGGTTGATGCACGTGGCAGACATCATGCCAACGCTACTTGAAATAGCAGGCGCAACGTATCCAAGTAAGGATAAAGAGGGTCATGCTCTGCCCCCACTGATTGGTAAGTCATGGAACCCGTTACTAACAAATAAAGTGGATTCGCCACGCTCCAAACAAGATTATCTGGCGTGGGAAATTTTCGGGAATCGCGCTGTTAGGCAAGGCGACTGGAAATTGCGTTGGCAATACAAGCCTTTTGGTACTGGCGAATGGGAGCTCTTTGAGGTTACAAAAGACCCGGCAGAGAGAAAAAATCTCGCTAATGACAATCCTGAAAAACTTAAGTCGATGCTAGTTTTATGGGATGACTTTGTACTTAAAAATCATGTCATCCTCCCTAGCCGCTCTCCATTTGAAACCCTGGACGACACCATGCCTATGCGCGTTCCAGTTGATCCGGGATTCCCGCCCTTGATCTACAAAAAACAATTTATCCCTCCAAAAAACTTGATTGAGGGTGTGAAGAATTAAACGTTCGACCTTGGAATATATCTAAAGCCGATCCTATAAGCCACGCATAAAAAAGGAATACAAAATGAAATCAAATCGTTGGTTACGTTTTATTATGGCCATCTTATTTGTTGGCGGCGCTCTGGTTTCGGCAAATACCACAGCACAGGTTCCGGGTCGTTTTTACTGGAATTCCCTCTCTGACAGTAATGCGGTGCCGCTCATTTTTCAATCAGTCAGTGGCAATACCAATCCTTTCAACCCGGCACATACGGTTACACCAGGAGCAAGCTTCAATGCGACTATGGGAATGGTTGGCTATGCTCACACCTTCTCAATGTTTGATCGTGCTGCCACAGCCGCGGTGATTCTGCCGATGGGTCGAGTATCTGGAGATGTTACTGCTGGTGGACGTACAGCAACCCAGACTGCCAATGGGTTTGGGGATCCAATGCTTGAATACACGATTAATTTTTTAGGGCCTCGTGCGCAAAATACCCTGGCCGATGCTTTGAGATACGAGCCTGGCGTTTCAATGAGTTTTCTAGCGGATCTGGCAATTCCGATTGGAGAATATAACTCCAGCAAACTTCTGAATCTCGGCCAAAATCGAAATTATGGACGCGTGGGATTACCGACCGTACTCCAACTAGGTCCTTGGGTGCCAGGTAAACGTACGACTCTTGAGCTCTTACCAGCGGTTTGGATGTTTGGTAATAACAATAATTATGTCGGTCAAACATTAAAGACCGACCCACTCTTTCAGCTTGATGGGCACTTAACGCGAGATCTTACTGAAAATTTTTGGGGCTCCCTTGATGGAGCCTGGTACCAGGGTGGACAGGCAACTATTAATGGCGTTCCGGGCACTCGGCTTAATAATCTTGGAGTCGGCCTAACGCTAGGCTATACGATAAACGACAATACAGCCTTAACTCTTGGATATAAGTCAACAATTAACGACTCAGCACCTAATGCGCTACGCATGGATAGTTTCATGTTGACTCTTGTAGTGGGATGGAATCCTCTAGTTGAGGGGGCAAAACGACTAAAGAATGAAAGGTAATTTTTACTTTAACCTTGATACGACATTACTCTTGAGTTTGGGCGCTCTTTTGATTCCAAGTTAGAAAGAAAAAATAATTACTTTTTTCTTTAACCCATCTCACAAGATAACCAAGCATCTCATGAGTAAATTAATTGTCCGCTCCAATTAAAATTCAGGGGCTAGTGAAAATTTTTCGATACCTAAAGGCTAGCAAAGGAAATCTGAATCCTAATGTGCTCAGGGCTTATTTGCCATTTATGTGAATTAATAAAATTTGATGGCTGACTAGTGGATAGAGAACATAAAAAAAGCTGTAATTCAACGTAGACTCCCAGGTGGATGTCTTCAGTTTAATTTTTAAACATGAATGCCTGGTGTTAGCGAAAGAGGATCTTAAAAATTGTCAATAACAGATCCTCTAAAGAGAACATGGTCAAAAGTAATGGCGCAATAGGCAGTACCGTGATGATGATCAGCTGAATGACATTTTTGATATCAAATGGGAACGCGCGCGTACTTTTAATGATTTCAAAGCTATTGCTTAAATCTGCCAAAGATTGAATATCAGCACTACCAATGAATGGTTCGTCAGTTGTCTCGCGTCTACGTAACCACTTAAAGTCGAATGCGCGCACATACTTTTGGGAAAGCGTGCCATATTCATCTAAGCCATTCAGTTTTGCAGCCATTATTTGCGGCGTAAATACGAGCAATGGGCCCAATATGGAAAGCAGTACGAGCGTCACCATACCGATGATTTCGATCTCGAATGAGGTTAGGGATACACCAGTAAAAAAGATGCGTTCGCCCAGAACACCAGCAAGAAGGACACCTTGCGCAAACACTAATGGTGAAAACACATAGCTAACCTTGGCTAAAAATCCCAGGCCACATGCTCGGTCAGGGCTAGTGGGTATCAGATTTAATGATATTTTCGATACCTGCCATAGAAAACGGGACCAAATAAAAAGCCGGAAATACCAGCGCAACAACAGAAATTGAAACAAGGGCAGACTGATAAAGGCTAACCACCAGCCTGCTGGAGAAAGTTTGGATCGGCCATTGATCTCCACGCTATACCAACTAGAGACATCTAATGCGATTTGAGTTCGCCAAAGAAAAAGAATCCCAAACAGATAGACTGCGGAAATTAAAATAAGTTCGATACTAGTTGAGTTCCGCAAACGTATTGCCGATTCAATGGCAGCGCTAAATTGCCCTTTTGCACTTTCGGGAATGAGGTCTCGCTCTAAAAAAAGACTAATCAACGGACGAATACGTTGATGCACCACCGATTCGGCGACAACCAATAGCGGCAGCGCGAGCAAAAAACGTACATGCGTTTCAATATCGACTAGAAATGATAATTGAACGCTATCCCGAAAAACTTGACCAGAAATAAGAGAAAGCACGAGCAATGGGAGCCAAGCTAGAAGGGTAATTACAAGGATCCTGATGCATAGTGATCGTCCTGTATTACCAGCAAGATGCGCGCGCTGAAGTAAGTGAAATAAGAATCCGCCAAATACTAGAGAGAAGCCCTCTGGCTCGCTTAAAAAATCCTTTATTAGGGATGGTTTTTTTTCATCCATATGCGAGTGGCAACCCTCCTAGATCAAAAATTCCATAACTGAATAAGTCGTCTTCTACGGTTCATTCCAGAGACTACATACGATAACTTATTGAATAAGAGTAACTTTTTATTTTTTATCGCGATTGTATTTATGACATTGATCATGGGTTAGCGATATTGCTTAATGACTTCCGGTGAATGGGTCTTGGGACATGTTGTAGCCCTTTTAAGAACTGCAACATGTAAAAACTCTTAACCTATTTCTTTGGAGCGGCAGTCACTTTGATGCCAATAGCTTCAGTGAAGGTGGCATCCACTTGGTCCCCTACCTTGATATCTTTCAACATGGCGGAATCTTGCACCTTGAGTTCAACAGTACGGTTGGGCCCCTTTAGAGTTACCACTTGAGTTTTTTGATTTACCGCTATGACATTTGCGGTGACATTAACCGTCTTTTCAATTGCTCCCGCCGGCTTTTCCCCAGGTTTAGCACGCACCGATTGTTCGATGGTGATAGGTTGACCTAACTTCCCCTCATTGACGGATTTGTGTAATTCCAGGGCTAAGGCCCGAATATAGGTGAGAGTGACGAGATCACCCACATTAATTTGGTCAAAATTCTTCACCTCTGGTCCAAGGGGTAAAGTGACCTCCTTGCCCTGCTTACCCACCACCACTACGGTGCGACTTTGCTTATCGATAGACTTTACTTTGCCTTGCAACTGTACCGCCTCAGCTACCGCTGCCTCGTTGGATCCTTTTGTAGCCATGACAGCGCCTTGGGGTGCATTTTGGGCAATGGCAATCACTGGGACAGAAAAGATTGCAACAGCAATGGGGAGAATAATTTTGTTCATAGTATTTCCTTCTGGGTTGTAAAAATCAGAGTTAGGAGAATCCAAGTAGCACAATCAGCACGTAAGTCCGAGCGTCAAACAAGCAAAATCTATTGATCAAGCTGAAGCTCCTTTAGTTGAGATCGCAACTTTGCCATAAGAAAATTGACCGCATTAGAGGCATATTCCGCAACCAGTTCGACGGGTAGATGAATGCCTATTTTCATGTGGTATATCTAGATAATTATTGAGAAATATCAAAATTACATTAGAAAATGAAAAGTAATCTTTTAAGTGGATCTGGTAGTAAAAACTTTAAATGGATCAGGATTCGACGATTGCCTTGTCCGAGAAAGACTAAATAGCGAAAAGCAATCTATCTTAGAAGGCCTCACATTGACCGAACAGCGCACCGTCCTCCTGGAGAAAACCTATTTTCTGCCAATGGTAGGCTTTTTAGCGCACCAAACCAACGTGAGTATTTTCAACATACTGCTGTTAAAAATAGTGGTTTAACTGGAACGCTCTAGATTTTCCTGAATGACTTTAAGAAAGTGTTCGCCATAGCGTTCTAACTTGGTTTGTCCGACCCCACCAATCTGACTGAAGTGATCTAAGGTAGTTGGCGCGGATTTAACCATCTCTTGCAAACTACTGTCATGAAAAATTACATAGGGTGGCACCCCTTGTTCGCGTGCCAGCTCAGTACGTTTCGCCTTGAGCGCCTCCCATAGGCTTTCATCTGCAATATTGCTAAAGGGATGCGTAGAGCTCTTCTTTGCTCCAGACTTCATAGCACTGCTCTTGGAGTAGCCCGTTTCTTTTCGTAGCCAAACTTCTTGCTCTCCACGTAGAACTGGCAAGGCAATGTTATCCACTAACTTTAAGCCGCCATGTAATGCAATGTCTGCATCTAAATATCCGCCAGATACTAACTGACGATAGATGCTATTCCACTGTGCCTGATTGAGTTCCGCACCAATACCAAAGGTGCTCACTTGCTCATGAAAATATTGTTTCACTCTAGGAGTCACTTTACCCATAAGCACATCAATTAAATGGGTCACTCCAAAACGTTGCCCGGTACGATATACGCATGACAATGCTTTTTGCACTTCGTGTGTGGCGTCCCAAGTAACCACTGGCTCTAGACAGTTATCGCAGTTGCCACAGCCACCAGGATGCATCTCTCCAAAGTAGCGCAAGATCGTTTGATGGCGACATGTTGTGGATTCACAATAACCCAGCAAGGCATTAAGTTTTTGGCGCTCTACACGCTTACGATCTTCAGAAGCTTCACCAGAATCTACCATTTGCCGCAAGCTCACCACATCCCCAAATCCGTAGGCCATCCAGGCATTTGCAGGCAAGCCATCGCGACCTGCCCGACCGGTCTCTTGGTAATACCCTTCCATACTTTTTGGAAGATCCAGATGCGCTACAAAGCGAACGTTGGGTTTATCAATACCCATACCAAACGCTACGGTTGCAACCATGATGACGCCTTCTTCACGCAAGAAGCGTTTTTGATTGGCGCTGCGTGTTTCCACACTTAAGCCCGCGTGATACGGCATCGCATCCCACCCGCGGTCTTGCAACCATTGCGCAGTCTCTTCTACACTGCGACGCGATAGACAATAAATAATTCCGGAGTCATCGGCATGTTCAGCATCTAAAAAGTGCTCTAACTGTTGTTTAGCATTCTGTTTTTGCAAAACTCGATACTTAATATTGGGACGATCAAAGCTAGAGACAAACTGCTCAGCAGATTCTAAGGACAGACGTTCGACAATTTCTGCTCGGGTTGGCGCATCCGCAGTAGCGGTTAAGGCAATACGAGGAACTTTTGGAAATCGCTCGTGTAAAACGGTTAGCTGGCGATATTCTGGACGAAAATCATGGCCCCATTGCGAAACGCAGTGCGCCTCATCAATAGCGAATAATGCAATTCCGGGGCCCGTATTAAGCCTATCGAGTATCGATAGAAAACCAGGGTTCATCAGACGTTCTGGCGCCACATAGATTAGGTCAAGATCTCCAGCTAGTAATTGACTAGTCACCTTTTGAGATGTAGCTATATCCAGACTAGAGTTCAGAAATGAAGCTTTAACGCCTAACTGGGTTAATGCATCTACCTGATCTTGCATCAGCGCAATTAGGGGTGAAACTACTACCCCTACACCGCGGCGAACAAGCGAGGGAATTTGATAGCACAGCGACTTACCGGCACCAGTAGGCATAAGGACCAAAGCATCGCCGCCTGCCACTACATGTCTAACAATAGACTCTTGAGCACCTCGAAATTGATCAAAGCCAAAAACATCATGAAGTACTTGGTGACTAGATTGCAACAGTAATGCTCCCTTGTATTAATGAATGTCCGTGCATTACAAACTACCTATAAATAAAAAGCCCCACGTTATGCGGGGCTCTTTCAATATTTTCTCTGTAGGCAAAAATACAGAGATTGATTGGCGGAGAGGGTGGGATTCGAACCCACGGTAGGTTTGACCCTACGCCTGATTTCGAGTCAGGTACATTCGACCACTCTGCCACCTCTCCGAACCGAACTGCGATTATAGCTTTCGGGCAATCCCCTGATCTTCTTAGATCATCATTTAGAGAGGCTTCAATACCTCTAGGCCGCCCAAGTAAGACTGCAATGCTTTTGGAATAGCAATGCTGCCATCCGCTTGCTGTTTGTTCTCAAGTAATGCAACCAGCGCTCTACCAACCGCAAGACCGGATCCATTTAAGGTGTGCACTAATTCTGGCTTGCCTTGGCCAGCTTTAAATCTAGCCTGCATGCGTCGTGCTTGGAAATCGCCCATGCTGGAGCAAGAGCTGATTTCACGATAAGCTTTCTGTGATGGCACCCATACTTCTAAGTCATAAGTCTTGGCACTACCAAAACCCATATCACCAGTACAGAGCAATACTTTTCTATAAGGTAGCTCCAGTAACTCGAGAATCTTCTCTGCGTGTCCAGTTAAATCCTCTAGGGCCTGCATTGAATCTTCTGGCTTAGTAATTTGCACCAACTCCACTTTATCAAACTGATGTTGACGAATCATTCCACGCACATCGCGCCCATAGCTTCCAGCCTCAGAACGAAAGCATGGAGTGTGGGCAACATATTTCAAAGGCAGACTATCGGCACTCACAATCTCATCGCGCACTAAATTCGTCACCGGTACTTCTGCTGTCGGAATCAAGTAGAAGTTTTCAATTCTTGCTTCGCCGGCATTTGCCCCCTTTGTATCTTCACCACCCATTTGACGAGGAACCTTAAACAAGTCCTCTTCAAACTTAGGTAGCTGACCAGTACCACGCATGGAGGCAGCATTAACCATATATGGTGCGTAGATCTCTTGGTAATTGTGCTGGGTTGTGTGGGTATCAAGCATGAATTGCGCTAAAGCACGATGCAATCGAGCAATAGGCCCCTTGAGAACCACAAAGCGCGAGCCACTAATCTTCGCTGCTACTTCAAAATCTAGACCCAGTGGGCCACCCAGATCAACATGGTCTTTAATCTCAAAATCAAATGCTGGAGCATCGCCCCAGCGCTTCACTTCTTTGTTTTCAGTCTCATCTTTACCAACAGGAACTGCTTCATCCGGCAGGTTCGGAATACCCATCAAGAAATCTGCAATCTCTACCTGCAAAATTGCTAAGCGTGATGCGCCTGATTCCATATCAAGGTTAATCTGGGTTGCTTCCGCCAACTCGGTAGTAGCATCCTCGCCTTTACCTTTTTTCATACCAATGGCCTTAGCCAATTGATTACGTTTAGATTGCAATTCTTCAGTGCGTGTTTGCAAAGATTTGCGTTCAGACTCTAAGGTGTTGAACTTCTCAACATCCAGTTGAAATTTACGAGTGGCTAAACGGGCAGCAACGGCTGCGATATCTTTGCGGAGTAATTGCGGGTCAATCATATATTGCTCGATTTTTTATATTTGGTTTTTACTGAAAGGTGACTCAATAAGACTTATGGGTTCTAGTTTAAGCGCAAGACTTCCGCGCCAGCAGGCGGCACAAAGGTAAAGCGATTGGCGGGCAAATTGACGTTCAATTGAATCTTATCTAAGGTAACCAACACCACGCTTCCTAGCCCATCTATGAGCTCCAGTGCTTTAGGCAGTCCATTGGCCATCCCCACTGAGATCTTGGTATACGGTAAGTCATTCCCATTTTTTGCATTGGGATTTTTCTTGGGGACAAGAGCAACCCATTTCATACCCAAGCGATCTTCTGCCTCAACTAAATCAAAATGTTGGTCTAGGGAAGTCTCTCCAAACAAGATTGCCGCAGGCGTAGCTGCCAAAGCTTGGCCAGCAGGCCTGAATGTTGCCTGATTTAAGTCCTTGTCCCACAAAATGAGTTGCTTGCCATCAGCAATCAGTTTTTGTTCATACGGCTTTTGGGTGTCCCAAATAAATCGCCCTGGTCGCTGAAATACAAAACGACCCTGAGTTTGGCGAATGACTTTTAAACCCTTATCTTGTGGCTCATTTGCTTTAGGTGCGCGCAACTGTTGTTGCACAAACTCACCTTCAGCAGTTTTGGAGCTACGCACAAACTGACGCAACTGCTCTGCACCACTTTCGCCATCTGCAAATACCCCGTTTGAAGATAAAAGAACTGTGAGCCCGAGAGCTAGTAACGAGAAAAATCTACGCAAGGGGATCGCCTTATTCGGAAGGACGATGGAGGATTTCGCGATTACCGCCATTACCCATCTTCGAAACTAAACCGGCTTTTTCCATATCCTCGAGTAAGCGGGCGGCACGGTTATAACCAATGCGCAAATGACGTTGTACCAAGGAGATGGATGGACGCTTATTGTCCAGGACGATAGCTACTGCTTGGTCGTATAACGGGTCGGCTTCGCCGCCACCTTCACCAGTCAGAGCATCGATATTAGATTCATCGGCACCCTCAAGAACACCGTCAATGTAGTTAGCTTCGCCCTTCTCTTTGAGCCACTCCACTACCCGATGAACCTCATCGTCAGAAACAAAGGCGCCATGAACGCGAACCGGTAAACCAGTACCGGGTGCCATGTAGAGCATGTCACCCATACCCAGCAGTGCTTCAGCACCCTGTTGATCGAGAATCGTACGGCTATCGATCTTGCTACTGACCTGGAAAGAGATGCGGGTAGGAACGTTGGCTTTAATCAGGCCAGTAATCACATCCACGCTAGGACGTTGAGTTGCTAACACCAAATGGATACCGGCAGCACGGGCTTTTTGGGCAATACGCGCAATTAACTCTTCAATCTTTTTGCCAGAGACCATCATCAAGTCAGCCAACTCATCGATCACGATCACGATCACGGGCGCCTTATAAATTGGCTCCGGATCATCTGGAGTAAGGCTGAATGGATTGGTAAGCTTCTCGCCTTTTTCTTCCGCCTCTAAAATCTTTTTATTGAAGCCAGCAAGGTTACGCACACCGAACTTACTCATGAGCTTGTAGCGACGCTCCATCTCATTCACAGCCCAATTCAGTGCGTTATACGCTTGCTTCATATCAGTCACTACCGGGCACAGTAGATGCGGGATCTTGTCGTACATTGCCATTTCTAGCATCTTCGGGTCAATCATGATCAGACGCACTTCATCAGGCTTCGACTTAAAGAGGATAGACAGAATCATGGCATTAATACCAACAGACTTACCAGCACCAGTGGTACCCGCAACCAAGCAGTGCGGCATCTTTGCCAAGTCAGCCACGATAGGGCTACCAGAAATATCTTTACCTAAAGACAAGGTTAAATTGGAGTGGCTGTCGTTGTAAACCTGTGAACTCAAAATCTCAGACAAGTAAACCGATTGACGCGTTGGGTTTGGTAGCTCCAAGGCCATACATGTTTTACCGGGAATGGTTTCCACCACACGCATACTTACTACACCAAGAGAGCGTGCCAAGTCGCGGGATAGGTTGACGATCTGACTACCCTTCACACCAACAGCAGGATCAATTTCGTAACGAGTCACTACTGGGCCTGGATAGGCCGCAATGACCTTCACTTCCACATTGAACTCAGCCAACTTGCGCTCAATGAGGCGAGAAGTAAATTCCAGTACGTCCGCTGAAATAGTTTCTTTCGCTTCTGGGACAGGATCAAGCAATGCCAATGGAGGTAGCTCTGAATCTGGAATATCCACAAATAGTGGCTGCTGTTTCTCGCGCTCAACGCGAGCACTTTTCGGAATCTCTACTGGGGCACGAACAATCTGTACTGGTTTAGCGATTTCAACGCGCCCGCGGAACTCTTCAACAAACTCTTCACGCTCTTCTGCTGCCGCTTCACCCAATTTGCGATCCTCTTCACTATCGCGACGCTCACGCAAACGGTTATATGCCAACTCTAGGGAGCGACCTACTTTTTCAGCGACATCTAACCAAGAAAAATGAAGAAACAAGGAAAGACCGGCACAAAGCGTAAATAGCAAAACCAAAGTAGAACCAGTAAAACCTAAGGTCATCTGCAAGGGATCGCCAATGAGCTCTCCCAAGATACCTCCAGGAGGCCTTGGAAGCTCCCAGGTCAGCGAATGCATGCGAATAGACTCAAGACCCATGCTGCTCAATAAAGTCAGCCCAAAGCCCAACCAGCGCATTAATAAGGAGTCTGGCTTGGCATCTGGATCTGGCGGCAAAGGAATGCTCCAAAGCTCACGCCAGCCACTCAGAACGCGGCGCCCAAAGAGCACCACCCACCAAAAAGCGGAAATACCAAAGATATAAAGTAATAAATCAGCTAAATAGGCCCCAAAGCGCCCGCCCAGGTTCTTGGGAACCTCAAAACTGGCATGCGACCAAGCCGGATCTGCTTTCGAATAGGTCAGCAAAATAGCAAAGAGTCCTAAACATAGGCCGCAGGAGATAAACCAGCGAGCCTCCAGTAGGAGGCGGGGCATCCTGCCCTGCCCGTGATTCTCAGGGGGCTGGGGGCTTAAAGGGGTTTTAGACTTCGGGTATGCGGTTCTTGCCATGTTCTACCGATTGTAATCAAGCAATCCTATAATTTGGGTATGACTACAAATACCCCAAAACACTCCAAAGTCCTCATTCTGGGTTCAGGCCCTGCTGGCTATACGGCTGCCGTATACGCAGCCCGGGCTAATTTGAGCCCTACCCTCATTACTGGATTAGCACAGGGCGGTCAATTAATGACCACTACTGATGTCGAAAACTGGCCAGCAGACCCCGATGGAGTCCAAGGACCAGAGCTAATGGATCGCTTTTTGAAGCACGCAGAGCACTTTAATACCAACATCATCTTTGATCATATTCATACTGCCGCACTCACTGAAAAGCCGATCCGCTTGGTTGGCGACTCTGGCACCTACACCTGTGATGCCTTAATTATTTCTACAGGGGCATCTGCTCAGTACATTGGGCTACCTAGTGAAGAAGCATTTATGGGTCGCGGTGTTTCTGGATGCGCGACATGTGATGGCTTCTTCTATCGCAATCAAGATGTTTGCGTGGTCGGTGGTGGTAACACTGCTGTTGAAGAGGCGCTCTACCTGACTGGCATCGCTAAAAAAGTGACCGTGATTCATCGTCGCGATAAATTCCGTGCAGAGCCAATTCTTAATGACCGCCTCATGGCGAAAGTAGCCGAAGGTAAGGTTGAGCTCAAATTGAACTCCACTCTGGACGAAGTGCTGGGCGACGAAAAAGGCGTGACCGGTGTGCGCATTAAGAAAGCGGATGGCAGCACAGAAGATATTGCTGTGACTGGTGCCTTTATTGCGATTGGCCACAAACCTAATACTGAATTATTCATTGGTCAATTAGATATGAATAATGGCTATATTAAGACTCACTCTGGTTTAGAAGGTAATGCAACCGCTACCAATATCCCCGGCGTTTTTGCAGCAGGTGATGTGCAAGACCATATTTATCGTCAAGCTATTACCAGCGCAGGCACGGGATGCATGGCTGCATTAGATGCTCAACGGTATTTAGAAACCTTGGCATAGCTCACTAAACAATGGAGCAATAAAAACGCCTAGCATTGCTAGGCGTTTTTTTATGGAACACAACCACCAACAAGGAAGAGCTTTTACATCCCGACTATTGTTAACGAGCCAAAGGCAATAATGGCACGATCAATAATGCGACGATGTTGATAATTTTAATTAAAGGGTTCACAGCAGGTCCTGCAGTGTCCTTATAGGGATCGCCTACAGTATCTCCAGTGACTGCCGCTTTATGCGCTTCAGAACCCTTGCCACCGAAGTTGCCTTCTTCAATGTATTTCTTGGCATTATCCCAAGCGCCACCACCAGTACACATCGAAATTGCTACGAACAAACCAGTCACGATAGTACCCATGAGCAAACCGCCTAAGGCAGCAGGCCCCAAAAATAAGCCGACCAAAATCGGGGCAACAACGGGTAGGAGTGATGGAATAATCATTTCTTTAATTGCTGCAGAAGTCAGCATATCCACGGCTTTGCCATATTCCGGTTTTGCCGTCCCCTCCATGATTCCAGGGATATCGCGAAACTGTCGACGAACCTCTTCTACAACCGCGCCAGCACAACGACCCACTGCTTCCATGGCCATCGCACCAAACAAATACGGAATCATGCCTCCAATAAAGAGGCCAATGATCACCATATGATTTGATAAGTCAAAAGATACTTGCTGGCCAATAGATTCAAGGGCATGTGTGTAATCAGCAAAGAGCACTAGAGCAGCAAGACCTGCCGAACCAATCGCATAACCTTTCGTCACTGCCTTGGTCGTATTACCTACAGCATCGAGTGGATCAGTAATGTCACGGACAGATTGTGGCAAACCGGCCATCTCAGCGATACCACCTGCATTATCTGTGATGGGTCCATAGGCATCTAGAGCAACCACAATACCCGCCATCGACAACATGGCAGTAGCTGCAATAGCAATGCCATAAATTCCAGCTAACCAGTAAGCTGCATAAATTGCAGCGCAAACAAATAACACTGGATATGCTGTGGATCTCATAGAGACACCTAAGCCAGCAATGATATTAGTACCGTGACCTTTGGTTGAAGCTTCGGCAATGTGTTGCACCGGCTTAAATTGCGTTCCAGTGTAGTACTCCGTAATCCAAACTAATCCAGCGGTGAGTACCAAGCCAACTACTGTGGATGCAAACAAACGCCACTGACTTCCAGGGATACCCAAGGCATCATCCGGCATGATGAAATTAGTGACAAAATAAAACGCTACTAAAGAAATGCCGCCAGCCACAATTAAGCCTTTGTACAAAGCTGGCATAACGTTTTTCATACCAGGAGTGGCCTTTACAAAAGAGCAGCCAATAATGGAAGCGATTATTGAGACACCTCCCAACACTAAGGGGTAAACAATGGCAGAGACTGGGGCACTAGTAATCATGAGTGCCCCTAAAACCATCGTGGCAATTAATGTCACAGCATAGGTTTCAAATAAGTCCGCAGCCATACCTGCGCAGTCACCTACGTTGTCACCGACGTTATCTGCGATAACCGCAGGATTGCGAGGGTCATCCTCAGGAATGCCTGCCTCTACCTTACCCACTAAATCAGCACCAACATCGGCGCCTTTGGTAAAGATGCCTCCGCCCAGACGAGCGAAGATTGAAATCAATGAGGAGCCAAATGCTAATCCAATGAGGGGATGCAGTACGGATGAGAGATCCTGCCCAGATCCTGTTGATACCAAAAACATAAAGAAAAGACCTACACCTAGTAGACCAAGCCCTACGACCAGCATGCCGGTAATTGCGCCACCCTTAAAGGCCACATTCAGAGCTTCATTCATACCCTTGGTGGCTGCTTCAGCAGTTCGGACATTAGCGCGAACTGAAACATTCATGCCAATAAAGCCACAAGCACCAGAAAGGACTGAGCCGATAACAAAGCCCATGGCGGTGGCAACATCCAAGAATAGAGCTATTAAGATCGTGAGAACGATTCCAACAATGCCAATGGTTTTGTATTGACGTGAAAGATACGCGGCAGCGCCCTGCTGAATTGCCTCGGCAATTTCTTGCATCTTGGCATTACCAGTGCTTTGTCGCAGAATCCAGCTACGCATTACAAAACCATAAATCACGGCTAGAACACCGCAAGCCAAGGCAAAATATAAGCCTAAAGTGACATTACCCATGCTTAAACCCCTTAAAATTTGGTTTAAATTGTTTTGCATCTCTTACGTATGTCAGCCCACTTTCTGAAAGCGATAAACTAGAGGCTATATGCGCTTTATCAGTATGTAGCAGAATCACTTCTCTGCGTCTTTATCAAGATCAGGGTATTTACTAATCACTATTTGGAGTTTGTATGAGTCTCGACAAGGTCAAACCAGGCAAGAAAATCCCCGAAAGCTTTAACGTCATTATTGAAATCCCCATGAATGCCGATCCGATAAAGTATGAAGTGGATAAAGAAAGCGGCGCTATTTTTGTTGATCGCTTTATGGGAACAGCAATGCACTACCCATGCAATTATGGTTATATCAATAAAACCATTGCGGGCGATGGCGACCCAGTTGACGTTCTTGTCATTACTCCTTTTCCGTTAATCCCAGGTGTTGTAGTTAGCTGCCGCGCAATCGGTATCTTGCAGATGGAAGATGAAGCGGGTCAAGATGCGAAGTTGCTCGCCGTACCAGAAGATAAAATTTTACCGATCTATACACACTGGCAAAAGCCAGAAGACATCAACCCATTGCGCTTAAACCAAATTCAACATTTCTTCGAGCACTACAAAGATCTCGAAAAAGGTAAATGGGTAAAAGTAAAGGGTTGGGCTGGCGTAGCTGAAGCACATCAAGAGATTCTTGAAGGTATCGAGCGCTATAACAAAGAAAATACATAACCATTTAACTTTATTTAAAATTGGGAGTGAGCTCGCAAAAAATCGCCTTAGCGCAAATCAACCCTCTTCTGGGTGATTTGCCTGGCAACGCGCAGCTCATCTCTCAAGCCGCTGCAGATGCATATGCACAAGGCGCCACAATCCTTCTCACACCAGAGCTCTCGCTCACTGGCTACCCTCCAGAAGATTTACTCTTACGCCCTGCTTTTATAGAGGCTGCTGATCGCGAGCTCAGCCTTTTAATGCAAGAGCTCCAAAAATTTCCGGGTTTAACAGTCATAGTTGGACACCCCACGAAGACTGCCGCTGGTTTACAAAACTTCGCCTCCGTCATTCGTGATGGCAAAGTCATTGCTAGTTACGCCAAGCAAGAGTTACCTAATCATGAAGTATTTGATGAGGTCCGTTATTTCACGGCCGGTAAGGAAGCCTGTGTCTTTGAAAATGCGGACATTCAATACGGAGTGATTCTGTGCGAAGATGCCTGGCATGCTGGTCCCGCCAAACAGGCTCATGCTGCTGGCGCTCAAGTACTTCTAGTTCTCAACGCATCGCCTTATCACCTCCAAAAAGAATCTTTACGCATTGATGTACTGCGCAAACAGATTGCCTTAAGTAAGATGCCATTGGTGTATGTCAATGCAGTAGGTGGTCAAGATGAGCTTGTCTTTGATGGTGGATCTTTTGCTTTAAACAGTGCAGGCAAAGTAATGATGACCATGCCCCAGTTTGAAACTGCTCTTGGCTTTGTGAATGTCAATCCATCTGCTGATTTAGATCCAGGCGTCATGGTGGTTCCCTCCAGCGTAGAGGCTCAAGCTTACCAAGCGCTTGTTTTGGGTGTGCGCGACTACGTTCAGAAGAATCGCTTTCCGGGTGTCATTATTGGCCTCTCTGGAGGTGTTGACTCTGCATTAGTGCTGGCGATTGCAGTGGATGCCTTGGGCGCAGACAAAGTGCGCACCGTCATGATGGCCTCACGTTACACCGCTGATATTTCCTGGATTGATGCGAGAGAAATGGCCCAGAATCTTGGCGTGCAATACGATGAGATTCCAATTAGCGAACCCGTTGACGCCCTTGAGCATGCCTTAGCCGAGCAATTCAAAGGATTGAAACTCGACGCTACCGAAGAGAATATTCAGGCGCGGGTGCGTGGCACCCTACTCATGGCCCTCTCCAATAAAACAGGTCGCCTAGTTTTAACCACAGGCAATAAGAGCGAAATGGCGGTTGGATACTGCACCTTATATGGAGATATGGCTGGCGGCTTTGCGGTCATTAAGGATATTGCTAAGACCTTGGTCTATCGCTTGTGTGCTTATCGCAATAGTATTGCCCCAATTATTCCGGAGCGGATTTTGACACGCGCGCCTTCCGCGGAATTGCGCCCTGATCAAACCGATCAAGATAGCTTGCCATCCTACGAGGTATTGGATGGCATCGTAGAGCGTTATATGGAGCAAAACCAATCCATCGCTCAAATTATTGCTGCTGGATTTGATCCCGAAAGCGTAGAAAAAGTGACTCGCCTCATTAAGCTTAATGAGTACAAGCGCCGTCAAGCGCCTCCCGGTGTTCGCGTGACTACCAGAGCCTTTGGGCGTGACTGGCGATACCCCATCACTTCTCAATTTAGAGCGTAATTGGGCGCTCGTTATCAGTTCTAGGTATGATTACCGTATTAAGGGGAATATATGAAGCTAATCACATCCATTATTAAGCCGTTCAAACTTGACGAAGTTCGTGAAGCCTTAGCTGAAGTAGGCGTCACCGGACTTACCGTTACTGAAGTAAAAGGTTTTGGTCGCCAAAAAGGTCATACTGAACTCTATCGTGGCGCCGAGTATGTAGTCGACTTTTTACCCAAAGTAAAAGTAGAAGTAGTGGTTGCTGATGATCGTGTAGAAACAGCAATCGAAGCCATTACTAAAGCCGCGCGCACAGGCAAGATTGGTGATGGCAAGATTTTTGTTAGCCCAATTGAACAGGCAATTCGTATTCGCACTGGCGAAACTAACGACTCCGCAGTTTAAGAATCAGCATTTGATGCGCTAACTCTCCAGAGGGTTAGCGCTGCTGAGAATCTGTCCGGTCTACGGATGGAGCCACCACTTCAGCAGCCTCCAACACTACAGTTTTGTAATTTAGATTTGTCAGGCGAACCTTTGCGCCTTGAAAGAATATATCTGCCTGAGCAAGCCCACCTGTCAGTACTTTAAATGGCGGCTTGCCATAAAAGGATACGCCAACTCCGGGCTCAACAGTTTTGTTTTGAATCTTTCCAGAAGCATCGCTGACACAAATAACCTGCTTTGATTTAACTTGTACATAAACCATGTCAGCCGCTTTACGAGGTGCATCTGGTTTATAGCTAATAATCCCTTCCTCAGCAGGGCAGGCCGTTGAGGTCTCAGTACTGACCGCAGGAACCGCAACTACTGGTGCGACAGCAACTGGAGCGACTGGTGTAGGCTCCGCTGGAGGGGCTGCTGGAGCTGGCTCAATCACCTCTTCTTTTACAACAATGATTTCTTCAGGCTTGTCTGCAAAAAATAGTGGGCGCAGATTAATGACCGAGAACACCAGCGCCGCTATCACGCTGAGCCATAGGAACAACTTCTTTGACGAAGTAGGCTTTGAACTTACCGCCGTTGCAGACAAAGGCATTTCTTCTAATTTGGCTTTTATGGGCTCTACTTTTGGAGCTTGAGCCTCCTCCACTATTTCCTGCGCTGCTTCAGCTTCTTTTTTTACCTGTGCTTTTTTGGCGGGAGCCTTAGACTCTTCAGCCTTTGGCTCTTCAATTATTGTTGCTGGTACTTGAGCCCCATAGTCAAATGCTTCCACGTCGCTTAAGTTGAGTAACTTGGCCACTTTTTTAGCAGCGGTCAATTTATTTTGGGCGCCATAGAAGGAGCCGGATTGGCCGCTCTCAATTTGCTCAATTTGGCGATGAGATAAGCAAGCCATTCCACCGAGATCTTTTGTGCTCAGACCGCGCTTTTCTCTGGCCTGAGAAAAGGCTTCTTTACGAATTGCTGGGAGCTTGGTGTTAGTGATCACAAAAATGTCTTAAGTGCCTTATCTAGCAAAGTGTTGTCCCATCATAGTATTTATCTACTAGTAAGCAAATTAGCTCAAGGGCTAGCCATTTTGGAGGTTTTCTAGGTCTGATTCAAGGTACTTTGCAACTAACAATTGAACTGAATCCACATTCATCTTATCCATGACTCTCGCCTTATGAACCTTGATCGTAGCATCTGGCATTTGCATATCGAGCAAGATGACCGCTGGTGCTACTGGCACCGAATGTTCCAGAAACGTCACTGCGGAGGAGAAATCATCAACGATGTAACCCACATCCTTGAGCATTCTGCTTAAAGAGGTGCGCATCGACTCATCGTCGTCAATTAGGTAGATGTGGCCAACTTTAGTCATTGAATTTAAAAGGAAAAGTAGTAGATAAGGCAATGTACCGCAGCTTTTTTACGAAGGATATTAGCCCTCAAGCTAATAATGAGGCTGAATCAGCAAATACAATAGAGAAATATGCTTCTTGCAGCGCCTAACGAGAACACCAAAAAGTCTGCATAAACCCCTGCATTCCCTGTTGTCTCACGGCACAATAGAGCTTTTCGACAAATTCTTTTCTGGAGTCAATATCAGCATGAAACGCCTCAATGAACGCTCGCGTAATGTCACCGAAGGGGTTGCTCGCGCACCCAATCGCTCTATGTATTACGCGATGGGCTACCAAGAAACAGATTTTGTGAAGCCGATGGTTGGCGTAGCAAATGGCCACTCCACAATTACCCCCTGCAATAGCGGTTTACAAAAACTGGCTGACGCAGCGGTAACAGCACTTGAAGAGGCTGGCGCAAAAGCGCAAATGTTTGGCACCCCTACCGTCTCTGATGGTATCGGCATGGGCACTGAGGGAATGAAGTATTCCCTAATCTCTCGTGAAGTGATTGCCGACAGTATCGAAACTTGTGTCAATGGTTTGTGGCAAGACGGTGTTTTAGTTATTGGTGGTTGCGACAAGAATATGCCAGGCGGCATGATGGCGATGGCGCGTACTAACGTCCCAAGCATCTATGTATATGGCGGAACGATTAAGCCGGGACACTTCAAAGGTAAAGAACTGAATATTGTTTCTGCATTTGAAGCCGTTGGTGAATTTACTTCTGGACGCCTGAGCGAAACAGATCTAAAAGGTGTAGAGCAACACGCCTGTCCAGGCAGTGGATCTTGCGGCGGTATGTATACCGCCAATACCATGAGCTCCTCGTTTGAAGCATTGGGTATGAGCCTGCCTTACTCCTCCACCATGGCAAATGAGGATGCTGAGAAGGTTGCCAGCGCGCATGAGTCAGCATTAGTACTGGTTGAGGCAATCAAGAAAAATTTACGTCCACGTGACATCATCACCAAAAAATCGATTGAGAATGCAGTCAGTGTCATCATGGCTGTTGGTGGATCTACCAATGCGGTTCTTCACTACTTAGCAATTACTAGTGCCGCTGAGATCGATTGGACGATTGATGACTTTGAGCGCATTCGTAAACGCGTTCCCGTGATTGTGGATATGAAACCTTCTGGTCAATATTTAGCAACTGATCTTCATCAGGCTGGCGGCATTCCGCAAGTAATGAAGATTTTGCTTGATGGCGGACTATTACATGGTGATTGCATGACCATCACCGGAAAAACAATTGCTGAGACATTAAAAGATGTTCCTTCAGTACCGCGCGCAGATCAAAAAGTGATTCGCACTTTAGATAATCCGCTTTACAAGCAAGGCCACCTAGCTATTCTGAAAGGCAATATCTCTCCAGAGGGCTGTGTCGCCAAGATTACTGGCCTCAAGAACCCATCAATTACTGGCCCAGCCCGCGTATTTGATTCGGAAGACGATGCAATGGCTGCCATCATGGCGCAAAAGATTAAAGATGGTGATGTGATGGTCATTCGCTACGAAGGCCCTAAAGGCGGTCCTGGTATGCGTGAGATGCTAGCTCCTACCTCTGCCCTAGTTGGCCAAGGCTTAGGCGAGACAGTAGGCCTCATCACTGATGGGCGCTTCTCTGGCGGTACCTGGGGAATGGTTGTTGGTCACGTTGCGCCAGAAGCATTTGTTGGTGGCGTGATTGCCCTCATTCATGAGGGTGACTCGGTAACGATTGATGCGCATAAACTCCTCATTCAACTCAATGTGAGCGATGAAGAAATTGCTAAGCGCCGTGCTGCATGGGTGCAACCTAAGCCACGCTATACCCGTGGATTACTTGCCAAATATGCTTACCTCGCAAGCACTGCAAGTAAAGGTGCTGTAACGGATCTGAATTTAGATTAAAACAGATAGCAATGGCAATAAAATCAAAAGCCCCTAAATAAAACTAGGGGCTTTTTTTAATGCCTCAGCTAAATACGGTTTTCGTAAGTGCTTAGTGCTTCATAGCTCCGCCATGGCCAGCGCCCATTGCATTGACAGGCATCTTCACCTCAACCTCACCAGCCTTAGCAAACTTCAACTTGACTGGAACCGTCTCACCAGCAGTCAATGGCGCCTTGATATTCATTAACATCAGATGCAATCCACCAGGCTTTAATTCCACCGCACCACCAGCTGGCACTGGGATATCTTTAACTTGGCGCATTTTCATAACCTGTCCGTCCATAGACATTTCGTGCAGCTGCACTTCACCAGCAACGGGTGAACTAGCAGATAACAATTGATCGGCAGCACCCTTATTTTCAATTTTCATGAAACCGCCGGCAGCCATTTGACCTGGCACGGTGGCGCGAGTGTAGGCGTTTTCAATTTTTACGCTGCCTATCTTTGCATTTTGAGCAACCGCCCCGACAGAAAATACCGCAGCAGATAAAGACATCAAACCAATCACAATATTTTTCACACCACTCTCCTTAATTTAATAAATCCCTTTAGAAAACCACTTCTTCAATTCCATAAAATTTATCGGCCCTGTTTTTCGAGTCACCTTTCCGTTTTTATCTATCAGCAAGGTCATTGGGGTTTCGCCACGCCACTGTGGATCAATTTCATAGCGAAAATAATCATCAAAAGGGGTGTTTAAGTAATAGTTGCTAGCTGTATCTAGACGGGCTTGGGCTAACATTTTTTTAGTTGCTTCAATGGGTACTTCATCGACCTGAATGAATATGACTTTTGCATTTTTATCCGTAGCAAGAAACTTACCCCACTGCGGCATCTCTCTTACACAGGGCGCACAAGTAACACCCCAAAAATGAATGGCAACTGCTTGACCCGCATTTTTCTTCAATAAAGAGCTCCACTCGCCCTTTTGATATGCCTGCATACTGGACACATCCGCAAAAGCGCAATGCATCGCCAGGAAAAATAGGGAAAAGATAAGAAGTATTTTTTTCATTATTTGCCGCCTAGTTTAATGAGTTGATATCCATCAGCACGAGTTAGCCAAGATAAAAAGACCTCACTTCCATTACTGATTAACAAAGGATGATCAGAGTAAGCACTTGTCTGCGAAATTAGGGCAGGCTGAGACCAGGTAGTGCCATCATCCGAGGATTGCTTAAGGTACACGGAGGTCTTGACCCCATTGAACGCCTTCCAAACCAACCAAATCGATTTATCGAGAGCTAGGAGATAGGGACGAGATACATTCTCTTGCTCAGCCCCAATTCTGGCTGGCCTCGAGTAGGTCTCCCCCTGATTGCTTGAGTTAGCATAAAACACGCCAGAGCGAGCGCTTCCCTGGGTAAACCAGGCTACATGAATTTTCCCGGTGCTAGAGACGGCAATTGAGGGGCCATGGTGCGGACAAGCGTCAGTCCTCCACTCATCTTTAGAGACCCTATGTATTTCTCCAGATGAAGATTTATTAATGAGCTGTGTAGCATGATCACGTATGCCCCCAGAGAAAATAGCTCTATAAACGATTGCCACCCCTCCCTTTGGATCAATAGTTGAGCCTATACGGCAGCATTCACAACTATTGTCATTAGCAATTTTCTCAGGCTGAAAAGTTTTCCCAACATCATTAGAAAATGAGTAAGCAATAGATCCGCCAAGTTGCGTATTACCTGATCCCTTCGCATCCGCAATGAGACGCTTATCAATCCAGGCCAAAAATAGGGTGTTATCTGGACCAATCACTATCGAAGGAAAGCGTTCGCTAGAGCCATTTTTTATCAGTGGGGCAGGGGCTGTAAAGCTGATGCCCCCATCAGAAGACCTGACTGTATTGATCTGAGCATTCCAATTACCATCCTTGAAAAAAGCATACGCCAGAAATACATTACCCCTGGAATCAGAAACTATTTGTGGGCGGGCATCGCTCCCAGCATCAAGAGCTTTTCCATGCTCTGCAACAACGATGGGGGGCATAAACATGCCCCCAAGATCGGATGACTGCGCGACAGACACCTTGCCACCCGAGGTCCAAGCAAGCAATAAGGTTCCATCTTCCGTGAGAAATGGTGTGGCCGCATTAGCACAATTCAATCCAAATCCTTCGCAAACCAGGGGCTTCGTTGATGAAGCACTTGCCATCGAAGAATGATCTATCTGGGCTTGTGCATGTCCCGCAGCGCATAGTACACAAGGAAGAAGCACACCCAATAACTGGCGACTAAAAGAGGAGAGAAGTTTATATGCCATTAGAAGATGATACGTGCGCCCACAGAAATTGCTTGTGGCATACCCAATACATAACTAGAGCTATTGCTACCGGTGCCAAAAGTAATGTACTGGCGATTAAACAAGTTCACTGCAGATGCGTATACGGTTGTGCTCTTGGTGAGCTCATAGTTAGCACGAAGTCCCACTACCGCATAAGAAGCCACCGGTAAGGTATTGCTATTATCCAGCCAAGAACTTCCCACATATCTCACAGTCGCAGTCAAACTTGCTTGCGGTACCGGGTAGTAAGTTACCCCACCACCCAAAATATTTTGTGGCACGCCAGCAAGCTGCTTGCCGACTGGATCAGTGGTAGCCGTCCATGTCAGCTTAGTGCTCGTAAATGCATAGTTAGCATCTGTTGCCCACTGAGAATTGATATCGTGATGAAACTGAAACTCGACACCTTGACTCAACAGACTTTGATTATTTGTATAGTAACTAGAGTTAGTAGAGCACCCGCTCGGGTTACCAACCGTAGCGCAAAGAGAGTTGGCTAGGGCCTGCTGGCTAGGTTGAATTTTGTAACTCACAATTGCATTTTGGATGTAGTTATTAAATGCAGTTAATTGAGCAAAACCACCTCGCCAGCGATAGTCGGTTCCCACTTCATAGCCTGTCATAGTTTCTGGAGTGAGGTTTGGATTTGCGAATGAATATCCATTACCAGACCCGTAACTCCGAAGTGTATTGTTCATGCCTGGCGCATGAAATGCTTGATAGGCAGCGGAACGAAGATCCCAATCCCTATTCATTTTGTACAGCAAACCCAATGTGGGGCTAAGCTGCGTCTTGCTTTGATTCGAAACATTTTGATATATTGGTGTACCACTAAGACCTGCATTATAGGAAGTTGGGGTTTGACTATTCCACTGATCTAAACGTGCAGCCAAGGTAGCTTCGAGCGGGAATGACTCCGCCTTAGACTTGGCCTGACCTAATAATCCATAAAAGGTTTGCTGGCCTTGTCCATAATTAACTGCCGCAATGGATCCATTCACACCCAGATTATTGGTCTGATTTGATCCTGCAATATTACGAGCATCAACACCCACAACAAATTGATCAATAACCCCAGTTACCTCTTGAGTATATTGAGCAGATGCACCTACAGTGCTGTAGGGATCTTTATAGTTTGCATTTATATAAGGGAAGTTTTTGGGATTAGATCCCGTAACAGAAGTGGTTGAGCCATTTTGCTTATTAAAGCCTGTGTTCTCGTAGAAAAAATTGACGTCTACTTTTGACTTGTCATCCAGGTGAGTGGTGGCACCCCCGGCGAGGTCAGTCTCCTGTGTGATATTCGTTGCAAATGCATAACCCGAAGATAAGTCAGACATCGTGTGATAGCCCAGGCGAAAAAAGCCACTTGTATCTTGGGTGGCCTTGAAATAACCCTGCATTCTCACGTTAGAGTTATGGGAAGCTGCGTCGCCCTGCCCATTTCTAATGCTAGTTGGCGATGCCGGAGAAATCGTAGCAATATTTTGATAACCCTCGGTGTTGAAGTAATCAGCAGAAAATCTCAGCTGAAGATTTTCAGATGCAATTAAATCCTTGGAGGCCGCTACATTGCTAGTGCCAAACGCACCGTAACTTGCCGATACCTCTTGCTGGCTATTGACTGGCGTTTTGGTCTTAATATTAATAACGCCGCCCATGCCATAGTTACCCCATAAACTAGAAACACCGCCACGGATAAACTCAACCGAGTCAATTGAAGACATGGGAACTAAGTTCCACTGCACAGTCCCATAAAAAGCATCATTTGCTGGAACTCCATCGATCAACACTAGTGTTCTAGCATTACCAAGGCCACGGACGTTAATGCCCTGACCGGTTGGATCTTTCTGGTAATAAGGTGTGTCATTCAGAATAACGCCAGGCACATTCTTTAGGACCTGATCGATCGTTTGATCTGGGGACACCTCTAGCGCCTCTTTAGTCAGCACCGTTGTATTTAAAGGAATTTCATCCAACGGAGTTCCTGAACGGGTAGCGGAAACAGTGACGCTCTTTAATTTCTGATCATAATCAGGTGGCGGCGCAATTTGTGCTCGAGCACTGTTTGAAAATAGGATTAATTCGAGCGCAATCCCGATGCAAATACTTATTTTCTTTTGATTGAATGACACTGACAACCCCACACAACATGACGACAACCCAATATTTGGTTGCCAAAAACATAGCTAGGCTATGCCCTAAAAAGATTTAGGCTTGTGTGGGAGGGGCGGCTGAAGGAGGCGTTACCCAAACAGTCAGAGGCTTGGGTGATTGATAGAAAAGCTGTGGCAGAAAAGCAAGTGTTTGCGGCGCCTGGAAGCTTAGGCTGGTATTGAACGCCGGGGTAATACTGCTATGAGCCAAGCAATACGGGCAAGGCAGCGCTTCTACGCGATCTGACTGATCTTCGCTTTGCACATGCACCTGTGTTTTAGCGCCATCAGCAGCGCAGATCTCCATTGCAAAACCTTGGCCGTGTTTCGCTAGCGATACCGCCTGTGAAACTGCTGGCGCAAGCGCACTCATTGCGATTGCTAGAGCTGCAATCCAGTGAATGAGGCGATTTTTGCGAAAATTCATCATGAGGAGATTCTATCGGATTCTTGATGCGGGAATAGAAAAAGGGGCTTGCGCCCCCTTCCCTTGGTTCAATCTTTATTTTTAGCTCTTTAGCTTACGCTGCAGTAGCCTTTTTCTTGCCGATAACCTTGCCAACCAAAGGCCAGAACAGCAGCACTAAAGCCAGTGTTGTGATGCCAGCCACCAGGTAGTTTGAGAAGAACACGTCAACGCTGCCTTGAGAGATCAGCATAGACTGACGGAAGGAATCTTCCGCCCGGTCACCCAATACCAAGGCCAAGACCATTGGCGCCATTGGATAGTCCAACTTCTTGAAGATATATCCAAGCACACCAAAGCCGAGCATCAACCAAACATCAAACGTAGCGTTGTGAACGGTGTATGCACCCACCGCACAAATCACAATAATTACTGGAGCGATGATTGAGAATGGAATTCTCAAAATCGAGGCAAACAATGGAACGCAAGTTAATACAACAAACAAGCCTGCCAAGTTACCCAAGTACATACTAGCGATCAAGCCCCAAACAAAGTCTGGCTTCTCAACGAAAAGTAATGGTCCTGGTTGTAAGCCCCAGATCAACAAACCGCCAAGCAATACAGCGGCTGTTGGTGACCCCGGAATACCCAAGGACAACATTGGTAACAAAGCGGCAGTACCAGCAGCATGAGCCGCGGTTTCTGGAGCAACAATACCCTCCATCTCGCCTTTACCGAAGTTCTCGCCATTCTTGGAGACGCGCTTAGCAACACCGTACGCCATAAAGGACGCTGGGGTAGCACCACCTGGGGTGATACCCATCCAGCAACCAATCAAGCAACTGCGCAAAGAAGTGGCCCAATACTTTGGCAATTTTGCCCAAGTCTCAAGTACCACTTGGCGACGAATCTTCGCGGCAGCACCGTGGAAAGCCAAGCCCTCTTCCATTGAAAGGAGAATCTCACCAATACCAAACAGACCAATAACCGCGATTAAGAAGTCAAAACCACGCATCAATTCTGGATTACCAAAAGTCAGACGCAATTGACCTGTTACGGTATCCATACCAACTGTCGCCAAGGCAAAGCCAAGCATCATGGCGGAAATTGTCTTAAATGGAGATCCCTTGTTCATACCCACAAAGCTACAGAAAGTCAGCAAGTAGACCGAGAAGAACTCAGGCGGCCCAAATTGCAAGGCAAACTTCGCTACCAATGGAGCTAAGAAAGTGATCATCACGATCGCAAAGAACGCACCAACGAATGAAGACGTAAATGCAGCAGTCAATGCTTCGCCAGCTTTACCATTGCGAGCCATTGGATAGCCATCAAAGGTTGTCGCAACAGACCAGGGCTCGCCTGGAATATTGAACAAAACCGATGTAATCGCACCACCAAACAATGCGCCCCAATAGATACAGGACAGCATGATGATTGCGGAAGTTGGTGGCATTGTGAAGGTGAGAGGCAACAGAATCGCAATTCCGTTTGCGCCACCTAGGCCTGGGAGCACACCAATAATCACACCGAGAGTTACACCAACCAGCATTAATAGCAAGTTAAAGGGTGTCATTGCAACGGCAAAGCCGCTGAATAGAGCGCTAATTTCTTCCAACTTGAACTCCTTCTTTTCTAATCTTTTTTAATAATTATTCTTTTTTTATTGCACGCCAATAAATTCGAGCGGGTTAATCCAAGAGCCGTGTGGCAATGGAACCTGGAACCAATACTCGAACATCAGGTAGAGAGATGCGCTCACTCCGACTGATACAACAATTGCTTTCCATGCTGGGTACTTACCTAACCAAACCATAAATATAGCGATGTAAATAACAGCTGATACGTAAATACCGATTAACTGAACACCCAATACAAAAACAATCGCTGGCAACAATACCGCCATCACTTGCTTGAAGGATTCTTTATCAACGAATGACTCTGTCTTCTTTTTCTTATTGACGATCGCCGCTTGATAAAGGGTAATGGTGCTAGATAGCAAAATGATCAGGCTAATGTAAAAAGGGAAATAGCCAGCCTCAGGGCCATCGCTGCCCCAGCTGGCGCCTAATTTAAGACTTCCAATCATTACCACTAGGCCAACTACAATAAATAAGAGGGCGGTGATGATATCCATCATCCGCACGCTAATTACTGAGTCTTGATTTGAATTGTTTGTATGTTCAGACATGTGCTTCGATCACTAATAAATGGTTAATTAATACTGCTGTGCTTTTGATGTGTTCAAAAAAATAGAGCCTCCTCACAGAGGCTCTATTTCATCTTCAGCGATTACTTGGCCAAGAAACCAGCCTCGGTCATCAGCTGCTTATGCAATGCTTCATTCAGAGTTAGCCAATTGCTAAATTCTTTTCCAGACATGAAGGTCTGATTGAATGCACCATCAATCATGAACTTTTTCCACTCTGGTGTAGCGCGCACTTTTTTAAACAAGTCGACATAAAAATCAACCTGCTCTTGAGTAACGCCCGGAGCCATGAAAATGCCGCGCAACATGACGTAGTCAGTGGGAACGCCTACTTCTTTACAAGTTGGGATGTCATACCAAGACTGGGTATCGGTAACCTTTTCTTTGTAAGGCATGCGAGTGTCATCAAATACGCACAATGCGCGTAACTTATTTGCACGCCATTGGGCAACTGCCTCAATTGGATTATTCACAGAAGAATCAATGTGATTACCAACGAGCTGAACAGCTACGTCGCCACCCCCTTTAAATGGGATATAAGTGAATTTAGCGCCAGTGGCTTTTTCAAGCGCAACAGTAATAATTTGATCTTCCTGCTTAGAGCCAGTTCCACCCATCTTAAATTTACCTGGGCCAGCTGCTTTAGCGGCATCGATAAATTCTTTGGCGGTTTTATATGGCTTGTCTGCGTTATCCCATAATACAAATTGGTCTAAGGCTAGCATTGCCACTGGAGTAATGTCCTTCCAGTTAAAAGGAACGCCAGTAGCCAGAGGAGTAGTAAATAAATTCGAGAGCGTGATTACGATCTTATTTGGATCGCCCTTTGCCTCTTTCATTGCTAAGAAGCCTTCAGCACCAGCACCAGCAGATTTATTTACAGGGATGATGGCCTGCTTCATCAAGTTATTTTTAGTAATAATGCCTTGGATCATGCGTGCCATTTGGTCAGCACCACCGCCAGGGCCAGCAGGAATAATGAATTCGACTGGCTTGGTAGGTTCCCAAGCGGCGAAAGCAGGTGAAATACCAGCGGCACCGAGGGCTAATGCGGTGGAAATCAATGCCCCTTTTAACTTCATCTTCATGAACGCTCCTCCAAAAAATTTTGAATACCAATATTACTTTGGCTTCTCTTTGTTATGTAGCGATTTTTATGCAACTTGAGGGACTAACACTTGATTGCCATCAATAATTGGTAAATGGGGGATTAGGGGTAACACTAGCTAGCTAGTATTAACCCTAATATCAAGTTTGGTGCCGCTTGCCGGAATCGAACTGGCGACCTTTTCATTACGAATGAACTGCTCTACCAACTGAGCTAAAGCGGCAAATCAAGCGGTGTCTCTGAACTCAAATTCTAGCGGAATCGGTCTAGAAGCTTCTTGCTGACCTTATCAAGCTGAGTGGAATCCTTGATTAAAAATTGCAGGCCGTTGGAGTCCGCAATCAGGAGCGTATTTCCAGCAATTCGGCGAATATCCTCCTCGGCCTTGAGACGAATTCTGGTGGGCCCACGATCAGTTTCAATATCCCAAATACTCGGGGTAGCAAAAGTGGATACCTTAGTAATTCTTTCAATTACCGGCATGAACTCACGGGCAGCCATTTCTTCTTCAATGAGTCCTAATTCAGCCTCGGGGATAGAGGCAACCCCATCAAACCAACAGAGCTCTTTACCGGATTGATCCATGAGGGAGATCCCAGCGCCCGGCGCCGTAATCGGAAAGGCTCTGACAGGATAGACGCCAACGTGACGATTGCCGCTGGCATCCACCAGGACAAGGCGACCGAGAGAATCGCGCTCTAGAGAATGTGGTTTTTGATATTGACTCATACCTTGCCCTCTTCAATACTCTCACCAATGGCGCCACCCTCAACCAACTCTGCGGCGTGACGCAGCTGGGCTTGGTAAAGGGCATAGTACGCGCCCTGCGCATCCATCAACTCATCATGCGAACCAATCTCTACAATCTCGCCCTTATCAAGCACAACCAAACGATCTGCTTTTCTTAAGGTGGACAGACGGTGGGCAATCGCGATCGTCGTGCGGCCTTTCACTAGATTATCTAAAGCGCGCTGAATTTCTTTTTCAGTTGTAGTGTCGACTGAAGAAGTAGCCTCATCCAAAATCAGAATGCTTGGATTAATCAAGAGAGCGCGTGCAATAGAGATACGTTGACGTTCACCGCCCGAAAGAGATTGACCGCGCTCACCTACTAATGAGTCGTAACCCAAAGGTAAGCGCAGAATAAATTCATGCGCATGCGCAGCACGCGCCGCTTCAATAATTTCTTCGCGAGTGGCCTCTGGTTTTCCGTATGCAATATTTTCTGCGATCGTGCCAAAGAATAAAAATGGCTCTTGCAGCACTAAACCAATTCGCTTGCGATAGTCCGCGATTCCGATACTACGAATATCGCGCCCATCTAAAGCGATGGAACCAGCGCTCACATCATAGAAGCGACAAATCAAGTTCACTAGAGTACTCTTACCCGAGCCGCTATGACCAACTAAACCGATCATTTCTCCAGGGGCAATATCCAGATCAATACCTTTAGAGACGGCGCGGTTACCGTAGCGGAAACCCACGCCACGCAAGGAGATGCGGCCTTTGACCTCGCCTAAGGGCGCTGGATTAATTGGCTCAGGAACGCTGGAGACATGATCCAAGATATCAAAAATACGCTTAGCTCCAGCAGCCGCTTTCTGGGTATGTGACACGATCCGACTCATTGAATCCAGTCGAATATAGAAGCGCCCAATATAGGCAAGGAATGCAATCAATACACCAACGGTGACCTTTTGATGGGCTACCTGCCAAATACCAAAACCCCACACTACTAAGAGGCCAGTTTCGGTAAGGAGCGTGACGGTTGGGGAGAACAAACCCCAGACGCGATTAACGCGATCATTGATTTGTAAATTGTGTAGATTAGAGTCAACAAAACGCTTGAGCTCACGATCTTCTTGAGCAAATGCTTTCACCACTCGAATACCTGGAATCGTATCCGCCAAGATATTAGTTACTTCAGACCACACGCGATCAATCTTCTCAAACCCAAAACGAAGTTTGTCTCGCACTACATGAATCATCCACACAATAAATGGCAGTGGTGCCAAAGTTACCAATGCAAGCAACGGATCAATCGACACCAAAATTGCTGCTGTCATCGTAATCATGATGACGTCGGTCGCAAAGTCCAGGGCGTAAAGGGATAGGAATACGCAAATACGATCAGTCTCCGCACCAATACGCGCAATCAAGTCACCCGTTCTTTTGCCACCGAAATACTCTAATGACAATTTGAGCAAATGCTCAAAGGTCGTGTTACGCAAATCAGCGCCGATACGCTCACTCACCAATGCGAGGAGATAGGTTTTCCACCAGCCCAAACCCCAAGCGATGATCGCCGCGGCAAATAAGGCGAACAGATACTTGCTGGCCAAATGAAAATCGATCGGATTGCCCTTTTCATACGGAATTAAGACGTGATCCATTAGAGGCATCGTCAAATATGGCGGGATCAGGGTGGCGCCCGTTGAGAGCAAAGTCAGGACAAAGCCCAATAAAAGCTCTTTTTTATAAGGACGTGCAAAACGCCACAACTTAAATAAGGTCCAGGTAGATGGAGGGGCATCCTCCTCAGGATCACAAGTTGGGCAAGCATCTGAATTGGCGGGCTTGGGACTCAAACAAACTGGACAAACCTGCTTATCGTATTCAGAAGCCTCAGGCTGTTTACTCGCCTGATCACCGCGTATTAGCTGCTTAAAGCTACTCTGTAGGCGTAACACCTGGGGATTGACAGCCAAGGTGAAATACCAAAGCCGCAGCAGACTGGTCTCAGACTCCAATTTAAGATGGCCTACCCCAGCATGATCTCCATGCAAAAGATGCGCTCCAGAGCTAACAGGCCAAAATTCTGTGTGGGTGCCATCGGTCCAAAAAAGCCCTGTCGGGATCAAGCAAAGCAGGCTTTTTTCAAAGCGCATATCTCCATCAAGATCCAGCTCAACCCATGCCAGTATTGAGTTAAGGTCTTTCACTGGTGATTGGGGGGCTTCTAAAGCGCTAGCCCAATGACTTGACGAAAGGGGAGCGGATAGGGAAATTTCTGGCTTCATTAGTCTTAAAAGTATAGTGGAGCTAGATTTTTAAGATTTGGTAACTGTGTCAACTTTACTTGGCGGAAAGCCGTTAAATTGATGAAGTAAGCTTTTTTGTGCATTTTTGCTAATTTTGTGGATTTTGAATAATTACTAGAACCAGAGAGATAGTCTGAGACATCCCCGCCCTCACCTTCTGAAGCGGCGCTGAGATTCCCCACTCCACATATGCCCCAATTACTAGATAAAACCATTGAGATCTTGAGCGTCAAGCATCTCCGCGGGCCCAATATGTGGACTTACCATCCAGTTATTGAGGTTTGGCTTGATATTGGCGAATTAGAGGACTACCCCTCTAACCTGATTCCCGGCTTTTATGACCGCCTAGTGAAGGCGCTCCCAAGTCTTCAAGAACACCGCTGTAGTTATGGCGAAGCGGGTGGATTTCTCAAGAGAGTGGAAGAAGGCACCTGGCCTGCCCACATCCTTGAACACCTCACTCTGGAATTACAAAATTTAGCCGGCATCCCCGGTGGCTTTGGTAAAGCGCGTGACGGCGACCGTCGTGGCGTCTATAAGGTCATGGTGAGCGCGATTAATGAAGAAGTGACACTCACCGCACTTAAATACGCTCGCGACTTATACCTCGCTCTAGCGCAAGACACCAAAGACCCAGTCGCCCTAGTGAGCACCATCATTGAAGAACTACGCGATCTCGGCGACGATCTATTGCTTGGACCTAGCACTGCCTGCATCGTTAATGCAGCTGAAGAGCGCGGCATCCCATCTATCCGTTTGTCCGAAGGTAACCTAGTGCAACTGGGCTACGGTGCTAATCAGCGTCGTATCTGGACCGCCGAAACCGATCAAACCAGCGCTATTGCTGAAACGATTTCTCGAGACAAAGATCTCACTAAAAGTCTTTTGTCTAGTGCTGGAGTCCCAACACCTGAAGGTCGCACTGTGACCAGCGCGGATGATGCATGGGAAGCCGCACAAGATATCGGCCTGCCAGTAGTGGTCAAACCGATCGATGGTAATCATGGACGTGGTGTATTTATCAATCTGTACACCCAACAAGAAATTGAAGCGGCCTATGCTGTCGCAATCGATGAAGGTAGTGAAGTTTTAGTAGAGCGTCATATTTTGGGTGATGAGCATCGCCTACTAGTGGTTGGTAATAAAGTGGTTGCAGCTGCTAAGGGTGAAACAGTTTGGGTCACCGGTGATGGTGCGCACACTGTGCTTGAGCTCATTCAAATTCAGATTAATTCAGATCCACGCCGAGGCACCGCTGAAGAGCATCCCCTTAATCCAGTTCGCATTGATTCTGCGGTGGAGTTGGAACTTGCACGCCAGAAATTAACAGGCGTGAGCATTCCAAGCTTAGATCAAAAAGTACTCATTCAAAGTAATGGCAACGTTGCGTTTGATGTCACTGACTTAGTTCACCCCGAAGTGGCAAGCCAAGTAGCTCTAGCCGCCCGCGTAGTAGGACTAGAGATTGCTGGTGTTGACCTAGTTGCACAAGACATTAGCAGACCACTAGACGAACAGAACGCAGCGATCGTTGAAGTGAATGCTGGCCCTGGCTTGTTGATGCACTTAAAACCTGCCAGCGGCAAACCTCAGCCAGTCGGCAAGGAGATCGCCAATCACCTCTTCCCACCGGGAGCTGATTTCCGCATCCCAGTAGTGGGTGTCTGCGGTGCTCGCGGCAAGACTCCGGTTGCCGAAATGATTGCTCACTTCTTGCGATTAACCAATTTGTATGTTGGCCTGTCTTGCAGTAAGGGTTTATTTTTTGGTCATCGCTCAATTCAAAAGAGCAATGCTGCCAACTGGGAAAATGCCCGTCGCACTTTATTAAATCGTGCGGTTGAAGCGGCGGTTATTGAAAACAATCATTTATCCATGTTGATTGAAGGCTTGGCGTATGACCGCTGCCAAGTAGGTGTGGTGTTAAATGTAGACCCAAAAGCTAACTTCCCCCAATACGCTATTTATGATGAAGACCAAGTATTTAGCGTTGTCCGAACTCAAGTAGATGTCGTGTTGCCAACTGGGGTTGCCGTTCTCAATGCCGATGACCCAATGGTTGCCAGCATGGCAGAGTTGTGTGATGGCGAAGTCATTTTCTTTACTCAGGACTCTGCCTCTGCAATTGCGCAAGAGCATCTCAAAAATGGCGGTCGCGTGGTGATGATTGGGAATCAACAAATCACCCTCAAATCCGCCAAGCATGATCAAAAGAGTATTCCAGTGCCACGCAATTCCGAGCCAAGCGCTACCGAGCCATGGAAGCCCATGAATCTTGGTGCCGCCATTGCTGCAGCTTGGGCTTTAGATATTCCATTCAACGTAATCGAAGCTGGTGCTGAAACCTTTGTTTCTGACACCAGCATTCCAGCAGGGGCTTAATTGGAAATCACCCGTATTCGCATGTTGCGCGGCCCGAATTTATGGAGCCGCCATACTGCCCTAGAGGCAATTGTTTCTTGCGACGAAACAGAACGCTCAATCGATTCGATCCCTCAATTTGAAATCAAGATTCGTGAACGCTTTCCTCAATTAGGTAGCATGCGTCGCGGTGGCCATAATGAAACTCTATCCTTAGCGCACGCCCTGGAGCATGCTGCCTTAGGCCTTCAGTCACAAGCCGGCTGTCCAGTCACTTTCAGCCGCACAGTACAAACCGTTGACGTAGGTGTATATCAAGTCGTCGTCGAATACACCGAAGAAGTGGTCGGACGCATGGCTTTTGACTTTGCTTTTGCACTCATTCAGGCAACCTTAAATGATGTGCCATTTGATCTAGCAGCTGCCCTTTCAGAGTTAGAAGCTTTGTATGAAGATGTTCGCCTAGGGCCAAGTACCGGCTCTATCGTTGATGCTGCCGTACAAAGAAATATCCCCTATCGCCGCATGACTGAGGGCAGCATGGTGCAGTTTGGTTGGGGCAGCAAACAAAAGCGTATTCAAGCTGCAGAGACCAGTAACACAAGCGCGATTGCGGAAGCTATAGCGCAAGATAAAGAACTGACCAAGAACCTCTTGGCAGCCGCTGGTGTATCAGTTCCAATTGGTGAAGTGGTTACCACTGCTGATGATGCATTGCGCGCCGCCCAAAAAATTGGTGGTCCCATTGTTCTTAAACCTAAAGATGGCAATCAAGGCAAAGGTGTTGTTGCCAATATTCAAACAGAAGCAGAGGTACGCGCTGGCTTTATTGTTACGCAAGCCTTTGGTCGTGAAACCATTGTCGAGCGCTATCTTCCAGGCGCTGACTATCGCTTGCTAGTAGTAGGCAACCGCTTATCCGCTGCAGCGCGTCGCGAACCCGCTCAGGTGGTTGGTGATGGCAAACATAGCGTTGCTGAACTTGTGGAACTAGAAAACAAAAATCCATTGCGTGGCGATGGCCATGCAACTGCATTAACTAAGATTCGTTTTGATGACATCGCGCTTGCGCATTTAGCCAGTAATAGCTTAAGCCCACAATATGTTCCTAAAACTGGTGAGCGCGTCTTACTCCGTAATAATGCCAACCTCAGTACCGGTGGTACCGCTACTGATGTGACTGACGATGTTCATCCCGATGTTGCTGCCAGCGCAATTGCTGCCGCACAAATGATTGGGCTAGATATCGCCGGCGTCGACATTTTATGTGAAGCGATTTATAAGCCCCTGGAATCTCAGGGTGGCGGCATTGTTGAGGTGAATGCTGCGCCAGGCCTACGTATGCATCTCAAGCCTTCCTATGGCAAGAGTCGCCCTGTTGGCGAAGATATCGTCAACATGATGTATCCGCTTGGCGAAGATGGCCGTATTCCTGTCGTGGCTGTAACGGGGACGAATGGCAAAACCACTACAGTACGCCTCATTTCTCATTTGCTAAATGAGACTGGCTTACGCGTGGGTATGACTACTACTGATGGCGTCTATATCAACCATCGCTTAATTGATTCCGGTGATTGCAGTGGCCCTAAGAGTGCTCGCAATGTCCTTATGCATCCCGATGTCGATGCCGCCGTATTAGAAACAGCTCGTGGCGGGATGTTACGTGAAGGCCTTGGCTTTGACCGCTGTGAAGTTGCTGTTGTCACCAATATTGGTGAAGGTGACCACTTAGGCCTCAACTACATCACCAGCGTAGAAGATTTAGCGATTCTGAAGCGGGTTATTGTTCAGAACGTCGCGCCTACAGGTGCTGCCGTTCTCAATGCTGCCGACCCCATTGTTGCTAGGATGGGTGATGTCTGCACTGGTAGAGTGATCTTCTTTGCACAGAATCAACACCACCCTGTGATTGCGGCCCACCGCGCTAAGAATAAAAAAGTAATCTACTTTGATGGCACCTACATTGTTTGCTCAAAAGGTGCGCGAATACTGTTCCGCTTCCCAGTGAGTGAGATTCCGCTGACTCAAAATGGTGTTTTAGGTTTTCAGATTGAAAATGCGATGGCCTCTATTGGTGCTGGCTGGGCTTTAGGCTTAGATGCTGAAAAGATTGCCCGCGGACTCCACACTTTTGAGAGCTCAGCCAATGCAGTGCCAGGTCGCTTTAATCAATTTCAACACAAAGGCGCTACTGTGATTGCTGACTATGGTCACAATCCAGATGCCATGCGCGCTTTAGCAAGTGCCATTGAGGCTATGAAGCCTAAGAAGAGCCATGTCGTGATCAGTGGTGCTGGCGATCGTCGTGATGAAGATATTCGTGATTTGACGCGCATACTTGGCAATAGCTTTGACAACGTCATCCTCTATCAAGATCAGTGTCAGCGTGGTCGCGAGGACGGAGAGGTGCTCAAACTTCTGCAGGAAGGTTTAGTGGGTACAAAGAAAGCCAAACAAGTCAAAGAAATCACCGGTGAATTCCTTGCCATTGATACCGCTCTGAATGATTTGTCTGCTGGTGATATCTGCCTCATCCTGATTGACCAAGTGGAAGAATCTCTGGCCTACCTTAAAGAAAAGGTGCAGCCGTAGTTATTGAATTCTTTTTTTCAGATGCTAAAAACAAAAAAGCCCAATCACTGATTGGGCTTTTTTACTATCGAAGTACTAAGAGAGCACTAAGAGAGTACTAAGAAGGTACTAAACTTGAGAATGGTAGTGTTGCAAACGCTCAATCTCTTCCTTAGATCCGAGCATGACCGAGACGCGCTCATGGAGTTCAGTGGGGACCATATCCATAATGAGTTGCTCACCATTGGTCGATGCACCACCAGCCTGCTCCACCAAAAAGCTCATCGGGTTTGCTTCATACATGAGGCGTAGCTTGCCTGGCTTATGTGGCTCACGTTGATCCCATGGATACATAAAAACGCCGCCACGCGATAAGACGCGATGAACATCGGCAACCATAGAGGCAATCCAGCGCATATTGAAATCTTTATCACGCTCACCACTGACGCCAGCCAGGCACTCATCTACATAGCGACGAACAGGCTCAGCCCAGTGACGCATATTGGACATATTGATTGCGAACTCTTTCGTTGAGTGAGAAATCTCCACTGCATGCTTAATTAAAACAAATTCGCCAGTTACTTTATTTAGAGTGAACATCACTACGCCTTCACCCAGAGTAAGCGCCATGGTTGTTTGCGGGCCATAGACAACATAACCCGCAGCCACCTGATGGCGACCTGACAATAAGAAATCACTGGTTTGCAATAGCGCTGAAGGATCTTGTTTTTTCAGCACAGAAAAAATAGTACCGATGGACACGTTCACATCAATGTTTGAGGAACCGTCTAATGGATCAAACAACAATAAATAGTCACCAGTGCCCTGAACTGGCAGCGGCAACTCCATCTCCTCGGAGGCCAGGCCCGCTAGAGATTTGCACCCCTGCACGCCATCGATGAGTAAGTCATTAGCAATCACATCCAGCTTTTGCTGAACTTCACCCTGGACATTGCCAGTGCCAGCAGATCCCAGTAAACCGATTAAGGCACCTTGCGCCACTTCATGACTCAAAGTGGAGCAGGTATCAGCAACCGCTAACAATAACTCTTGTAAGCCCGCGGGGATATCTGCACCCTTCACCTTAGTGGATGCTAAATATTGCTTGAAATTAGTATTAAAAGTACTTGAAGCGGTCAAAAGGAGTTTCTCCGTAATGGGTTTATTTCTGGATGGGGTCTATTTTGCCTTGTTCTGAACTGATCAATTCCCCAAAGCCTTGGAAACCACCTCTTTTACATCTGCAGAGAGGGTTTCGCAAGCATCTACCCGCTTGAGGGCTGCCAACATGTGATCCTGGTAAGGCTTTGCAAAGTGGCGCCAGCGATCCAAACCTCTTGCCAAACGAGCCGCAACTTGTGGATTGATTGGATCTAAAGCGAGCACAGATTCAGCCCAAAATGCATAACCACTTCCATCCGCCTGGTGAAAGCTTGCGGGATTATTCATACAAAAAGCATGAATAACGCTGCGAACACGGTTGGGGTTATTCATTTTGAAAGCTTCGTGCTCGCGTAAACGCTTGACTTCATTCAGGGTAGATTCAGCATTAGCCACTGGAGGTCTGCTTGACTGCAATGCAAACCACTTATCAATCACTAAAGCATCATCAGCAAACCGGGTATAGAAATCCTCTAGACACGCTACCGCTGATTTTGATCCATGAATTACCAACCCAGCTAAGGCCGCATAACGGTCGGTCATGTTATCGGCATGCTGATATTGATTCACCGCCATTGGCGCCCAGATCAGCGGATCCGCTTCGAGCAACATACTTAATGCCAGATTCTTTAAAGCACGTTTACCAGCACTGATCGCATCTGGATTAAATAGTCCCGGTGTTTGCATCTGCTGATAGAGAGCAGCCCACTCGATGCGCAACTCGCTGGCTATGGCGTGGCGGAAAGCACGACGGGAAGCATAAATCTGCTGAGGATCGACACTCTTACACTGCTCATACAAATAAGTCTCTGCGGGTAAGGTTAGCGCTAACTCTTTAAATGCGGGATCTAATTCCGGATCGGTTAAGAGGGTGCGGTAGGCTTCAATGAGCGGTGCATCAGGTAAGCGATTACCCAAAATCATTTGCATTGCGAGCTTCTGACCAGCCTCCCAACGATTAAAGGCATCGTCATCACTTGAGAACATGGTGAGCAGATCAGTTTCACTTTGATCAAAATCTAAATTAATCGGGGCCGAGAAATTACGATTAATCGATAACACTGGACGACTTATTATTTGATCAAAAGTCCAAGTTTGCTGATCCTGAGTCAACTCCAATAAAACCTCTGCTTGATCATCCAATGGAGTTAGCAAGCGCATCTTTAGTGGGATATGAAAAGGCTTACTATCTTTGTGCTCCACAACGAGTGAGGGGGTTTGTGTCAAGGTAATTTGATATTGCTTTTTATCCGCATCGTAGGATTCCTCAACCCTCACCGAAGGAGTGCCCGCTTGGCTGTACCAACTCTTAAATTGGGAAAGGTCGCGGCCATTAGCATCAGCCATCGCAGCCAAGAAATCATCACAAGTAACCGCCTGGCCATCGTGACGCTTGAAGTAAAGATCCATGCCTTTGCGGAAACCTTCTACACCCAATAGGGTTTGGTACATGCGCACGACTTCAGCGCCCTTCTCATATACGGTAACGGTATAAAAATTATTAATCTCTTGATACTCGTCCGGACGAATTGGATGAGCCATCGGACCCGCATCTTCCGGAAACTGCAGTTGACGCAATAAACGCACATCTTCAATACGTCTCACCGCTCTACCGGACTCGCTACCCATCTGATCCGCAGAAAACTCCTGATCGCGAAATACCGTTAAGCCTTCTTTAAGGGAAAGCTGAAACCAATCGCGACAAGTAACTCGGTTACCAGTCCAGTTATGGAAATACTCATGAGCCACTACGCTTTCGATATTGGCGAAGTCGGCATCCGTTGCAGTTTCGGGTTGAGCGAGAACATATTTGGTATTGAAAACATTGAGACCTTTGTTTTCCATTGCGCCCATATTGAAATCACCAACTGCCACAATCATGAAGCGTTCGAGATCCAGTTCAAGGCCATAGCGTTTTTCATCCCAATGAATCGATGCGATTAAAGAGTCCATGGCATGACGGGTCTTTTTCAAGTCGTGAGGCTCAACCCAAATTTGTAATAACTTTTGCGCACCACTACTAGTGGTGATCGTTTCTTCAATGCATTCCAACTTACCGGCAACCAAGGCAAACAAGTAAGACGGTTTTGGAAATGGATCCTCCCAGACTGCGCTATGCCAACCATTGGGTAATTTTTCAGTGCTAATCAGATTACCGTTTGATAGCAACACTGGGCACTCTGCCTCACGAGCACGGAGAGTCACGCGATAACGCGCCATGACATCTGGTCTATCGAGAAAGTAGGTAATCTTTCTAAAACCCTCAGCCTCACACTGGGTAAAGAAATTCCCATTGGAAACATACAAGCCCATAAGGGAAGTATTTTTCTCAGGCACACAAACACAAATGATCTCCACGATGAAAACCTGCTGACCTTCATTTGGTAACGCATGAATAGTGAGTGTCTCAGGAGTGAGCTCAAACTGACGATGGGCTTCACCATTAATGCGCAAACTCACAAACTCTAGTTCATGACCTTGCAAGACCAAAGGCATGCCAGCCTCATGACTGGGGCCAGGTAGAACCTCTAGGTGACTCTTTACAATCGTCCTGGCAGGATCTAGGGCAATATCCAGCGCAACCTGTACAAAGGTGTAATTGGGGGCACGGTATTCGAGCCTACGAAAGCTCTGTGGCAGATCAGTTTTCATAGGGCAATTTTAAGCCCCATGGAAAAATTCGACTTAACCCCAAACGAGGGTGGCAACGCCAATGGCGATAAAGGTCACTGCAGCAACAGCATGCACCCACTTAATAGGCATGCGTTTAGTGAATTTTTGCCCAATCCAAACAGCTGGGGCATTAGCCAACATCATCCCCAAAGTGGTGCCAACCGTTACTGAAAAGACGTCAGAATATTTTGCGCCCAAAGCGATCGTGGCAATTTGGGTCTTATCCCCCATCTCCGCCAAGAAAAAGAGTCCAACGGTCAACATAAACACCTGAAAAGCTCTATCAGCTACTTTTGAACCTGCCGCATCATCAATGTGATCTGGCACTAGGAGCCAAAGTCCAATCCCCAGAAAGCTCACTCCCAAAATCCATTTCAGTAGATCTGGACTCATAAAAGTCGTAAGCCAATGTCCTAAAAGTGCTGCGCAGGCATGGTTTGCAATGGTTGCAATCAGGATGCCGCCAATAATGGCTAGAGCTTGTTTGGGATAGCGCGCAGCAAGCATCAAGGAGAGTAATTGGGTTTTGTCGCCCATCTCAGCTAGAGCTACAACGCCAGTAGAGATTGCTAATGCGGAGAAGTCCATAGATTCAGTAGTTTAATAATGATTTTGATATTAATGTCTAACAGAATCATAGAGGATAAATATGACAGCCTCAGAGCTGGTCTTCAAGACCAGCACCCCGAGAGATGCTGGCTTCAACTTTCATGCGATTTAAACGGCTAGCAATTCTTCAGCAGTGACAAAATCCACTTTTTGAGCACTGGCCACTGGCTCAGAAGTGAGGTTGCCTCGATGAACACTCAAACCATTACGTAGATGATGGTTATGAGAGAGCGCCTTTACCATGCCACTGTTTGCTAAGGCCTCAATGAAGGGGTAAGTTGCATTAGTCAAAGCAAAGGTGGAAGTTCTGGCAACAGCCCCTGGCATATTCGCTACACAGTAGTGCAGAACACCATCAACAATAAAGGTAGGGTCAGCGTGAGTAGTGGGTTTAGATGTTTCAAAACAACCGCCTTGATCGATTGCAACATCCACTACTACCGCGCCTGTTTTCATTTTGCGCACCATCTCCCTGGTCACTAGCTTTGGTGCTGTAGCACCAGGCGACAACACGGCACCAATCACAACATCCGCCTCACAAACTTCAAGCTCTACCAAAAGCGGGTCGGCATAAAAGGTTCTCACACGATTGCCGTAGAGCATGTCAATCTGTCTTAAGGAATCAATATTACGATCAAAGATGCAAACATCCGCACCCATACCTACCGCCATTTGCAAGGCATTACGGCCCACAACTCCAGCGCCCAAGATCACTACTTTTGCTGGCGCCACTCCTGGTACGCCCGCCATCAATATTCCCACGCCCCCATGTGTCTTTTCAAGATGCGTAGCAGCTGCCTGAATGGACATCCTGCCAGCGACCTCACTCATGGGAGCCAAAAGAGGCAGAGCTCCGCTACCCGACGTGACTGTCTCATAAGCGATACAACTTGCACCCGAAGCGAGCAATGCCTTGGTCTGCTGTGGATCTGGCGCTAGATGTAAATAAGTAAAGAGAATTTGATCTTCATGCAACATCGCGCATTCTTGCGCTTGAGGCTCCTTCACCTTAATCACCATCTCCGCCTTTGCAAAGACTTCAGCAGCGCTATTAATTAAGGTAGCGCCAGCCAAGCGATAGGATTCATCGCTCAAGCCAATCTGCTCGCCTGCTCCACGTTGCACTAAGACAGAATGTCCTTGCTTACATAGCCCCCTAACATTACCCGGGGTCAAGCCAACACGAAATTCATTATTTTTTACTTCTTGAGGTACGCCAATAATCATTTATGTCTCCTTATTTGAATTCACGACTCAGTTTTGTTTTGCGATGCAAGCCAATGATGTAGAACATGGCGAGATACACACCCAATAAACACGGACCTAAGACCAATGCAATCCGCGCATCCTCATGAAAGCCCATCAACACCACCACTAAGGCAATAAATGCCAATGCGAACCACGAGGAATAGGGCCACCAAGGTGTGCGGTATGCCAATTCAGCAACCTGATCTTTGGTAAGGGAGCGACGAAACTGAATTTGGGTGAATAAAATAGCAATCCACACCATCAAACCAACGAAGGTGACTGCGGCCATGATGTATTGAAATGCTTTATCTGGAACGAAATAGTTCAATACCACTCCAGTCATGCAGATCGCTACCGTCACCATCACTGCGCGATGTGGAACCCCGTACCTGGATAGCTTGGCAAATGGCGAAGGTGCGTAGCCATTAACAGAGAGCGCATATAAGATTCGGCCTCCGCTAAAGATGCCAGCATTGCATGATGACAAGGCAGCGGTAATCACCACGAAGTTAATAATTCCAGCAGCTTCACGTAAACCAATCCGTTCAAACATCACTACGAATGGACTGCCTTGCTGACCCACCTCATTCCAAGGGAAGATCGCCAAGATGACCAGGATCGCGCCCATGTAGAAAATCAAGATGCGCCAAGCCAATGAATCAATTGCCATGGGAATGGTTTTGCGTGGGTTCTCTGCCTCACCAGCAGATAAGCCAATCATCTCAATCCCAACGTAAGCAAATAAGACCATCTGCAAGGAAAGTAACATTCCACTAATACCGTTCGGAAAGAAGCCGCCGTGCTGCCATAAGTTTGCAAAACCAATTGGATTCCAGTCATTAGCAAAACCAAAGAAAATAACTGAGCCGCCTAATGCGATCATGGCAACAATCGCAACTACTTTGATGAGCGCAAACCAAAACTCAAACTCACCAAATACTTTTACGGCAATGAGATTGATCAACCCCATCATCAAGATGGAAGATAAAGCCCAAATCCACTGCGGTGATTCAGGAAACCAAATTCCCATATAAATACCAACAGCAGTCACTTCGGCTATTCCGACAACGATCCAGTAAGTCCAGTAGCCCCAGCCGACCATGTATCCCGCTAGTAGCCCCACATAGGTATTCGCATAGGCCGCAAATGAGCCAGCAACTGGTTCATGCACCGCCATTTCACCCAAGGCACGAAGCACAATAAAGGCAACTATCCCAGCCAGCAGATATCCCAATAAGATTGAAGGTCCTGCAATTTGAATCGCGCTTGCCGAACCGAGAAATAATCCGACCCCGATAGTGGATCCCAAAGCCATGAGGCGAATGTGCCGCACTTTGAGATGGCGCTGTAAACCAGTTTGTTCAGTCTGCAAAAGAGACCTCCTTTCGATTTGTCGTTGGTAAATCACCAACGAGGCAAAGTCTAGGGAGGACTGCGCTTCTACACTAGGGGATAAAAATGTGCAAAGTGATTAAACGAATAAATGTGCTGTGGAAAAAATAGGTAGGCTAGATGAGAGCGGGCTTAAAGGGAGATGAATAAATTGGGGATTACATCAGAATCCGTAATTTCCTACAGGGATTCCCCTTAAGGATTTACTAATTTTTTTAAAAAAATCACTACTTATTCAGCGGCAATAAGATTTAAAACTTCAGCGGCAGCAGCCAAACCACAGGCTGCAGTAACCATCACAGTCGACCCATAACCAGAACAAGCAAGACCGCCACTAGCAACGCCTGCACGAGGCTCGTGAGAATAAATAGCGCGAATACCAATTTTTTTCTTAAGATTCCTTGAGAAGCCGTGATCCTGTCTAAGGCCTTGACGCACCTTTGCCAGCAAAGCATCTTGCTCGGTCCGAGATAAATCATCGCAACGCACAGAGGTGGGATCAGATTTTCCGCCAGCTGCACCACACATCACTAGAGCCCGCTGATTTTGACTCGCCCAAACGGCTAAAGCAATTTTGGTTTGGACTGAATCAGTTGCATCTAAAACAATCGCATTTTCTGGAATCAATGCATCAAGATTTTCTGGTTCCAAAAATGCATCATGGGTAGTGAGCGAAATCTCAGGATTAATTTGGCGAATGCGATCGGTCATGGCTTGTACTTTTGCCTTGCCATACTCGCCCTCAAGAGCGTGTAACTGACGATTAGTATTGCTTTCGGCGATGTGATCAAAATCGATCAACACAAGATGTCCAATTGCAGTGCGAGCCAGGGCTTCGGCAGCCCAAGAACCTACACCACCCAATCCAGCCACTACGACTGTGGCATGACGGAAACGCTCGCGCAATTCTGGCCCGTATAGTCGAGCTACACCCCCAAAACGACGATCTACTAAGTTGTCTTCTATCTTGTCTTCTGCCATAGCTTCTCTTTATACTGAAAAAATGGACTCCATTGCTCAACTCCGCAAAAACTACACCTTCGGCCAACTTTCAGAGACTGAGGTTCCGCCTAATCCACTAGGCTTATTTCAGCTTTGGTTTGAACAGGCCATTAAAGCGGAATGTCCTGAACCTAACTCGATGACCTTGGCAACGGCAGATGCATCAGGCAATCCATCAGCCCGTATTGTCTTACTAAAAGGCGCTGATACCGCTGGCTTCACTTTCTTCACCAATTACGAAAGTCAAAAAGGCAAAGAATTAGCTGCCCGCCCTCACGCCGCCCTCTTATTTCATTGGCATGAACTAGAGCGTCAGGTTCGCATTAAGGGAACGGTTGAGCGTGTCAGCCCCGCTGAGAGCGACGAATACTTTCACTCCCGTCCAGCTGCCTCCCGAATTGGGGCATGGGCTTCACCCCAAAGCACTGAGATTCCGAATCGGGAATTTCTTGAAGAAGCTGAAAAGCGCTTCGCGGCCGACTTTGGTGCTAAGCCACCAAGACCAGAGCATTGGGGTGGGTATCGCCTACATCCCACCGAAATTGAATTCTGGCAAGGCCGTCCTTCACGCTTGCATGACCGCATTCACTATCAGCTTGATGGTACTCACTGGCGCATTGCACGCCTGGCACCTTAAAAAGAGTTAGGCGGAAAGAATCTCCTTGCTCTAGCGAAACTCTGGAGCGATGAGAGACTGAAACTTTGCTCTAAATTTGGCTAATTTAGGAGCAACGACCGCCATACAGTAGCCCTGCCCTGGGTGCTGACGAAAATAATTTTGGTGATAATCCTCGGCAGGATAAATAGCAGGGGCTTCGTCAATTTGAGTTACCACTGGGTTGGAATAGATCTTCGCCTCCCTCAGCTCTTTGACCACTTCATGCGCGGTTGCATTTTGACTCTCGCCATGAGTAAAGATCACCGAACGATATTGAGTGCCGTGGTCATTACCTTGATAGTTCAAGGTAGTGGGGTTATGAATGACAAAAAAGATTTCCAATAAGTCACGATAAGACACTACCAATGGATCAAAATACACATCGACGATTTCAGCATGTCCTGTTTGACCTGAACATACAGAGTCATAGTCTGGGTTTGGCATTGCCCCTCCCGCATACCCTGAAACTACTGCACTCACGCCTGAAATTTGCTGGTAAACGGCTTCTAGGCACCAGAAACAGCCGCCACCCAAAGTAGCGCGCTCCAGAGTCGGGTGGTTTTTAAGGATAGTTTGGTTCATGCCTTTATCCTAATACCTTATTCAATCATTTGCTTGCCCCACATAAAACCCTATGTCGATAAATCGCTTCACAATTCAGTTAGATGAAATCAAGGCGGCTTATGCTGCTGAACCCAACCCTACGCTTGAGGTTCGCCTTGAACGCATTGGGCGCATTGAGCAAATGATTGCCGCCAATGAAGAAAAAATCTGCAAAGTCTTGGTTGCGGACTTTGGCACTCGCCACTCGGTTGAGAGTCGACTGCTTGAGTTCCAAATGATTTATCAGGCCTGCAAACATGTTCGCAAGCACCTTAAAGAATGGATGAAGCCTCAGTTAGTGCCAACACCTGGATTCTTGGGCTCTTCTTATGCTTGGACTCAGATGCAGTCCATGGGCGTTGTTGGCATCATGAGCCCCTGGAATTACCCAGTTCAACTCGCCCTAGTGCCAGCTATCACTGCTTTTGCTGCTGGGAACCGCGTTTGGCTCAAACCTTCAGAAAGAAGTTCACGCACCTCTGGATTCTTGGCAACATTGATTCAAGAATATTTTCACCCTAGCGAGTTCTGCGTCAGCACTGGGGGTACTGAAGTTGCGGAATCTTTTGCAGCCCTCCCTTTTGATCATCTCTTTTTTACCGGCTCTGGAGAAATTGGTAAGAAGGTAATGCGTGCAGCAGCAGATCACTTAACGCCAGTTACCCTTGAATTAGGCGGCAAATCACCAGCGATTGTCGACTCCTCCGCCAAGCTTAAAGATGCTGCTGCTAGTATTGTTTACGGCAAGCTAGTCAATGGCGGCCAAACCTGTATTGCCCCTGATTACGCGATAGTGCACCCAAGTGATTGCGATGCGTTTGTGGTGGAGTTACAAAATGCAGCTCAGCAACAATTCTCCAATCCGGAGGAATTGACCGGCGCAATTGACGAGCATCAGTTAGCACGATGGAATCAACTAGTTCAAGATGCGGTAGATCGTGGCGCGCAAGCAATCCCACTCATCACCCCCACTCGAGAAATCCCTCTAGCATTTACTCCAGTAGCGCTCTTAAATATTTCTGAAGATGCGTTGATCCTACAAGAGGAAGTGTTCGGCCCCATCCTGCCAATCATGGCAATCAACGATGTAGCTTCCACAATTCGTTATATCAATGAGCGCCCAATGCCGCTCGCCTTATATTGGTTTGGTAAAAATAAGGAAGTGATGCAGCGGATTCTCAATGAGACTCGCTCCGGCGGCGTAACAATCAATGACACCCTTCTGCATGCAGCTATAGAAGATTTACCATTTGGCGGTGTCGGTGCAAGCGGTATGGGTGCTTATCACGGCAAAGCGGGTTTTGAGATATTTAGCCATCGCAAATCCGTCTTAGAAGTGCGCGGCTTCTTTGGTCTCAATTTATTAAGCGGCACCAAATTAGCAAGGCCACCATATGGTAAAAGTGTTGAGCGCTTATTAAGCTGGCTGCGTTAATGTGATTACTTGTAATTAATTCGGGAAAACCCTTGTAATTGGCCACTTAAAATGCCATAATAGGAGGCTTTTTAAAGCAATTTGATTCATCGCCCCCCAGCTATATTTCAGCGATTAGTTTAGAAGTCATAAACACAACAACGCTGCCGCTTGTCTGATGGTCGATGCCTTTGACCATCACACTCAATAAAAAACAAAGAGTGTATACACGGAGACATCCCTTAAAGGGGATGTGTAATAGCATGACTTTTTCTAAAGAAACTAATCCGGCTGGAAATGAATTCCAGTCTTTCGCCCTCGCGGCGCCACTCCTTAAAAACGTTGCTGAACTGGGTTATACCCAAGCCACTGAAGTGCAAGCTCAGGTTATTCCTGCGGCTCTCGCTGGCGGTGACTTATTAGTCAGCAGCCAAACCGGTAGCGGTAAAACCGCGGCCTTCTTATTGCCTTTGATTAATCAACTCATCGAAGACAACCCAAACGGCTCACCTGCACCGGGACGCGCACAACCTAAAGTGTTAGTGCTCTGCCCTACTCGTGAATTAGCTCAACAGGTTGCCGCAGATGCAGTGAATTTAGTTCGCGGTCTGAAAGGTATCCGTATTGCAACCGTCATGGGTGGCATGCCTTATGGCAAGCAAATCCAAGCTATCAAAGGCGCGCAATTAGTTGTCGCAACTCCTGGTCGTTTACTTGACCTGACCGATAGCAAAGCAATTCGCTTGGATGATGTAAAGCAACTCGTTATCGATGAAGCTGATCGCATGCTCGACATGGGTTTTGCTGATGATCTCGAGGCAATTGATAAGCGTTGTGCTGGCCGTACCCAAACTTTGATGTTCTCTGCAACTTTTGCACCTAAGATTATGTCTTTGGCTAATGAGTTGACTTCTAATGCTAAGCGTATTGAGCTTGCTCATGCTGGCGAAAAGCATGCGAACATTGAACAGAAGCTGCACTGGGCTGATAGCATGTCACACAAGCATAAATTGCTCGAGCATATTTTGGCTGACGCCACTTTGGATCAAGCGGTTGTGTTTGCAAGCACTCAAATTGAAAGCGAAAAAATCGCTGACACCTTGCGTGCTAATGGCTACGAAGCTAGCGCCTTACATGGTGCAATGCCTCAAGCAGTGCGTATGCGTCGTCTTGAGTCTTTACGTAAAGGTCACACCAAGATTTTGGTTGCAACTGACGTAGCGGCTCGCGGTATCGATGTGCCACGTATTAGTCACGTGATTAACTTTGGCTTACCAATGAAACCAGAAGACTATACGCACCGCATTGGTCGTACTGGTCGCGCTGGTCGCAATGGTGTTGCTATCACTTTGGTTGAACATCGTGATCGCGCCAAGATTCGCAATATCGAACGCTTCACACAGCAAGACATCGTTGCTTCCGTGATTGCTGGCCTTGAGCCACAAGCCAAGCCTAGCTTTGGTGGTGGCGGTGGTCGCCCAGGTGGCGGTCGCTCTGGCGGTGGCTTCGGTGGTGGTGGTCGTTCTGGTGGTGGTGGCGGCGGTCGTTATGGTTCAGGTGCTCGTTCAGAGTCCCGTTCTGGTGGTGGAGCTGGTGGAAACCGCTCAGGCAATCATTTCGAATCTCGCTCTGGCGATTCCCGTCCAACTGGTGATTCACGCCCATCTGGTGACTCTCGTCCTGCTGGCGCTAATCGCTTTGCTGATTCACGCCCTGCACGTTCTGCTGACTCACGTCCTGCACGTTCTGGAGATTCACGTCCATCCGCTGGTCCACGTTTTGCAAAACCAAAAGCTGGCGGTCAACGTAGAAACTTTAGCGGTAGCTAAAAATGGTTCACCGTCGTCGTCTCCGTTCTGCATGGAATCGAGTCGATTCCGGTGAGCTGCATCAAGCGCCACGCAAGTGGCAGTCTTGGCTTAGTGATACTGGTTCTTTAACCCAAAAAATTGAACGCGCAATCGGACAAAAACTAGAAGTAGTAGTTCTGCGAGATTGCCGGCAAGACCTAAATAGCGACGAGAGTCGCTATTTTCATTTCAAGATCAAGCGTTGTCGCATTAGAGAGGTATTGCTTTGCGCCAATGGCATTCCCTTAGTCATGGCACACAGCATTATTCCCAGTAGCAGCTCGAGCGGTAGTAACCATGAGGTTCTACGCTTAGGTAAGAAACCATTAGGCGCGGTGCTATTTGCCAAAACACGCATGCACTCTAAAAAGAAACCTCTTCGAGAAATTGCTCGCCTAGATAAGCAAAGCGCGTTATGGAAAAAATGTTTTCAGCAATACCCAGAGCTACCATCGGTTAGCTGGGCAAGACGTACGCTATACCAACTTAAAGGGCGCCCACTCTTGGTGAGTGAAGTATTCCTGCCAGCGCTACTGAACTACCCTAGCGATTAAATCGTTAGCCAGGCTTGGGATGCAGCAATTAAGGCGTCGTCACCAGGCTCACAAGTAAATACCTCGCCGAAGCCAATCTGCTCAGCAGCATCGGCAATATTATGATGCGGGCAAATAGCGGTTGCTAGATCGAGCGGTAGATTAGCTTGCCCTAAATATCGCACTGCCTCAGATGAGGTGAGGAGCCAAAGTGATTTAGCAAAATCCATCCCCTGAATCTCATTCCAGGCAGGGCTATTAAGATCTAAAGGCACGCGCGCATAAACTGAGAATGCCTCTACTTGCGCGCCGGCATTTTTTAAGGTGTCAGCCAGCCAGTCGCGCCCACCCTCACCCTTAAAAATGATGACTTTCTTAGTCGACCAATCCCAGCTCAGCTTCTGCAATTCGACCCATAAACCTTCGGAATCCCATTGCGCGTTGCGCTGAGGAAGAATGACTTTCGTGGGATTACCCTCAACACCAATGCCATGATTTTTCAGGGCTACCATGCTACTGCCACCCATAACGCCTACTGGCAAAGGCTTATCCGATAAATCTTGCCAAGACTGTTCCAGCAAGCGCATCGTGCATTCAATCGCATTTGGGCTAACAAAAATTGCAAGGTCTGCGGTCTTGAGTGCCTTAATGATCTTCTCGACTAAAGCATCATCACTCTTCGGAGCGATAGTGAGTAAGGGTAAAGAAATAATCTTAGGAGTAGTTTCAGGCGTAAAACCACTGTTGAGTAGGTTTATCTGAAGCGCCTCCGATAATTGCCGCGCCTGTCCACTTGGACGGGTAATCACAATGGTCTTATTGCTCATTGAGACTTACTTGGGTAAACCGTTAGGCAATAGACGCTCAGCACCTTGAGAAATCAGATCTCGCGCAACTGATAGACCGAGCGCCTCAGCCTGCTCTAAGTTCTTCACTGAGCCTTTAGCACTAGCCAGACAGCTTGCAGTGCCATCTACGCTAGCGACAAAAGATCGGATTGTCATATGATCCTGATCCCAGGTAGCGTAAGCAGCCAAAGGTACTTCACAAGAACCGCCCAATTGACGTGACACCATACGCTCAGCAGTAACCGCAAAGAGGGTCGGTAAATCATTTAGTGGCGCAAGCCACTCTTTAATATTGGGATGCTTGCTGAGGGTTTCGATACCGAGAGCGCCCTGACCGGCAGCTGGTGTGTACGGATCAATTGGTAACAGGGCTCTAATACGACTTTCTAAGCCAAGTCGCTTGAGACCAGCGGCAGCCAAAATAATGGCTTGATATTCACCGCGATCGAGCTTGCCCATGCGGGTATCTAAATTTCCCCTCAAGGGCTGAATTTCTAAATGTGGGAACTGGGATCTGAGAACAGATTCACGTCGCAAGCTAGATGTGCCTACTACCGCGCCTTTTGGTAAATCCTCAAGACTGGCGTAGTCATTTGAGACAAATGCATCATGCGCATCTTCACGCGCCATCACACAAGACAAATCAAAGCCCTCTGGCATCACCATGGGGACATCTTTCAGGGAATGCACCGCTAAATCAGCCCGACCATCCTCTAGAGCAGTCTCAAGCTCTTTAACAAATAAACCCTTGCCACCGACCTTAGAGAGGGCTTTATCCAGTATTTGGTCGCCACGGGTAGTCATCCCCAGGATCTGCACGTCGCATGCTGGGTAGAGCTTTTTAAGGCAATCCCGGACATGTTCTGCCTGCCACATGGCAAGCCGGCTCTCACGGGAGGCGATTACCAGGCGCTGAGGGGTGGCGGAGACGGAGCTTATAGAGCTAGAAATGGGGGTTTGGGACATAACATTTAAAATAATCAAAGACCTACACCAATATACTGCGTTTATGAGCTCATCAAAAAATTCCCTCGCCAACAAAGCCCAAGCTTGGTCGGCCCGTTTTAACGAACCCGTTGACGAACTAGTTCAACGTTATACCGCCTCCATTGGCTTTGACCAACGATTTGCCTTAGTAGATATCGCGGGATCCTTAGCTCACGCTGAAATGCTGGCTACCCAAAAGATTATTAGCGCACAAGATTTGGCGGATATTCAAAAGGGCATGACTCAGATCAAAACTGAGATCGAGGCTGGTGAATTCAACTGGCAACTCGCCTTAGAAGATGTTCACCTGAACATCGAAGCTCGTCTGACTGAATTAGTTGGTGATGCTGGTAAACGTCTGCACACCGGTCGTTCACGCAATGACCAAGTGGCGACTGATTTGCGCCTCTGGTTGCGAGACAGCGTTGATCAAATCGCAGTCACCCTCAAAACTCTTCGCATCGCCCTGCTTGATCTTGCAGAAACTCACTCTGCCACGATCATGCCTGGTCACACTCACTTACAAGTAGCTCAGCCCATTACTTTTGGCCATCACTTGATGGCTTATTACGAAATGTTTAGTCGCGATGCTAGCCGCTTAGCTGATTTACGCGCCCGCTTCAATCGTCTACCGCTCGGCGCAGCCGCCTTAGCTGGAACAACTTACCCAATCGATCGCGAGCAAGTTGCCAAGATTCTCGGTTTTGATGGCATCTGCAATAACTCGCTGGATGCAGTATCAGATCGCGACTTCGCAATTGAGTTCTGCGCCTTTGCATCCATTTTGATGATGCACGTGTCCCGCTTATCTGAAGAGCTTGTGCTGTGGCTCAGCCCACGCTTTGGCTTTATTGATCTGCCTGATCGCTTCTGTACGGGCAGCTCCATCATGCCCCAGAAAAAGAATCCCGATGTACCAGAATTGGCTCGTGGCAAAACAGGTCGCGTATATGGTGACTTAATTTCTTTATTAACTTTAATGAAGAGTCAGCCATTGGCATACAACAAAGATAATCAAGAAGACAAAGAGCCGCTATTTGATGCCGTAGATACCGTGCAAGATACTTTGCGCATCTTCGCTGATATGGTTCCACATATTCAGGTTAAAGCCGATGTGATGAAGGCTGCTGCTGAAGAAGGTTTTGCAACGGCTACTGACCTTGCCGATTACTTAGTTAAAAAAGGTTTGGCGTTCCGTGATGCTCATGAAGCAGTAGCCCACGCCGTGAAAGCCTGTGTTGGTCGCAACTGCATGCTCACCGATTTAAGTCTTCCCGAATTGCGCTTTGCTTGTGGTTTAGACAATCGCCCTGAGCTGATGGGTGATGACGTCTTCGCTCTGTTGACAGTAGACGGCTCAGTAAATTCTCGCCAACACACTGGTGGTACTGCTCCAGCGCAAGTACTGGCTGCAATTAAACGGGGTCGCGCAGATCTCTAAACTGGATGCACTTTTGGGGAACGCTCTCTACAGGAATTGATCGCCTAAATCAATTCCTGGGCAAGATAGCCAGCATCATGATCTTGCTGTCTTGTGTTGTGTCTGCCGCTAATGCCCTCCTACGCTACAGCTTGGATATGAGCAACAACTGGCCACTGGAATTACAGTGGTACCTATTTGCTGCCGCCGTCATGCTCGGCGCCTCCTACACCCTGAAACGCAATGAACATGTTCGAGTAGATTTAATTTACTCGCAACTATCTGATCGTGGACGTCTCTATGTGGATCTCTTTGGCTTGATTGTTTTTTTAATGCCAGCCTGCATTCTTTTTGCTTGGCTATCTTGGGCCACCCTGTTTTACCCCTCGTGGTTGATCTCGGAGCACTCACTTAATTCAGGTGGTTTGTCACGCTACCCTATTAAGTTTGTTGTACCCTTTGGCTTCTTTATGCTGAGCCTTCAAGGTCTTTCAGAAATCATCAAACGTATTGGCGCCCTCAAGGGCAAAGAAACATTACCGGCCGCCGATCTCCGTTATGAAAAGCCCATGCAATGATTCCACTTGAATGGATGCCACCGCTGATGTTTGGCGGATTAATCGTGTTTATGTTGATCGGCTTTCCAGTAGCCTTTTCTTTGATGGCGGCGGGATTATTCTTCGCTGGTATTGCGATTGGCGAGAATTTCTTTGGCATGCCTTTTTTACAAGCCATCCCTCAACGCATCTTTGGTGGCGTTCTCGCTAACGACCTATTGCTAGCCATCCCCTTCTTTACCTTTATGGGCGCCATCCTTGAGCGCTGCGGCCTTGCGGAAGAGATGCTGGATTCTATGGGTCAGCTCTTTGGGCGTATTCGGGGTGGACTGGGTTACTCAGTCATTATTGTGGGATTCATTCTGGGAGCGATCACTGGCACCGTAGCCGCTCAGGTGATCGCTATGGCAATGATCTCTCTTCCGGTAATGATGCGTTACGGCTACAACATGCGCTACGCTACGGGCGTTTTAGCGGCTTCTGGGACCATTACTCAGCTGGTGCCACCTTCTCTAGTGCTGATAGTGCTGGCTGACCAGTTAAAAACCCAAAGTGGTAGCGCTGATGTGGGCAGCATGTACCTAGGTGCTTGGGGCCCTTCCTTGCTGCAAATTGGTCTATTTGCTCTTTACACCTTTTTCCTTTCCCGCTTTAGACCCGACTACCTGCCCGCCGCCCCAGAAAATGAGCTCACCCTCAAAGGGTGGCCCCTCTGGAAGCAATGTCTCATGGGGATCATCCCTTCAGCAGTGCTGATTTTCTTGGTACTGGGAACCATCATGACTGGCATTGCAACCCCAACTGAATCTGGCGCCATGGGGGCAATGGGTGCGTTGTTATTGGCGTGGATTCGTAGGGCAACTATTCCTAATCTCAAGGGATTGATACAAGAGGCTTATCAAAACACCATGCGCATTACTGCGATGGTGGTATTCATCCTGATTGGCTCCACCTGCTTCTCAGTTGTCTTTCAAGGAGTCGATGGCGGTCACTGGGTAGAGGAGCTCTTTTCTAATCTTCCTGGAGGATGGATTGGATTCCTGGTGGTTGTGAATCTATTTGTTTTCTTCTTGGCATTCTTTTTGGACTTCTTTGAAATTGCTTTCATCGTCGTTCCGATGCTTGCACCTGTCGCAGTCAAACTGCTCTCACCGGTACTGCTTGCCTCTATGAATGGCAATCCACAAGCCGCAGCTAGTGCCGCACTCGTGTGGTTTGGGGTCATGCTGTGCGTGAATATGCAAACTTCATTTATGCACCCACCCTTTGGATTTGCGCTCTTCTATTTGCGTGGCGTAGCACCCAAAGAAGTGAAGAGTAGCGATATCTATTGGGGTGCATTGCCTTGGGTTGCGCTGCAACTCATCATGGTTGTTGTGGTAGCCGCATTCCCAAGTCTAGTAACCGCCCTTCTCGATAAGCCTGCAGCAGTCATTCAGAGCCAAGACTTTAATTTCACTGGGGGCGATGAGGCTAAACCGAATGCACCACCAAGCAAGTTAGATGAAGATGCACCAGTGGTCTTTCAACTAGATAAGTCAATCAAATAAAAAACCACCCGCAGGTGGTTTTTTATGAAGCAATCATAAATCACAAAGTGATATCTGGCTCTTGCCTCACGCAATCAACATAGTATTCGCTACGCCCACCAACATCCGCTTTCACCAAGCCATGGATGTCGGTTTCAAAACCTGGGAATTGCTCATTGAAGTCACGCGCAAAGTAGAGATAGTCAATGATGCGTTTATTAAAGCGCTCACCCGGGATCAACAATGGAATACCTGGAGGATACGGTGTTACTAGCATTGCCGTAATCCGATCTTCGAGTTGATCCAAAGGAACGCGATCCACTTTTTTATGCGCCATCTTGGCCCAAGCTTCAGAAGGCATCATCGCTGGAACCATATCCGAGGTATACATCTCCGTAGTCATACGCGCCACATTACGGCTCTTATAGAACTCATGAATCTGCTGGCAAATATCTTTGAGGCCAACGCGCTCATAGCGGGGGTGCTTAGCTACAAACTCTGGCAATACTTTCCAGAGCGGGGCGTTCTTATCAAAATGATCCTTGAACTGCTGCAACTCAGTTACCAAGGTATTCCAACGACCTTTGGTGATACCAATCGTAAACATGATGAAGAAGGAGTAAAGACCACACTTCTCTACGATCACGCCGTGCTCAGCCAAGTACTTAGTCACAATACTTGCTGGAATCCCCATAGAGCCGAAGTTGCCTTCGATATCCAGTCCAGGCGTTACTACCGTCGCCTTAATTGGATCCAGCATATTAAAATCTTTGGCCACTTTTCCAAAGTCATGCCAGTTAGCATTGGGTTCGAGAATCCAATCCGAACGCTCACCAATGCCATCTTCGGTTAAGTGATCTGGACCCCAAACCTTAAACCACCAGTCAGCGCCAAACTTATCATCCACTTCACGCATCGCGCGACGGAAGTCCATCGCCTCCGCAATCGATTCCTCAACCAGCGTAGTACCGCCAGGAGACTCCATCATGGCAGCAGACACATCGCAAGAAGCGATGATGGCGTACTGCGGACTAGTGGAGGTATGCATTAAATAGGCTTCATTAAAGCAATCACGGTCAAGCTTGCACTCTTCTGCATCCTGCACCAATACCTGCGAAGCTTGTGAGAGACCGGCCAATAACTTATGAGTTGACTGGGTAGCGAACATTAAGCTCTTCTTGGTACGCTTACGATCGGAACCAATCGCATGCATGTCTTTGTAGAAGGGATGGAATGCAGCATGCGGCAACCAAGCTTCATCAAAATGCAATGAATCTACTTTGCCATCGAGCATTTCTTTAATCATCTCGACGTTATAGATAATTCCGTCATAAGTACTTTGTGTGAGCGTCATGACACGTGGCACTACGTTCTTGTCTTTAATAAATGGATTAGCATCAATTTTCTTCTTGATGTTTTTCCATTCAAACTCTTCTTTTGGAATTGGGCCAATAATGCCCAAATGATTACGGGTTGGCATCAAGAAGATTGGAATCGCGCCCATCATCGTGATCGAATGAATCACTGACTTATGGCAATTTCGATCTACCAAAACTACATCACCAGGGGCAACAGTAGAGTGCCAAACAATTTTGTTTGATGTGGAGGTACCGTTTGTGACAAAGAACAAATGATCCGCATTAAAGATGCGCGCAGCATTACGCTCACTTTGCAATACTGGCCCCGTGTGGTCTAACAACTGACCCAACTCTTCTACCGCATTGCAGACGTCAGCGCGGAGCATGTTCTCACCAAAGAATTGATGAAACATACGACCTACTGGACTCTTTAAGAAAGCCACACCACCAGAGTGGCCAGGGCAATGCCAAGAGTAAGAGCCTTCAGAGGCGTAGTTGGTCAGCGCGCGGAAGAATGGGGGAGCCAATGAATCTAGGTAGACCTTTGCCTCACGAATAATATGTCGCGCAACAAACTCTGGCGTATCTTCATTCATATGAATGAAGCCATGCAATTCACGCAAGATGTCGTTCGGCATATGACGTGAGGTACGGGTTTCGCCATACAGGAAGATGGGGATATCTTCATTACGCTTACGCACTTCAGTAATAAAGGCGCGTAAGTTATTTAATGCAGGTAAATCGTGGTCCTCAGAATCAGAAACAAATTCTTCGTCATCAATGGAAACAATAAAGGTGGAGGCACGAGAAGCCTGCTGGGCAAAGGATGTGAGGTCGCCATAGCTAGTCAGGCCAATCACTTCCATGCCCTCGTTTTCAATCGCTTCTGCTAAGTCGCGAATACCCGAACCTGAAATATTTTCAGAGCGAAAGTCCTCATCAATAATGATGATTGGAAAACGAAATTTCATGAGTACCCTTTAAGTTCGCCAATATGGCGATTAAACAGATTAAGTCTTCGGCAGAGTTACGCCGACTTGGCCTTGATACTTACCGCCACGATCTTTGTACGATGTGCCACACACTTCATCGCTTTCAAAGAACAGTACTTGTGCACATCCTTCACCTGCATAAATTTTTGCAGGTAATGGCGTCGTATTAGAAAACTCCAGTGTGACGTAACCTTCCCACTCAGGCTCGAATGGAGTCACGTTCACAATAATTCCGCAGCGCGCGTAAGTACTCTTACCAACGCAGACTGTTAATACACTACGTGGAATCTTGAAGTACTCAACGGTTCTTGCTAGAGCGAAAGAGTTTGGTGGAATGATGCAGACTGGACCCTTGAAATCAACAAACGATTGTTCATCAAAATTCTTAGGATCTACGATGGTGCTATTGATGTTCGTGAAAATCTTGAACTCATCAGCACAGCGAATGTCATAGCCATAGCTTGAAGTGCCATAGCTCACAATTTTGTGTCCGGCGGCGTCCTGGCGGACCTGCCCAGGTTCAAACGGGCTGATCATGCCTTGTTCGCCCATGCGGCGGATCCAGTGGTCAGATTTAATAGTCATGGCCGAATTGTAAAACCATCGCCAGACCTACGCCCAGCAATTTACTGGGAAACTGGAGTCGAACTAAAAATCACCCTCTCAGGGGCGTTGTAGATCTCAAAATGCTTACCTGAGCACCGGGATAGCAGTGTGAGATTAGTCTTGCGGGCGAGCTCCAAGCCCATTAAGGTCACACCAGAGCGAGTCAATAAGAAAGGGATGCCCATCTGAGCGCCCTTAATGACCATTTCGGAGGTGAGACGTCCAGTAGTAAAGAAGATCAGATCTTGGCCTGGCTTGTCAGCCAGCCACATCAGGCCCGAAATCGAGTCCACAGCGTTATGCCTGCCAACGTCCTCAATAAAGTGCAAGAGACGGACATTGTCATTACCATCCCGTTCAAACACGGCACAAGCATGAACAGAGCCGGATTTCTTATAAATGGTGTCGTGCATCCGAATGCTATCGATGAGGGCAACAATCGCTTCTTGAGTTAACTCTGGACCATCTGGCAGCCTAATCTCCGACATTTCTTCAATCAAGCCACCAAACATCGTGCCCTGCCCACAGCCCGTAGTCACTACGCGCTTACTGGTAAGGGCGTCGATATCTACGGTACTGCGATGGGTTTTCACGGCAGCGGAATCGGTCTCCCAATCCACTTGAATACTCGCAATATCGTCTGGTGACTCTACTAGGCGCTGATTGCGTAAGTAACCTAGAACTAGGGCCTCAGGGGCACTCCCCAAGGTCATCAAGGTGACGACTTCTCGCTTATCCAAATAAATGGTTAAGGGGCGCTCTCCAGGAATATGGGTAGTTTTAATGCGCCCTGCCTCATCCATGATCTGCACCTCGTGCACCAACGGCACGGAAGCATTAGACATCTGAATATTGTGGGGCAAAGCCATAAAACGCCTCTTAAATAGGTTCAATTCGGTACTAACTTTAACCGCAGACTAAAATTGGCGCTGAAGTGAGGCCCTAAGCCCCATAATCCTGTATTGCCATTTGTTGAAACTTTTTCTATTTAAGTCCGCTTTTCATGAGTAGCCCCAAACGTCGCCTGCTAATTACCTCCGCCTTACCCTATGCCAATGGCCAGATTCATATTGGGCATTTGGTGGAATATGTCCAGACGGACATTTGGGTTCGCTTCCAGAGAATGCGTGGTCACGAAGTGCACTATGTTGGCGCCGATGACACGCACGGCACTCCAATCATGTTGCGCGCTGAAAAAGAGGGTCTCACCCCTAAAGAATTAATCGCCAATGTCTGGAAAGAGCACAAACGTGACTTTGATGACTTTTTAATTTCTTTCGATAACTACTACACCACCGATAGTCCTGAGAACGAAACACTATCTCAAAGCATCTATCTCAAGCTGCGTGATGCAGGCTTGATTGAAATGCGTGCGATCGAACAAGCATACGATCCAGTTAAAGAGATGTTCCTGCCAGATCGTTTTATTAAAGGCGAATGTCCTAAGTGTGGCGCTAAAGATCAGTATGGCGACTCTTGCGAAAAGTGTGGGGCAACGTACTCCCCAACTGATTTAAAGAACCCATTCTCGGTTGTCAGTGGCGCAACACCCATTAAAAAAGTGTCCGATCATTACTTCTTTAAGTTATCCGACCCTCGTTGCGAAACTTTCTTGCGCGAGTGGACTCAAGTCAAAACACCACTTCAGCCTGAAGCCCGCAACAAGATGAAGGAATGGGTTGGTCAGCCTGGAGATAGCAAGCTGGGTGACTGGGATATCTCCCGCGATGCCCCCTACTTTGGCTTTGAAATCCCCGATGCGCCTGGCAAGTATTTCTATGTGTGGCTTGATGCACCGATTGGCTACTACGCCAGCTTCCTCAACTACTGCCAGAGCAAAGGCTTGAACTTTGAGGAATGGGTCAGGCCCGATACCGCTACCGAGCAATACCATTTCATCGGTAAAGATATTTTGTATTTCCACACACTCTTCTGGCCAGCAACCTTGCATTTTGCCGGCTATCGCACACCAACTAATGTATTTGCTCATGGCTTTCTTACCGTTGATGGCGAGAAGATGAGTAAGTCACGCGGCACTTTAATTTCTGCGCATAGCGTCATTACATCTGGATTTAACCCCGAATGGTTCCGCTATTACTTTGCGACTAAGTTGAATGACAGCATGGAAGATTTAGATTTAAATCTTCAAGACTTTGTTGCCAGAGTAAACAGTGATCTTTTGGGTAAATACATCAACATCGCCAGTCGCAGTGCCGGCTTTTTGGTAAAGCGTTTTGACGGAGTAGTTTCTGATGAAGCCTTGAATAATCCCCTGCTCACTGAAATAGCATCCGCAAGTGAGAAAATTGCAGCACTTTATGAAGCTCGTGAATATGCCAAAGCATTGCGCACCATCATGGAGCTGGCTGACAAGGTCAACGGCTTCGTAGATGAAAACAAGCCCTGGGAAATCGCTAAAGACCCTGAGCGCGAAGCAGATCTGCAGCGTGTTTGCAGCGTTACCTTAGAGGCATTCCGCTTATTAAGTCTTTATCTCAAGCCAGTTTTGCCACAAGTCACTGCTGGTGTTGAGGATTTCCTTTCGATTCCAGCCATGACCTGGAATGACGTTAAAGCGCCTCTCTCTAGCAAAAACCCAATCAAAGCCTATAAACACCTCATGGCCCGCGTTGAAGCACCTCAAATTGAAGCTTTATTGGCTGCAAACCTCTAAAAAAGGCCCTAAAAAGCTAAATTTCCAGGAATTAGCCAAAAAGTCGTCAGGCTTGTAGGAAAAATCGTTAATAATGATGGGCTAGGCAGTAATTTGCTACGTAGTAATTTTTGCAAGCTATTGAATTAATTAAGAATTTTAGGAAATATGATGGCCAGATATACATCCGAATTCACCCAGTTCTTAAATGAACTCAAATCCGAGAAACCGCATCTCGAAGCAGGCCAGCAAGCTGGTCGCGCGCTCCTTTGGGATAAAGAGCCTTTAACTACCGAAGATCAACGTCGTGCTCAAGCGGCTAAATTAAAGCAACGCGCTTACGTTTATTCGAATGACTGAGTTGGGAGCTGAGCCAGGCGCTCAATCCGAGTTGCTAGATAGCACTCCATCGGTTACCGATGGCATGTCCTCAGCCTTCGCAAAGCTGTATGGTGAGCCATTATTTAAGCTTCCAACAGATCTATACATTCCACCTGATGCGCTAGAAGTTTTTCTAGAGGCATTTGAAGGCCCCCTCGATCTTTTGCTGTACCTGATTCGCAAACAGAATTTCAATGTTCTTGATATTCCGATGGCGCAGGTAACCTTGCAGTACCTTAGCTACATCGATCAAATCCGCCACCACAATCTAGAACTTGCTGCCGAGTATCTGTTGATGGCGGCCATGTTGATTGAAATTAAATCTCGCATGCTATTGCCAATGAAGAAGGCTGATAGCGATGAAGAGGTTGAAGATCCACGTGCGGAACTAGTTCGTCGCCTCTTAGAATACGAGCGCATGAAATTAGCTGCGCAAGAGCTCGATCAAATCCCACAACAAGGGCGTGATTTCCAAATCGCTCATGGTTACGTTGACACTACAGTTGCAGTGACTTGGCCTGATGTCAACCAAGATGACCTGCAAATGGCTTGGCGTGATGTACTGCATCGCGCAAAATTGAATCAACATCACACCATTACACGTGAAGAGCTATCCGTTCGCGACTTCATGACACGCATCTTGCGTCGTTTACAAAATACCCGCTTCGTAGAATTCGGTGAGTTATTCGAAGACGCTATCAAATCTGGTAAAGGTATTCCAGTAGTGATTGTGAATTTCATTGCGATGCTAGAACTATCCCGTGAAGCTTTAGTTGAAATTACACAAGCTGAGCCGTATGCGCCAATTTACGTGCGTCTAGCCTATACCCCTGTTGCATGAAAATTATTAGCGACATCCAAGAATTACGTGACCACTTACGTGGACAAAATCGCGCCTCCTTTGTGCCAACCATGGGCAACCTCCACGAAGGTCACCTATCGCTAATGCGCCTTGCTAGACAGCATGGCGATCCAGTAGTAGCCAGTATCTTTGTTAACCGCTTGCAATTTGGGCCAAACGAGGATTTTGATAGCTACCCCCGCACCATGCAGGCAGATATTGATAAGCTAGAAAAAGAGGGGGTATATATCCTCTTTGCACCAACCGAGCGCGACCTCTATCCACAGCCTCAGGAATACCGGGTAGATCCACCGCAACAACTTGGCGATATCCTTGAAGGTGAATTCCGCCCCGGCTTCTTTAAAGGTGTTTGCACCGTAGTGCTCAAGCTACTCTCTTGCGTGCAACCCAAGGTAGCCGTATTTGGAAAAAAAGATTACCAACAGCTGATGATTATTCGTCAGATGGCAAAACAATTTGCGCTACCTGTAGAAATCATCCCAGGGGAAACAGTTCGCGCTGAAGACGGCCTCGCCCTATCCTCTCGCAACGGCTATCTCTCTGTTGAAGAACGTGCAGAAGCGCCTGAACTACAAAAAGCTTTAAAAGAAGTTCGTGCACGCGTGCTTGAATTGAATGAGCGAAATACCCACTCACTGATTGAGATTGAAAAAATAGCAGTAGATCTTCTAGCTGGTCGCGGATGGCAACCTGATTACATTGCTATTCGCCAACAGATTGATTTGGCTCCAGCCTCTAACGAAAGCCTACAAGCTGGCGAACCATTAGTCATTTTGACGGCTGCTAAGCTTGGTAAAACGCGCTTGATTGATAACCTGGAGATTTAATCACTACACAAATAATTTGGTTTTTCTAAAACCCCTAAACGATCAACCAAAAATAGACGCTACCAGATAAAGAAAGCCACCCGAAGGTGGCTTTCTCTTTATTAATACCCCATTATTTTGGGGTGAACTTCAGGTTAGCTTGCTGGGCATCCATTTGCTAAAGGTTTTCCGGCAATACGGTCTTTCACCCAATTCAGATACATGGGCGCCGAAACGCCGGGAGTCGTAAAGTGAGTTTGCTCGCCTGGTAACTGAATTCTTCCGACATTCGCACCCATGGCGCACATTTGCTTTTGATAAAGCTCATGCATGACCGGAGGAACAGCGGTATCTTTTGTACCCCAGTAAATGACCACTGGCGCTACCGGCTTCACTGGTTGTACGCTGCTATCAATAAATGCATTGAGCCATGCCAGGGAATTGCTAGGTTGCGGCTTAATCAAGGATTTGTATTGATCGCCATAAGCATAGCTGAAGGAATCAGCCATCACATGGACGCATTTATTACTGGCTAAACGATCAACCACCTTGGCTCCTTCTTCAGTCAAAATATCTGATATCTTGAGGTTAGGATATGCTGCCTCAGCACCCCAAAGAGCCATTACATAATGAGCAAACAAAAATACATTTGGGACGTTGGCCTGAGTTAAATCATTCATGATCTTAATGGTAGCCACCTCATCAGCTGGTGGCCTTGGAAGAACGGCCGCTACGTCATCCGGTGCCAAGCCAACAAATCCAAGATACTGAAGGTTATCCGCTGCAGTACCTTGCTGCGCTTGATAGTCGAGCAGACTTGCAGCGGCAATCGTTGCGCCACCACCCTGTGACCAACCATAAATAATGGTCTTTTTGCCGGCGCCAACCCCTTTCATAGAGCTAGCTGCTCGTGCAGAGTTAATGGCATCTCTACCGTTGGTCCCTGCAATTGCGTACTGATGTCTGCCTCCACCACCTTGACCTTGATAGTCAGTGGCAACAACAACATAACCTTCTTTAATAAATTCTTCTAAGTTTGGAATGCCGTAATCTGTCCATGAATTTCCGTCCATGAGAAAGTACTCATTCAACGGGGAGGCTGGATTAATGATTTGAGAAGGGCCACAGTTTTGTGCCGATCCAGTGGTGCCATGCGCCCACGCCAAAATTGGTCTACCTTCCTTTGGCGCCTGGCCAATGGGGGCTACGATCAAGCCAGTAGAAATCGTTTTTCGCCCCACAACATCGGAGGAGATATAGGCGATCTTCCAAGCTTGCGCACCCTTGACCGATGTCTTGATTTTCTCTTGCTTAACTATTTGACCGAGCTTGCCATTAGCGCTCAACTTAGCAACGGACTCATAAAAGGCCGCCACAGGTGGGTCAGCATAAACAACAGACGGAAGAATGCTCAGGACCGTACTAAGCGCTAAAACTGTTAAGCGAGTAAATTTGTCCATAGTCTGGATAACTCCAATATTTTTTGATGACCAACAGCGGCAATTCAAAAGCAACAGATCTAAAGCGTAAAGAATTGACCTACTTCTAAATTCAATTCCTTGGCCAATTCAGCGCCCGTTACTTTTCCAGCGGCGCCCTTTGCCTTTAAGATTTCTATCTGTCCACCATGGCAGGCAACAAAGAGAGAGTCCAGGGTAATTTGGGTGATTTCTCCAGGCTTGCCGTTTACAGAGCTGAAGGTAGCTGCCACATGTTTATGGCAATCGTAGATCTGCACTTTTTGCTCGCCAAACTTGGTCCAAGCACCGGGCGCAGGATTGCAGGCACGAATCAGATTGTAGATTTGCGAAATATGAGTTGCCCAATGGATTTGAGCGGCATTCGCATCAAACCAGCCCTCGTAATTTGCCTTTGATTCATCTTGCACCAACTCATGGTGTTGATTGGCTACCACTAGATCAGCGGCCTCAAGCAGCGCCTTTACGCCTAGCGGAAATAAGTAATCAAAGTAGACCTTGCCCAAAGTATCGTCAGGAGCAATCACCACTTCTTTTTGCAAAATGATTTCGCCTTCATCTAGACCATCTGATGGGCGAAAAATCGTGAGACCTGTTTTCTCCTCGCCTAATGCGATTGCCCAGTTAATGGCACTTGGGCCGCGATACTTAGGCAGCAGGGATGGGTGATACTGAATCGTGCCATGATTTGGTATCTTGCATAGCTCTTGAGGTACAAACTGAATCACATAGGCCATGACACAAATATCAGCCTTGCTATCAATCATCGCCTGCGCTGCTTCAGGGCCTTTGAGAGAGGCAAATTGCAAGGGCGTTAAGCCTCTTGCAATAGCCGCTTCTTTCAGCACTTCAGGCTTGCTGGATTTAGGATTGTCTGGCGGACAAAACACCGCCACTACTTCATCGCCCCGATCTAAAAAAGCCTCTAAAGCTGCCTTGCCAAAATCCGCACTCCCGATCAAAGCGATACGCATCTTAAATTACCTTATCGTGACGAAGTGCAATTAACTCATCAGTTGAGTAGCCCAGTTCGCTAAGAATCTCATCAGTGTGCTCACCTAGCAATGGTGAGCGCGTTACGTCAGTTGGGCTATCGGACATCTTGATTGGATTGCCCACTGTGAGGTACTTGCCTCGAATTGGATGATCTACTTCAACAACTGTTCCAGTAGCGCGCAACGCTGGCTCTTCTGCGATTTCTTTCATCGACAAAATCGGGCCGCATGGAATATCGTATTTATTCAAAATATCCATAACCTCAAACTTCGTCTTGGTCATAGTCCACTTTTCAATTTCACCAAAAATTTCCATTAGGTGTGGCAAGCGAGCCATTGGTGATGCGAAACGCACATCCGTAATCCAATCTTCACGGCCAATCACTTTACAAATCGCCTCCCAAACTGGCGCTTGTACGATGACATACATATAGGAGTTTGGATCCGTTTCCCAGCCTTTACATTTCACAATCCAACCAGGTTGACCACCACCAGAGGCATTACCAGCACGGGGCACAGAGTCGCCAAACTCACCATTCGGAAACTGTGGGTACTCTTGCATGAGACCAACGCGCTCTAAGCGCTGCTGATCGCGTAACTTCACACGACATAAATTCAATACGGCATCTTGCATCGCCGCTAATACTTTTTGACCGCGGCCAGAATGCGTGCGCTGATACAGCGCTGTGACGATTCCCAAAGCTAAATGCAGGCCAGTACCACTATCACCAATTTGAGCGCCAGTCACCATAGGAGGACCATCATCAAAACCGGTAGTGGACGCTGAACCACCAGCACATTGCGCTACGTTTTCATAAACCTTGCAGTCCTCGTAAGGACCAGGACCAAAACCCTTTACTGAGGCCATGATCATCATCGGGTTGAGTTCTTGAATACGCTCCCAAGAAAAACCCATTCGATCTAGCGCTCCTGGCGCAAAGTTCTCAACAAGAACATCGCACTCTTTAATCAAGCGCTCAAGAATTTCTTTGCCTTTTGGGGTTTTGGTATTCACCGTAATTGAACGCTTGTTATGGTTCAACATTGTGAAATACAAACTATCCGCATCAGGGATGTCGCGCAATTGACCACGAGTGGCATCACCCTCACCCGATTTTTCAACTTTAATTACATCGGCACCGAACCAAGCGAGTAGCTGAGTACATGTTGGGCCTGATTGAACGTGCGTGAAGTCAAGAACTTTGACTCCTTCTAATGCTTTTGCCATGATTAAAGTCCTAATAAGATTGAAATTTTGAATTGATCCAATTTTACCAGCGACGGATTGCGGTGCAACATTGAATGCCTACTTTTTGGGCATGTTCGCATTTAATGCCCTCGATAGGCTACACGGTCAGTAATTTAAGGGTTTTCAAGATCAGAAAGTCGCTTTTTAAGCGCTCTTTCTTCGGCAAAACGCTCAGTCTCATCTCGAATCACTGCAGCCACCCCATTAGCCTGGTGTTTTTCATCAAACAACATGCCCACAGTAAATGCAATTGATAAGGTACGACCATCTTTATGCTTTGCTGGGACTTTTAATAATGAAGTGCCATAGCGAGTAGTTCCAGTCTCCATGGATTTACTGTAGCCCTCGTTATGTCTTTGGCGCTGACGCTCGGGAACAATCAAATCCAAAGTATTGCCAAGCGCCTCCTCTTCAGAATAGCCAAATATTCTGGTAGCCGCCGCATTCCAAAGAACAATTTTTTCATGGGCATCAGCAACAATCACCGCATCACCAATACAGTCGAGCAATTGAATCAAATCTACAGTTGTTTTCATATTGTTAGTCTAATGATTTTTTTATCAGATGGTAAGAATAAAAAAGGCGCCCACCAGGAGCGCCTTCAAAACTAAAACAAATACTGCTTATTGTTATTAAACCGCTTTTGCTGCATGTAATTTAGCGATGTCATCAGCGCTATAGCCAAGATCAGTCAATACTTCATCAGTATGCTCACCCAATACTGGTGATGGCTTTACCTCAACCTCTAAATCAGAGAACTTGATTGGGCTACCGATAGTCAAGTACTTACCACGTACCTTGTGATCAACCTCGACAATAGAGCCACTCTTACGCAAATCAGGTGATGCAGCCAACTCTTTCATTGAGAGAACTGGTGCGCAAGGAATATCAAACTTACGGAGGATATCAACAGCTTCGTACTTAGTCTTATCTTTGAGCCAATCTTCAATTGTTGCAAAGATATCAAAAATCTTGTCTTGACGTGCTTCAGCAGTCATATACGCTGGGTCAGTTGCCCACTCTGGTTTGCCCAAAGCTTTAGTAATTGGCTCCCAAGCATGACCTTGAATTGTGAAGTAGATATAGGCGTTTGGATCTGTTTCCCAGCCCTTACACTTCAATACCCAGCCTGGCTGACCGCCACCACCAGCATTACCGCCACGTGGAACCACATCAGTGAATGTGCCATGTGGATACTGTGGGTACTCTTCGAGGTAACCAATTTTGTCCAAACGCTGTTGATCACGCAACTTCACGCGGCACAAGTTCAATACGGCATCTTGCATTGAGCAAGATACTTTTTGACCTTTGCCAGTTTTTTGACGCTGCATCAATGCAGTCAAAATACCAATCGCCAAATGCATACCCGTGTTGCTATCGCCCAAAGCAGCGGCAGAAACGGTTGGAGGACCATCCCAGAAACCAGTTGTAGAAGCAGCGCCACCAGCACACTGAGCAACGTTCTCATACACTTTTAAGTCTTCGTATGAGTGACCATCGCTAAAGCCTTTAACAGAAGCAAGAATCATCTTTGGGTTCAACTCTTGAATACGCTTCCAAGAGAAGCCCATACGATCCAAAGCGCCTGGGCCAAAGTTCTCAACCATCACATCGGAGGTCTTGATCATCTTCTCTAAAACTTCTTTACCTTCTTGAGTCTTCGTATCCAATGTCAAAGAACGCTTGTTACCGTTCAGCATAGTGAAGTACAAAGCATCCGCACCTGGGATATCGCGCAATTGGCTGCGAGTTACGTCGCCAGAACCTGGGCGCTCAACTTTAATCACATCTGCGCCATAAAAGCCGAGCAGTTGAGTACATGCAGGCCCTGCCTGTACGTGTGTGAAGTCGATAATACGAATGCCGTCTAATGGTTTAGTCATGTTTGATTCTCCTTAAAGTATTTCTTATTTGTTGCTAAATGTATTCTTAAAAAATTACGTCTTTATTACTTACGTATTACTTCTTACCAGCTGCAGTTGATGGATTCAAGTTAGTCAAACGTCCACTCTCTGTACCGGCTGTCTCGTCAATTACCGCATTAATTAAGGCTGGCTTGCCCTCGGCAATTGCCTTAGTCAAAGCAGCTTCTAATTCAGCTGGGGTAGTTACGTAGTAACCAACACCACCAAATGCCTCAATCATCTTGTCGTAACGGGCATTTTTCACGAATACTGTTGGAGCAACATCTGCACCACCAGTTGGATTCACGTCAGTACCGCGGTAAACACCATTGTTATTAAATACGACAGTTGTAATTGGCAAGTTGTAGCGACAAATTGTTTCCAACTCCATACCGCTAAAACCAAATGCGCTATCGCCCTCAACCGCAACCGTTGGTAGGCCGCTAGTTACGGCAGCACCAATGGCGTAACCCATACCGATACCCATAATCCCCCAGGTACCTGAGTCAAAGCGTTTGCGTGGCTTGTACATATCCACAATTGCACGGCAATAGTCGAGTGTGTTTGCACCTTCGTTTACCAAATTCACATCGGGATTCTTCTTGATCACATCACGAATAGCGCGCAAGGCACCATGGAAGTTCATCGGAGACGCTTCTTTGGCAAGTGTTTCGGCCATCTTCGCCAAGTTCTTGTCTTTTTTCTCGTTGATCGCACTGATCCACTCAGCAGAAGGCTTTGGAACTGAGGCGATACCTTTTAAGAGCTCACCAACAACGGAACCAATATCACCAATCAATGGCGCATCAATTTGTACGTTGCTATCAACTTCATTTGCTTGAATATCGATTTGGATAAATTTCTTAGGATCTTTGCCCCATGTTTTACCTTTACCGTGTGCTAGCAACCAGTTCAAGCGAGCTCCAACTAGCATCACCGCATCAGCCTCAGCCAATACAAATGAACGCGCTGCGGAAGCGGATTGTGGGTGATTGTCTGGCAACAAACCTTTAGCCATAGACATTGGTAAGTATGGAATGCCTGACTTCTCAATCAATGCACGAATATCGGCATCGGCTTGAGCATAAGCAGCGCCCTTACCCAACAAAATCAATGGACGCTTAGCACCCTTCAAGACATTCAAAGCACGCTCTACCGCATCAGCCGCAGGGATTTGACGTGGAACTGGATCGATTACTTTGAAGATTGATTTCTTAGCTTCTTCAACTGGCATTGTTTGGGCAAGCAGCTGCGCAGGCAAATCCAAATACACACCGCCTGGACGACCAGAAACGGCTGCACGAATAGCACGCGCAAAACCAACGCCGATATCTTCAATATGATTAATACGATAGGCGGCTTTGCAATATGGCTTAGCTGCATTGAGCTGATCCATCTCTTCATAATCGCCTTGTTGCAAGTCAACGATTTCACGCTCACTTGAACCAGAAATCAAAATCATTGGGAAGCAATTGACAGTGGCATTTGCCAACGCTGTTAAACCATTCAAGAAACCAGGTGCTGAAACAGTCATACAAATACCAGGCTTTTGAGTCATATAGCCAGCAATTGCTGCGGCATTACCAGCATGTTGTTCATGACGGAACCCAATGAAGCGAAGGCCTTCAGCTTGAGCAAGACGGCACAAGTCGGTAATTGGAATACCAACGAGACCAAAAATAGTATCTAGATCATTTGCTTTTAAAGCATCAATGACGAGATGAAAGCCATCAGTGACTTGGGTATTTTGATTATCTGTTGTCATAGAAATTTATAGTTAATTACACCGCCCGAACTTATAGTGCGCTCAGTGCAATTCAGCTTTCGCTAACTGTCTCCAATTAAGTTATTAGTGGTGCCACGGGTAACTAGTAGCATACCCGTTACGGCTGAGATGCATCTTAGGCTTGGGGCTGGGGTTCATCATTGACTTCGGTCAATTTCCCCTAAAGTCTAGAAACAACTCGGGTTTCTAATTAGACAAAGAGCTCTTTGTGCTTTGTTTTTAGGCGACTTAAAGTCTCTGGAGAGAGGTTGAGGTAGGCAGCCAGCTCTTTTTTAGGGAGCAACTCAAACAAATCCTCATATTTACGTAAAAAACGCTCTACACGACCTGGCGCATCCAGCATATGGAGGGTAATCGTATGAGCCATGATCTCGCTCATCAAGCGCATGACTTCAAATTCAAAGCTTTCTTTAAGTGGCTTATGGGCATCCAAAAATTCAGCCCACTTCTTGAGGGGCATACGGGCAACGCGAGCCTTTGTCACTGAGGCGATGCTATATGGGGCGGCCGTCTTGAGGCGCCAAGCCGCATAACTCGTTTCGATATCTTTTTCGATGGCAAAACGCAAAATCATCTCTTTTGCGTCAGCACTAGAAACGATGCGCTTCAAGATTCCATCCAGCACAAAGTACTGCTCCATCTGGTGATCGCCTTGATGAAGCAGAATTTCTGATTTTTTAAGGTCTGAGATCACTAAATGGCGCTCTAAATCAGCCATTGCCTCAGAATCCAAGCTTTTTAATACCGAGTTTTGGCTCAGCTGCAGACGAATCAGGTTTTTTTCGGGGTGCTTATCTAATGCTGTCATGAATCCTTAATCCTAGAGCCTATATTGTAGGCTTTTTTGGGCCTTTAAACGGAGCTGGAGCCGGCCTGAGATAGAATTGAGGAGTCGTGGTGCTTTATTGCAGTGCAATAAAGTTAAACGGGAAACACTAAACGTGTGCTGCCCCCGCAACGGTAAGTAAATACACCCTAACTTTAATGTGAGGGTGTCAGGAGTCTGAGTAAGCCACTGTGCGCGTCAATTGCATGGGAAGGCCAGATTCTGAGATTTACTAGCCCGGATACCGGCCAAGACAGGTGGAATTTTGCGGACGGGGATCTTCGCGCGCCGATGAAGCATCCCCTGCCAAAAAGGCAAGATGCCCAATTGACGCCTGAGCTCTCAAAAAGTGGAATTCTGTTCGACCCAGCTTACGGGGAAGTTAGCTAGGTGATTCGAAGGCAGAAGGTTCATCATGAAACAGCAGTTCAGTAGCAAAATGCTAGTCGCCCTATTTTGCGGCGCAGCAATATCATTTGGAGCAGTAGCCCAAAACTCTCAATCGACAGTGATAGTTTCTGGCTCACGCTTTGAAGAGAATCTCAATGAGGTTCCAGCAAATGTCAAAGTCATCACGCGTGATGAGATAGCAAATTCCACGTCCAACAATATTCCTGATGTGCTCTCACAAATTGGTGGGCTTAACGTAAGAAGTACTAATGGCGGGCAACTCAATTTAGATGCCACTGTAGATATGGGGGGATTTGGAGCAACTGCAAATAGCAATACGCTCATCTTGGTTGATGGCCAAAGATTGAACCCCATAGACTCTTTGGGGGTTGCCTGGGAATCCATTCCCATTGATTCAATTGAACGCATTGAAATTGTTCAAGGTGGCGCAAGCGTCCAGTATGGCAACGGCGCAGTTGGTGGGGTAATCAACATCATTACCAATGGTGGCAAAACCAACCTCAATCAAGCAAGCATTACTGCTGGTAGTTTTGGAACATATATTGGCAATGCAATTCTGCGCAACAAAGTTGAAAACACTACTCTGCAATTAACGGCTAATAGCTCTAATAGTCAGGGGTGGAGAGCAAACTCAGCTGCCAATGCCTATGCATTTGATGCAAAAGTTTCTCAAGCTTTAGGTGGAATTGACAATGTGTATGCTGATGCATATTACAGCTATACCAACCAACAATTGCCAGGGGGTGTAGTCGGACAAGTTGGACAAGGAAATCCTCAAGCAGCCAAATTTAATAATATTGGCTCTAGTAACACTGGAGTGAACTCGGGCATACGAGCTGGGGCGATTAAAGGTCTTAGTGAAAACTATATTTTTGAAGTTGATGCATCCTATGGAAATAGATCCATAGGCTATAACGCCCCATACTACAACTCACAGGATTCACTTATTAATTTTTGGGGATCCACCTACCCCGGAGGACCTACCAGCACAAATATTCAAAGCTGGGATCTGACCTTTAATCCAAAACTCAAAGCAAATCTTGGAAGCTTTGGGACAACGGTTGTTGGCTATGATTTTAATAAAGCTAATCAAGGGGCTTCCAATGCATATGGAAGCCTTGCGCAGCAAGCAATTATTGCGAACCAAGGTGCTGGTTATTACAACAATCAATTGAGCAACGTGCAGTCTGCAAATTTAATCAATCAATCCGTATACATCATTAGCAGAATCCCGCTAATCAAGGATGTTGAATTAAGTGGAGGCTACAGAAGGCAAGTGCAGATGGCCAGCGCCAATAACTCTGAAATTACCTCCCCATCACCAGTTACCGGAAGCCAAACTTATGGGGCAAATGCTGGGGATGTGGCCTTTAATTACAACTATGTAAAAGGTCAGAAAATTTATGCGAAATGGAACCAGTCATTTCGATTCGCAAATATTGATGAATTTTGGGGATGGGATGCAATGGGAAACAGGATTTTCTCGGGCATCCTAAAGCCACAAACCACCCAAACCTATGAAGTAGGCGGAGAGTGGAACATGAGCAATGTACGCATCTCTGGATCGGCTTTTCAGTCAATTACACAAAATGAAATCCGCTATGACCCAAGCACTTTTTACAACACAAACTCCGCCGATAACATCGGAAGGAAGGGGGTTCTAGTAGACTCAACATTGAATGCCACCTCTAATTTCAGCATCTCAGGCGGCGGTAAATATCAAAAAACAGCCTACACAACAGGGGTCTATAGCGGAACCTCGGTCTCCCTGGTGCCAGACTTAATTCTTAATGCAAGAGCTCAATACCTTGTTAATCGAGAGTGGGCAATTGGTGGAGTAGTAAATTTTGTTGGCCAACAAATGTATGACTCTGATCCCGGCATTAGCAATGGCCTTGCAAAAATGCCTTCGTATACAGTAGGCGATGTGTACGCAACCTATAAAACGGGTAAGTGGGAGAGTAAATTATCAATCAAAAATATTGGTAACACAGCCTATTCAACGTATGGGGGCTACGGCTCAATCTCCGCTCCAGGGGGGCAGCTAACCACAGGTTACTACTACTATCCAAATGATCCTCGCGCAGTCTTCTTAAGCGTCAAGTACACACTTTGATTGATAGATCTTGAAAATCACGCTGCAACTCTCAACCCGCACACGCTATTTGCTGATCGGGGCTACTTTATTTCTAGCGGGATTTTCCTTGGCTGTTTTTGCTGCACCTGTCTCAGTCGCTGATGACCGAGGAGTTGTTGTGGGCTTTGATAATCCACCCCAGAGAATTGTGAGTCTCCTGCCCTCTCTCACTGAGTCTGTTTGCGCTCTGGGCAAATGTAGCGCTTTGGTTGGGGTAGATCGATTTTCCAATTGGCCAAAATCAATTCAAGGCCTCCCTAAGCTGGGTGGAATGGGTGATATCAATATCGAGCGTATTGCGCAACTTAAGCCGGATGTTGTTTTACTGGAGAAAGCCTCTCCAGTAATAGCGCGACTCAATGGCTTGGGTATCAAAAATTTTGCATTGGATGTTAAGTCCATGGGCGATGAAGAGCGCGCGCTGCAAAAACTTGACCTCTTGCTGGGCAGCTCCGAGAAAGCTCGAGTATGGAATCAAATCCAGAAAGAAATCATGCGTGCCAATAAGCAACTAGCAACTAGCAATCAAAATGTACGTGTGTACTTTGAAATTAATCCAGCACCCTTTGCGGCAGGCAACACTTCTTTTATTGGCGAAATTCTGACTCAATTAGCACTAGTCAATATCATTCCAAAATCGCTTGGCCCATTTCCTAAAATTAACCCTGAGTTTGTAGTGCAGGAGAAACCTGATGTCATTCTCCTTACTGAATCAACCGCAGTTGATATTCAAAAGCGTCCAGGCTGGAACTCCATACCAGCAATTTCCAAAAATAGAATTTGTGTATTTTCGGGTGAACAAAACGATATTTTGGTACGCCCTGGCCCTCGAATGGGGGAAGCAGCACTCATTATTTCCCAATGCATTCAAGAGAAGATGTCATCATCTCGGTAATGCAAAAAAATCATTTTCTTCGCAAGTTATCCAGCCTACTCATTCTCAGTGCGGTCTTGGTATTGCTTGGGACCTTACTCGGAAGCTTAGGAGCTAGCTGGAATATGCCAGGGTCGGATCAAACTATTTTGTTTGATATTAGACTGCCAAGATCATTGGGTGCCTATCTTGCCGGCGCTTTATTGGGGCTTGCTGGCGGTATTGCACAAAGCCTATTTCGCAATCCTTTAGCTGACCCCTATCTACTAGGAAGCGCATCGGGCGCCCTACTTGGGGTGGGCAGCATTCTTTGCTTTGCCTACCTTGGTAACTCTTGGCTAGAAATCATTGGGCTCAATGGTGGCGCCTTTCTTGGAGCGCTACTTGGCGTGCTTGCCTCTCTCCTTCTGGCTGGCGGCTACCGCAGTTCCTTGCGCCTCCTGTTATCCGGGGTAGTGATCAGCGTAATCTTAGGTGCAGCGAATTCTTTATTTACATTTATTCGCCCTGATCTATTTCAAAGCATTCAATCCTTCATGCTTGGCAACACCAGCTTATTGAATTGGTCAGGCGTAGGACTAATGGCAATTGCTCTTTCACTTTGCCTAGTTATCACACTGATCATTAGCCCCGTACTCGATGCACTCTCACTCGGCGAAAGCACTGCCCGCACTTTAGGCCTGCCACTAGATCAACTCCGCCTCATATTGATCGGTATTCTTGCCCTTGCAACAGGTTGTGCTGTTGCGCAAACAGGCTTGGTAGCTTTTGTTGGACTAGCAGCCCCGCACTTAGTCAGAAAGCTTTCTGGTGGACGGCAACGCGTACAACTTATATTCTCCTGCCTCGGTGGCGGAATATTACTACTCAGCTCAGACCTCATCGCACGCACTGTCTTTGCACCAATTGAAATTCCCGTTGGTGTTGTGACTGCAGTCTTGGGTGGCCTATATCTACTGGTTCTGCTCAGGCAAACCTCTTTTAGGGCGCGCTCATGAAAACCCGCCAGCTCACTGTATATAGAGGTCCATGCGCCATTCTCTCAGACCTCAATCTGGATATCCCACAGGGAAAATGGACTAGCGTTATTGGGCCCAATGGCGCAGGCAAATCCTCCCTCTTGCAAGCGATGACTGACTTACTGAAATGGGATGGATCCATCACAATTGATGGGAGGAACATTGCTTCGTTTACCCAGAAAGATCTAGCTAAGAAAATTGCTTGGCTTGATCAAAGCTCAAATACTCCAGATGAATTTGGAGACTCTCTCAGCGTGTATGACACCGTCATGTTGGGGCGTCTTCCCCATCAAGGATGGCTTCATCTACCATCAGAGACTGATCACAGATCAGTTGAGCAAGCTTTGCAACAGACTGATGCTTGGCATTTACATCATCGCCAGCTGCAGAAGCTATCCGGAGGCGAACGTCAGCGAGTTTTATTGGCGCGTCTGCTTGCCGTGGATTCTGACATCCTCATCATGGATGAACCGCTGGCTAACTTAGATCCTCCCCATCAGGCCGATTTCTTAAAATGGCAAAGCAATTTACTAGCGCAGGGTAAAACCTTGGTAACCGTGTTGCATGAAATCCATTTTGCGCTCCGGGCCGACCATGTGGTGATGCTAAATCGAGGCAAACTGCATTTTCAAGGGTCTAGTCAAGATCCCGCTACTCACCAAGCCCTCATATCCTTATTTGATGGCCGCATTCACCTGGAAAAGCTTGGTAATGATTGGATAGCTTTACCGAACTAAGCCCAAAATCAGGGGTTCCACAAAGCTTTTCCCTAAGGCTACAATGCCTATATGACCGAGTACAACCCTCACGTCCCAAGCGACTCCACTGAATCCGATCTGATAGCCGCATCACTCCTGAGGCTATCTAGAAAAATTCAGCTGATCTCTGATGCCGTCAAGGCACTACATCAAGATCGAAGTCAACTTGAGACCAAAATTGAGGATGCACAAAAACGGATTCAGCATATCTTGAGTCGTCTGCCAGAACAAAGTGATGGACGTCAATTGAACTTGCTCGGTGAACCCGTGACACCAACCAATCCAGAGGATGACAATGAGCCAACAACGCATTGAAGTAACCCTCGCCGGTCAAAAAATTACTTTAGCAACCAGCACTGAACATGAGCCCCTACTTCGTGCAGCGTGCACATTAGTGGATGAGCAAATTCAATTGGCAATCAATGGTGGTAACCGTAGCATTGAACGTGCCAGCATGATGGCCGCACTGAAGATTGCGGGTGATCTCATTAAATTGCAAACTACTTCACAACAAATTCCTGCGCAGAGCATGTCACCCAACTCCAATCCAGAAGAGATTGCTCGACTCCAGAGCGAGATTCATACCCTGGAAGACCAAGTAGATGCTCTAATGCAAACCCTTTCCCTGCCTGGTTCGCCAAGGCCAATAGTTCCTTGAACCGATGCGCAAGCATCAGGAACGATCTTTACACTGTGGGCGTGAGCGTTTCGAATCTTCACAGTGGCAGCTTAGCGCTGTTCACTCCCTGAAATTCTTAATGCACCCGAAACAGAGTAGCCGTTCCAACTTGAACCCTAGGGTTCAGGATGACGGCCTAGCGGCCAAGGCGGGGAATTCATGTCAATAGCTGATATCGCCATGCTGATGTTATGCGGAAGCATATCGGGTTTCCTAGCGGGACTTCTCGGGATTGGTGGCGGAATGATTCTGGTGCCCTTCATGATTGTGGTTTTCAATCATTTGGGATTTAGTCAAGATGTCATCGTGCATATGGCCATTGCTACAGGCATGGCAACCATCCTCTTTACCACCACCTCAGCCATCTGGGCACACCACAAACACAACTCCATCGACTGGAAGCTGGTGGCGGCACTTAGCCCCGGCCTAGTGATTGGTAGCCTCGTTGGCGGCAGTGAGATTTTCGAAGCTATCAATACTTCTTGGCTGTCTTTATTCTTTGCGCTTTTTATTGTCTACACCTCGATCCAAATGATCATCAATAAAAAACCTGCAGCTGGCCGGGAGTTACCCGGCACTGTTGGTCTTTTCTCATTCGGAGCATTGACAGGCGTGATTGCCAGCTTGGTAGGTGCAGGCGGAGCATTTATTACTGTGCCCTTTATGCTTTGGTGCAACGTAAAACCGCATACGGCAATGGCCAGCTCTTCAGGACTAGGATTTCCGATTGCAGCTGCAGCGACGATCGGCTACATGTATGGAAGTTGGGGCAATCCCAATCTACCTGAAGGATCACTTGGATTTGTGTATGTTCCAGCGGTGCTCTGCATTGTTGCAGTGAGCATATTCACCGCCCCACTGGGCGCAAAAATGGCCAGGAAACTCAATGTAGCTCAGCTAAAGCGCATCTTTGGTGTGATGCTATTTATGCTTGCGGCCTTCATGTTTAATGAAAGCCGCAAGGCATTCGGCTTCTAAGGCGACTTCTTTACTGCCATTAGCTGGTGTATTGCTGACGCAGAATATTCTTTTGAACCTTGCCCATTGCATTGCGAGGTAAGTCAGCAACAATCTCCAAACGCTTTGGAATCTTGAAATTCGCAATTTGCGTTTTGAGTGTGGCGATCATTGCTTGCGCATCTAATTTAGCACCCGCTTTTGGCACGACTACCGCCATTACCGCTTCACCAAAATCTGGATGCGGAATACCAATCACAGCACTTTCGTCTACGCCATCCATGTCATCAATAAAACTCTCAATTTCTTTTGGATAGACGTTATACCCACCAGAAATAATCAGATCCTTGCTACGGCCAACAATACAGAGGTAATCCTTAGGCGCTTTACCGCCATTAGCATCCCCACCCCAACGACCAACGTCACCGGTTTTAAACCAACCGTCTTTAGTAAATTCTTCTGCGGTTTTTTCAGGCATGCGCCAGTAGCCCTTGAAGATATTTGGACCCTTAACTTGGATGCTGCCGATTTCATTAACGCCACAAGGCTTGTTATTTTCATTGACAACGCGAACCTTGACGCCTGGTAAAGGCAAGCCAACCGATCCACCTACACGACTACCTTTGTACGGATTGGAAACTAACATCACGGTCTCACTCATGCCGTAACGCTCAAGGATTGGCTGACCAATCACTTCTTTAAACGTATTAAATGTTTCAGTAAGCAATGGAGCCGATCCAGAAACAAATAGCCGCATATTGCGCGTGACATGCTTATTAAAGTTTTTGTCTGCAAGGAGGCGCACATAGAATGTTGGTACACCCATCATCACAGTGGAATTCGGCATGTGATGAATTAATTGCGCGGTATCTAAGCGTGGCAACCAAATCATTTTGCTACCATTAATTAAGGCGCCATGTGCAGCCACAAATAATCCATGAACGTGGAAGATTGGAAGTGCGTGCAATAAGACGTCGCCTTTTTTCCACCCCCAAAACTTCTGCAGTACTTGTGCATTACTTCCCAAGTTCTTATGGGTCAGCATTGCACCTTTACTACGACCAGTAGTTCCAGAGGTATACAAAATAGCTGCCAAATCATCATCTTTAACAGCAACGGTTTTGAACTTATCGCTTTGACCAGCGGCACGCTCTAATAAAGTGCCCTTACGATCCTCATCCAAAGTGAAGACATGTTTAGTGCCCGCTTTAAAAGCAACTTTAGATACCCAAGAGAAATTCTTGCTACTGCAAACCACGACTGCGGGCTCTGCATTCTCTAAGAAGTATTGAATTTCTGCCGCTTGATAGGCAGTGTTTAGAGGCAAATAAACATAGCCCGCTTTGATGGTGGCCAGATACAAAAAAAGTGCTTCTGGCGATTTCTCAACCTGCGCCGCAATACGAGATCCCGCTGGTAACTTGAGACTCTTCAGCAGGTTGGCCATCTTGGCAGTAGCGCGCTCTAGATCACTCCAGGAATAATAAAGTCCATCGTGAGTTTCCAATGCACATGCTTGCTTATCTTTTGGAAAACCTTTTTCCAATAAGGAATATAAATTCATTCGAGCCTCAAATCAAAACCAGTAAATTAAATCAAATTGTTAATCAAGCTTTGCGCCAGAGGCTTTAGCCACTGCAGCCCAACGCTTGATATCTGCGGATACAAATTTGCCAAAGGCATCCCCGGTAAGATTAGGGGTATCTGAACCATTGTTAGTCCAGATAGTTTTGAGTTCAGGAGTATTGATTGCCTTTTGTACCTCGACAATCATCCTATCAACGATAGGCTGTGGCGTTCCTTTTGGCGCAAATAGGCCATACCAAGTAGACACTTCATATCCCACTAAACCAGCCTCAGCAGCGGTGGGAACATTTGGGAACCCTGGTGCACGTTTTTGTGATGCCACTGCCAACGCCACGATGGATCCATTTTTGATCTGCGCAGCTGATGAGCCTAGGCCGTCAAACTCCACATCCACCTGTCCAGCGATCAAATCTTGCATGGCTGGGCCAGCACCGCGATAAGGAATATGAGTAATGAAAGTCTTGGAAAGCATCTTAAATTGCTCGCCAGCTAAGTGATGCGAAGAGCCATTACCAGCACTGGCGTAGTTGAACTTACCTGGGTTCTTTTTCAAGAGCTCAATAAATTCTTTTAAATTCTTAACTTGAACATTCTTAGGGTTCACCACAATCACTTGGGGTGGGTTAGCAATCATCGCTACAGGAACAAAACTTTTCTCAATGTCGTAATCCAAGTTGGGGTACATAGAGGGGGCGATCGCATGATGGGCGGCGCCAACAAAAAAGCTATAACCATCCGGAGCTGCTTTTGCAGCAAGAGATGCACCTAAGGTACCGCCTGCCCCACCGCGGTTATCGATGATGATTTGCTTACCTAACTGCTTTGTCAGTTGCGCAGCTAATGGTCGGGCGAACGCATCAGTGCCACCGCCGGCAGGAAAAGGCACAACAAAGGTAATAGGCTTATTTGGCCACTCTTGAGCCATTACGACAAGCGGAGCAGCGCAAATGAGAAATAGTGCTTTTTTCAAAGCGCCTAATGAGAATGCGGAAATTCTAGTTTGATTAAACATTGTTGTCTCCTGTATTTTTACCAACTATTGCGTTGGTTTATTTTTGCAACTAATTTTCAACCCCTCATTCTAAGGGGACTTACACTTTTAAGCGGAAGTTGGCCTCAGCATTAATCCTAGGGCGCCATTAGGCGACCCACAGCCCTGGAATACACAATCTCTCCATTTGCAAAGCGCTCATGGTTGTCCTCCACGCTTCCCAGGTCATACAGGTAATTCACCATAAGGCCGGCAGACTGGCGTAATCCCTTACGCGATAAATCACCCGCCCAATTAACTAGATGTAACTTGGCACCATTACCTAAATGAAACTTCGCTACTGGATTGCCATCGCGCCCAGTTGAGGCCAAACCCAAATACATACTCGCCAAACTCAATAAAGCTGCTTTTTCTTTTTCAGAGGCTAAATCTGGATGCCACCCACCCGCTAATCGCTCGCTCCAAGATTGACTCTCCAGTTTTAATGCCGCCAAAGCAGCATCTCTTGCCACCTTGAGGTTCGGCTTCAATCTTTCTGCGGGGACACCCTCACCCAAATTCGCGCCTGCGGCAACCCAATCCATCAACCCTGGAATTGGTGACAAAGTCACAAACGTTTTTATTCCTGGGAATTCAGCATGTAATTGTTCCGCTACCCGTTTAATTAAAAAGTTACCCATGGATACGCCACGAAGGCCGGGTTCACAATTGCTAATAGAGTAAAAAACGGCAACCTTATATTGAGATGGCTGATCTACTGTCTCAGCTTTTTTATCAACCAATGGTGTTATCACCGTTGGGATCTCGGGTAAGAGCGCAACCTCCACAAAGATCAGTGGCTCACTAGGAAGCTGCGGATGAAAGAATGCAAAACAACGACGATCAGGCTGGAGGCGACGACGCAAGTCATCCCATCCATCAATGGCGTGAACCGCTTCATGCTGAATGAGCTTCTCAAGCACCTCTGCTGGTGACTTCCAATCGACTCTATGCATCTTGAGGAAGCCCGGATTAAACCAAGAAGACAGCAGGTGGCGCATGTCGAAATCCACAGCAGCCAATTCTGGTTTTTTATCTAGGAGCTGCAATAAGTCACGGCGCATTTGCACTACCGCCGCAGTACCTTGACTGGCGCGATTGAGGCGACGAAAAAATTCTTGACGAGGAGACTCGGCAGCCTTTTGCAGCTGGATGTAATTGCGCGCACTGGAGTCGGCTACAAAATTTTGCGCCGCCTTGAGCACTAAGTCCGCTTGGGGATTGAGCTTCTCAAATAGAAGATTAAAAAATGAGACGTGTTGATCTTTCGCTAATTTACGATAGTTGTTGACCACATCATCGGCCATGCTGAGTGCGTTTGATTCACCCCGCTCGGATATCAAACGCTTAATAGCGTTATTTGCCTTAGACAAATTTCGAGCTTTGGTTAACTTCTCTAGCATGGGCTTCTCTCGGAAAAGACTAAGAATTAAGAATGTTGTAGTAAGACCAATTTAATACTTGAAACATGCACAATCAATTAATCAAATGAGAATAACATTAACTTTAGGTTAATGATTTTTGAAGAACACTACTTAAGCTCCAACATTTTGCGCTGCAACATACGGGCTTCAGCCGCTAAAGCCAAAATATTTGAATTCAATTCGTTAGCCTGAAGATATATCAAGGCGATACGCTGGGTGACCGTATATTTTGGCAGCAAAGGAGTAAAGACAATTGCATCACCCATAAGTGCTTTTACCCTTCCCGGCAAAAGTGTTTTACCAAGATCGCCAGAAACCATGTTCATGAGAGAAAAAATATCGCCCACCTTCATCACTACATTTGGCTTAATTCCAGCTAACTGGAAGGCATCATAAAAACCAGAAGTGGTGGCAAACCCCTCTTGAAGAGTAATGAATTTTTCACTCTGATACAGGGACAAATCAATACTGGCGTCTTTGGGTTTATTTTTTTGCGAGGAGGCAAAGAAAAGCTGATCATCAAATAAAGGGACTACCTGTAAGCCATCTGGCAATTTTCCTGAGGGTGTTGCGATTACAACCGCATCAATTGCACCTTCAGATAATTTTTTCATCAACTCTTCGTTAGAACCAAGATGCAAATCAATATCCAAATCCGGTCTACGAATTTTAGTCCCCATAATTATCCGCGGGATAATGTTTGCAGTTAGCGAGTACATTGAGCCCAAGCGTATTTGTCCACTCTCAAGCCCTGCTTTAGATCTTGTTTTTTTAAGAATGTGCTCCATATCCTCAAGCAATTCAACACCCATCTCCGCTAAATAAATTGCAGCTGGCAGCGACTTTAATTGACGCCCCTCTTTTACAAATAAAGGGCAGCCAACCCCACCCTCTAGTGAGTGGAGTGCCTTATGAATGCTTACTGAACTGAGACCTAATTCCTCACCGGTTTTGGAGAGGCTTCCTGTTCTAACAAATGAGCAGAGAATTTCAAGCTTGCGAAGAGTGACATCAGTATTTAACATGCGTCCCAACCCTTTTAGTCACGACTTAAGGCGACTTAGATCTAAAAATAGTGAGGAGATAAATACCGAAAATGATCATGGGCACAGAAAGCCACTGCCCCATCGACAGGCCAAGACCCAAGAGGCCCAAGAAAGCATCAGGCTCGCGAGCAAATTCCGCCAAGAAACGGCAAAGCCCGTAGCCCAATAAAAACAAGCCAGAAATTTGTCCAACCCTACGGGGTTTACTGGAATAGATCCAAAGGATGATCCCCAGGCAAATACCCTCACCAAAGAGCTGGTAGATCTGAGAAGGGTGGCGGGGAATAGAGTCAACCATTGGGAACACCATAGCCCAAGGTAAATCAGTCGGCCTCCCCCACAGCTCACCATTAATGAAATTACCCAAGCGGCCAAATGCTAGGCCAAACGGAACCAGTGGCGCAACTAAATCGCTGACTACAAAGAAAGATACTTTGCGACGATAAGCAAACCAGAGCAATGCCGCCAAGACTCCCAAAAGGCCGCCATGAAAAGACATGCCGCCCTCCCAAATCTTAAAAATACTCAAAGGGTGAGAAAAATAGTAAGCCGGCATATAGAACAAGGTGTAGCCCAAACGCCCACCAAGCACCACACCCAAAACACCGGCAAATAAAAGATCTTCGAGGTCTTTGTATGACCAACCCAAGGATTGGTATCGGGCAGTGCGTATGCGCAGACGGCCCAATAACAAAAATTGGGCAAAGGCCAAGAGATACATCAAGCCATACCAATGAATGGCAAATGAGCCAATACGAATTGCAGCAGGATCAAATTCTGGATGAATCAGCATGCTTGGAGACGAGTAATGGTCATGGTTTAGATTGATCGAAGTTATGCAACTCGTGGCCTAAGTCACGATAGGCTTTATATCGCTCACGACCGGCAAGGCGCTCTGCCTCATTGATAGTAACGACCTCAACAACGCGAGGGAAACGCGCCAGCAACCCTGGAACATCTGATGGCATGCGCATTCCCAAGTGAATCAGAACATCCGCATGAGGGAGTCCAGATAATGCGGGAGATAAGAAGTTGTCTGTTAGCAAGATGGGTGTGTCGATTGCAGCCTCATCCTCAATAAAGCAATGCGGTAAGAAATCGACAGCACTAAATGTCCATAAAATCTCATCCAACTTTTTGAGATCCGCCTTCTCACCGACCATCACGATATGACGTACAGACTCGCCAGCGGGTGTCGCACTCCAGATCTTGCGCGTTAAGCGACAAGCGTATTCCAGCTTGTCGTTAACGTTACTATGAAAATCAATACGAGCCATAAATACCGTCTTTCGCTTTTACTTTTGCTCTAGCAAGTAATTCACGAGTAAGGGGACTGGGCGTCCAGTGGAACCTTTAGCAGCTCCACTCTTCCAAGCAGTGCCTGCGATATCTAAGTGAGCCCATTTATATTTTTCGGTAAAGCGCGATAAGAAGCAGGCAGCGGTAACACTTCCTGCTGGACGACCGCCAATATTAGCTACATCAGCAAAGTTGGACTTGAGTTGCTCATGATAAGCAGCATCTAAGGGCAAGCGCCATACGGTATCCAAAGAAGCATGGCCTGCCTTAGTGAGTGCGCTGACTAAACCCTCATCATCGGAGAACACGCCACTATGCACATGGCCCAATGCAATGATGCAAGCGCCAGTCAAGGTAGCAACATCAATTACAGCCTTAGGCTTGAAGCGCTCAACGTAAGTTAAGGCATCACATAAAATTAAACGACCCTCTGCATCTGTATTCAGAATTTCGATAGTTTGTCCCGACATACTCTTCACGATGTCACCAGGACGAGTAGCTTGACCAGATGGCATATTTTCACAAGTAGGAATGACGCCGATGACATTCTTTTTCAATTTCATTAAGGCAGTTGCATACATCGTGCCAATAACAGATGCAGCGCCACACATGTCGTACTTCATCTCATCCATGGCGTCACCAGGCTTCAAGGAAATACCGCCGGTATCAAAGGTAATACCTTTACCCACCAACACAATCGGAGCCTCACCTGCTTTGCCACCTTGGTGACGCATCACAATAAATTGTGGTGGCGTATCTGAGCCCTTAGCGACAGATAAAAATGAACCCATACCTAACGCTTCGATTTGCTTACGACCTAGAACCTCGACCTTTAGCCCCGTCTTCTTACTAAGGCCCTGAGCTGCCTTACCCAAGTAAGTCGGAGTACAAATATTCGGAGGCAAATTACCCAAGTCTTTGGCTAAATTCATACCCTCAACCATTGCCGCGCCTTCTGGTACTGCGGCCTTTAATTCTTTAGCGCAAGCGTCATTGCCTGCAAAGATCAGGCGAGTAAAAGTATCGGCTTTATCTTTAGCTTTGAATTTCATTGTGGGTTGACGAACGCCAAATCGATACGCCTGATCACCGGCATACTGAATTGTTAAACGAACCTCTTCAGCAATAAAGTCAGCACGATGCCCCAGAGCAAAACTGGGAATGAACCACAAGGCGCTTTGGATGGACCCACCGCTTAACTCCTTTAATGCAGCGCGAGCAATCTTGGAATAGGAATTAAGGCTACGTGCGCTAGCAGGGGTGATATCACCCAAAGACACCAAGAGAATCCGTTTTACCTTTACACCAGCTGTAGTCCAGAATTTTTCAGCACGAATCAGGCAGGTAGAAGCTGGCTGAGCATCGAGATCGCCTACTAGATTTGCATGAGTGACCGAGCTGCCAAGCAAGCGATCCAACTCAACCAAAAGTCCAGACTTGGATTTGCTGGCCTCTAAAGCGTCTAAATCTGCCTTTGAGTAGGCTAAAACTAGGCAATCAGAGCTCTGAGCCAATAGGATGGCCAGACTTGCCTTAAGCTGCTTAGGGTTATTCAGATCGGCTTGCGCGAAAATCTTGGTACTAAATTGAATAGTCATAATGTCTTACGGTATTTTTAAGTCAATTTGAGGGGGAAAATAGCTGTTTATCCATTATCCTCCGAGATGCAGGTTCACATCTTGAGTGGGCCAATAACAGTCAATTCATTATCTATTCATGATTTTTCACCAAGCCCTTCGCCGCGAACTCAGTTTTACGACTGGTGGCGTTTTTTTAGTCTTGGTCACCATCATGATTACCACCCTAGTCATCCGAATTCTGGGGTTTGCGGCAAATGGCGCTGTAAATCCAGAGGATGCCTTAGTACTCATAGCGCTAGCCACTCTGGGCTATATGGCCGTACTGCTGACTGTTTCCCTATTTGTGGCTGTCTTAATTGTGCTGGTGCGTTGGTATAAAGATTCCGAAATGATTGTTTGGTTTGCAAGCGGTCTTAGTATTGCCAACCTGATTCGACCAATTCTGCGGTTTGCGACACCCCTCATCATCATCATCGCCCTACTAGCCCTTTTTGTTTGGCCTTGGGCTAATCGCGAATCTACCCTGATTAGCCAAAGATTTCAGCAGCGTAGCGATGTTTCTATGGTTGCCGCAGGCCAATTTAGAGAGTCAGCTAAAGCAGAGCGTGTATTTTTTATTGAAGAGTTAGATGTTGATAAAAGTGAAGTTAAAAACATCTTTGCTGCTGAAACTAAAAATGGTCGACTGAGCGTTGCTGTTGCCTCAACTGGATTTATTGAAAATACAGAGGGTGGCGGAAAATCGATTGTTTTAAATAATGGTCGACGGTATGAGGGCTTGCCTACTCAGCCTGACTTTAGGATCCTAGAATTTACTGAATATCTTACTAATATCCATAGCAAAGAGGTTCTGGAGCCACCACCGCGTGATCGAGAAAAAACAGTGGCAGAGCTTCTGAATACAAGCGAGCCTTGGCTCATCAACGCTAATCGGGCAGAACTGCTTTGGCGCATTGGCTTGCCTTTGATGGCACTGGGCTTAGTCTTGATTGCCATCCCCTTGGCTTATGTAAACCCACGCCTCGGCAACTATACGGCCATGTTCTATGCGGTACTGATATATCTCATCTACAGTAATTTATTAAACCTTACCCAGAACTTTGTTTCACAAGGAAAGGTAAATGTATTTGCAGCTGCATGGCCTATACATGCCCTTGCCTTCGGCATTGCTTTTTTACTCATACGCAATCGTATCAACCCCTCGTTGAAATGGTGGCGCCGCCAATTACCCTCATTTCTGGCTAATAGATGAAATATCTATTTCCATACATCTTTGAGCGCTATTTAGCTAGGCAAATTTATGCCGCCTTTGGCTTCATCCTATTTGCCTTAGTGGCACTGTTTTTATTTTTTGACATCTTGAGCGAGCTTGGTTCGGTTAAGGGTCAATACACCTTGCCATTAGCGCTGCTGCATGTTTTATTAAAAGCGCCAAGTCGTATATCCGAGATCATTCCAATTGCTGGCCTAATTGGAAGTATTTACGTGTTTGCAATGTTGGCAAGTCAGTCAGAGTTCACTATCTTGCGTATTGCTGGATTAGATATGCGCAGGGGTCTAACTACATTGGTCAAAATTTCATTACCCCTAGTTGTGTTGACGCTCATCATGAGTGAGTGGCTTGGGCCTTACACCGAAAATTTGTCAGAGCAAATTCGAATGAAGGCGCTAGGATCATCCTATAGCTCGCAATTTAAAACTGGGGTATGGGTAAAAGATCGCTTGCGCGATGAGGATGGCAGCGGGCCAATCAGGCCAGGAGTTCGCTATGTCAACGTTGGCAAAATTGAACAAGATAATGAAATTAAAAATATTCGCATGTATGAATTTGATGATGCGTATCGCTTGCTCTCCATTCGGAGTGCGGCATCTGGACGCTTTGATCATTCGGGAACTTGGATTTTGGATGACGTCACCGAAACTCGCTTTAGAGAAACCAAGCAGTCTGATCCACTAAATCCCGTCTATTCAGCGCAGACTTTTGTGCATCCGATTGTCAGCCTGAACTCTGAAGTCACTCCTCAAATTTTGAGTGTGCTTTTAGTTAGTCCTGAAAAAATGTCGATCTTTAGCTTAGGTCGATTCATTTCTCACTTAAGGGATAACAAGCAAGATGCACAGCGTCACTCCATTGCGTTCTGGAAAAAAGTAATCTATCCATTTACGATCTTTGTGATGCTGGCCTTAGCTCTGCCATTTGCCTATCTCAAGGTACGCGCTGGTAGTGTCGGTATCAAGGTATTCGGCGGCATCATGCTGGGGATGAGTTTTCAGCTATTTAACTCCCTGTTTTCAAATGTTGGCCTTTTAGGCTCTTGGCCAGCACTTCTTACTGCTCTAACTCCACCATTGCTGTACTTCATTCTGGCAATTGTGGGTTTGCGCTGGGTATCTAGAGCTTAATACCTCAAAATCATATAGAATCTAATTCCTATATCGCAGTTGATATAAAGAATGGGATCCCTATGAATCTGCACCAATTTCGCTTTGTACGCGAAGCTGTAAGACAGAACTTCAATCTGACTTCAGCCGCTAAGGCGCTCTTTACCTCCCAGCCGGGGGTCTCCAAGGCCATTATTGAGCTTGAAGATGAGCTAGGTGTGGAAATTTTTCGACGCCATGGCAAACGTATCCGCTCGCTTACTGAGCCAGGTAAACGCATCCTCACCTCAGTTGAGCGCATTTTGGATGAAGTAGAGACTTTAAGAAGAGTAGGCAAAGACTTTGCTAGCCAAGATCAGGGTAACTTTGTCATTGCTACCACCCATACGCAGGCTCGTTATGCCCTACCTAAAGTACTGACTGAGTTTACCAAGCGCTTTCCAAAGGTTCGGGTCAGTATTCAGCAAGGAAGTCCAGGTCAAATTGCAGAACTGCTAATTCATGATCGTGCTGATATCGCCATTGCAACTGAAGGAATTGCCAATACCCCTGGTGTACTGGCACTTCCAGGCTACCAATGGCATCACGTCATCATGGTGCCCTTAAGCCACCCACTTCTGAACCAATCAACAGTTACCTTAGAAGAAATTGCGAAGTACCCACTCATCACCTATGACAAAGCGTTTGCGGGTCGTAGCAAGATTGATGCCGCTTTTGCACAACGTAATCTCAACCCCGATATTATTTTGGAAGCGATTGATGCGGACGTGATTAAGACATACGTAGAAACGGGGATGGGCGTAGGGATTGTCGCTGGATTAGCCTATGACGCAGATCGAGATCGTAATCTTCGAGTGATTCCGGTGGGACACTTATTCGGCAACAACGTGACCCATTTGGGCGTTAAGCAAGGCGCTTACTTACGCTCTTTTGTCTACACCTTCATCGAACTATTCTCACCAACGCTCACCAAGAAAATTGTTGAGCAAGCCATGAATAGCGAATCAGAAACTTACGAGATCTAGATTTAGAGCATCTCTGGGCGTGGATAACAGCCTAATAGAGATGGTGCCCCGGGGCGGACTTGAACCGCCACGCCTTGCGGCACCGGATTTTGAGTCCGGCACGTCTACCAATTCCATCACCGGGGCAGGTGTTTGCAGTGGAAAAACTGCATTGAAGCAAACTAAGAGGTGAGAGTGTAACAAAAAAGTTGCCCTACCCCCATTCTTGGTCTGAGAAGCCCTTAAAATGAGGTCTTCAAGCCACATTAATCAAAAGGACTTACCCGTATGGCCGGCCATTCGAAATGGGCCAATATTCAGCACCGCAAAGGACGTCAAGACGAAAAGCGCGGCAAGATTTGGACCAAACTCATCAAAGAAATCACGGTTGCAGCCAAATTAGGCGGCGGCGATATCGCCACAAACCCACGTTTACGCCTAGCAATTGATAAGGCTAAAGATGCCAACATGCCTAATGACAACGTTCAGCGGGCAATTCAGCGCGGCACAGGCTCACTAGAAGGTGTTAATTACGAAGAAATTCGTTATGAAGGTTACGGCTTCAACGGAGCCGCCATCATCGTCGATTGCTTAACTGATAACCGCACCCGTACCGTTGCTGAAGTGCGCCATGCATTTGCAAAAAATGGTGGGAATATGGGGGCCGAAGGTTCCGTTGCGTTCATGTTCAAACACTGCGGACAAATGCTATTTGCACCAGGCACAAATGAAGATCAGCTCATGGAGATCGCACTTGATGCAGGCGCAGAAGATGTTATTGCCCATGAAGATGGATCATTCGAGGTGCTTACACCAGTGCCCGATTTTTCTAAAGTGCAAGATGCCCTCTCTCAAGCAGGTTTAAAAGCAGAGCTTGCTACAGTAACAATGCGCCCAGAAACTGAGACTGAGCTCGAAGGCGAGCAAGCTGAAAGCATGCAAAAACTGTTAGATGCACTCGAGAATCTTGACGATGTTCAAGAGGTATTTACCAATGCATCTTTGTAATCAGCCAGCCTTACAAATTCCACTCATCAACCTATTTCTTAGCTCCTTATGAAAATTCTTTTAGTTGGATCTGGCGGCCGCGAACATGCATTAGCATGGAAGCTAGCCCAATCCCCACATGTACAAACTGTATATGTAGCACCTGGCAATGGCGGTACCGCCACTGCTAAACAAGCTACAGCCGGCATTAAAAATCTCCCCATCTCAGATCTTCAAGAGCTTGCAGACTTTGCCAAGCGAGAAAATATTCATCTCACAGTAGTCGGTCCTGAGGCTCCTTTGGCAGCGGGGATCGTGGATGTATTCCGCAACCATGGTTTGCGCATCTTCGGCCCAACCCAATTAGCCGCTCAACTCGAGTCCTCTAAAGATTTTTCCAAAGCGTTTATGAAACGCCACGGCATCCCAACGGCGGAGTATCAGACTTTTTCAAATGCCTTAGAGGCACATGCATACATTGATGCTAAGGGTGCACCTATCGTTATTAAGGCTGATGGTCTGGCTGCTGGCAAAGGCGTGGTGGTAGCAATGGATCTTGCAGAAGCCCATGCAGCTGTCGACATGATGCTCGCTGACAATAAATTAGGTAACGCAGGTGCCCGCGTAGTGATTGAAGAGTTTCTGACTGGCGAAGAAGCTAGTTTCATCGTGCTCGTGGATGGCAAACATGTTTTGGCGCTAGCTACTAGTCAAGATCACAAACGTTTACTCGATGCCGATCAGGGCCCCAATACAGGCGGCATGGGCGCTTACTCCCCCGCCCCAGTGGTTACTCCAGAAATTCATGCGCGCGCTTTACGTGAAGTCATCATGCCTACCGTGAAGGGCATGGAGGCAGACGGCATTCCTTACACTGGCTTCCTCTATGCGGGCCTCATGATTTCTCCAGATGGCAAGATTAAGACCTTGGAATTTAACTGCCGTATGGGCGACCCAGAAACACAACCCATCATGGCGCGTCTGCGCAGTGATTTAGTCGATGCCTTAGATCATGCAGTTGACGGCACGCTGAACGAAGTGGACTTAGACTGGGATCGTCGCACTGCATTGGGTGTAGTGCTCGCGGCACATAACTATCCCGACACTCCTCGTAATGGCGATGTCATTACTGGCATTCCAGCCGATACTGAAGATCAAATGACCTTTCATGCTGGCACCAAACTGCAAGATGGTAAGTTACTCACCTCAGGTGGTCGAGTCATGTGCGTTGTAGGTCTATCAGATACAGTTCGCGGCGCACAACAAAAAGCATATGAAGCTATTTCCAAAATCCAGTTTGATGGCATGCAATATCGCAAAGATATTGGCTATCGCGCAGTGAAATAATCCCAACTACGAAGAAATTTCATCCTTGTCATCAACTGAACATACGCAAATTAATATTGCAGACCTAAAAGATTATTTTTTAGGTCTGCAAGAGCGCATTACTACAGCAATGAGTGCGCTCGATGGCAAAGCCTTTGCGGTGGACGCTTGGGAAAAGCCGGAAGATAGTAAGTTAAAGGGTTATGGGCGCACCTGCATATTGGATGGTGGCAATATTTTAGAAAAAGGTGGCGTGGGTTTCTCACACGTCCGTGGCGATCAAATGCCTCCTTCCGCTTCACACCACCGCCCAGAAGTAGCAGGTCGTAGCTTTGAAGCCATGGGGGTTTCTTTGGTATTTCACCCAAACAATCCCAAGGTGCCAACGACCCATATGAATGTGCGTTGCTTTATTGCACAAGCTCCAGATAAAGAACCGGTTTGGTGGTTTGGTGGTGGCTTTGATCTCACGCCTTATTACGGCGCTGATGAGGATTGCAAACACTTTCATCAAACGGCTAAGGATGCTTTGGATCCGTTTGGTGAAGAGTTATATCCGCGCTTCAAAAAATGGTGCGATGAGTATTTCTATCTTAAGCACCGTGAAGAACCTCGTGGCATTGGGGGCGTCTTTTTTGATGACTTTAATGGTCTTGGTTTTGAGCAAAGCTTTGCGATGACACGTGCTGTAGGTGATGCGTTTATTGATGCCTACCTGCCAATTGTGGAGCGACGCTATCAAGATAGCTTCACTCCAGAAGAGAAAGCATTTCAAGAATACCGTCGTGGTCGTTATGTAGAGTACAACTTGATATTTGATCGTGGCACCATTTTTGGCCTGCACTCTGGCGGGCGTACAGAATCTATTCTGATGTCCATGCCGCCAGTAGTACAGTGGTGGTACAACTGGCAACCAAAGCCAGGAACGCCTGAAGCTAAGCTTTACGATTACTACCTTAAGCCGCGCGACTGGCTAGCCTAACTTGATCTCGGCGCATTTGGACACTCCAAAAAAAATTGGCATTCTCGGTGGCACGTTTGACCCGCCGCACCTTGGCCACCTCAAACTTGCTACCCATTTTGCAAAAGCCTTGCATCTCGATGCCTTGTTGCTCATCCCCAGCGGGGAGCCTTGGCAAAAGGGTGCTGGCATTAGCCCCGCAGAAATTCGCTTTCAACTTACTGAAGCGGCTGGCATTGATCTCGCCAGAGCATTTCTGTATTTAAAAATACCTACTGAAATTGGGATTGATCGTATCGAACTGGATCGGGCAGGCCCCAGCTATGCCATCGATACAGCTAAAGCCTTGAGAGAGCGTTTTGGACCCAATGTCAGCTTGACTTGGTTAATGGGAGCGGACTCCCTCCTAAATCTACCTTCCTGGAACTCCTGGGATCAATTGCTTAGTTTTGTGAATTTCGCAGTAGCTAGCAGACCTCACCATGCACTTTCTGTAGAAATGACTCCTGAAATTGAGGCTTTACTCAAAAAGCATCAATGTATTGATACTGATACCCTTGAAAAAAGCCCATTTGGCCGCATCTACCTAGATAACAGTCTTGCAGTGGACCTTTCATCAACAGAGCTTCGAAATCAGCTTAAAAACGCCTCTCGTGGCGCCATTGCTTCCGAGCACATTCCGTCTCACGCTTTAGAAATCATCACAAATCTGGGTCTGTATAAATAATCAGGCTAAGATCACCCCTATATACAAAAATCTCAGAAAAAATATTAAAGAAACTATGGACTTAACAAAATTACAACGCGTCGTGATTGATGCTCTCGAAGACGTTAAAGCGCAGGATATTCGCGTTTACGACACTACTAAACTCAGCGAACTATTTGATCGCGTCATCATCGCTACCGGCACCTCTAATCGCCAGACTAGATCTTTAGCTATGTCCGTTAAAGAAGCCGTCAACGCCAAAGGCGGTGAAGTCATCTCCGTCGAAGGTTTAGAGACTGGTGAATGGGTGCTCGTCGATTGCGGCGATATCGTTGTTCATATCTTGCAACCTGCACTGCGTGCCTACTACCAGCTGGAAGGAATGTGGGGTGCTAAGCCAGTGCGCGTCAAATTAGCCGCCGACAAGGGGCTTGTGAAGGCGAGCGAGCCCGACGACGAAGAGTAATTCTGTAGCAATGCGCTTAACGATTGTTTCGGTTGGCCACAAAATGCCAGAATGGGTTGCAACTGCAACCCATGATTACATTAAGCGCATGCCAGCAGATTGCAGTATTGAAATTAAGGAGATCAAACCCGATCTCACGCCGGCTAAAGAAGCTGTAAAAATTGCAGCGGCTATTCCCAAAGGGTCTCGTGTCATTGCGCTTGATGAGCGCGGAAAAGATCAAACTACCCAAAATCTAGCTACTCAGCTAGCCAACTGGCGCCAAGAAGGTTTTGATATCACCTTCTTAATTGGTGGCGCCGACGGGCTTGACTCCAGCCTCAAGGAAAATGCTCAAGCCATGTGGCGCCTCTCGAGTCTGACGCTACCCCATGCTATGGCAAGAGTCATGCTGGTAGAACAACTCTATCGAGCATGGACAATTTTGCAAGGCCATCCCTATCATCGCGAGTAAGCCATTCATGTTTTCTTATATTTACCTTGCATCTCAAAGCCCCCGTCGCCAAGAACTACTCAAGCAAATTGGCGTCCAGTTTGAGATGTTGATTGCAGCTCCAGGCGAAGATACCGAAACCATTGAAACACCTCTACCCAATGAAAAAGCGCGTGCTTATGTTGAGCGAGTCACATTTGCCAAAAGCGCCTTAGCATTAGCAAGGTGGCAAAACACCGGTAAACCTTGGGCACCTATTTTGTGCGCAGATACCACCGTCAGCTTGCCGGGCAACCCAGCCGGTGAAATCCTTGGAAAACCTAGTAATGACGCCGATGCTGCACGCATTCTAGAAATGCTGAGCGGAAAAGTACATGAAGTATTAACTGCGGTCGTCCTCACAATTGACCCGAGTACGAACCCCCTTTGTTTGGTACAAGTTTCCGAGGTCGAATTTACCCACTTAACTGAGGCGCAAATTACCCGCTACATCCAAAGTGGTGAGCCCTTTGGCAAGGCTGGCGCCTATGGTATTCAGGGGCTTGGAGGGGCTTTTATTCCCTCAATTAAAGGCAGCTATAGCGGTATCATGGGGCTACCTGTTTTTGAAGTTAACCAACTCTTGGATTTCGCTAAAGTTGCCCGCATATGAATGAAGAAATTCTGATCAACATCACCCCCCAGGAAACGCGGGTGGCATTAATTCAGCAAGGCGCTGTTCAAGAACTGCAGATTGAGCGCACGCGCCAACGTGGCATCGTCGGCAATATCTATTTAGCAAAAGTAGTACGTGTTCTTCCCGGCATGCAATCCGCCTTTATTGAGATCGGCCTGGAGCGCACTGCCTTTATGCACGTCGCCGATATCACCCAAAACAATCCTCAAGCACAAATCGAAAAATTACTCTTTGAGGGGCAAAATGTTTTAGTGCAAGTCCTCAAAGATCCTTTGGGTACCAAAGGCGCACGCCTCACGACACAGTTGAGTATTGCTGGACGTAACTTGGTATACCTCCCGCCAGCGGGCACAGATGCAGCCACCGAAAAATATATTGGCGTATCTCAAAGAATTGATCAACCTGAAGAGCGTGAAGCAATCAAGGCGCGCCTTGCAGGACTTATGCCTGCCGATGAAAAAGGCGGAATCATTGTGCGTACCAGCGCTCAAGATGCCAGTGATACTGAGCTCGAGCACGATATGCATTACCTGCGCACGACTTGGGAGAAGATTCGAGAGGCTGTGAACTATAAGGCTGCCCCTAGCTTGCTCTATCAGGATCTCAGCTTAGCCGAGCGAGTGCTACGCGACGTTGCTGGTGAAGAAACGACACAAATTCGGGTGGATTCTGCGGAGAACTTTGAAAAACTCAAAGGATTTGCGATGCTGTATATGCCTAATCTTCTAGATAAACTCACTCTGCATCGCGGCGAGCGCGCCCTATTTGATTTATTTGATGTGGATGCTGAGATTAATAAAGCACTCGGCAGAAGAGTTGATCTCAAATCGGGTGGCTACCTGATGATCGACCAAACAGAGTCGATGACTACGATTGATGTCAACACTGGAAGTTATGTGGGCGCGCGTAATTTGGATGACACTGTATTTAAAACGAATCTTGAGGCTGCTCAGGCTATTGCCCGTCAACTGCGCTTAAGAAATCTAGGCGGCATCATCATCATTGACTTTATTGATATGTTGAGTAAGGATCATCAAGCATCGGTTTTACACGAACTCAATCGCAATTTAGAGCGTGATCATGCCCGCACCTCTGTGAGTGACTTTTCCTCACTAGGCTTGGTAGAGATGACGCGCAAACGTACTCGAGAATCTCTGGCCCATATTACTTGCGAGCCTTGCGCTACTTGCCAAGGCAAGGGTGAAGTTAAAACAGCGCAAACTATTTGTTATGAGATTTTGCGAGAGATTGTGCGCGAACATCGCCAATTTAATCCCCGTGAATTTAGGATCGTTGCCGCACCCGATGTCATTGACCTCTTTCTGGAAGAAGAGAATCAATTCTTAGCCCAGTTAGGCGACTTCATCAGCAAGCCCATCAAACTACAAGCGGAAGGTAGCTTCCGCCAAGAGCAGTACGATATCGTCCTCAGTTAGGCATTCGAAAACTGGATGCGATGCAGGTTGGCATATAAGCCATCTTTAGCGATCAACTCTTCATGTGAGCCATTCTCAATCACATGTCCATGCTCCAGCACTACAATCCGATCCGCATGCTCAATAGTTGATAAGCGGTGCGCAATAACCAAAGTAGTTCTACCAGCCATCAAGCGCTCGAGAGCGTCTTGCACTTGACGCTCTGATTCAGAATCTAGTGCTGAAGTTGCCTCATCCAAAATCAGGATAGGCGCGTCTTTATAAATCGCTCGCGCGATTGCTAAACGCTGGCGCTGACCACCAGATAAGCGATTGCCGTTATCACCAATTTGCGTATCAATACCTTCGGGCATTTCTTTCATGAGTGCGGATAGGTTGGCCGCCTCAAGCGCTTCCATGACGCGCCCACGATCAACGCCTTCTGGACCTACAGCACCGTAAGCTACGTTGGCGGCAATACTGTCATTAAATAAAATAACATCCTGACTTACAAAGGCAATTTGTTTTCGTACATCCGCAAGAACAATGTCCTCAAGCGGAATATCGTCCAAGAAAATTTGTCCGCTTGTAGGCTTAAAGAAACGAGGGAGTAAATTTACTAGAGTGGATTTGCCACCGCCAGAGGGTCCAACAAAAGCTACCACTTCACCAGGCTTAATATTCAAATTCACACCAGTGAGTGCGTCTTTACGCCCAGCCTCTTGCTGGTAAGAGAAACTCACATCCTCAAATCGGATTCCACCCTTAGCCTTCAGCAAGGATTTCATATTCTCTTTGCGGGACTCGTCCTCTTCAAAAGGCTGATCCATCAGAGAGAAGATCATTTCCGCAGCAGTTAAGCCACGCTGTAGAGGCTGGTTAATGTCAGCCAGGTGTTTAATCGGCGAAATCACCAACATCATGGCGGTAATAAAAGAGGCAAAGCCTCCCACTGTAGTTCCTTCGGAGGCTGACTGCATCAACGCAATCACTAGTACGACCGACAGCGCCATAGAGGCGATGAGTTGAGTGATCGGTTGATTCAAGCCACCAGCTACCGCTGACTTCAAGGCAAACTGACGCAAACGCTCAGCCTTATCCATAAATCGGCGCATCTCATACTCTTCAGCACCATGTACCTTAACGATCTTATATCCTGCCGCAGATTCCTCAACGATATAAGCTAACTCGCTAGTCAATGTCTGCTGCTCGCGATTTAAAGATCGCAGGCGCTTATTAATTTTGCTCATGATGAAGGCAATAACGGGGAAGATCACCAAGACCACCAAAGTAAGTTGCCAATTCAAATAAATGAGGTAGCCAATTAAGCCGACCACAGTGAGCGAATCCCGCACCAAACTGATCAACATACCCCCCATGATGGAGAGAACGTTATTCACCTCAAAAACCACAGCGTTAATTAAATTGGATGCGGAGTTCTTTTGGAAAAAAGTAGTTGAAGCATTAAGTAGCGTCTGAAACATCTGCTCACGCAATTTAAGCAATACTGAATTAATAACTCGGGTGAGCAAATAATTTGAGAGGAATTGAGCCAAACTGCGAACAAGAGCCAGGCCGACCAAGAAAACTGGTACCTGCCAGAGCTTGCTATTCATTTGCCCAGTAAAGCCACGGTCTAATAACGGCTTCATTAGGGCTGGAATAGAGGTTTCAGCACCAGCGACTAAGGCCATGGCCAATAAAGACCCAACAATCATCCAGATATGGGGCTTCAGGTACTGAATTAATCGATTTAGGGCGGTACGGTCTTGAGCATTCATATAATGAATTATGCCCACCTTATCCGTCATACTCATCACTCGCAATGAAGAGGCCAATTTGGCCGATTGTTTGGCCTCCCTGGAGGGAATTGCCCAGCAAATCGTGGTGGTCGATACCAACAGCAATGATGGCACCCTAGAAATTGCCAGAAACCATGGGGCAATCATCAACCAGCCAGCGGATTGGCCTGGTTTTGGGCCCCAAAAGAACCGCGCCCTAGACTTAGCAACTGGCGAGTGGGTCCTTTCCCTGGACGCTGATGAGCGCCTTACACCCGCTCTCAGAAGTGAAATTTTGACAGCTATCCATCATTCAGCCCACGTCGACTGTTTTGCCATCCCACGCTTATCTTGGTATTGCGGGCGCTTTATTCGACATTCTGGGTGGAGCCCTGATTATGTGGATCGATTATTCAAACGGGGCACTGCCCGCTTCTCCGATGATCTAGTTCACGAGCGACTAATCCCAAATGGGCAGGTAGCAAAACTGGAAAATCCCCTGCTGCACTTCAGCTTCATGAACTACTCACAAGTCCTACAGAAGTTAGATCGATATTCAACTGCTTCGGCAGAGCAAGCTTTTGCCAAAGGCAAAATGAGTAGTCCACTCAAGGCGGTGCTTCATGGTGTATGGGCTTTTATACGCACCTACTTTATACGCCTCGGTTTCTTGGATGGCCCCCAAGGTTTTGCTTTAGCAATCTCTAATGGTCAAGGAACCTATTATCGCTATATGAAGTTATGGCAATTACATCAAGAAGCCGCAAATCATCAACATCACGGCAAATGATCTCAGTACTTTTAGCAACCTATAACTGGCCGCAAGCCCTCAAATTATGTCTTGAGTCACTCGGCACTCAAACAGACTTAGATTTTGAAATCATTATTGCTGATGATGGCTCTACCGCAGATACCAAAGCACTTATCGCAACGACTCAGATGCATTTTCCTGTAAAAATGACACATCTTTGGCAAGAGGATGAAGGCTTTCGCAAAACTCGCATCCTCAATCAAGCCATCAAAGCATCAGCCGGCGATTACTTGATATTTCTAGATGGTGATTGCATTGTTCAGCCAGACTTTATCGCCCAACATCGAACCTTGTCCCAAGCGAACCATCTGGTAACGGGAAGCCGCGTCTTGCTGAATGACGAACTCAGTAAAGAATTACTTTCATGGCCACACTGGGATTTCAAGAAATTTATCAACGACTTATTCAGCTATCGCCTATCTGGAGGCATCAATAAATACTGGCCTCTCAAAATAAAGCTAGGCAATGGCGCTTGGCGCGATTACAAGAAATTTGTATGGCGCCGCATTAAGGGGTGCAATATGGCCTGTTGGAAAGCCGACGCCCTGGCGATTGGTGGCTTTGATGAGACTATGACCGGCTGGGGACATGAAGATGCGGACTTTGTTTTCAGACTGCAAAACAGAGGCTTGATTCGTAAATCTGGTTCATGGGCAACCGAAGTACTTCATCTCCATCACCGCATTAATGATCAATCCAATGCAGCTGAAAATGCGCGTCGCGTGCGTGAAAAAATTCTGGCCAAAGCTAAATAAGAGGATTAGGTTACATTAGCTCTATGACTGCATTCTCCGCACTGAAGCCTAAAAAAGTTTTATTTATTGCGACTCGCCAAATTGGGGATGTCCTTGTCACTACGCCACTCATTTCACAAGCAAGAGAGCTTTGGCCTGATGCTGAATTTCATTTTCTAGGGTATCGCGGCAAGCTGGAGATGCTGAAAGGCAATCCAGACATTGCCCAGACGATTGAAACTTCAGATCGCCCCAAACTTAAGGAATATCTCTCTTTATTTTTTAAACTCTTTCAACGTTATGACTTGGCAGTGGTCACGCAACCCAGTGATCGCGCCTATTTTTATGGCTTAGTAGCGGCTCAACGACGTGTTGGCGTACTTGGCGGTCACCCTCAAGGGCTTACAGAAAAAGACAGGACCAAGAAAAGTAAAAGTGATAAACAAAATGCCTGGAAGAAATTCATTTGCTTGCATACCGTCGATGTAGATTATTTTGCGCAACATGTTATTACTGAAAAACTTCGTCTACTCGAAATCTTTTATAAAAATTCTCAAGACATATTTAGCAAATCAATTTCAGTAACAGCTCCTGCTGGTGACCCTATCACTCCAAGTATTGCTAGCCAGCTACACTCACCCTACGTGGTGGTGCATCCCGGACCTTTAACTGCCTATAAGAGGTGGCCTTTAGCCTACTGGCAAACATTGCTGACCTGGATTGCAAAACAAGGTTGGCAAATCGTACTCAGCGCATCTCCAGCCAAGCAAGATCTTCAGCTCAACAAAGATATTCTTTCCTTACTTGATGAAGAGAAACGCAACCATGTCGTTGATACTGCCGGCTTGCTCTCAATTGCGCAGGCAGGAACCTTGATTCGTGGCGCGATAGCCTATGTTGGGGTGGATACCTCTATCACGCACTTAGCGGCAGCCTGTAATACACCCACCATTGCCTTATTTGGTCCAACACCACCCACCAACTTTGGGCCATGGCCTAATGGCTTTATTGGCATGCAGCCTTATGCATTAAGAGCTCGCTCGCAGACCGTCGGTAATGTCACGATCCTTCAAGGCCCTGGCGAATGCGTTCCCTGCCGCAAGGCAGGCTGCGAAGATCACGCAAACAGCAAGAGCGAATGCTTGGACCAACTAGAACCAAATCAAGTCATCGAAGCGCTTCAGAAGGCCATCAATCAATAAACCACGCTAGGCAGTTTTTTAGTGCTACGAATTTAGTGGTACTGAACCTGAACGGTATTGGATTGTTTGGCCGCTAAAATTTGATTCAAGCTATGCAAACAAGCATCATCTGGATAGATGCGTAACTCTTCTGGGAACTGCATTAGACAGGCTCCACCGCTGGTAGTGACTGCAGCAGTGAGCATTAAACCTTTCAAGCCCTCGCTACCACTTGGCATGGAAGCCGCTGCAGGCCCCAACTTTGGATCACGCACTCGATTACTCATTAAGTAAGGTCCAATTTGGCTACGTAAAGATTTGAGGTCAATTCCGGAGTCAATGAATAGATGAACATTGCGCGCAAAACGCATGCGGGCGCCCGTGATATCCATCACCGCCTCAGACACAATGCGCATCCCTCCAGAAAACTTATCTGGAGTGACGTTGACCTTAGCTACTAGCAACTCATCTTCCTTAAGCCAAGAACGATTGGGTTCATAGACTTCGCTATAGAGAGTGACTTCAATTGCAGCAGTTCCATCATCAATTGTCGCAATCATCATGCGACCACGCTGGCCAGTCAGCATCCGCGCGGAAGTAATAATGCCGGCGATCAACTGATCCTTGCCCTCGGTCACTTTAGCCAATGGCTGGCGAATGAAATGCGCAGTCTCTTCACGATAGGCGTCAAACATATGCCCCGTGAGGCAAAGACCTAAGGCGCTTTTTTCATCCTGGAGGCGTTTCTTTTCAGACCAGACTGGTTCGCGCACTAATTCAGGCAAGTGGCGATCCTCTTCCCCTGCCATCTCAAACAAACTTACCTGGTTGATTGAGGCTTCAGCTTGTTCAGCCGCCTCGATTGCGCGCGCAAGTGAAGCTAATAAAGTAGAGCGAATATCGTAAAGATTTCCACCGGCGGGAATGGCGTCTTTGTATAAGCTATCAAAAGCACCGGCACGCATCAAGGCTTCAATTGCGCGACGGTTGACTTGTCTGCGATCAACGCGTGCGCAGAAATCAAACAGGTCTTTAAATGGACCGCCTGCTTCACGCGCCTTCACAATCACCTCAATTGCTGCTTCACCAGTGCCTCTAACAGCGCCTAAGCCGTAACGAATATGGCTAATGGGAGAATCAGGCGTAGCGTCCGGCGCACGTAAGGGCGTAAATGCATAAACGCCCGTATTAATGTCTGGCGAGAACACCCGTATCTGGTTAGCCGAACAATCGTCATACAGAATCTTGATCTTATCGGTGTCATCCATTGCGAGCGATAAGTTGGCCGCCATAAATTCAGCTGGGTAATAGGCCTTTAACCAAGCGGTTTGATATGCCAGGAGCGCATAAGCAGCAGCATGGGATTTATTAAATCCGTAGCCTGCAAAGCGTTCCATCAAGTCATAAATCTCGTTGGCCTTGCCTTCGGTAATGCCACCCGCTTTTGCGCCATCACTAAAAATCTTGCGATGCTGCGCCATCTCTTCAGGCTTCTTCTTACCCATCGCGCGACGCAACATATCCGCGCCACCGAGTGAGTAGCCGCCAATCATCTGCGCCATCTGCATCACCTGCTCTTGGTACACCATGATGCCGTAGGTTTCTTGCAGAACGGGTTCAATACGGGGATCTGGATACTCTACTTTTTGACGTCCATGCTTACGTTCAATAAAGTCAGGAATCAAATCCATTGGACCAGGACGATAGAGTGCGACGAGCGCAATAATGTCTTCGAAGCGATCAGGCTTAGCTTCACGAAGCATGCCTTGCATGCCGCGACTTTCTAACTGGAAGACGGCAACCGTATTGGCATTCTTTAAAACCTCAAAAGCCTTTTCATCGTCGAGCGGAATCTCGCCAATATTCCAATCCTTACGATCAGCATGCAGTGTCTTAATCCATTTTTCAGCGGCCGCCAAAATAGTCAGCGTCGTTAAGCCTAAGAAGTCGAACTTCACTAAGCCGATCGCCTCTACATCATCTTTATCAAACTGACTAATGACTGAGCCGCTCTCTTGATCTTTAGAATCTTTGGCCTCTTGTGTGTAGAGCGGGCAAAAATCCGTTAAGCGGCCCGGGGCAATCAATACGCCACCCGCATGCATACCGACGTTGCGGGTCATACCTTCTAACTGCTGCGCGAGAGATAAAAGCTGACGTACTTCGTCTTCATTCTTTTCGCGCTCGGCTAATTGCTTCTCTTCCTTCTTGGCCATTTCAATAGTCATGTACTGACCTGGCTTGTTTGGAATTAACTTGGCAATACCATCAACGAAGTTATAACCTTGCTCGAGTACGCGACCTACGTCACGAATCGCTGCTCTTGCAGCCATCGTGCCAAAAGTGGCGATTTGACTGACCGCATCTTTACCGTATTTATCTTTTACATACTGGATGACGCGATCACGCCCGTGCTGGCAGAAGTCAATATCGAAGTCGGGCATGGATACCCGCTCAGGATTTAAGAAGCGCTCAAAGAGCAAGTTATAACGCAGCGGATCAAGGTCGGTAATACCGAGTGAGTAGGCAACCAGAGAGCCCGCACCAGATCCACGACCAGGGCCTACTGGTACGCCATTGTTCTTAGCCCAGTTAATAAAGTCCGCAACAATCAAGAAGTAGCCCGGGAAACCCATTTGGGAAATCGTCTTCACCTCGAAGACCAAGCGCTCGTGATATCGAACCTCTTCTTTAGCGCGCTCCTCCGGGTCCGGGAAGTTGCGCTCCATGTGTCGCTTCAAACCAATCTCGGATTGCTGTAGCAAATAGTCGTCGAGCGTAATGCCAGGCGGCGTCGGGAAATCCGGTAAACGTGGTTGACCTAGCGTTAAAGAGAGGTTGCAACGCTTGGCAATCTCCACTGAATTGGCCAGCGCAACCGGTAAATCCGCAAAGCGTTTTTCCATCTCTTCTTGGGATAGAAAATATTGCTCTTCATTAAATTTTTTGGTGCGACGAGGGTTGCCCAAGAGCTCACCCTCTGCGATACACACCCGCGCCTCATGGGCCGTGAAATCGCTTCGCTGCATAAACTGCACAGGATGTGTGGCAACGATAGGTAAATCCAATTCACTAGCAAGGTGACAAGCAAGCTGAAGCTGCTTTTCATCTTGAGGATGACCGCCACGCTGCACTTCAATGTAAAAAGCATTTGGAAATAAGCTTGCCCAGCATTTGGCAGCTTCTTTGGCTTGCTCTTCTTGGCCAGCCAATAGTGCGGCACCAACATCACCCCAACGTCCACCTGAGAGTGCGATTAATCCGTAGGCAAGCGTTCTTTTTACGGCCTTATCTTCAGCTTTAGAAGCTGGCTCGCTAAACCACTTGGGATCTACTTCAGCTCGACCGCGAGATTGATTCTCTAGGGAGGCCTTACTCAATAACTGACAAAGATTGAGATAGCCAGAGTGGTTTTGAACCAGCAGCAATAAACGATAAGGTTGATCGGGATCCTGAGGATTGCTAACCCAAACATCCGCGCCCGCAATTGGCTTTATTCCACCAGAACGCGCAGCGGTGTAAAACCGAACTAAGCCAAATAAGTTACTTAAATCAGTGAGCGCTAAGGCTCCCATTCCGTCTTTTTCGGCTGCGGCAACCGCATCGTCAATGCGAACGACGCCATCCGTAATTGAAAACTCGGAATGGACGCGCAGATGAACAAAACGGGGTGAAGCCATGAGATCATTTTAGCTGTGCTGAACTTTAAAAACCCCTCATCCCCAGCCGACGGCTATCGCGGGCGATTTGCCCCCTCGCCTACTGGCCCGCTTCATGGGGGATCGCTGGTTGCCGCCCTTGGAAGCTGGTTAGATGCCCGTAAAAATCAAGGGAAATGGCTGCTCAGAATTGAGGATTTGGATACTCCCCGTTGCATCCTTGGGGCGGATCAAGAAATCCTGCGCCAACTGCTTGCCTGTGGCCTTACCTGGGACGAGGAGCCCACTTGGCAATCTAGACATCAAGAACGCTATAAAAAGGCTCTGGAGCGCTTGAATGAGCTCCAAATCACCTTTCCCTGCACCTGCTCCCGACAAAGTATTGCAAATGCTCTGGAGGCTCGTGGTGCGGTCACTCCTCGCAATCAAGAAATGGTCTATCCAGGAGTCTGTCGACCCCATGAAAGACCCAAATACAAAGAGGGCAATGCGACCTTGGACGAAGTGGCTTGGAGACTCGCCCTGCCACCAGATCTCACCATCGAATTTGAAGACCTCATCCTTGGACAACAAAGTCAGAACCTCAATGAAGAAGTAGGAGATTTTGTATTACGGCGTAGGAATGGCGTATTTACCTATCAACTTGCCGTAGTGGTAGATGATGCCGAACAAGGCATCACTCACATTGTGCGTGGCGCAGACTTACTCAACAACACAGCAAGGCAAATTCATCTGCAACGGATCTTGGGATACGGAACTCCGAGCTACTTACATCTGCCTTTAGTGCTTGATGAGCATGGCGAAAAACTCAGTAAGCAAACTTTAGCGAGTGCCATTCATACTGAGAATGAGCAGCAGGCTTTACAGGAGTTACGTAAAGCTGCAAGACACCTTGGATTAAGAAATCTGCCAGATGGGAGGGCGACTTCAATTGCTGAGTGGCTTTTAGCGGCCACCCAGGCTTGGGATAGAAAAATTACTTTTTCTTAAAGCCGCCAAGTAATGCACCAACAGATGGTCTTGCAGGTGTAATACCGACTTTCTTCTCTTCGGCGCCAGTAGCACCAGAGGCTGGCTGCGGAGCAACAGTAGGCTCATAAGGCTTATAGAAAAATGGATCCGACATTTTTGCCGGCGCATCCGATCTAGACGAGCCCCTACTTGACGCAGGACTAGAGCTAGTACTAGGGTTGCCCTCCGGCAAGGGTTGGATATCCAACTTCCGCTTCATCAACTTTTCAATATCGTCGAGCAAACGTTTTTCACTAGCATCCACCAAGGCAATCGCATCGCCTTTGCTGCCAGCACGACCTGTCCGTCCAATGCGATGAATAAAATCTTCCGCATTAAATGGCAGCTCGTGATTAATGACGCAAGGCATGGAAGGAATATCTAGACCGCGTGCAGCGACGTCAGTTGCAACTAAAGCTTCAATCGCGCCAGACTTAAATGCATCCAAAGTGAGAGTACGCTCGCCTTGACTCTTATCACCATGAATCGCACCCGCTTTAATGCCATCGCGCTCCAATGAACGAGCCAGTCTTGCGCAACCCAAACGGCTATTAGTAAAGATGATGCACTGGCGAGATAAGCCTTGACGAGTCCGCACCTCAAGCACTTTCACAATCGCTCGCTGCTTATCCGCGCTAGATACCATATGCACCACTTGTTTCACGGTATCGGCAGCGGCATTTTGACGCGCCACCTCAACAGTAACTGGCGTACGCAAATAACTTTGCGCTAACTTTTTAATCTCAGGTGAAAACGTTGCTGAGAATAAAAGAGTTTGACGCTGCGCTGGAATCAAATCAATGATGCGCTGCAAGTCAGGCAAGAAGCCCATATCCAGCATGCGATCCGCTTCATCTAACACCAGAATTTCTACTTGGGAGAGGTTGGCTACTTTGGAGCCAATGTGATCAAGCAAGCGCCCTGGAGTGGCAATCAAAATCTCCACGCCGCCACGCAATGTGGCTACTTGCTCTTTCATATCCACGCCACCATAGACCACGGCAGCGCGTAAATCGGTATGTTTTGAGTAGCTTGCCGCATTCTCGGCAACCTGAACAGCTAACTCACGTGTCGGTGTTAATACCAAAGCACGGATTGGGTGACGAGCAGGTGAAGCACTGCTGCTAGCGTGACGCAAAATCTTTTGAATAATCGGCAGTACAAAAGCAGCCGTTTTACCGGTACCAGTTTGGGCCGCGCCCATCAAATCGCTTCCAGCCAACACATGCGGAATAGCTTGCGCTTGAATCGGAGTTGGGGTGTTGTAACCCTGCTCAGATACCGCTTTTTGAATCTTTGGATCTAAACCAAAGTCAGCAAAGGTAATAGTTGCTGGGGTGGCGCTGCTTGGCGCAGCGCCGGTAGAGGAATTTATTTCAGGAACAGTATTTGTCAAGGTAACTTACAGAATGGCTGCAATGCCGGCCTTCGCGGTTTCGGCATCCTCAGTCGATTTAACGCCGGAAACGCCGACTGCGCCGATGGTAAACCCATTTACCTCGATATTGACGCCACCTTCCAACATGCCCGAAATATGTGGGGCAGATAAAAAGGAAATACGTCCGTTATTAATAATCTCTTCGTATACGCGGCTCTCGCGCTTACCCATTGCAGCGGTACGCGCTTTTTCTTGAGCAATGTAAGCGGAGACAGGAGCGCAACCATCGCGACGAATTAAACCCAATAGATGTCCGCCATCATCACAAACAGCGATGGTTACTGCCCAGTTATTGGCTGCAGCATGTTTATCTGCCGCATTCAAAATCTTTTGAACATCAGCTTGAGTAAGGTAAGGTTTAGTTGCCAACATGATTAATCTCTCTGTCTCTAATACTATTGATATATAGGGTGAATTATAGGTTGAGTCTGTCGACTAAGCCTTACTTTAGGTACTCTTGGGCCGCAACTACGCCACTAGCCTTGGGTTTATAGCCCATAGCACCCAAACTCATCTCTACCCCGCTTAAAGCGGCCATCAGACTCAATTCATTGCAATCGCCCAGGTGGCCAATACGGAAAATCTTGCCTTTGAGCTTGCCTAAACCCGTTCCTAGCGAAAGATTGAACTTTTCTAGGGCATGTTTACGGAGCACATCCGCATCCATTCCCTCTGGAACTACGATGGCCGTTAATACTGGTGAATAGGCATTTGGGTCCAAGCACTGGTTCTCAAGACCCCAGGCAGCTACCGCACGACGACATGCTTCAGCTAAGCGCTGATGACGAGCAAAAATCGTATCCAATCCTTCGGTTTGCATCATGTCGATCGCCTCATGCAGGCCATACATCAGATTAGTACTTGGCGTGGTTGGCCAGTAGCCAGTCTTATTGGATTCCAGAATTTCATCCCAAGCTAAATAAGATTTCGGAATCTTGCTATGTTTACTAGCTTCAATCGCCTTTGGTGATAAGGCATTAAAGCCAATTCCTGGAGGCAACATTAAGCCTTTTTGTGAACCGGAAACGGTTACGTCAGCACCCCATTTGTCATGCTCATAATCCGCTGAACCTAAGCCAGACACACTATCCACGAGTAATAGCGCCGGATGCTTTGCATCGTCGATCGCCTTGCGAACCGCGGCAATATTGGATGTCATGCCAGTAGAGGTTTCGTTATGAACTACACAAACCGCCTTGATTTCATGTTGAGTATCTTTGCGTAAGCCCTCTTCAATCACAGATGCATCAATACCCCAACGCCAAGTATCCGCACCTGCTTTACCTACCACTTCAATTTCAATGCCAATCTTTTTGGCCAACGCGCGCCACAAGTTTGCAAAGTGGCCGGTTTCATAAAAGAGCACCTTGTCACCGGGATTGAGGACATTGACTAAAGCACCCTCCCAAGAACCCGTTCCAGAAGCGGAATAAATAATGACGGGTTGCTCAGTCTTAAAAATCTTCTTAATACCATCCAAGACTTTGAGGCCAAACGCACCGAACTCAGGCCCACGGTGATCAATGGTTTGATAGCTAATAGCCCTCAGGATGCGCGAAGGTACTGGGCTTGGGCCAGGAATATGTAAAAAATGACGTCCTGAGAGGTGGTTATCTAGTTTTAGCATGCTGAGTCTCGCTTGGTTTTTGTAGTTAATCTTGGGGGCCAGTGTAAGTCACTTTTTGTCAATTGACAATTTTGTATGCAAAATATTGATCAAATAATAAAAAAAATAAGCCATTTATGGCGTTATTTATGCTTATTGATGGGTTATAGTAATTATGTATACAAATTTAAGGCATTTCAAATGATGCTCACAGCGCCCCAAAGCACCCAAAACTTACACGAAGCTACTTTCCAAAAGCTCCGAACTTTATTAGTGGAAGGTGCCATCACCCCCGGCAGCAAACTCAATGAGCGTGAGCTAGCAGAGCAACTCAATGTATCTCGCACGCCTATTCGTGAGGCGATTCGACGCCTGGCTGCTGATGGCCTGGTTGAGCTGATTACTAATCGTGGAGCAATTGCGGTACAACTAAGCCGTGACGACATCATTCACACCTTTGATGTGATTGCGAATCTAGAGGGCTACTCTGGGGAATTGGCAGCGCAAAACATTAGCGATCGAGCGCTCACCGAACTTGAGGCACTTCAATATGAAATGATGGCTTCATATGCGCGCAGAGACCTCTCCAGCTACTACGGACTCAACCTCAAAATTCATCGGGCTATTAATCAAGCGGCAAACAATCCTGTCCTCAGTCAGCTATTTACTCAAGTCAACGCTCGCATTGAAGCGCTTCGCTTTCGCTCCAATCAGGATGGCGTCAAGTGGGAAAAGGCTGTCGGAGAACATCAAGAAATGTTGGATGCATTAAAGGCTCGCGATAGCGTGCGCATGCGCAAAGTCATGATTCAACATGTCATGAATAAACGTGATGTAGTGATTCAATTGATTGACTCAGAATCCAAAGAGAAAGTTGCAGCATGAACAAGCCGCTTGATTTGCCGCTCCCAGAATTCGTTGCCAATAAGGCAGCATTGGCTAAACGCCTTAAACAAGAAACTTCTGGCGAAGTCATGACTGACATGGCTAGTCGCGGACGCTATGCAACGGATGCATCGATCTATCAAGCTATGCCTATTGCTGTCTTTATCCCTAAAACTGCCGAAGATGTTGCAAGCGCCATTCAGATTGCAGCTGACCTAGACATCCCAGTTCTGCCGCGTGGCGGGGGCACCAGCCAGTGTGGCCAAACCACCGGCACTGCACTCGTCATTGATAACACTAAATACTTTCGCAAGCTTTTACACGCTGATCCAGAAAAAGCTATAGCAGTCGTTGAGCCTGGCATGGTTTTAGATCACCTTAACGCCGCACTCAAACCCCATGGCCTCTGGTATCCAGTAGATGTCTCCACTGCTGGTCAAGCCACGATTGGTGGCATGGCAGGCAATAACTCTTGCGGTAGCCGCTCGATCGCCTATGGAAACATGGTGCACAACGTTTTAGGTATTGATGCCTGGTTAGCGAATGGGCAAGTAGCCAGCTTTGGAAATTATGCCAATAGCTCTGGTGTTGCAAAACAACTGGGTGACTTTGTAAAAGATCTCGCCAACAGCCTCCAACCAGAAATCGAGGCGCACTTCCCTAAGGTATTACGTCGTGTCGCCGGATACAACCTGGATGTATTTCACCCACAAAGTGAGCGCCCTTACACACAAGATGGTAGCGTTAATTTAGCCCACCTCTTAGTAGGTAGCGAAGGTACGCTAGCTTATTTCAAATCACTTGAACTCAAACTCGCGCCTTTACCTCAACATAAAGTGCTTGGCGTGGTGAACTTTACGAGCTTCTTCAAAGCCATGGATAGCGCGCAGCACATCGTCAAACTAGGGCCTACTGCAGTAGAGCTAGTTGATCGCACCATGATTGACTTAGCGCGCCACAACCCCAGCTTCAAAAAAACTATTGAGACCGCCCTCATTGATGCTACTGGCCAGACTCCTGAGGCAATCTTATTGGTGGAGTTTTCTGGGGAAGCACATGCTCCCTTGCTCGAGAAATTAAAGTCCTTACAAAACCTCATGGGTGATTTGGATCTTCCAGGCTCAGTAGTCGCGATGCCCGATGCAGGCTTACAAAAGAATTTATGGGAAGTACGCAAGGCTGGCCTGAACATCATGATGAGCCTAAAAGGCGATGGGAAGCCAGTGAGTTTTATTGAGGACTGCGCAGTCCCCTTAGAAAGTCTGGCTGAATACACCCAAGCACTCACAGATGTATTTTCTAAGCACGGCTCTCGCGGCACTTGGTATGCCCACGCTTCCGTAGGCACTCTGCACGTTCGTCCGATCTTAGACATGCGTCGTGATGGCGCGCAGAAGATGCGCGCAGTTGCCGAAGAAGCTTCTGCCTTGGTTCGCAAATACAAAGGCGCCTATAGCGGTGAGCATGGTGATGGACTCTGTCGTGGCGAATGGATCTCTTGGCAATTTGGCCCTAAGATCACAGAAGCACTCGCTGAAATCAAGCATGCATTTGATCCAAAAGGGTTATTCAATCCTGGAAAAATTATTCATCCACCGAAGATGGATGATGCGAGAAACTTCCGCTTTCCACCCAGCTATAAAGTTATTCCACTTCAGCCCGCTTTAGATTGGTCCGCTTGGAATGTCCAAAATAACCCTGTCACTGAAGAAACCAGCGCACCGGGAACTGGCGGCGATCCTGCGATGGGTTTAGCTAAAGCTGTAGAGATGTGTAATAACAATGGCCACTGCCGCAAGTTTGATGCGGAAGTGATGTGCCCAAGCTATCGCGTGACTCGTGATGAAAAGCATCTCACCCGTGGTCGCGCCAACACTTTACGTCTTGCTCTATCAAACCAGTTAGATATCAAAGATGAAAGCTCCCCCTTAGGTAGTGACGCTATCAAGGAAGTGATGGAGCTCTGCGTCAGCTGCAAAGCGTGTCGCCGTGAATGTCCAACTGGCGTCGATATGGCCAAAATGAAGATTGAGTTTCTGGCAGCTTATAAGAAACGGGTTGGGCATACGATGCGCGATTTAGCCGTAGCCTACCTGCCTAAATATGCCCCCATCATCAGCGCTATTCCAGGACTTCCCGCATTACTGAACCTTCGCAATCACCTTGCACCAATTGCTAAATTACAAGAATGGGTGATGGGCGTTTCCGCACAAAGAAGTCTGCCGATCTGGAAGGCAAAAAACTTCTGGAGTGATCAGAGTGCGATTGCATCGTATCAATTTACGCCAGCGGAGTTGAGTAATGCTGATGCGAATGGAAATAAGGGCGTGGTACTGCTAGCCGATACTTTCAACTCTTACTTTGAAGATGAAAATCTGCAAGCAGCACTAAATGTTCTGAAGGCTGCTGGATACCGTGTCCATATTCCACAGAAGAGCTTGAATAAACAAAATGCCGGCTCAAGCACAACAAAAAACACCTGTTCTAAAGAATTCTGCTGCGGTCGCACCTACTTAGCTGCTGGCATGGTGGATCAGGCTAAAGCTAGCTTAGATGAATTAGTAAATCATCTAGCCCCTTTTGCAGAAAAGGATATTCCCATTATTGGTCTAGAGCCTTCATGTCTATTCACACTCAAAGATGAAGCCTTGGTCATGGGCTTTGGTGAACGTGCAGTTACGGTAAGTAAACAGGTGCAGCTCTTAGAGGAGTTCTTGGCTAGCGAAGCAAAAAATGGAAAGCTCCAGCTCCAGCTAAAGCCAGCCTCGCGCCCAGTACTATTTCATGGCCACTGCCATCAAAAAGCATTTGCCGCAGTTACGCCAGCAATGGAACTGCTGAAGTTAATCCCCAATGCTGACCCTAAACTCATTGAGACTTCTTGTTGCGGTATGGCGGGGAGTTTTGGTTATGAAGCTGAGCACATTGATGTGTCAAAGCAAATGGCAGAAGCTAGTCTCTTACCTGCAATACGAAAATCTCCAGATAGCTGGGTAGTTGCAGATGGCACTAGTTGCCGCCATCAGATTATTGATGGCACGAAAAGGGACGCCGTACACATTGCCAAAATTTTGGCAGCCCACCTTTAAACCAGGCTACTCAATTTATTGGGTTAGCGCATCACGCCGTAAGCTAGCATCAAGAGGGTTCCAGTCATTAAGGCTGGAACAAGGCGGCGTGTTGGCCTAGACACCATCACACCAATACTGAGAACACAAATCAGAATCCGAATCCATACCGGGACAGTTGCCAAGAGGCCAATCGGCATCAAGATCATTCTGACAACCAAGGCCGCAACCATCGCATAAGTTACTGCCGCAAGCCAACGAAAGATCTCGCTATCTTGGTTAATTTTTTTGGCGAGCAAGACGCCGATTGCGCGACAAAAATAGGTGCCGATTGTGGCGCCAGCTAAGGCAATCCACAAGCCCCACCCTTGGAGACTGGCATTGATCAACTGATTACCCCTGCTTTCTTACGCAACACTTTGCGATCAATGTAATAAGCAATGGTTCCTGCCACCAACCCAGTAGTCAACAAACTGGTATCGCGGTCCAAGATAAAGAAAATGGGGCCAAGAATAAATCCTAAGCCAATCGCAATACGATTAATCCAAGGCTTTACCTCGGTAAACGTCAGTAAAAAGAATAGGGGGTTAATAAAGACAAGGCCTAGGGTGATCGCAGGCGGAACCATTCCAGCCAATAAATATCCTAAAATTGTGCCTGGTACTGAAATGAACCAGCACAAAAGACCAAGACCGACGAAGTAACTTAAACGATGCTTTGCCTCAATTGTCTGAAACTCTCGCATCGAGATAGCCCATGCGGTCATTGCTAAGAGATGCACTGAGGCATAGAGCCCACGATCCCGATCTTTTTCATGAAACTGCGGAAAAAGTGTCATCGTCATGGTAATGAAACGAGTAGAGGTCAATGTGACAGCTAAAGCAATAGCGATGACGGAAGAGCCAGTAATCACCATCTCTAGCAACACAACCTGCCCAGGCAACGCAAACATAAATAAAGTTGTTGCGCCCGTAAACAAAGCATCCATGCCATTGCTTTTACCCATCGCCCCAAAGCCCACCATGCCTGCGAATAAAACCATGGCAGGAGCACCTGCAGCATCTCTCATACCCGACCAAAAAGCATCGCTACGATTTTTAAAACGCTGCGCTGCCGATCCCTCTAGAGCAATTTCGCTGGGATCTATATAGGGTTGATCGGCTGATGACATTGAATGATTGTAAGTGAGATGAGGATCAGATTTGTAAAGCAGGTTTAAGAGTCCAGCGCCCACTGAATATGCTCAGCCACTAAGGCATCTGAAATGGGTAAAGCATCACTCAAAGCATCCCGCAGTAAGCCTTTGTCTGCTTCAGGCACAGCCCTATCTGCTAGGGCATTGCCCATTGCTACCGCCAAGTTTCTGCGCCAGCGAGAGTAGCCAATACGGCGAATTGCACTGCCCTCATGACGCTTTTCAAACTCATCCTCAGTCCAAGACCAGAGTTGCAAGAGGCTAGCTCTACCAAGACCGTGACGCTCAGCAAAATCTGGCAAGGCCGTGCGTTGCGCAAATTTATTCCAAGGACAAATCAACTGACAGTCATCGCATCCATAAACACGATTACCCATGGCCCTACGAAACTCAACTGGAATGGCATCCGGATTTTCAATAGTTAAGTAGGAGATGCAACGACGAGCATCCAATTGATATGGGTCGGTAATAGCTTGAGTAGGACAAACATCAATACAAGCTTGGCAAGTACCGCAATGCGATTCTTGTTCTTGGTCTACTGGCAATGGCACATCCACCAAGATCTCACCCAAGAAAAATGTCGATCCAGATTCTCGATTCAGCAGCAAAGTATGCTTCCCACGCCAACCTAATCCAGCCTTGCGGGCGAGCTCCACCTCCATCAATGGCGCAGAATCCGTAAATACACGGTAGCCAAATGCTCCAATCCGCTTTTCAATGAGCTGAGCGAACTCCTGCAAACGGTTGCGCATGACTTTGTGATAATCGCGCCCGCGGGCATACAAAGACACAACTGCTTGAGTTGGTACCGCTAATCGTTGCCACTCATGATCAAAATCAATTGCGGGAGATAAGTAATTCATAGTGACGCAAATGACTCTGACGGTCCCTGGGACTAACATTCCAGGATCTGAGCGCAAATTGGCATACCTGGCCATGTATTCCATTTGACCATGGCGACCCTGCTCTAACCACTCATGAAGCCTCTCAGTAGCCGATCCAAGATGGGTATCGGTAATACGTAGGCCATCAAAACCCAATTGACGAGACTGCTCATCTAGCCATTCACGAAGATTAGACTGATCTACAGAGTTCAGTATTGTGGAAGAAGTCATTAGGAATACAGAATGTAGCTTAATAATTGAATAAACTAGGCAAATGGCTCAGAATTCATTTACTCAACATTGTAGGCAAGAAGCAGAAACGACTGCTTTGGCACAAAAGCTTGCCTTCAGCCTTAGTCATGTTTTTCAAGCAGATCAAAGCGCTCACCTCAACATCTCCCTAGAAGGCGATCTTGGAGCCGGCAAGACTACCTTCGCTCGTCATCTAATACAGGCCCTAGGATATGAAGGCCGGGTCAAGAGTCCCACCTATACCCTATGCGAGCCCTACTCCATTCAAATCAATAGCAGCGACTCACATCTAGCAAGCATTACAGCCCATCACTTTGACCTCTATCGCATGAGAGATCCACTGGAGTGGCAAGAGGCAGGCTTCGCAGAGCATTTTGATGAGCCTGGGTTCTGCTTAGTGGAGTGGCCAGCAAAAGCTGAGGGTACCCTACCCGCATTTGATATTGAAATTCATCTCATTGCTGGCGATGATGACAACGCCAGAATGATTACGCTCAAGGCAAACTCAGGCCAGGGAATCGCGGTTATGGAAAAGATGCGTGCCCAATAGAAATGAGTAAGCCCCCTATTAATTCCTCCAGAAGAAAACACCTCAAAACCTCAGCAAAGATGTTGGGCTTCATCCTCTTCTTCAGTGAAGCAGAGATTGCCTGGGGCGCCAAGATCTTGGGAGTACGTATTTGGCCGGCGGAAGATTACACACGTATTACGCTTGAGTCTGATAAAGCACTCCCCATTACCCAACAACTCCTCACAAACCCCGATCGCTTGGTGGTCGATGTTCAAGGCATGGAATTGAATTCCACCCTGAAAGATTTAGTGGCCAAAGTAAAGCCAAATGATCCCTACGTTTCGCAAATTCGAGTGGGGCAATTTCAACCCGGTATGGTGCGCCTGGTCTTTGATCTTAAAGAGCCTGTTAAGCCTCAGCTATTCACGCTCGATCCAATTGCGGAATACCAATATCGCATGGTGCTAGATCTCTACCCAGCGACACCACCAGATCCTTTGATGGAGTTGGTCAAAAGTAGCGCCCGCAAAGAAAGTGCTCTAGAAAAAGCGAATGAAGAAATTGACTTAATTGCACAGTTCGCAAGCAAGAAAGAAAAAGAAGCCCCCAAAGCCCCAGTAGTCCAAGCGATTCCAGATGTAAAAGAACTTCCAGCGCAAGCTAAATACAAACGCCTTATTACCATTGCAATCGATGCCGGTCATGGTGGCGAAGATCCAGGCGCTATTGGAGCCATGGGATCCAAAGAAAAGCATGTTGTACTCTCGATTGCTAAGCGCTTACGCGACAAAATTGAGAATGATCCCTACATGCGCCCATTTCTCACAAGAGATGGTGATTACTTTGTGCCTCTTCATACCCGAGTTCAAAAAGCGCGTCGAGTGGAAGCGGATTTATTTGTCTCTATTCATGCAGACGCATTTATTGAACCGCGAGCCAAAGGCGCTTCAGTTTTTGCCTTATCTCAAATGGGTGCCAGTAGCACTATGGCACGCTGGATGGCCAACAAAGAAAATGCCTCGGACCTCATCGGTGGCATCAACATCAAGACTCAAGATAAGCAAGTAGCCAATCTACTGCTGGATATGTCTACAACCGCCCAGATTAAGGACTCACTGCAAGTGGGCACATCGATTCTGAAGCGAATAAGTGGATTTGCACCTTTGCATAAAGGAAAAGTGGAGCAAGCGAGCTTTGCAGTTCTCAAAGCCCCTGATATCCCGTCTATCCTTGTAGAAACCGCTTTTATCAGCAATCCCCAGGAAGAAGCACGGCTCAATGACGACGCCTACCAAGATCAAATTGCCGAAGCGATTTTGAGAGGAATTAAGGACTATTTCTCCAAAAATCCACCCGTTGCCAGACGAGCAAACGCTTAGCGCTCTAGTAATTACAAGGCGCAGAGGGAAAACCCAGCAAAGTAAGGCGAGTCAAACCAAGTTCTTGCTATAATTTCTGTCTTACTGGGTCGGTAGCTCAGTCGGTAGAGCAGCGGACTTTTAATCCGTTGGTCGCGAGTTCGAATCTCGCCCGACCCACCAGTATCAAGAAACCCTCACTAGCAATAGTGGGGGTTTTGTCTTTATAGGCTGGCGAAATGTAGTGACTGCGGGGAACAATAGGAGATCTATTAGACCGAGATGGGTGAGGATGTTAGGCGCTGGCTTGAGACTGAGCAACTAAACATCATCTTCATCGGTTATAGGGATTTTTACTTTGCAGGTATGGCATTTCATATATTGCTGCTCAGATTCATCCAGCCCCAGCTGATAAAGCCCTTTTGATTCGTGAGCATTCTTCATAAAACACTCTGGGCAAGGAATTGGGATGGTCACTAAAGAACCTGGATCATCACTACTTTCCCACTGATCTACAAATTCAGAAACTTTCTCCATTGGGCAGCCCTTAACCTGACAGTAACGTATCAGATCATCAAGAATTGGGGGAAGCGCCATTTAGAACTCCTTGGTTTAGACCTTTATTCCTACAAAATCTTTGCACTTGAACTTAACAAGTTCTTTAGTAAAGTCTTGCTCTCAGGACTTTCATTCTCAACAATTTTCTCAAGATTCTCTATCGCCTCCTGAGATTCTCGGTTATTCAGAAACTCAACAAACGTTTTGTGTGTATTTTCTGAATGCTCCAAAAAGAAATGTTTATTTCCAGAGGCAACTCTCATAGCCTCAGCCGCATCATGAATAAACTCACCTCTGGCTAGTTGATGATAAAAAGTTGCATAAGCTACGGCAGTCTCACCCCAGGTTGGCTTTTCACTACATCCAATTAAGGCAAAGTAAGGATGATCAATTGCATTCTTATCCATTACCATTCTTATTCCCGAATATCCTTCGCAGCTAGACATACATACTATTAATGAGCCGCCAAGCGCTTGATTAATTGGCTTTAGATATTCTTTAAGCTTCACCCAGGTCATCATGTATCCGTCCGATAGCTGAATCCCTTCACTATTCCCATGAGCACTTATATGCAATAGCGGCATAAACCCAGGGAACTTTTGCATTTCCTCGGATATGCCAACTTTAAGGCATGCGTTAAATGCCTCGAGGGATATGGCCGTTTTAACCACACAATGAATACCATTTAGTGATACAGCCTGGCTTATTACATCTCCTTCACTTCTTCTGTGATAAAGATCAGGAGCTGATGGTGACTCAATAACAAAAACAAAAAATTTCGTTCTTTGCTCAATAGGCAATGGCATAAATTTCCACTTAAATAGATTTAACTGAATTCTTATAAAGCAGAACTAGCCCTGTAATTGGGGCAAAGAGGAATCCCATAAAGAACCAAAGCCAAGCATTACGTTTGGTTGTCTGCGCCCAGTAAGCACAGAAGATCCCAAACAAGAAAAAGCCTATTCCAGAGTATTCATTCATAAGTGAATTTTAAGCAATTAATTGGAAATTGTCGTGTTTCCAGACGCTTATATCCTAGCCCAGACCTAATCATCCAGATCAAAAGACTCTTGAGACCATTGCTTGAAATATTTCAGTCCCACTTCATTTTCTAGGCCCAGCACGTCCCTAACAAAGAGTTCAGTATTTCCAGCTCCAACCAGGACATCAGGCCCTATATATTGATCATCCTCAAATTCCCGAAGAATCCTTATTTCCTCACTAGCAGCATCTACCCCATGATCAAATTGCCATGTCTTAAGAGTTCTAATTCTTTCAAGATCGGCATTTGGAAACCTCTTGTGAACCGAGAGATTGGTAATACCTATCTTATATAAAGTCTCATTGTCATCCGTCAACAAAGCAAGGTAGTAAAGCGTGGCAGGTTTAGTTTGATCAAATCCAGAAACGGCGCAACCAGGGCAACCCGACCCTCTTGAGTGATTGATTGGTGACTGCCAAAATGATCCATGCTCTGAGCAGATAATCTCCACCCTATCCCTGGCTGATACATATTTGACTTTTGAATAGTCATATCTATCCCCATGGGTCAACCAAGCCGCCTCAACGAAGTCTTCTGTAGTTAGCCTACGTTTATCAGCGCCGACAATATCGCTGCATTTTGAGCAATTAATCCCGCGAATATGGGCTGCAGGTAATTGAACAAATGGGCCATGCTCGCGACAAATAATTTTTACCTTGCTTAAGGCATTTGCGTAATCAACCTCTGAGTAGTCATATCGATCGCCATGCATACTTTTGGCGTCTTGTAAAAAACGTTCTAATGAGTGACTGAGTTTTTGAGCTGTAGATTCTCGACCACAGCTAGGGCAATTAAACCCCTTCAAATGCGTCATTACCCTTTGGCTAAAGATTCCATGCTCTGGGCAAATAATCCTTACCTTGTCTTCAACGCTCTTAAAATCCACTAAAGCATAGTCATATCGATTGTGATGCTTAGCTTGCGCCCGAATAACAAAGTTCGTGATACTTAAAGGCTTACTGCCACCGCAGGCGCGACAACCTCGTCCAATATTGTGATTGGCTGGTCTTTGCTCGAACTCCCCGTGAATAGGGCAAATGATCGTGACATTTTTAATTGCTGCTATGTAGACGGTCTTTGAATAGTCGTACTTATCACCATGAACCTCACGGGCACGTCTAATGAAATCGGCAGTAGTTACATTCTTGGACAAAGGACGGGTCAAATTAGGATATTTAGGGATTTATGACAATCCTACTTCAAGATCACCATTGATCCAAGTGCGCTATTTCCCGACTTTAAGGAGATATTTTGTCGGGCTAACCGACATTCATGCGTCACTTTTCCCGACACTTTGACAGATATAGTTGCATAGCTAACCAATATCGATTACACTCCTTCCATGTTTGAACAATGCCTCTATTTCAATACCACCAGCCTAGCTCGCCAGCTAGAGCGGGAGTGGACTAATACATTTAAGCCATTTGGCCTTACCCCCTCTCAAGCCTTCATGCTTAGAGTCGTTCTAGATAAGGCTCCACTATTACAAAGTGAGCTGGCTAGGGAGATGAATATCAGTCGCCCCACTGCTACTAGAGGTTTAGATGGCTTGGAGAAATTAGGCTTGATTAAGCGGGTTGCTTCTGAGAAGGATGGTCGTGAACAAGAGATTCATCCGACCAAAAAGGCTGTGGAGATGAAAGAAGCCATTAACGCAGCAAGTGGTGCCGCAACCAAGCGCTTGAAGAAAACGTTAGGAACTGGACACTTTGAAGATGTTGTCGGACAACTTAGAAGTATTAGCTCTGCCCTGAAGTAATAGGGACTTTTTTTATTTCCCTAATAGTTGCATAGCTAACTTATTTTAATGAATTAACAAAGGAGAATTACATGCCAATCTTGAACGTAAAAGTCAGCGGACAAAAGAGTATCGACACTACCAAAGCCATCAATGAACTACTACTAGAGCTTACCCACCGCATTCTAGGCAAGAAAAAAGAGGTTACTGCTATCGCGATTGAATATATAGATTTGGATTGCTGGTTTGTGGGTGGCAAGCTATTAAGCGAACAAGGCAAGAATAGTTTTTACTTTGACATCAAGATTACCGATGAGACCAATACCAAAGATGAGAAGGCTCAGTACATCAAGGAAGCATTTGAGGGTTTTGAACGTATCCTAGGCAATCTTCATGAAGAGAGCTATATCTACGTACAAGATGTTAGAGCTGCTGGCTATGGATATGGTGGAAAGACTCAGGAATATCGATACCACCAATGAGCCTAGTACTCATCGCCAGATAATACCCACCCAAAATAATTCAAAGCACAATAGCCTCCACTTAATAATCCTCATAATGTTTTCGAATCATTTCGTAGTGTTCATTTGATTTCTTCCTGCTAAGCATTTCATCGCTTGATACACGCATAAATCCCTCTGGATTTAAAAATGTGCATTTGCCGCCATATGGATGTCCACAATATTCAAAATAAATACCGCGCACCTTATTGGAGTTAGATTTATTTATAAATTCAGCATAACAATAGCCTTCATAACAAGATTGAACCTCTGGAAATTCGTGCTTCCAATCTTTAACTACCGGCGGTCTCACCAAAGGCTTCCAACCCTCCTTTTGTATTGCATCACGCAATACCAAGTAAGAGGTCTTTGATTCATCGTACTTCCAATAGCCAAACAAACAAATCAACCCAACAACTAGCGTTGCGAATACAACATAAAGCTTCTTTTTCTGACCTGCCTTATCGCTTTTCTGTCTTAATAAGTCTGCTTCCGCCTGCTCCTTAGCCGACTCTTCAGCCCTGCCTAATTCTGCTTTATTTTTCTCAAGCCTCTCAGCCACTAATTCAGCAGTATTTTGTTCGTCTAGGTATTTTTGCACGCCAGCATCATAAGCATCATTTAACTCCTCACTCGCATAAGTTGGCATCCACTCCCACTCGATATGTCCAGTTTCTTGGTTGGTGGTTTGATTTAGCTCTGTTTCCGATAAGATGTTCAATTTAGCCGGATAGATATGAGGCAGTTGGTGCAAATAAACAATGCTGCAGTTTCTGCTTCCAGCATAGCCATGCCCAAATGCCTCTTGCTTCATGTATTCCAAACCTGGGAAATTAGATCCAAACTCTTTATCCAGCCGATCTTGAGTACCCTTCTCGTAGGCCACATTAAGTCTAGCAACTAAATAAGGGGCATATATTTCCCAATAAACCCTTCCATCCTCCGTGAGCAAAAGATCAAGGTTTTCATCCTCTAAATCAAAGCCGCGCTGATATGCCTCTTCATTAGCAATCTGACCCTCTAATAAGATTTGAGTTTGCTTTTGAAGCTCTTCTAGGCGATCAGATTCAGCCTTCATTGACTCTTCATGGCTAGCGCGAGCCAATAATGCAGCCGCCCTAGTAGCATTTATTGACTCTTCTGCAGCCCATTGAGCCTCTCTTGCACTCACCTCAAGTTGGCGCTGCATGTCCGACTGATTTTGTTGAATCTTTGCGTTATCTTTGCAGACGCCACATATCCCCCCAAAGCCATCCATATATCTGCCGCAGTTTGAGCAATTAGCCACTTGTAACCTCTATCAAAAATATTATGTAAGAAAGTTTTAAATTAAATCGCATGACATCTTTAAACCTGCCTTGCTTTTATGAGTGCCTCTTGTCCCGCCTTAATCTTCTGCCTAGCTCGCTCTGCCTTGATCGCTTCCTGGCCTTGTTTGACCCGATCTTTCATAGATTTCAATCTTGCCTGCTCAGGGCTTAATGGCTTTTGTGGTGATATTTCATCGAATCTCATAGTTATCCAATTTGCAATGGCTGGTGCGGCACATTGCTTGGTCCAAAGATGGCTTGAAATAACTTATATGCTTGAGCTTGGTTTTGAGCGTAAAGGATCGTTTCCACCCACATCCCTGCTGCATTAACTGTTGCCTTATATCTTTTCATATAGATATTTAGCTGTTTTATAAAGGGCTCGTGTAATTGGGATCCAATGGCTCATATTCCAGCTTCTTAATTGGATTTGCCCTTTTATTTGCCAACTCATTTTTAATGCTAATTTCATCGGCGATGATTTGATCCTGATAGCTTAAATTTTGATATCGCCTATTTGCCTCATAAAAACGTCTGCCACTAGCTAATGCTTTTAACTGATCCTCATCCTCCAGGGCCGCCATATACTCTGAACGCAACTTTTCCCAAACTTCAATTGCAAGTTTTCGTGCTGAACGTATTTCATCCCTATACGCCTCCTCTTCGTCGTACTTTTTCTTTCGATGTGCCTCAGCCTCCTGCTCTGCTTTTGCTTCTTCATTAGCTTGAATTCCCCATTGAATGAGATTCCAACCAACAATAGTAAAAAAGACAAGTCCAACCCATCCCCAAAAGCCCATGGAAAACCCCTTATAGTTTTTAATAGTTATTGAAAACTTTAACGCAGGCTTATGACGTTGGTAAGCCCCTGCAGGGTAAATCCTGATGGAATACCGGGGTATGCTGGGCACCCCATTTAATTAACGTTTAAACCCACTTCTTAAACTGGAGCTTGCAGATTCAATCTGCTGATCGAGCTCCCCTGCTTCTACTGCTGCTTTAATAGATTCCAAGGCTTTAATTAAAGCCTCACCACTAGCTACTTCAACGCTAGGCTTGCCTTTGGCTAACTCCAAAGTGCAACTGCCATATTTCACAGAGACGCAGACTTTACCTTCTTCACTCTGAAACCACCATGGCTTAATGCGCTTGGGCACTTCTACTTGTTTGCGTAGTCCTGTTTCACGATCTTTCACTGTTTTGTATTTCATAACTACAAACGGTGTTCCTTCTAACTGACTTTTAGCTAGCTGGATCTGCTCCCAGAGTTTTGATCCCAATTTATTTCTACGTATAACGATTGCCGGCATATTACGGGGCTTTTTGACTGCGACTAGCTTGAGATGACTTAATTGACTCATTTAATTCTCCTGTGTAGTTAACGGGCTCATTAAGTGTGTTTTCGATACGGCGCTTTGGTCGACCTCTTTTTAGATCACGAGCAAATCGGCTCATTTTGGATAGAAAAAATACGGTTTTTATTAACAAGGGCTAAATATTTACGAGTCGCGTAATGAGTTGCATTGAGATGCGATTAAGAAATAAGTTGCAGTAAGAGATGCAGTTAGTTGCTGTATTTGGGACGAATGAGTAGCTCTGAACAGCAACTCAAGCAACAGCAACTATCTTTTGTCTCTGCTACTCCTTGCATCTCAAGCAACACCGCGACTCCTTTCAACATTCAAGGAGATTAAAAATGAAAGAAATCACAGCCCGCTTATGGGAAAACAAGATGTACGGAACAACTTTTGGCAAAGGTCAATATCGCAAAGCCATCTACAACGGCACATTGGAGATCCCCAGTCCTTATGCCAAGTATTTAGCAGATTTTGAGGAAGTTGAAGCTTGGTTTCACTTTCCAAAGAGTCCAGTGCATGTGGAAATGGCCAATCGCCTCAAGAACATCCCTACAAATGAAGACGGGGTTTTAATGAGCTGGATATATCGCTATGAAGCTGGGATCAAAAGCGCAGTTGAAGGCTATGCGTCTTTGGATATGAACTACAGCAGAATTTATATTGAAATTAAAGATTCAGAGCACGGAATAAATGATTACTGGGAACTGCCCCTACGTAGCTGTATTGCTAGAGTTCCCGGGAAACCAACTCCTGCGCTGATAGCCACTACACAATCCGAGCTAAACACCCCTCAAAAACCGTCTACAAACGGCGTATTTTCCGGGGGATATAAGCAAGCACTTGAGAACTTACAAAAGTACGCTATCCAGTGATTTGAAGCATTAGCTAAGGTCGTCGTCTAAAGACGACAGATCTTAATGAAGATTGCTAAATACTTATAAGCAAATACGGGTTAAGAATATAACTATATTCTTAACCCGATTTGTAAGTCATTGATTCTTGGAAGGACTTTTTGTCCTGTTACACGACACTTAGCAAACAAACTGAGGTCGACCTTTTCCCGTTAAGGAAACATACTTAAAACGCACATTTTATTTATGACAGGAAAACCAAATGGCACAAGCAAAAACCTTATCTCAAGCAGAACTTGATCAAGTTCTAGACTACGTTAGTACCAAAAAGTATGCTCTACGCGATAGAGCAATCATTCTTACCAGTTTCTTAGGTGGCCTAAGGGTTGCCGAAATCGCATCACTCACTATGGGTGATGTAGTAAATCCAGATGGCTCCATTAAGAATGAAATCCGCTTATCGGCAGCGCAAACCAAAGGTAAGCACCCTAGAACCGTATTTGTATCTCAGCGACTACAAACAGAGTTGGCCAACTACTTAACAACAAGACATGCTAAAGGTGCTGATATCCCCTTCTTTCATACTGATCACCGCTTACGCTTTAGTCCCAATGGCTTATGCGTTTGGTTTCATCAGCTTTATAAGAATGTGGGCATTAGTGGCGGGAGCAGCCACTCAGGAAGAAAGTTTTTCATAACAACTTTGGCTAATAAAGGCATTGGTGTACGAATCTTAGCCTCTTTAGCAGGTCATAGATCAATTGCTGTAACTCAGCGGTACATCGATGTTAATGATGAGCAAAAGAGACAGGCCGTAGAACTTATATAAATTCAGTTAACTCTCTATCCAACCCAAGCGCTCCCATTTACGCAATGGGAGCTCATCATCGAGTTCAGGCTTCTCGCAGCTAAAACCTAGATCACGCAATAGTTGCAATACATAGGTACGGCTAACAGTTTCACCTGCCAAATACTCTTTCTCAATTAATGTCTGAATTTTTGAGAGCGTCCATTTATCCGTTAAATGCCCCGCCGCTTTAGCGCCAGCCTTTAAAGCCCGTTTTAATTTTTGCACTTCATTATTTGTCAGCTTCTTAGGTCTACCTAACTGCTGACAGCGCAAATCGTTATAGCTCGTTTTATAGATCTTCTTATTACTTAAGAACTCTTTTTCTTCTTGCTGAAAGCTAGCGGTTATAGTGCCGCCCATATCGGTTTTTCTTTTAACTGTTAATCGAATAGCCCAGTTCTGCACACTTTGACGGCTCACCCCTAATTGCCGGGCAACTTCTGCTTTAGCTACCCCCTTCATTAAAAGGCGAGCACCCTCTAAGCGGCGATGCTCAAGAAGTTTGAGTTTTCGTTTCATTTTCTTTTGGGTTGTACTAGATTTTCCAAAAAACATCTCATTTTTTGTCAACTATTTTTATAACAATAAATCATTCTACCCATATTAAACATGTATAAGAAAAATCCCTATTTTGCGTCAAGAGATTTTAGTTTTTTTCATCGACAAAAAAACGCTTATTTTCGACTTACATTTCTCTCCATTGGCATTACCGCTCTTTAACAATTCACTCATTTCTTATCCACTGTCGGGTTTCCCGACATTCGCCCTTTGCCACATTGGTAAAGGTAAATGTTAGATTTTTATTAAGGAGGTCTTATGGACCAAATAGCTGAAGTAACTGAGAAAGTAGATGGGCAGGTTGTTACGAATCTGGTTGAAAAAATCAGTCAAGATTCGCAATTATCTGTAGGGGCCGTAGTAAACAACTTGATTGCTGAGCGAAAGGCTTGGCAAACACAAGATCTCACTCGAAGCAATGAGCGCCTTTATGGCATCTTGCAAAGTTGTTACATCTTGTTTCAAAGCATGAATAGCATTAAGTCGGAAGCTATGGCTGTAAAAAAAGGGTTTTTAGAGTTTTGTAAGCAGCAAGGTTGGGACTTTAAAGACAACACACACCTGATGACAAAGGTAGTGCAATGTGTCTTTGGAAAAGAAGATCGCCGTCGCGTTAGTTCTTACGCCCTTGCGCTACGAGCGGCAGCAGAGTCAAAGACACCTAGCATGGAAATCCCACAGTTTTTCAGGGATAAAGGTGGGGTAGAAGAAGTTCGACGCGAGCGATCACCCAACCATAAAACGGCCAAGGATAAGGCGGCAGTTGGCCGCGTTGCAATGGAAGGTCGAATCTTAGCCTCTTTTCATAGCGATACATTGGCAGGTCAGTTTCAAGCATCCGAGTACAACGGGTCATTGATTCTGCTTTCGACCAGAGAAGCTGATGGTAGTTTTGCTATTCGCAGACTAGTACAAAACGGTACAGCAATTACCGCTGTACTGGCTAGTTTGGCACACTCGGTAGCCAAGGAGCAACAAGAGAAAGCTCCAGCCACTAAAGCAGCCAATGATGATCAATCTCGCGATAGTGCAATAAAACAAGCGGTAGGCGCATAACTGCGTTGTTTTACAAAGCGGTAAGCCAATACGGATAAGAAATGAGTGAAGCCATAACTAACTAGGAGGAACTATGGCACTCAATATCTCAACCCCGTCATCACCTGATGACTTTGTATTAATGCCCCACACAAGGGCTAAGCTAGAAGCCGTTTTGGATGGCACAGTGAAGTTTCCCGGCAACGGAGTATCGGCACTACTGCTGTATGGCGTATATGGCTCTGGCAAAACTACCATGGCCAAACTATTGCCTGGCTGGCTAGAGACAGTTAAAACTACCCCTGTATTGCAATCAATTCCTGTGGGCTCAATTATTGACTCCACGCAGCCCAATATTGATTTTTACTCTTGCGCTCAAGGGCAAAACGGCGCTACTTTAATCGGACAGATTCAAAGTCATGTCATGACCATGAGCTTTAACCCCAGTTGCTTACATTATGTGATTTTGGATGAAGTAGATAACCTCACCGCAGCAGCCCATGCATCGCTCAAGGCCATCATGAACTACACCCATGTAGTTTTTGTCCTTACAACAAATCATCTTAATAAGGTAGATCCCGGGGTTATTAACCGATCGATCGTATTGGATATGAATTCTGCTCCAACCTCTGCCTGGGTCAGCAAGATCAAATCAATCTACTCAGCCTCTGGCAAAACGCCACCACCAGATCAAGCCATTGCAGGTGTTGTCAATGCTGGAAACGGATCAGCCAGGACGATTCTCACTGATATCGAAATAACTCAATCTATTCGTGAGCGGCAGTTTGAAGATGAATAAGCGCAAATCTGTTGAACTGCTGATGGAAATCACTGTGCAGGCGCTTGCTGAATTGGTAAGCGGGGACGAAGGCATTAGCGCCTTTGTGCTTGCTAAAAACCATGCCGTCTCCACCAGAAAGATCGTAAATAAGGTGCAATTTGAAGAGGAATGGCAACAGCAAATTGATGATAGCGAGACTTTCTATGTTTTTACTACCTTAAAGCTGGCGCCAAACATCTTGCAAATCGCTGGATCTAAATACCAGGACCTTAATCGCATCTGTTGGAATTTAATTATTCCAAATACTTTTACGCTTGAGCCCTTGCAAAGACCCACCAACTCTATTGAGCTACTCATGATGGCAAAACTCATGCTTGAAGAAATCCAAGGCGGCCACTTCTCTTATGGGGAGTTGGTGGAGTTTTTACAAATTATTAGCCGCATTCGTAAAAGATAAAGGATTGACAATGCGATACCCAAGAGCTTTTTTTGTTTTTGATCATCAAGAAAACCTACCAGATGCAGAACACTTTAAAGGTTTATCGAATTCAAGTAGAGCAGCTTATGTAGCTGGAATATCAAGACCTATCAAGTCAATTGAGAGTCAGGTTCACCTAGTGTTAGCTGCAAACTCGTATTTAAACAATGAATTCAAAAAGCCAAAAGATGTCGTTGTTCTAAGCTTCCCAAAGGTATTTGATTTTCTTATGGCATATTTTGGCGATAAAAATCTTAGTCTTTTTTGGATAGATGATCATGATTCTTATGAACGCATTTTTATAGCCAATGATGCCCTGGACGAATTAGGCTGTATGGATAGTTTTTTGTACGATGCTTCCCATGCATATTTCAATGCCTATAAAGGGTTTTACCATTTAGCCAGACGTGACCCCCATCCTCACGACACTATTATTACCACTATGCAAGCGATGGCTAGCGGCGAAATAAAAACTGTCTTGGAGAGTGAATTACGGTTACTTCTTACGCAACTACTCAGCGTTAATGTTTCAAAACGAATTGATCTTTAGCTGTAATTTATTGGTTACCAAAAATACTAAGCTAACTTCGCAGCTGCCATCATTGGGGTGAGTTTTGAGTAATGACGCTCAATCATTAATGTCGAAGTACCCATTTGCCTAGCTAGGGTGTGGATATCTATACCTTCAGCCAGTGCAAATGTGGCGTATGTATGGCGCAGACTATAAAGACTGCGATTCCGCCCTGCTACATCTTTCAGCAAATTGCATTCCTTTAATAAGTTCTCAAACTGAGGATTAAAGTTATAAGGCTGAACCCCTCTTGGGAAAGTAAATATCAGACGATCCAACCTAGCCTCTATAACGGCATCGAGATCTTTATATGGCAATTGGTGCCAAGCAATTAATCTTTCCAAGCAATCCACTACCAAATGTTTAGCAATTAAATACCTTGGTCCTGTCTTACCGGAAAGCCAAACCTTGAGATAGCGTTGATCGCCAATCCAATGCCATTGCAGATGCTTCCAGCGCATGGGCTTTAGCTCGGTTCCGGGCCTAGCACCTGTGTAAAGCAAGAACTCTACATAGGAACGACATAGCCATCTCATCTCCTTGGTGCGGGATGATCTGCCGACCTTTTCCCAGCTAGGCATATAGGCCAATAATTGAGCGGTCTCTTCCTTACTAAATGCGGGTCTTGCTTGACTGGGGGAGCCATGGGGATCTAGTAATGGCACCCGATAAGTATCGGCAATCAGGTTTTGCTCTCTAGCTAAAGTGACTATCCGGTTATAGGTCGTAGCATGGGTGCGTTTGGTACTCGCTTGGGGATCTCTACCCATCTGGGATAAGCGCCAAGATTCAAAATCCTTAACCAGCTCGAGAGTAATTTCCTTTAGCTGAAATTTTCCAAAAAACGGGATGAGGTATTTATTGAGGACAAACTTGTAATCCTTAAAGATGGCTTTGCCATTACCTTCTTTATTGGCAATATCCATCATCACGAGGTCTTCTTCTGCCAACTGCTTAAATGACTTGGATTTGAGGCTTAATTCCTGGCTTATCTTAGCCATGGTCTGCTCATAGAGTGCTATAGAGGTATGCTTGGCCTCCTCAAGATCCGCCTGGCCAGTGCTCATGGAGTGCCACTGACAATTGGGCAACCTAAAGCGGCATTGCCATTGATTGCTGCCTGATCGCTTAAAGAGACTTACTAAACCTCGGTGGAGGTGAATTACATCAGCAGACTGGGATGCACTAGATTTGAAGAAAAGCTGGTTTAGATTTTGCACTCAAGTGTCGTGTTTCGAGACACTTGTAGCTTAACTTCAGATTTCAGGAAGGTCGATCGGAAAATTTGTCGAGTAAACCGACATTTCATGTGTGGATATCTGGTAGGCAGACTCCGACCCAAAGCAGACCATCAATTCAATAATCTGAGTACGCTAACTCTCACCCAAAACTGAGCGACCTGCTTAACGTAAGGCTTTATTTAACTGATCCACAATCTCGGCCCAATCAGCATCTAAAAGCAACTCATCACGAAGAAGCCTTGCTTGAGATGGTGTCCACAATGGTGCATCCGCTAATTCAATCGCTTCATCTAAAGGAGCATGCCGATCAATGAATGCCTTAATACTATTACCATCAGAAGGTAGTCCTAATTGAAGGAATAACTCAGAGAATGGATGAAATGACTTTTCCATGATTAATTTCTCCTTAAACGTAACGCATTTGTAATGACCGAGGCTGAGCTCAAGCTCATGGCAAGTGCAGCAATTAATGGTGAGAGTAACCATCCAGTGAAAGGATATAAGAGACCAGCAGCAATAGGAATGCCCAGTGCGTTATAAAGAAACGCAAACACTAGGTTTTGCTTCATATTGCCTACCGTATCGTCTGAAAGCGACTTAGCAATCGCAATACCCCTGAGATCACCTTTAACTAAAGTAATTTGGGCGCTATTCATAGCAACGTCAGTACCGGTGCCCATAGCAATACCAACATTGGCTTTTGCTAAAGCCGGAGCATCATTGATGCCATCACCTGCCATTGCAACAATCCGACCTTCATTTTGTAGTCGAGTTACCAATTCGAGCTTATCTGCTGGCTTAACCTCTCCATAGACCTCTTCAATCCCAAGGCGCTTGCCAACAGATTTAGCAGTTGTTAATCCATCTCCAGTTGCCATCACAATTCGCAATCCCGCCTCTTTTAAGGTTTGCAAAGCCTCTGGCGTAGTAGCCTTAATAGGATCAGAGACAGCTAAAAGTCCAGCAAGCTTTCCGTTGATAGCTAAATGCATCACGCTAGCGCCTTCAGAGCGGAGCTCCTCTGCTTGGGCTTTCAAAATATCAACAGAAACTCCCAGCTTATCCATCAATGCAGTATTACCCAACGCCAAATGAAACAAGCCAACGCTACCTTGAACTCCAATTCCTGAACTAGATTCAAAGTTTTCAGGTTTCTCCAGGGGCAAATTACCATCTCTTGCAGCACGAACAATCGCATCGGCAAGAGGATGCTCACTACCCTGATCAAGGCTTGCCGCAAGCCTTAAGACCTCATTGCCATCAAAGCTGGGGGCGGCAATGACTCTATCAAAAATTGGCTTACCCTCTGTTAAGGTGCCTGTTTTATCAATAATGAGGGTGTTCACCTTACGAAGATTTTCAATGGCCGCAGCATCACGGAACAAAATTCCTTTTGTCGCCCCCTTACCAGTAGCCACCATAATCGACATTGGTGTAGCAAGACCTAGGGCGCAAGGACACGCAATAATTAATACAGAGACCGCATTAATTAAGCCAAAAACCCAACTTGGTTCGGGACCAAAGACCCCCCAAATGAAAAAAGTCAGCAAAGATATAGCTACAACCGTTACTACAAAATATCCCGCAACAATATCTGCCATTCGCTGCATTGGCGCTCTGGAGCGTTGGGCTTGAGCTACCATTTGCACAATTTGAGCCAGCATGGTTGATGAACCAACACGCTCGGCCTTAATAATCAATGCGCCATTGGTATTCATCGTTGCTCCAATCACACGATCACCGATACGCTTAGTAACTGGCAATGGCTCTCCGGTAAGCATGGATTCATCAAGCGCACTAGAGCCTTCAACAATGACGCCATCAACAGGCACTTTTTCACCTGGGCGCACCCTCAATAAGTCTTCAATATGCACATTTGATAAGGGGATGTCTTCCTCGGATCCATCTGCCTTAATTCTTCTGGCTGTTTTGGGCGCTAAGCCCAACAAGGATTTAATTGCCGCAGAAGTTTGTGAGCGTGCCTTTAGTTCCAACACCTGACCAAGCAGAGTCAATGAAATAATGACGGCGGCTGCCTCAAAATACACACCAATCCTGCCCATAGACATAAAGGAAGCAGGAAATACTTGTGGAGCTACCGTAGCAACAACGCTATAAAAAAATGCAGCACCTGTTCCCAGTCCAATCAAAGTCCACATATTTGGACTACGATTGGCTATGGATTGCCAGCCACGATGAAAAAACGGCCATCCTGCCCATAAAACAATTGGTAAGGATAGGAACAATTCAACCCAGGTTTGGGTTTGAGGCTCTAGTAGATTTAATTTATGACCAAACATCGCAAGGACAGTCACCACTGTCGTCAAAGGCAGTGTCCACCAAAATCGCCTTTGAAAATCAACTAATTCTGGATTTTCTTCTTCCTCTAATTCAGGCAGCAGAGGCTCTAAACTCATCCCACAAATTGGGCAATTACCAGGATGATCTTGTCGAATTTGCGGATGCATGGGGCAGGTATAAATTGTGCCAGCCACCGAAGCAGAAGACTCTGAGTCCTGTAGCCCCCCATCTAGATACCTGCTGGGCGCTCCAATAAATTTTTCTTTACAACCATTGCTGCAAAAGTAATACGCAATATTCTTAAGCGAGTAACTATGCTTAGACTGAGAAGTGACCGTCATCCCACAAACAGGATCCTTCAAGGAATTTTCATCTGAAGAATGTTCGTGATGGGAGTGATCGTGTCCATGCTCATGATGATTGTTCTCATTGTGCTTACTCATTGCAAATCCTTGTTTACCTAATTCATTAAAACTGGCGTATCTGGGATTTCATTATCTGAAGATGATTTCCCCGGGAATTGACTTTGCAATAGTTGACTCACCATTTCAATTCCAGACAAAATGCCAGCCTGATATTCATTGAGCGCAAATTTGGATTCGATCTCATGACAAATAACATCCCACGCACTGGCATCCGCATTTGAATGAATGCCTCTATCGGCAATTATCTCTACAGCATGATCGGCTAATAAAATATAAATGAGCACCCCATTATTGTGCTCGGTATCCCAAACTCTGAGATTGGTAAAGACTTCAATTGCACGATCTCTAGGGCTTAAGTCTTTTAACAAGGCAAGCGTATCCAGGGCACCTTCCACGGCAAAACAGATTTGCCCCGAATGTTGAGCCTCACTATCTCGAATCGCATTTGTTATTGCGGCAAGATCTTCCTTGGAAAAGCATTTCCCTACCTTGCGACTATGAGACCAGAGATGTTTTATTAATCGATTCATATTCATGCTCACCATCTCCCCGAGGAGCCACCGCCACCAAAGCCGCCACCGCCACCACTAAATCCACCCCCGCCACCATGAACTCCTCCACTGCTATAGCCACCAAAGCCATGTCTACCCAACCCCATTCCGGATAGAGCAACGACCAATGCCACAACACCGGCGATTAAGGCCATAGAAAACGCACCGAACATAAACCAGGCGATAAGAGCTACAAATCCTCCGGTAACGAGGGATCCAGGCAACCTGCCGAGCATCGATCGTAAGATTCCACCAAGCACTAAAGCCACAATAAAAATGATTGGTAAAAACGAACGAATATCCCCGGGGTCACGCATTTCTGTATTAGTTGGGTTTGGCGCTGGTAACGCCTCACCATCAACCACGCTAATCACAGCGTTTACGCCATCCGTAATGCCGCCATAAAAATCCTGCTGTTTGAATCGGGGCACAATGATTTGGTCGATGATTCGCTTGCTAGTTGCATCAGTTAATACTCCTTCAAGGCCGTAACCCACCTCAATCCGAAGGGCTCTATCCGCTTTAGCAATAATCAGAATCGCACCATCATCTACTTTTTTCCGTCCAATCTTCCATTGCTCAGCTACGCGAATAGCATATTGCTCAATAGCTTCAGGGGCTGTAGATTGCACCATTAACACCACAATCTGACTACCCTTTTTAGCCTCAAAATTGCTTAAGGTTTGATCTAGAGAGCCAATCTGACTGGGTGTAAGAGTACCTGTTTGATCAATGACCCGCCCTGATAAAGCTGGCACCGTCTGCTGCGCCACAGAAAACTGAGGCCAGCAGAGCAGCGCCAAAAGCGTTAGCAAGGCGAATAGGCATTTAGGCAGCCAGAAGATGCGGGTCACGAAAGTTGCTCCAATTATTTCGCCGCAGGAGTATCAAATGAAACGCTAGGAGGGGTCGCTAATTCCTTTTCATTCTCAACAGTAAAGTTTGCCTTGGCCTTATAACCAAACACCATTGCTGTTAAATTCGATGGGAATGAACGAATCGTGACGTTGTACTCCTGTACAGATTTAATGTACCGATTACGAGCAACTGTAATGCGATTTTCAGTACCCTCTAGTTGCGCTTGCAAATCTCTAAACCCTTGATTTGTTCGTAAGCTCGGGTAGCTTTCTGTAACGACCAATAACCTGGATAAAGCCGAAGTGAGCTGCCCTTGCGCTTGCTGGAATTTCTGGAAAGCTTCTGGATTATTTACCAAATCAGGAGTAGCTTGAATTGAGGTAGCTTTAGATCTAGCCTCTACCACTTTGGTCAGGGTATCTTGCTCAAACTTAGCTTCGCCTTTGACCGTGCTTACTAGATTAGGAATCAGATCCGCTCTACGCTGATATTGATTCAATACCTCAGACCAGCTAGAAGTTACCTGCTCATCTTGGGACTGAATTTGGTTATACCCACAACCTGATAACAATACCGCTGCTATTGCCAACAGACCGATAAGATATTTACGCATTTGTTACTCCTTTACTTAATTGAAGTTTGAGTCTTTAAGAACAGTTACCTTTTTGGATGTCTAAAAATTGGGAATTAAAGAGAGTGTTAACCACAACAGCAACCACCAGATTTTTTCTGTGGCGCCTGAACGCTGCCATCAAGGTCCAAAGAAGATGGATAACCCTCCTGATTTAGCGCATGAATCAAATCATCGGTCTTCCAGCTCACCCTATCTAAATGCACTTTTCCTTTTTGCAAGTCGACATGGATATTGGATACGCCATCTAAAGATTCAAGTGCCTTGGTAACGTGGTTAACGCAAGATCCACAAGTCATACCGGCGACATTTAAATAAATTTGACTCATTTTCATTCTCCCTTTTTTAATTCGACGACATATAGCTTTCCACCTTCGCTTGATGCCACAAATTCCACTTGGTCTCCAGACTTAAGACCATTTAAAAGGGCTTTGTTTTTCACGTTAAAAATCATGGTCATTGGGGGCATATCTAAATTCTTGATTTCCTCGTGACGAATGGTGACTTTGCCTTGCTCCAAATCAACTTTGCGTACCTGACCAGCCGTATATGCACCAGTAGATTGGGCGCTTACTATATGAGTCAAGATTACTCCTGATAGTAGAAAAATAACACTCAAATATTTTTTTAGATTGTTCATAATTTAATTCCTATCGATAAGATTGATAAATTTGGGATTGACCATTTTTAGAGATCAATAAAACGTCATAAGGATCTTTTCTAGATCCATACTCAGGACCATCCATTCCTGGAGAGCCTATGGGCATCGCTGGTACAGCAATCCCTACAGCATTGGGCTTCTCGGCCAATAAACGCTTAATTTCCCTCGCCGGGACATGGCCTTCGATTGCATAACCATCAATGACTGCGGTATGGCAAGACCCAAACTGAATGGGCATGCCCATCTTCTTTCTAATCTGGTCATTACCATCGCTGATCACTTTAGTAGCAAAGCCATTTTTCTCCACATACGAAATCCAATCCTTGCAACAGCCACAAGTTGGACTCTTCCATACTGTGATCAATGGTTTTTCACTGACAGCACTGGATGCAAACGGCACTAGCACCAATCCCATTGTTATAGCCCTTCTTGTTAAATTAATGTTGATGGGAGCCATGGCCGTCCCCTTTCTGTGCTGGTGAAACAGATTTAGGTCCAGCTACCGAAATTGATCCCTTCATTCCCGCATCGTAATGGCCTGGTTGTAGGCATGCAAATTGCACTTTTCCAGATTTCGTAAATTGCCAAATAATTTCACCTGTTTGACCAGCGCCTAAGGTAACCATGTTTGGCTCGGCATGCTCCATTTCTGGAAACTTCATCATCTGCTTATAGTGCTCTTGTAGCTCTTGATCTGTACCAAGCACCATTTCATGTTTTGTTTTACCCAGATTCTTGACTACAAAGTGGATAGTTTCGCCTTGCTTGACTTGAATACTGCTAGGATTAAATCTCATGTTGTCTGTCATGCGAACTCTAATTGTTCGATTTACTTTGGCTGCAATACCCGGCTGTCCAACACTAGAATTTTCGCTGGCATGATCATGACCACCACTAGCGCCATGGTCATGAGACATTGCGCCCATGCCACCCATAGCCCCCATGCCTGCGCCTGATCCCTGCATCTTGTCATGCATCGCCTTACATTGACTAGCACTCATCTCAGGATGCATTTGTTGGCACATTGCCACCCTTTGTTCAGGAGTCATTTTTGCCATATTCTCGTGCATCGCCTTACATTGATCAGGACTCATTTCAGGATGCATTTTTTGACACATCGCTGCCATTGGATCTTGGTTCATGGCCCCTTGATTCATCATCCCCATACCGCCAGGTTGTGTTGCACCTTGCGCAAACACCAAACTAGATGCTGCCATCGCAATTGCTGCCAATGTAAATTGAATATTTTTCATTTTGTTTTCCTTAATTATTAATGTCCAGAATGCCCATTGGGCTTCCTTACTTGCACTTCGATTTCTTTTGTAGAGCTTGGTCTTGTTGATTGCATAGGTTTTGCAGTATTTAGTTGCGTTGGAGCTGCAGGTAATGCGCCTTTGTAAGCCTCTGCCACCGTACCAGCCGGATGCTTATACCAACCCGGATCTGCATAATCGCCAGGCTTTTGATCCTTACGTACTTTTAATACGCTAAACATACCGCCCATCTCTACCGACCCAAAAGGACCCATACCCGTCATCATGCGAGCCGTGTTATCGGGAATAGGCATTTCCATTTCAGACATATCACCCATACCCCTTTCACCCATCACCATATAGTCAGGTATCAGACTGTTGATCTTCTTGCCAACCCCCCGATGATCAACGCCAATCATGGTGGGGAGGTTATGCCCCATTGCATTCATGGTGTGGTGGCTCTTATGGCAATGGATCGCCCAGTCACCCTCTTCATCTGCAAGAAATTCAATTTGCCGCATCTGCCCAACAGCCACGTCAGTGGTTACCTCAGGCCAACGAGCAGTTTTTGGAACAGGGCCTCCATCAGTGCCTGTGACCGAAAACTCATGCCCATGAAGATGAATTGGATGATTGGTCATTGTTAAGTTTCCTACTCTGATTCGGACCTTGTCATTTAGGGCGACATTCAAAGAATCTATGCCAGGAAAAACGCGGCTATTCCAGCTCCATATATTGAAGTCAACCATCGTGGCTACTTTTGGTGTGTAACTACCAGGATCAATGTCATATGAGCTCAATAAAAAACAAAAGTCCCTATTAACATCATCAATAAGTGGATTTTGATCTTTAGGATGCGTAATCCACATACCCATCATTCCCATTGCCATCTGTGTCATTTCATCGGCATGGGGATGGTACATAAATGTTCCCGGGCGGCGAGCAACAAACTCATACATGAAGGTTTTTCCGGGTGGAATACCTTTTTGAGTTAAGCCTGTTACACCATCCATACCATTTGGTAATCTTTGGCCATGCCAATGTACTGAAGTCTGCTCTGGTAACCGATTGGTAACAAATATCCGGACTCGGTCGCCTTCCACCACTTCGATTGTTGGCCCAGGGCTTTGACCGTTGTAACCCCATAAATGCGCCTTAAATCCAGAAGTCATTTCTCGCACTACTGGCTCAGCGACTAAATGAAACTCTTTAACGCCTTCATTCATTCTCCAGGGCAATGTCCAGCCATTTAAGGTAACAACTGGGTTGTATGGGCGACCTGTACTAGGGGTCAATGGTGGCATCGTATTAGCGTTTACCTGCGTCACTATTTCTGGGGCGCCAGATAAGGCATAGCGGCCAACTGCTGCAACCGCAACAGCACCACCAGCAATACCGGCGTATTTAAAAAAATCTCTTCTTGAACTCATTATTTTTCCTTATCAATGTCCGGCAGGGTTTGCTAACATCCCCGCCCCAGTAACGCTAGGCACCTGGAGTATTGTTGGTCTGCCAATTAAGGAGGACTGCAAAGCAGCATCTGTTAACCAAAATTGTTGCTGAGCATTAATCGCTGCAATTACTGCAGAGACCTGATCTCTTGAGTCGGCAATCAACTCAAAGACACCAATAATCATGCCGTTATAGCGAAGCTGACTTTCTTCAGCAATGGCTTTGCGTACAGGTATTACTTCTTTTCGATAGTGTTGGGATATATCGTATGCAGTTCGATAGGCCGAATAAGTCTCCCTCAAATTGGAACTAGCATTTCGAGTAACGCCCTCTAGCCGATTAAATGCAGCCAAAGTTTGGGCATTCATGGCGTCCCTACTCATATTCCCCCAATCGAAAATTGGTAGTCGAATTGAGATTTCATAACCCTGCTTTGGGGTGCTCTCACCAGATGCTGAATCAAATTTAGTGCCGCGATTAAAGCCCAGCTCAATATCGGTAAAACTGGTGATGTTGTTAAGCCCCTGGGCCTTCGCTGCTGCCTCTAAAGTTGCTGTAGCCAAGCGTATATCTAGCCGCTCTACACCGGCTTGCTGCGCAATAAATTCGGTGTTTGGTGGTTGCTTAGGCAGATCAGGTAAACGATCGGGCAATTTCAGTTCTTTTGCCTGAGCTTCACTTAGCCCAAGAGCACGAACAAGCTCCTCCCTACGGCTTACTGAAGTCTGTTTTGCATTAGCAAACTGCGTGGCCGAATCTGCATAAAAAGCCTGCTGCCTTGCACGAGTAATCTTATTGAGATTACCTACCGCCTCCATGCGCCTTGCTAACTCAGCACTTGCTTCTGCACTTCGAAAAACTTGATCGGCATATTTAAGGGATTGCTCTGCTGCAACTGCACGAACCCAGGCTTGGCGAACCAAAGTAACCTGATCAATGATTTCGGTCGTTAAACGCAATTGAGCTTGTTCAATTCGCTTATCAGCTATTCCTTTGCGCTGTGGCAAAGTAATCAGATCTAATAATCCAAATACAAACCAGCGATTAAATTCGATCTCTGGACTAGTAACCATTCGCTCAAAAGCAAAATAAGGATTAGACATTCTGCCTGCTTGGGCAGCAGACGCTGCTTCAGACCAATTCTGGGCAATAAGTGCTTGAACGGCTGGACTATTAATCAAGGCAAGCTGAACAGCATCGCTTTGATTTAAATTCTTAGCCAGCAGCTCCTGAGCTCTACCCTGAAGAACATCACGCTCATCTGACGATTTTGCTAAAACAACCTGGCCATTAGTAAATTTACTCGAATCTAGATTCGTTTTTTGTAAGGCCTCGTCAATATTGACGCTAGCGCATCCAGTAAGAGCACTCGCAAATAAGATTGATACTATTTTGTATCGTTTATTGAAAGGCATGGTCATCATCATTTAACTCCCTCGTGATGATTTTTCGAGTGCTCTTCGCTTGTTGGCGCCACATCAGCCTGAGCAGCTTCTTTTGCATACACTTTCCATCCGCCGATCTTTTGGACGGTAGCGTTAGCCTGCCTCCAAGGAATGATCTCCTCTTCCGAATAAGGCTGATAATTTTTAAATACTGACGTGTACTGCAGCGACTCGGCAATAAACTTTGCCGAAGAACCATTTACCGCCGCATCTTGCGCCGATGCAACTGGACTACCTAGTAATGTGAGCGCCAATAGAAACATTCCATTGCCCCACATGCATTTAAATATGCTCATAATTTCTCCAATAGACAAACGTAGCGACAAGACTTGTCGCCAAAATCTACTTACTACTGAGGAAATTTAAATCCGAGGGGGTTTGTAAATGCTACCTAGCGATTGGCCGAGTGCCAAAGTAGGAGCGTAAGGCAGTAGATTGTCCGCATACTGCAAAGGAGCAACTACGGAGGATGAAACTGTTAAATCAGCAATACCAACGCAGCACTGAGAAGCGGTATGGCACTTTGTAGCCACTTTCTTTGCCGACTTTTCTATCGATGAAGTGCAATCGTTACATTGCTTATGCTGCATATGAGAGTCAGCATTATCAGCATGAGTCGCAGCTTGGGACTGGTGCGCATGGTGTTGATCGGAAACGAATACGGGCATGCTAGCCGCATGAATCAGGCTAATAAAAAAACTTAAACATAAGAAAACGCATACTTTCCGCATTGTTTAATATTACACTGAATTTAGCGTTTTGTCGGCCTTACTCTTCACATTTTGAGTCTAGGTATTAACTTACTGGGCTATTGAGGCTATAAATTCAAGAAGATGTGAATAATCCATTTGGTTTGTAAATGGGTGTTTATCGTAAAGTGCTACAAGAACCCCCACCATCCCCCACCAAAAAGATAGTAGATTCGAAATCCATGTCAGATAAAGCCGCCAAACTCAATGCCCAGTGCAACTGCATCAGCGTAGACAAACAGAAACTAGATATTGAGGTTCATCGCCTTATTAGTGCTCTGGACCTTGCTGATTCAACTGCTACAAAGATAGGCTCGATGCTCTCAAGTAGCGGAGTATTTATTGACCAAGCCGCCTTAGATCAGATGAAAGCATTAGTAAAAGCGGTCTATAAAGTTTGCGAAATGCCTTTATTTCAAAAATTAGTTCTTGAGCAAGCTCCATCCATTGCTAGACATCAACAAAGTACAAGTGGTGTTTTTTATGGATTTGATTTTCACCTAGGGGTAAATGGCCCGCAATTAATTGAAATCAATACCAATGCAGGCGGCGCTATGATTTCTGCCCTTGAAATTGGGGCATCGATAAATTGCTGTGAGCCAGTAGAGAGACGCTTGGGAGCAAGAAATATGCCCAATGAAATTTATGAGACTTTTCTGGATATGTTTACCCGGGAGTGGAGATCCTTCAATAGGGATCCTTCTGCGCAATTAAAGACGATTGCAATCGTTGATGAGAGTCCAACTGAACAATTCTTATATCCTGAGTTTCAACTCTTCCAAGCCCTGTTTCAAAAGCATGGAATCACGACAATCATCACCTCTCCAGATGGTCTCGTAATTAAAGATCAAAAGGTTTACTTCGGCGAAGTCCAAATTGACTTAATCTATAACCGAACGACCGACTTTTATTTTCAAGGTTCATCATACGAAGCGCTTAGAGACGCTTATCTTCAAGATCTTGTAGCCATCACCCCAAACCCCTTTAATCATGCAGTATTTGCCAATAAAGATAACCTTTGCATCTTAAGCAATCGGGAACATCTTGACTCCCTAGGGGTTGACTTGGCTATACAAGAAATACTCCTAAGCCACATTCCGGAGACTGTAAAAGTGTCCTCTAAAAACGAAGAATCTCTTTGGACAAATCGCAAAGACTACTTTTTCAAGCCCAGTCAAGGCTATGGGAGTCGCGCTGTATATCGCGGAGATAAATTAACTAAAGGCGTATGGGGTCAAATTAAGGATAAAAGCTATATTGCACAAAAAGTAATTCCACCAAGCAAACGAACCATCACGATTGATGGTAATGAGGTTGATCTTAAAGTCGATATTAGAGATTATGTCTTTGAAGGTAATTCACTCATTTCAGTAAGTCGCATATACCAAGGGCAAACAACAAATTTAAGAACCTTGGGAGGCGGCTTCTCACCTCTTTATGGCGTAGACTAAGACTGATAAGGTTTAAGACACAATTTAAATTTCTATCTTCTTTAATTCTGAAATTGCAATCAAATAAGCTCAGTCACTAAAATTACTGCGACTACTTCTGGCCGATTTGAGTCATCTGAGTGAATTCAATCAATTTGGATCTTATCGACCCAAGGGAGACCTTGGAGGACAAGTCCAGTAACTCATCCCCCTAGTGTGTTACTACCTTGACCGATCCATCCACATATATAGTTCTGCTGCATCATTTGGTTCATCATGTTCTGCTGCATACCCATGTATTGATCCATCATGTATTGGCGTTGCTTTAACTGCTCAGGTGTTAATTTAGAGTAATAGGGGCCCATACCATTCCAACCCATCATGTGTCCACCCATCATGCCGCCGTTACCACCACAACAACCCATCATTCCCGAACCCCACATGCCTTGCATCATATTCATGTTGCCCTGCATTGTGCTCCAGTGAGCCTGCATCAGCTTTTGCCTTTCTTGCGGATCTTGAGTTGCACGGATCTGATCCATCTGCTGTTGCATCTTTTTAAAGTTCTCTTGAATTTGAGCGGCTTGCTTATCAAACTCCGCTACATCAACATTTTTTTGTTGTGTCTGTGAGGCTTTAGTGCCCGCCCCTGCTGTTTGCGCCAAAACGGGCGCACTTAGTAAAACACCTAAACTTAAAATCGCAACCCATCCTAGCTTTTTCATTTTAGTACTCCTTGAGTTAACTGCTTGATATGAACTAACACCTAGCTTCTTAATAACCGCAATCCATTTGCCACTACTAGCAAGCTCGCACCCATATCCGCAAATACCGCCATCCACATCGTGGCTTGCCCTGTAAAGGTAAGCACAAGGAAGATAGCCTTAATGCCTAGAGCAAGAACAATGTTTTGAGTCAGAATTAGAGCGGTTGATTTGGATAGCCGAATAAAGGTAGCAATCTTGCGTAAATCATCATCCATTAGCGCAACATCAGCAGTCTCTATCGCAGTATCGGTTCCAGCCGCCCCCATCGCAAATCCAATACTTGCTCTTGCTAAAGCGGGGGCATCATTAATGCCATCTCCAACCATGCCTACCTTTACATTGGGATCCTTTTTTAGGCGACTGTCAATTATTTTGAGCTTATCTTCAGGCAATAAATTACCCATAATCTCATCGACACCCACCTGTTTACCTATTGCCTTAGCGGTGTGCTCATTGTCACCAGTGAGCATGATGGTAGTCACGCCTAATTGGTGAAGCTCATCAATAGCCTGCTTGCTTGTTTCTCTAACAGTATCGGCCACCGCAATAATAGCTAAAACCTCTGTTTGGTTGGTAAGCAATACGGCCGTTTTGCCCTGCTGCTCTAGTGGTAATAAACGATTCTCAATATCATCAGAGCACAAACCCAATTCTTCAATCAGTCGATGATTGCCAAGGTAATACAAATTACCCTCAATAACGCCTTTGACACCGCGACCCAGAATCGCCTCAAAGCTATCTACAGTCTTTAAATCATTCTTTTGCTCTTGATTAGCATGGGCAATTGCTAGAGATACGGGATGATCAGATCGTGCCGCAAGACTGATGGCAATTTCGTGAATATGCTTGTCATTGCTACTTAATGCAAAAAAGTCCGTTTGTGCAGGCTTCCCGTAGGTTAGTGTCCCTGTCTTATCTACTGCTAAGACCTTCATGCTCCGTCCTGCTTCTAAAAAAGCGCCTCCTTTAATTAAGATGCCTTTTCTTGCAGCGGCTGCTAAGCCACTCACAATCGTTACTGGTGTTGAGATCACCAAAGCACAAGGGCAGGCAATCACTAACATGACTAATGCTTTATAGATCCACTCTTGCCATGACTGCGCCATTAACAATGGAGGCAAAACAGCGACTAACACCGCAAGCAAAAAAACAGCTGGCGTATAGATCTTGGCGAATTGATCAACAAAACGCTGGGTGGGCGCACGACTTCCTTGCGCTGCTTCAACTGCATGAATAATTCGAGCTAGCGTTGAATGAGTCGCTTCTGCAGTAACTTTGTATTCGAACGATCCTGTCTGATTGATCGTTCCTGCAAATACCTCATCGCCAACTATCTTATCGACGGGTAGGCTCTCACCCGTGATTGGCGCTTGATTTACTGCCGAGTTACCACTTATTAATATGCCGTCTAAAGCTATTCGCTCTCCAGGACGCACTCGAACTAAAGCACCTAAAGCGATAGCCTTTACATCCGTTAGCACCCAAGAGCCATCGGCTTGCTGAACGGTTGCGGTTTCAGGGGTGAGGTCTAATAAGCCACGAATCGCATTACGAGCACGATCTAATGACTTGGCTTCAATTACTTCAGCTAGAGTAAATAAGAACATCACCATGGCGGCTTCTGGCCAACTTCCAATCGCCATCGCGCCTGTGACTGCAATTGACATTAAGGCATTGATATTGAGATTGCCATTCTTTAATGCAATCCAGCCCTTTTTATAAGTGGTAAGGCCCCCTGAAGCAATTGAGGCGATTACTAGAGCAATGACAATCCACTGATTACCAAGTTGCAGCAATTCCATGATTTCAGCCAAGGTTGCAGTGATACCTGCAATAGCTAATGGCCACCAATTGGTTTTAGGCATAGGCTCAAGTGAGCTGTCCTTTGTAGAAGTCTCACCAATTTGTAGCACCGCCTGCATTCCAATTGAACCCAAAGCGGACTCGATAGCGTCAAGTGAGTTGAGATTGTGACCAACCGTGAGCATCCTTTGCATTAAGTTAAAGTCCAGCGACTCAATGCCGCTTACACTCGCTAGCTTTTTGCGAATAAGCGCCTCTTCAGTTGGGCAGTCCATATTTTCAATGCGATAGATGGCCTTATTCTTGCTCGGTATTTCAGAAGCCTTTGTCACAGGGGTTGATGTTGAACAACTACAGGAGGTATTGCATTCGCTCATAGCGGAAACCTAAATGATGAAGACATAAAACATTTAACACCCTATAGTAACTATAGAGTCAAGGGATTAGAATAAAAATGTAAAAACTTGGAGGTCAAATGAGAATTGGTGAACTAGCAACAGCCACAAGCACTCAAGTGGAAACTATTCGGTTTTATGAACAAGAGGGTTTGTTAGCAAAACCGGCTCGATCTGAGGGTAACTTCCGAATCTACGGGGATCAGCACCTGCAACGCCTTACATTTATTCGCCACTGCCGCTCGCTGGACATGACCTTAAGTGAAATTCGTCAATTACTTCGCTTAAAAGATTTGCCCGATGAAAACTGTGATGCAGTAAATGAATTGCTTGATGCCCATATTGAAGGTGTAAGCAATCGAATTAATGAGCTACGCCAACTTGAGCGACAATTAAAGCTGCTCAGAAAACAATGTCATGCGAATCAGGACTCAGCACATTGCGGGATCTTAAATAAATTATCGCTACCCGTGAAGTAAAAAAGAGGTGACACTACCGCCTCTTATTAGCCGAAAGCAGTCATCGGCCTTTTGCCGATTTACCAATAACCAATCGTTAACACCCAAGGAACCCTGTCTAAAGCCAATTCGACATTTTTAAGCCCGTTGGGAACAATAGACAATATTGGGTCGTTGTGAGTGGGAATGTTAAGCACTGATTAGCCGTGAGCGTCTCGAAACACGACGGTTGTCGGGTTAACCGACATAGTAGGATGCCGTTAGCAATGGACCGATAACGACCCAAAACCAACTATAGATGGGCGCTGTCTTTACTATTCAGCGAGGTTAATCCAGATCATTTAGGGCGACCCAGAGTACAGACTAGATTGAGCTGATTTAGGCTATAAATTAAATCCTGCTGTAATCACTTTCGCTTTTATCTTGATAACTGCTATAGCCTTAGCTCCCTTGGGAATAGCGAAATTACCTTTCACTTCCAATTTGCCTCCATTAGGCAGTAGCTCATAATCTTTTTTATCTGATCCAATTAAGACTGTCAGCTTTGCGGTCCCACCATCTATAGGTATCGGTTTACCGTGGTCCGTCAAATACAGCGATAGGCTATCAGGCTTTGCAACCAATTCAACATCAATGTCCTTAGCCTCTACTATGACACCGCCATGCATTGGCTTTAAATCATGGCCGGCTCCAGCATGGGCTGGACCAATAAAACTGATTAGCAAGGTTGCAATCACCATCATTGATTTCATATAAACCCCTTTAAATTAAAATACTTCGTTAGTTTTCATATTGCTCAAGGCTATTTCAGATGCTTTTTTCCCGTAAAGCCAAAACATGGCTGGCGTTAAAAAGGTATCCAATAAGGTAGAGCTGATGAGCCCGGAGAAAATAACAACTGCTACTGGATGCAATATCTCTGTACCAGGACGCTCTGCTTCAAATAACAATGGTGCCAAGGCAAAAGCTGTGACCAAAGCTGTCATTAGTACAGGACTTAAGCGCTCAATTGATCCGCGAATAATCATTGCCAGACTAAACGATTCACCTTCTGACTGCATCAAATTTAAGTAATGGCTAATTTTTAAGATTCCGTTACGCACAGATATTCCTGCTAGCGTGATAAATCCTATTAATGCAGCAATCGAGAGTGGCTGGCCTGAAATCCACAAACCAATCACTGCTCCGACCATAGCTAAGGGAATGTTAGACATAATCATTAAAGATAGGCGCATGGACTTATAGCGGTTATTTAAAACCGCAAACATCAAAAGAAATGATCCAATCGATAGCAAACCAATTACTTTAGATGCCTCTTCTTGCGCTTTAAATTGACCATCTAAAGTAATAAAGTAACCCTCTGGAAGAGTCTGATTAGAGATCACAGTTCTAATATCAGCCACGATATCTGACAGGGCACGCTTGGAGGCATTAGCCGATAAGACAATTCTTCGCTTACCGCCGTCTCTGCTAATTTGATTTGGGCCATCCCCATCCTCAATGCTAGCAATTTTGGAGAGTGGAATTTTTCCATTTGGCGTATCAATCAAGATATCAGCAAGCCCTTCTAAATTTCTTGCTGAGTCTGGTAACTTGATCACTAAGGCAAACCGTCGATTACCCTCAATAATTTGCGAGAGCCTCTCCCCTTCAACCATGCCCTGCAAGGTGGCCATAATCTGAGATGTTGAAACTCCATATTGCGCCGCCTTATCGTAATCAATTCGGACCTTAATTTGTGGTGCTAAAACCTGCTTTTCTATTTCTAGATCAACTAAGCCTTCAATGCCTGCCAATTTCGATCTTAGAAGGTCGGCTTGGCTACGCAGCACGTCCAAATCATCGCCAAAGATCTTAATAGCAATTTGCGATCGCACTCCTGAAAGCATGTGATCTATTCGATGTGAGATTGGCTGACCGATCGCAATTGCAGCGGGTAAGTTAACTAATCTTGACCTGATATCTGCCTGTATCTCAGCCATGGAGCGATCTAAATCTCCCGCAGGCTTTAAACCAACATCTAACTCGCTCACATGTACACCTTCCGCATGCTCGTCCAATTCTGCGCGGCCACTCCTGCGTCCAACATAAGTCACTTCTGGAACCTGCCTGACTAACTTTTCTGCTTGGCTAGCTACGCCCGCCGATTCAGAGAGAGAGACACCAGGATTTAAACGCAATCCGATCAGTAAAGTCCCTTCGTTAAAGGGCGGTAAAAATGCGCTCGCCATAAAGGGAACACTGGCAGCAGCGACTATGACGGATGCAAAAGCATACATCAGAGGCTTTTTAGGCGCCGCCAATAACCTTGATAACTGAACCTCATAATGGCTTTTAAGCCAAGTGACAATCTTTGTATCGTGATCCCTCAGGGACTGCATTGAGGGCAGCAAGTAAAAGCAGAGTACTGGCGTGATAGTGACTGAAACTAAAAGCGATGCAAGAGTAGAGACTATAAATGCAATACCCAAAGGCACAAATAGTCGCCCCTCTATACCTGGTAATGCAAATAATGGGATGAATACCAAAACGATGATGGCTGTAGCATAGATAATTCCGGTTCTTACCTCAAGCGATGCGGCTCTCACAATCGCTAGTGGACTTAATTGGTCTAAAGATGCTTTATCTAGATTTACTCTAAGGCGACGAATTACGTTTTCCACATCAACTACTGCATCATCAACCAGGCCGCCGATTCCAATGGCTAAGCCTCCTAAGGTCATCGTATTAATTGATAAACCAAAGTACTTAAAAACTAGGGCAGTTAAGAGAATTGAAACTGGAATTGCTGTTAATGAGATGAGGACCGGGCGAATTGTTCCTAAAAAGAAATACAGCACTACAGCAACAAAGATTGATGCGCCAATCAGCTTACCCTCTAAAGTGCTAATGGATGCATCAATAAAGCTCGCCTGCCTAAATGTTACTTTTGGAGCTTCCATGCCAGTTGGCAAGCCCTGCTTTAATTCTGCAATAGCCGATTCAATCTTTTTTGTTAGCGCTACCGTATCTGCTGAAGGTTGTTTTTGTACACCTAGAATGACTGCTGGCCCACCTTCATAACCGGCATCGCCTCGCTTAACTGCTGGTGCAAAAGTAATATCTGCAACTTGTCTTAAAAGTATTGTTTGTCCATTGCGGTTCGATACGGCAATGTTCTTTAAATCTTCAAGGCTAGAGGTTCGCCCTATATGACGAATAAGATACTCACGATTATTGGACTCAAGAAATCCACCAGACGTATTTGCAGAGTAGCCCCGCAATGCATCTTCAATCTGCAATATGCTAAGGCCTAGCTCCGCCATACGGCGAGTATTGGGTTGCACTTGAAACTGCCTGACTTGCCCACCTATAGGAATGACTTGCGCTACCCCGGGGATAGCCATCAATCTGGGTCGCAAAACCCAATCAGCATACTCGCGAACCTGCATGGATGAAATCTTAGATTCATCAATCGGAATGGCAATTTGCATAATCTCACCCATGATCGAACTAATGGGCCCCATGCGCGAAACAATGCCATCCGGAATTGCTCCCTCCATAGATGACAGTCTTTCTGAAACCATTTGTCTGGCGCGATAGATGTCTACAGTCCAGTCAAAAGTAACGTATATGAAAGAGAGGCCGGCGCTAGATACTGAGCGAATAGCCTCTACTCCCGGTAAACCATTCATAGCCGTTTCGAGTGGGAATGTAATGAGTTGTTCAACTTCTTCTGAAGCCATTCCGCCAGCCTCGGTCATGATGGTGACAGTAGGCTTATTCAGATCGGGAAAGACATCCACAGGCATCTTGCTTAAGGTGTAGGCACCATAGAACATAGATATAGCACCGAGCAAAATCACTATCATGCGATTTTTTAAGCTGAAATCTAATAACCAAGTAAACATGTCTTAATCCTTAACGAATTTGATTGATGAGGGATGCCCCATCAGTAATGACTCGTTCACCATCTTTAATACCACTAGTAATAACAATGCTCTGACCATCTAAAGGCTCATATACAACTGTTCTTGGCTCAAATATTTCTGGGGACTTTTTAATCCAGACAATTGTTTGGTTCGAGCTGCTTTTGACTAATGATTTTGAAGGCGCCTTTACTCCAGTGATCTTGCTATCGGTATTTACAAATACTCGAATGGGCTGACCTATGGGTAAAAATTGGAGATCGTCCGATTTAGCAGAAAAAGTTAGAGGTAAGGCTTGCTCTCTGAGGGTCTGTCCACCACCAAGATACTTGAGCTCAATCACTTTGCCATTGACATCCACCTTGCCATCAGCAATGTTCTTACTCAGACTTGAATCGTAGGCAAGCGCTTCTATTAATAGCTTGGATGGATTAACGACCTCAAAGATTAGATCTCTTGCTTGCACTACTTGGCCAGATACGACACCCGTAGTAGAAATAATTCCGCTGACTGGGGCTCTTAATTCTTCATTAGCAACAGCGGCTTCTGCCTCTTCAATAGTCTTACGAGGGACCGTATCGCTCAGATCTCGCAAACGCTTTAGTCGACTTTCCGCAAGTGATCTTGATTTTCCTGGGCCAGCCTCTGGCGTTACATACGCCAAGACATCGCCTTTACTAACCTTCTGTCCGGGCAATGGAAAACCAGCTGGTCCCGGCGTAATACGGCCAGCAACAATCGCTTGCACCTTACCGCCAAAGTTAGGATCCATAATGACTTTTCCAGCTAAATCATAGGTTTTGGCATATTCGCCGAACTGGCCAGGAGCTGTCATCACGTGTAACTGGCGTTGCGCAGGCTTGGGAATAAAAAGACTGCCGTCCGACTGTCTTTTAGGGGCGTCACCTTGAACTTGGGATACTTCCGACTCGCCATGACCCGGCCCAGCATAAACCTTAAAAGCAAATAGCGCCACAGATAAACTAATGAGGACAATGGGGCGAAATACAAAATCTCTCTGTTTGCGATTCATACCCGCTCCTTAATTTGTTTGATTAGTTTTTTTGTATTCGTCATCAACACCTCTTTCTTGCGATAAGACAAATAGGCAATTGCCATCAAGAGGCTGAAATAAAGCAAGATCTTTATTGCTGATTTCCAAGTGATCAATGAGGAGCGCTCAAAGGAACTTAGATCTATAGTGGCTGCTAGTATGTCGGTAACATCATCATTAATCGTGATGGTGATCGCAGTAGGCTGATCTTTAATTTTATTTTTTAGGCGAAAGAGATACTCTCCATCGCCATGAGGCTCTGAACTAATTTTAGAGCCCTCAAGCTCAATTTCAACCTTGGCTCCTTTGACCAATTCATTGGAGGAGTAGCGATCTAGGTAGAGCGTGATTTCCTTGCCGTTAATCACTCCTACCGCCTCATAGAGATCAGATTCAGCATAAAAGCGAGGTAGTGATTGAGTTTGTGCAGTGGTGGGTTTTTCCTCCCCATGACCAGGACCTGCATAAGTTGCCGATGCGATCGTCAGAAATAGCGCAATTAATAGTTTTGACGCCCACTGACTATATTTGTTCAATAAATTCATAGTTAAAGTGACCTTACTCTGGTAACAGGCCAAGGGCCTGTCGTAAATTTGAAACTGAAACTGCGTAATTGATTTTTGCAATTGCAGCCTGCCTATTTGCATCCACTGCTTCTAGCTCAATACGTAGTCTTGTGGGCAAATCGGTTTCACCAAAGCGAAATGATTTGTCAAAAAATTGACGTGTTTCATTGGCTAAGTTAGACCTCTTATCTGCAGCGCCAAGCTTCATTTTTGCCGACTTCACTAAAGCCACATTTGACTCCACATTACTTAATGCAGACTCTCGCTCATAGGACAATCGAACCTCTGAATCGACCATCTCAGCAGTAGCACTGGCCAATCTATTGGTATTGCGAGCATCAGAGCCAAAAGGAATTCTTAACCCAACAGCAACTGATTGCTGATACGGAACGCCATAGACTTCACGGCCCTTAGTAGTCCATATTTGCAATTGTGGGGAAGCCCGAGTTTGAGACTTTGCTAGGTCAACTGCTTTTTTAGCAACCTCTAACTGATCTACAAGGGCTGCAACGATTGGCAAACTAGAATCTAGTCCTGACAGGTTTTCAGGAACCTTAGGTAGCGGTTCAATATTTTTAGCAATGTCACCGAATTGAATTTTCTTGAGATACTCACTTCCTAATAAAGTACGCACCCTTTGCTCAGCATTAATTACGTTGGCCTGCGCTTCGACCAAAAAAGCTTCTGATGATGCGAGGGCACCATTGGCCTGATGAAGATCAGCGCGAGATAAGTCTCCAGCCTTAAATCTCTTTTCAACATCAAGAGCTAAGCTCTTTGCATTCTCATTTCTGCGTAGCGCTAAATCAGACTCAATTTTTGATTTCTGGTAATTCCAATAGGCATCCCTTACTTCAGCTGCAATTCTCAATTGGGATAGATAGTATTGAGACAAAAGCTTTTTATATTCAGCATCCGCTAAATTAATTGAGCTTGACCGCTCATTCCATAACCACAGGGGGATATCTAAACCCAGTATGGTTTCACTAGCGCCTTGATTGCTGTTAGTTCTATCGGTCTTTTGCGACACTTCAACCGAAGCTGGGCTTACCAAAAGGCTGCTAGCAATTTTTTGCTTAGCAAGCGCGGCCTCTACTCGATACTGATAGGACTTGTAGTCAGGTTGGCGCTCCCATGAAGATTCATAGAAGGACTTTAAGGTCGATCCACCTTTGAGCTCGGCATTAGCCAGCGCTATTGGCGATCCCAATATAAATACCAATCCAGTAAATTGAATGACGCAGCGACGAACTACGCCCGAATACTCTCGCAACATAAAAACTCCATTTGTTTGTTCAAAACAGAGTTAGCGAGAGGAGAAGAATTAGGTTAAGGCTCTCGCTAACTTAGGCGAGAGCGAGCCAATTGGGTTTTTCGGGGCGGTGAGGAGAAATATCGACTAAAAACTCTACTCGTGCATCTTCATAATGAAAGATGGTAGAGGTAACTGAAATGCTAAAAGTGGAATGCAATGCTGGAGAATGCGCCAAATGACAGACCCCACAATCAGAATCGTAGCTTGCAGAATCGCTAGCAGAGGCAATGCTGACTGGCTTCTCATGCTCGTGATGTGAAACATGAGAAGCTGCTGCCTGCTCTTCTTGGCAGTAAGCAGAAACCGTAGCATAGGATGTTTGTATCGATAAAGCTAGCAGGGCCAGAATTATCAGGATTTTTCTCATTAGCTAATTACAGCATATTTCTTCGTATTTTGCATTTAGAGCTTTTCCATACAAGTCAAATGGATTAATCACTCACATAGCTGCTGTAATGCCACAACCCCCTGAATACCCAATGACTTGGTGGAAGAGGCGGCTCAACAACTTCAGAAGGTCTCTTAGTGGCCGATAGCTCCCATTCCAAGTGTCGGTTAACCCGACAACATAAGCGTCCGGAAACGCGACACTCCAACAAGACGCTGTCGAAACCAATTGATCTCCACCTTACGCCAACCAAACCCGCTAGACCAACCGCCGATATCACATCACTTTCTAAGCAGGTTTAAGCTAATGTTTTGATTACTGTTCAGCACAATTCTGCGTCTTTTAATCCGTTGGTCGCGAGTTTGAATCTCGCCCGACCCACCAGTAATACGAAGGGATCACAGCAATGTGGTCCTTTTTCTTTTTGCCAAATGGAATGTATTCGTGACTGTTGGTCGCAATGCCAAGCTGTTGAGCGTTTATTGGGTGGGGATATTTGACTCTGCCGGGCCAGTGAGGCAGTAAGCTCCTCTTAAAAGGACGCCTAGGGTGATTTGTCAGGTTACCTTACAAAAATAAGCTTAAAACACAAAACCCCCACCATATCTGATGAGGGTTATTGTATGTGGCTATTCAAATGTCAATAGAACCAACGCATAGGTACAGTCACCAGGGATGGGAACAAAACCATTAGCAAAAGGATGGCCAACTCCGCTATCAAGAAAGGCATTACCCCTTTCATTAAATCCGACATAGAAGTTTTTGTTACGCCAGCTACAACATTTAAAACAGTACCTACAGGTGGTGTAATTAATCCAATACTGTTATTGATAATAAACAGTACACCAAAGTAAATTGGATCGATACCCGCCTGCTTTACAACTGGAACCAAAACCGGAGTCAGTATCAGAATTGTCGGGATCATATCCATTGCCGTGCCCACAATCACAACCAAAACCATGATTGCAAACATCAACAATATTTGATTACTCATAAATGGTTCAAGCAAACCAACAACTTTAGAAGGTAAATCAGCAACGGTAATTAACCAGGCAGAGACCATTGCTGCGGCAACCAAGAACATCACAATCGCTGTCGTTTGAGCTGCCCTAGAAAACAACTCTAATAACTCACTAAGCTTTAGCTCGCGGTAAATAACAGTGGCTACAAATATAGCGTATACCGCAGCAACTACAGAAGCCTCTGTTGGCGTAAAAACTCCAAGCTTTAAGCCAAAAATAATGATCAATGGGAGCATCAAAGCCCAAAATCCATCAATCAAAGATCTTGCCACTTCATTAAATGGAATCTTCGGTGGAGGCTGAATATTCTCTTTGCGAATAAGCCACCACCAAGTTAGCCATAATGAAAGGCCAACCAGCAATCCAGGGAAAATTCCGGCTAAGAATAACTTTGTAATAGATAAGTTTGCTGCCACGCCAAAAATGACAAATCCAATACTAGGGGGAATGATCGGCCCTATAACCCCAGCTGCAGCAACCAATCCAGCTGATTGCTTTTGATCATGGCCAGCACTAACCATCATGGGCACCAGCAATGCCGATAGTGCTGCGGCATCAGCAACTGCAGACCCTGAAAGGGCCGACAAAATACATGCAGCAACAATAGTCACGTAACCTAAACCACCCTTAATATGGCCAACCACTCCCAAGGCAACAGCAACAATTCTTTTAGATAAGCCGCCAGCATTCATTACTTCACCTGCAAGCATGAAAAATGGGACCGCCATCAAAGGAAAACTATCAGCTCCAGCGATAACGTTCTGGGCAATAATTTGCGCATCAAAAATATCCAAATGCATCATTAAAGCGATGCCACACCCTAACAAGGCAAAGGCGATGGGCATACCCAACGCCATCAGTGCTAATAGCGAACCAATGAAAATGAAAATAGTCATATTAGATCCCCTTTCGACTTAAATTAGGAGACTTAACATGCTCAAGATCTTTCAAAATCTCATCTAGATCCGCATCATCCTCTGACTCTTTAATGGCAATAAGCTCCACATCACTAATGCGACCGCTAAACGCCTTATACAAGTGATATGAAAGAATCGGTAAAGCAGCCAACGAGAAGAAAATAGCAGCAGAATAGTACCAAGCAAGAGAAACCCCTGAAACAGGGGTGACGTTATCGAAATTAATCATCAACAGCGCAAAGCTGCCATATAGAAATACTCCAACAATTCCCAGCATCAGAATGTGACTGAGGATGTAGCACACCAATTTTCCTGTTCGCGATAGTTTTGAGACCAATGAATCAACACCAAGATGTGAGAGATCCCTCAGGCCGCCAATAGCTCCAACAAATATTAGCCAAACAAAAGCCCAGCGAGACATTTCTTCTGAGAATGCAATGCCAGAATTAAAGCCGTAACGCAAAACAACGTTACCAAAGACCAAAACAACCATTACCGCTAAACATATGGCCGTAAATAGCCTCATTATTCGAAAAAAGGAATTTATTAAAGATGAAATCATGAACATATAGCCAAAATAGAAGAAGCTCTCAGCGATTGACCGCTGAGAGCAGTACTTGATATGCCTAAAGTTTACTTATTTTTTAGAGCGCTGTGCTTCGACGGCTTTTACCAATTCTGCTGGCAAAGGATCAACTGCATTCATATCTTGCAAATACTTATCAGTAACAGGTTTTACTTTGTCTCTCATGCGAGAACGCTCTTGTGGAGAAACATCAGTAAAAATTACGCCCTGTTTCTTCACCAAATCAATCGCCTTTGCATCCATGCCACGAGACACTTTGCGCTGCTCAATTGTTGTCTCGTTAGCCGCCTCCTGAATCAATTTTTTCTCAGCTGGAGTAAATTGATCCCAAGCCTTACTGCTGATTAAAACAATAAGAGGTTGATATACGTGACGAGTTGAGGAGAGGTATTTTTGAACCTCATAAAACTTATTTGCCTCAAATGCAGCGATTGGATTGTCTTGCCCGTCAACCGCTTTAGTTTCCATTGCACTGTACAACTCAGTAAACGCTAGCGGAACTGGGTTAGCTCCCAAAGCACTAAATGAATCTACAAATAAAGGCTCTTGCAAGACTCGAAGTTTAAGGCCTTGTATATCTTCTACCTTTGCAATAGAGCGCTTGCTGTTTGAAATATTTCTGAAGCCATGATCCCAATAGGTCAATCCCACTACACCCTTTGGAGTTTTCTCTAAAAACTTTTTGCCAACCGGGCCATCCAAAACAGTATCGGCTTCTTTAAAATCGTTGAACAAGAAGTGAATAGAAAATGCGCCATACACTTTCGCCTGGCCAACCATAAGACTAGGTGGCATTGTTGTCATATCAACGGTTCCACCTTGTAATGAAGTTAAAACATTCAAATCGCCGCCCAATGATCCATCTGGATATCCTTTAACGATGATTTTGTTGCCGCTTTTTTTAGCCACTAATTCAGCGAACTTCTCCACTCCAAAACCCATATGACTACCCTTAGGTTGTACATATGCGAACTTCAAAGTACGTTCTTTAATTTCTGCGTTTTGCGCAAATGCTTGACCCATCATCAAGCTTGAGATGGAAATTGCAATTGCGAGTGATTTTTTAAGATTAAATAGCTTCATAAATTTCTCCACAGTTTTTGCTTATTACGCAAACATATCAGGTTGTTTTGCGATTAATTGATTCCAAATAGTTTGGAAATGCAACCAACCAATATATTCACTGCCAACGTGTTCGCGGCTATAGCGAGCTACCTCTGGGCTCAATAAGGTTGGCTCAACACCGGTGGCCATAACTGCCATTTGCTGCTTGCAACATCTTTCAAGCGCAATAAACCAGAAGGCTGCTGCATCGATACTGTGACGGCTCACCGTTAGCAATCCATGATTCTTGTGAATAATGCCTTTTACCTTTGGAATAGAGCCTGCTACGTTGTACCCCGCCTGATCCTCCACAGCTACTTGACCCGCCTGCTCACTTAATACAATATGGTCCTCGTAAAACGCTGCGGCATCTTGGGAGATAGGCTCTAATTTTTTACCCAAGGCAGCAAATGCAGTACCGTAAACCGTATGTGCATGACACATAGCAACGATGTCTTGATGCTTTTCATGAACAGCTGCATGCAAAACAAATCCCGCACGATTTAGGGCGTGCTTACCCTCTAATACATTTCCCTGGTGGTCAGCCAAGAGTAAATTAGACACTTTGACTTGATCAAAGTGAACGGCCATTGGATTTGTCCAATATAGATGTGGATGCTCTGGATCGCGAACAGTTAGATGGCCTGCAAATCCATAATCAAAACCCTCCAATGCAAATGCACGACATGCAGCGACTAGCCTCTCTTTAAGATGCTGTCGCTGCTCAGCAAAGTTCTTAAATTTAGGTGCATAAGGAAAAATCAAACTTGCATCTTCTGGTTGATAGATTGACTCCCTACTTCCCAGATCCATTTTGCGTTCATTTTTATCGATAGTCTCAGCCACTTGTCCCCTCCAGTTATTTGTGATCGATTTGATTTAGATCAAATTGAACGCCATATTGAAGCGACATAGTTATTTTGACAATCAAGAGTTGTGCATGTTTACATGAATGTGATTCATATATAATTACCAAACATGAGAAAAATACCAAATTTTGTGCTTTTAAGGGCGTTTGAGTCTGCAGCTCGACTTGAAAGCTTTACCCTGGCAGCAAATGAACTGCATCTCACCCAGTCAGCAATCAGTCATCAAATTAAAGAGTTGGAGGAATATTTTTCTAAGCCGCTATTTATCAGGCGCAATCGTAAAGTTGAACTCAACAGTGAAGGTAAAAGACTGTTAGAAAGTCTTTCTAGAGTGTTTGACGTTATTGAGGCAGCATGTAGCGAAGTAACATTAGCACCTAATGCTCAAGTCTTAGCGGTACATTGCGCACCCAGCTTTGCAGCAAAATGGTTAAGCCCTAGACTGGCGAGATTTATCAATACCAACCCAACCATCTCGATAAGACTAACGTCTGGACCAGAACCAATTGACTTAATACGCAATCGAGAAATTGATATCGCTATTTCATACCAAGCTACCTTAGGAAGTGCAGGTGTAATCCACATACCACTTGGTCGCGAAGATATTTTGCCCATGTGCTCACCTAAAATTCTAAATGCGAAGAATTCTGCAAGGTTACAAATTTCTCAACTGACATTAATTGACTCCTCCATCAATCAAATGACATGGAATAAATGGTTTGAAATTAATAAGCTAGTACAAAGTGCTCAACCTAGACTTTCGTTCGATAGGGCCGCCTTATCGATTTCAGCAGCTGTAGATGGCCTTGGGGTGGTGCTTGAGAGCAGTCGCTTAGCTGAACGCGAAATATCAAAGGGTGAACTGGTTGAAATTGGAGTCAATCAATTTAAAAGAATTAAGGAAGAAACACACTTTCTCTCCTATCGGAGTGGTGAAAAATCAAATAAAAAAATTAAATTATTTGAGGAGTGGCTGTTGAATGAGATCCGATCGAACTCTAAAGCTGCTTAATCAAGGGCGCTGGGTTTAATCTAGCTCTCTAGCATTTTAACCATCGCATAAACAGATAAATTACATGGCGTCTCTATTCCATAACGCTTACCAAGCTCAACGATATATCCGTTCAAATAGTTTATTTCCGTCCTTCTTCCCTTAGCTAGATCTTGCGCTGTAGAGGATATCTGAGTAGTCATGGTCTTGGCAATTGACTCATTAACTTCTCTTGCCTCACGCTCGCTAATATGCACACCTTCCATAAACGCGACCATCAGAAATTCTTTGGTAATCTTATCTATTAAGGCCTTAACTTCTTGAACTGCGACCATATCACCATAAGATACATGTCCAATAGCTGAAATTCCGTTATAAGAGCAATTGACCAAAAACTTAAGCCACATCTGCTTTTTGATATCTTGAGTAATAGAGCAAGGAATCCTGGCTTCATTAAATAATTGACTAATCGCAGCGAGGATCTTTGAATCTTGATCTGTCATGGTATCAATAGAGCCGAGCACGAGTTCACCCCTTCCGTGATGCTTCACAGTTCGATGTCCGATCATGCCAGTGGCAACATATACAACTACTGGATACACGGCATTAGCAATAAAAGTTCTTGCAATTGGTACATTAGCAACGCCATTTTGCAAACTTAACATTACAGAATGGGATGGCAAAATTGAATCAATCGAACGAATAACGGGCTCCGTGTCTGGCGACTTAACACTTAACAATACCAAGTCAGCATCAGCCAACAATGAGATATCACTACTCGCTTTTAAATGCACCACATCATGAAAGGTCTGGCAATCAAGCTCAAGACCAAATTCATTAATCGCCTGAGCCCTATCGGGGCGAGCGATAAGCGTGACATCAAGACCCGCACGAGCCAAAATACCCCCAAAGAAGCACCCTACGGCACCTGCACCCAATACATAGATTTTTTTAAATGGTTTCATCTCAAGCTTGTGTTCAATACTTCATTTGAGCACAAACAATAAATGCTAAGCGCCTAATAGATTAGGAACCCCCAGAGAAAAGCAGCCTCAAGAGCGGCCTAAAGGCCTTAAAAACTCGTATATCAATAATAATCTATTTTTTAGATAATAAAGTTCAAAATTATTCATTGGACTGATAACAAATATCAGCTCAGAATCACTCCATCGCCATTAACAAACGAAAGGAGCGAGAAATGAAGAACCATTACAACTTATCTGAGAGCTTGTACTTTCTCAATCATGAGTTTGAAAAAGACTTGGCAACATTCTTTAGTAATGCCATCAATGGAGGCAAGCCATGATCATCAATGCCTTGAGAAAAACAGAACCTACTCGCTTGATTATCGGCGCCGCCATTGATATTGCTGGAATCGCCATTGGCGCCACCCAATACTTACACAGTCACCATATTTTTTAATTGAAGGGGTAATACCATGAACAAACTCGAAAAAGTAATGTACACAGCCCATACTCATACTACTGGCGGTAGAGATGGCAAAGCCGTTAGTGATGATGGCCTACTCAATGTCGACCTAGCCTTGCCAAAAGCAATGGGTGGCACTGGTACAGCAACCAATCCTGAACAACTCTTTGCCGCTGGATATTCAGCTTGCTTTATGGGAGCACTCAAGCATGTTGCTGGGCTAAAAAAGGTTAAGGTGCCTGATGATGCTTCTATTGATGCTAGTGTTGACATTGGCCCAATCCCACAAGGATTTGGTATCGCTGTCAAATTGGCCATAGCCTTACCCGGCTTAGAAAAGTCAGTTGCCAGGGATTTAGTGGATACCGCTCATCAAGTTTGTCCTTATTCCAACGCAACTCGTGGCAATATAGAAGTTGATATCAGCATCGTCTGAAACATCGTTACCAATGAAGGAGAAGTTATGAGTACTAAATTATCCAAAACCGCAATTGATATTGGCATTAGTGAAAAGGATCGCAAAGCCATCGCTAAAGGTTTATCTGAGCTTTTAGCCGATAGCTACTCTTTGTATTTAATGACTCATAACTTTCATTGGAATGTGAAGGGGCCCATGTTTAATACTCTTCATACCATGTTCATGACTCAATATACCGAGCAATGGACAGCACTTGATTTAATAGCTGAGCGCATCAGAGCCCTTGGCGAGCCAGCCCCAGGAACTTATAAAGAATTTGCCAAGCTCTCCTCAATAAAAGAGGTTGAGGGTGTGCCAAAAGCAATGGATATGGTCAAGCATCTTGTTAAAGCTCAAGAAGCAACAGCCAAAACCGCTCGTAAACTTTTTCCTTTAGTTGAAAAAGCAAATGATCAACCTACTGCAGACTTGCTTACTCAACGACAAGATGTTCATGAAAAAACTGCGTGGATGTTAAGAAGCCTACTGGAAGAGTAAGACGAAAAACTACCCTAGTCTGATTTTATTATCCCAAGTGGCTACTTAGATTTTGTCGGTTAACCCGACAAACCTAGTGTCACTTCTCCGGACACTTCATAATGATGCTGTCGACGCCACTGGGAATCCAAGAATTCAAATCCGGCACCAGGAGACCACCCGCCTACACCACACCACTTTCCTCACAGGTTTAAACCAATGACTCGACTACTGTTCGAACACAATTCCACGTCTTTTAATCCGTTGGTCGCGAGTTCGAATCTCGCCCGACCCACCAGTATCTAAAAGCCCCACAAGTTAACGCTTGCGGGGCTTTTCCTTTAATAGTTCAACAAAAGTTCAACAGCTATTACATTTTGTGAAAGCTTAAGGCTTATTTATTGTTTCCAAGTAAATCTCAATTTTTTGAATTTACTTGGAAACTTTGGTTTTTTAACCAATTGCTATCGGATTGAGCCTTAAGACATCTTGAAGGTGATCAGGCGCTAGGTGAGCGTATTTCATTGTCATTGCCAAGCTTGAATGACCCAGCACCCTTTGAAGCGTCAGAATGCTAGCTATGTATCTCAGGTCCTTTCTAGTAACGGCAATTTCACGATACTTACAAGCCCCTATACCCGTGTTAAATCGGGCTCTACGGCTCGATTTGTGGTCGGTTCAGATGTTCCTATTCTTGGGGCAATTGTTACCACTGGTACTGGCACTTCTACCCAATCTATCGAATATAAGTCATCAGGTTCGCTATTTGAAGTTTCGCCCCGTGTCCACGATCAAGCCGTTGATGTTGATATTTTTCAGCAGATTTCTAGCTTCGTTAAAACAACAACTGGTGTGAATGGCTCTCCAACTTTAAATAAGCGTGAACTGCGTACTAGCCTGTCTGTAACAGATAACGAGCTTTTAGTCATAGGCGGGCTCAACGATTCAACAAAGAACAGCCTAACAAGCTGGCCTTGGCCACTCCCATTCATTAGTGGTACTGCTAGTCAAGCCAACTCAACTGAACTAATTCTTTTACTTGAAGTAAAAAAGATTTAGACTCATTTTTGAAATGGGGTTTTAAGTTTTGCAGTCTTCTTATATCAATAACCTCTTTGGGCTTCAAAAGGTCCTAAGAGGCTCAACCAAAGTTCGACCACGAAGCAAAATACTGTCAAATATAGTGAACCAATGGAGTCTTAACCCCATATAAACAGGCGTTAAAGGCCTTTTTGACTACTAGAACAAGAACTTTTAATCCGTTGGTCGCGAGTTCGAATCTCGCCCGACCCACCAACCTTAATCTGTAGGTGTAACGGATCACCAACCCGATGAACAACTATTGATTTGATACCCCTGCACCAAGATTACTAGGGAGTTAGCTCTATACAGTCCACTTCCATGTGGAACTATAGATCCAGATATCCATCTCCTCCCAATACTCACGAACCCACATATTTTTACCATTGAAATACTTGGACTTATCTGCAAGCATTTTATAAACATCTTCAGTTATTAAGCTTGGCTTGCCTCCAAGATTTGTTAACTTTGCAGCATAGTTTGCAGCTCGCCCAATCCATACAAGATCGTTATCACCTCGCACCCCTATTCGGGAAGCCCTCAGCTGGCTGGTATCGATACCTACAACGTGCTTAATTACAAAGTCAGTCTTCCATTTCTTAGAAATTGCTGGCTGGATAATATCTTTCACAGCAGAGTTGATTTTTAGGGCACATCGCGCTGCATCAGAATTTTTAAGTTTTCCGGTGAAAACTGACATCACCCGATCCCCATCATATGCGGTAATTACGCCACCCTCGCTCTTGATAATGTCGGACGCGCACTTTAAAAAAGTCTTATAAATCTCCGCACTAAATTCCCATTTCATTTCATTTACCATATCGGTAGATCCATCAAGATCTGCATAGAGAACTGTAGCAGAGCGAAGATCTTTGGCATGGTTAGAATTCAAGCGTAAGTCTTTGGGATCGGGGACTCCAGCTGTTACTTCAATATCCCAATTGCTGGTGAACGTTTCGTCAACCCACTTCTTTAAGTCGTCAGACAGCGCCATTGATGCCTCTTAGTTGTTTGGTCCAAGTCGGAGAATATGATCGCGGAGTTGGTTGCAAGCAGGGGCCACGAGTGAGGCAATGTCGACTCCAGGCTCATATCGATAATTAACTGTTGTAATTCCAGTTAGATCGCTAGGCAACTTGACATTGCTTTCACGTGGCTCCATAAGAATTGCCCGACTCTGTCCAAGCCTACCCATAAATAACCCCAACTCAAATACTACGTTATCCCTTGGAACAGGCCACTCTTGATCTCTATACAAGGCCTTGTCATCAGCATGTGCGATAGCGATGGCGAAATCAGAATCATCTACAGCATCTAGCAGACTTTGTAGTGTGTAGTTTGAAACCTTAAATACGCCATCCGTCCAAACAGTAGTAATGAAGTCATCGTAGGCAAAGGCATTCTGTATTGCCCTAGCAATTTCAAGCGACTCCACGGAAGATATAACAAAAACCTTAATTCGATCACGAGCAGCCCCTACATGAACATTCCGCTGGTAGAGTCGTTTTGATAATTCTCTTGCAATACAGCGATAGATTTCTGGATAGCGCTGGCTTACATCTGCCAAATCTTTTTCTGCAATTTGCGCAACAATACTAGTCTCAGTAGCCATCACTGATGCAGCTCTTGGTTGAGAAGGCTCAATCGCAGCCATTTCCCCTACATGATCATTTGGAAACCTACGCCCAATCCGTCGCTTATTGACAATGACATCAAAGGCGCCACTAAAAATAAAGTACAAGTGGTTATCAGATTCTCCTTGCTCAATTAGGCAATTCCCAGCATAAATCTCCTGAACTTCTATCTTGTCAGCGATCAGCTCAGCAAGCGCACGATTTCCACCAATTAATTTTTGCCCAGTTAGCGCCTCTATTATCAGTCTGCGCCCGGCATCCCCCTGAAATCGCTTTAACATTTTGCCTCCATGCATTTCTAAAATACTTATTACTTAAGCGTACTCAGGAATGCAGTCGCCCTTTGAGCGGCCTCATCATAGTCCGGCCTGTAATTAAGCACATCGATTTCAGAGAACTGGGTCTTTAATACTGATGCTCTGCTCGCTATCTGACTAATAAATGGATCGGCATTTTTTAGCAAGAATTTGGTAGCCTTCATCAAGGCTTCAGGTTCACGCTCAATAACTAAAGATAGATCAAATAAATCGCGAGCAGTCGCCCTGTCGCCTCGATGCCATAATTTCTTTGCCACAATCTCTGCAGCAGTTTCTACCCGAATATGTTCCCCACCAATATTCCATATCTCAAATGGTGATTCTGTTAGGTTTGGAGATGCCACAAAGTCAATCTCCCCCTCCGGGCGAATTAACTTAACGTATGAACTTTGATCTTCAACATAATCCGTACTGACTGCTGCAGCTATATCACTTAGGCGCGGCGTGACAAAGCCCAAGTACTGCGGATCTGGGACAAAGATATCAATGTCTTTACTAAGACGATGCTGATATCGAAACATTAATACGGTACCACCCCCGAAAGTCCAGAATGGATCGGGGGTTCCATGACTCTTAATATCTTCAATGATGGAAAGCGCATGCGGAAGCAAGTCCTCCCAAACCCCTGAAGGTAAATCGCGTTCAATGATAGTCATCATCAATTAAGCCCATGCCGATCTTGGTGAATGCATCTCATGCGCCCACCGATCAATATTTTTCCAAATTAGTTTGGGTGCAACATGATTCACTGCTGCTGCCTCCTCAACTGCAGACACAATAATTTCTAAAGGCGCCTCATCTAGTAATGTTGCAACATGCGGAAAAATACTTTCCGGCAATCTTCCACACGCTAATGAATGAGATAGGTCACTACTGTGAAGCTTAGTTTTATAACTAACGCTTGCAGTTTTACTGGCCATATCCAAGCCATGATGTTTTTTGCTGTGCTCTTGAGTGATGACATCCAAACCCAATAGGGATAGCAAGGAGAGTAATTTAGCAGCACCCAAATCCTTCAAAGTGCCTTTCTCTAGATGGTGGATAGTGGACCTTGAAAGGCCACAAAGCTTTGCCAACCGATCCTGAGATAAACCCAGATCAGCACGACGCTGCCCAACTTTGAGACCAATTTCACGCAAGTTCATGAAGATATTATCCCATAAATTGTGTAATATATTACACATTATTTAAGCTTTATTAGCCAAAAAAGCTATATTGGGGTGCCAGGAAGGGCTTTCCCATTTCTAATCTTATAAATGGGATCGCGTCTATTCACTTGATCCGAGGCCCAACTTACCCATAAGCGCCAATCAGGGTGTTTTTTGCGGAAATACCTATCAGCCTTCACGGCATTGATAAATGCTCTTATTTCTTGAAGAGCGGCCCATTCAGAAGCATTTTCTTGTAGCTCCTGCCACTGACGCTTTTTCCTCTCAATCTCGTCAGCCTTGTTTTGCTCGATCTTTCGCAGACGCTCTCGCTCAAGCTCCTTCGCCTCCCTCTCAATCCGCTCAGCCCTACCCCTCACCATTAGGTCAGAGACTATTTCAGAGATTGCAGAGAGCCCCTCTTCAACCGATTTATTAGAGGAATCTTTCAGCGTTCGCTCAGAATACAGATCTACATGACTAATCTTTAGTTCAAGCTTTCCACTAGCCGTGTAATCAATACTTGCCATATAAGTCCTTCTGTTGCCGTCATAACTCATATAGGAAGATTGGCGCCGTAGAGGTGGAATATGCCTAGTGGCAGTTTCATAAAAACTAAACTGGATAGACTCACCATCAATAACTAAAACTGGTCGGGAGCTGCTATTCGACCAACGCTGATAATTTTTAACCTCAGCCCCTTTGTTTAAATATATATTCAGAATGGTTTGCAAGATTCTCTTGGCTCGTGGGGTGTTATCGGGAGATATCTGAACATCAAATCCAGAAGCTGACTCCCAACGCCCAAAGCGATTGGTTTTTGATTTATCTAAGTCCTTAAAAGTTTGCTCAATTACTGGATGAAATGATCGGCCCTGATAGATGGAAAATTCATCCTCAGCTAGCGAAAAATCAGATGCCTCCAACGTTTCTGCAGCAGGTATAGGTTTAACCAAAGACTTAGGCTTAGCTGGCTTCTTTATTTTTTGAAGATTATTAAGGGTAGAAAACTCTGGCTCATCCCCATCATTCCAAGCATTAAGCAATGGCTTTTCGGGCACTGGCTTGCCTAACTCTTTTTTAATCCAATGACCCATTGGCGGCTTGGGGACATCCGCAGTCGAACACCATTTTGACAATGCACTATCAGCAATGCCAAGTTGGCTAGAAACCTTAGAAATGGGGAGTGCCCAAATTAAATCTAAAATTTCCTGTCTAGAGTATTTTTCCCTCATCTTCACCCCAAGCTTTAGTAAAAATTTAGCTTAAATCAGAAGTATGTTTATTTGTGCATTTCTGTGTTAGATTTATGCTATCAAGAGTTGCAATGTGTCAGGCGGACCCTTTTAATCCGTTGGTCGCGAGTTCGAATCTCGCCCGACCCACCAGCATCAAGAAACCCCCACTAGTAATAGTGGGGGTTTTGTCTTTCTAGGTTAGTGAAATTAGGTGACTGCTCGAAACAATACGAAAGTTATTAGCCGTTTCAAGTGGGGATATCGGACGCTGGTTAACCGACATTGCAGCGTCAGAATTACCGAGAGACTGCTTTCGACCCAAAGCAGACATCCAAATAAAAAACCACCCGAAGGTGGTTTTAGTGTTTCTTGGTGGCCCGGGGCGGAATCGAACCAGGGCAGAGGATATCTAGACATAATAACTGTCGTTTAAATAGATATTTTTAATATTAGAGGCTTATTATTGCTTTTTATACAGCCTTGGATTCTAGAAAACGATTATCCTAAGACCATGAAAAAATATTTGTCCACCTTAAGCATATCCCTGATCTGGTTTGGAATTCCTATGGTAGGCCATGCCCAACCTGATGGAGTCGCACAAAATGATGCTATTAAGGCTACGGTTAGTGTTACGGGAATAAACCAATTTAATACCAGCCTAAATACGGGTGGGAATTTTGGGTGGTCTAGTGCTGGCGCCACGCTCAATTTGCTGAAACCCATTTCAGCGGCAACTTCAATTGGCGTCTCTGTTCGCTATGGCAGCCAGTTTTGGAACTGGAGCAATATGAATAGCTACGGCTATGGTGGGAAGAGTCCATGGACGACGATTAGCACTCCGGCACTGGGCCTCAGCTATTCTCACAAACTCGACTCTGATTGGAGGCTCAACTTTATTCCCACAATAGAGTCTTCTGCAGAGACTGGCGCCAATCTAAATAACTCCCTTACTTATGGCGCTATTTTTAATGGCTCAAAACAACTCTCGCCCACCTTAAATCTAGGCCTGGGTACTGGCGTCTTTCGCCAGATTGATACGAACCGAGTATTTCCATTTATTGTGATTGATTGGAAGATCTCTGATCGCTGGAATCTAAATAATCCATTCCCAGGTGGTCCAGCGGGTGGCGCAGGTCTGGAGCTAACCTATAAGGTTACTAGTGACTTTAAAGTGTCGGGCGGTGCAGCCTATAATAGCTATCGCTTTCGCCTAAATGATTCAGGCCCTTACGCTGGTGGCGTTGGTCAAAACAAGTTCATTCCCGTATTTGCCAAGTTTTCCTATGCGATTGATAGAACCACAGCCCTAGATCTTTACGCCCTTGCCAATATGGGAGGAAGTGTGACTGCCATTAACACCAACGGCAATACTGCCCTTAGCACCAATTACAGAACTGCTCCCGCAGTCGCTCTAAACCTCGTTAAGCGTTTTTGATTTCAGCGTCTAATTTGTCGTTTAAAACGACATCGACTGACGCAGGGATGTCTAATTGATTTGTCCTTTTAAAGGACGCTTCTTAATCAGGGTATCCGAAAGTAATGGTGGCTAACCATGCCAAGCCTTAAAAGAAAATAGCCCAACAAGTAGGCTATTGAGATTCTTGGTGGCCCGGGGCGGAATCGAACCACCGACACAAGGATTTTCAATCCTCTGCTCTAGCGGCTGCTATTGGCCGAAAGAGGTCATCCACCTTTGTCAGTTAATCTGAAAAAGCACCTTTTTTATAGCAATATCTCTGTTAAGACCCAATTGAATCTTTTCAAGCCAGTTGGTCGCGAGTTCGAATCTAGCCCGACCCACCAGTATCAAGAAACCCTAACTAGCAATAGCGGGGGTTTTGTCTTTGTAGGCTAGTGAAATGCGGTGATTGTTCGGAACGATACGGAACTTAATGGACTTTTCGAGTGGGGATGTCAGACGCAGGATGAGACTGAGCATCTCTGAGGTGTCGTGTTTCAGAACACTTAAGCACATCAAATGTCGGATTAACCGACAAAATAAAACCACCCGAAGGTGGTTCTGATTGGTGAAAAAATAATGGTTCAGTTTATAAATAAGTTAGACGCATCTGCGCCTAACCTGTCTACATCATAAGTAGAAATAGTTTTCTTTTGAGTTACGCCTTTTAGCTTGGCGAAATCAAGCACTGTCCAGTTCAGTGAATTCTTGCTCCGAACGTAAAAAAGATGTTTGGAAGTGTCATTCATTACGGTCCACCATGTGACTTCACTTGATGCAGTAGTCCCTGGAGGGCCATCTCCAAATGCACCCGGAGGATCTATCGTTAGGCCAGTAGGCCTATCAAAATTGTTCATGATGTGAGATAGCTGAAGAATAGCTTGATCAGGTGCTTTACCCTGCTGAACGTAATTTGCATAAAACGCTGCTTTTACAAAACGCCCTGGCGAAGTTTGGGCTGAAGGTAGTGCTTGTAAGGCATTACCAGAATCAGTCGAATGAATTTTTAACTTGCCTAACTGTGTATTATTTTTATCAACATTGTTAAATGTATAGTTCGATAAATTTGCTAGGTGCCATGGAAACGCAGGGCCATTAGTCAATACGCCAACTGGATTGTCATACACATTCATTTTATTGTTATCAAACTCCACAACAAGAGCAGCACCAGTTTTGTCATAAATAGCGTAATGGCCAGGTACGGGCACGTTCCCCATCATTGGAATAACTGGGAGCCAAATCTGACCATTAATTCCCACCAAAGCGGCCTTTACTTCCGCAACACTTTTGAAGTTTCCTACAACCCAATTCCCAAAGTCTGCGCCTGAAAGTATTTTGCTTGCATCAGTTGTTGTAGGCATTGCAGTCCAAGGCACTGAAGTAAAGTCATAAAAGGCATTGAGGCTAAAGGTAAGTCCCTGATCATTAGCGCCTTCCACCAAAGTGGATTGCTTAGCATTGGGAAGTACATCAAGAGTCATGCCTAGCACTGGATACTTGGTATCAAATGTCATAGCCTGCTTGTGGTCGGGCGTTGCAGAAACAATCTTATAGCCCGCAGGCAAGTAAGTAAGAGACGTAGGAATTTTTGCCGAAAATTCCATTGTGCGACCTTGATAGTAGTTTCCATTTGCATCGGAAATCATGAGAGCCGTGCAAGCAAAAGCGTTTCCAATAGAGGCAAATGCTAGGGATACTGAAATGAAGGCGCTGGTGAATGCTCTGATATTTTTCATATATATTTAGATGGGATTAGACCAGCCCAAATATTACCAGCCACCCCACCCTCTTTTTATGCTAATTTGGATAAGCATCAGCTTCGCATCATCAAGTGATGCTTGCAGAGCGCCATAAGGGTTGATTTGAGACTTTAAATTGTCACCAAGAGACGTCTTGGGTACAAAGTAGGCGATCAAAGAAAAACCACCCGAAGGTGGTTTTAGTATTTCATGGTTACCCGGGGCGGTATCGACAAGAGCCTGAGATTCTTTGCAAATATGAAGTTAATTTTCAGTTTTAAACTTCAAGGCTATCAATGTCGTCTATTCGGCGCACCAGCAAAAGATTGTCTCTTATCAATATGTCTAAATGTAATACGGCCTTTGCTTAAGTCATAGGGAGAGACCTCCAAAGAAACCTTATCTCCTGCCAATATACGGATGTGATTTTTTTTGACTCTTCCTGCTGTATAGGCAATAAGTTTATGGCCATTGTCTAATGTAATCCGATAACGAGAATCCGGAAGAATTTCATCAACAAGACCTTCCATTTCAAGCAACTCTTCTTTTGCCATTTAACATCCTTTATAAAAATAAAAAGCCCAGTCATACTGGGCTTTAGGCCAGGCAAATAATTTCCGCCTGGCATTTGCTTCTGATTTAAGCAGGTTGAATATTGGATGCTAACTTGCCCTTAGGGCCAGTAGTAATATCAAAAGTCACCTTTTGACCTTCAGCTAATGACTTAAAGCCGTTGCTATTAATTGCTGAAAAATGAGCAAATAAATCTTCGCCACCAAGATCAGGGGTAATAAAGCCGAAGCCTTTAGCGTCGTTAAACCATTTCACAATTCCGTTTGCCATATCTGACTATTCCTTAAAAAAATATAAAAAGGGCTATGCCCCAAATGAGGCGAGAGTCAAGAATGGCGGGGGAGATGCTAAAAAGAACTATCGCAGAACTGCGGTATTAATTACTAGTACAACAACACTATTAGCTTGAAATTCGCTAAAGGTATTTTACTCTACTTCGGTCATAAAAGGTTACTTACCAACAAATCACCTTTATAACGGCCATAGGTATAGGTATTGGTGCTTTGGCAATCCATGGGTCGCGAGCTCGAATCTCGCCCGACCCACCAGCAATACAAAGGGATCACAGAAATGTGGTTCCTTTTCTTTTGTTCCAGTCAGAACACAACCTCGATCGCCAAGTAATCAACGCCAGCGACAAGTGAACTCCATTCAGCCGCCCCTAAGGACAACTCGCTGGTTTTTCAATGCCAAATGGGGATTTTAAAAAACGTTGTCTTTCCTTTACACTGATTCGATAGTTTCATATATAACGCGTCCTATTCAAAAGAGTGCAAATTGCAAAACTTAATCTTCCAAAGCGATAACACCCTGATCCTAGCGCTTTTGATCGGCTTCACAAGCCTTTCCATTCTAATTACCTGGCTAGTTATCCACCCAAAGAATAAACACTTCATTGAACAATATGAAGGGATTGTTGCCCCCTTCTTTAGTCTTCCTGCAGTGCTGTTCTCACTAACTGCAGCTCTACTTGCGACATCCATCTGGGATAACTATAGTATCGCCACTAAGGCTATTAAAATCGAGAGTCAGGGCATTCTCAACATTATTAGCCTTGCTAATTCAATCCCAATACCCAAAGACATTGATCTATCTGGTGCTGCTAAGGAATATACGCAGTCCATCATTCATGACGAATGGAAAACATTATCAAAAAATCGATCCATATCGCCAGAGGCTGATGAAAAATTTATCGCGATGAGGGCGACTACATTTAAGGCGGCAAACACCCTACCCGATAAGGCTGAATCTAAAGCGCTATTAAGCGCATTTAATTTAGTTAACAACGCCCGAGAAACGCGACTAGCCTATGCCACAATCGATGTCCATCCTATTCGTTGGTATGCGTTACTATTTTTAGGTGTTTTGGTGTTGATTACCGTTGCCTTTACGCACTCATCCAAACCCAAGGCTTTGATGCTGGCTATGCTCATCTCAACACTTACCATCATCACTCCGCTGTTCATCATCTCCTTGACTTTTAGTAACCCCTATCAAGGCTTGATTTCTATATCTAATGCACCCTATTTGCAGATTACCAAGTAAGCAGAAAATGATGGGTGGGCGAAGTCATTCGCCTCTGACCCACCAGTTATAAAAATCCTCTAGAGAAATCTAGGGGATTTTGTATTTACATTGGAGCGAATGTGTTGTTCACTGACTGAAAAAAGAGGTGCTTATTGGATGTTTTGATTAGGGATATGCATGAGTTTTGCTGGGTTAACCGACAAAATTAGGCATTTACTAATACTGGTGAAGTTTAATTTTCTATCGGGCTGATTAAATAAGATCAAATGTAAAATTGTAGGAATACCTAATGGCGAACTATTTAGCCAAAACTCAACAGTCGAAACAATTTAAAAATTTATGCATGCAATAGACAACCCCTTTCTAGAATCCCTCGGTGTGACATTAACTGAATGGGGTCCTGATTATGCAGAGATGAGGTTGGAGGTTTCCTCAAATCTCCAAAATAGAATTGGGCGAATACAAGGGGGTGTAATGTGTACGCTACTGGATGCTGTTTTGGGCTATGCGGGTCTGTATGTACCACCAGGAGAGCCCCCATTAAAAAACGTCACGCTTTCAATAACAACTAATTTCCTCAACTCCGCAGAAGGCAGCATATTGGTAGCAAAAGGTTTTATTGAGCGCAAAGGTCGTGGAATTTATTTTGCACGCGGAGAGGTGTGGCTTGATTCTTCAACCCTTTTAGCCACTGGAGTCGGCACATTCAAGTACGTGCGCTAGATCTCCAGCTGGCTACAGCCCAATACAAACGTACTTCATCTCCAGGTATTCATCCATCCCCCAAGAGCTGCCTTCGCGTCCCAGACCTGATTGCTTAACCCCACCAAATGGCGCGACCTCATTTGAGATAACACCACTATTAACACCTACCATTCCATATTCAAGCGCTTCCGCTACACGCCAGATTCGGCCGATATCTCGGCTATAGAAATATGAGGCTAGACCAAACTCGCTATTATTGGCCGCAGCAATCACCTCTTCTTCTGTTTTAAATCGAGTGATTGCAACTACCGGGCCGAATGTCTCCTCGCGCATGATCAACATATCTTCCGTTACCTCTGCGAGTACAGTTGGCTCAAAAAATAAACCGCCCAACTGATGACGCTTGCCTCCAGAAATAACTCTTGCCCCGTTTTGAACAGCATCAGCAATATGCGATTCAACTTTTTTCACGGCATCCTCATCAATTAATGGCCCTTGGTGCACACCATCTAACAAGCCATTTCCTACGACCAATGCGCTACTAGCCTTGCCTAATCTCTCCACAAAACTATCATATAAAATATCGTGTACATAGAAACGGTTCGAGCACACACAAGTTTGACCAGCATTTCGATACTTCGATTGCATCGCGCCCTCTACGGCAGCATCTAGATCTGCATCTTCAAAAACAATAAATGGAGCATGGCCTCCCAACTCTAAACCAAGCTTTTTGACGGTAGCAGCCGACTGTCGCATTAATATTTTTCCCACTGGAGTAGAGCCAGTAAAAGAAAGATGTCTGACGATTGGTGAGTCGCATATAACTCGCCCTACCTCAATTGAATTCTTTGAATCAGCTGTAACAATATTAATAACGCCTTCTGGCACTCCAGCTTCATGAGCTAGCTTGGCTAGAGCAATAGCAGATAGCGGGGTCTGTTCGGCAGGCTTAATCACGATTGTGCAACCCGCTGCAATAGCGGGGCCAACCTTACGGGTAATCATCGCCAATGGAAAATTCCATGGAGTAATAGAGGCGCAAACTCCAATGGGCTGCTTTAAGACCATCATGCGCTTATCACTCCAAGTAGTACTTGGAATTGCTCCTGTGACACGCTTAGCCTCTTCTGCAAACCACTCTAGAAAAGATGCCGCATAACTAACCTCACCTTTTGCTTCGTGCAAAGGCTTGCCCTGCTCTTTACACATTAATTCAGCAAGATAATCTGAGTTCTCGCGCATTAACTCAAACCAGCGACGCAAAATAATCGCACGTTCTTTACCCGTCTTCGAACTCCAAGATGGAAAAGCTTCACTCGCCCTAGCAATAGCGGATTCAGTTTCACTAGCACCCATATTTTGAACATGCTCCAGGACTTCTCCTGTTGCCGGATTGAGAACTTCAAATGTTGCAGGCGCTATTGATTCTGAATTTTTCATTTTTACACTTACTTAAATATTATTGTGGTTTAACGCCGGCATTCTTCATAGCGGTCTTCCATCTCGCTACGTCTGCAGCCAGGAATTTTGATAGTGCTGTTGGATTGGCCATAGCTGGAGTAGAAACCGCAGCATCCATTTCGCTAAAACGACGTACTAAAACAGGGTCACTAAGGGCAATATTCAGTGCTTTTACAAATCGATCGATGACTGGCTTTGGAGTATCTTTCGGCGCATATAAACCATGCCAAACTGATAACTGAAAACCAGGCATTCCTGATTGCGTAAAAGTAGGCACACTAGGCAATGAGCTGATCCGGTCTTTGGTAGCCACAGCAAGCGCTTTTACGTTGCCCGCGCGAATGTGCTGCAATGTACTTGCTGGTTGGTCGCAGATCACATCAACCTGGCCCGCTAATAAATCGTTCAATGCTGGGCCAGTTCCTTTGTAAGAAACTGAGGTCCATGACGCCGATAAGGTCGACTTCATCAAAGTTTCACATAAATTAGAGGTTGCCCCGAAGCCAGCATTAGCGAAATTCACTTTTCCAGGATTTGCTTTTACATAATCAATAAAGCCTTGTAATGACTCCGCTGGAAAATCTTTTCTAGCCACTAAAACCATCGGCACGTCGGCAACCATACCTATTGGAGAAAAGTCCTTTAATGGGTCGTAAGGTAATTTCAAATATAGCGCTGGAGCAGAAGCCTGGGCCATATTATGAAAAAGAACTGTGTAACCATCAGGCTTTGCGTTAGCTACCTTTGCAGCCCCAATTGTTCCTCCAGCGCCACCAGTGTTTTCAACGACGACAGGCTGACCTAAATCCTTAGACAACACCTGGGCCAATATTCTGCCTAATACATCTGTTGATCCAGCGGGTGCATAGGGAATAATCATTGTGACTTGCCTATCGGGATAGGCGGCATGTAATGTCGATGCAAAGAGGCAGGCAAGCAAAAGCAAAGTTTTATTAATAAGTTTCATGAGTTCCCCATGGAATCGTTGCGAGGTGATGTGAGTTATTTCTTCTGAGTTCTGACGTAGTCGTAGACGGCTGTATGATCTGCGCCCTTACCTAATTTTTCGTCAGCTTCTTTAGCTGTAGCAAAGCATTGTTGAGCTAAGCCAGCGTAGCATTTCATATCCTCAATAAAACTTAAGGCAATCTGAATATCCTTGCGCATCAGCGCTAATGAGAAGCCAGAATTAAAGGCATCATTCAGCATAAAATTCTCAACTTTATTTTCTGTCGTATTGTTTCGACCAGTTGAGGCGTTAAATACCTGGTTAACAATATGGGGATCCAGGCCGAACTCTTTTGCAGCATTTAATGCTTCACATGCCGCAATCAGACCTGCTGCTGATACGTAGTTATTCAGCGCTTTGACTGCGTGCGCCGCACCAGCATCACCAACATGCGTAATACTTTTACCCATACAAGTAAGTAAAGGTAGTACCTCATCAAAATGCTCTTTTTTCCCGCCGACAATGATTGCTAGCGAGCCATCAATTGCCTTTTTAACGCCACCAGATACGGGCGCATCCATGAAACTAACACTACGCTCTTCGAGCTTTTTGTTATTTACTTTTGATGAGGTAGGGCTTGATGAGCTCATGTCTATTAAAAAGCTACCTTTTGCCAACTCATCAACAACACCTGTACGACCATCAGAGCCCCATAGCAAAGCATCAATGATTTTGCTATCTGGCAACATCAAGATAGTGACATTGGCACCCCTTATTGCCTCACTTGGAGTTGAGCTAAAAGTAAATCCTTTGTCATCAGAAAATTTAGTAGCAACCTCATTATTCAGATCAAATCCAGTAACGGCATAACCTGACTTAAGTAAATTTTTTGCCATTGGGATCCCCATCAATCCCAGCCCTACAAATGCGATCTTAGTTTCTGCTGGCTTCATTAGATACCCATTTCCTTGAATACTTCCTTTGCAACACGGAAGCTATCTATCGCTGCTGGCACACCACAGTAAATCGCTACTTGTAAAAACACTTCTTGGATTTCATTTTTTGTTAACCCATTATTGATAGCGCCACGCACATGTAATTTCAACTCATGTGGACGATTTAAAGCCGCAATCATCGCTAAGTTTAAGAAGCTGCGAGTTTTTCGCTCTAAGCCTGGGCGATTCCAAATTTCGTTCCAACAATATTCAGTAACTAACTCCTGCATCGGCATGTTGAAGTCGTCAGCCGCTTTTAGCGATGAATCTACATATTCAGCACCCAAAACTTCTTTACGTGTTTTGAGACCTTTTTCAAATAATTCGCGGTTCATCTTGATTCCTATCCATTAATAAGTTGTTATGTATCCATGGATTGAAGAGCACATCATCTTCAATCAGATGGTGTAAATCTTATACTATTTTGTAATACAAAACTACAATACTACGATTAGGGTTTTTACTTAGAGCTTATTTTGGAGATGGGAGTGGCTGCCCAGGGAATGAAAAAAGGTGCCGTAGCACCTTATTTATTGGATGGCGATCTAAATTTAAACTGGGGGTTCTGACAAGACCCTCAAGGCGATCTTACATGCTTTCTGAATATGGTCATAAGCAAGTGCCTTGGACTGCTCATAATCCCTATTTTTTATTGCTTTAAACATTTGGTCGATCTCTTTTAGACTCTGACCTAAACGATCCGGCTGAAGCAGTGACGTACCACGAAGAATATTCACTCTATCCAGAAGCTTATTTAAACTTTCACTTACTAATTTATTCCCGCATCCATCTAGAATAATGTTGTACACGTGGGACTTAGCATCCACCAAGGGCTGCCTCTCCCCGATTGTCGCTGCCTCGTTGAGTTTTTTAATTGCATTGCCTAGCTCTTTTATTTGAGCATCAGAGGCCAATCGTGAAAATTCTGCAACTGCAAAACTCTCAAGTAGCGCCCGAAACGCATAGAGTTCGCTAGCCTCTTCGCAAGATACAGATGCGACAACCGGCCCGCGATGGAGTTCATGTGTAATCAGCTTATCAGCCTCTAGCTGACGTAATGCCTCCCTCACAGGAGGGCGACTTACACCAAGCAATTCACAGATCTCCCGTTCAATCAACCGATCACCAGGTTTGTACTTGCCCCCTACAATTGCCTGCTTTAAATAGCTTTCTACGTATTCTCGTAAGCTTTGGGGTTTGGGTGGAGGGGCAAGCATCATGTATTAGCCTTGTTTTTTGTATTACAAAATACTATACCATTCGGCATCTTAATTCAGCGGCCGTATTCACTGCCTAGGATTTGGTGGTGCTAAAACACAATTAGACTGCTTTTAATCTGCTGATTGTGAATTCGAAGCGAAGTTTCTGAGTAAGCGATTTCACCCAATCTACCAGTAATGTGATTCCTTTTGGCAGAACAGGCATAGAGTCTTGAGGGTTAAGGTAGCCCATCTAATAGGGACTTCGTGACATAAATGACATGCCATGCCATGTCATGCCTTTAACTCGATATGCCTAAAAATATCCAGACACAATTCTGTATTTCAAGGTGTTGAAAAGCTTTTCTTATATTCAAATCACTCTATCGGCATGACTTTTATATTGTTCCATTAATACCTAAAGCGATTTATGGTAAGGCCTTTGCACATGAATCGCCATATGAAATCTATACTCACCAAAATTCTTAAGCAGTTTATTTTTGCCGCAAGCATCCTTGCCATATCAACCCCTATCTTTAGCCAAGATACATGGCCAACCAAACCAATTAAGATTGTAGTTCCAGTTCCCGCAGGTGCGAGCCTAGATACGCTAGCCCGCACCATTGGAAAAGGTTTATCTGAAAAGTTTGGTCAGGCAGTTATTGTCGAAAATATGGCTGGAGGTGGAAGTAATATTGCCTTTGGCTATGTTGCAAAATCCGCACCAGATGGATATACGCTACTTTTGGGCTGGGATAGCTTGGTTATCAATCCCGCTCTATACAACAGTATTCCGTATAAGGTTGATCAATTCGCTCCAATCACGATGGCAATTACAGCTCCTCAAGTATTGCTGGTGGGGCCAAAGCTACCCGTCAAAAACTTAAGATCCCTGATTGAGTTTGCAAGACTGAATCCCGGAAAAGTAACCCTTGCGAATGCGGGTAGTGGTAGCCCAGGTCATCTTGCAGGGGCGCTATTAGAGAGCATGGCGGATATTAAATTTATCAATGTGCCCTATAAGGGCGGCGCGCCTGGAGTAGCGGATTTGCTAGCTGGCCATGTAGACGCTATGTTCGTAACATTACCCGCAGCACTTCAATATGTTCGCGCTGGAAAACTTACCGCCCTCGGAATCAGCCCCTCCAAGCGATCGAGCGGTGCACCTAATATTCCGACTATTGCTGAGGCGGGAGTACCAGGGTATGACCTAAACTCTTGGCAAGGAATTTTAGCTCCAGCAGGCACGCCGACCGTCATTATTAATAAGCTCAATAAAGAAATTGTTCAAATTTTGCGACAGCCAGCAATAAAAGATCAATTAGTGTCTCAAGGGTTTGAAATTGTTGCCAGCTCTCCAGAATACTTGGCTAGACAACTTGCAATTCAAGCTCCAAAATGGGCGAAGCTAATTAAAGAATCTGGCGCCAAAGTAGACTGAATTTAGGAAAAATATGACTGTAAAACGTAAGCTTGATTTCTACTTCAGCTTTGTATCTCTTTATACCTATATCGGCTATGAAGCGTTTGAAGCGTTAGTTGAGAAATACGACTTAGAAGTCAGCTACAAACCCATCGACTTGCATGCCATATTTGCAGCCGGTGGCGGTCTACCCGTAACCAAGAGGCCACCTCAAAGACAAGCCTATCGTTTTGTTGAAATGCAGCGCTGGGCGAGAGCCCGCAATATACCGCTAGTCTTAAAGCCAAAACATCATCCATCCGATCCTGTTGTGGGTCACAGAATGCTGCTTGCCGCATTGGCTCAAAATCTAGATGTTCGTCAATTTATCCATAACTCATTAAAAATTTTATGGGTCGATGATTTGGATATCAAAGATCCGAAAGTGATGGTTGATGTAGCCAATAGATCCGGTCTTGATGGAGAAGCCCTTCTTAAGGCAAGCGATGACCCTGCAATTTCACTCGAGGTAGACCGTTTAACAAAGGAAGCTGTTGAAAGACAGGTTTTTGGAACTCCTTTCTTTTTTTACCGAGAAGAGCCTTTCTGGGGTCAGGATAGGCTAGATATGCTTGAAGATGCCATCAAATCAAATCGAGACCCAATTCCATTTGGGCTTATTTCTTAATTTATTGGGGTCTTCATTTTTTTAAGAGCCCTCGCTAGCAATAGTGAGGCTATGTCTTTCCGAGACTAATTAATTCTTGTCTTTTCATTGCGTGGAAACAGTAGCAACTGAGTGGATGAAATTAACAATCAATCGCTAACGCTATGCCATAAAATTGCCGCCATTTACGTCGATCGTCATTCCCGTTAGATAAGAAGAATTTTCTGAAACCAAAAACTCAACCACACCCGCTACATCCTGCGGCTTTCCAAGTCTACCCAAGGGAATGCTTTTAGCTAGCTCAGTATTAATATCAGACCCTACCTCTTCGGTCATTTTTGACTCAATACGACCAGGGGCTATGCAATTAACGTTAATTCCCCATTCCGCAACCTCACCAGCCAATATTCGAGTGTAGCCAGCTATTGCCGCTTTAGAGGCAGCATAATGGGCTCCGGGTATCGGAGTGCGCGTCCTTGCCGCCTGGCTAGTAATATTAATAATTCTGCCTTCTCTATTTTTCATCATAGGACCAAGACAGATTTGCGTAATTAAAAAGTTTGCAGTCAGATTTACATCCATCACGCGCTGCCATTCATCAAGAGGAATATCAATGAACAGCCTTTTTCTTCCCTGATGCTTTGGAGAGATTCCCGCATTATTGACAAGAACACTCAAATTCTGAAAAGATTCGCCAATGAGTCCACTCAGAGAATGAACTGATTGCAAATCACTTAAATCTAAAACATAACCGTTTGCCCTGCCCTTATTTCCCGACAATAATTGCGCAGCATCGATTACGTCAGGATTCTTATCAAGCATCGCAACCGAGAAGCCCATCTCCATTAAGCGCGTACTAATGGCGAGTCCAATACCTTGCGCGGCACCAGTTACCAGCGCTAACTTAACCCCATGAGAAAGCGTCGTCACTTTTTATTGACCCTCAATCTTGGCCTTCTTCGCTACATCTGCCCATTTTTTTATGTCAGATTCTAGGAGTTTTTGATAATCCTCAGGGCTTGTCCAGGCTGGTTGAGCACCCAACTCCAGCAAACGTTTTTGAATATCTGGGTTTTTCAAGGCGATTGCAACTTCGGCATTTAATTTATCCACAATAGGCCTAGGAGTTCCAGCGGGAGCAAACAAACCAAACCATGCCTCAACCACAAAATCCGGATAACCCGATTCCTTAATTGTTGGCAGGCCTGGCTCTGTAGCGGCACGGTTAGCACTGGTTACTGCAAGCGCCCTTAGATTTCCATTGCGTACAAAATTAATGGCTGCAGGCATATTGTCAAAAGTTACTTGAACACCTTGACCGGAAATTAAATCCGTAAGTGCTGGGCCACTCCCCTTATATGGAACATGGGTCATATTTAAACCAGTAGCAATATTAAATAACTCGCCAGTCATATGAGGCGAATTACCAGTCCCTGATGACGCGAAAAATACCTGTCCTGGCCTTGCTTTTGCCCATGCCACAAATTCTTTTACATTTTTTACGGGAACAGATGGATTCACCACCATGATATTTGGAACAATCGCAATATTTGAAATGGGCTGGAAATCTTTTACTGTATTAATCGGCATGTTTTTGTATACCGAAGGATTAATCGTCATATTGCCCATCGTGCCTAACTGCAGCGTGTAACCATCTGGAGCTGCGCGAGCAACGGCAGCGGCACCTAAGTTACCACCAGCTCCTGGAATATTTTCTACAAATACCGGCTGCCCCATTGAAGCCGTAAATCTCTCAGCAATTATTCTGGCGATAATATCGGTTGCGCCTCCAGGGGCATAGCCGACAATAATCTTAATTGGACGAGTTGGATAATTTACCTGGGAAATGGCCGTGTTGCTAAAACATGCCACAATACACCCAATCACAACGCTCAAATAAATACTCTGCTTTAGTCTCATCTCATTCTCAGATCATCGTTAAAAATGTTGTTGGGCAATGCTAGCCCCGCCACAAACAAAAATTGTTTGGCCAGTTGTAAATGAAGCATCTTTTGATAAAAAGTAAGTTACTGCAGAAGCAACCTCCCGTGGGCCTCCAAGTCGATTCATTGGGATTGCGTCCATCATTGACTGTCGCCCAGGAGAGCCAATTGGATTATTTCGATTAAACATTTCAGTTTCAATTGGACCAGGAGCTACGCAATTTACTGTAATTCCCGCAGAAGCAAGCTCAATAGCCCATGATTTTGTAAACCCCACCAAACCTGCTTTGGCAGCTGCGTAGACGCTACTATTTTTTCTACCAAGCATTGATCTGCTGGCAATATTCACAATTCTTCCTTGACCCAGAGCCAGCATGGAAGGCAAGACTGCTTGAGTCAATTCCAAAGTGACAGTCAAATTAAGATCAATGATCTTTTCATAGTTTTGCGAAGTGATATCAGGTAACCCTTGCAGATGGTTAAATCCAATATTGTTTACTAGGCGATTAATTGGGAAAGCATGGGCGATCTCCTTAAAAACTTCTTTTCGAGAAACCGCATCCAAAAGATCTGCCAAATACAATTGCCCCTTGAAAGAAGCGTCTGGATTTCGAGCAATGCCAATGACAGAGTGCCCTTGCTCAATCAGTAAATCACATATTGCCCTGCCAATTCCTTTGGTTGCCCCCGTAATCAAGGCAAATGCATTTTTCTCCATCATTCAGGCTTGGGACCAGCTATGGTTGTACGATTCATGACACGTCGGTGACCCTGGTAATCATTACAAGCGTAATGCATGGTGCAGCGGTTATCCCAAAAAGCAATAGAACCTTTTTGCCATCTAAACCTACAAGAAAATTCAGGTTTAGTCGCATGGGCATACAGCTGATTTAACAGTGGGAGGCTTTCTTCACGACTCATACCCTCAAAAGAATAAGTAAATGGATAATTCACATACAAAGCTCTTTTCTTCGTTTCGTCGTGAGTCCTAATTACAGGGTGGGTCGCACGTAGTTCTGCGCGATTTGGGTCTGCCACCAATTTAGTAGATCGACCCGCATTTCGCTCTTCAATTCGTGAAGTCAAAAAGCTATCCGAATGAACGGCATTTAACTCATCCAAAGCATTTCTTAAGGGTGTAGGTAGAAATTCATAAGCCATATACATATTGGTCCAAAGAGTGTCACCACCAACCTGTGGAACCTCTCTTGCATATAAAATTGATCCCAAAGGCGGTTCTGACATATAAGACATATCGCTATGCCAAGTGTCGCCAATGTTGTATTTATCTTTTTCGTTTTTAATGACCGGCATGATCTCTGGATAGCCATCCACATTGCCGTAAACAGGATTAATGACCAAGGGCCCAAACATCTTGGAGAAATTTAAATGCTGCTCTGGAGTTAAATCTTGATCTCGAAAAAAAATGACGCTGTATTGAAGAAAATTATTACGAATCTCCTGAATTAATTCGGAAGATAAGTTTTTTGATAGGTCTACACCAAAAATTTCTGCGCCCAATGCCCCTGTTAATGGCCGTACCTCTAAAGCTGATGAACTCATACTTGTCTCCAATATTTTTTATTTATGTCTTGGTCATGAATTTATACATTACGACATTTAAACCGCAAAAGGGGTAAACCCTAAGGGCATATCCAACAAATCCAAAGAAATCATAAGCTCTGCAATTTTTGAAGTGGGATTGCTGTTTTAGTACATTTACTGGTTAGTTAATAGCATGTGACATTTCATCACTCACCAGTATTTCGACTATTTAAGTATTGATTGATTTCACACCTTAGAACATGTGAAGGCGCCTAACTCAAAACAAGGGCATCCAGGCTCTTAAAGACAGCTTAAAGAGCCTTCTATTTACTTTTTGGCACCAAGGTTAGCATCACTCTTTTTCTTAACACGCTCATCAAACTTTTGTTTATTGATGACCATCCTTTCGTGCTGCCCCTTAGCAATTAGGTCAATGCCATCATCCGCCTCTACGGCAAAGATCAGCCTTCTTCCTTCAATAGCGATTAATTCAACCCTTGCGTTCACACTGAACCCTGGTGGCGTAGCTGCCTCATGACTTACATCAATATATGTTCCAACACTTTGTTCTTCCGGCCAATTTAAATGGGGCTTAATAGCCATTACGCATGCCCACTCTAGAAAACCCACCATGAAACCAGTAGCGAAAACTTCGGGCATTAATAAGAAATCCTCCGATTCGGGATAAAGTGCAGGGACTATCTTTGATTTAGACACCATAAACTGATGCTCGTATTTGATGCCTGGAATTAAGGTTTCCTTCATAAATATCCCAATTAGTTAGCGAGCCACTGATAAGAAAAAATTACATTATGATTACCATCATAATTCGCAACAAGTGTATTTTGATGCTCCTAAAGAACTGGTGAGGCTAAGGATATGAATAATCAATTAGATACAATCGCTCCCCTGCGTGAATTCGTGATTGGGATGACGAAATTGGTCTCCCAAGAAGCTACAGAAAATAATCTCATTACCAAAGGCTCTGAATTACTGAAATCACTGATTCAATCAGATCGTTGGCTTCCAGAATTTTGCACTGTTCCTCATCTTGAGTATTACCAACAATTCTTACTTCATGCTGATCCTTTGGGTAGATTTTCTGTGGTCAGCTTTGTATGGGGTCCAGGTCAAAAAACGCCTATTCATGATCACTGCATCTGGGGTCTGATTGGCATGCTCAGGGGAATGGAAAAGGGGCAACGCTACAAGCAACTGCCTTCTGGGGAGTTAATCAAGGAAGGCCCTGAAACAGTTCTACACCAGGGCGATATTGAAGCGGTTAGCCCTACCATTGGCGATATCCATGTTGTGAGCAACGCCATTCCCGACAAAACATCTATCAGTATTCATGTGTATGGGGCAAATATTGGCGCAGTCAAACGCCATACTTACGATCCGGTGACTGGCACCCCCAAACCCTTTGTCTCTGGCTACTCATCCCAGCAAACCCCGAATCTCTGGGATCAGTCAGCTGAAATCAGGGCAAGCCTTTAATCAATAAGAATCACCGAACGGATTTCTTTGCCTTGCTTCAAACGCAAGAGGCCCTCATTTACATCCGATAGTCCAATTCTGCTGGTGATGTATTCATCTAACAGTAATTTTCCTGAGAAATAAGCGCTAGCCAAAAATGGAAAATCCACCTCTGGTTTAGTTCCCCCATAACTGGAGCGATGAATCCGCTTCTCACCCATTAGCGAACCCCAGCGAAAGGAGACCTTTTGATTAACTGGCACCTTGCCCAGCCAAACTGTTTTCCCGCCAGGTCTGACAATCTCGACGCTCAACTGAAAGGCAGCCTCGTTACCTGCGGACTCGACTACACAATCAAAACCAATCTGTTGTGTCATCTGCATGCAAGCTTGAATTATATTTTCATCGGCAAGCAAAATATCAGTCGCGCCAAATTTTTCCGCCAGTTCTAGCTTATTCAGATCACGATCTATTGCCAATATTTTTCCCGCATTTGCTAACTTAGCCCCCTGGATTGCGGATAGGCCAACTGCGCCACAGCCAATGACTGCCACCGTTCCACCTGGCTCCAACTCTGCGATATTAAGAACGGCTCCAACACCCGTCATGACACCACAACCAATCAAACAAGCTACTTCAAAAGGCAGCTCTTTTGGGACCTTCACAGCACACTCTTCAGTCACCACCACAACCTCAGAAAAACTTCCGGCATACATCAGTTGGTGTATGGGACTCTCTTTTGAGTAAATTCTGGGAGCGCCATCAAAGTGAAATGACCTTGAGGCATTTTCACGATACTGGCTACAAATAATTCGCTGTTTTCGTTGGCAAAAGTAGCAAGTACCGCAATAAGGATTCCAAGAAATTACGACATGATCCCCTGGCTTGAGATGAGAAACATCCCTGCCCACCGACTCGACAATGCCGGCGGCCTCATGACCAGGTATAAATGGCAAAGGTGTTCCAAGCGCACCCTCTACTGCCTCTAAGTCGGTATGGCACAGACTAGTTGCCTTAATTCTGACAACCACATCTCTATTCAAGATTTCTTTGAGAGATAGGGTCTCAATTTCCAGAGGTTGACCAATCTCTCTGAGTACTGCTCCGGAAAAATTCATGCTGAGCGTACTTTCGGATCCGCTAAAGATGCATCATAGCTATCAACTTTTGCACCCTTGTAAAGAATTCTGGCACTTTTATCAGTTATCTCTTGATGTAATTTCACAAATTCAGGCTCTAGTTCCCGGCTCGGTCTTGGCTCATGGGCAAAAGTGTTATAGGTATCCTCGCCTCGAACTAGCGTTGCTGAATCATCCCCCTGCACTTGTTTCACATAGGTTGGAATATAGCGAATTGCAAAACCAATGCGCCTTGTATCTGAAGGATTAGGTGGAGAACCATGAATGGTGCGCACATGATGTAAAGACATCTCACCTGGCTCAAGTTCTAATACAACCCCCTTGTTCTCATCGACCTCTACTGAAATTTCTTGGCCACGGGTGAGTAAGTTATTTTTGGAGTAAGTGTCTCGGTGAGGGATCTGCTCCATTGTATGTGTGCCTGGAATTACCGACATGGCACCATTACCTTTATTACTCGGTGACAACGCAACCCATGCAGTAACAACGTCTGGGGAAGATAAACCCCAATAAGTTGAGTCTTGGTGCCATGAAACAAATCCAGGGTCATGCGCCTCTTTAATAAAAAAATTAGAAGTCCAACACAAGATATTGCGACCATATAAATCCTCAATCGCATCAACAATTTTGGTGTCACGCACCAAATCATTAAGCCAAGGAAACAGCAAGTGTGTTTTATGCCTTTGAGAGCCGTGCAAAGGTGAACCCTGTCGTTTCTCAAAATCCTCTAATAATTCTCGAATCGCCTGAGTCTGTTTGCCATCCATCACCCTGAGCTTGGATACATATCCCAAATCCTTAAATTGCTGGACCTGAGGCTCTGTTAAAAACTTAGGCATTTTTGTCTCGCTTTCATTCTATTGATCAACTAATATATAAGCTGTACATTACAGAAAACTTTATTGAAGGATGCTCACCGTGTCAATAGATATAAGCGCTCTAAATACCCATCCACCCCTACAAGAGGATTGGTATGATGCGCCGCATCATTTATCGCAAATTGGAGACCTGCCTCTTGAGCTTGGTGGCTGCATAAAAAACTGTAAGGTAAGTTATGCAGTTCACGGGGATTTAAAAGATCAATCGAAACCGTTGATCCTATTTTTATGTGCCATTGGAAGCATTCACCATCGCCTTGATTTTTTAATTAACCAATCACGCACCCTCAATCTTGAGAATACTCGAATTATTGCTATAGACGCTCTTGGAAACGGATTGAGTAGCTCACCCTCCAACTCAACAGAACAACCCTTCTTTCAATTTCCGAAATTTACGATTCGGGATATGGTTCACAGTCAGAAAAAATTGCTCGAGAAACTTGAAATTAATCATGTCGATATGATTGTTGGCGCCTCTATGGGGGGCATGCAAGCTCTGCAGTGGGGAGTGTCCTATCCAGACTATATGAACTACATCGTAGCCCTTACGCCGATGTCTAAAACGACTGCTTGGGCATCATCCATGACTAGGGCGGCACGTGAGTCTCTAACACCCCATATCAACAGCAGCGGCTCCTATAATCCAGATACCGTCTGGTTGGCCTGGCTACCCATCATGCAAATGCTGGCTATGCGAACGCCTAAACAATGTGATGAACAATTTACAAGCGTGCACCAGATTCAAGATTGGTATGAACAGAGGTTGCAATGGTGGAAGAAAATGAATTTTCACCCCTTGGATTGGATTTACCAGTCTATTGCCTATGATGCACATGATGTCGCTCAGACAGGCCAATTTAGCGGCAATCTAACGAAGTCACTGGCATCAATCAAAGCTAAATGCCTGATTGGGGTACCCAGCCTAGACCTATTGAATCCCATTGAGCAGGCTATACATACTGCCAGCTTGATCACTGATTGTGCATTGGTCCAGCTTGATACAAACTGGGGGCACATGGCAGCAAGCGCCTTGGATGCCCACAGCACACAAGCGCTTTCACAAGCAATTGATCAACTAACCAAACGCTAGACCTTTGCAGCTATCGATAGTTGAGATTGGGCTACGCGCTTAGCCTCATCAACTGATCCTGAGAAAATAATTTCTCCACGCTCAATGATATAAACCCTGTCGGCATAATCGGGGATATGAAAAGCATTTGACTCAGCCATCAATATCGCCCTACCGAGCCCTCTAATGGACGATAAGCCATCGCTAATTACCGGAATAATTGCTGGAGAGAGCCCCTCAAAAGGTTCGTCCAGAATCAGTATTTCAGGATCCAATGCAAGCGCTCTGGCAATTGACAGCATCTTACGTTCGCCGCCCGATAAATGGTGCCCGCCCCTATCTCTATAGCGCTCTAGCTTAGGAAATATTTTATAAGCTAGCGCAATACGCTCATCATTAGATAGCTTAGTCTGAATTGTCCATGTAGGCATTTCAATATTTTCCGCAACCGTGAGATCCCCAAATACCTCACTCTCTTCTGGCGAAAAGCCAATGCCTGCCCTAGCAATATCGAATGTCTTCAATCCCACCAAGGACTTTCCTTTCCATAGAATATCCCCAGCCTTGGGCTTTAGATAACCCATTAAGCTTTTCAAAGTAGTGGTTTTACCTGCGCCATTTCTGCCAACGAGACAAACTAGTTCGCCAGGCTTCACTTCAATATTAATATTGCGCAATATCGGACTATTTTGGATATCAACCGCTAAAGATTTGATCTCAAGCATGGGAAACCCTCTTTCCAATAATCTGCGCCTCTAACTCGGCATTTGCAAAGAATTCTTTCGGAGGTAAGTCAGCCAATAACTTACCTTCGGCCAAAGCAACAATGCGAGTAGAGTATTCGGCAACCAGTTCCATATCATGCTCAACCAGCAAGATAGTTTTGATGCCGGATAACTTTGCCGCCTCCATTAGGGTGTCCATGATTCCGCGCTTATCAGCTGTCGAAATTCCGCTAGTTGGCTCATCGAGCAAAATTACCGTCGGATCAAGAGCAAAGGCACTGGCAATATCCAAAAGCTTCTTTTCACCTTGAGACAAATAAGAGGCTTGCCATGACATCTTTTTATCCAGATTAAATATTCTGGCAACCTCAAAGGCCTTATCTACTAAACGCTTTTGCGCTACTGCGTTAGACCAAAAATTATATTGAGATCCCGTCTGCGAAATCACAGCAGAAATAATTGTTTCTTGTACGGTCATTAGTGGAAAAATTTGTACAAGCTGGAAAGCTCTAGCCATTCCATACTGAGAGAGTTTGACTGGACCAACACCCGCAATGGATTTACCACAAAAATCGACATCCCCCTCTGTAGGTTTTAATAGCCCAGTGAGAACATTAACAAAAGTAGTTTTTCCAGCTCCATTTGGCCCAACGATAGAGATTGTTTCTCCCTCAAAAAATTTCAGACTAACGTTTTTTAGGGCTTGGTAAACGCCATAACTTTTTGAAACATTTTTAGCCTCAAGTATTGGTGTCATTGCGCTTTCTCCTGAGATGCCATTCTTTTTTTAGCCTGTAACAAGCCCATAATTCCATTCGGGAGCAACAATACGAGCATGACTAAAACAATACCCAAGGCAAATCGCCAATATTGAGTCAATCCAACCAACTGATCTTTCAGGCCAATAAAAGCAAAGGCACCTACGATTGGTCCAAAGAAATTATTAAAGCCACCCAAAATAGTCATGAATACAATATTTCCTGAATGGGTCCAATACGCGAGCTCAGGATCTGCGAGGCCTACGGGAATAACTAACAAAGCTCCACCAATTGCGCCATAGATTGCCGAGATCACAAATGCAATCAAGCGAAAACGATGAACCTGAATACCGAGATACTCCGCTTTTCTAGAATTATCTCTAATTGCTCGAAAGTGCATGCCCATTGGCGAATGCACTATGCGCCACATGAGTGCACCAAGGATAATCAAAATAATGATTGAGTAATAAAAGAATGGGCCAATCAGGAAGCTAGTTTTATCCATGCTACTCAAGTCCTGGCCAAATAAAAAAGGTCTCACCACCTGAATTCCTGAATCACCGCCTGATAAGTCGTAGAACTTAAATAAGATCGAGTGAAACAACATGCCAAAAGCCAAGGTCAACATTCCAAAGAAAATGCGAACATAGCGAACGCAGATCAGTCCAACTGGTACCGCGACCACAATGCTTGCACCGATAGCGCATAAAAATATGATCTCCATATTTTTAATGCCCAAACGACTTGTCAGAATAGCAACCGTATAGGCACCAACAGCAACAAATAATGCATGACCAAACGACAGAAGCCCGGTATAACCAAACAGCAGATTAAATCCAAGCAAAATAATGCCGTAGGCAATTGCCGGCAACAAAAGTGTCGTGTGATAAGGGCTTAGAAAATAAGGCGCAGCACATAAAATGCCCAAGCAAATTAGCAAAGTTAATTTAACGCGGGCATTCATGACTCCACCGCCTTTCCGAATAATCCAGCCGGCTTGAAGATCAAAATACCAATCACAATCAAATAAATGAGCAATAAATCAATTTCCGCATAAATCGAAACTGCAAGGGCGCGCATGATGCCCACTATTAGGGCGCCCACTAACGCTCCACGCATACTTCCCAAGCCACCTATTACAACGACAGCAAACGCCTCAACCACAACCTCTGAAATCATCTCTAAAGATGCTGCTGCAGTTGGGACAACAAGCGCGCCCCCAATAGTACCCAGAGTAGTTCCTAAGGTGAAAATCGCAACATTGATCCACACCACATTGACACCCATGGCCTCACTCATCCGGCGGTTTTCTGCAGTAGCTCGTACGATCCGACCGAAATTTGTCTTTTGCAACATCCAACCAAGACCTAATGCCAGCAGAACACTCGCACCAATCACCAGTATCTTGTACATAGGGATAGAGGTCGATGCAAAATTAAGGTGACCATAAGTCATGGATAGATTACCTAAGGTCATTGGAGTGGCGCCCCAAATCATTCTAATTAAATCCTCTAAAAGCAGCATGATTGCAAAGGTAAGAAGCAGTTGAAATCCTTCCTCCCGGTCATAAACTAACCGTAATAATCTCTCAATAATGGGACCAACTAAGCCCATTAAAAGACCTGCAATTATCAATACCAAAATTAGGCTATAGGCTGGCATGCCAAACTTAATAGCCAATGAAACTAAAGTAATTCCGAAATAAGCACCTAGTGCATAAAAAGCACCGCAAGCCAAATTCACTATTTTTTGAACGCCAAAAACAAGCTGCAAACCCCCAGCCAGTAGAAATAGAACTGCGGCATGAAAAAGACCGCTAAGAATAATGTCAATAAATGCTGTCATATTTCACATTCAAAAATGCTGAGCAACTGCATTGTTGCTCAGCGGACCCAACTATTAAAGGGTGATGTTTGCGGTATCGATCCACTGCCAGAAATCCATACCTGGCGGCTTCTGCAGTTGATCGCTGAACTTCTTGTCAACTGGGTTGATCGTTACAAAGTCATATTTATTCTTATGCGTTGTTAGACCCTGATAGAAAGTTTGTTCGGCAATATGATCTTTTCGCATCAGACCTGGGCCACCCAATGACTGGACTTGCACGCCTTCCATTGCCGCGGCAATTTGCTCCTTGTCAGGCCACTTGCCACCATTAGCTTTAAGTGCTTTTTCAACTCCAGCCTTGTAAACCTGCATTGCAAAATAGGCTCTGTCGGCCTCCCAATTTGGATAATCTTTGTATTTATCGTAGTACATCGCAACGAATTCTTTTTGGAGAGGACTTGCGTTTGGCAAATCAAAATACATCGTGTTATGCCCAAATACCATTCCTTCAGGTGTGAATTCTTTCTTCATCAGAGTGTGCTGGAAACCTGCGGCAGGTAAGACATATTTCACGTCACCATTACCCAATCCCGCGGCACTTGCGTTTTGCATAAAGACTGGTAAATCAGCAAATAAGAGAGATGAGAAAATAAGATCTGGTTTTGCGGCCTTTAGAGCGGCAATTTGCCCTGATAGCTCCATTGTTCCAACCTTAGGCCACTGCTCCGCAACAACCTTGTGCTCAATATTGAAACGTTTGAGCAATGCTTGAAAAGCTGCCCAATTATTTCTTCCATATGAATAGTCAGGATTAATGCCGGCGATTGTTGCAAATTTACCTTTGTACTGCTTGATGGCGATCAGTGAAGCCATGACTGCTTCGCATTCATTATCCGTGGAACGGAATAGATACTTAGGCTTTGGAATTGTTTCTCTTACGCCATCTTGCGTAGTGCCATCCCAATAAATAGTGATAGTCTGCATTTCTTCAACAGTTGGCCCTAGCGCTAGCGAGACTCCTGAAGATACTAGACCTTGAACGCAGTCCACTTTATCTTGAAGTACCAGCTTACGAAAACGCTCAGTTGTATCTTTGGCATTTGTCTCTTCCTCAATTACCAACTCCACCTTCCGACCGCCAATGCCACCTGATTTATTAATCTTATCTGCTGCAAACATTGCGCCGCGTAAGCCACACTCACCAATCGTGCCAGCAATGCCTGCGCGAGGAGCTAGGATACCGATTTTTATTGGGGTATTTTGAGCGATTGCAGGGAAGCCCCACCCACTAACCGCTAATGCCGAAAGGGCCCCTATACCCTTGATAACTTCACGACGACCTTGATCGTTAATTTTCTGCTTTTTCATTTCCGTCTCCTATAAATCTCAATTTAATAAGACATCAACTGCAACCAACACTATTACTCATGTGACATTACTGTCTTACGCGTAAATTCTTCTATGTAGTCAAGCAACTTATCTACTGCAACACCAGCTTTTTTTTCATTGCCCTCACAAATAGCCTCTGCAATATTGGCATGCAATGTTGCTGCAACGGCAATATCGCCAACCTGGTGGAAATTACCAAACCAAAATCTCCTAGACATACCATGAAGCATTGATAAGGCCTTTGATGCATATTCGTTCTTAGCGGCAATAATTGTTAAATCGTTAAGCTCTTTATCTACCTTGAGAAAAAGTTTTTCGTTTTTCTCCTTAGCTGCTTTTTTAAAATCTTTAGCGATTCTTTCAAATTGTTTACGCTCTTCAGAATTACATCTTTTTGCAGATTTTGTACAGATTAATCGCTCGAGCTCGCGGCGAGTTTCTAAAACTCTCAGTTGTTTTTGCGGATTTAAATCGGAGATAAAAATTCCCCGCTTAGGCATGATCGACACAAGATGTTCATGGCTTAAACGCTGAATAGCCTCTCTAATTGGAGTCCTCCCAATGCCAAGCATTGTGGATAGCTGACTCTCTGAGACTGGAGTACCTGGCGCCAACCTCATAGTCACGATCAATTCTTCTAATTGCTCATAAGCTTGATCTGACAATGAGATTACTTCATGCGGGATAGCAACAGGGGTTTTAGTAGTTTTTTTCGTTGCCATTTTTCTTAAGCGAAAACGCTAGGAGCTTGCGCTCGATTGAACATTCCATAATCACGCTGGACCTCATACAATCCGACATCTATTAATATCTGGTCGGTCATTATTTTTTTTATCTCCAACGCATTCAATAACTCTACATCCAATAAGGCTATACCTCTATCTGGATTGATAACACCTTTGAATAATCCCGCTGGTACACCCAATGTTTTTTTTATCAGCTCGGCTACCTTCTGAATATTGTCGAACTCACCAACAAATGCAGCTAGCAAAGACTTATTGGATCCATTTTCCATATCGGTCAAGATGGATCCAACTCTTAAACGATAATCCTCCAAAACTAAATTTCTGCCACAAACTTGCGCTTCATGATGATCTTGCTGACACCGCCAAGCCCCTAAGGCTTGCTCATCGGCCCATTTTGAATATGAGAGATACCATCCCGCATGGTCTAAATTTTCGAAACGCTCCACTGAAATAAATCCTGGGATTTTTTCTACAATTGGCTTTAAGCCACCAGCCATACCAAAGTAGGCATCAGAAAACCCCTGTTTTGGTAGCACATCAAAGAAGACGGCGTATGTCATGAGATGGATGGTGGAAAGGATTACTTCTCTAGCGCTTTTGATTCTTCAACAGTCAGAATTGGGCCCTCTAGCGTGACCTTCTCTTCCTGAACCTTGCCACTCTTAAATTTTTCAATAATAGGCTTCAACTCAGGGTCTACATAGGTCTCATCGAACCCATTAAATAAGGTACCCAATAGGCCACGCTTTAAATCTGAGGTACCCATCGCCCAATCGGCAACTGGAAAGCTCAGATTCATATTTTTATGCATCATTATTCCCAGATTGTGGTGTGCGGCGTGGTGGCGTCTGATTGTATTCACGAATGGCATATTGCGAACAAACCAATTTTCTTTGACATGGCAGCAAAAGTGAAATGTTTCATATATCAAATAATGGCCTACCATGGTCATAAATACAAAATAACCGACATTAGGATTAAATATTTTGCTTGCTATAAATCCTAGGAGTGTTCCAAATACTCCCAACACAATTAATACACGCCAAGGGAAGAAGACTATTCTAAATTCCTTAGTGGTATCAATGGTGTAATCAGTATCGGTGAAGTATTGATGATGCTGACGCGTATGGCGATCATAAATTGCGCGCAAAGCAAATACATCGATTAAGCGATGCATGACATATTTGTGCATTGCCCACTCTACAAAATTTCCAGCTATCGCCACTGGAATAATTACCATCCACTCCCAAGTCACATCATGTAGGTTAGAAATGCAGTAATAGATGAGGCTAATCCCAACCGCATACATCACACCAATATGCACCAGCCCGTTGTAGAAAGGGCTCACATCATTAATATATTTATCGCGAAACTTTTTCTGCCTTTCGGTCATCACCATCTCTTGGAATGCAATGCTCATAGCCATCTCCCGCTTTAATGAAACATATATGTCACTAATATACTAGAGAAATGTTAGTTTTGATCTAGATCAAAACTCAGGTATTTCCCTAAGTCGAGCTTTTAACTTGAATGGGGCAATATTTAAGCCTCGAGCTCACGAAGAACCCAATTTTTTACCCCTACAGGCGTTCTAAAATCGATCACTGAGCGCGCAGAGATCTCGGGAAAAATGCCAGAAATCATCTTTGATAGCGTACCGCCTGGCCCCAGCTCAAGCACAACGGTCACCCCCAGATCTGAAAGGGTTTGCATGCATTGCTGCCATTGGATGGGCTCTGAGACCGCCCTAGCCATAGAATTCACCCCTAAACTCAAACTTTTAGTAGGCAATCCATTGATTCCTTGAATGATGGGAATATCCAGCCGTGGGTCAGCCAGATGTAAATCAGCTAGTTTGGACAGTATTTGTGTTGTTGCTTCCTGCAGCAATGGCGTATGGGAAGGTATCGAGACAACGAGTCGTTTAACCCAAGCACCAAGCCCACCAAGCGTTTTTTCAAAATACTCTATTTCTTTAACAGACCCAGCGATCACAAAGTGATCATCTTCGTTATAAATGGCAATGAAGGTATTTGAGCCCGCTAAATGAGCCTGCAACTCTGATTGAGTTACCCCCTTAACCGCCAACATGCCATTATTAGGCGGCGCGATATCTTCCATTGCGTCGCAGCGTAATTTACATATCCTCGCTATTGTTTGAAGATCAACCCCTCCCGAACAGCCTAGCGCACTTACTTCTCCCGCGCTATAGCCAGCAACATAACTTGGCATTGGGACCTCACTCCTCAAGACCGCCCAGTTTGCCAATGCGGTAGCAACGGTAAGCGGCTGTGAAAATGGATTTAAACCTAAATTGAGTTGCCCGGCCTCTACAGAAAGCATGGGCCAATTAAATTCTGACGAAAAAGCATCAATTACAGGGCCGGCAAGGGGAGAATGCCTAGAAAATGAAAATATCTCCGAATCTAGCGAGCCCTGGCCAGAGCAAACAATGGCAAATTTATTCATTTGCCATCTCAATTTGATGCACAAATAGACAGGCACTCAATAAGTCAGCGCTACCACCGGGACTCAAACCCCATTCAACTAACCTCCTGTGAATGCTCTCTGCTAATACGTCCCAGCGATCGGCATGGATGCCACCCTCAGCCAAGAACTGCTTCGCAAGCGCTTGGGTTTTATTGAGACCACTACTCCCGCCACGGTAGAGTAGATTTGTATCCTGCACGTGGGCTAGGAGAGTAAAAAAGGTTTGTATGCATGCCAACCGATGATTTGAAGTTGACTCAAGAACATTGCGATACACCGGCAAACCCAATCGATAGATAGAGGGGTACCCCGCCAAAACCTCTTCAATAGCACCGCCAACCCGATAGGTTGAGAGAACCTTATCCCCATGGCTATTTTTCTTACGACAATGCATAACAAGCTCACTACCCCACACCTTTACTGCGATGTCGCCCAAGTTTAAATGTGCATCATCACTCTTGTATTGATGGGCAGCCGCTGCAGCCAGTATTCCTAAATTAAAGATGGCTCCACGATGGGTGTTGACACCGCAAGTAGCCTTCATCATCCTAGTTTCAGCATCCACACCCGCCAAACGCAACAGCCCAAAACTTGCGCCCTCAAAACCCAGGCTGGAAATATTGAAAAAGTAATGGCGTAGGGACATGATGCTGGAATAAAAAGTATTCCGATCCATATCCTGGTGGCTACCTGAGTCAATCAAGCTTACTAAGCCAGGCTTTGGATAGGTAATTAACTCATGCCATAAAGATTGAATTGCACAGTTACGAATTTTTCTCAGGTATTGCAAAGTAGCTTGGCCTGCATGGAGCTCAACAGCTGTCGTTGGAGAAGCAATGTTAGCGATGAGGGTCATTAAACTCTTCTATCAGTTGATTTCTAGCCATCATTTTTGGCCCGATATCCGTTTTCATGAGCAATTCACCTGCATTCCCCGCAAACTCCCTCCAACTTACTGAATAGCCCTTCTGAAATTCAAATTCACCATCCAAACGTATGCCAATTGAATCAGATAATTCACACAAGGTTTCAGCTAATTTAAATAAGTCACAGTTGTGAGATGGCAGAATTAAAAGATCTATATCTGAATACTCAGTCATATAGTTTTTCTGACCCTCATAACTCCAAAATGCTGAACCGAATACCTTCACCTGAATAGGATATTCGCCCAATAAAGTGAGCATGTTTCTTGCCTTTACTGCCATGGTGGTGGGCAGAACTTCCAAAACTTTCAGAAGATCCAAAGGCTCTTCTACCTTAAGGACGGCGGCTAACTCCACTTGAATATTGAGACGCTTTTTTTGCATATTTGAAAGGTGCAACATTAATCCCAATGGCACGAGATCTTCATCACTTTGATCACATGGATTAATGGCCCTCCCCACCAAAGGCTTTCCAGAATTGATCCATTCATCCACATATTCACGCTCACGTAAAGAGATTCCATCCAAACCCTTCAGTAAGTCTAAGTATTCCGGCTTAATCCAAATTCGGCGATGCCTCCAGCTTTTGATCTTATCCATTCAAAGTCAATATCAAATACTTATGATTGATTGGATGATGGTATGAGCCATATTTCGCCCACCCCTTTCGTATCCTAATTTTGCTCGCTCATCAAGTGTGTTTTTATTGTTTATAGCGACTTCAAGTAAGGAAGCTAAATGGGCATCATCGATATCTTCTAGAGCCCCAAGCGCCACATAATTTGCAACTCCTGGCCCAAAAATAGAAGAGCTTTTGCATAACTCTTGTAATCGCTCTAATGGTATTTGGGTAATTCGCGACATAGCCGGCAAAGCCATGACTCGAATCTGTGCATCTGCTAATGCAAAAGATTGATCAGCAATCATGCCCAATGCAAGATATCCACCGCTGACGGCCTCATTATAAATAATGCTAATAATTCGATGACCTTGATCTCTTGCTAACTCAAAACATTTTGAAAGATGGGAAAGATATCCTGCGTTACCGAGCAATTCATCGCGTCGTGATAATTTTTGACCTTGAGTGTCTACCAGAATAACAATTGGCATGCCAGGAGAATGCCTTACGATATCTAGGACCTTCCCAGCTAACTCATAGGCTAAATCAACGCCTACCGCTGCTTGATTTACCGTACCAATAAGAGCCACCTCTCCCAAAGAAGTCTTTGCTGTACCTGACACCATATCGCCATGAATGGAGATGTCGTAACCCAAAGGAAACGCTTTGGCGCAGACTTGGTTGATCTTATCCATTTTTTCGCACTTGATTTGCAATTTTCATAAACGCTTCAAAATCTAAAGAAGGAATATCTTCCGGATTTGTAATCCCCATATCCCTCCAAATATCCAATGCATCCTCAGCTTTGCCATACTGACTTAAGCGCTCACCTAGCCGCTGATGTTCCTCCATTACAGAGTCAATATTGATGGGGATCGGCTTATTAAAATACTGTACTAAGGCATTCCGCACATCTTCCACGCTATCGTTTACAAACATTTGAGCCTCACCAATTAAATATCGGTGCTTCCCACCCATAGTGCGCCAAACTAAGGCGCGGTCCCTAGCATCGAACTCTTCAACACCCTTTTGTGACTCAATGACCTCAGGACCAGAAACTGAGAGACGACCCTCCTCTGTGATCACAATATAGTCACAACAACGAGAGATAATGCCAATCCCTCCATAGACACCATTCGCTCCAGCTGAAACAACAATCAGGGGTACGCCAGCTTTACGCGCATTAAACATTGCCCTTTGAATTTCAGAAATAGCAATCAGACCGGCATTCGCCTCGTGTAAACGCACTCCTCCAGTATCAAATAGCAAGACAACTGCCGCTGGCTTCTTCAGGGCGGCACGCTCTAAAAGTCCTGTCAACTTAGCCCCATGAACTTCCCCAACAGCACCGCCCATAAAGCCGGGCTCTTGAGCGGCAATAAATATTTTTTGCCCAGCAATTGAGCCCTCACCAATGACAATTCCATCATCAAATGAAACAGGCAACCCTAAACTTTTTAAGTGTGGGCTAAAGACTCTGGCGGCAGGAGGTAGATACTCTGTAAATGTTTCAGAATCTAAGATCGCAAGCACCCTTTCTCGAGCGGTGGATTCTCGAATACCAATGACGCTTTCAATTTTCATGGCGCTCTTTCCACTGCTGCGCAGCCTGCATCAACCTCAGTTGCACAACTGCCGGTGTAGCGCCACCATCATTAATGGTGATGACGGTGTTGGCAAATTTTTGCTGATCAGAAAAATCTCTTAAAACTGCCTCCCAAGTATTCGAAAATCCCTTAACTGAGGTTTCAATGCAAACCTTGGTTCTTCCTCCGAGCTCAGCGCTCTCCAATAGAATTTCTAAATTTCCGGATCCTACTACCCCAACAATAATCGCACTTGTATTTTTACGAGCTGCAACTACGTCCCAGGGACCAAATTCATAATTTAATAATTCCATGTTTACCAATTCCTAAATCGTTTAGGTGGTTTATACAAACCATCCGACCAATTTACCAAATCCTTAATTGATCGAGCAGCCAATAAATTTCTAGTCGCCATTCTTGGATCGACCCCTAACTCTTGTGGGCGCTGAATAATGCCCCTCGCAATCAAAGATTCCACCTGGTTTTTATTGCGAGCAAGCCCCACGGGGGTATAGCCAGCAACACCACGAATCGCCTGCTCCCTTTCTAGGAGATTTTTACATTTATGAAGATGGGCAATGCCCTCCTCAGTAACTAGATGCGTAATGTCATCTCCATAAACCATCACTGGCGGCAAATCTAACTTAAAGTCATCCATGAGTTGCCAAGCATCCAAGCGCTCCACAAAAGTGGGCTGCATTTTTTCTTTAAATGTCTCAACGATTTGCACTACTAACTTCCTACCTCGCGGCATAGTTGCATTTTCTGGTCTCATACTTTCTCTGCCAGCCATCAACCAGGCCTTACTAGAGTGCCGTCTGGCCCTAGAATCAGAACCAAAATTGGGGGCACCCCCAAAACCAGCGATTCGATTTAAGGTAGCAGTAGAAGAGTTCCCTTCGACATCAATCTGCAATGTAGATCCAATGAATAAGTCAGCGTAGTGCCCTGCTAACTGGCAAAAGGCACGATTGGATCTCATTGAGCCGTCTGGGCCATTGAAGAAAATATCAGGTCTGGCAGTAATATAGTCTTCCATTCCCAACTCAGATCCAGCGCAATGAATATTTTTTATAAACCCTGATTCAATAGCCGGAATCAATGTTGGGCAAGGATTGACACTCATATACTCACAGATCTTTCCCCTCAAACCTAGTGATTCAGCATAAGTGGGCAATATCAATTCAATTGCCGCCGTATCAAAACCAATACCATGATTTAATCGATTGATTCCATAAGGCTCATAAATCCCCTTAATGACCATCATGGCCATCAAAATTTGCACCTCGGTAATTAAAGCAGGATCCCGAGTAAATATCGGCTCTATATAGTGAGTTCTGGGCGCCTTAACAACAAAAGAAATCCAATCACTTGGAATATCAATCCTAGGAACCTCATCAACTAACTCATTGACTTGAACAATCACTAGTCCATTTTTAAAAGCAGTTGCCTCAACAATAGGTGGAGTATCTTCGGTATTAAATCCCGTATATACGTTGCCATACTTATCAGCACTTTGTGCTGCGATGATTGAAACTCTGGGAGTAAGATCCACAAAATACCGACTATATAACTCAAGGTAAGTATGGATTGCGCCTACCTCAACGATATTTTCTTTAATCAGCCTTCCAAGTCGAACGCCCTGTTCACCTGAATAGCAAAAATCTAATTTTTTAGCTATGCCTTTTTCAAAAATGTCTAAGTGAGTGGATAGTGCAATATTGGATTGAACTATATGCAAGCCATTGATCTTCTTTGGGTCTACTAGAGTTAATTGCTCGGAAAGAAAATCGGCATGCTTTTGATTGTTTCCCTCTACGCAAATCTTATCGCCAGATTCAATTACAGCCTCAAATAAACGCACTACATCATCATGATGAACGATCTTTGAGGACGTAATATGACTTGCGCGTTCTAGTCGACTTCGCTTATTCCGTAAAAGCGTGTCCCAAATCTTCTCTTCTAGCAACATCTTAGGTGTCCAACGTTATCTTGGCTTCACGGATTAACGATCCCCACTTACGGTAATCATCTTGAATGAGTGTCAAAATTTCTGTAGGTGTCTTATACACAATTTCGTCGTTTCCAAGTTTTTTAAGCTCCGTAACTACGGCGGGGTCACTAATGACAGTCTTGTAATCTGCCTGTAACTTCACAGCAATTGGGGGTGGTATCTTGGCGGGACCCATCACCATAAAGCGGAGTACTGCCTCATAACCTTTTAATCCTTGTTCAGCAATCGTTGGCACATTTGGCAGCGAAGCGGAACGCGCGATGGAAGTAACTCCCAATGGACGCGCCTTCCCTGCTGCAATCATCTGCAACGCTGGGCCAATGGTGGCAAACATAATTGGTACTTGTCCCCCGATTAAGTCCGTGATAGCTGGGCCAGCACCTTTATAGGGAACATGCAAAATAGATATCCCCGCCTTAAACTTGAATAATTCTCCAGCAAGGTGGTGTACTGAGGCGACTCCTGAACTAGCGTAGCTGAGTTGCCCAGGCTTTGCTTTAGCTAGCGCAATAAGCTCTTGAACATTTTTTACATCCAAGTCTGGATTAACAATTAACACTAAACCCGTCGTACACACATAGGATAGGGGTGTGAAATCAGTTAACGGATCATAAGCCACCTTACGTAAATTCGGCGCGATACAAAGTGGGCCGGTATCCTCTAAGCCAATCGTATAGCCATCTGGCGTAGCTTTGGCAACATACTCTGCTCCAATAGATGCGCCTGCGCCAGGCTTGTAATCAATAATGACGGATTGCTTAACTAGCTGCTCAAGTGGTCTACCAATAATCCTGGCAGTCGCATCGCTAGAGCCTCCAGTCGTATATCCGAGAACAAATTTTATTGAGCGATCTGGCCAAACCTGACTCCAAGATGGCAAAGAATTAAACCCTGCTACGAAGCCCAATAGAAGCTTGAGCGCACCCCTTCTTTTAATTGTCATTGCTGTCTCCGCACTTTTTTTAACATCTAATATGTTTCTAATATACAAGAAAAATAGCAGACTGCAAGTCTATTTTCTAAGTGAGTTTAGAGAGTAAATGAGGGTCATATTTTAAGTAGCGCAACTTCTCAAGCACTTCATTTAGAGCACCCCTTTACATAAGAGCGTCTATTCAAGCTTTACCTTACCCAAGCAACTCATCGTCAATAAAAAACCCTCAACATCTCTGATGAGGGTTTATGGGGGCGCCATGAATCAACAGGCTCAAATAAAAAAAGCAACTATTTATTTTGTAAATTAATGATTGAAGAAAAATCCAGCTTTCCATTACCCTGCGAGCTAAATAATTGATACAGTTGCTGAGTAACAGCACCTAGAATTACTGGCTGCTTTGCAAATTTTGCTGCTTCTGTGGCTAAACTCAAATCTTTCAACATCAAATCAACCCCAAAGCCGCCAGAATACGCCCTTGAAGCTGGAGCGTTTTCTACAACACCAGGATAAGGGTTGTAAATTTCCGAACTCCAGCATCTGCCACTAGATGTATTAATAATTCCTGCTAACACCTTGGGATCCATACCTAAAGACACACCTAAGGACATCGCTTCTGCAGTGGCAACCATCGATATACCCAGCAACATATTATTTGCCACCTTGGCAACTTGTCCATTTCCTGAGTCGCCACAATAAACAATATTTTTTCCCATCGTGGTCAGTATCGTTTGTGCGCGCTCAAAATCCTTCTTTGCGCCTCCAACCATAAAGGTCAAGGTACCTGCTTCAGCGCCCCCAGTACCACCAGATACTGGTGCATCCAGCATGGGATTACCCTTACTCAGAGCAGCCTTTGCGACCTCTCTTGCAGTTTGCGGATCTATGGTTGAGCAATCAATTAGTAGGACATCTTTGGCCACCACTTCTAAAATACCGCCTTGGTTTAGGTAAACCGATCGCACATGCTGGCTTGCTGGTAGCATCGTGATGATGACTTCCATACCAGGAATGCTTGAAAGCTCTACAGCAGATTGTGCAATTTTTGCACCCGCCCCATTCAATTGCGCAAGAGCCGTCTCAGACAAGTCATAGACTGTTAAGTCATGGCCAGCCTTAAGTAAATTTTGAGCCATTGGCGCACCCATATTACCTAAGCCAATAAATCCTATTTTCATACTCATCCTCATCAAACGCGATTAGACGACTCAAATCAATCAATCGCCACGAGCCTACAGAGGCTGGTGGCGATACCGTAATACTATTTCAATGAAATAGTGGTGTTTACTCCACCACTTTGACTGTCTTCCTCAAACCAACGAGAGGTAACCGTTTTAGTTTGAGTCCAAAAAGAAATTGCTTGCTTACCATTTGGTCCCAAATCTCCTAACTTAGAGGCGCGTGAACCAGTGAAACTAAAGTAAGCAACTGGAACTGGGATTGGCACGTTAATTCCCACTTGGCCAACATCAATTTCATTTTGGTATTTTCTAGCAGACCAACCACTCGAGGTAAAGATAGAGGTGCCGTTGCCATTTGGATTAGCATTAATAAATGCGATGGCATCATCTAATGTATCTACGCATACGATATCTAATACAGGAGCAAATATTTCCTGGTCATAAATATCCATGCCAGGCTTAACCTCGCTAAAAATCGTAGGTCCAATAAAGTTCCCCTCTTCATACCCAGGAACAACACATTTTCTACCATCAAGCAGTAATTTTGCTCCCTGCGCAACACCAGAATCGATTAAAGCAAGGGCACGCGCCTTAGCATGCTTATTCACCAAAGGACCGAGATCCGCGGATCTATCTGTTCCTGGCCCCACTTTCATAGCAGCAGATTTTTGAACTATTTCATCAATCCAATTTTTGGCATCGCCAACCAAGACCGTTACAGAGTTGGCCATGCAACGTTGACCGGCGGCGCCAAAGGCTGATCCCAGTAAATTATTAATTGCTTGACTTCTATTTGCGTCAGGCATGATCACGCAGTGATTTTTTGCACCCATCATCGACTGAACACGCTTGCCAGCTTCTGAGCCACGGCGATAAATGTGAGTACCCACCTTAGTGGATCCGATAAAAGAAATTGCCTTAATATCTGGGTGATCGCAAATCATGTTTGCTACATCAGGACCACCATGGACTACATTCAAGACGCCTGGAGGGAGGCCAGCTTGATGCGCTAATTCTGCCAGTAGCATGCTAGAGCTTGGATCTTGCTCAGATGGCTTCAATATGAATGTATTTCCAGAGACAATCGCCATCGGAAACATGAAACACGGCAACATCACTGGAAAGTTAAATGCAGTAATTCCAGCGCCAACGCCAATCGGCTGCATCAATGTGAATACCTCAACTCCTGTCGCTGCATTTTCGGCAATTTCACCTAGCTGCAATGAAGTAATCGAACAGGCATGCTCTACCACCTCGAGCCCTCGGCTAATCTCACCTTCAGCATCTGGCAAAGTTTTACCATGCTCTCTTGTAATCAACTCCGCCAATGGGCCCACGTTGTCACGGATCAGCTGCTGAAATTTCAACATGATGCGCATGCGATTCGATAGTGAGACGTTGCGCCAAGTTTTAAAAGCTTTCTTAGCTGACGCAACAGCAATATCGAGCTCTTCCTGCGTTGCAAACGGGACTGAAGCAACGACTTCTTGCGTGGCCGGGTTAACTACATCGCGCCATTCCGTAGATTTGGATTCATACGACTTGCCATCAATGAGGTGATGAATTTTTGGAACTGATTTGGTTGTTGTCATTTTTACTCTTTACTTTTATTAATGATGTTTAATGAATTAACTCTTTTTAACCAATGGGCAGGTAGACTCAGAAAGTGGCTTGAAAGCAATTTGAGATGGAATTGTGCTTACTAGGTTGTAGTAATCCCATGGTCCCTTAGACTCACTTGGTTTCTTCACTTGAAATAAATACACATCATGAATCACTCGACCATCTGGGCGAATAGAGGCATTACGCATGACCGCATCTTTGATTGGCGTGTCACGCATAGTTTGTGCAACCACCTTCCAGTCATCGGATTTGGCTGCCGCAACTGATTTCAGGTAATGGTAAGTGCTTGAATAGACTCCAGCCTGAACCATGGTTGGTTTAAAGCCTTTGTGCAGCTTTTCAAACCTCTTAGAAAAAGCACGGGTCTGATCATCCAGATCCCAATAGAACCCTTCTGAAAATAAAAGGCCCTGTGCGGTATTCAGGCCCATCGAATGCACATCCGTTAGAAAAACCAATAAGGCAGCGACCTGCTGTTGACTAGTAGTGCCGATACCAAATTCCTTGGAAGCTTTAATTGCATTGACTGTATCCTGGGCACCGTTAGCTAAGGCAATGACGTTAGCCTTTGAGGCCTGAGCCTGTAACAGTGCAGATGAAAAATCGCTATTATTCAAAGGATGCTTCACACTACCCACGACTGTGCCGCCATTGGCCTTCACGATATCGCCGGCCTCTTTTTCTAGGGATTGTCCGAAAGCATAATCAACCGTAACAAAGTACCAAGATTTACCGCCCTTACGAGTAATCGCGGACGCTGGGCCTGAGGCCGATGAATAGGTATCAAACATCCAATGGAACCCATTGGGCGCACAATCTTCATTAGTAAGGCGAGTTGTGGCGGGGCCGCTATACATCGCAATCCCACCCTTTTCCTTAATCAACTTTTGAACCGCTAATGCGCCGGCAGAGTTAGTTAAGTCTACGATGGCATCGACCCCATCTTTATCCATCCACTCACGCGCCTTAGCGACCATAATGTCCGGCTTATTTTGATTATCGGCAGAGACCATTTCGATCTTCATGCCCTTGCACTCAGCCTTTAGACAATCATCTATTGCCATTCTTGCAGCAATAGCAGACCCCTCGCCACCCATACCTGAATAAGGGCCAGACATATCAGTTAATACTCCAATCTTTACTCCGCCATTACTTAAATCAGCCTGCGCAGCGTTCATTGCAAGGATTGCCCCTAAGAGCACTGATATTTTTTTCATTTTCAACATATTTATCCCCTGAGTTTTCAGTCTTATTTTTGATCCAGCCCACACCTACTTTTAGATTCTTAAAGGATGTTACCCATGTATTTTTACAATTAGAATCAAGTAAAATGCATATTTACTTTGCAAATTTGCATAGCCATGAATAACAACTCAATCAACTGGGACAACATCAGAGTCTTTCTGGCCGTTGCAAGGCTTCAGTCAGCGTTTGAAGCGTCCAACCATCTAAAAATTGACCAATCCACTATTAGTAGAAGACTGAAAAAACTAGAGGAAGAGATTGGGTCGGAGCTCTTTACTCGCAATTCGCAAGGACACCTGCTAAATGCAAATGGTCATCGCCTGCTGGAATATGCCGAAACGATTGAAAGTACCATCTCATCCATGGAAAGCAAGTTGGGTGGCGATAGCCAGGTATTAACTGGCTCCATTCGATTGGGATCCACCGAAGGGTTCGGCAGCGCTTTCCTAGCCCCTCATTTAGGAAACTTCTGCGAATTACATTCAGGGTTAACGGTTGACTTGCTGGCATTACCGCGATTCATCAACCTATCTAAACGAGAGGCTGATCTAGTAATCAGCATAGAAAGGCCAGAAACAGGCCCATACATCATATGCAAATTAACGGACTACAAGCTTCAGGCCTATGCAACTCAAGATTATTTAGACAATCATCCTCAAATTAAAAACCTAGAAGACCTCAACAAACATAAATTTACTGGTTACGTCGATGAATACTCTTTCAGCCCCAAGCTTCAGTATCTAAAAAATCTCGTCCCAAACGCTCATGTACCTTTTCGAAGCAGCAGCCTAAATGCCCAAATGTATGCTGCTCTTCAAGGAAAAATGCTAGCGGTATTACCCTGTTTTTTAGCCAAGCCACACCGCGCCCTTATTCCTGTTTTACCAAAGAAGACTGGCTTTAATAGAACCTTCTGGTTAATCGCTCCCAGCGAGCGAAAAAATGTCGCCAGGGTTACGGAGTTATGGGACTACTTAAGGCATATTTCATCGATTAATCAAGACTACCTACTTGGAGAAAGCCTAGATATTATTTTGACCTAAGGCACCAGCAGAGCTCCGATACTGCCATGACGATAAGATCAGTTCAATCAAGCCTGGTCTCAAGTTCAAACATCACATGACTTATCTCGTCAACGATGATCCAGGAAGTTATCCTGCGCACGCCAAAGCCCAAAGGGTCTTATCTTTCCCATCAGGGCTTAATGGCACCCAATCCTGTGTAGCAGAAGAGACTCGCACGGGATCACCATCACCCATGCGATCTAAAAAATCCAGGAACCCCAAAATTCGACCCAAACGTTTCCGGCAATCGACCTCTAAATGAATTTGATAAGACGAAAACGATGATCCACCGGTTCTCTGAGGCAACTTAAAATCATAAAGAAGCCAAAAAGTTACTATTTCTTTAAGTGCCACCTTTGAAGAAGGATCTAAATAGACAACATAACCACCACGCTCATTGGAACTTGCAATTCCAACCCATTCAGCTGAAGCTACGTGGTCGGTGACAAATAAAATAAAACATAAAACGATCGACTTTAATAGTTTCATATTCTTAAAAATTCAATTTGATCCACCTAAAAATTCCTACGCCTGAATTAATGACTGTTATCACGATGGCAGAGGTAGAGAATTTCAAAATCCTCTAAAAAATATCCTCATAAATCAATCCACGAGTTAACTTCTGTGTCTTGTTTATATAAGTGTTGAAATTTTAATAATTAAGAATTGTCAAAATACCCAGCGAAAGTAAAAAAGGAATGTGCTGCGACTTTCCTATTAATCACTTATGGGTACTTCACCAGTAGATGCGGCATTGCCATTCAAATAGTCTTAATCAACCCATCCAAGTTGGGTATTTGCGCATCACCGCATTGAATAGCTCGGATTCAAGAAAATGATGCAACCATTTTTTAGTTAAGGCGAAGGGCAAGTCCTCAAACTGTTTCGGGTTGACCTTAGAAAACTGTCTGATGAATGGAAAAATAGCGACATCCACCCAAGATACTTGATTGCCCAATAAATACTGGGTAGACCGCAAAGAGGTCTCCATAGGTTTAAGCATCAGATCTAACGCGATTCTTAAAATCTCTTCTTGATCAAGTTCGGGGTATCGATTTGGGTATTTATATTGATCTAATAGGACCTTAAAAGGCCCATCATTTTTCTCAATCCAGGATTTTGCGAGAGCCTCATCCACTGCAAACCAACCATCTGGATCAGACCGCTCTAATGCCCACCTCATAATATCCAGACTTTGATCCAGAATCAGCCCATCAAGGCATAAAACTGGAACCGTTCCTTTTGGGGACACAAGGAGCATGGATTGAGGCTTATTTCTGAGCTCAATTTCTCTATGCTCAACTTCAATATCGGCGTATTTCAATGCCATACGAGCCCTCATTGCATAAGGGCATCTCCGATAAGAATACAAAATTGGTGTCATTAATAAGCCGATAGCGCTCTAGTGTCTAAGCGCAGAAAGTTAGCATATATCGTCACCAATGAGGGGAGTTGAACCGTCAGGCTAGCAATCCAATCAATCTGCTTGCTCATTTTTATTGATCTAAAAAATAGATTACTAATATCTAAATTATTCATTATGCAAATAAATAAATAGTCTCTAGAATGGTTGCTGTTGTGAATCAACTATTTCATTTTTTTCAGGAGAAACCATGTCACTAATTAACACACCAGTTCCACCATTTAAGACCCAAGCTTTCCATAACGGTAAGTTTGTTACTATTTCCGACGAGACCCTCAAAGGCAAATGGTCAGTTTTGATTTTTATGCCAGCAGCGTTCACATTCAATTGCCCTACCGAAATTGAAGATGCGGCTGATAACTATGCTGAATTCCAAAAGATGGGTGCTGAGGTATACATCATCACTACTGACACTCATTTCTCACACAAAGTATGGCATGAAACTTCACCTGCAGTAGGCAAAGCGAAGTTTCCATTGGTTGGCGATCCAACACATACATTGACACGTGGTTTTGGCGTACACATTGAAGAAGAAGGTCTCGCATTGCGCGGCACATTCATTATCAATCCAGAAGGCGTGATCAAAACAGCTGAAATTCACTCAAATGAAATCGCTCGTGATATTTCTGAGACATTGCGTAAGCTCAAGGCCGCTCAGTACACGGCAGCTCACCCAGGTGAAGTATGCCCAGCTAAGTGGAAAGAAGGCGCAGCGACATTGACGCCATCTTTAGATCTCGTAGGCAAGATCTAATCATTCAAGTCAGCATTAATTAGCAATCAATAGACTCTCTTCGGAGAGTCTATTGGGCAGGATGAGATGCGGAAACCCTGCCCAATAGGCTCATCAAGAATCAATACCAAGGAATACATCATGTTAGACGCGAACATCAAGGCCCAGCTCGAGGTCTATTTTGAAAAAATTGAGAGCCCCATTGTTTTAGAGGCCACTTTAGATGACAGCGAGCAGTCAGCTCAGATGCTGGAGCTATTGAATGAGGTTGCCGAACAATCCGCCAAGATTGCTGTGAAGACCTCCGGTAGCAGCAAAAATATTCCTAGCTTTACCGTTAGCAAGGTGGACGAGGTTGCTCGCATTGCCTTCTCAGGCCTACCAATGGGTCATGAGATGACTTCTTTCATTCTGGCTATTTTGCAAACTAGCGGCTATCCACCCAAAGTTGAGCAAGATGTGATCGATAGCATTAAAGGCCTTGAAGGTAAGAAGCGCTTTCAAACATTTATCTCTTTGTCATGCCACAACTGCCCAGATGTTGTGCAGGCCCTAAACTTAATGGCTGCCCTCAATCCAAACATTGAACATGAAATGATTGACGGCGCCCTCTTCCAGGGCTTGGTTGATCAATACCAGATCATGGCGGTACCTACCGTTATTCTGAATGGCGAAGTCTTTGGTCAAGGCCGTATGAGCGTGGAAGAAATTGCTGCCAAGTTAGATACCAATTCTTCCGCACGCGATGCAGAAAAATTAAGTGCTAAAGCGGCCTATGATTCCCTGATTATTGGTGGTGGCCCTGCTGGCGCCTCAGCAGCAATCTACTCCGCCAGAAAAGGCATTAGAACTGGTGTTGTAGCGCAACGCTTTGGCGGTCAGGTTGCAGATACTGTCGGTATTGAGAACTTCATTTCTGTTAAAGAGACTGAAGGACCCAAGTTGGTGATGGCGCTTGAACAACATGTCAAAGAATACGATGTGGATGTCATGAACTTGCAAACCGCTAAGAGCTTAAGTAAGACTGGCGATGAAATTGCGATCACCTTAGAGAATGGCGCCATCCTGAAAAGCAAGACCGTCATTTTAAGTACCGGCGCTCGCTGGCGTGAAATGAATGTACCAGGCGAGCAAGAGTATCGCGGTAAAGGCGTAGCTTACTGCCCTCACTGTGATGGCCCACTCTACAAAGGTAAGCGCGTGGCGGTCATTGGTGGAGGAAACTCCGGAGTTGAGGCTGCAATTGATTTAGCCGGCGTTGTGAGCCATGTCACCTTGATTGAATTCGATACCAAGTTACGTGCTGATGCGGTGCTACAGAAGAAACTCTACAGCTTGCCTAACGTGACTGTCATCATGAATGCCTTGAGTAAAGAAGTGTTGGGCGCTGATGGCAAGGTCACAACCTTGAGATATGAAGATCGCGCCAATCAGCAGATACATGACATTGCACTTGAAGGTATCTTTGTGCAAATTGGCTTGCTACCGAATACAGATTGGTTAAAAGGGGTGATTGATTTATCTCCTCGAGGAGAAGTCATCATCGATCAAAAAGGTGAAACATCGATGCCAGGTGTATTTGCCGCAGGAGATTGCACCACCGTACCCTATAAGCAAATCATTATTGCAATGGGTGAAGGCGCTAAAGCTTCACTCTCCGCATTTGACTATTTGATTCGATCATAAAATCTTCATAACAATACCTAGATGTAGAAAAGCCCCGAATAGTCCGGGGCTTTTTCATTTCACGCTGGTAAGTAGTTTATGCAAGATTAAGGGTAGAGACCCCTCATCTGCCGAGCCTTGAGAATACGCTCGCATCCAACAATAAAGGTAGCAGTTCTCAAGCTCACGCCATGCTTCTGAGCTACATCACAAATTCCCTTGAAAGCATCTACCATCAGAATATCTAGACGGTTATTAATCTCTTCTTCTGTCCAGAAAAAACTAGAAAAATCTTGCACCCATTCAAAGTAACTCACAGTTACTCCGCCAGCATTAGCAATCACATCAGGAACAATCGTGACATTCATATCTCTTAGGATATCGTCCGCCTCTGGAGTGGTGGGTCCGTTAGCCCCTTCCACAATCAGTTTTGCTTGAATACTCCCAGCGTTAGCAGAAGTAATCTGAGACTCTAGAGCTGCGGGAATTAGGATATCGCAGGGTGATGACCAAAACTGTTGACTGGTAATAGTTTCACCAGCAAAACCATTGATCTCATGAGCAACTGCCACATGCTCGAGCAATCTATCCACATCAAAACCATTCGGGTTGTACAAGGCACCAGAGTGATCCTGAATCGCCACTATCTTAGCTCCCGCCTTAGCAAATAGTCGGGCAGCCTCACCACCAACATTACCCAATCCCTGAATGGCTATTCGCGCTCCCGACAACTCACGATGCATTTGCCCGTAAGCCTCTCGTGCCACTACAAAAACACCCCTACCGGTTGCATCCCTTCTTCCCAAGCTCCCGCCGAGAGAAATTGGCTTACCAGTAACAACTCCAGAGGTGGTGTAACCCTGATTGACGCAATAGGTGTCCATCATCCACGCCATAATTTGCTCATTGGTATTCACGTCAGGCGCCGGAATATCTTTTTGCGGACCAATCATCATATTGATCTCACTAGTAAATCGCCTAGTCATCCTCTCTAATTCAGCTTGTGATAACTTTTTGGGATCCACTCGAATGCCGCCCTTTGCACCACCAAACGGCACATTGACTACTGCAGTCTTAATTGACATCCATGCTGCTAAGGCAGTGACCTCAGAAAGCGTCACTTCCGGATGAAAGCGAATGCCTCCCTTACCAGGACCTCGGGATAAGTTATGGTGAACTCGATAACCTTCAAAATGAGCAATAGTGCCGTTATCCAATTCAATCGGCACATCTACGATCAAAGCACGCTTTGGCCGCTTTAAGGTTTCAACCCATCGCGTCAGCGGTCCAAGGTAAGGGGTTACTCGATCGATCTGCTCAAGATAGGTGCCCCAGGCCCCAAGATTTTTAGGGTCGAAATACGATGCAATTTCATGAGTCATAGATACTCCAGAGGGTGGCTTCATCACGTAAGTACATATTACGCCCTAGATAGAGCAATTGGCTCGATATCTAGATTCCCATATTGCTGATATGTCTAATCCGAGACTTACCAATAAAAAATCCTCCGAGGGAAAAATCGGAGGATTTTGAATATCAAGCGCTGAAACTGTTTTTTACTGTGCCTGATGAGCCATCTGCAAAAGCTCAGCCAAATGCTTTACCTTACGGCCGGTTTCTTGCTCAATCTGCTCCCTACAGCTAAAGCCATTGGTAAGAATGATCGTTTCTTGATCGGCAGCCCGGACAGCCGGCAATAGCACCAACTCACCAACCGCCTTAGATATCTCCACATGCTCGGGATTAAAACCAAATGAGCCTGCCATACCGCAACAACCACTATCAATGTAATTCGCCTTAGCACCCAAGGCAGCTAATAAGGCCACATCACCTTTAGTGCCAAATAAAGACTTCTGATGACAATGAGAGTGAACCAAGATATTGCAGTCTAAGGGTGGTGGCGTATAACCCTGCTCGTGCAAGAAATCCCCAAGCAAATAGGTGCTAGATGCTAAAAGCTGGGCTCTTGGATCATGAGGGAAAAATTTCAACAGTTCATCTTTAAATACCGACATACAGCCGGGCTCAAGACCTACAACTGCGATAGGCGAATTCGGATCTACCTGAATTTCACTGCCGATAGCATCCAGAATTTTCTCCAGCTTTTGCTTAGCAAGATCCAGATAACCAAAGTCGTACAAAGGACGACCACAGCATAAAGGGGTCTTCGGCAATGTTGCTTCAAAGCCTGCATGAGCCAGAACCTCTACTGCCGCATTGGCGACCTCAGGATGAAAATGCTCGCAGAAAGTATCGACCCAGAGAATGACTTTCTTATGCCCAGTGCTTACACCCTTCGATTGCTGAAATTGCTTTCTGAAAGATTCATTTGCAAACTTAGGTAGACTGCGCTCTTGCGCCACCCCACCAATCCATTTAGCAACACTAGAGAGAATAGGTGTTTGCATCACCCCATTTATAAGCCAAGAGAACTTGCTCGCCAGTGGCGCCCAATCCCCAATGCGGCCCATTGTTAGAGCCTGACGTGGCCTGCTATTGGTCTCGTGATAGTGGGACAAGAACTCTGCCTTGTAGGAGGCCATATCAACGTGGGCCGGACAGTCGCTCTTGCAGCCCTTACAGGAGAGGCAAGTATCAAGCGCTTCCTTGAGCTCCTTACTTTCCCAGCCATCTTTAATTACTTCGCCTTGGAGCATTTCCCAAAAGAGTCGTGAGCGTCCACGAGTGGAGAACCGCTCTTCCTTTGTAGCGCGGTAGCTCGGACACATCGTGCCAACTTTTTCACTACGGCACTTGCCCATACCCACGCAACGTTCAACCGCCCTCTGAAAGCCGTTACCTTCTTGACTCAAGAAATTCAGGCGGGTCTTAATGTTGACAACTTTATATTCCGGACCCATACGGAGGTTTTCATCTACACGATAAGGGTGCACTACTTTGCCAGGATTGAGCTTGTTTTGTGGATCCCAAATGCGCTTGAATTCATGCATCGCACCCATCAACTCTTCGCCAAACATAATTGGTAAAAATTCTGCTCTAGCTTGACCATCACCATGCTCACCCGTGAGTGAGCCGCCAAACTCTACAACCAAAGTCGCTGCATCTCGAATAAATGATCTAAATTTAGAGACACCTTCTGCTGAGCGCAAGTTAAAGGTAATACGTGCATGGATGCAGCCATCGCCGAAGTGACCGTAGAGGGAGGTTTCATACTCGTAGGAATCGACTAGCGCCTGGAAGGCTCGCAGATATTCACCTAAACGCGCAGGATCTACTGCAGCATCTTCCCAGCCCACGACTGGGTCAGGAGAATTGGGATCAATAGACAGGTGGGTGGCAGAGGCACCATTCTCGCGAATGGACCAAATGCGCTTTTGTACTAATGGATCGGGCTCCAGCCAGGTCGATGGTCGAGGGCCTTTAGTTCTTGCCTTGAAATACTGCTCTGCTTTTTCAGCCTGAGCTATAGCACCCTCAAGCGTGTCATCACCAAATTCAACAACTACCCAAGCATTTCCAGGCGGAAGCAAATCAATTTCGGCTTTAGCTAAATTACGCTCTTGTAAGCCACGGATAATTTTATAGTCCAGACCTTCAATCGCAATTGGATTAAACGATTGGTATTCAGGAACAGCATCGCCCGCTAAATAGATATCTTCAAAGCCCAACACCAAAACTACCCTTTTGGCAGGACTCTTGACCAATCTAACCTTGGCAGCCAAAGTGAGCGCACAGGTACCTTCGGTACCGACTAAAGCTCGCGCAACGTTAAACCCATTCTCGGGCAATAGTTGATCTAAGTTATACCCAGAAACACGGCGCTTAATATTTGGAAAACGCGCACGAATCAAATCAGCATAGCGATCGCGCAAGGTCAACAGGTCTTGGTATATCTGGCCTTTGCGTCCACCAGCGGCAATAATCTCTTGCAACTCTTGATCAGATGTAGGGCCAACCCAAAAACGCTCGCCATCATAAGTCAGAATCTCCAAGGCCTCAGTATTCTCCAGCGTCTTGCCTGCCATCACCGAATGGGCGCCACAAGAATTATTGGCAACCATGCCGCCCAAGGTACAGCGGCTATGGGTGGAAGGATCTGGTGCAAAAGTTAAACCATGTAACTCAGCGGCATCACGCAATGAATCACAAATGACCCCAGGCTCGACAACAGCGGTACCCGCAGCTGGATCTAGAGCAAGAATATGGTTGCAGTACTTGGAGATATCGAAGACCACGGCGTTATTCACTGTCTGGCCATTCATGGAGGTGCCGGCACCACGCATTAGTACCGGAGCCTTATTACGATGGCAGATCTCGATACCCCTTACAAATTCCTCAGTATTTTTAGGGGTAACAACCCCGATTGGAATTTGGCGGTAATTTGAAGCTTCGGAAGCATAAACAGCCTGATGGGCTGTATCGAAATGAACAGAGCTTCCAAGAGCAGCCGTAAGCTCAACATTGAGCTGCTCCCACTGAGAAATACCACCCATATTCAATCCTTGTTAGATGCACTTACCCTCTATTGGGCACTCTACATTCTAACAATTTCTGATGATTTGTGATTCCTGGTAGATTATTCAAATATGCTGAATTTGTATTGGCTTATGGTGTGGATTTTGCGATGAAGAAGGCCTTGGGAACCTCGGTGCACCAAACGACACCATCCCCCACTTGACCAGTCTGACAAATACTCACAATCCGGTCCATGAGGGCCTGGGCAACCTCATCGTTGCACACAATTTCAATCTTCACTTTTGCCGAGTAGTCAGTTAGCTCATCTTTGATATTGAACTTACCTGTTCGACTGGGAGCGCTACACCCCTCCACTTTGCTTACTGTCATCCCCGGGAAGCCTGGGGTCTCTAGCAACGCTGTTCTGAGGGCAGCTAACTTATTTGGACGAATGACCGCCTTCACTTCCATCATGCTTCCACCTCTTTATCTTCAAACCATCTATATAAGACGGGGAGTACCAGTAATGTTAATGCGGTTGAAGTAATTAATCCCGAGATAACCACAGCCGCCAATGGACGAGTCACTTCAGAACCAGGCCCACCGGAAAAGAGCATCGGCACTAGAGCCAACATAGCCACTGAAGCAGTCATCATGACGGGCCTAAAGCGATGACCGCAACCATGTAGCAGAGCATCCTCCATTGAATATCCATCTTCACGTAGCTGCTTAATAAATGAAATCAACACGACACCATTAAGTACTGCGATACCCCAGAGATTAATAAAACCTACTGCAGCTGGTACAGACAAATACTCGCCGGATATAAATAAACCAAATACGCCACCAATCGAAGCAAACGGCAAGACCAGAATAATCAAACCGGCTAGGCGTAGCGACTTAAAGAGCATAAATAGCAGGAAATAAATCGCTAAAATCGTTAATGGAATGATGATCATCAAGCGTGCCATAGCACGTTGCATATTCTCAAACTGGCCACCCCACTCTAAAACATAACCTTGGGGTAATTCAACATCCTTAGCGATACGCGATTGAGCCTCTTCCACAAAACCACCCAGATCGCGACCATCTACATTCACACCCACCACTAAACGGCGCTTACCAGACTCACGAGAAATCTGCGCTGGACCATCCACCAAGGTAATTTCTGCCAAGTCACGCATTAAAACCTGAGCACCATCAGATGAATGCAAAATAATATTACTAATTGCATCTATGTTATTTCTATAGGGGCCAGGGTAGCGAAGGACCAAAGGAAAGCGTCTCTCACCCTCATAGATAGTGCTGGCCTGCTTTCCACCAATCGCAGTTTCAATCACTTCATTAACATCTGAAACATTAATGCCGTAGCGCGCGATGGCATCTCTATTAATCACAATATTGAGATAGTTTTGTCCTGAAGCTTGCTCAATACGTAAGTCGGTACTGCCCTTCATTTTGACTAGCACCTGACTTATTTGGGCGCCTAACTTTTGCAAAACAGTTAAGTCATCTCCAAAAATCTTAATAGCCACTTGTGAGCGTACGCCAGATACCATTTCATCTACGCGTGCAGCAATTGGCTGGGAAATGGATAGCTCAATGCCAGGCAAAGTTTTTAGCTTGTCACGGATCTCTTGCGCGATTTCTTCCTGACTAAGCTTGCGATCACCTAGAGGTTTGAGAGTAACAATGGGATCAGACTCATTAGGTTGACCAGGATCTGCTGGAGATTCCCCTTTACCCAAACGCGATACGGCCATCTCTACATCTGGGATAGTCATGATGCGCTTGATTGCTTCGAACTCCAACTTAATAGACTCATCCAAAGAAATGTTTGGGGCACGCACGATCACCGGCGTAATGGAACCTTCCTGCATTACCGGAATAAAAGCTTTACCCAAAAGGACAAAACCTACCAAGCTTACTGCTAAGGCAATTAAAGAGCGCTTCACTACTAACTTAGGATTAGCCAAACTCCAATGCAACCAACGCTCATATGGGGCACGTAAACGAGCCACAACTTTTGTGTCATCTTCGCTCCCGCCTTTCAGAATATAAGAGCAAAGCACTGGGGATAAGGTAAATGAAAGAATGAGTGAAATGGTTAATGCGATGGCAATCGTAATGGCCATTGGCGCAAACATTTTTCCTTCCATGCCCTCCAAAGACAGCAGTGGCATGAAAACCAAAATAATGATGCCAACACCGAAAAGCACCGGCGTACCAACCTCGGTAGCCGCTTCTAAAATAATACGAATCTTTGACTCACCTGTTTTAAGTCTTTCGCCTAGCTTGGCAAAGGTATTTTCGACCACCACAACTGAACCATCAACCATGATGCCAATCGCAATCGCCAGACCTCCAAGCGACATGAGATTGGCAGAAATGCCATAGCGATTCATGACTAAAAAGGTGAGTAGCGGCGTCAGAATTAAGGTTGCTACCACGATCAGCGAAGACCGAACATCACCCAAGAATAAAAACAGTAGGATGACAACCAGAATGACGCCTTCAATCAAAACCTTAGCCACATTAAACATGGCGGCATTCACCAGATCTGTACGATCGTAAAAAGGCACAATCTGGAGGCCATCGGGCAATAACTTGCCCTCGTTAATCTCAGCAACTTTTAGCTTGATGCGATTCACCACCTCTCGGGCATTACCGCCGCGAATCATCTGAATGATGCCGGCAACACTTTCGGTATAGCCATTCTTAATTGCAGCGCCTTGACGAATTTCACTGCCAATAGTAACTTCCGCCACATTCCTAACGTAAACCGGGATACCCTTTACTTCCTTGAGAATAATTTTTCCAATATCTTCAGGCTTCGTAATGAGACCCACGCCTCGAATCAGATACCGCTCTGCATAAGAAGGAAGTTGTCCACCACCAGAGTTGGCGTTGTTTCTAGCGAGAGCCTCATATACCTCACGTAGACTAATTTGATAATGGCGCAATCTTTCTGGGTTTACTAATACCTGGTACTCACGCGCATAACCTCCTTGGGTATTGATCTCTGCCACCCCTGAAACTGAACGCAGTATAGGCCGAACAATCCAGTCCTGAACCGCACGCCGATCCTCCAACTCTTCTACGGTAAGCTCACGTTTACCATCTGAAGGATGATCCAAGGTGTACTGATATATCTCACCTAAACCTGTAGAGGGTGGCGCCAATACAGGTGTAATGCCTACCGGCATTTTTGCAGCAACCTCAATTAAACGCTCAGTGACTAGCTGTCTTGCAAAATAGAGATCTGTTTTTTCTGTAAATACCAAAGTAATGACAGAAAGACCATTGCGATTGAGAGAGCGCATTTCAGTTAGGCCGGGCAAGCCCGTCATACCCAGCTCAACTGGTACCGTTACAAACCGCTCAACCTCTTCTGGAGAGCGGCCTGGCGCCTCAGAAGCAATCTGTACCTGCACATTGGTGACATCTGGAAACGCATCCACCGATAAACGTTTTGTGGCTAATAAGCCCGCGACCATGAGAACGATCGCAATAATGACGACTAAAAGTCGCTGTTGTAGTGAAAGGCGAACAATTTTTTCAATCATATTAACTATCCACCACTCAGCTGTCGCTTACGCTCAGTGTTTAGATGAAATGCACCATTGATTGCAATCTCTTGACCTTCCTTAACACCAGAAATTACAGGGCGATAACCCTTACCTTCAGGGCCCAGCTTGACTGCAATCATTCGATACGTTTCATCATCTTCGCGGATGAAAACGTGATCATGATTATCTTCACGAATGACAGCGCTGACGGGTACGAGTAACTTGTCTATTGGCTGGCTTTCAATCAGCATGGTTGACAACATCCCAGGCTTAATCCGACCCTCTTTATTGGGCACTTCCATCCTGACAACTACCGTACGAGTTAGCGGATTGACAATAGAGTCCACATGAGCCACTACACCCTCCATCTGTTCATTTCTTAGGGCGGGAATAATCAGGGTGACTTTTTGACCCTTGTTAATTAAATAGGCATTGCTTTCCGGTATCTCTGAAACGGCCCACAAAGAACTCAGGTCAGCAACCGTAAATAAGGCATCTGCAGGCTGGACCACCTGACCCTTATTAATTTTGCGCTCAACAATTTCACCTGGAATAGTTGCAATCACATTGTTAGTTGACTCAATCACACCTGATTTTGCTAAGCGATCAATGCTGGGCTGATCCATTCCCTGGACGCGTAATTGATCATTAGCCGCCCGATACTCCGCTTTTGCGCTACTAGCTTCAGCCTCACGCCTTTGCAGTTCTGCCAAGGCAATCACGTCTTCTTTATATAAAATTCTGGCGCGATTAGCAGCTTGATCAGCTAACTGACTAGCGCTCTTGGCTTTCAAAAAGGATAGTTGCGATTGCGTTAACTCGGTAGAAGTAATCTTCGCCAAAATATCGCCCTGCTTCACAGGCTGGCCAGGAATCGCCAAGATCTCGGAAACGCGTCCAGTCACATTGGCGCCAATACGCGACAAAAAGAGCTCATTGAAATCAACGCGACCAGATGCGCGGAGCTCCTCAATAAAAGAGCCATTGGCTACACGTCCATCCGCAATCATCTTGCGTAAATCATCATTGACTATTACTACGTTGGGATCCTGAACCGATTTAATGGTTGGACTGCGATCAAATACATTAAAGTAATTGAGGATGATCAGAAATAAACAAAGCCAAGGAAGGTAAAAAAGACCCTTCTGCGTCCACTGAGGACTCTTGTCGTACTGCTGAGCTACGCGAGGTAGGTGCGTGCTAAACCACTGATGGGTCAGCGCATACCAATCGTTCTGGGTCTTAATAACAACAGCAATCCATTCCCGTGCATAGACCTTCGCGATTTCTCGATAGCGAACGTAGAGCTCCTTTAATTTTCCAACCACTACCGTGAATTCTTGCTTCATTGCTTTCCACTCTCAATTTTTGCAATCCACTCTGGAGTTGCCCTTAAACGCTGAATCTCTGTAACGACTGAAGCTAAATCAAATCGCGCCTTAATCAAGTCATTACGAGCCACCCTAAATGTTCTTTGCGCATCCAAATATTCAAGCATGCCTCGCTCACCATAGCGATACGAAACTTCTGCAATGCGCCTTGCACTCGAGGCCAATTGAACAACATCTTGATCTAAGATTTTTACCTGATAGCTTGTCATTTGATAAAGCTTATAAGCCGTCTCCAACTGCTGCTCAAGACTTTGACTTTGAGCATTAAATTGATTTTTAGCTTTAGATGCATTGGCCTCAGCCTCAGCAATCTGGCCACCCTTAAAGTCCCAGATAGGAATGCTGACCACCAGGCCATACTGACGGTCAGTGAAGTTAGGGTCGTTGTATTGTTGCGCCTTAATAGAGAGCCGAGGCAAGCGAGAGTTCTGCTCAAAGCTAAGCTTGGATTCGGTTGCCTCAACCTCTGCTTTCGCCCGCTGTAACTCAGGACTTTGGGCATGTAGCTCACTAAGCAAGGTTGGCAAAGGAGGTAAAGGCTCTATCTTGAGTGTTTGTGAAACTACCTCATAGTCAGTTGGTAAGTTGTGGCCGACTGCCTGTCTGAGCTGACCTTTAGCCTGCTCAACCCTCAGCTTGCTGGATTCCGCATTAATTTGCGCATTCAGAAATTCTGTCTGTGCACGAATCAATTCAAATCGAGCAGTCTCGCCAACGTCATAGCGAATTTGCATACGATCGCGGATTTGCTTAGTCAATCCCAGATCTTCTTCAGCAGCTTTGAGCTCTGCATCCCGACGCATTAATTCATAAAAACGCTGCTGTACTCTTGAAATCATTTCAATTTCAAATGCAATGCGCGCTGCATCCGCAGCGCGTACATTGGCCTCCGCAGCATTCACTCTGGGATAGCGCGTATACGGCATGTCTAGTGGTTGCGTTACTGACCACGATGACACATTGCCGGTAGTCAATGGGCCAGATACCGACCTTTGTTGCCCGGCATTCAATTCAAACTCAGGATTGGGAATTGCACGCGCTGAAGAGAGCTGACCTTTGATCGCCTTCGATTGGTCTCGCGCAGCTAACACCTGAGGGCTAGACTCCAATGCAATTCCAATGAGCTCATTTAGCGTTAGTGGCTTTTGACCTTGCGCACTAACACCACCCGCAAACAGGATGCAAATAGCTAGTAGCAATGTAGAGGTTAGGCGATGCATTACAGCAGCTTTAAAAAAATAGATCGATCCCTTATTATCTGCCCCGGAGGAAGTAAAAAGAGGTGAAATTCCCCAAATCAGTGATCTGGGTACGATTTTGAGAAGGCAAATCAAGTATTGGGGCTGCAAATTCAAAAGATAACCATTTATAAAAATTAAAATGGTCTTGCCCTGAGATTGACTCACCCTTACACCGGACCCAAGAGTCGTATTGTCGGCATAAAGGACTCAGGAGACTGAGCGGGCTACTCCCCATAGGTACATTGTTAATTAGATCATACTTATGATGAATAAATCTAATGAGGGATGAATTTCTCATACGTAGACATGCTTTGAAAATCGCCCATATTGTTGACTCTTATGAAAAGCCTTCTGCACAAGCTTGTAGATTTTCTTGAGGCACATCTCCAGAGCCATCCGCCTATCTCTAGCAGTCATAGTCACCTCAATTTGATGGTGATCAAATGTCTCTAAGCTAATCATGCAGTTTTGCTTGCCAATTGTCTTTGAAGACGAAACGGCAGAATATTGAATCTTGATTTTTCGCACCATCCAAAAAAGTCGCTTCAAGGAGAACTTCACCCGATTCTCTGTGAAGACTTTTAACTCTGGCTCAAGCTCATCCCTCGTATCTAAAATTACATTCATTGACATCTCCTTTGTTAAACACATGCACAGAATAGATTATTATTTATTCCTAATAAAGCAGACTTTAATTGACTTTAATTCAGTATTTAACTGAATATACAGTCAAAAAAATGCCCTCAAAAAAGAGGGCAAAAAAGAGAACAGCTGGATTAAAACTAATCTATCACTACTGCCATCAGCGCTGTTGCTGCGCCAGCACCTAAGGCTGGAATACCCCAACGCTCAAGCGCGGGTAGGGAGCTACCGGTTACCACCTCTACTGGAATATCACTGATTTCTAGTAGCTTCGCGGTGGTTGAGTTTTCAAATAAACGGCTTAGAGAGTTTTTCTTTGAAGTGCCAATCACAATACGATTGCATTCCAGCCGCGTTGCCTCATCACGAATGGCGGTGCCTTTGTCGCCACTGACGCAGGCAAAGGAAAAGTTCAAACCCTCCTTTTCGAGATAGGCTGATGCGGACACCGCAGCCTGAGCCGCCCGCTCAGCACGCCACTCATTAATCATTTGCTTACTTAAAAATTTTCCAATATGGCGATAGAGGGTAGGCTGAACATTGCATAAGTAAAAATGTGTATCAGGATCCTGACCATAAGTCTTTGCAGCATGCTTGACTGCCATATCTGAATTTTTAGAACCATCTACTGGAATAAGAATTTTATTCATTTTGATTTCTCCAAAATTAGGGGACTGCTGTGGTGAAACGACATTTTCAGACTCCGGAACAACAACCGAGGGAGCTATCACGCCTTCAAGCGCACGCCTACTTCTAATAAAGCCACTAGTTAATACGCCCAATACAACAGCCACTTGAATTACATATTCCAAAGCTGGGCTCTGAGAAGCTAGCCATTCTTGAGAAATGGGCTCGGAGACCATCATCTTTGAAGCCGTCCATGCGAGCACGCCAGCGCCCAAAAAAGTAACCGAAGGATAGCGCTCAACCAACTTTAGTATTTGCGTAGATCCCCAAATAACCACAGGAATACTGATCAATAATCCCAATATGACCAGCACATAACTGCCGTGCGATGCCCCTGCGACTGCTAGAACGTTATCCAGCCCCATAACAGCATCTGCAATCACAATGGTTTTCATCGCACCCCAAAAGGTAGTGGAAGCATTGCCATGCTCATCACCCTCTTGCGTCGGATTTAACAGCCGGTAGGCGATCCAAACTAGTAGCAAGCCACCTATCAGCATCAAACCAGGGATCTTCAGCAAATAGACAACCAATAGAGTCATAGCGCTTCTAACTACAATTGCACCTACAGCACCCCAGACAATCGCTTTTTTCTGTAGATGTGCAGGGAGGTTTCTAGCGGCCATTGCAATCACAATGGCGTTATCGCCTGCTAGCACTAAGTCAATCACAATAATCGCTAGCAATGCCGAAAAAAATTCCGGGCTAAACAGTTCCAATTTCGTCTCCTCATTAACTACCCATGAATTCCATGGATTTCTATGGGGTTACTGTAGGCCGATTTGCATTTAACTAAAAGCAGAGATATATTGATGATAATTTCGTAAAAAACTGATAATCAGAATGCTCTATAGCTACCGCCACCTTTACTACTTCTGGGTAGTGGCCAAAGAAGGCAGCATGTCCAAGGCTGCTGAACGCCTCAATATCGCGATTCAGACGATCAGCGCCCAAGTGCATGAATTGGAGAAATCACTCGGTTATTTACTATTCAAGCCAGCTGGACGCGGAATCACCCTCACCGAATCTGGTTTTGCGGCGCTAGGAATTGCTGATCAAATTTTTCTTTTAGGCGAGCGACTGCCTGAAGCAGTCAGAGAAGCTGCAACTTCTCCTAAGACCAAAATTACGGTGGGTGTATCCGATGGCCTCCCCAAGCTGGTTACTAAACAGCTACTAGAACCCATTCTAGAGAAAAATGATGTGCAATTGATTGCGCACGAAGGTGAATTTGAAGATCTCTTGGCAGACCTAGCCTTACATAGATTAGACATTGTGCTTGCTGACAGGCCCGCCCCGATCAATAAAAATCTTCATGTTTATAGCGAAGAATTAATGAAGTCATCGATTGCTTGGTTTAGCCCCAAGAAATTACTCAAGCTATCCAAAAAAGCGTTTCCCGCATGTCTTAATGAGCTACCCGTCCTGCTGCCAACCTCGCACTCAAAGGTTCGTCACTTGATAGACCAGTGGTTTGCTGAAAATGGCATAAACCCTAATATTGCAGGGGAGTTCGAGGATAGCGCCCTACTAAAAACGTTTGCAGCCAGTGGCCTTGGGGTGTTTCCAGCTGGGGAGAGCATCAAAAAAGATTTAAAAGAAACCTATCACATTGAAATGATTGGTAAGTGTGAAGATATCTATGAATATTTTTACGCCATCCGCTCAGAGAAGAAAATTCAGCACCCATTGGTGGAGGTCATCATTAGGCGCTAGATTCAGAAGACCTTTAATAAGTTAATAAAAAAATATCATCATGGCAAATTTTTTAGATCCAGCAATCCTGTTTTTTATATTTGGCGCATTTGCTGGCGCCGTTAAATCAAACCTAGAAATTCCGCAGCCGATTGCTCGATTTCTATCTCTCTACCTATTAATGGCATTAGGTCTCAAGGGAGGCTTTGCCCTTCACAAGTCAGGCTTTACGACAGAAATCGCGCTCTCACTTGGTCTTGCAATATTTTTAGCTGTCCTGATCCCTATCATTGGCTATCAAATTCTCAGGACTAAACTGAATGCCTTTGATGCGGCAGCTATTGCTGCTACCTATGGCTCCGTCAGTGCTGTGACATTTATTACTGCCACCCAATACTTAGATCAATTCAATATCAGCTATGGTGGTCACATGGCAGCAGCGATGGCGCTCATGGAGTCTCCAGCGATCATCTTAGCCATCGTCTTGGCAAACAAGGCAAGGGCTGCGCATGCAAGCCAAAATCCAGCTGGGCTTGCGCAAACGGGGATCTCAAAAATACTACATGAGTCCTTCACCGATGGCGCGCAGCTGTTACTGCTGGGGTCAATGGTGGTTGGGCTAGTCAGCGGCGATGCTGGTCAAAAATTAATGGCGCCGTTTTCTATTGATCTTTTCAAGGGAATGCTCGCATTCTTTCTGCTAGACATGGGTTTAATGGCAGCTCGAAATATTAAAGGTCTGCATGGTAAGCCCCCTATCACCCTCCTCTATGCGATTGCTTCCCCCCTCTCGCACGCGCTCATCGCATTAGCTCTCTGCAAGCTAATCGGCCTGCCACTTGGTAATACTATTTTGCTGATGGTGCTTGCTTCAAGCGCTTCTTATATTGCCGTGCCAGCCGTTTTACGACATGCATTACCCGAGGTAAACCCAGCCCTCTACATGGGAATGTCCCTAGGCATCACCTTCCCATTTAATATTATTTTGGGCATTCCTCTTTATGCCATGATTGCAAAACTCGTAATGTAGTCATTCCATGAGCCCTATTTAGTAATATTCAAATGAATATTTATTTCGATAGAACAGCAAGCGTTTTAACCAAGCATGGCAAAGAGCTTGTGCTTAACGAGGTCCTTAACTCCAGAACTGGGCTTAAGGTAAAACATACCGATGATTACGACACTGATTTACTGGGGACGTTTACTTTAGAAATACCAAGATATGGCAGCCAGCTAGATGCCGCTCGAAAGAAAGCCAAGATAGGCATGGAACTTGTCGGCACAGATCTAGGTCTAGCAAATGAAGGGGCCTTTGTCGCCGACCCATACACTGGGATGCTGTCATGGAATCATGAATTAGTTATTCTCATTGACCAAGTGCACCAAATAGAAATGACTGGGTTCTATAGCGCGCCCGCTCAAAATGCCCATGCCTATGTAAGCCGCTGGGAGGAGTTAGAAAAATTTGCACATACTGCACTTTTTCCATCCCATCATCTCGTGATTAAACCTACGGATGAATATCACCCACAATCGATCAAAAATATTAGTGATCTCAAGCAACTCAAGGATGCTTTTGAATGGGCTTCAGCGCACTCGTCAAAAGGGATTGTTTATGTTGAAAATGATCTCAGAGCCTTTGCAAACCCAACTCGAATGGAAAATATTCGGCAGGCAACTATAGACCTTGCCAATAAAGTGAATTCCTTATGCCCAGCATGCAAGACCCCAGGCTACTGGATTAAAGATATTCAGCGCGGGCTACCCTGTAATGCCTGTGGCATGCCCACCAATCAGGAGGTGGCAAAAATCTGGGGATGCCTCAAGTGCGAACATCGCGACATAGAGGGGATCAAGGTGCTTCAATTTGCCAATCCCTCTCTATGTGGGCACTGCAACCCATAGTTCAATGATTGAAATTTTTTAAGTGGATTTCTTTTTCGGCTTTTGTGCAGCGTTATTTTTTTGTACAGCTGAAAACTGACTCATATTTTCTACACTCTTCTCAAAGCTCGCAAATGAGTCTGCCATTGCCGCACGGATTAATTCAAAATTCTGAAGTGCGTTGTTAAATGAGGCTTTGAACACGGAAGTATATGGCTCAGTTCCTGCTGGGGCATTTTGAGTAGCTTCATTTACAAAATGAATTAAGTCACTCTGAGACTCTTTGATCATCGATTCTGCAATTTTTGCCAGTTCCTTATTTCCACTAGCTAAGGCTTGGAAAAGTTGAGCTTGATAATCAGCTACTTCTTTTGCCGCCTCTTGCAAGACCTCAGCATGCACATAGTCAAATGCCGCCTTGGGATCCTGCGTTTTCATCAGCTCCGCCACTTTACTTTGCAATCGCGAGGAAAGCTCTTGTGCGGCCCGCTGATTTAATTGGGCAATCTCCTGAGCGCTTGTCAGCGCCGCTTGGCCTACTGCTTTGGCAGCCTGCATGCCTTTAGCCTGATTTGCCATTGCACCCAAATCAAATGGATTCTTGCTCATTTACGCTCCCTTATGTCATCAGTGATTTTTTTAATCTACTCCCGAATGATTGGCATGAAGATAGAGAAATACCACTAGAGACCGACATAAATGCAAAAGAGCGCCCTCAGGCGCCCTTTTTAATCAAGCAAGCTTGATATATCTTGGCTTAGCGTACGACGATATTCGCGCCCTGACGTAATTGGGACAAGAACTCAAATTGCTTCTTCTGTATCAAGCCATTGCGGATTACCGCCTTAGACTGCTCAAAAGTAGGTGGCTTAGTCGACTTCTTATCCTCAAGCTTAATTAAATACCAGCCCTGAGGCATCTGAATCGGCGCTGGAGACACCTGACCTTTAGAGAGGGTTGTCAGTACGCTAGTAATTTGTGGCAAGGTCTGCCCTGCCTGCACCCAACCTACAGCCCCGCCTTGAACTTTATTTGGGGCTAATGAAACACTCTTAGCCACTTTATCAAAAGACTCGCCTTTTTTAATTCTGGCTAAGGCGGCTTGTGCATCTGCCTCAGTAGCAACTGCGATATCACTAACTTTATATTCCACAATCATGCCTTGAGATCCTAGAGAGGCAATCTCGCGGTTGTACTCCGCCTCGACATCAGCGTCACTCACAGGATTTTTAGACATATAAGTTGAGAGCTCTAAGTCTGCTAAATAGTTTTGACGAATCAAAGCCAACTGACTATTAGCTCTATCAGAATTGGCAAGTCCATCTTTATCAGCCTGTTGCGATAAGAGGGAAATTTCAATCATTTTTCCTAGGACTGCTTTACGAAGTTCAGGAGAATCTTTTTGGCCCTGAGACAATGCCGCTTGAATGCCTTGCTCAACAGCATCATTAGAAATCACGACTCCATTAACGGAGGCAGCCGCATTGACCGGCAATGAATTCTGGGAATGTGCAGCTGTTACAAAGCCTAGGGCTATTACAGCGCTTGCAAGAAAACGAATGGAATGTAAGTTCATCTATAACTCTTTTCTAAAATGTAGAGGCAATATTAACAGCAAGCCATCACTAAAAAGTGAAGGTTGCAGGGATTGGTTCAAATGGCGCAGCTGATTCAGCGCCTTGGGCTTCGGCCTGCTCTTCACCCTCTGGATTCTTGACATAGCGAGCATCCAGCGGGACCTTAGGCTTCTGACTGACGGGCGGCGCTTCCATGTAAACCGGGCCCGCAGGGGTCTCCATTGGCGCAATAGCTTGATTATTAAATTCCTGTATTTGCGCAGGAGTGTAGGGTGAAAAAGTCTGCGCAATAGCAGTCATTGAGAGCGCAACACTGCAACTAATTCCGAGCATCAGAATCACTTTGAACTGAATGGGCTTATTCATAACTCTTTCTGGGTTGTACTTAGGCAAGCAAGCCATCAGCAATTAATTTAATACTGGCGACCAATAAGAAAAATTGGACAACGATGTAGTACCACTTAGCTGAAATCTTTTTGGCTAAATAAAAGCCCAAATACACCCCCACTGGCACCAAAGGCAAGAACAGAATAGAAGTGGCTAGCTGATTAAAATTGAGCAAATCAAGATAGGCGTAGGGAAGCAATTTCCCAAAATTGATCAAAGTAAAAAATATGCCTAATGTTGATGTATAGACTATCGGTGAGACCTTTTCTCTCAACATATAGATCGTAATCGGTGGCCCCCCGATATGAGCAACAAAAGAAGTAAAACCTGAAACGCCCCCCATCAATCTTCCAAGCCACGGGAATGGCTTAGCTTCATTCAAATTTAAGCGTGACATTACTAAACTTTGGATTAAGAAAAGTAAAGTAAAAATACCGATAGAGAGCGATAGAATTTTGGGTGTGATGGCAGAAAAGAAGAGGCAACCCAAAAGCATCCCGAATGCAGCAGGCAATAAGATCAACTTCAAGATTCGCCAATCAGCATTTCTTAAAAAACGTCGCAACCCTACCAAGTCAATTGCAATCAAGAGTGGCAATAAGATAGCCAAGGCTTCATTAATACTTGATTGACTTGCCATCAGCGGTAGCGACAATACGCCCAGGCCAGCACCAAATCCACTTTTAGAGATCCCCACAATAAGGACGCTAATAGTCGCCAACACGAAGAAGGTTAAAGAGTGGTCGTTAAAGGCCTGAACCAAAGAAATCATGAGGGAATTACCAAGTGCGATAGGGTGGAAGCTTATTTTAGGTCCAAAAGACTCCGAGAGCCCATATAAAAAGGTATCCTAAGGTATCGAACCTTGCCCATCTCCAGTTCATGAAGAAACCGATTTCATTTTCCAATAAGACTTATGCGCTTGACGATGGAGGGCACTACCTTATTCGGCCTATTCAAGCAGATGATCGAGATCGCATTGTTGAGCTGTTCAACCACCTCTCCCCTGAGAGCCGCTACCTCCGCTTTGCCCACGCAATCTCGAAGTTGCCAGATGATTTCCTAGATGACATCCTGCACCTAGACTACACAACAGAAATGGCGCTAGTTGCAGTGATTCAAAGTCAAAATGCTGCCGAAGAGATTGTTGGTATTGCACGTTATGTGACCCCACCCAATCAAAGCATTTGCGAGTTCTCTCTCAGCGTGAGCGATAGTCATACAGCGCATGGAATTGGCACGCATTTGATGCTTGACCTGATTGCGCATGCAAAAGAAAATGGGTTACAAGAAATGCTCGGATATGTTTTAAGCAAGAACCTTAAAATGTTGCACCTGGTTTCAGATCTGGGCTTTGAGATCACCAACCTCAACGATGATCCCGACTTTAAAACTGTCAGCCTCTTATTGTGAACTCAATAGCGATGAACACATCCAATCAAATTCATTCTGAGTCATCAATCTTGATCTTGATCGACTTGCAAGGACGCCTTATGCCGGCAATTGATCAAGGTGAGGCAATCCTGAATCTCTGCATCCGCACTGCCAAGATTGCCCAACTGCTCGAGATTCCGATTATCGGCACTGAGCAAAGCCCAATTAGCCTAGGGAGCAATATTGAGCCTATTAAATCCTTTTGCAGTAAAACAATTCGCAAAGAGTATTTCAATGCCTGTGCCGACGGCCTCACTGCAGCAATCCCCAGTAATCGCCAGCAATGCATTCTGATGGGATGCGAGACGCACGTCTGCTTAATGCAAACAGCGCTCAAACTTATAGAAGAAGGTTACGATGTTTCAGTGATAGTAGATGGGGTTGGCTCACGCCGAGCGCTCGATAAGCAAATTGCTCTTGAACGACTGCAAGTTGCCGGGGCTAGACTGATTACTGCAGAAATGCTGGGATTTGAGTGGCTAAAGAGTGCGCAAAATCCAGTCTTCAAAGAAGTTCTTGCACTACTGAAATAATAGAGCTGGGCTAGTGAGGCTTTATTTGCTATTCTGCAGCATCACTTAAAGGATTCCTATGACAAACGACACTCAAACCCAAAACGACGAAGATTTTGACTATGGGTGCGAATGCGCCATGACACTCTTAAATGAGCCGACAGAAGATTGCTTGAATGATCTGATTGATGAGCTTGATGAAGATGGCATGATCGCTACTGAAGTTGTTTATGGTCTATTAGCAACCATCCTCATGAGCATTACCTCGGAAGATGAAGAGGATGAGGAAGTCCAGTAAAAGGAGTTAACCCAATACTTGAAGGGCATATTGATCCATGGCACTTGCCATGGCAATATCCAACTCAGTTAAAGCCTTCATTGAATGGGTACTCAAGCGCACTGATACCTTATTCCAAGCATTAGACCAATCTGGGTGATGATCTAACTCCTCAGCCAAGTTTGCACAAAGCGTCATGAACTCAAAGGCGCTCTTAAAATCTTTAAATTCAAAGACTCGCACTAATTCTTGAGAACTCTGATTCACCTGCCATTCGGGCAACATCTTTGTAAAATCAAAATCGTTTGAAAGTAGTTTAGGTTTTGACAATGGGGGCATCCACACTTTTAGATAAGTTTTGTAAATCTGCTGGGTAAAGCCAGCGCCACTCACCCTCAGCCAAATCAGTAGGCATGGCGTATTGACCAATTTCGCTACGGTGCAGTTTGGCAACATGATTACCCACTGCAGCCATCATCCGCTTCACCTGATGGTAGCGACCCTCAACAATAGTCATTGCCAATACATGCTCGCTCAGCTGCTTGCATGCTGTGGCAAAACAGGGTTTTGGATCATCGTCCAGCACAACCCCATTTAGCAAGTGCTCGATCTGTTTTTGAGTGATAGGCTCAGGAGTAGTGATTTCATATACCTTGCCAATATTTTTCTTTGGAGTGGTCATCTTATGAATAAATTGACCATCATCTGAAATCAAAATTAAGCCTGTCGTATCAAAATCTAGACGCCCAACGCATTGCAAACCCCGCTCTACAAAAGGCTTAGGCAATAAGCTATAGACACTTGGATGATGCGTAGTCTTGTGGGAGCACTCATAGTTAGGGGGTTTATTAAAGGCAATATAGGCCTTTTCATGAAATTCCCAGTCCTTACCCTCTACATTGAGCATCAAAGACTCCGTAGAAATTCGCTGCTCTGGATCTTCCGCCAAAACACCATTGACCTTGACTAGGTCAGCATGGACTAAATCGCTGCAATAGCGCCTGGTGCCAAATCCTTGGCTAAATAATATTTTTTCGAGAGAGATCGGTTTGGCCATATGTTGCCGAGAATACTACAAAGCCGGTCTACTAAGTGACCGTGAATTGAAGCCGTTATGATTGACATATACCGTCACATTGTTTCTTACTGTCTACCGCCATGCTCTCTACCCCAGTACCTAGAAATCCCCTCCATACCCGTGAAATTACTTTTCAGGGCTACGCCCGAGAGGATGGCCTATGGGATATTGAAGCCCATTTACGAGATTTTAAATTTAATCCCTTTGTTACTGGAGATAAAACTTGGGAACCAGGCGAGGCTTTCCACGATATGTGGGCTCGCATTACTGTCGATAGGCAATTGGTAATTCAAGCTATTGAGGTAACAATGGATAGTCACCCTCACCCAGAGTGTCCTCAAGTCATACCTCCGATGGATGCGCTCATTGGAGCGCAAATTGGCAAAGGTTGGCGTAAAACCATCAATGAACACCTTGGCGGAATTAAGGGATGCACGCACTTACGAGAGCTCCTAAGCAATATTGCTACCGCTGCTTTTCAAGCTATTCCTGGAGCGCTCTTTGATCCGGATGACAACAAGCCGCCACTCTATTTAGGAACTTGTAAATCCTGGGACTTTGACGGGCCGGTAGTGATTCGCGTCTATCCCAAGTTTTATCGCTGGCGGCCTTAATTCTTCAAGGCGTTTCGATTAATTACGGTTCCGCCAAATGACTGCTGAACTGGCATCAGCTCCATGACATTAATGTTGACGTGACTAGGCAGAGTTGCAGCCCAATAAATAGCCTCAGCAATATCATGCGGACTCAGTGCTTGGACGCCCTCATATACCTTCTCCACTTTTTCGTCATCGCCCTTAAAGCGTACATTGGAGTATTCAGTACCAGAGCTCAATCCAGGCTCTATACAACTTACCCGTAATGATGTTGCTGCCAAATCAGCTCGCAAGTTCAAGCTAAATTGATTTACAAATGCTTTGGTGGAGCCATACACATTACTACCAGGATAAGCATAGGAACCCGCTACCGAGCCAATGTTGATGACATGCCCACAGTTGCGCTCCACCATTCCAGGCAAGAAAGCGCGCGTCATATGAACTAGACCCTTAATATTAGTATCAATCATCTGGTCCCAGTCCGAGAGCAACGCTTGATGCGCTAGCTCTAACCCTAAAGCCAATCCAGCGTTATTGACTAGTACTGTCACCTTGGCAAACTCAGCAGGCAAGGCAGCCGCAAGACTATCGACCTTCGTGCTATCGCAAACATCAACGGCTAAGTTCAGTAACTTTTTCTGCTGCTCTGCAGGAAGTGATGCTTTCAGAGCCTCCAAGCGCTCGATCCTTCTTCCTAAAGCAATGACTTTATGGCCATTTGCCAGAAAACGTCTTGCGGTTGCTTCTCCAAAGCCAGCTGTAGCGCCGGTTACTAAAACTGTATGTTCCATATGCTCTTTGTTCTTTTATTTAAATATATTGGTAATGAATATTAAACGCTTGTTGAACTGTTAATCCAGATTAACCAGCATACCCTGTTCAATAACAGCAGCTTTCGACTTCACTAGAGCCTGCACTAACCAGCCTTGAAAATCTTCATCGCTGAGATTCATTTGCTGCCGGATACTTTCCAGTGCTGGCGTACCTAAAATCCACTGATTGACCTTTGCCATCTCCTGACTTTGCCATTCCAACAACTTGTACTTTAGAAGTACCTTAGCGCCATGACGGGCATTACGATCGGCATCACTTGAAAGGTAATCAAGTCGGGATTTCGCAGTCTCGATCGACGTCTTTACCTCTGTAAAAGGCTTGCCATGCCCCGGAATGACTAAGGCTACTGAGAGCCCCTCAATCAGCTCCAGCGTCTGCGCTACCCCCTCAAAACCAGCCTCACCCCAGAGCTCGGGAAAGATGACACCAAAACCTTCCTCCCATAGCGCATCAGCCGATATTAAGATTTGATGTTGCTCTTGATACAACATGATGGAATGGTTGTCGTGGCCAGGGGCCGCTAGAATTTGCCAGCGATAAGGGCCCAAGACAATTTCTTCACCGGGCACCAAGAGGGCTTGATGCATAAAGCGCGGACACTCTTGTCCCAGCTGCTGGAAACTGAGTAAATTTTCATCCCAGTCCTGCACTGCAATTGCCTCGGCTTCTGGTATCCATATCTCGCTATCAAATATTGTGGATAGCGCAGCATTGCCACCACAATGATCCGAATGCAGATGGGTATTCACCACTTTATTAAGACCTGTTAATTGATGCTGCTCAAGCGCATTCGTAACCAAGTTCACAGTCATCTGCTGATGAGCGCAGTAGCCAGTGTCGACAAGCGAAACATCCGCATCACAGTAAAGCAAAATATTATTCGCCGATAACCACCCACGCTCGAAGATATCGATTCCGGGTGGGAGCAAGTAATTGCCAATACGCTTTTCAGGCACGTTAATTTTTCTGAGAAGTGAGTTCAAGCTTTTGAATATCAAATTGCTGCTGCTTCAAGCGCTGCAGTAAATCAGCATAGACTTGAGGATCAAGCTGGGGCGTTCTGGATAAGACCCAGAGATATTCCCTTCTTGGATCACTCACGGCCGCTACCTGATATTGCGGATCTAAATCAATCACCCAGTAATCACCCCATACTAACGGGAGAAAGGAAAGCCACTCTGGGGCAAAGCGCACTTCTAATTTTGGCGAATCCTTTGCACCGATTTGGCGAGCTAAGCCCTCTGCTTCTGAAGTCTCTCCACCAGCAGTTTTACAGCTATTTAGCACCCGAAGATTTCCATCAGACTTAGCGGTATAAACGGCCTTGGTATTAGAAACACATTTCTTCTGAAACCAGTTTGGGAATTTCGCAATCTCATACCAGGTACCCAGATAGCGAGGGACGTCCAAAGCCGCAATAGTCTTCACACTCTGGTCGCCTTGTTGGGCCATGGCTTGCGAAGAACCAACAGCAATCAGTATGAAGCCCGAGATAGAAATCAATGAAGCGCGAGGATATGAAAACAGAGTCATAGGAGGGGTGGTATTAAATGGTAGATCGCTTGCCCAAAAGCTTGCGGATATAAGGAATCCTACAACATAACAGCAATAGCAAAACGACTGCGTAGATTGTCACGGTATCCAGATCGTTCTTTCCCGCCTTATGCCACCAATAATGCAGGATGACAGTACAGGCAATGAGATAGATCAGCCGATGCAATTGCGCCCAACGACGACCCAGTTTTCTTTGCGCCCAATGGGTAGAACTTAAGGCCAAAGGAATCAGCAAAACAAAACTGATAAAGCCCATCGTAATAAATGGCCGCTTCAGCACATCCTTCAGCATTTCAGCTAAATCAAAATCCTGATCTAGCCAAAGCCAGATTGCAAAATGTAAAGATGCATAGAAGAAGCTAAATAAACCCAACATTCTGCGATACCGAATCCACGACGTTGAACTTGTCAGCAAACGTAATGGCGTCATCGCTAGCGTCAAACATAAGAAGACTAGCGCCCATGTCCCCGTTGAACGCGTAATAAATTCAATGGGATTGGCACCCAGGCCATCAGTAAAACCTAAGAAAATCAAGCGATCCAAAGGCAAGAGCGCTAGCAGAAAAATCAATAACTTCATCAAACTTTACTTATCACTTAGCATCAATAAAATTTCTTCAGATCCATCCCAGAATACATGCTCGCCACTTGATCGCCATAGCCATTAAACATTTGGGTTTTCATTTTGGGAGCAAAGACGCCTTTAGGATCCCCAATGCGACGCTCGGTAGCCTGACTCCAGCGTGGGTGATCTACCAAAGGATTCACATTGGAGTAAAACCCATATTCCCTTGCATCGAACTGGCTCCAGCTAGTCTTAGGCATTTCTTCTGTCAAACGAATTTTGACAATGGATTTAGCGCTCTTAAAACCATACTTCCAGGGCACCACAATCCGAACGGGCGCTCCATTTTGCTTTGGTAGCGTCTCTCCATAAAGGCCGAAGGTCAGTAAAGTTAAGGGGTTCATTGCCTCATCCAAGCGCAGGCCTTCGCGATAAGGCCAATCAATAACCTGACTCTTAAGGCCGGGCATTTGCTTACGATCCGCCAGGGAAATAAATTCAACATATTTGGCGGAGCCTAAAGGCTGAACCTGATTAAGTAACTTAGATAAGGAATAACCATCCCACGGAATGACCATTGACCATCCCTCAACACAGCGCATGCGATAGATGCGCTCCTCCATCGGAGCGAGCTTGAGTAATGCGTCTATATCCAAGGTCATGGGCTTTTTAACCAAGCCCTCAATAGTGACGGTCCATGGCCGCGTTTGCAAACTCTCCGCATAAGCAGCGGGATCTGATTTATCCGTACCAAACTCATAGAAGTTGTTATAGCCAGTCACGTATTTGTAACTAGTCGATTCCTCTTTGAGGATAAAGTTTGGATTTGGTGTCGCGAGTAACTTTTGAGAATTATTTGCCAGCGCCTCGCGTGAGAACCAAGGCGCGAGTGCCAGACCAAATGCTCCGGCAGCAGCACTTTTAATTAAGTCACGGCGCCCCTCAAAAACTGCCTTGGGGGTGATTTCCTGAGAAAGCTGCTTTGAGTCATTTGTATACATATCAATATCTCTTTGATGGATGCCAGGCTGCATGATGAATAATGTTCATTCTCCTACGCCTAGGGATTTATTGCTGAACCTCTATCTAGGCAATAGGGTTAAATCCAATAGCACAGTGGCAAAGAAACCAGTTAAATCAAGTCTTTATCCCCTATATGAGGCTGATATGGCTTGGATTTTGTCTGCTACCGCCATTTTCTTGTTAGGTATTTTTAAAAGCCGTCATGGCGTCTTACTACAACCACGCCTCAGAAACATCTTCATCTCCTGCATCTTGCTGCTGGCCCTCGCCTGGAATATTCGCGCCCATCTTCCCAGTAGCAATATCGATAACTTAATCGATCTCTCCTTTCACTTTTTTGGAGCCTCACTCTTGGTTGCCTTATTCGGATTCTGGAGCGCCATTACCCTGCTGTTCATAGTCGCCTTAATTGGGGTATTTGGCATCAGCGGCGATTTAGTGGAAGCTTCAAGACATTACGTTTTAGTAAGCATTGTTCCTGCACTCATTGCTTTTGGCGTCATCAAGGCTGTTCAAAGACTCCTACCAAAACATTTATTTATTCTTATTTTGGGTAACGGCTATTTAGCTGCTTTCATCAGCACCTTTCTAACGGGGCTATTAATCTTCTGCATACAGCAGATATTTCAAATGACCTCTTTTGGAACAACCGATCCTTTGGGCTGGTTTTTAGGCTTGCTTATCCTATCCTTTATGGAAGGGTCACTCTCTGGAATGCTGCTAGCTATCCTGCTCGTGTACAGACCACAATGGGTCAGCACTTATCGAGAAGATCAATACATGAATACTCAGGCACTCTAGTTTGAAAGTTACTTAAAACTTTGCCAATACAGGAGCGCTTAAGAAAAAAGGCAAACCGTCTGGTTTGCCTTTTTTGTGAGACCAGCTGAACTTAAGCTGCTGAAGCTGTTTTCAAGATGTCATTGAGCGTGGCGCTTGGACACATCACCGCTTTGAACTTTGCTTGATCAGGCATAAAGTAGCCGCCAATGTCTACTGGCTTACCTTGTACCGCTTTGAACTCGGCAACAATTTTTTGCTCGTTGTCCGTCAAAGCTTTGGCAATCGGAGCAAAGTGAGCTTGCAATTCTTTGTCTTCGGTTTGCGCAGCTAAAGCTTGAGCCCAGTACATTGCTAAATAGAACTGGCTACCGCGGTTATCCAACTCACCAGTACGTGGTGATGGTGACTTATTGTTATCCAACAATGTACCAGTTGCCTCATCTAGAGTGCGGGCCAAAATCTTCACTTTTTGATTGCCGGTTTTATCGCCGATATCTTCCAGAGAAACAGCCAAGGCCAAGAACTCACCAAGGGAATCCCAACGTAAATGATTCTCCTCAACTAATTGTTGAACGTGCTTGGGAGCGGAGCCGCCTGCGCCAGTTTCAAAGAGGCCGCCACCCGCCATCAAAGGCACGATAGACAACATCTTGGCACTAGTACCGAGCTCCATAATCGGGAACAAGTCAGTGAGGTAGTCACGCAAAATATTACCTGTCACAGAAATCGTATCTTTTCCACGAATCACGCGCTCTAGCGTGAATCGCATCGCACGAGTCTGAGACATGATCTGAATATCTACACCTGTTAAGTCGTAATCTTTCAAATAGGTTTGCACCTTCTTGATCAACTCAGCTTCGTGTGGACGGTACTCATCCAACCAAAATACTGCTGGGGTATTAGATAAACGCGCACGGTTTACCGCCAACTTAACCCAGTCACGAATCGGCGCATCTTTAACCTGACACATACGCCAGATATCGCCCTCTTCAACATTCTGCTCCAGCAGTACTGTGCCGTCATCCGCAACGATGCGGGCTACGCCAGCCTCTGGAATCTCAAAAGTCTTGTCATGTGAACCGTACTCTTCAGCCTGCTGAGCCATCAAGCCCACATTGGGCACTGTACCCATGGTTTTTGGATCAAAGTTGCCGTGAGTTTTGCAGAAGTTAATCATCTCTTGGTAAATACGGGCAAAGGTACTTTCTGGAATGACTGCCTTAGTGTCATGCAAACGACCATCCGCACCCCACATCTTGCCGCCAACCCGAATCATCGCTGGCATAGAGGCATCCACGATTACATCGCTTGGTGAATGCAGGTTGGTAATGCCTTTGGCGGAGTCCACCATCGCCAATGCTGGACGGTGCTCGTGACAAGCGTGCAAATCTTGAATGATTTCTTCGCGCTTGGATTCTGGCAAAGTTTTGATCTTGTCATACAAGCTGCTCATACCGTTGTTTGGATTCACACCCAACTCATCAAACAATTTAGCATGCTTCTCAAATGCATCTTTGTAGAAAATCTTTACAGCGTGACCGAACACGATTGGGTGTGACACCTTCATCATGGTTGCCTTGACGTGCAATGACAACATCATGCCTGTCTTATAAGCATCTTCAATTTCTTTTTCGTAGAACTCACACAGCGCTTTTTTGCTCATGTACATGCTGTCAATAATCTCACCAGCAAGTAAAGAGACTTTTGGCTTAAGCACAATAGTCTTACCGCTCTTCGTTACCAAATCCATCTTCACATCACATGCCTTGGTCATGGTCATGGACTTCTCACCTGCGTAGAAGTCACCACCGTGCATATGAGATACGTGGGTACGGGAAGCTTGGCTCCACTCACCCATAGAATGCGGATTCTTGCGGGCATAACGCTTTACTGCATTTGGCGCACGGCGATCAGAGTTACCTTCGCGTAAAACGGGGTTTACGGCGCTACCCAAACATTTGGAATAACGAGTACGAATCGATTTTTCAGCATCGTCCTTAGGATCTTCTGGAAAATCAGGGATCTTGTAACCCTTAGACTGCAATTCTTTAATCGCAGCAAGCAACTGAGGTACTGAAGCGCTGATATTAGGCAACTTGATGATGTTGGTATCAGGCAATAAAGTCATGCGACCTAACTCAGCCAAATTATCAGGCACTTTCTGCTCAGCAGTTAAGCAATCAGAGAACTCCGACAAGATACGTGCCGCAACAGAAATGTCGCTCTCTACAACCTGCACTCCAGCTGGCGCTGTAAAAGTACGGATGATTGGCAAAAATGCACAGGTCGCCAACAAGGGTGCTTCGTCTGTCAGCGTGTAAATGATCTTTGATTTCTCTGAAGCCATTGATGTTTCCTCGATATGGATAAATATTAGGGCTCGGCCTTATACCGAACCACTCCCGCATTCCGCACGCAACACTTCAGACGCTTTTGGCTGACTTGGGTGTAATTTCACGCACTGGACCGAGACGACTATTTTAAATCATCGACCCTAGTAATTTAAGGGGTTTTAGGCACCAAATTGGCTGAAGTCAGTCAATCTAAGGGAATCCACCAAGCCAATCTTCCATCTACTTACAACGTAAACTGCAATACATGAGCAACAAGCACCCCTTACTGAACAAAAACCTCGTACTGTTGATTCTCTGCCAGGGCTTGTTTTTAACCAATAATGTGACCTTCATAGCCATTAATGGCCTAGTTGGGCTCAGTCTAAGTCCAGTAGCCTGGATGGCTACCTTGCCCGTAATGGGCTATGTTGTAGGGGGCGCCTTCTCAACCTCGATTGTGGCTAAAACCCAAAATTACTTTGGTAGGAAGATTTCTTTTCAGCTGGGTCTCTTGGTGGCCGTGTTTTCAGCGCTTCTGTGCGCGTATGCCGCTATCTCCAAAAACTTCTGGCTTCTGGTACTCGGCACCTTTATCGCGGGCTACTACAGCGCTAATGGACAACTCTACCGATTTGCGGCGGCTGAGCTGACAGTTGCCAGCCAAAGAGATAAGGCGGTTTCTTGGGTATTAGCTGGTGGAATCCTTGGGGCCGTCATTGGACCCAACCTGGCTTCGTGGACCAAGGATTTCTTTGATACGGCATTCTTGGGGGCTTACCTGACCCTCTCGATAGCCGGCTTTATCGGCGTCATCGTGATGCAGTTCATCCATTTTCCAGAAGAATTCAAAACCCAACACTCGCTTTCGGATGGCAGGGGTCTCAAAACCATCTTGCAGCAACCTGTTTTTATGGTTGCCGTGATCGGCGCCTCTCTGGGCTATGGTGTCATGAATCTCCTGATGGCAGCTACTCCGCTTGCCATGCAAATTTGCGGGCTACCTTTTTCTGACACGGCGCTGGTATTGGAATGGCATGTGATTGGTATGTTCGCGCCAGGATTTTTTACTGGCTCACTGATTCAGCGCTTTGGCACACTCAAGATCATGGGTGTCGGTGTCGCCCTGAATCTTCTCTGCATTGCGATAGCCTTAACTGGTGTCGACTTTCATCAATTCTTAATTGCACTATTTTTATTGGGTGTTGGCTGGAACTTTTTATTTACCGGCTCGACCTCCCTAGCGATGACAGCCTACCGACCCGAAGAGCGCGATAAGGCTCAGGCTGCCATTAACTTCTTCGTCTTTGGAACCATGGCCTTTACCTCCTTCGGCTCTGGCGCCCTCATTACCTCACAGGGCTGGAATATTCTGAATCTGGGATCGCTGCTTCCCGTAGCAGTCACAGCAGGTGCTTTGATTTGGCTTAGCGCTAATCGCAAGAAGAGTAGCGCCTCCTCTACCGCTTAGGAAACTTTAGCCAAGGGTAGATTAAAGAGTAGGTTTTGTGGCTTAAGCTTTAATTGCTTTTCATCATTCATAGCAATGCCTAGGTACACCGGCTTACCGGCCTGAGATTGAGTAAGGGCAGCCTCATCAATAAAGTCCAGACGGAATAAACAAATCACTTTCTCAAGTTCGTCAGTGTCCACTGGTTCTTTGTTGTACAGCTTATTCAAAATATCGGTCGCAGCAGCATCTAGACCAACATGCCAAGACCATTTAGGGTCAGTGATTTGCTGCATTGGGGTAATGCGTACCTGAGCACCTAAAAAGTGCTGCACCCATTTTTCAAGGACGCGACAAAAATGATTGATGGGGGGCTGACCAAAGTTCAGTTGCACTGCAAAGTCATGATCCTCGCTCTTATCCCAATAGAGATCGGCATTTTCCTCATGCAACACATCCAAATCGATTGATCGCATGGACATCGACTTCCCCTTGAGCAGATCCATGATGTTGCCGGTCTCCCCTGCCTGCGCATTGCGAGTAACCACCTCATCGTCCGCGCCCATCACAACACTGTCCTCTAGCACGGTGATCTTCTGAACCCGAAAGAAGAGCTCACCCATGCGCGCATCTAAGGGGTGGCAATCTTCGCCCAAGATGTGCCGGATGAAGATTTGAGCCAACTGAGAGATAAATAAAGGTGGCACATCTACGCCATCACCTTTAAATAAGCTCATATAAAAATTTTCCAAAGAGCTGGCTGCCAATAACTTAGCTCGATACCTAAGCCAAACTTGATAGTTCACCTGAATATCGGGATCTGCCATTGCGGTAATTTCTTGATCGGCAATGACTGCCCGAGGATTCTCGTTTAAACGCTGATGTAAGGCACGCTCTACATCACAGGATTCAGGGACGAGGTTTAATTCTGGACGCGACAAGTAAGCACGCAGAAAATCATCTGTCACGAGCAATTGCTTATCAGACCCCACCGAAAGGGTTTTATACGCAGAATGGGGCCAGAAGTTTGTCATGTTGGTTTGCTCGAACAAAAAGATTACGCTCAGAATATACTAGCCCCTCAATTTCAGCCAAAGAGGAAGATAAACGTGAGCGAACTCCAAAAAATAGATACCGTTGTTGGTGATGGCAAGGAAGCTACTGCCGGTAATCATGTAGACGTGCATTACACCGGGTGGTTGTTTGACGAGAAGGCGCCCGATCATAAAGGGCAAAAGTTTGATAGCTCGCTAGACCGCGGTCAACTGTTCAGCTTTCCTTTGGGTGCTGGTCATGTCATTAAGGGCTGGGATCAGGGCGTACAAGGCATGAAGATTGGTGGCAAGCGTACTCTCATCATCCCCTCTGAAATGGGCTATGGCGCACGTGGTGCTGGTGGCGTAATTCCCCCAAATGCAACATTGGTATTTGACGTAGAACTACATGGAGTGAATTAATTCCGTAGCTCCATCTGCAAGCAATAAGGCCACTCAATGAGTGGCCTTTATTTTTCCCAGAGTACTGCTGCAGATCTTACGAACGCAAATCTTTACCATTCAGGGTTAATTTATTTTGCGTCGCTGGCTGACACAAACCAATCAAACGATTTCTTTCCGCCATCACCTTATCGGTATAGCCACCATCGTTTTCAGCGTTTGCAGCGCCCACATAATATTTCAAGCCATTGCGCAATGAGCCACTAGTGGCAATCAGGTATTTCAGAATATAAGCACCTACCCGAATGTTCACTTCAGGCTTAACAGCATCTGTAGTGCCACCGTACAAAGCATATTTATCTTTATGGATAGCAGTCATCACCTGCATCAAACCTTCAGCGCCAGCATGACTTTTGGTCAGTGGATTAAAGTTTGACTCTACTGAAATCACAGCCAACAACAAGACGGGGTCAATGTTGACCTCTTTCGCGATCAACACAGTATTGGAGACGTATTCTTCAATCTTGGCACGATCCAAGTTGTATTTTTTCTCGAAGAAGTCAGCAACAGCCCGTTGGTTCTGAATAGACACCATCAACTTCGAATCGAGCGCTTGAGGGTCAATTTTTGAGGTTGGGATGCGATCCGACAAGTGTGAAATCGGCTTGACCTGGGCATGGGCTACCGAAGGCATCAAGAGGGCGACAGTTTGCTGCTTGGCGCTAGTTAAGCCACTATGAGGACTGTTCGAAGCTTTTCCGTAGATCACATTAGCGATCTCCTTATCAGCCTGCGCCTTTGGAGTCTCCTCTTGATACTGATCGAGCATTCCAAAACCGTTTTGCCAAACTATATGCCGCGCTTCATCTGGAACTAAGATGCGAGCTAAATCAAATGCACCTGCTTGAGTTCCATTGCCGGAAAGCCAGAGTCCCACGATCATGAAAACTGTCACGATCAATAAACCATTCATCACCCGGTACACTGGAGATAGAGCATGGGCTAACAACTCTTTCGCGCTCGCCGTTGTGGCTGGCGCTAGTTGTAAGTCACTCGAATTGGCAGAAAAACATTTAATCATTCATGGTCTTGCGGCACACCAAAAATCAAAGTTCAGATTTATGTTGCGATGCAATAAGTAATAAACATGGGTCATCCTAAGAAGGTTCTTATATCAAGTCAAGAATAAAGAACTGGATTTCCATAACTTATAGGTCTTGAAATAAGGATGATCCCTAGGTATTCCCCCAGTTTTGATATTTTTCCCTTTAATTTCAATAACTTAAAGAAGTTAGTGAGGACTTATTTCATATAATAAAAAAGTGCTCAAAATCCAACTTTTTTACCTTTTTTGAACTTCACAAGGAGTCCTCAACCCATACATCTAGTATTTTGTGTTGCTAGATTTTCTACTGGTAGTGTTATTTCAAGTAACGCTACCAACCCTAACTCCAATGCTATTTGTGCTTGATGATGCAATATAAGAAATCAGTAAAAGACTCTAAAACCCTGATAAGTACTAGCTCTAGAGCTAACTCACTTACCCAAAAAGAGCAAAAATTTTACTTTCACTGGGTGCCACTCATTACACTGACACCCAATGAAATCACTGGCTAAGCTACTCCTATTAAGTACCCTCTGGCTGGCGTCGAGTGCCTTTGCTTTCTTTGATCAATGCAAAGATCTATTCCCAGCCCAGCAAGTCCCCAGTACAACTCAGCTGGGGCGGGATCTTTGCTTTGATGATTTCGCGATCTACTACTCACCTTCAGATAAAAAACCGATCTATACAGTTGAACGATTAAATGGCGAGCAACTTCAAGCGCCCCATCCTCGTCGCACCAATCAGTTTTATGAAGAAGCCAGACTACCTTGGAATGAGCGGGCTCTCCTGACAGACTATCGCGGCAGTGGGTATGACCGTGGGCACAACGTACCGGCTGGCGATATGACCCGCGAACGGGGCATGGCACAGTCATTCTCCCTGGCAAATATGATGCCGCAGGCCAGGCAAAACAATCAGGGTATCTGGGCAAAACGGGTTGAAGAGCCCACTAGGATGTATATCAAGCGCGCTCAGGGCGACGTCTATGTCTTTACTGGATCAGTTGGTCATGCGGGCAGCATTGGCAAAAGTAGGGTCACCATTCCGAGCCATCTCTATAAGCTGATCTATGACCCTAATAAAAACCTGGCCTGGGCTTATTGGGTTGAGAACACCGATGATGCACAAATGAGCCCACCGATCTCTTACGCAGAACTAGTTCAGAAAACTGGCATCGACTTTCGCTTACCTACAGATATCGGCGAAAGTAAGCTCAGCAAACCCGTTGAAAAGGGTGCAACTGAGCCAAGGCAATTAATAGGCGCTTGGTATCCCGTGTTTTTTGATCAATACTCACCTGAGAAGGTGGCAGCAATCATCTCCAATATTAAGGCGGGAAGAGTAGCTAGTATCGAGATTCAATATGACCGCAATCTCAAATTGGCTCAAAACCTAGCGCAAGAGATTCAAGCGCAAAGCTCAATGCAGGTCACCCTTTCCCAAAGCAGTCCACCAGATTCACCTAATGTGAGTTACGAGCGGAATCGCGTGACAGCGATAGTGCGCTCTAAATAAACCTAGTATTCGCGCGTACGAGCAGGAACTCCATGGGCGCGCTGAATGGGCGCCAATAGGCCGCGCAAACCATTGTGATCTAGGGTGTGCATTAACTCCAGAAGCTGACCAAGCTCGCCCTTAGGAAATCCTTCACGAGCAAACCACGCCAAATAATTACCCGGCAAGTCCGCAAGCGCGCGACCGGCATGCTTGCCATAAGGCATCTTCATTGTGACCAGCTTCACCAAGGCTTCCGAATCCATAACTATGGATCTTACAAGCTCAGCAAGCCCTCTGGGTAAATCTCAACACCAAAAGAAATGTGGTCATTTTCTCAATTGAGAATAATTCTCATTTGCTGTATATTGAGAATCATTATCAATTACTTTTATCAACCAACCCACAATCACAATGAAACTGACTATCAAACGAATAGCCCTGTTTGCCGCCCTGCTGGCTACAGCCCTACACTTCTCTTTCGCCAATGCGGGTGAAGGTGCATTTGGTTGGATCTACACCCTAGATCTCCAGCCAAAAGGAAAGCTAGAGTTTGAACAGCGCTTACAACTGAATAAGCAGCAAGCTGCAGGGTCATATAACGCCTGGTTCTCTCGTTCTGAGCTGGAATATGGAGTAACTAACGATTTTCAGTTGGCCGGCTATCTCAATGCCTATTACGTCAACGCAAATCAAAATTACACCAACCCAGAGGCATGTGGCGATAGCCCCTCATGCACAGGAGGACAACCTGTCCCGGAATCACATAATCCAGCCTCACCTTACAGAAAGAGTGGCATTGAAGGCGGGTCACTGGAGGCAATTTACCGAATAACCAATCCAGTTACCTCTCCAGTAGGCGTGGGACTCTATTTAGAGCCAACCATTGGTAAGAATAAGAATGAGATAGAGGCACGTTTACTACTGCAATCTAACTTCATAGATGACAAGTTAGTTTTGGCTGGAAACGTAGTTGTGGCAAATGAGCAATTGAAGTTTGTCGGCAATGGCAATGTCCCAGAGTCAATGCTCGATTTCTTAGTGGGAGCAAGCTATCGATTTGCGCCCAAGTGGTCAGGTGGTGTTGAAGCTCGCTTTCACAATGACTACTCTAGCTACAACCTACAAAATCAAGTACAAAGGGCAACTTTTGTTGGTCCCAATTTGCACTATGCAGAAAAAAATTGGTGGGTCACTGGAGCTTGGCGCTATCAGCTTAAGGGCAATACCTGCATGGGTGATGGAACCGCGGAGTGCTCCAATGCCCGCGTTTGGGATAGCCACTCAGTCAATGAATTCATCGTTAAAGTCGGTTTCCCACTTAACTAAACAATCTCTCGCAGTCTTCATTTTAAGGAAACCATGGAAAAGCAAAATTTATTAATGGCAGCACTCATTTACCTGATTAAATTTCAGTCCACCCACTGTGTAACTGCGAGAGAACGGGCCTTGATGATGTTCGAGGCCTTAGCTCAGCTAAACGAAAGCAATCAAGAGCTTGATGAGCTTTGCTCTCAGGCTAATGCGCTGCTAGCTAATTAATTTATACAACCTACTTAAGCCAACGAATTCAAGCTATGTATTGGAAACCCAACCCCCTATTCATCATTGGTCTAACCGCAGTCACGACACCAATAGTGGCGCATGCCAAGATTTATGTATCAGTTGAACAAGCTCAAAAGATACTCATACCCAATAAATCACTTACTAAAAATCCCATCATCATCACCGATGAACTACAAGACAAAATGCGCTCCGCTTCTAGCATTCGCCATCCTTTTCAAGGAGACCGAATTTGGAAAGCGGCCGATGGAAGTTGGTTCATCGTAGATGAGGTAGTTGGTAAACACGAAATGATTACCTATGCTGTTGCACTGAGTCCATCAGGCGCAGTAACTGGAATCGAGATCCTAGACTATGTAGAGTCCTATGGTTATGAAGTAGGTGAAGTTCAGTGGCGAAACCAGTTCATCGGTAAGACAGCGGCTGATCCAATCAAGCTCAACCAAGATATTCAGAATATTGGTGGGGCAACCCTCTCCTGCAAGCATCTCACCGACGGTGTAAAGCGCGTTGCAGTCTTATACGACATTACCTTGAAAAATCAGGCCTTAGCCCTAAAAGCAAAATGATTCGCTGCAAACCGCTCTTAGGCACCTTCGTAGAAATCATGATTGAGGATGATGCGCAATCTTCTCAGGCTCTGAGCGAGGCCTTTTTGGCTATTGAAAAAGTGCAGTCTTTAATGGGTTTTCATCATCCAGATAGTGAGCTTTCCCAAATTAATGCCAGATCTTATCTAGAGCCAGTTTGTATTCATCCCTGGACCGCTAGAGTACTTGCCATCTCCAAGGAGATTTATCTTCAGTCTCAAGGGGTATTTAATTGCGGAGTTGGGCATCGCTTAGTAGAAGCGGGACTTCTGCCTAATCATTTCAGTCTAGGCGATCACTCATTCGGAGGCATTGAAGATCTAGACTTTATTGAAGAAAATCTGGTTCGCTCTCAGCTACCACTCTGTCTTGATCTTGGTGGCATCGCTAAAGGGTATGCAGTTGATAAGGCCATTGAAATTCTACAAGCTCATAAGATTAGCGTTGGATCAGTCAATGCAGGTGGCGATATACGAGTCTTTGGAGATCGCGCACAAGATATTCAAATTCGTAATCCATTTAATCCCCATGAACTTATCCAGATTGGTAGCATGCAGACGGGTGCGATTGCAACTAGCAGCCTCTACTTTGCAAAGCGCGATGCCAATTCGCAAAGTTATTTAATAAATCCTCTTAATCATGAGCATATTGAGTTTGAAGAGTCTTACTCAGTCATTGCAAATGAATGCGTCTATGCAGATGCCTTAACCAAGGTGATCAGCATCACCAAAAATATCCACCACCCCTGCTTGAAGCATTTTTCTGCCCAAGCAATCAGAATCCCTAACACCCCCACCATATGAAAAATACTAGTCGCCTCGGTAAGATGCCGGCATGGCAAAGACCTTTCGTCCTAACTGGCATGTTGAGCTGCTCTCTTACTGGTACAGCCTACTTACTCGGCCATGAATTTCATATTGAACGCACTGTGCTGGGCGCCCACTCGATTTTGATGTGGCATGGGGTTGCCGCCATGATAGCTACGATGGCTTTAGGCTCAGTCTTACCTTTTCACATTAAAGCGGGCCTGAAATCCAAAAGAAAGTTATGGAGTGGACTGGGCCAGTTGGCTTTTTTAACTACCTTATTAATATCGGGCGCCTTGTTGTATTACGGCCCTGAAGAAATTCGAGATACAGTCATCACAACACACTGGGTAATTGGCCTGGCATTCTTTGCCATCTTTTTACTGCATGGTGTTTATGTTAAAAAGCCACTGCCTTAGATGGTAATAAGGCGCATCGAGTGACTTTTCTCAATACGCCTTGATGATGCTGAAAAAGACTTACTTACAGCAAGAATCGCCAGCAGATGTCCCGCAAGAACTCACTCCTAACAATGGGTAGGCTGGGCAGAAACGGAAAATACCAGTAGCCAAAGGAAGTAGTCCGAGCCAACCCCACCAGCCCACGATACCGTTAGCTGCAAGCGCGACCAGCACAATACCTACTGAGATTCTTAAAATACGATCGATACCACCGACGTTACATTTCATATTGAACTCCCTTTAAAAACGATTAAATGATTTATTACTCTTACTTCTTGCAGTAATGCTTGTAGAGCAAACTCATGACGGATACGGCAATCTGGCTTGATAGAGAGTAGTAAATTTGCTTACCCTCTCGACGGGTCTTAACTAAATTCTCCTTGCGCAACACGGTCAATTGCTGAGAGAGGGTTGGCTGATGTAAATCTAGCGCAGCCTCCAGCTCTCCAACGCATTTTTCCGCCTGTCCAATTTCACATAAGAGCATCATGCGATCCCGGTTAGACAAGACCTTCATTAGCTTGCAGGCATCATCTGCCGATGACTGCATCTTCTTGAGCTCCGCTTTGGAGATCGGCATATTCATTGTTATCCCCCTATCAGAGTGTGTTTAAAGGAATTTTTAGATAGGCAACGCCATTACTATCTGGCTCAGGAAAATGCCCTGCCCGAATATTGACCTGAATAGACGGCAAAATTAGCACGGGCATCTCTAAGGTTTTATCTCGTTCGGTACGCATCTGTACAAACTGCTCTTCAGTAACGCCATCATGCACATGAATATTATTTGCCTTCTCATCGGCAACGGTGCTCATACAAGCGACAGGCCGGCTAGTTGGAGGGTAGTCATGGCACAGATACAGCTTGGTCTGGCTAGGGTATGACAAGATCTTTTGGATGGAGCGATAGAGCATCTTTGCATCGCCACCTGGAAAATCACAGCGAGCTGTGCCGACATCTGGCATAAATAAGGTATCACCCACAAAGATCGCATCTCCGATTTCATAAGCCATACAAGCAGGGGTATGACCTGGTACAAAAAGCGCTTTCAAGGAAAGATTTCCAAAAGCGAGTGACTCGCCTTCTTTTAATAAATAATCAAACTGTTTCCCGTCCACCTGAAATCGATCATCTAGATTGAAAACTCCCTTAAAGACTGTCTGCACTTTCGTGATGTGATCGCCAATCACTAACTTGCCGCCTAGGCGACTTTGTAAATAGGGGGCTGCCGTTAAATGATCCGCATGGGCGTGAGTCTCCAGAATCCAACTCACTTGCAGCTGATGTGACTGAACAAAGGCAATCACCTCATCAGCGGATTTGGTGCTAGTTCTGCCCGATTTAGGGTCATAGTTCAGTACCGAGTCGATGATGATGCAGGGGCTAGCATCCCCCTCATAGACCACATAGGTATAGGTCCCAGTTTCTGGATCAAAAAAGTGCTTAATTAGGGCATTGTGCTGTATGGTCAAAATATTCTCCCAATTGCATTAATATTATATATATTTATATACTATATTAATCTAAAATAAATTGCAATGGACTACTCACCCCTTATCAGCCCAGCACTTGGCATCCTCGTAGGCATCCTAATGGGCCTTACTGGTGCTGGTGGCGGGATTTTATCGGTCCCTTTATTAGTCTTCTTCCTTGGTCTACCCATTGCAGAGGCAGCCCCAATTGCCTTATGTGCCGTTGCCTTAGCTTCCAGTATTGGAGCGATCATGGGCCTCAGAAATAAGGTTTTGCGCTATAAAGCAGCTGGTTTTATGGCGATCTTTGGTTTAGCGTTATCGCCCATAGGACTCTGGCTTGCTCCAAAGATTCCGAATGCCCCATTACAGATTTTATTTAGCTTGATCCTCTTATATGTAGCCATGCGCTTATTGGGTGAGGCCCGCAATCAGATTAATGGCATCCCAGAGACAAACAGAAAACCACCTCCCTGTCTAATCAATCCCGCTATTGGAAAGCTCCAATGGACTCTCCCCTGCGCACGCGCCCTAATATTCGCTGGTAGCATCGCGGGCTTTCTGTCTGGCTTGCTTGGTGTTGGCGGCGGTTTTATCATCGTCCCAGCCCTCAGGCGCTATAGCGACTTACCAATCAAATCCATTGTTGCCACCTCTCTTGGAGTGCTTGCCATTATTACTAGTGGCGGAGCGATTTTCTCGGCCGTCAGTGGCAACCTAAATATTTGGCTTGCTGCGCCATTTGCGCTAGCAGCATTGGGCGGGCTATTCATTGGGCTTCTCTTGGGTAAAAAACTCAGCGGTCCGCATACCCAACTCATTTTCTCTATCTTCACCTTAGTGATTGCCATCAGTCTGCTAGTCAAAGGTGTGCTAACTTTGAATCTGTGAAACGTCCAATACCATCCTTTCTTCTTATTTTTTCTCTCGCAATATCGGGAGCTTTACTCATGACTCTGAAACCCAGTTCTTTTTTAACCAGCTCAGTGAGCGCTCTTTCTGGAACGGTCAGCAATCTCAATCATGAGCTCCTGGAATATGTGAATCCAGAAAAACCTACTCATGACCATTCCTCGGTGTATTACCAACGCTTCTATATCTCTACGTTTAATTTAGATGATCGTGCAATTGAAGCTAAATTCTCATCACCCATGGTGGTCACTAATGGTGATAGGGTTACAGTATCTGGCTACTCCAAAGGCAATCGCTTTCAGGTGCTGGCTTACGCCAATCAAACACGGCAAGTCAGTCAGCATGAAAATTGGATTGTCCTAGGCTTAGGCGCTATATTCTTCTTAGCTGTAGCTCTCGGGCTCCTCAATTCAGAGTTAGTAGCTGAGGGTGCTTTAGTGCCTAAGCTCTTTCTGCTGGGCTTTGTAGGTGTAGCCATCTATATGGGCTACCGCGCCTTACTGGTTCGTGAGGCGATCTCATTACTCCAGGGCTAGTTGGGCGAATGCCTTACTTACACCCCAATAGAAAAAGCCCTCAATCGAGGGCTTTTTAACAAACAAGATTTACTAATGCATTACTGAAAAAGCAATGACTTAGTGACTGCCAGCACCACCTAAGTAAGCCGCTTTCACAGCAGGATCATGCATCAACTTATCGGCTGGGCCATGAGTTGCAATCTTGCCGTTCTCCAGCACATAACCATAGTCAGCAACATTCAGAGCTGCGGCAGCAAACTGCTCAACCAATAACATCGTCACGCCTTGAGATTTAAGGTTAGAAATAATCTTAAATACTTCCTCAACCAAAATTGGCGCAAGACCCATGGAAGGCTCGTCCAAGAGAATAATCTCTGGATTTAACATCACGGCGCGAGCCATTGCCAACATCTGTTGCTCACCACCTGACAATGTTCCAGCCAACTGGTTGCGACGCTCTTTTAAGCGAGGGAACATTTCTAGAGCGCGCTCCAGATCGTTCTTGATATCGCCTTTTGGACGGCTACCTGTAAAGCGTGGGAATGCGCCTAACAAAAGATTGTCATTTACAGACATCGTCGTAAACACGCGACGACCTTCTGGGCTATGCGCTAATCCAAGGCGGGCAATTTTATGAGAGTCGTAACCATCAATTTTTTCACCGCCCAAGATCACTTCGCCAGCAGTAGGCTTGATCATCCCAGTAATAGCACGCATAGTGGTTGTTTTGCCGGCGCCGTTGGAGCCGATCAAAGTAATCACCTGTCCTTTAGGAACATCAATATTGATGCCGTGCAGAACTTTTACTTTGCCGTAGCCTGCTTCAAGATTCTTAATAGATAACATGGTATTTACCGATTCAATATAGTTCTAGTGATTAAGTACCCAAGTAGGCATGAATCACCTTCTCGTCTGCCTGAACTTCAGCTGGTTTACCTTCTGCAATCTTCTGACCGAAGTCCAATACAGAAACGGTGTCGCATACTGACATCACCACATCCATGTGATGCTCAATCAGGATGAAGGTAATACCGCTATCGCGGATCTTACGAATAATTCGCAAGAGTTCTTTAATGTCAGGCGCTGTCAAACCAGCAGCTGGCTCATCCAACAAGAGCAACTCTGGATCCAAGGCCAAGGCACGAGCAATTTCCAAGAGGCGTTGCTTACCGTATGGCAAGTTACGCGCCTCTTCATTTGCCAAGTCATCCAAGCCAACGAACTTCAGTAGAGCCATTGCGCGAGCATGTGCTTCAGCTTCTTCACGCTTATAACGCGGCAGATGTAATGCAATTTCCACCATGTTGGACTTAAAGGTGTGATGTAAACCAACCAAAATATTTTGGATGGCGGTCATTTCACCGAAGAGCTGAACGTTTTGGAAAGTACGCGCAATACCAGAAAGAGCAATGTCAGAAGAAGTGCGGCCGACTACGCTTTGTCCAGAAAATAAAACGTTACCAGCGGTAGGCACGTAAATACCGGTCAAGACGTTCATCATCGTGCTCTTACCAGAACCGTTAGGACCGATCAGACCATGAATCGTGCCACGCTTGATGCTGAGATCCACATTGTTCAGAGCCTTCAGGCCACCAAACTGCATCAACACTGAATCCACCTTCAGGAGTTCAGCACCTGTATTTTGATTTTTAACGGTACTGATGAAACTAATGGAGTCATCCACTACCTCAACTTGATCGCCACGAGTAGTTTTGGTCTTACCAGCAATAGATTGGTAAAAGCTCTTAGTAAAGCCAACGATACCGTTTTGCAAGTAATAGACCACCAACAAAATCATGAAGCCGAAAATACTCAGGCGCCAATCTGAAATACTGTTGAGCCAGAATGAGAATGCTGCCAAGCCAACCACGCCTGCGATTGGAATTGCAACGCGGCGTGGAGTCGTGACCTTTTTTGACAAGGCCATCGCAGCACCAACCACCACTACGATCGCAATGATCGAGGCAACAATACGAAACAGGTTGATGTCATCCAAGAGTTTTGGCAACAGCACGATGATGGCAGCGCCAATCACTGCACCGAGGCGTGACTTGCGGCCACCCATGATGATGCCGAGCAGGAACAGAACAGCGAGTTCGTTGTTATAAGTGTTTGGAGAAATATATTGCTCGGAGTAGGCATACAAGCAACCAGCTAAACCAGCAAAGCCGGCACTGATCACAAATGCGATTACCTTAAAGCGATATACAGAAACACCCATACAGTCACAAGCGATCGGGCTGTCACGCAAGGCCTCAAACGCACGACCCATTTGTGATTTCACAAAACGATCCACCACAATCAAAGCAAGGATCAGAACGATCGATACCAACCAGAAATACTCTGCCTTGGTCATCGGAACGCCCATGAGCTCTGGCTTTGGAATCTTGATGCCCAAGGGGCCTTCAGTCAACCAAGTCATTTCATTAATCAAGATCTGTGCAATGGTTCCAAACGCTAAGGTCACCATCGCCAGATACGGGCCAATCACCTTGAGTGCTGGAAGCGCTAAGATGCCACCGAAAATAGCAGTCACCACTACTGAAGCTGGCAGGGTTGCCCAAATGGGAAGTCCAAAATGGAAGAACAGCACACCAGCGGTATAGGAACCAATCCCGAATAAGGCTGCGTGCCCTAGTGAAACCTGGCCTACATAACCCACCACGATGTCCAAACCAAACAAGAGAATGGCGTAGATCAGAATCGTTTCAGCTAAGTGAATGTAGTAAGGATTATGAACAAATAGGGGCAAGCAAAACAGCCCCACAATTGCAATTAATAGAGGTAATAGAGACTTCAATTTCATCATTAAACTTTCTTAATCGCAGATTTACCGAAGAGGCCGGATGGTTTGTATGCAAGCACTAGCAAGAGCAAGATCAAACCTGGCACATCTTTATAGCCAGTAGAGACATAGAAACCAGTGGCAGTCTCAACGATTCCTAAAATCAAACCGCCAACAATGATGCCAAGGCCGCTAGAGAGGCCACCGATGATCGCTACTGCGAAAGCCTTTAAGCCGAGAGCGCCGCCCATAGTTGCGCCAGTCAAAGTCAATGGTGCAATCAATACCCCTGCGAAAGCAGCAGTCAACGAAGATAAAGCGTATGAGAAAGTAATCACCAGGCTGGTATTGATACCCATCAAGCCAGCCGCATCGCGATCGTTGGCAGTTGCAACAACCGCTTTACCGTAAATCGTTTTACGGTTGAAAAATTCCACTAACAACATCATCACCAAGGCGCCAACTACTACCAAGATTTCCATTGGCAGAATATTCGCACCCAAGAAGCTCATTGGCTCCATATCGAGTGGTGATGGGAATGGCAACGCATCGCGACCCCAAATATTTTCAGCTACGTTCTTGAAAATAATACCGAGAGCGATGGTGGACATAATCCAACCAAACTCGGACTTAATTTTGATTGCTGGACGCACACCAATCAATTCAACAAAACTACCTTGAATCATTCCGAACAAGCAAACCACTGGAATCATGACCCAATAGTTCATGCCAAAAGTGTCCACACAAGTTAGACCAACCAAAGCACCCAACATCAGCGCCTCGCCTTGTCCGAAGTTCAATGTGCCAGAAGTGGCAAAAGTTAGCTGGAAACCGAAAGCGATAACCGCATAGATCATCCCCACCGCGATACCGCTTGAGAGGATTTGTGCAAGCATGTCCATTTTTATTGGCCTAAAAGAAAATACTTAAAACTGTTTTATTAACGAATTCGACATTGTAAGCAAAACGCCGCTTTTTGGGCGGCGCTTTGATCTCACAAATGTTGCAGTGCAAAATAAATAATGATCTTGCCCGCAGCTTTTAACTTCAATTACTTCTTCTTAGCTGTTGCATCCTCAGCATTCAAGAACTCGACACGACCATTCTCAACCACGCCCATCACTACGTCTTTAGCAGAAATAGCCTCGTGATTAGTCGCGCTAAATGGCTTGTTGTAAGTAATCACAACACCATCAACCGGAGCCTTGAGATCCTGAAGTGCAGCCAAAATCTTTGGTCCCTCTGTGCTGCCAGCTTGCTTAATAGCAGCCGCCAAGAGGTAAACAGAGTCGTAACCTTGAGCTGCTGATACTGGGGAAGCGATGTTGTTATTTTTTGGCTTGAACTCTTTCAAGTAAGCATCCAAAAAGGCTTTGCGCTTAGCAGTCGTTGCTGGCGTTTGAATATAAGTCTGTGGCATTGTTGCGCCGTTACCATTCTTACCAGCAGTATCAATAAAGCTAGCCATAGACAAAGTCCAAGAACCAATCATTGGCTTTTTCCAGCCTAATTTCGCCATACCGTTAGCAATTTGCGCCAACTCAGGTCCAATTGCGTAAGTCAAAACTACATCAGCACCAGCATTTTTTGCTTTGAGCAACTGTGAAGTCATATCCACGTCACCAATGTTGAATTTCTCAACAGCAACTGGAGTTACGCCATAGCCCTTCAAAGCCTTTTCTAAGTCCTCGCGGCCCAACTGGCCGTAGTTTGTGGAATCAGCCAAAATCGCCACTTTCTTCAAGCCACGCTTCTCAACTGCTTCTTTAGCGATCATTGGAGCCTGAATATTGTCGGCAGCCGCATTACGGAAAACGTAGTTTTCTGATGCATTAGGGAATTGATGAGTAATCAACGAACCCGTAGCAACGTTGTTCAACACTGGAATCTTCGCTTCTTGATAGAAACGCTGTGAAGCCAAAGCAACACCAGTATTAATGTAACCAAGAGTAGCTACTACTTTTTCGTTATTAATAAATTCTTGGGTGATTTGTACACCACGCTCGTTTTTAGCTTCGTCGTCACGCTCAACTAAAACAATCTTGTTGCCATTGATACCACCAGCAGCATTGATTTCCTTGGTAGCAAGACGCACACCATCACGCATACTCACACCCATTGAGGATGAGCCACCTGTGTATGGGCCAATAACACCAACTTTAATATCGGCAGCATATGCGCCGGTTGTGAGCATTGCAGCTGCAGCTACTGCAAAAATGTGATGACGAATATTCATAAAGTCTCCATGACTAAAAATGCTAATTAAATAAAATCTTTTTTAGGTACAACTTGAAACGAATATCCATCTTACAGTCAATGCAGGGGCAAAAAAAGGGGTTTGTATTAGGGTTTTACATTAGCCCAAGAAGATAAAGTCGTTTCTAAAAATACTTAGCAATTTGTACCCGCAAACTGGGCCAAAAGAGATTCACCACAAGTCCAGCGATCACTAAACCTGCGGCCATCACTTTCCAGCTTGGTAAGGCTTCACCTAAAAAGAAGGCTGAAGCCCCCATTCCAAAAATGGGTACTAAGAGTGGGGCCGGGGCAACTACTGCGGCTGGATGTTTAGAGAGTAACCAGCCCCAAGCCGCATAGCCAAACAAGGTGTTGCCCCACGACTGCCAAAGCACGCCAGCCCATGCCCCCAAAGGGGCTTCAACTATTGAGAGGCTCATCTGTTCCAACCCGCCTTCAAACATTAGGGAGATGGCAAACAAGGGTGGAATAGCAAAGGCGCTAGCCCAAACCACATAAGAGAGCATATTGATTGAGCCGGCCCGACGACTAGTGGTATTGGCAACACCCCAAGAAAACCCGGTAAACACCACCAAAGCCAGCCCTAGGAAAGTAGTCGTCGCATCTGTGTGCAGCGCAATAATTCCAAGACCCGTCATTGCTATTAAAACCGCTACGGCCTGATAGCGCCTCAGCCCCTCTTTTGCAAAGAACATGGCAAAGCCAATAGTAAAAAATACTTGTGTCTGAATCACCAAGGAAGCCAACCCAGGGGAAATGCGGCCATCAATCGCAAAATACAACACACCGAACTGCCCCACTCCAACTGCAAGTCCATAAACGCAAAGGTTCATCCAGGAAACCTTTGGTCTAGGCATAAAAAAGACTAGGGGTAACAAAGCAAAGGTATACCGCAATGCCGCAAACAAAAAAGGTGGAAAGCTTGCTAATGAAACTTTAATGACTACAAAGTTAGTACCCCATACCGCGACAATCGCTAACGCTAGCAGTAAATGGCTAGCTGGTAATTGATAGCTTTGCTTTGTGGTGAGATGGGGTGAGTTATTCACCAGTGAGTAATTCCGCGGCGCGTTGCGCAATCATCATGGTGGGCGCCGCAGTGTTCCCCGAGGTGATGGTTGGCATCGCAGATGCATCAACCACTCTGAGATGATGAACTCCTCTGACTCTCAGCTCAGAATCCAGTACAGCCATTGGATCGTCAGCGCGCCCCATCTTGCATGTGCCCACTGGATGGAAAATAGTCGTTCCAATATCGCCAGCAGCCTTAATTAATTCTTGATCAGTTTGATATTGTTTGCCGGGCTTATATTCATCTGGCATATACGGCTTCAGTGCGGGACTCTCCACAATCTTGCGCGTAAGACGCAATGAGTCTGCGGCGACCTGACGATCCTCATCTGTCGATAAATAGTTGGGCGCAATGATTGGAGGCGCCTCCGGATCAAGCGAGCTGATGTGCACACTACCGCGAGATGTCGGGCGCAAGTTGCAAACGCTCGCAGTAATTGCATTAAAGGCATGCAAGTCTTCACCAAATTTCTCCAGCGATAAAGGCTGAACGTGATACTCCAAATTTGCTGAAGGTTGATCGGGTGAGCTATAGGCAAAAGCACCAAGCTGTGAAGGAGCCATTGACATCGGGCCTGAGCGCTTAAACACATACTCCATTCCAATGAGCAACTTTCCTAACAGGGAGTTCGCTTTAGTATTTAAAGTCTGAATACCATTGACTTTGTAAATCATCCGCAATTGCAGATGGTCTTGCAAATTCTCACCTACACCTGGCAAATCAGCATTCACCGCAATCCCCAGCTTATTGAGATGCGCAGCTGAACCGATACCCGAGCGTTCTAAGATCTGCACGCTACCGATTGCACCTGCACTTAGAATGACTTCGCCTTGATTGTCGACATCGCAAAGCGCTTCAGTAGTTTTGCCATCTTTGATGTATTGAACTCCGTAGCAATCTTTACTATTGGGATCGATCAATAACTTATTCACTACAGCCTCAGTAATCACAGTGAGATTGGATCGCTTAGCTGCATCACGCAAAAATGCTTTGGAGGTATTGAGCCGCCAGCCTTTGCGCTGACTCACATCAAAGTAGCCCACGCCAAAGTTATCGCCTTGGTTAAAGTCATCCGATGCCAGAATACCCGCCTCCACAGCTGCTTGCTTAAAGATATCCATGATGGGCCAGCGCAAACGCTGCCGAGATACCGTCCACTCGCCGCCTTTACTGTGCCATTGATTAGCAGCACCGTGATAGTCCTCAAATGACTTATAGCGTCTTAAGGCATTCTCCCAGGACCAAGACTCATCACCCGTCGCATTAACCCAAGTGGCGTAATCACCCTCTTGACCCCGCATATAGATCATGCCGTTGATAGATGAACAGCCACCGAGTACTCTGCCACGTGGATAGAGTAGTGAGCGCCCATTTAAGCCTTTTTCAGCAGCAGTCTTAAAGCGCCAATCTGCCCTTGGATTATCGATGCAGTACAAATAACCTACAGGTACATGTATCCAAATGTAGTTGTCATTCTTACCAGCCTCAATTAAGAGCACGCGTTTAGCGGGGCTCTCAGTCAGGCGCTTGGCCAACATGCAGCCGGCGCTACCGGCGCCAATGATGATGAAGTCGTAGGTATTTTGTTGGCTTACTGTACTCATGTCTCTAATTTTATAGATGCCTATTTTCAAGCTCTATTATTTACCATCTTCTATAGATGGGAAGAAATTGGGCAATTCAGCTTGAAATAGCAAATACCCGTCTAAAATAGTCCTATGCATGTCAATGAAAAGAACCGAACCCCCAAGAAAGAAGATCCTGATCAGGGGCCCAGCAAATCCGAGCTAAAGCGCCAGATGACTGAGCGCCAAAAGCTGGCCGAGGTTCTGGCAGCGCTCAGTAGTGATGCTTTAAAGACGATTCCTATGGATGAGGCTATCAAGGCTGCAATTGCGGAAACCAACAAGATTAAAAGTTTTGAGGCGATTCGTCGTCACAAGCAGTACCTTGGTAAGCTGATGCGCTTTCTAGATGATGAAGAGCTAGATACCATTCAAAAGCGTTTAGACGCCATTCAAGGCGTGAGCAAAGCAGAAACCGCCAAACTCCACTATCTGGAGTCTTATCGCGACCGTTTGATTGCTAATGATGAAACATTCACTAAGATGATCGAAGAATATCCCGACATGGATATTCAGAACATGCGCACTCTCATCCGCAATGCCCGCAAAGAAAAAGAAACCAATAAACCCCCTAAGGCTTATCGAGAAATTTTCCGCGTACTAAAGGACATGGGAATTTAAGCTGTTGCCTTAGATCTTGAGTTTGGCTGAGGGAATCTCAACCCAGCGATATAAATAGTTTGCCGCAATACCACTACACACCAGCACTACCAACATAAGACTAATTGCAATTAACCCACTCTCATGAGCATGCAACCCAGAAGCAATATATAAAGTATTCGCCAACAAGATAAAAGCAAAGTGAATTAAAAACGCGCAGTAAGAGCGTGGGCTAGCCCAGGCAATAGCTCGTAGTGCCCATGCTTGCACCCCATGAGCCGAAGCCCTAACACTCGGATAAGTAGCATTACCCCAGACAAATAATAGTAAGGCCACAAACCAGGCCAAGAAGTTGCGTAGCCAAACCTGTTGCAATGTAGAGAGCGCAATAATCACCCCGATAGCAATGAGCGAAAACTTAGCTAGGCCCTGGATCTTCTTGTCAGCAAAGTTCTTAGCGAGATAAGCCAAGACACCTAGGCCGTAAGAGCCAATGAAATAAATAAAGTAAGCCTCATATTGATCAGAGCGATTGAAGTACAGCAAGGAACTTACCGCTGCAATACTGATGAGCCAAATGAAAGCCTGATACGAAGAAAAAGAAATCAGGAGAACAGCCAATACAGAATAAAGCTGCCAATCGATTGCCACATACCAAGCACCAGCAGAGATCGAGTCAAGACCTAGGATGCCTTGCAAGAAAAATAAGTGGGCGATAAATTGGCCCAAGGTCTCTGTCTGACCAACAAATTCATCATTAACCCAAAAGCGGGCAGTCCAGGCGCAGAGAATAGTAAAAATCAAAGCCGCAATATAAGGCGCAAACAAACGCAGATACCGATTAATGATCACGCGTAGTAAATTTTGGCTACTGAATTTCGCATTCGTAAATCTTGTCAGCGACTGGGTTGCTAAATACCCCGCCATCACCAAAAAGATCTGCACTGCATAACGACCATACTCAAATAAGTAAGTCATTATTCCTGGCAATACTAAGCGCGCATCTACCGCTATCTGACCATAGCTAGATAGATGATGCAGAATAATCAAAAGAGCTGCGAAGACCTTAAGAAAATCAATTAAGAAAAGTGATTTGACTTGCTTCAAAGTAGAACTGGGTTGCCGCTCAATTTAAGCAATTGAGTGACTATTTGGATTCCTTGGACTTTGCCTTACCCATTAAAGAAGCAAGCAAGGGATTGCTATCAGCGAGCTCTTTCTTGGTCTTGGCGACATCCTCCGCTGCACCTGGCTTGGGCACCTTGGTCGCATTTTTCATGCGCTGTGCAGTTGCCAGGGCTAGGTTTTTATAGAGGTCGGTTTTTTTCATTGCAATGTAACTTTACTTATTTGGTTATTGAGCGTGCTGCCAAGCCCAAGAACAATAAAGACCAGCCCTGCAAAAGCAATTCAATTGCGATGAGCAAGCCAGGCAACCACAAGCTGGTTTGTGGGTAGCCATTCATGATGAGCACGCCCATCAAGATGGAGATCGCTGAAGACAATACCAACCAGAACCATTCACGGAAATGACGGTGCTGAAATGCGGAGATCAAGCGCAAGAAGCCAGTTACAAAAAAGATGGCAGCTAGCCACAAAGTAATTGCCTCTAAAGCGGGGATAGGAAAGGCCCAGGTATAAATACCAGCAGCAATATAAAGAATTGCTAAAACCACCTGAATAGAAACACTCTTCCAGCCTGATGACTTCAGTGCATGAGCAAATTGCAATGCACCACCAAAGATCAAGAATGCACCCAAGATATTAATCGTGACAAATGAGAACAAGGTCTGACCTGCAACGCCAATCATGCCTAAAGCAATAAAAAGAATTCCCATGCCAATGAGTGCGCCAGGTACTTTTGCGGCAGCGCCGAGAACAGCGGTACGAATTTCTTTAATTTGGGCTACGGATAATTCAGTCATTTCAATCTCCTACAAAGTGTCATCTACTGTATCAATAAATTCTCGGACTGTACGATTAAATAATTCAGGCTGCTCAATATTGGATAAATGTGCCGCATCTTCCAAAATAACCATCTTAGAGCCGTCAATCATACGGTTGAGCACAATTGCCTGATCTACCGTACAGGCTGGATCTTGGCGTCCAGTCAAAATCAGTGTAGGCGCCTTAATTTTGAGCAGCATCGTAGTTTGCGCCATATCTCGTACTGCACTTGCGCAACCTAAATAACCCTCAAGTTCAGTACCCAAGATCATCTGGCGTACTTTTTCTATGTCTTTTGGTGCGCGAGCGATAAATGGCGCAGTAAACCAACGCTGAATCGTGCCGTCTACCAAACCAGCAATACCCTCCTTACGGGCGATCGCAAAACGATTCTCCCACAGAGCGCGAGGAGGCATCTCACTAGCGGTGTCACACAAAGATAGGGAATAAACACGCTCTGGGTAGCGAGCACCCAATTGCTGACCAATCATGCCGCCCATCGATAGGCCAATGAAATGCACCTTATCAATCTTGAGTGCATCCAACAAAGCAACCGTGTCATCAGCCAACTGAGGAATGCTATACGGCGCAGGCGTTGTCTCAGAACCACCATGTCCTCGCTTATCGAAGCGCAGTACTCGATAACGATCTGCTAGCGCCGGAACATTCCAGTCCCACATGCTGCAATCAGACATCAGGCTATTGGCCATCAAGATGACGTGACCATTTTCTGGCCCGTCAAGACGATAAGCAATATCAATCCCGTTTACCTGAATGATCTGTTTTTCTGGTGTCTGGCTCATTTGTCTCTGTTTCCCATCTTTTTGACTATTTTTATTTACCCCATCTTGATCATGGAGATCTCGAGAGGAGCGTGTTAGATTATCCAACGAAACTATAAAAATTATATTAAGGAGACATCATGCTGACCTCAAGCCGTTTAGTCCGTCGCATTCCCAATCTGCTATTCACTGCACTTACCAGCATCAGCCTCATAGGTGGTGCAGCTTATGCCCAAAGCTTTCCAAGTCGCACAGTCAAAATGGTAGTTCCTTTAACTACTGGCTCTGGTGCCGATATTGCAGGACGCGTTGTCGCTAAAAGTTTGACCGAAACCTGGAAACAATCCGTCATCATTGAGAACCGGCCTGGTGCCGGAGGTTTAATTGGTACCGGGGTAGTGGTGAATGCCGAACCAGACGGCTATACCTTGCTAGTGCAGTCGGCCTCCTATGCGGCTAATCCAGCAATCTATAAGAAGCTCCCATATGACCCACTCAAAAGCTTGATTGATGTAGCTATTCTGGGTCAAACTCCCTATGTCATGATCACCGCCGCAGATAGCCCTTATCAGACGATTCGAGACCTTGTGATTGCAGCCAAATCTAAGCCTGATGAAATTACTTTTGCTTCAGCAGGTGTTGGTAGCTCAACCCATCTAGCGGCTGAGTATTTCAATCAGATGATGGGCATCAAATTAATCCATGTTCCTTACAAAGGCTCCCCTGAAGCGATTCAGGACACCATGTCAGGGCGAACCGCTTTTTATATGGCGCCACTCGATACCGCAATTGGTCAACTTAAGGGCGGCAAACTGCGCGCACTAGGCGTGACTAGCAAAACACGTAATGCTGCAGTTCCAGAGATTCCGAGCATTGCTGAGCAAGGCTACGCTAACTTTGAGATTGGCCTCTGGTTTGGTGTGTGGGCTCCTGCAGGGACCCCGCCGGCGATTGTGAAAAAGATTAACCAAGACATTAATTTGGCAATGCAAAGTCCTGAAGTAAAAACTGCTTACGACTCCAAGGGTATTAAAGCCACACCAATGAGTCAGCAAGAATTCGGTAAATTTGTGCGTGATGAAATGGCTAAGTATCAAAAAATTGCTAAAGACGCAAACATCGAACCTCAGTAAATTGAACTCAACTCACTCCGCACCTCCCTGCCAGGCACCCGATCCAGAAATTCGATCTCCAAAAATTGTCTTTCCAGCGGGTGCAGTAGATTGCCATGCTCATGTGTGCGGCCCCGAGCAGCAATTCCCCTATTCAAGCGAGCGGATCTATACGCCGCCAGATGCTACCGTAGAGCAATACGACTTCCTATTACGCATGCTCGGCGTTGATCGCTCGGTACTAGTTCAACCAAGCGTCTATGGAACTGATAACCGCGCAATGCTAGCGGCACTCACCTCCAATCCTGAAAAATTTCGGGGAGTTGCAGTAATCGATAGCGATATTGCAGATGCTGAACTTGAAAAGCTTCATCAATCTGGCGTTCGAGGGATTCGTTGTAATGTCGTCGATGTTGCCGATAAGTCTGCTGGTCTACCCATACAAGAGCTGACTTATTTGGCGGAGCGAATTGCACCGCTTGGATGGCATTTGGAATTACTCATGCATGCCAATGAATATCCTGACCTAGCAAAAACCTTTACGAATTTTCCAGTCGATGTGGTGTTCGGGCATTTTGGATATACCCATTCGAAACATGGGATAAATAATCCAGGCTTTCAAGGACTACTTCAATTACTCCGCGAGGAAAAAGCTTGGGTCAAAATGACCGGTCCTTATCGTATTTGCGATGGAGACCTTCCATACGCCGATATGCGCCCATTCAATGAGGCGGTCATAGACGCCAATCCCAACAGATTGGTTTGGGGAAGCGATTGGCCGCACGTGATGGTCAAAAAGCAAATGCCGCATGATGCAGACCTCTGCGACCTCTTTGGCTCATGGGTGGAAGACCCGGCCCTCAGAAAAACCATTCTGGTGAATAACCCCTGTATCCTGTATGACTTCCCTGCCTTCAGCTAGGAATATGACTAAATTGAGCAATAAGGAATAGCAGCTTCACATGGATACTACTTTTACCGTTGTTTTCGGCATCATCGCTATGCTTCTGCCACTCGTCGTAGGGCGCTTAGTATGGAAGCGCTTTGACAAATACTTTGGTCGTAATGATGAAGCCTATATGGATACTTTGGAATACTTCCTAAAGAAAATTGGCTTTACTATTTTGATCGCCTTTATTCTTTTGTGGATTGGTATCAGCCTGGTATTCAATGGCAGCCCGAATTATTAAAATACTTTAAGCGCTACGCCATCATGAATGATCAACTCCTCACGATTCTCAAGAAAGCAAAGCTGAACTTTGCAGTACTTGGTAGCATTCTGGTACTCGCGATTGTTGGTAAGCTGACTAATCCCGAGTTCACTAATAGTATTTTCTTAATCGCTGATCAGCTGGTTTCTGATCTCATTCTGTTGTTTGTTGCCATTACTCTGGGCGCTTTTATACCGAACTTCAAGCTAGTTGTATTGGGCGCACTTGCCGCCTTTATTGCTGCCGCAGTTGCTATTCAGACGGGCATCTTTACCTACCTGACCATCGACTACTTATTTGCAGTACTAATCGTCGTACTGGGCTTTGCATCGATTGCCAACCTCTATCGGCATTACAGAGAATTTAGTTTCTAGAGCGAGTAATAGCTTCCATTAAAAAGCCCCGACTGATCGGGGCTTTTTAATTACCAGCGTTACTGTATAAATTTATTTCTCAAGCGCACCATAAATCAAAGCATTTAACTTCTCACGATGGATTTTCCGAATCTCGCCTGGAGCAACGCCCATCATCACGACTACTAATTGCTCCTTTGGATCAACCCAGAAAATAGTGCCGTAAGCACCATTCCAAGAGTAGTCGCCAATGTTGCCATTATTGGCAGACAGGCCACGCTCAGTTCGAACCGCTACACCCAAACCAAATCCATACCCCAATCGGGCAGGCTCAGTACCACTCACATTATTTTTGATATCTTTGTTGAGGTGATTCGATGTCATGAAGGCCACTGTCTGGGGCCCCAGGACTCGCTTGCCATCAATACTTCCACCATTCAACAACATTTGTCCAAAGCGAACATAGTCCCCTGCTGTGGAATAAGCACACGAACCTCCGCAATCAAACTTCACTTGCTGAGTATGGATATCCACCTTTTGGGGCTTACCAGTTAGAGGGTCCATCGGTAGTGGTTGCGCTAAACGAGGGCGATCTTTTTCAGCTAACTGGAAAACCGTATTGGGCATTCCAACCTTACTCCAAACGCGTTCTTGTAAAACGCCGCCCAATGACTTACCAGAAATTTTTTCCTCAATCAGACCAAGCACATCAATACCAAAGCCATAGTCCCAAGCGGTTCCTGGCTCGTATAACAATGGCGCTGCCGCAAGCTTATTAATAAATTCTTCTGATGTGTAATTGGCCGCAGCAGGCGCTGAGCCAGCTGGATAGAACTTGTGTATCGGAGTTGCCCCTCGACCCCCATAAGTCAATCCATTGGTGTGACGCATTAAATCCTGAACCGTGATTGGATTCTTGGCAGGAACTGTGGTGAGCTTGCCATCCGCATCAACCTGCCCCACCTTCATGTCCTTGAACTGCGGAAGCCAATCGGAGATTGGCGCATTTAAGGGCAGCTTACCCTCTTCATAAAACGTGAGAGCCCCTACTGAAGCCATCACCTTAGTCATCGATGCCAAATTAAAGATGGCATCCGTTGTCATTGGCTTTTGCGTACTTTTATCTAGATAACCATAAGGCTTATAGATGCTTAATTTGCCATTTTTGGCCACGGCCAGAACAGCCCCTGCCATTTGATTATTGGCTACTTGGTCTGCAAAGAAGGTGTCAATTCGCTTTAAGCCCTCTTGAGAAAAGCCCTGTCCAGCTGAATTTGCCATAGGTAATGGTGGTTTAGTCGATTGCGCACTAACTGCCGCAGAATTGACCAATAGGCTAGCAAGCATGCTCGCCATAAGCACTTTCTTCATTTTGTCTCCGATTATTGTTTTTTTAGGTAATCCCTCGGCTTCATGATTGCCAGTGGATTGAGGCCTATTTAAGCAGAGTTTGCCTTTCCAGTAAAAGTGATTTCTTTATATCAATTTGGTTATATAGACTCAATATTTAATTATTTGTAGAAATAACATTACCCCTCGACAATACGGGTCTATGTATAAATATGACCATATTGACCAAACCCTTGTAGATCAACGGGTTACCCAATTTCGAGACCAGGTTGAGCGACGCCTAAACGGCACCTTGGCCGAAGAAGAGTTTCGCCCGCTCCGGTTGCAAAATGGCCTCTACCATCAGCGCCATGCTTACATGTTGCGCGTTGCCATCCCTTATGGGCTGCTGAGCGCTAAACAATTACGTACCCTAGCCTTCATTGCAGATAAGTACGACCGCGGTTATGGGCACTTCACTACTCGTCAAAATATTCAATACAACTGGGTAGAGCTAGAGCAGACTCCGGATATTTTGGCGGAGTTAGCCAAGGTAGAGATGCATGCGATTCAGACATCGGGCAACTGTATTCGCAATATCACTAGTGATGCCTTTGCTGGTGTTGCTGCAGATGAATACATTGACCCGCGCCCCGTTTGTGAATTACTACGTCAATGGTCAACCCTCCATCCCGAGTTTGCTCATCTGCCACGAAAATTTAAGTTTGCAATCAATGGCGCCAAAGAAGATCGCACTGTGCTGCTTTGCCACGACGTTGGCATTGAGCTCAAGAAAAACGCCGCAGGCGAATTGACTGCAGACATTTATGCTGGTGGCGGTATGGGTCGCACGCCGATTCTCGGCTCATTAATTAAACAAGGTTTGCCATGGCAAGTTTTACCAAGTTACTTAACTGCCCTCTTACGTGTATACAACCGCTTTGGCAGAAGAGACAATCTCTACAAAGCCCGCATTAAGATTTTAGTAAAGGCTTTAGGTCCAGAAGAATTCGCCCGCCAGGTTGAGGGTGAGTGGCTACATCTTCACAATGAAGCAAAACAGGGCAAAGACAATTTCACACAAGCTGAGTGGGAACGTGTTGCTCAGCACTTTACTAAGCCGGCCTATCAGCAGTTCAGCGCATTAAGCAATGAAACCATCCTAGCCGCCGCACCCGAGACGGAAAGAGCTGCCTTTGCTCGATGGTTAGAGCGTAATGTGAAACCACATCAAGTGCCAGGTTATGCCAGCGTAATTCTGTCACTCAAGCCACACGGTACCGTTGCCCCTGGTGATGCCACTAGTGCGCAGATGAATGCCATTGCCGATCTAGCTGATCAATATAGCTTTGGTGAATTACGGGTCACGCATGAGCAAAACTTAGTGTTGGCTGATGTCGAGCAATCTAAGCTCTTGGGGCTCTGGCAAGCTGCCAAGCAACAACATGTAGCACTTCCAAATATTGGATTGCTCACTGACATCATCGCCTGCCCAGGAGGTGATTTCTGCTCACTGGCTAATGCGAAGTCACTCCCGATCGCTAAAGCCATCCAAGAACGCTTTGATGACTTGGATTACTTATTTGATTTAGGTGACATCAGTTTAAATATTTCAGGTTGCATTAATTCTTGCGGCCATCATCACGTTGGTAATATTGGCGTCTTGGGTGTCGATAAAGATGGTGAAGAGTGGTACCAAATCACCTTAGGTGGCGAGCAAGGCAATCATGCCTCCGTTGGAAAAGTGATTGGCCCTTCTTTCTACGCCAATGAAATCCCTGATGTGATGACTAGCCTGATTAATACCTATGTCGAGCACCGCACAAGCGATGAGCCATTTATCGAGACTTATCGTCGTCTAGGTGTAGCTCCATTCAAAGAGGCTGCCTATCAGAACAATGGCAAACATTCCAAAGGGGCGTTGGCTTAATCATGGAACAACTATGAATCAGCAGATTATTTCTTTCCCCAAAGATGGCAAACCCACCCTAGTTGCTAATGAATGGCAGGTATGGGATGGCGAGCGTGATGAAGGCGGTATCCCCGATCTTGAGCATGGATTGCATAGGGTATTGGTGCCATTTCATTGGTGGATTACACATCATAAGAATGCAGATGTAATAGAGAGAGCAAACAAAGGTGAGATTGGCGTTTGGTTTGCTGCTGATGACGACATCCTCAAGCATGCCGAGCTCATTGAGGCAGGCAAAAGTCTTTGGCCAGTAGTTGGTGCGCACTTCCCTATCTTTAGAGATGGCAGAAGCTTTAGTACCGCGGCCTTACTAAGAGATCGTTTTTCCTGGGTAGGTGAAGTCAGGGCAATTGGGGATGTATTGATCGATCAACTCTTGCAAGGTGCGCGCGTAGGTTTTGACGCTTTTGAATTACGTCCCGATCAAAACTTAGCTATCGGACTAAAGCAGTTTGATCTCTTTAGCGTCACTACCCAGAATAGTTGGCGCGATCAACGCAGCACTCAAGAAGCTAACTAAATAGACTCAGCATAGACAGATCATGAGCAATATCAACAAACTCGGAAAAGTGTATTTGGTTGGCGCCGGCCCTGGCGCCGCTGACCTCATCACCGTGCGTGGCGCAAAGCTACTGGCACAGGCAGATATTGTTTTTCATGATGCCTTGGTTGAGCCAGCCATGTTAGAGCTATGCCCCCAAGCTATTCAAGAGCCTGTTGGCAAGCGTTGTGGAAAGCTTTCTTCTGCTCAACACTTCATTAATAAGCGCTTAGTTGATGCGGCTCAAAAATATCAAATCATCGTGCGCCTCAAAGGTGGGGATCCCATGATGTTTGGTCGCGCCGATGAAGAAATTCAAGCGCTCAAAGAGCTTGGTATTGCTGTTGAGGTGGTGCCAGGCATTACCGCTGCACTAGCGGGTGCAGCAGCTATTCAGCAGTCTTTAACTCTACGGGGAGTATCTCGCAGTGTGGCATTTGTCACCCTAGCGCAAGGTACAGAAAATACCCCTCTCTCTGAAGATCAATCTCTCCAACCATTGCAAACCCCCAATGCCGATACCTTGGTGTATTACATGGGTCGCAAGGATGCTGCGCAGATTGCACAGCAACTAATAGAGGCCAAATGCAATCACAGCGCTAATACGCCAGTACACATCTTGGAGGCTGTAAGCACTCCAAGAGAACGCCATTGGTCTAGTACCTTAGGTGAGCTCGCTTTAGGAAAAGCAGATCAGTGGTTTGATGGCAGTTCACCTGCCTTGATCATGGTCGGCGAAGCTTTAAGGGAGAAGTGCTCGAGCGCCAAAATCAACGATAGCCTGCAAGACAGCGAGATCCTCACCGACAGCAGGCTGAGCGCTTAAGCTGATAGCAGGAAACTGCTTTTGGCAAGCTTCCAGTAGGACCGGAAAGTCATTGCGTAAATGGCCTCCTTGGCCAAAAAAGACTGGCACCACAACTACCTCGGTTGCACCAACAGCACTTAAAGAAGCGACTGCTTGCTCTAGAGAAGGCTGCATTAGCTCTAAAAATGCCAGCTCAACCGCAGTATTGGGGTGCTGCGTCTTCCACATCGATGCCAGTCGATCAAAGGGCTCACGCCAACGAACATCACGGGCACCATGTCCAAACAAAATAATTGCTTTCATATCGATCTTTATAGGGGTTCAGCAAGTGGGAGGCAATACGCTCAATAAATCACCTTAAAATGGGTTGATTCATCTAAGTTGTATAGAATTTCTCTATATTAACGAGCAATTGCGATTTTCACCGTAAAGGTCATATTCATGCATTCCTTGGCGCCCCTCCTTAGTCAAACTTGGTTTATCGCTTTAATGGGCGTCACACTCATAGGCGCAGTCTTATCTGCCGTTCACCATGCTGAAGTGATCGCACATAAAACGGGTGAGCCCTATGGAACTTTAGTGCTGGCGATCAGCGTGACCATTATTGAAGTATCACTGATCATTGCTATGATGTTCGCCGGCCATGAAGGCTCTGAATTTATAGCGCGTGATGCCGTTTTTGCTACTGTCATGATTGTGATTAACGGTGTTATTGGTTTGTGTATTTTTATGGGGGGCTTTAAGCACCATGAAATGGCCTTCCGCAATGAAGGTACTAACTCCGCCCTAGCAGTGCTAACTGCTTTAGCTACTTTCATTCTCGTCATGCCAATGGTCACCATCAGCACTCCCGGCCCCGACTTCACAAAGAGTCAGCTGGCTTTTGCCGGAATTGCTTCTTTTGCCTTGTATGGTGCTTTTATCTTTTTTCAAACAGTCAGTCACCGCGACTACTATTTACCAAAAGCAGAAGATCAGAAAACCGATATCGAAGTACATGCGGATCGCCCTAGTAATCTCAAGACCGTTGTCAGCGTTTTTTTACTCCTACTCTCGCTTGCAGTTGTGGTCGGCTTAGCCGAAGCACTCAACCCCGCTATTGAGGCTGGCGTCAAAGCGGCGGGCGCACCCAAGACAGTTGTGGGTATCGCGATTGCAATGCTCGTTCTATTGCCTGAAGGTTATGCGGCAGTGAGGGCTGCTAAAGCCAATCGACTACAAAGCAGTTTGAACTTGGCCTTGGGGTCAGCATTAGCCAGTATTGGCCTAACCATCCCTACCGTAGCTGCGTTTGCGATCTTCTTTAATCTACCGATTAGTCTTGGTATCAGCTCGCTCAATATGACGCTCATGTATCTTTCCTTCTTTATTGGCGGGCTCACATTAGCGATTGGCAGAACTACCCAGCTACAAGGTGTGGTGCATTTGATTATCTTCTTTGAGTTCCTGTTTTTAAGCTTAGTACCGTAATGAGTAAGCATGTCTAGGTATTTAGCGCTACCCAAAGAAATCCCATTCTGCATCTTGGTGACTCTCTGCCTGATGAGTCAGAAGTTGATGGCAGAGCCCCAGAATCCTGCGCACCCCTCCATTGCTATGGCGATGTTAGAGACTCTACCTTCTAAGCCTGCGATCTTAGGTTCAGTTCGAGAAATCAAAAGTACGAGTATTTCCAGTGATTACGGAAATCGCATCGGCCCCTTTACCGGCCTTCATGAAAATCATGATGGTCTGGATATCCCCGCTCAATTAGGGAGTCCAATTCTTGCTGCTGGTAAGGGTACGATCCTTTTTTCCGCATACGCTCCTGGCTATGGCAATCTGGTCGAAATTGATCATGGCGAGGGTGTCGTCACACGCTATGGGCATGCAGCCCAATTACTGGTGAAGGCGGGTGATGTCGTTCAGCAATCACAGCAAATTGCTACTGTCGGCAGCACTGGTAAATCTACCGGCCCGCATTTACATTTTGAGGTGAGTAAAAGCGGGATTTCTATAGACCCAAAATTACTTTTCTTAATTGAAGGTAAACAATCCGGCTCTGATCTGCAGCGCTATACCTTCATTTTCAAAGAGATTCGCCTGAAAGCACCCAATCAGATCAAAACATCAGCGTCCGTGAATCACAAACCTGAAGTGGTCTACACCTCAACAGCCAGCAGAAAATCGGGTGCGCCACTAGTGATCGTGAGAGTGCCCGCAGGAAAAATCCAACAATAATGACTTGTTAGCGCGGACAAGCTTTAGAGAAAAAAATCAATAATTTCTGCAGCACTGGCTCCCAAGATAAAGGATCTGGCGGGGCATTTTTTTGAATGGGATTGGGTGCCGAAAAAGCATTAGATACGGCGGCCACTACGGCATTATTTTGTGGTGGCTGACAAAGCTGGCTGATCAAGATACTCAAGAATACAAATAAGATCAGCACCAAGCCAATCATGAATTTAAGCGTCCTAGCCTGCATGATTTTTTCGCCTCAAGCTATCTCTTTACAGTTTCGGAACTTTTTTCAGGTCAACCTGAATAGTTGCACCATATTGATCACTCAAACCAATGACAGAGCGTAATGGCACATGCTCTTTTTCCGAAAACCAAACCTCGAAGGTAGCCGAATCATCCTTTGAGGTAGTTTTGTAATAACGAATTGCTTTTACTTTAGCGCCATCAAAAGGAAATTCCCAAGCTTCGCCACGTACCAAAGTGTAATTTTTGATCGAGCGGCCATCTGTTACTGGTAACACGATTGATTTAGCGGGCAGATCACGGCCAATAAATTGATAACCTACCGTGACCATATCTAATAAGCGACCAGCGTAAGGCGCAGTTCCTGTTGGAGCGCTACGGGATGAAACTTTATAGAAATTCACCACATTCTTTGGGGTATCTACCTTGGCGATGAGTAATTCAGTATTACCCCGCTTCTCTTGATAGGTATTGGTCAGCATGCCATTAGCCCCCATGCCGCCAACTGAATCCCGAATCAACTTTTGATCCTGTAGCACGGTTGAGAGCACTGCCAAAAGTGTTCCTGTGGAGTTGATATGGTATTGGTCTTTCTTGATATCAACCTTATCGACGACCGTAGCAACTTGCATCGAGCCTTTGACCAAATTAAACACTTGTTCATAAGGGCTAGGCGCCTCGCCCGATTGCTTCAAATATGCCGCCCTTTTAGAAGGGTCGGCGGTGATTTTGAGATCGTACTCAAATTGAGCTGAAATAGGAGTCTGCTGACCAAAACTCAATGCTGAAAAAGTCAGCAAGCTAGCAACACTCAGAAATTTAAGAATAGATAAATGCATATGAAAATATTTCGTTTTTTAATAATGGGCAAAAGATTTACTGATAGGTGTACTGACAGATGTACTAATTAATTCTTAGCTAGAGACTGGCCATCTCTCAGCACCTCGTAATGCAAATGGGGTCCAGTTGAGCGACCAGTAGAACCTACCTTAGCAATGGCTTGCGCCTGTCTCACAAAGTCACCTGGTTTTACTAGGAGTTCTTGGGCGTGGGCGTAGCGAGTCATGACGGCATTTTTGTGCTGGACATCAACCACATAGCCATATTCTTCATCCCAAGCCGCACGGATTACAGTACCGTCAGCAGTAGCGAGGATAGGTGTGCCATAAGCCGCTGGAAAGTCCGTACCTTCATGCCAAGCGACTTTGCCAGTAAATGAATCAGCTCTGTAACCCAAACCACTAGATGCTTGCGGCATTAAAGGTAAGGGCGCTGCCGTCGGAATGGAGTTCGCCACATCCCAGGTATGGGTAAGTGATTTCTGCAGATCTTTTACACGTGCATTGAGTGCGATGGAATCTTGAACGGTTCGATCTAAACGCGCGCCGTATTGCTCATCTTGATTACCAAGATTGATAGTGACATTGGATGGCTTTAATGGGCCACCCTGCGCATTACCAAAGTCCGCATTGCTAAGATTGACTGCGCTGACTTGACCGTTGGAGCGCATTAATTGAGTACGCAAGGCATCCAATTGATCGAGGTTGCGCTGCGCATCTTCTAGGCGCGCCTGTAATTCCATTAACTTCGTTTCGTAATCATCTTCGGAGTTTGCGATAAAGCGCTTCTCTAAAAGCTCTTTTTTCTCCATCGCATGCAAGAGGTCTTTGGTTTCATTATTTACGGAACTAACCATCCAGTTAGCGCCACACAATAAGGCCAGCACAGTAGCCCCACCGAACACCAAGTGGCGTGCTGTTAACGTGATCTCTCTAACGCGACTATGTGGACCAGTCATGATTAGTATTTGCATCTGATTACCTCACCCCTGAATTCATTTCTAAGATTGGCTGCATTACCGCCATCACAATTCCCAATACCATCAAGCCCATGATCAAAATCAGCAAAGGCTCTAACAAGCTTGTAAATATTTTGGTTTTTTGTTCAGACTCCAGCTCGGCATTCTCAGCGCCATACTTCAGCATTTCAGCTAGCTTACCTGAAGCCTCGCCTGAGCGGATCAAGTGAATCAAGATCGGTGAAAACACGCCCTGACTACCTAAAGCCCTAGCCAAGCTATTGCCCTCACGCAAGCGTCCTTCTGTTGAATCAATCGCAGCACGCAAGACCGTGTTATTGAGGGTATCGCGCGCACTATGCAAGGCGGTCAGAATAGGGACATTCGCTGCCACCAGCATCGCCATCGTATTGGCAAAACGCGCCGTCTCAAATCCCAAGAGCAGGGGTCCTATTAAAGGCAAATTCAATAGCACGCGGTCCACCTTCAAACGAAAATCCTCTTTTGCTAAAGCGCGACGAGCATAAAAAACCGTACCAACAATCACGATCACGAGCAACCAACCCCAATTCACTAGAAACTCAGAAAGTGCCAAGATAAAACGAGTTGAAAAAGGCAAGGCCTGCTTCGTACTCTGAAACACTCTCGCAATTTGGGGTACGACATAGGTCATCAAGAACAACACAATCATGAAAGCCACACCAGTTAACATCGCTGGATACGCCAGCGCGCCTAATGCCTTGTTTTTGAGCGCTTGGCGTTTCTCTAAAAACTCAGCCAATTGAGTTAACACTTGCCCCATCTTCCCTGACTGCTCTGCCGCACCAACTACGCCTTGGTACAAAGGGTCGAATGACAAAGGTTGTGTGGCAATAGCCTTTGATAAAGGTAAGCCCGCACGCAGCTCGGCTACTACTGCCTGTAATACTGCCTTCACGTGCGCCTGACTACTCTCTTCGGCCAGCACAGATAAGGTCTCATCTATTTGCACGCCGGATCGCACCAAAATCGCTACTTGTTTGGTAATCAGGGTGAGATCAGCGCGACTGAGGGGCTTGTTTTCTGAAAACCATTTACTCCAGAACCGTTGCTTGCCCCATTCGGTTTCCAACTCAATGCTAACTGGCACTAACTGCTTGGCCATCAGAGCCTGGCGAACGGCACGCACAGTCTCGCCATCAACGCTTCCGCGCTCACTCTTACCAGCGTAAGTTAGGGCTTCAAATCGGTAGCGCGGCATATATCGATTAATCTATTTCTACTGAACCAGTCACTCGCAGAATTTCTTCTGGGGTGGATTTACCATCGGCAACCCATCGTTTGCCATCATCAGCCAAAGTGCGCATTCCACCCACTAGGGCCTGCTTACGGATCTCGCTTTCGGATGCCTGCTGATGAATGAGTTCACGAATCTTTTCATTGGTCGACATCAGCTCATAAATGCCTGCGCGACCACTGTATCCAGAGTCGCCACAAACAGCGCATCCCTTGCCGCCACATGCTGTACAAGACAGACGAATCAGGCGCTGACCCAATACACCCAATAAGGTGGAAGAGAGCAAGAAAGGTTCAATCCCCATATCAATCAACCGCGTGACGGCGGATGGGGCATCGTTTGTATGCAAGGTGGCTAAAACCAAATGCCCAGTCAATGAGGCTTGCACAGCAATCTGTGCTGTTTCTAAATCGCGGATCTCACCAATCATCACAATATCGGGATCTTGACGCAAGATCGCGCGCAATGCCCGCGCAAAGTTCATATCAATGCGGGAGTTCACCTGGGTTTGGCCAATGCCATCGAGGTTGTACTCGATAGGGTCTTCTACCGTCATGATGTTGTTGATCTTATTACGCAAGCGTAATAAAGCGCCATACAAGGTCGTGGTTTTACCGCTACCTGTAGGGCCAGTTACTAAAACAATGCCGTGCGGGCGATGAATCAACTGATCAAACTGCGTAAAGGTGTCCTCGGCCATACCTAAGGCTCGCAAATCTAGGCGATCGTAGTTCTTTTCCAGTAAACGCAATACCACGCGCTCACCATGTGATGTTGGCAAAGTAGAAACGCGAACGTCGATCGCGCGCCCACCTACTCGCAATGAAATACGGCCATCTTGAGGCATACGCTTTTCAGCGATATCCAACGATGCCATGATCTTGATACGAGAAACCAGAGCGGCATGCAGGTCACGACGCATATCCACGATGTCGCGCAAATTGCCATCTACCCGAAAGCGCACCAGCGATTTACGCTCGAATGCTTCCAAATGAATATCCGACGCCCCATCGCGGCTAGCCTGCTTCAATAGACTGTTAATCATGCGGATGACCGGAGCATCGTCATTCATCTCCAGCAAATCTTCAGAGACGGGCATCTCCTGCAGGAGGCGTGAGAGATCGACCGCTTCCTCTACTTCATCTACTACTTGGGAGGCATTTAAGTCACCTTCAGAGTACGCCGCATTGAGCGCTTCCAATACCTGCTCACTTGCTTGCTCAAGCCGATGAATGGGTCCCACTAAACGACAGATCTCTTGCAGCACTGATAAGTCAGTCTTCGCACTATGAATTAAGGTTGGCACTCCCTCTGGATCCTCACTCTTTTTCAAGAGGATCTCATTCGCCTTTGCGTAGCCAAAGGGGATACGAGGGAGTCGCGACATTATTGAATCGTAATCGGCAACGGCGCGGATGAAGCTGGCGCAGTCGAAGGTCGCACTGGTATTGGCTTGGTTAAGCCGGATGAAGGCAGATTACTCGGTACCGGTGCTACAGGCTTACCTGGCGGAATGAGTGGAGGCTCTAGATCTGACATCTTTGTCAAATCCTCTTTTGGCAAGAGCATTGGCGCCTGCTTAAATTGATTTTCAGTTTGCTGCACTAAGTTCAAGCGATTGGTAGTGATATCCGCAGTCTGATCTTTATCGCGCAAGATGTAAGGGCGAATAAATACCAACAAATTGGTTTTAGTACGGGTCTTCGAATCAGAACGAAAGAGCGCCCCAATCCATGGAATATCTTTTAAGAATGGAATGCCGCTAGAGCCATCGTTGTATTTATCTTCAATCAAACCGCCCAACACAATAATCTGACCATCATCCACTAATACATTGGATTCGATATTGCGTTTGTTCAAAATAATGCCGGAGGCAAAACTCTGGTTATAGATGGAGGAGACCTCTTGATAAATCTGCATCTTCACCACGCCGTTATCCGACACTTGTGGGCGCACACGCAAAGTTAAACCCACGTCTTGGCGGGTATAAGTCTGAAATGGTGTCACTGTACTAGTGGAGCCTGTTTGAGCGTAAGAACCCGTAATGATTGGTACGTTCTGGCCCACGACGATACGGGCCTCTTCGTTATCCAATGTGATCAGGTTTGGCGTCGACAAAATATTCGTACCTTGCGTAGTTGCCAAGGCCGTTAACAAAGCGGACATTCCATAAGTGCCATTAAATTTGGTCAACATCCCCAAATTCAAACCCGGTGCCGGTGGAATTGGCACACCAGATGGATTACCCGGATTGAGAATATTATTCACGTTTGAGCCAAGCCCAACAATGTTCGATCCGATCTGGCCTGCAGCGTTAGTGAAGTTCGTACCACCAAAGCCGACGTTTTGATTGCCTGATCCGACGAGACCTTGCCACTGAATACCTAGCTCTTCCGCATTGGTAGAGCTCACCTCAGCGATGAGCGATTCAATATAGACCTGAGTACGGCGGCGATCCAACTGCTCAATCACATGACGCAAGTTGCGATACAAAGGCTCGCTTGCAGTAATGATGATGGAGTTTGTAGCGGGCTCCGCCTGAATAATGCCGCCCGTGGTGGGATTACTTGAACTGGTTAATGCGGAAGTGGCTGCACTAGATCCAGTAGCACCTGGCGCGCTGGTTTGTTGATTGGCTTGAGGCTGATTTAAATTGGCCGCAGGATTAACCGATCCCGGCTGCCCAGGTGTGCCACCGACTTGCGCAGAAAGGGTTGCATCGGCCGCCACAATCGCACGTAAGGTGACTGCTAACTTCGTAGCTTCCGCATTCTTGAGTGGGACTACCCAAATATTGCCGTTGTTGGCAGTAGGCACATCCAAGCGCGCAACCAACATCCGAATTTGACGAATACGCTCTGCACTTGCACCACGTACCAAGATAGAGTTACTTCTGGGCTCCGCCAGAATCATGGTTTTCAGGGAAGGATCGGCACCGCCAGTAGTGGCTGTGTCTAAGACCTTGCTCAAAATAGTTGCCATGTCAGTAGCAATGGCAAATTGCAATTTAATACTCTGCACATCACTCGAGGTAGGTGCATCAATGGATTCAATTAACTTCGAGATCCGCTGAATGTTGCTGGCGTAATCGGTAATCACAATCGTGTTGTTGCCAGGGTAGGCATTAATCGTATTGTTGGGTGACACTAAAGGGCGCAAGACTGGCAAGAGATTATTGGCAGATTCAAAGTTCAGCTTGAAAACGCGCGTAATAATTTGATCGCCGTCCTGTTTGCCTTTACCCGTAGTGACTGAATTACTAATAAGCTTGGCATCCGCTTCCGCAACCACACGGTAAACCCCATTCACATCCACCAGCGCAAATCCAGAAGTACGCAAGGCTGTAGAAAATGCATCCAATGCTTTTGACTTGGTAAGTGGTCTATTACTGATGAGGTTAATTGTGCCTTTGACTTTAGGGTCAACTAAGATGGTTTGACCAGTTGCCTTTGCTAATACATTGGCTACGGATTCAATATCGGCGTTTGAAAATGACAAAGTCACACTACCTTCATCGGGTACTGCGATATTGGATTGCGGCGGCGCTGACTGAGCGTATGCCAAAGGCATGAGCATGCTTTCACCGGCGACGCACACGATGACCAGCTGCGCTAACCGCTTGCGCAAATTCTGTTGAAGATTACTTAATACTATTTGCATACTCATTTTCTTAAGAACTTAAAACTTGAGGCGATACACATCGCCTTCTTTTTTGCCCAACAAAGACAATAAACCAATCAATGATTCTTGCGCTTCTGGAGAAGCGGAAGCTTCCCCTGAAAAATACATACCCGCTTTACTGGCAACGCCGCCCTGCCCTTTTAATAAGAGCGGGCCACTTGTAGTGGATAGGACCCAATTTAGACCCTCTGGGGCGATATTGCCAGCAATCTCGTAGCTACCCAAAGGCTTCACAGGGCTGATGGGGCTGGTCAAGTTACTTATGATAATTCGAATTACTCCCGAAGAACCGGCTCCAGCACCCTCGGAACCCCCTACAGTATCAATGCTCAGGTCAGTCCAGCGCGCGCCCAATCCACCCCGCGGACGCAAAGTGCTCCATGGATTGCCCAAACCCTCTAAAACATTGGCTGGAAGCTTAATCTCATTAGCGGCAATCAGTGTCTTACCCAAACGCCACTGAATCGACTGAGGCTGATCTAAGGCGGCAAACTGAATTTCTGACTGACAGCTTAAAGAGAAGGGTTTGCAGGAAGTCTCCCAATGAAAACGCTCAGTCACGGACATGGCCTCTCGGCATCCACCCTCAGTAGCGTTGGGCTCGGAAAAGGCTAAAGCGGCACTTCCCTGCCAAATAGTGCCAATCGGCTGCTCAAGCATCACTCGGCAAGCCGTCTGCGACGCCAATGCGCCACCAACCCAGGCGACTGGCATTTGTCTAACTATGACCCAGCCACAGGCCAACACCAAGACTACCCATAACCATTTAGGTAAATGTTGGCGAGTCAAATCTAGGCGTAGTTTCATTGCCCTGCTCCAGAGATGACATTAGCGGTGTTCTGATAGTTGGCATTTGCAGCAGTCGAACTGAGCGTATTGCCGCCAAACTGCAATAGAGTTGCGCTGATATTGACAACACCAGGCCCATTGGCTGCCACAACATTTAACTGGCTTGGATACAGACGCCAGGTTGTGCGTAATTCATCTAAGGCATCTAACAATACGGAGAACATCACTTCACTCGATTGCAGCTCTACGCGCGGTGGATTATCTGTCGTTAATCTTAGGACGGCTGGCTTGATGCCACGGGAAGTTAAGATGCCCTTGAGTTTTTGCAACTCCATCTCATCCAAAGGGGCTACGGTGCTAATCATGGCCGGCACGGTAGAGGTATTGGACTTCGATAACTTAATCAGGCTTTGCAGTTGAGACCACTGCGCAGGCCGCATTGATAGTTGCGCTTCGATATTGCGTACATAGGGTAACAAGGCGTAGCGATGCAATAGCAACACCGCCAAGATTGCTAGAAGTGTCAACAGCAACTTGCGTTGGCGTACAACCCAGGTCTGAGACAGACTCAATACCCGCTTGAAATCCCATGGTGCATCGGACTCAATACCATCTTCAGTACGCGCCTTAGATGAAGCTTTAGAAATCTCTACCAACCTAGCCTGAAGACGCTTCGCTTGAGGTCCTAGATTTCGCAAGGCGCCCTTCAAATCATTCAAGGAATAGTCTTTACCGAGAAGTTCTTTCAGTCGCTTGATCATCGCGAGTAATTTTTCTTGGAAAGCGTTCGGGAACTGGCTCATTGAGAACCCCCCAATCCAGAATACGGCTCCAAGCGATAACGATTAGCGCCCAGGGGACTCACCATTAAGCCCAGCGTTCTGGCCTGTTGCATGACTTGCTCAGGAGTTTTCTGGAGGGCGCCTGGCTTGAATTGAAAATCAATACCGTAGCCGTCGTAATCAATTGATTGCAATACTTCCGCTCCAAACCCTGCTTTTAATTGCTGCAACTTGGCCGACATTGAAGAGAAGTCTGCGTCGGTCACCACGCCTTGACGACGTTGATCTTGAGTCACTTGTTTAATAAAGGCGGTAAGCACTGCCTGATAGGTAGCACCTGACCCACTCTGATTGAGAGCGGACACAGATGCTGAATTCAGCGACTGGGCAGCCAGTAGTTCAATGCGCTTACCCCAACGCCAGTTATCCACTGCAAGCCAACTCAAGTGCAATACAAATCCAATAATCACGGTAGCCAGCGCAAAGCCTAACCATTGACGAGAACGTTGCCAGACTGCGGGATCAGACCAAGACATTCCACTGGAATCTACTCCAGCTTGGCCAGCCTGTTGACGACCAAATATTCCTGATAGTCCAGCCGTTTTTGACAATTGAGAAAGACTCGATAAAGAAGAGCCAAAAGCAGATTTACCCAGTTGTTTTCTGAAGGTGCGCGGCAATAGATTTAATGCGAAATTTGCAGACTTACTACTCACGTTTTCGCGAATGAATGCCTGCGCACTAGGTGCCAGCCAATCCCAAGAAATCTCGACCGCCTGGTCTTTACCAAGGCTACTAGGCAAAGCAATGCCTTGCTCGAGGTTTTCGCGTTCAACCCAGGCAACACCGAGCTGTTCACCAGTTCGTCTCGTCAAAATCAGACTGCCTTCTTCCCGGATAAAACTCGTCGTTGGTGCAATCGATTGCTTAGCTAAATCTATTTCAGTACCCGTGAGTTGCAACACCAAACAATCCGGAATTAAACGTACACGAGGGCAGAGTAAGTTCTCGCACTGCTTAGTCAGCCATGCCAACCAAGCACGATCAATTAAAGCTAAAGTTCTTTGTAAAGCTGGCTTGCCAGGTACCGGTGGAAAAGCTTGCACTGAAAGTGCTTCAACACCGCCGAGTAAATATTCTTCTACTAGATTCGGAAGTATTTGTTGTAATTTTTTTGCATTTGCCAGTGGTACTTTGGCTTCTATTAAGCGCACATCCAGGGTGGGCATTAATACTAAAGCTTGATCGGCATACGGCATCGACTCGGTGGTGCCCACACCTGTTTGATAGGCGGCATTAACTCCTGCAGCGCTACCTTCTATAAGAGTACCTTCTAATAGGCACCATTCAAAACGCTCAGCACACGCCAAATCCTGCCAGTCGCTCGCAGAGCTAGCAGTAGAGCCATTTAAAGGCTTTAGAGGGGCGCGTACTATTAATAAACTCATTCGATTGCCGATTTTCCAGTGCGACTCCAAATCACTTGCGTGAAATTGCCTCCGGGCAATGGGGTCTGAGAGCGCTGAATTAAAGCGGAACTAACAAATATACCTCTTCCCAGGCGGATTTCAGAGCGGGCAAGCCAAAATTGTGAACGCACATCCACCAAGGAAGCATCGATCGTGACGCCTTGGCTAGCCCCCATCTTATTGAGCAATGTTGTGATGTCTTCTATGCCCTTCATTGGGCTAGTAGAACGCTGTTGCACAAAACTGCTTGCAGCCGAGCGTGTTAATCCCGAAATCGCTGCCATCAACACTTCTGGAGGCGCCGTATTGGCGTTAACTGTCGTTAAAATTGGTAAAATAGACACAAAAGGTCTTATTTGTTCCAAAATCATGGGATTGTAAGAAGGTAAGCGCAAGAGGCCTTCTAAGTCATATAGGGGCATATCGGATTCCAATACCCCTTGAGCTGTGAGCTGAGCCAAACCACGATCCAGCCCAATCGCCTCCAATAGGCGGCCATACTCTTGAACCCCGGCCGCATTGATCGACCTAAAGTCTTTATCCCATAAATTGGTGAGATTAAATAGACTTTGTGCATCAGTTAATTGGCCGCGCAGGGTTACGGCAGCAATCTCATCAGGAACATCTGCATTCTTTAAAAAGTCAGCAACCTTACCGTCAGCTAAAGGTAATGCCCAGGTCTCACCCAAATGGTCATACTGAGAAGTGCGTTGATCCTCCACCAAAACCAGGCGCGCAAAATCCACCGCGGCACGTTGCAACCACTGCGCCTGTACTAAATCACGGGCATTCTCGAGAGAACGAATCTGAATTTGTTGACGCCACATCAAACCAGCTAACAGCACAGCGGCCACACCCACCACAATCAATGCAGTGACTGTTGCCGAGCCACGCTCTTGATGGCCAGCTTTAAGCTTGATCACAGCGCGCCTCCCATCAAGCAAGAGCGCGTAATGGGTAGGGGAATATCTTTAATCCACCACTGCATCACGACACCTTGTTGATCAGGATAGATATTACTAATCGCTGTATTGCCTGTACCTGAGTTGCTTGCAGCCCCACTCGCAGTACTGGGAGCAGCCGTACCACTGGCACTAATACCCGTTCCACCTGAACCACTGATCACTGAAGTTTGTACCTGAAAGGACTGCTTTACTACGCTAGGAATTTCCAAACTCACTAATAGCTCGCTAGAACTGAGATCGGGATCACGACTAATGCTGGCCCATAAAGCACCTACTTCACTCTTGCGCAATAGCGGTCTACTAGTCAATCGCTGCAAGCCTGAGGGCGACATGCCATAACCCACAATCATCCAGGCATCTTGGTTATCCGCGCGGTAACGACGTACCCACCAGATATTTTTTGCACCCGCTGCCAGACTAGCGATCGCCGATGTATTACCAGCAGAGCCGGTACCAGAACTAGCACTGGAACCAGAGCCAGCAAACAATGCCCCAATCTCATCACGACGCAAAATCTCTTGGCAATCACGTTCAAATTGCCTAACCAGTTGAGAATATCCTGCATCTTGATTAGCACGGCGGTCTATGATTTCTCGTCCCCGAATCATCGCATCCATTCCGCGCCATGCCATGAGCCCCACTAAAGCCATGATCACTAAAGCAACCACTACCTCAAGCAATGCAAAGCCTTGCTCATGGTTGTCAGCATCTAGTAAGCTTGAATTCAATGAAGGATCCTTATTCAAATGGAAGCTTTTGTAGCGCCTTAGTGGCAATTGGGGGTGGAATAAAAAGGTATGTAAACCTATCCCTTAAATAATCAAGCACTTCTGGAAAGTGAATGTCATGGATTTGATTCTTATTGGAAAAGCTGAGCCATTGAGCTTGCTTTCTGAAGTCACTCCCAAACTCCTCTGAGAGGCCTAAGGGCATCCCCGCAGGCATTGCAGTTAACCGGCGTCTAGTCGTGGCCAGAACTGCCTCTTGCAATAACTCCTCATCTAGATTGCTGTGATTGAGTAAAACCCATAAATCAAAATAGTCTTTCAACCTACTATTGGCCATACCAAGAGAAATGATGGCCTCTAATTTTTCAGCAATTACAGTGTATTTAGGATAGACACGTAAACGCGGTACCGGAAATTCTTTAAGCATGACTGGGTAATCAGCAAGCTCTGGGGCTGGTGTCACCGCATCACCATAACCCACATCCACCTGCACAACACATTTCGCGCTTCCAATAAATCCATTTAGAGTGATACGTAACCCCGCGTAATGAGATTCTTTCCGAATTTCCTCAACGCGAATTGAAGAGGCATCAAACCGAACTCCATCCTCGCATTCTAGCAAGCACAAATCATTAAAGACCTGCCCCAAATGAGCGGCATCTTCCAAACCAAACCCCAGAAGATCGATATCTCTTGTTGCCCGAAATGGCACATCAAACCATAAGTCAAAAAGTAGCGCACCTTTTAGTAAAAAATTTTCGGTATGCGTCGATATACTTAAACGATATAAAAATCTCTCTAAGGCATATCTAGTCAGCACTAAAGAGAAATCTTTGCCTTCGGCAATCGCCTTAGTTTTTAATCTCGCCTTTACTGAATCAGCAATATTTTTTTCACTCATATCAGACTCTCCAAATACGGTCGCATGACATTTGAAACTCTACAGATACGAGCAAAATTCCAAAGCCCATCCATTGTGACGCGCTTAGTTCTCCACGCTTCCTGTAGGGCCTCAATCGCGACATCCAGTCCAATTTTGTTGCGAAATTTAAAGCAGTCCGCAATCGTTTTTTCAAGATTGGTGACGGGAATATGAACCACTCCATCTACAACCATATCTTGCACACCGCTCTCCAAGGCATCGCCAGAAAAACGAATAACCTTCAGTGGGGGATAGTCCATTTTTGGCGCACGAGCTTTGTTATCAATAGCAATCCACACTTGATGCGGAGTTTGAGTGCTGACGCCATGAAGTTGCAAGGCGCTCAGCAGACAAAATATCGCGCCAGGATATTTCATCGCAACTTCTGCAAGTGTTGCATGCTCACTTATTTCTCTATTTGGCAATGTGTAAAGTCCGCGACTCAGGCGCAAGATTGCACCAGACTCGACAAGGCGTGACAAAGCGGTTCGAGACAAGCCCAATTCATCCAATTCACGTGAACGCAAAATACCCCGCTGACGTGCTAGGTCCAATATGGTTGAACGGGTAGAAATCATATGGCTATTGTAACATAATGTCGGTAAATATTTATAAGTACCGACAATTTGAAACACCTAAAGCCGAAGGACCTCACATTACACCGCCTGCAGGATTAGGAATGATCGTAGTCAGCCAAGCCAAACGCGGGCCATTGGCAACGTCAGCACTACTTTGGCTGGAAAGATATACCGTTACCTCTACCCTTCTAAAGCCTGGGTTAGGAGTACTAAGTACTTTACGTTGACACACAAATACATAGGAAGCTTGAGGACAGTTAAAAGTGCTTGTGCCCTGCTCTGGCCAAGCACGACTCATACGTAAATCCATCAAGACATTGTCGGCACTCCACAGCGCCATCGTGCGTTGTGAAACTGCAAGCTGAGTATCTGCTCCATTAGCTATGGCTCGTAAGCCTGCCAAGAGCGCAATACTGAGTACCGCCAAACCAACAAGCACCTCTATCAAAGCAAAACCGCTTTGATCATTTGGATGGCGACGATTCAGCATCATTGGACGGCACTCGCAGTCCAACTAAATCGGCCATTCCTATTGCGCATTAACAGGGCCTGACGATTTTCTTGTCTGATCGGAATTTGCAATGCTTGTGTGACTTGCTCACCACCTAAGATCAGTTGCAAGGAAGCCATCTCGACAGGTTTATGCCACAGTTGCGGGCGATAGACATCGGGCATCAAACCACTGCTCCCCGCAATGACTGCACCACTTCCTGCCTTAGCTGAATTAGCAAAATTACTACTATCACTGATAGTCGGCATCGATCCATTCACCCCTGGTGAAAAGAACCTCCACCCAGTTGAATCCACTTGAGCCACGATAGGCATACCTGCCATGGCGCTTTCTTCTTGCGCCATATTAAGAGAGCTAACCAATTGATCTAAGTTATCTTGCCAATATCGATTGTCGTGATTAGGTATTGCCAGCACTGCAACACCCATCATGATTGCCATTACAGCAAGTGCAATCAACAACTCAATTAAGGTAAATCCTGCATCGCCCGCATAGCGCAGTCTTCTAGAAACCATTTTCTTGGGCAGAAACCTTCTGAAACAAGCCTGTGCAAATGCGATTGCAGATACCCTTGAAATAGTTACTGCCAATTGCCTATATCCGCATCGGTCCCAGTACCGCCTGGCTTGCCATCTGCACCGAAGCTAAAGACATCAATCTCACTCTTCGTTCCTGGGTTGCTGTATTGATATGGATTGCCCCAAGGATCTTTAGGCATTGAATCTAAATATCCACCCGCTTTCCAGTTCTGAGGAACTGGTTCAGCAGTAGGCTTTTCTACTAAAGCTTTGATGCCTTGTTCTGAAGTGGGGTAACGACCGATATCTAAACGATAGAGTTTGAGTGATTGCACAATCGTGCCAACATCATGTTTTGCGGCAGTCGCACGCGCCTCATCTGGACGACCCATAATCTTAGGAACAATCAAGGTAGCCAAAATACCAATAATAGCAATGACCACCATGATTTCAATTAGGGTGAAACCAGCATCACTTGCATTACTACGAGCTGAAGTAGAAGGCGAAGTAGAGGCTGAAGTAGAACCCGAAGTTGAAACCAAAGCACGTCGAGTTTGACGCTTCTCATAGAGCGATTGCAAACTCCAATTGCTGCGGTCAGAACAGGTTTTTTGGCCTAGCCAGCGAGAAATAAACATAGCGCTTTCAATGAGATAAACTGAATCAAATTTTAAAGGTATTTTGTTACTTTGAGCGAATTTCTCCAACGAATGCAGGATCGGCTAAAAGCCATGCGTAATAGCCCCCAAGAGGCTACTCAAGCTTCTTCATCAGCTAAAAATTCTGACAGAACTATAGGTGCACCAGCACGCTTAGCAAAGTGGCTTAAAGGCTCTCAAAATAAGCAAGGCACGCCATTTCAGGGAGGGGCTAGCCTTAGTTTGAAGCCAGCATCCGTTAGTACTGCACTCACTTATCTACTGATGGTCATTACAGCTGTGAGCGCCGCTTTCTGGATGATGCAGATTGCGCAAATTCCGGGACCTCCAGGTCAACCTGCTTCAGGCATTAATAAAGGCATCACGCTCTATAGTAATCAAGAGGGAGCGAATGCTTATGGCCTCTTTGGTAGCAAACCCATCGTGACCGACAATATTTATTTGCGCGGGGTTGTGGCTACTTCAAAAAACAAAGACGGAACCTTGGATGGCTTTGCCATCTTTGAGATTGACGGTAAACCTACCAATGCAATCAGCGTAGGCGAAACACTAGGCAAAGGCTTAAGCCTGCAAAGCATCGGCGATGAATCCGCCACCCTGCTCTATCAAGGTCAAAAATTGGATTTCAAGCTCAGTAAGCCGGGAAAAGAAAAAAGTGGCGTTAGCAGCAATAGCGCAGCCCACAAGAAGTAAAGAGCAATAGAAGAGTAAGAAAACAAGATGGTCACCAAACCACTTCTCAGCCTACTGGCAATGGCAAATCTACTCATGCCTAGTATCAGCCATGCAGATGAGACTAGCAATGATGACCTCTTTCAGATCATCAAACCAGAAACCAAAAACCAACTCTGGGTTAATGCTGGAATGGCCTCATACCATTTTCAGCAAGATAAGAATTTCAATAATGGCAACTGGGGTGCCGGCCTAGAGTACCGCTTTAATACCGTCGCCTCATTAACAGCAGGTCGCTTTTATAACAGTGATCGTCAATACTCCAACTACGCCGGTGTTTACTACCAACCCATCGCCATTGGCCCCATCAAAGTGGGTGCAGTCTTGGGTGGCTTCAATGGTTACCCACAAACCAATAACGGTGGCTGGTTTGCAGCAGCATTGCCAGCATTGACTTGGGAAGGTACTTGGGTAGGGGCCAACGTTTTTGTCATCCCAACGATTGGGGATCGGGTGCATGGGGCGATCTCGTTACAGTTAAAGCTCAAAGTGTTTGATCCAGAGCGCCAATAGCAGTGAATGCCAGACCCCAAGTAAACCCTTATAAATAAAGTCCGACAAAATAACTCCCGAATAGCACTCATACCTGCTGTAGAGCCAAGACTCCCAGAACACTGCACCGCAGGAGTCAAAGACAAATCCACCCCTTAAAACAGTTTTGGAATTTATAATGATCCAATGACTGGTTTATTGGCTGCCTTCTTTTCTTCATTTATTGCAACATTGCTGATTATTCGTTTTCAGCACTTGCATAGCCAGTTTTCTGCCGACTCTGATTTATCGGGACCCCAAAAGTTTCATAAATTTTCCGTCCCCAGAATTGGCGGAATTAGTATCGCCATAGGAATTTTCACCGCCACCCTCTTTCGCCTGCAATCTAATCCCGGCTCTACTATTGAGACCACCCTCTTGGTTTGCGCCATCCCCACTTTTGCGATTGGCTTAACCGAGGACCTGACCAAAAAAGTAGGTATCAAAACTCGCCTGATCTTCACAGCGATAGCTGCTGGTATGGCAGCTATTTATTTAGGCGCACTAATACCTAGATTAGACATTCCCGGCATTGATTACCTGCTTGCCCTACCGGGTATTGGAATTATCTTTACTATTTTTGCAGTAACTGGCCTAGCAAATGCCTACAACATCATTGATGGTTTCAATGGCCTGTCTAGCATGGTAGGCATCATCACCTTACTAGGCTTAACTTATGTAAGTTACACCGTTGGCGACCCATTGATGATGTACCTCAGCCTAGTGATGGCCGGATCTATTTTGGGATTTTTCTTATGGAATTACCCAAGAGGATTGATCTTTCTTGGGGATGGCGGCGCCTACCTCATTGGTTTTTGGATAGCGATCATTACCGTAATGCTTGTGGCACGCCACCAAAATATATCACCATGGTTTGCACTCTTGATCAATGCTTACCCGATTCTTGAAACGCTTTTCACTATCTATAGACGAAAAATTCATCAAGGGAAAAATCCTGGGTTGCCCGATGGAATTCATTTTCATACACTGATCTTCAGGCGCATTCTCAATCCGATTTGCAATGCCCAAAAAGAGGATATTTTTACGGCGAATGCAAAAACATCACCCTATTTATGGGTCCTAACAGCCATGGCGATCGTGCCCGCAATCCTTTGGTGGCATTCGACCAACATCATGATTGCCTGCTCATTCATCTTCACTGCAAGCTATATCTGGATCTATAAGAGGGTTGTGACTTTTAAAACACCCAGTTGGATGCATCCCTATTAATCAAAATCGTGAGCAAAATAAAGTAAGCCCTTCTTTATTTAATGAATTTGAGTACACTCAAAATCTGCCACACAAAGATCAAGACAATTAATGAAGCAAGCACAATTAAGCTCAATTCAATTCGAAAGAGGCGGGAACGTTTGTGGGTGTATTCAATAGAGAGCATCTTCATCCTTCAGATAAGTGAAAGATTAAGAGTAAGCAGCTAACCAAAAAAGCACCATCGGATCAATTAGAAAGAACTGAGGGAAACTTCTGACAAGAGGATTTGATGGCCCTAAGCAGGTTCGATACATGGTATTAGCAGGCCCATCGCCTTATGAGCCATATACCATATAGACCCATGGCAAAGTGATATTTCTGAGAATTGGCTTTAAAGCATCCAGGGTCGAGAAATGATTTGGGTCAATTTTGCGATTTCAGAACAAAAAGCGAACCTCAAAAATCATTTTTGCGTTTTAAAAAAATCGAAAAGTTTTGAATGTATTTTCACAATTGTGAAGTTTTTAAAATTTAGCTGAATTTCAAAAAGTGTGTGGACACGACAATTTTTTGCATTTGTGAACACTTCGCAAGCTAAATTGAAAGTGGCGTGGACACGCATTGTTGCAACTACAGCCATGAGCAAGATAGCTCGCACTGTCATGTCAATTTGAAGCAGCAACCTTCAAGACAATGGAAGAGCTGGGGATTAAAATTGCGTCCTAAGGACGCAATTTTAATCCCCAGTATCTGAATTTCCGCACGCGCTCCAGATCAAAAAGGCTTCCCATTCATGGCTAGGGTAGCTTCATCGACACCTAAGCCAAGTGGCTTGAACACCCTCCCCCTTTATGATCCTTTGAGATATATAGCTTAGGTCATTTTTTATACAAAGATAACTCCTTGTTTTATATAGTAATTTACCTATTAATTTATATTGTTTTTGTCCGATATTTGTATATAATTTAAGGACTATGAACGCCCTAGTAAGCCCTAAAACCCCTCTTAATACGCTGATTGCTCGGCGCATTAGCCATAGTCAAGCTGATAAGGTTTGGACGGCTAGGGACTTTCTTGACCTCGGCAGCCGTAGCGCCGTTGATAAAACGTTGCAACGCCTGACCAATAAAGGTGATTTACGCCGCATTGATCACGGTCTATATGACCGTCCACGAGCCAATCCACTCACCGGAAAGCCAACTCAGCCAAACTATCAGCAGGTGATTTGGGCTATTGCACGGCGCGACAGTGCTCGCATACTGATTGACGGCATGACCGCCGCCAATGATTTAGGACTCACCAATGCAGTGCCAGGCAAAGTGATTGTGCATACCGATGCACGCATCAAACCGATTCAAATTGGTAATCTCACCATCCAATTTAAGTTAGCCTCCCCTAGCAAACTCCTATGGGCCGATCGTCCTGCGATGCGAGTAGTCCAAGCACTGCATTGGCTCAAAGATGGCATTCAGCAAAAGGACCCTGCAGCGCAAGCGGATGTCAAAGCTACTTTGTCCAAGATCTTTAATGACCCCAAGGCAGGGGTAATGATTCAACGAGATCTCAAGAAAGACTTATCTCGCCTGCCAGCATGGATGCATCCCTTGCTCAAGGGTTTGAATGATTTACCCAAAGTCTCAAGCCCCTCATTAAACTGAGCAGATGAATAGCAACTTCCTCAAAGTTCTGCAGGCGAGTGAGACCGATCGGCGCAATCTCTTTTTAGAAACTGCGACTCGCTTAGGTACGCCACTGCGTAACATTGAGAAAGACTTTTGGGTTTGCTTTACGTTGGATCTGCTGTTTAACGGGAAAGCTGAGGGTGAACCACGTCTTTTATTCAAGGGCGGCACCTCTCTATCAAAAGCCTACGATTTAATCTCACGGTTTTCTGAAGACATTGATATCACCGTGTATCGCGAAGATATCGGGCATCCAGCTGACTTAGTAACACTGCAAAGTTGGGGAAAAAATAAACGCGCTGAATACCTAAAGGAAGTAAAGGCTACCTGTTCCGCCTACATCCTCGGGCATTTAAAAGAGCGTCTTACTACGCAAATTGAAACAGAATTTGCTAATGCGGGCATCAGCATGCCTGAGCTCAAAGTTGTGATCGACCCAACCGATCCTGATCGGCAAACGCTACTAGTTGAATACCCATCGCTGGAAACATCCGGCAAAGATGGCTATATTGAATCGAAGGTCAAGATTGAGGCTGGCGCTAAATCCGCTTTAGATCCTAGCAATCTTATGACCATCAAGCCCTATGTAGGCCAAGAATTTATTGGTGGTGATTTGAGCGTACCAAATGTGAATTGCATTGCGCCCGAAAGAACATTCTGGGATAAAGCGGTTATTGCCCATGGCTTATGCGCTTGGTTTGAGACTCGGGGCAGCCTCAGGAATAATGGCAACCGCATCTCTCGCCATTACTATGACTTACACATGCTCTTAAATAATACCGTGGGCCAAAATACCATTAAAGATATTAGGCTTGGCAAGGAATGCGCCTTGCATGCCTCAATCTTCTTTTTTGATAAAGACTCCCGACAGAGTTTAGCTGCGGATGGTAACTTCTTAATCTACCCTAATGATGAAATGATCCCAGCGCTAAGCAGGGATTATGAGCAGATGTCCACGATGATTTTTGGTGAGACGCCTACATTTGACGAGATTATTGACACCATTAGATCTGCGTCAAAATTACTTTAGAGTGATTAATGCCCAATGGTGATGCGGGCAAGTCGAAAGGGATGGCAATGTACAAATATGATTTTGGATTATCTTTCGCCGGGGAAGACCGCGACAAGGCAAAACTCCTCGCAGACTTGCTTAAGGCTGAGAAAATTCGAGTTTTTTACGATCACAATGAAGAGGCAGAGCTATGGGGGCAGGATCTTTATCAAAAATTTCAACAAATATATGGGCGTGAATGTAGGTTTTTCATACCATTCATATCGGAAAATTATTTAAAAAAACAATGGCCAAAGCATGAATTAAAACAAGCGCAGGCCAGAGACTTTAAATCTGATGTTGAATACATTCTGCCCCTTCGACTTGATGACACAGAGCTTCCTGGGTTAAATATTACTACCGGGTATATTGACCTCCGCAATCACTCTATCGAAGAAATCACCCAACTTTGCCTTCAGAAATTAATCCGAGACGAGCCTATTCGTCAACTTTATGTCTTTCTCAGAGAAAATAACCCAACCTCAATCAATCAACTAAGCATTAAATCCAAATGCCTGGTAATACGTGTTTCAACCGCAAAAGCTGCCCATCTAACTAGCATCCTTTCCAATATTAGCCAGAAAATCTGTCAGGGCCATGATCATCGCAATACACTCATGAATGGTGGATTTGGCCCGTCAGGCGCAATACCAAGCGCCGACCTGGAACCACACACAATATTTTCATTGACTTTGCACGATGATTTTTATGCTGCAATTCAAATATGAAGCGCTATATGCAGGATTTAAGTGGGCTCACGCTATAGTCTGACGTGATCTCATGTCTCCTGTCTAAAATTAGTTTTTGTTGATGAAGACTATGGACACGCTGCTAGAAAAACCCAACATAGGGCTCTCGCCACCATCCATTGAACTCAAAATCATCAAGATAATTAATTGACAAGCACCACATTAAAATTACAACAGTAACTAGCTTAGTAACGCTGAATTTGCACGCTAACATGGTCGATGTTAGCGTGCCATTAATGATGTTAACTAATTGATTTTATTGGAATTTATTAAAGATATCTGTAACAATGCGGTGATTACCTCCATTTAATCCGCAATAAATGCGGAGAATAATAGACTTTGCGGTGAATACACCCTATAATCTCCGCATGGATAGCGGAGATAAGAACTACATTTGGCAAGATTCCCAATGGCCTCATTGGGAATACGACCTCAAGCAGCTCACTGGTTTGTTGACTCAGGTTTACCAAGCTCAAGGACGCCTACTGGGGCGCTTACATCATGTTGGTATTCACCTGCGCGATCAAGAGTCCTTACGCGTACTCACCGAAGATGTACTCAAAACCAGCGAAATTGAAGGTGAAAAGCTCGACCCAAACTCGGTCCGCTCATCCATTGCAAAACGGCTGGGTATCGAAATCGGAGCCTTAGCTCCGGCAGATCGTCATATCGATGGTGTGGTTGATATGGTGCTCGACGCTACCCAGCACCATCAGAATAATTTAACGCAAGAACGACTCTTCGCCTGGCATGCCGCCCTCTTTCCTGCTGGCTATAGCGGCTTATCCAAAATATTGGTTGGTACTTGGCGCGATGATGCCCTAGGACCCATGCAAGTTGTCTCGGGCCCCGTGAGTCGTCAACAGGTTCACTTTGAGGCGCCGCCAGCACCATTCTTGCCACCAGAAATGGCGCAGTTTTTACTCTGGTTCAATGTAGATCAGCAAGATGACCCCATTATTAAAGCAGGCTTAGCTCACCTCTGGTTTGTGACGCTGCACCCTTTTGACGATGGCAATGGTCGGATAGCAAGGGCAATTGGCGACATGGCATTAGCTCGAGCAGATGGATCATCGCAGCGTTTTTATAGTCTATCAGCGCAAATTGGACGCGATCGTAAAAATTACTATGATCTTCTTGAGAAAACCCAAAAGGGGACGTTGGATGTGACGCAGTGGCTTAGCTGGTTTTTAAGTAGTCTGCTATCTGCTATCCAAGTTGCAGAAGCGGCGCTCTCTACAACGCTTATCAAAACCAGCTTCTGGCAGCACTGGTCTGGAACGCCGATGAACGAGCGGCAAATCAAGTTACTTAATAAATTGCTTGATGGATTCGATGGGAAACTTACTAGCAGCAAATGGGCTCTGATTGCCAAGTGCTCACCGGATACTGCATTACGAGATATCACTGATTTAGTAGAACGTGGTGCTTTAGTGAAATCGGATTCTGGGGGCCGGAGTACTAGCTACGAATTGCAGGACCCTATTAACAACGCTTAATAGCACTTACCGCAAAGCCACAGCATTCGCGAAATATAAGTTTGACTCGGGTGTCAAAGTAGGTTTAGACTTATCCTATGGTGATATGGTAACGTATGATAAAAAAAATGCTGAACATACGCTGGAGTTTCTACTGGACTTTAACGGGCGCATCCACTGCTATGAAAAGGGATATTGGGTGAAGTTCGAAATAACACAGGGGGATAAAAGTGAACTAAGGCCGCATGGATTGAACTACTCGTTCACTCTGCACGACCCTAGCAACCAGAGATTAATTGGTTTTGACAATGCCCATGCTGTTCCCGAGAAAGGGTCAAACTATAAGGCGCGTTCAAAAGCAATAGATCACTGGCATAGGACTGAAAAGGACAAGGGGCGTCCTTATGAATTTAAGAATGCAGAAACATTGATTGATGATTTTTTTAATGAAGTTGAGCGGGTACTTGCTGAGCATGGTATTTCGCTTGAAACCATTGAGACAAAAGAAGGAAATAGACCATGAAGAACCTTAAGATCCAAAGCCACGCATCTTTGCGCAATGAAATGAAATTGGTTGCACGCGGAGAAAAAAAGGCGCCAAAGGATGCCGGGGGAATGAGTTTTGATTCCGTAGAGGCCTTGTTGCGCCTCCTGACACCACAGAACCGCGAGCTACTCGCCGCTATTCGCGACAAAAAACCCCAATCAATCGCTGAGCTGGCTAAGTTGACAGGTCGAGCCCAGCCTAACCTGACACGCACTTTGGGGAAGTTGGAGGCTATCGGCTTTGTGCGCTTTAATACTGTCGAGCGTCGCAAGGTTCCGACAGCTTCAATTCAATCACTCCAAATCAATATCGATCCGTTCTCACAAAACGATCGGCTCGAGTTTGCCTAAACAGGGTTGAAAAGTATGACTAAAGAAACGCCAACATCGGTAAAGATGGAATGCGATCTGCGTGATGAGTTCAGGGTGCCAGCTAATGAGCGCAATTGCCCCAACGCATACAACGAAATACCCAATACATTAACGGCCAAAGTCATTGCTACAAGTCGCAAAGGTGAAGGAGTATTTACCGCAAAAAGCACCTCAAAGCTATATAAGCAATTGGGCATTTAATGTTGCTGGGTAGCCATATAGAACAGCTCAAGTAATCGCGGCCAATTAATTAAACGCAAAATATAGATAATCGATGCACAAGCATCGATAACCTCAGGAATATAGGTGATATGAATATTATCGATGCCTATGCATCGATAAATAAGGCGCCTAGCTTGACGCTCTTAATCAAGATTTACCCGCACTCATTGTCGCCAAATAGCTATGATCTGAATAAAAATCATGCTGAATGTCGCTTTATAGCTAAGATAGCGGCGATATTGTCGTAATTTAGCTATTAAAGTCATTTTCAGCACAACAGAAGATCCTTAGTTTGTAAGGTAGGCAATTTCTCAAAATATGTACCTCATCGCTAATATTAAGCATGGTTCACTTAGCCGTCATCATGATGCAGGCTGACTATCTTGAATGCGCATGAAAAACCAACTTCACATTTAATCTGAGCTTAGTTTTGGCATGAGAAAGAAATTCGCATACTCCCATTACGAAATAAAAATAGATTTTCATCGCTTCTTACCAAATTTTTTATCCACAGATAGTGTGGACACGCTACCTTAAAAACTTAAGAGGGTGTGGACACGTCTTCACCAGAAAATATATGTGCGCGAATACAACATCTCCCTAACTTCGTAAAAATAATTTTGCTTGATTTTTAGCTCTTCAAATTATTTCGAAGTACACAGAAGTGAATCCTATCGCGTTAGAAACAAAAATTCTGTCTGCGCGTTACCCACATTGACTCTTAATTTTTGAATTGATTTTTTCGGCATGAGATTTACAACAATAAAAGTCAAGCAGCATTTATTTATTTCATAAAATTTACGAAATTAGTATAGTACAACGCTATACTGCCCGTGAATAAAGGGCTTGCTGTCGATTGACATTCCGAGATAGGATGAATTTTTATAACTATCAGAATGAATCTGTGAGCACAGCACCACCACTCGATAAGCCAGCATCTCCAACAGGGAGAATGACTTTCATCGAGCTGTCTGCCGATCAAATTGTGCTTGACCCCGGGATCATTCGAAAAACGATGCAGGCCCTCAAAGAAGGAAAATCTTCTGTTGGCCTCATCCAAGATGACCGAAAGCAAATCGATCTACGAATCAATCCTGATATTGCTTTTAGCCAATTGGGGGTTGATCCACCGATAGTTACCCCAATCAATAAAGAGCTTACACGCTACTCCTTGATCGCTAAGTATTGGCAGATTGATCTCATTGGCCTTCTCATCAAAATTAATCCCCATGAAAAACTCAACTGCTTAGTGCAAGTAAAAAATAACTCCGAAGCACTTGCCAACACCTATGCGGATGCCCAGTTCTCGGGGCGTCTCGCTTTGTCGAACATGCTATCCCAGCAATGGAATACTGCCCTACTGCATGACTGTTTTGAGCAGCGCCCCAGCGATGCCCAGTTTGCGCAGTTTATAGGTGTCACCACAAAAGCCTTCCAAGACATGCGCGCCGCGCAGAACCGAAGTAAAGCCAAACCTCATGAGTGAAACCTACTGCCCCAACTATTACATCAGCTCTGAGCTCAAAGTCATTTATGACCTACTCTATCCCCAACTGAATTTTCAGGACTTTCTCGCTAGATCGCATTCAGTCATTACCGAGCCCTTTCATGTGGGTTTTTATGACTTACCGCTAGATAGTCAAGTGTTGGAGCCCGATTTAGAGCTGAGGCAATTGCTTTATTTCTTAAAACCCGCCGCCGATTTTCGGGCCTATCCCGAGTTCGTCAAAACCCTTCATCGCATAGTCACGGCGCTGATTGAAAGCGGCATTGGCCTTACATCACTCGCCATCCCTTTTGAAAGTCTATTAAAGACGGCGCTAAAGATTGAGCAAGTAGTACAGCGCAATTACGAGACAACCTCATTAGGTACTCTTTTCCCGCAATTTCGCCCTCAAGCAATGAGTGATCTCAAGGCAAGATCTGCTGGTCGCTATTACACCTCCAACCCCATGTTCAGAAAAGGATGCTCAACTTTTCCGCTGTACTCAATTGCGCTAAACAACATGCGTTGGCCCGAAACCGAATCGGACCTTGAAATCAGGGAGTATCGCGCTACTGACAATTGCAATGCCCTACTCATCGCTGCGATTTACCTCTGCGCAAATGAGCGCCGCTTAACACCCATCAGTGAAGGTCGCGATCTCAATACTCTTGAGAAAGAGAGCCTGCACCGCAATCCCTATACCTTTTTATTGCAAGAGCCCGACCATGCTCCCGATCGCTCAAAACTTTGTGATGTTGACCGCAAGATTCGCATCCAAAGTCAGTCATGGCCCAATCTCTCGCAAAAAATACGTCGCCAATTAGAGCGCATCATCAACCGCCCCTATTCCGATTTAGTTCGCGTTAGCGCATTTTTACTACTCAACCCCATTTTTGATGAGCCGATCATCAATGCCGGAGTTACCAATCTCAAACTCCTATTGCAATTTTTTTCTGAGACTCGAATAGTCCATGGTAGCTCTGCCAAAGGAGGGGGATCGGGCGGATCCTCTGTCTCTTCAGCCGGAAACCATACCTGGGAAATTCCTCCCCAGTTCATTACCCAGGAAGAAGATCTTTACGGCAATATCGTAGAAGTTTATCGCCTGCCCCAAGCGCCCATTAGCAAAGAGCGCATCAAAGAACTTGAGGAACTGGGCGAAGATCCCTATGAGGATGAGTATGACGAGCCCCCAATTGAAGTGCTCTTTATGGCGCAGGGGAAATCGTCACAGCTCAAACTAGACAAACACACCAGTCACACCCAGCTTCTGCTAGCTTCCAAAAATCAAGATCTTTCGTGGAATCGCATCACCCCCACCCACGAAGAAATGGAAGCCTTTCTCAGCTTTATTCGTAGTCAACCAGGCATAGCGCCACAGATACTGTTGATGGTAGCCATTTTGGCCATTGACTTAGATATGGCACTCTCTCTAGAGGTATGCCCAGAGCAAGAGTGGGATTGGCTCAGAGGTCAATCTCGATTTAAGATTGGCGGGACGAATGACACATTACGTGCCTGCTCAATTACTGGACATACCAACCCATTTGAAGTTTGGGTCTACCCCATTCCAGTGCGCGCTCTTAAGCACCACGCCAATATTGACGCGTCAACTCGGTATCAGAGCCACACCAGCGCCATTGCATTTACTGATTTCTCGGGGGTCGCTAAAAAGCTGATCGACAAACAGCTTTCCAGTGGAGCACTCTTGGGCCCAGTACCCGCCTTTAGCAATCAAGACAAAATCGATATTGCCCAACAATGCAAAGAGCTGATCAAAGAATTTAATCGCCAACAAAATGGGGGCGTAAAGCTCACTGCCGGCAAAAGAAACATCAGCATCGAAAAAATTCGGCAATACAGTAAAAGTTACCTCCTTAATCTGGGATTTGATTCCTTGTTGGTAGATGCCCTTGACTGGAAAGTGCCGGACTCTAAAAAGTCAACTCTTCATTACTTCACAAGTCATTTATGGCAAAAACCCCAGCACGGTAAATGGGGGCTTCAATATTACTTAGCCAATCGCACCGCATTATTGGAACATTGCGCTGGCCAACCATTGCCCGGAATTAAAAACCATATGATTTTCGCCACTGGCTTAGTTAAACCGGAGATCGTAAAAGCCTATGTTCTGACCTTACATCAAAAGATAGGCACTTGCCCTGAAGCGATCCATTCCAAAGGTGATTTAGTACAGTTTGTACAGGCAATAAATGCCTATAGCCAATATGTGGCATTTTGGTTTTGCCTTGAAACATCCCATCGCCCGCACCACATCCCATTTGGCGATGTCTTTCAAATCGATCCTTTGCATGGCTTTATTAAACTCAAGGACAAATCCGATTCCGAGGGCAGTAAATTTCGATTGGCCTGGCTCTCTGAGGCCTTACGATTGCAGATGTTTGACTATGCCTATACGATTGACACCCTCATCTCTTGGGCAAGACAGCAAGATATTGAAGTGCAAGCTGATCTACTGATACTTTTAGAGTTTGATCAAAATAGCTCAAAACACCTTCGGATTAAGCCGCTAGATTCGCGCTATTTTGCAAAGCAGATTGGCGATGAACTCCAAGTGGAAGCCAATTTTTATCGCAAGCTGCTATCTGACCTACTCCGAGAAGGTCCCGACCCCGTTAGTCCAGAAGATGTTGATCGCTGGCTTGGTCACTGGATGACCGGCACCGCTCCATTTCATCTGTTTACGAGTGCTTCTCCCTTATCGCTGGTTACGCGCATGCAAAACAAGATTCAATCCGTGATCTCTAGCTTAGGCTTTCATGCCTTTGAATTTCGATTGCCCAACCTAGCCTACGATCTAGATGACTCTGAGAAAGGGAGTATTTAACATGAATCTCCCATTAGAAAAACCGACCCATTCGCTGATACCAAAGGCTCAACCGAAGATTGAGGTGCCGACTAAGTCAGGTAGCAAGACGATCATCAATGCCGTCGTCGATCCTATCGCTGACCTTAAGGCTCAACTCAAAAGCCACCTAGCCAAGAGCGTTGATCAGGACTTGATTAATCGCATTGAGATGATGGCTGCGTCGAAATTCCTACTTGAGAGTAAAGAGTTTGACAGCGTTGAGAATATTGCCCAGCACATCCGCAAAACCCTCTCCTTATCGGTGCTAGACGAGTTTGAAGAAAATGGGCCAAGCCTCATTACAAACTGGGCCTTAGGCTTACTTCAGTTTCCAGCCCTGCTACTCCCATTGCAAAACAAGCAATCAACAAAGCAGATTGAGCGACTCAAAAAATTCTATTGCGCCTTTTTGTCGCGCCTACTGAGAGTTTTAAAAACGCAAGCCTCCACTAAAACTGATGGAATACGCGCACTCTTTGAATTGACAGATCAGTGGCGCTTAGATTATGAGCAAATTACCCATACTGGGTTTAATGAAACCTCCAATATTCGTGTTGGCCTTCTCGAGCCCAATGCCTACGCCCAAGAAGACGAAGCGGGCTACCTTTGCTTGATGCACATTCTTTCTGCCTTTGAAAAAGGGGAGTTGTCATCGATCCCCTGGCGTGAACTGAACCCTAAAGCGCAATTTGGTGGCTACCTGTTCTTTGTAATTTGCCTCTCTGGCGTAACAACCCACTCCCAACTCAAAGTGATAGCCGACATCAGTCTCATGAGGCAATCCCTTGATGCGCCCTTGAGTAGTCTTTTGCTTCCCATCGATTCAAGCCTACGCTTAGGCGAAGTCTACGATCTTGAAAAACTGGAGTCAGGACAAAATCAAACTGATCGCTGGATTGCCGATCCGGTGAGCGTCGGCCTATACCAACGCCTGCGTAAGAACTGGAAATTTGGGTCGGCAGACTCTAACTTTTACAGCAAGTGCATCCAGGAATTTTTGGGTGTGCTTAAAACCATGTTGCAAGAGCAAAGTAGCTCTAGTAAATCATCTTTAACGGGTGGTCAGATCTATTTACTCAAACATGCCCTGCTGCACTTCTCCAATACCTCTTTACTCATTAGTGCCAGCAAGGCCTACCAATGCCGCACCCTACCGGCCTTTGTTTGGCATCGCTTAGCACGGGATTTTGATACTAAGGGCTTGGGCTATCCGAGCCTGCATCGCTTAAACGTCATTGAACTCGCACCTCAAAAGAGGCAGGGTAAGCAAGTGAAGGTGAAAATGACTCCCACTGATGAATCCGCCAGCGAGGAGCAGATCACTCCATATCCAACGATTGATCTAGATCTGCAAAATCATTGGGCGCAATCGATCTTAGATATTGCCGATGAGTTTGCCAAGGCCAAGTGCAATGCACCAACAGCCATCGCACAACTCGAACAAAACAAGGCGTTATTAGAATTACCCCCAGAGACGGTATTTCCGCTGCTTTCTGATTGGGCCGGATGGCTCATTGCCAATATCAATGCCAATGAGAAAAATCGTGGGGAACTGGAGCTTGTCAAAATCTTCCTACCACCCATGGTGCAAACCTATGAGATGTATGCCGATTTTCAAGACATTGATGCCGAAAGTAGCATTGATGAATACGATGTATTAGAAACAGAATCGCACTACAACAAAAAAGATCAAGAAAAGCTACGCCAAGCATGGAACTCGTTCCACGAATATCTCATTGAGATTGGGCAAATTCAAAAGGATCAATTCACCCCCATTAAAAAGGATTCCAAGTTATCGCGTGTTGGAAGTGCCTATATTAGTGAGCCCGAGTTTGAACTCGCACGAGAAACCCTCTACTCCCAAAATGCGGATTTACCGCAATTGCGTAATATTTGCCTGGTGGTGCTCACCCTAGCGTATCGATTGGGACTGCGTCGCTCTGAAGTGGTCAAACTCTCTACAGCCCACATCTCCTTTCTAAATGGGGCAATGTGCGGCCTATCGGTTCAGTGGTGGGTTGAGCGCGGATTGAAAACAGCCTCATCAACCAGAATCATTCCCATTAAAGCCTTATTGAGTGAGCGAGAAATGCTGTGGCTTGAACTCATTACTGCGGCTAGAGCCCGAGGCTTATGGAGCACAGCCGATCTGTTGCATGTATCAATCGAGAAGCTTAAGAAATACATTCAGAATTGCAAAACGCGTCCAATCACCACATCTCATAATTTCCTCTTTATTGAGGATAGCTATCTAGGTCAAAGAAACAAAGCAACGGCGCAAGTCGATAAAATCATCACACTTATTCATGAAGCTATCAGAAGTCCAGGCGACTCCGCAGCGCAATTGCGTTTTCATCACTTAAGACACTCTTGCGCTTGCAATACCTCCCTACTGTTACTAGGCAAGCATTTACCCAATTCAAAAAAATATCTTTTTAATTTGATGTATGGCAATCCAGATGCCATCGAAGAATTAAATGCGCCAGATAGAGGGCCTTTAGCAGTCAACTTTTCGAATATTCAAGTACGCATCGATGACTTTGAACTGCGCAGCACCAAAGCAAGAGAAGTACTGCTTGCAGGAGATGACTCTTCAGGCTCAGACTTGTATGCAGTCTCGCGCTTACTAGGGCATTCTTCGCCGATGACTACATTGACTAGTTACATTCATGTGACTGATGTCTTGGTGGGGGGCCTTTTTAAATGAACGCTTTTGCGCTTTTCCTGAGAGGCTGCAGCTAGCTATTCATCCGGACTTTAAATCCCAATTGGAGGCGCGCAAGAAATCCCTAAAAGATATGCAAGCAGAGGTTACGCTTCTGAGTGCCAAGGCGCTGGGTAGGCCTAAAAAGATAAGAGTTATTAAGCTCAAAATGCCCAATCAAGCTAAGCCCTCTAAGACAGACTTTTAGTCGTCCACATACTCCATGACATCTTGGACTTTGCAATCAAAGAACTTGCAGAGCTTTTCGATGTTGTGGGTAACGGTACCGTAATTGCGTGTATTGATCATTTTCGATAGGGTCACTCTATTGATGCCAGTAGCACTAGCTAGCTCAAGCAAGGTCACCCTTTGACCGTCTTTGAATTGCTTTTCAGCAATTAACTCTTGTATACGAAATCGAATCATTATTGCGATATCTTAACCGATGTGCATATTTCCTTGCTTTTTCTGAATACTTATGTTAAACTATATTTACATTAGAAGTAATAGATAAATATTTGCATATATAAAGGTATTTTAAGCATGATGAACAACTCCGATAAGCACACTAATTCCTCCGCAACCATCGAAGATTGGCACGACTTTCTGCAAATTCCACCCGTATCCCGGCTGGTGAGCAATTCCATTTCTACCAATCTGGAACCATCGGGAACGCAAGCCCATCACGCCTCACTCTTTGGAGATGGTAAAAGGTTAGAGGTGCAATGGAACGAGGCGATTGGCAGCCCACTGATTCATGGTCATCCGCTGGTGAAAATCATCCCCAGAAATCTCAGCGTACTGTTTGATGGTGGAGCGGTTCTGATAGAGCAATTGGAGATTCTAAAAAGCCCGCTTGCATCTATCAATATATTCAGCACCGCCCTACCCTCCTGGCTTAATAACCTAGAGTTACGCGATAAGGCCATCGTCTGCTGGAATTGGCTTGATGAAAAGAATCGCTTACTTTTAAATTCCCTATTGCATGATGATGCATTCTTCAAACGCTTTTGCGAGGGGCCCAGCTCAACAAGCAATCATCATGCGTACCGCAATGGCAACCTTGAGCACACGATTGAAGTCATTCACATTGCTACCCTCAATTGCCTGCACATCCATAACGCCAATTATCAGCTGGCCCTCATCTTTGCCTGGTTGCATGACATTGGAAAAGCGGATGAATACCAATCCAGTAATTCACCCGATAAGCAATACAAACTAACTTCCACTGGCTATCTTCATGGCCATCAAATGACGGGCTTTTATAAGTTACTGGAAGCGCGTACGAAATATACCCCCGAATATCCAGAATCAACTTTTAATCACTTGCGCCACCTAATGACAGCGCGCATGAGTAGCGACCCACTGAACTATCGCAATGCCCAAATGATTGAGTATGACTTGGTTCAATTAGCAGACATTCTCTCGGCTAAAGGTAACTTACACAGCGATGCCTTTTGTGGATTGCCCTTTGGCAAACATCCATTCTTAGGGAATAGCAAAACTCCTAACTTTAGATATGAACTCTAAGGATTCAGCCATGAGTAACTCAGAACTAAACCTAAAAGCAAGGGCGGCACTTGCTGAAACCCTCGAGAGAATTGACGGAGCATATGCCCCAGCAAGCATTCGTGCTTACAAGGCCGACTTTAATGAACTGATTCGCTTTTGCGATGAAGAAGAGGAAGATGTATTACCCACTCACCCTCAGACAATTGCAAACTTTATTCTGAAGATGAGTAATGGCAAGAGATCATCCGCCAGCATTCGAAGAGCAGTAGCTGGTATCGCAACCATTCATAAACTCAACCGCTATCCCGACCCTACCAAAGACCCCGATGTCGTTCTGGAGATGCGCAGAATGCACCGCAAGTTAGGGCGCTCCTGCAGTCAGGCTGGCAGCATCAATGCAGACACCTTAGATAAATTGTTACTAGCTACCGATGATTCTATTAGAGGAATCCGAGATCGCGCCTTATTGCTAGTAGCCTATGACACCTTATGTAGACGCAGTGAATTAGTCTCTCTGCAAGTCAAGGATGTCAAAGTCAACATTAAAAATGGTATTGAGACGTCATCCATTCTCCTGAGAAAAAGTAAAACTGATCAGGACGCTACTGGGAAATGGCTACACCTAAGTCAAAGAGCTCACTTAGCATTGGCTGAGTGGATAAAAAAGCTTCCTGATGGACAGGAAATGTTGTATTGCGGCCTAAACCGCGCACTAGATATAAGCCCCCAAATTGGGGCAGGCCAGATTAATCGCATCTACAAGAAGATTGCTCGAAAAGCGGGATTGGATGAATCGGCAATTGAGGGGATCAGCGGCCACTCCATGCGAGTAGGTGCTGCTCAGGATTTATTGAATTCCGGAGCAAGCATGCCGATCATTATGCAAAGAGGGAGATGGTCTAAGACTGATACGGTCATGAGATATGTAGAACACTCTAATTGCTAAACTCAGAATGCAGCACCGCTAAAGCTGGGCTAGATCTTCAAGCCAATTCTTGCCATGCGAGCCTCAATTTTTGCCTGAGCCCAAGGTGCAATATTCACATACTCAATTTTTTGGTATGGGTACTTGCGAATGGTAGCGGCATGTAGGCCAATGAGCTCATTGGCAATAACAACCCCGGGCTCATCTAGAGTAACCGCATCTAAAGCAATCTGGGTGCCACCACATAGAATTTTGAAGAGGCCAGAATCTCTTGGATTGGGCAGCTCTTCAATGATGAAATACAAGACCCCATCTTGATATACGGGGCTTGTAAATGAATCTATAAAAAATTGCTTAAGATCAGAGAGAAATGTATTAACTGACATAATCCATCACTGCTTTAAAAATGCACGAAGATCATGGCCCAAACATCAAGCTTAAATGGGGCGCTCATGGCTTAGGAATTTCCCCCCCATTCCAATCTACTGCATCGCCATTGGGCTGGTAGCCAGGCACTAACTTTTTGAGCATACCTCTAATCAACTTACCATCACATGCATCCAAGGCAACATTAAGCTTTTCAAGCTCTTGCTGTAGATCACTCCAAGATAAAAATTCTTCATGCGCCTTCATGATTTTTGGGTGGGCTGTTGGCTGCGGGTTGTCACCAATCAAGAGTTCTTCGTAGAGCTTTTCCCCTGGACGCAAACCAGTGACTTCAATCTCAATATCGCCATGAGGGTGAACTTCATCCTTGACCAATAGGCCTGATAAATACACCATCTTGACAGCTAAATCATGAATACGCACGGGCTCGCCCATATCCAACACAAAGACATCACCCCCAACAGCCATGGCGCTGGCTTGAATCACCAACTGCGCCGCCTCTGGAATGGTCATGAAATAACGCGTCACTTCAGAATGTGTCAGGGTAATGGGGCCGCCTGCCGCAATTTGAGCGCTAAAAAGTGGTGCCACAGACCCCGATGAGCCCAGCACATTACCAAATCGCACCATCGAAAAATTCGTTGAATGATCATCTTTAATATCTGCCATTGCCTGCAAAACCAGTTCAGCAATGCGCTTACTTGCGCCCATGATATTCGTTGGTCTGACCGCCTTATCGGTGCTTACTAAAATGAAATTGCTTACACCGCACTCTAAGCTCGCTTGAGCGCAAGTGAATGTTCCAAAAACATTAGTGCGAATGCCTTCAGCAGGATTTTGCTCCACCAATGGAACATGTTTATATGCAGCCGCATGAAAGACCGTATTTGGCTGATGAGCTCTAAAGATCTTTCGCAACAAATCACTATCTCGAACTGAAGCTAAGCAAGCCACCAACTTGATTGGCAAAACTGGGTGGGGCAGCAAAGCTTGGTCATTACTGCCATTCGCTAAATGATTCCCATTAAGCCCAGTAACAGCCTTCTTTAATTCTTCATAGATTAAATAGAGGGAGTACTCACTACTATCGAGCAAGATTAATGATTTAGGAGAAAATTTAATAATCTGACGACAGAGCTCACTACCAATGGAGCCGCCCGCTCCAGTGACCAATACAACTTGGTTGCGAATATTTTTTTCTAATAGCCCTACTTCAGGCGGAACTACTGCTCTGCCGAGCAAGTCATTCATATCCAAATCATGTAAGTCTGAAATCCTAACCCGACCAGAGGTCAAATCAATGAGTCCTGGCAAGGTACGAACACGTACGCCACATCCGTTTAATGAGGAGATAATTTCGCTTCTGCGGGTTTGGCTAGCGGAGGGGATGGCCAGAAGCACATCTGTAATGTCAAGTCGTTGAATTAAATCTTGCACATCGATGTTGGGATATACAGAAATCCCATTCACAGTGCTTCCCTGCAAGTGAGGGTCATCATCAATAAAGCCTTTGACCAACATTTCTTTAGTGCTAGCGATGCCTGATGCCAATTGACGGCCTGCTGCGCCAACTCCATAAATCAGCGCAACAGGCTGAGCTCGATGAAATGACTTTTGAACATTGTTGATGCTGCCCAACCAATAGCGCACAAAGTATCGACTGGTACCAATTCCGATAAACAATAAGATAGGTTGAATGACGCCAATTGACCGAGGCACATCATCCACCCCAAGGAGTGTAAAAGTGCAGAAGAATAAGCTTGTGTAAATGATGAAAACACGCGCCATTGAAGCGAGTGCAGCTGAGCCAACATATCTAAAAATAGCTCGATATAAGCCAAAAGAAATAAAGAGGGGAAATGAAAATCCAATGGCAGCAAGGAGAACTATCCACTGCTGGCCTTGAAAATAGCCCCACTGGTCTAAGCGAAGCCCAAAAGCCAGCCAAACACTGAATGCGCAAATAATGACATCACAGTACATCACCACACCCCTCTTAACTGAGCGAGGGAGGTTTAATAGTGACTGTTTAGTTGTATTAATTGGCATTGAAGAGATTATAAATTATTGAATGAATTTATAGGCGCCTTCAAAACTATCGGCAAAATTACTTTTTCCCAGGCGCCGTAAAGGATTTTAGTGTGCAATACATTGATTTTAATGATATTTTTGAATTTCGGGAAATCAAAACCTTAAAATTCTTATACTGACCCAGAGGCTTTTGTAAGCACACTCTGGATCACTTCGACAGATCTTTGCATTTCTTTATTAGTAAGGGTTGGGTGAACAAGAAACATTAAGCTATTCTCACCCAATTCCTTTGCGACTGGCAGGCGAGCAGTTGGCCTACATTCAGTGCTATCGAAAGCCTTTTCCAGGTAAACCTCGGAACAGCTCCCCTGAAAACAAGGAACACCTTCCGCATTAATGGCCTCAATAATTCGATCTCTACTCCATTCGGGCGCCAGCCCCTGTGGCCGAAGATAAACGTAGTATTTATAGTAAGCATGTGAGCAGGATAATTTACAATCTTCATTCCCCATGGAAGCGATCGAGCAACTAATTGAGCATCCAAAAAATGGTGCTCGAATAACCCCGTCTTCGAGAGAAAAAGGCTTGAAAGCTTGCTCCAGAAGACGAGCATTAGAAGTTCTTTTTTCTGTCCAATCAGCCATACGTCGCAACTGTATTCGACCAATAGCAGCTTGCATCTCGAGCATCCGCCAATTTGTACCAAAACTCTCATGAAGCCAGCGAAACCCGGGGGGATGTTGCTTTTCATATACTGCAGCAAAACTTTTTCCATGATCCTTGAATGACCACATACTGCGCCATAGAGCTTCGTCATTTGTTGTGACCATACCCCCCTCGCCCCCCGTGGTCATAATTTTGTCTTGGCAAAAACTCCAAGCTCCGATGTGACCAATGCTACCAACAGAGCGCCCCTTGTATCGCGCTCCATGGGCTTGAGCACAATCTTCAATTACAGCAAATCCATGCCGTTCAGCAATACTCATGATTGGATCCATATCACAGGGCCAGCCAGCTAAGTGAACGCAAATAACCGCCTTAGTTTTAGGGGAAATTACAGCAGATATGGTTTGAGCAGAAATATTTCCTGAATCGGAATCCACATCAGCAAAAACCGGGGTAGCCCCCGCATTAACCACACAAGAAACACTTGCAATAAAAGTACGTGGCGTAACTATCACTTCATCACCGGGGCCAACGCCCAGCGCCTTTAACGCAACATCTAATGCCAATGTGCCGTTAGCCAATGCCACTGCATAACGAGTTTCACACCAATCCGCAAACTCTTTTTCAAATTCCCGACACTCATTACCAGTCCAATAATTAACCTTATTGCTTAGTAAAACACTATGAACTGCGGAGGCCTCTTCATCTGTGAAGCTGGGCCAGGGGCTAAAAGGGGTATTGAGCATATTACGTGTTAACTATTTAAGTTTTATTCATAGGGCGAGCAGGATTGCCAACCACTATTGTATTTGGCGGAACACTTTTGGTAACTACGGCACCCATGCCAACAATCGCCCCGCGACCAATTACTAGCGGCTCCCCAGGAGCACCTTGTTTAATCACGGCACCAGATCCAATATATGCATGATCTTCAATGTGGATATTTCCATTACATTTGACGCCAGGAGCAAAAGTTACATAATCTCCAACGACACAATCATGCTCAACATAGCTATAAATATTGGCATGAAAATGTTTCCCAATGCGGATATTGCTTGTAAGAGTTACAAAAGGGCAAAGAATTGCGCCATCGCCTATCTTGACATCATCTAACTCGACTACGTTTGAGGCGCGCACTTCAAAGAACTGCACGCCATCACTCGCGCACTTTCTAGCTAATTTTTCTCGAATTACGCTATTAGCAATCGCAATATTAATATGCTGACTACTCGCAGGTTGAGATAGCCATTCTTCGTAGGCAAGTACTTTGTGCCCATTGATCAACCCTGAACCTGGACGATCATCTACAAATACCAAATCATATTCATGGTTACTAGCTTCCAGTTGCTTAAGAGCCAAAGGCAAAACACCGCGACCGCAGCCACTGGCGCCAAAAATAGCGAACCGCTTCACAATAATTCCTTTTGCGAGTGATGATTACCAGTGAACGGTGACATGGTTGCCTCACCCTGCGCACTAACCCCATCTCGCCCCAAAACTTTATGCACCGTTAGAAAAAGAATTTTCAAGTCTAACCAAAATGAATAATTATCAACATACCATTCATCCAGCATAAACTTATCATCCCAGCTAATTGCATTTCTCCCATTGACTTGGGCCCACCCAGTAACCCCAGGCCTTACCTCATGACGACGAGCCTGATTAGGCGAGTAGAGCGGCAGATAGGCCATTAATAATGGGCGCGGACCTACTAAGCTCATATCCCCCTTTAAAACATTCCAAAGTTCTGGCAACTCATCAAGACTGGTGGACCTTAAAAAACGACCGAATGGAGTTAGCCGATTGGCATCTGGAAGCAAAAGTCCATGAAGATCACGCTCATTAGTCATTGTTCTAAATTTAATCATCTCAAATGACTGTGATTTGAGGCCTGGGCGTGTCTGCTTAAACAATACTGGTGCACCCAATTTAACTCGAATCATAAACATCAATATGACTAGGGGCAGCGCCAAGATAGTTAGAAGCAAAAATGCAATCAAACAATCAAACAATCTTTTCATTAAAGCCTCTTAAAAATTTCAGCGAACTTACCTGCACCAACCGCTAGCGAGAGCTGATCACAGTAATATTTTCGGGAATTTTCACCCAACTGAGTTAATTGACTGTGATCTAAAGCCGCCAATCTTTCTGCCGCCCGAGCTAATTCTTTGGGGTTTTGTGATTCGGCGGTAATTCCACCATTTGATTGGCGAACCAAGTCAGATGCATCCCCGTCAACAGCCATTAAAACGGGTTTTCCTACACACATATAGGCCTGAGTTTTTGAGGGAATGGTAATTTGAAATAATGGGTCTTTTTTTAAATGGACAAGCAATGCATCAGAGGAGATCAAAAACTTTCCTACTTGCGCCATTGGAACGGCAGGTAAAAAAACTATATTGGTCAACTGCATATCTGCAGCTTTATTTTTTAGTCGCAGGGCATCTACTCCACCACCAATCATCACAAAAACCACTCTAGAATTAGCAGCCTTTAACAGTGCAGCCGCCTCCAGCACAACATCCAAAGCCTGAGCCTTGCCCATATTTCCTGCAAAAATAACTTTAAAGGCATTTTTATCAGGGAAATTTTCTGGTAAGGTACCCCCTGGAGTAAGTAATGAATCCTCGTCTGCCCAGTTATAAATCACCTCGACCTTATCTTTTCGCACTCCACGGTCTATCAACAAGCGCTTGAATCCAGGAGAAAGGACCACAATCTGATCAACCTGACGATAGACCCAATTGCAAACCTTGCTCACAACCGCTAATAAACGCGCATTATTAATCATTCCAGTAGCCCGCAAGGTATCGGGCCACATATCCTGAATATCGTAAACAATAGGAATTCTTCGGAACATCTTAATCAGACTTGCTGCAATGCCTACTGTTAATGGAGGATGATAGGCGTATATAACATCTACCCGCTTCATAAAAAATAAGCCATAAAATAAAGCTGAAGCAGAAAAACTCACATAATTTAAAATACGCATAATTGCAGACTGATCGTGACTTGGGTACAGAGGTAATCGAGTTATATTTACCCCATCAATCACTTCCCTCTGTATCAATGCAACCTTATATCCAGCATAAATCTTGCCGCCTGGGTAATTTGGAATGCCCGTGATAACTTCAACCTTAAAACCTTGCCTTACCAATTCGCGTGCAAAAACCAAACCCTTAAAAGTTGGCTCGGGGTCAAACCATTGGGCTAACAGAGCTATTTTTTTGTCATGCATGCTAGAAAAAATTTAATACTTCTTCCAGACTACACGGTTAACATAATCGGTATAGCTATGAATAACACGAATAACCTTGTCACTCACATTGGGCATACTGTAGTCCGAAACTTGACGAAGAAGGCGCTTAGTGTCTCGCGGCTGAGTGGCTAGAATAGCCAGCCCCTGCAGTACACGTTCAATACTTAAGCCTACCATCATGACAGCAGCCTCCTCCATTCCCTCAGGTCGCTCATGCGCCTCTCGCAAATTCAGGGCTGGAAAATTCATAATGGAAGATTCTTCATTAATCGTTCCACTATCAGAAAGTACCGCTCTAGCTGTGACCTGTAAGTGGTTGTAATCAATAAATCCTAATGGCTTTAGCAATTGAACATTTGGATGAAACTCAATGCCCTTCGCATCAATCCTTTTTTGAGTGCGGGGGTGAGTAGACACAATTACCGGCATTCCATACTTTTCAGCTATGACATTAAGGATGTTGACTAGTTTCTCAAAATTACGATCCGATTCAATATTCTCTTCCCTATGAGCGCTAACTACAAAAAATTTATCAGCTTCTAGACGCAAACGTTCCAGTACATCTGACGACTTTATCGCTGAATCGTAATGCGTTAATACTTCGAACATGGGACTACCAGTCTTAATTATCTGGTCAGGCGGCAAGCCTTCACGTAATAAATATTCCCGTGCAATACTGCTATAGGTCAGGTTTATATCAGCGGTATGATCTACTATACGTCTATTGATCTCCTCAGGGACGCGCATGTCAAAACAGCGATTACCTGCCTCCATATGAAATATAGGAATTTTTCTTCGCTTTGCAGGAATAACGGATAAACAACTATTGGTATCGCCTAACACCAATAATGCTTCGGGCGATTCACTAACCAGCAAACTATCAATACTTGCAATGATTTTGCCGATAGTTTCGGCCGCACTACCTACAGCAGCATTTAAAAAATGGTCCGGTTTGCGAATCCCAAGATCATCGAAAAATATTTGATTAAGCTCATAGTCATAGTTTTGACCAGTATGCACAATGATGTGTTCACAGGACTCGTCTAGACGCGCCATTACCCTGGATAATCTAATTATCTCCGGCCGCGTTCCAACCACAGTCATCACTTTTAATTTTTTCATATTAAACCTTACTAGCAATAGTATCCGGCTTCTGGCGGTCAAAAATCTCATTCGCCCAAAGCATTACAACCATCTCATCTTTACCAATATTTGTGATGTCATGAGTCCATCCAGGCACGGTTTCTACTACGCGAGGTTTATCTCCGGAGGTAGTAAGCTCATATCGCTCATTACTCAAAATATTACGAAAACCAAAACGAGCCTCACCTTTAATCACCAAAAATTTCTCTGTTTTAGTATGGTGATAATGGCCACCACGCGTTACCCCTGGGTGCGCAGTAAAAAAGGAGAATTGACCCGAATCCTTCGTTTTAAGCATCTCAACAAATATGCCGCGCTCATCACCGTGTTTTGGAAGGTCATAGGCAAACTCACTCGGCGGAAGATAGCTTACATAAGTAGCATATAAAGCACGCACTAACCCAGTGCCGACTTGCTCCGAAACTAAAGTGCTACGGCAATTCTGAAAACCCTCAATTTGAGACGCTAGATCACCCAAAGTTATCTCATAAACAGGCTCAACCCCACCATGCGTCAAGCCAGAGGGCATATTACCCAACATTCCCATAAAAGCAGACACAACATCATCCACATATACCAATCGAACTAAGGCAGATTGATCATTTACCTGTATTGACAAATGATTGGCTATATTGTGACAAAAGGTTGCCACCACAGAGTTGTAGTTCGGCTTGCACCATTTGCCGAATACTCCGGGGAGCCTGAAAATGGATATTGGGCTACCGCTGGCTGAAGAAAATTTTTCACACACCTCTTCGGCCATTCTCTTACTTTCCCCATAAGGATTAGCAAAACCAGCCTGAGCCGAGGATGAAACAATCAGAGGAATCTTGCGACCAGTAGCAGCTATCATCTCGCAAAGTTGAGCTGTTAAATCGACATTTCCCTCCGCAAACTCTTTGATGTCATTTGGCCTGTTAATGCCGGCCAAATGAACTATCGCATCACATTGGTCTATACGAGTTTTTAGATCAGCCAGTGAGTGAGTGCGATTGAACGAAATTACTTCGTAGCCCTGTAGTTCACCCAATCGAACTATGAGATTTTTTGCAATAAACCCATTTGATCCTGTAACAAGAACTCTCACGCTCACTCCTCTGCATTGGCATGCTCACCGCGTGCGATAGCCTGCATGAAAGATAGTTTGAGAAGCAGTTTTTTCATGCCTTCAACATCAAGACGATTGGTATTATGAGAGTTGTAATCCTCGGAAACAGATATTTTTGCCTCACCCTCCTCGACAAATTTACCGTAATTAAGATCGCGCAAATCTGGTGGGACGCGATAATAATCGCCCATATCTTCAGAAGCAACTCGCTCCTCTCTACTAAGAAGGGCCTCATAAAGTTTTTCACCGTGGCGAGTGCCAATAACCCTGATTTCATGCTCAGACTTATCAAGCAAACTAGTTAGCGCTTTTGCAAGGGTCTCTATAGTAGCTGCTGGAGCCTTTTGAACGAAAATGTCCCCAGGGTTGCCATGCTCAAATGCATATAGAACAAGATCCACCGCATCATCCAGAGTCATCATGAAGCGAGTCATTGAGGGATCGGTGATTGTAATTGGCTTCCCATTACGAATCTGCTCTATAAAAAGAGGGATAACAGAGCCACGTGAAGCCATGACATTCCCATATCGCGTTCCACAAATAACAGTTTTGTCACTACTGCGGGATTTTGCAACCATGACCTTTTCCATCATCGCCTTGGAGATTCCCATGGCATTAATGGGGTAAACGGCCTTATCTGTACTTAAACAAACTACTCTCTTTACATCGCTAGAAATTGCGGCTTCCAATACATTTTCAGTGCCCAAAACATTTGTTTTAACTGCTTCAATTGGGTGAAATTCACAAGATGGGACCTGTTTTAATGCTGCTGCGTGATAAATGTAATCAACCCCGCGAACAGCGTTGAGGATAGATGAATAATCACGCACATCACCGATATAGAACTTTAGACGAGGATCAGCGTATTTTTTTCGCATGTCATCTTGCTTTTTTTCATCCCGGCTAAAAATTCTAATCTCAGAAATATCTGTATTTAAAAAGCGGCGCAATACAGCATTTCCAAAGGAGCCGGTACCTCCTGTTATTAGCAAAGTACCCTTAAGGGCCGGGGATGATGAGCAACTTGAATTTGATGATTTCATAATAAGTAATTAATGACAAAGTTAATTGCGAAAAGAAAATATTCTTAATAAAGGAAAGACCATGAGAAATAGTAACACCCATAATATTCCGTGATCGTAAATAAAGGGCCCCTCGATTGGAATCTGGGATAAATGGTAGCCAACAAGTCCTCCATATATAGCTAAACTCCCTCCTAGGCTTCCCATATATAGAGGCATGGAATCTATCACGCTAATAATAAATGACAACATTAACAGCAAAACTAATGCTAATGGCCATCCACCCAAAACATACCCAGTAATATGGGCAGGTTGAGGAGCAGTTCCGCGACCCTCAAAACCATCAAATCCAAATATTTTAGAATAAATATATGTACTTGGTCTACATGGCGGACCCACTTTTAGCTGCTCAAAAAACCCCCCGCAAACCGAGTCTTCATCAGCCTCTACCTGAAAATAGTAGGGATATATTATTGCCATTCGATTGATGGACGAAATGGCAAGAAACTCTATATTAGCGATAGCGCCGCTTACGGGATTCGCATCACTAGATGAGCTCCCATCTAGACGAAAAACAAAAGATGAAATAACAAAAAAGGCAATCACTATGATAGATGCCGCTAAAAAAAGGCGCCCATAAATCTTCTTGGTTGAATATGTAAATAAAACAAGCAATAAACCACAATAGTACAAAATTAATGGCCACTTCATGTTAAGTAAAAAGTAATAGAAAGAAAGCAAAATAAAATTTGCAAAATTTGCAAAAAACCAGAAGCGATCTGCCCCCCGCAATACCCTGACAAAGCAATAAATCGAAAGGAATGGGAGAACTGACATAATCACCATCAATGGCCCAAACCCTAATCTTTCCCGCAGAAGAAATCTAGCCTCGACTGCTGCTACTGCATTGTCACTATCTACCAATAGGATCCAGGCATCAGCAGCCATAAATGCGTAAGCTATATAACCATAGCAGATAAAAATACTTATTAGATACTCTTTCTTTTTAAGCTCTTTCAGGCGACCAAATCCTCTAAAGAGCGCAGAGAGCCCCGAACACCTAACTATAAAAACCGTTATAGGTACGACAAAAAAGGGGGAGAGCAACAATATCCAATAACCAGCTCCATAAATTGTCTGAAACGTGAAAATTAATGAGTATCCTGAGTCAACTATAAAATTGCGGCTGATCTGAGTTTCAAATAACAAGTTTCCCAAAACAATTGTTATGAAGTATGAGAATAGAAAGGTGCATGTAGCGAGATTGTTCAAAACAAATCGGCGGGCACCTCTGACATTTAAGTTATTGTGATCATTTCCAATCAAATTTCACCCCTCTTTCGCAATGTTTTGCAGTCAACCTGACCATAAATCAGATGAATCAACTTGGCCACTTGAGCATGAGGATTTTTTGCATTAGCGATAAATTCAAAAGCTTTTCGAGCTTGATCCTTGCGATCATCTTGAGATCGCAAAAGATGATCATGCAGCGATCCTATCAATTGATCTGGATCATCACTAATTTCCGTTAAATACTTAAAGTATTCCTCAGGAATTCCTGGCAATCTTGTTGATAGAACTGGCGCTCCACTCCTCATATAAATTAACAGTTTTGAAGGGAATGAAAATCTAACAAAATTATCTTTTAAGGATCGAGTCATCAAGAGTGCTGTCGCTCCTGCGAGGTACCCCACAAGAATATCCTGGGAAATAAACCCAAAATAACGTATGCGTTCATCCTGCAATGCGGCCAACTCAATTTCATGTGAAAGTGGCCCCTTACCGAAAAACCATAGCTCAGCATCTAAATTAGATTGGCAAAATGTCCTTAGCAAACTACCGACACCATATGCCTCATTTAGCCCTCCCGCGTATAAAAAATATGGTCTGTTGGACTGAGAACCTGACTTCAACTCCTGCTTAGGGGTTGAAGGGGTGAGGCCAACAGAAATCCCCTCAATTACAACAGATGGGATAGCCCTTAACTCAAGCATCGACTCCAACATAGCGGGGGCAACTATAGATGCGCCACTAGCACGCCGCAATAAAAAACGAATGAAAGAATAATCAAGCTTCTTAAGTACCCTAAAGACTAGTCCACGCTTAAGCCCCAAAGACATAAATTGCGGTAAGTCTGGAACAATTACAAAATATTTCACCCCATAAAATCGATTCATTAAATTTGCAGCCAAAAGGTATGGGCTGTGCAAAGAATATATACACAAGGCCTTAGTAGAACCATGATGCCAAGAAAATATCCGGCGCAAGTTAATTAGGGCCGAGGTAAAACGAGTAAGGCCTTTGAGGCCTGGAAGATTCACATACCCCATGCTCACACAAGAGCTTGAATCAATTTTAGATTCGCGCCCCCTGAATATAATTTTTTTATTAAGTGGATATGTTGATGCTGGTGTAGATGCCAATATTTGAACACTCAACTTATTACTAAGAAAGCCTTCAAAAAAACCACACTCAAAATTTCTCGCGGCAATCTGAGGATAAAGGTCTTCACGAGAGTCTCTATCAAAATCATCATCAGGAACAAGAAAGCCAAGCAGCACAATATCTACAGTCATAAAATTCTCGATAGCAAAAGGCGAAATCTTTTATCACTCAAACATAACATTACTCCAGCTATAGCAAACACTGCCAACCTATAAAAAATATGCGCCTGGCTTGAGGACTCCAAACTTAGTACAGTAATTTGCATCCAATCCAAACCAATTACAAAAATTGACCAAATTAATAATTTAATTAAAAATGGTTTTTTAAATTTAGGTCGAACAATAGATGCTGACATAATAGAGACAATCATTAGATAAAATACCGAAGATAAAAAAACAGTTGCGGCACCGCCAATAACGCCAAAATAAGAAATTGATATAAATGAGACGACCACAAATATAGAAGCCACACATAATGCGAGCTTGGCCAGTAAAAATGTATTTCCCGTAACCTCAAGCCCCTTTTGGAAATACATTGCGAGGGTCATTGCGATAATTGAAGAGTAAACCAATGCCATAATCAAAGCAGAGGTTCTATATTCACCGCCAAAAACTAAACCCATCAAATCTGAGCCAATTAGGCAGACGCTAATTAGCACTGGAAAAGTTAGCAGTAGCACTAATTCCACACTTTCACTGAGAATATCTTGAACCTGTGCAATGCCATCCCCATCTTTCCATCCCCACATTATTGACGTGTGACTGGCCATCAGAATTGGCATGGTTAAAAAACCAGTTATACCCACTGCAAGATCTCGAAATGTCATGTATTGCCCGGTTTCATTTGTAATTCCAAGAAAGGGGTAAATGAGACGATCGCCGATTGAAAAAACTTGAGTCGCAAAAAACCAAAAGCACATTGGCAACCCAAAATGAAAAATTTTTCTCAAATTTTTAATGCTCGGTACATAGTCTATTGGGCTAGAACCACCTATCATCCTCAACAAAAGATAGCCCGCAGCAACAGCAGTTAGAGCATTTGCAAAAGTAATGGCAGCAATACCTCCGACTGCGTTACCTGGAAAAAACCACACTAAATAAAGCAAGCCAATAATCCAAGCAAAACTCTGAATTGAGGTTAATGCCAACTGATACATAATTTTTTTTACAGATTGCATAACAGCTTGCATCAAAGAATTAGATGATTGGAACCCAACCAAAAAAAAGCAAAGTATCGAGAGTGCAAAATCTCTAGTGGCAAAAAAAACTACTATCGATGAAATAAGCCCAAAAGCAACAAAAAGTATGGATTGCAATCCAATCACCTCACATACTAATTTGCTCTTATCGCAATCGTCAGTATTTGGTAATTGGAACTGAATAGCATTTGCCAGCCACGTACTGCACAATTGGACAGCAAGAATAGCGGCCGCCAGCACACTAGAGTAGCGTGCGTATTCCTCCGGGTCTAACTGTTTTGCAAGTAAATAAATGCAGAATAAGCCAGCTATTCCAGGTATGACTTTTATAGGCACATAACCCAGAATATCCCGACCAAAAGACGATGGATTGCCATCCTCGATTGTTAATCTACTTTTTGGCATCAACAGTTTCAAACTTTATACAGCATAAATTTTCAAAACTAAGGGCACCATTGTTCTTGAATTCAATTGGGAAAAAAGCACATTGGGCTATAGCTCCCGGGCTGCCAAGACGGCGTAGCATAGGAATTAATTCGCCATCCTTAATATCGCCACCCATTCCATACGGACCAACGTAAACTAAATGTATAGGCTCCTTCAAATTATCAAATGCAAAGTATGTAAGATCATCAATAACTATACGTCTAGATGAGTCAGGACTTAGATTGCATGAACTTGCAAAGCTTCTTATTTTTTTACGCTGGTCAGGAAAGGTAAATGTAGGAACTGAAAGTTGTTGACCTAAAACGCCGAATTCATGAGTTTTCTTATCACTCATTAGTGGCAATAATATTGTCGATACCAAAACAATTGCGCTTAGTAAGAATGTGGAATAGAAAAATATTAAAGCGCCTGCACCAATATCCTTAAGCCTACCCTTTAGATTCCATGAATTTTGCATAAAGCTTAAAGAAATTAAGAGGAGCAAGATGCCAAAAATCAAAACTCCCCCATAGAAATTCCATGTTTTATAGATAAGCAAATGTCCTATAAGACAAAGCCACAGCACTATTGAAAGGATATTTGAGTCCCTAAGACATTTGCGGTACAGGCCCCGCAAAAAAACCAACGGAGGGAGTGTAATGCCTAAAATTATTATGAAATATAAACAAATGGCCAATAACTTATTGACTATCCCAGTGAACGCACTTAATGCTCCACCCGCTTGTAAGGCTGGTAACCAGGAGGATTGATATGCAGACTGGAATACTGCATGCCCAATAATCTTCTTCGGAAATGAGATAAGATTTTCACCAAACTCCGCAAGCGTAATGATTGGAATTGTCATTAAATTTGAGATTTGGGATGTTTGCGCAGAAAAAGCAGACGCCAGAAGCGGTGCGCCATCGCAACTGAAAAGCTCTTTTGCAGCATAAATTGACTCAAGGCAACAAGCGATCGAAAGTGCAATCATAATTATTTGCAGCAGTCGCCTTCCTCGAAATTTAATCCATACAGATGCAATAATGATTGGCAAGAAGAAAACAGCCTTCGGGTGCGTGTAAAACAATAAAGATGTAAGAACTATATAGGCTACAACATAAGAAATTAGGCGGATAGTAGACCTCACCGTTCCCAATAGAGGCGCAAATACAAAAAATATTATCAGGAGTAATAGCCACTGCTCAGACCGAGATAATATCAACGTCATCGGCAATACACCAAGCCCCAAGATAGAGAGCGCGCCTGCAATTAAATGCAAAGAGGGTGCATTCTTTGGCAGCAGATACCTCAAACCAGCTGCATATCCACCAACAATGAACAGCGCTAAAAAAACACCTGAAAGACGAATATGGAGTGGGCTAAGATTTAAATAAATTAACTGATAAATTGCGGCGCCTGGAACCCAAGAAATTGGTAGCCCCATTGTGAGCTCAGGAAAGCATTGCGGCAATGCAGTCAAAAGTCGGCCACCATGAAGAAATACCGTTGCTTGAGTGATCTTGGTTGAAGCCTCATCGGCATATAAGGGTATCAATACACCCAGCATGATGATGACTATTAAAACTAGGAAGACTATTGCTGCAATAGGATTAAAAAATTTATCTTTAATCAATTAGAACGCCTTACTTGAAGAGCATAGTTTATAAATTAATGGCAGCATACAGTAAGCCCAACAGTATTTAATCTGGATAATATTTATAGTATTTTTGATTTTCTCATATTTCCAACTAAATATCATCCCCAGCTAGTTGACAAAGAAAATCCATGGCATTAATACGAAGAAATTCTAAGCATTGATCTTATAAATTCACGCTAATAAGAGGTCTAAATACCCCATATAGCACTCAAAAATTTAAATACATAATACCAAACAGTCGTGGTTTTCATTAAATTGGCGCAATAAGAAGAATGGAGTCCCAGTAATTCACCTTTGCACAGACCCGCATCACCTTACAAAAGAGAATTACTTTATGACTTCAATTAACGATAAATCACCAAGGCATTCAAAGATCTCTAGAATTAATTTTGGAGACTTGACCTTAATTATTCGACAAAAAAACGTCTAAAAGCATCTTGCTCAACTCTTACGCAATGACCAGTATTTGGCGGTAAAAAAATTCAGAGTCACAATGATTGGCATCAATAACATCTGAGCATAGTAAGCATCAAAGCCTGACCATGACACCACAAGACTTAAGACAAGTATGTTCATGCCCAATGAAAAGCTACTGGCGAAAAAATACTTTATGAATCTTCCTCTAAATTGTATTTTTTTGTCAGGCTTAAATACCCAAGAAAAATTTACGATATAAGAAAAAATAAATCCAATAGCCCAAGCAGAACTTAATGAAATTAGGTAATTCACATATAAAATTTTTAACATTACCGTGAATACAATAAAAGTTAGAAAAAAATTTACACTCCCAACAATAGTGAATTTTGCAGCCTCCACCTTCAGCTTATTCATACTTTTTTACAAGGGGGCCTGGTCGCAAGAAATAAAATTTGCCTCGACTCAATTCTTTCTAGCCACTAAAATCAGAGTACCGCCAAATGGAAGTGAGAAGCCTAGCCTTATTAAAACCTCATCAACTCGCATAAAGCAGTCAAAAATACAATTTAATAAGCCAGAGAATTTAACCCTCTTCTCTAAGCCCTCTTTGTCTTCTAAAGACTTATTTCCACGCCTATCAAGCAGTCGAGAAACCAACATTAACGGAAAAAGAATAAAAAGAAAAGACGTTACATACTTAACAGTAAAACCACTTGCCTCAATCTTGCCAACCAAGTCGCGCCTGGAATACCTGCGCTTATGCTTAACAATTTCATCCAACTTACTCCACAAAAACATATGTTGTGGAACGCTAATCACCAAAACGCCGCTTTGATTCATCATTTGGCTGATGTTAGATAAGGCTTTATTATCGTTCTCTATATGCTCGATAACATCAAAAGCAGTAATCATATCGAAATTCTGCTCTTTAATTACCCCTTGAGTAACATCAAATTGAATAAAATCAACGTCTGGCTGACTTTTCTTTGCATATGAAAGCCCCTTCAAATAAATCTCAGAGCCGGTAATTTCTAAACCACTATTTGGGGATATTTGCCGTATAAAATCCCCAGTACCGCAGCCTATGTCTAAAAATCGCGTTTTCCCACCAACAACCAAATGAGATTCAACAATTCTTTTAAATAAACGGTTTCTTGAGCTAACCCAAAAACTACTCCCTACATTTTCATTAGTTAAATCAAAACCGCCATCAGGGTAATCCGTATAAGCACGCGCAACCTCTGGGCTGTAGCACTTTATTCCATCAATCATCGTATACCGCAAATTGGAGCTCATAAGAACTTATCCCTTACAACATAGTTCGGCCTCTTTCGAACCTCTTCATTTATTCTCCACACATACTCACCGATCACACCGAGCATTACCATAATCATCCCCCCCATAAGTAAGGTTACGATCATCAGTGGCGCCCAACCCTCAAATGGGGTTTCGCCTCGCAGCCAACTATAAATAATAGAGAGGCTATAAAGAACACCAAACATAGATGTGGCTACCCCCATTAGAGAAATAAATCTGATGGGCAAATAGGAGGCATCTATCACTCCATCTATAAAGTTTTTCAACTTTTTGTTGAAGTTATATTGAGATTTTCCGATAGTTCTCTTTAAGCGCACGTAAGGAATAAAGCTTGTGCGAAACCCAGTCCACAGCAAATCGCCCTGAAAGAAACGATGCCTCACATCAATGGCATTAAATTCATTCATCACCCTTCTATCCATCAATACAAAATCAAAACCGCCTGGCGGTATCTGCGGGAATGATATACGCAATACCCCATATGCCAAACGTGAAAAGAGTTTTGCGGTCAGCGCATCAGATCGATCAGTTCGATGACAAATGACTATTTCCGCTCCCTCCGCCCACTTGTTGACCATTTGAGGTATCAATTCCACGGGATCCTGCAAATCGGCAGATATGTTAATTACGGCATCACCCGTAGCCTCCTTAAAGCCCGCTAGCATAGCAGCCATCTGACCAAAATTTCTGGTAAAGGTGATTGCTTTCACTCTTGAGTCTAATTCTCTTACATTCAATATTTCACTAAGAGAGCCATCCTGGGACCCATCGTCCACAAAAATAATTTCATACTCATGCTGAGGTAAATCACTTGCGAAAATTGATTGAATCCTTTCTTGAGTCTTAGCGATTGCACCCTCATTGTGATATACAGGAATAACAAATGAAATTTTCATTTAACTTCACCGCGTTCACACAGCAGGAATATGCTAGAACATAAATCTGGATACTGTTGGCCGAGTGCATAACACCCCTCCAAGTACTCCTTAGAAATAATATCCGTCTGCAACAAACGATCCCATTGAAAATTAGCGAGTGCTTTAAAAAAGATCCCTGATCGGTGCACCACTTTTAGACCAGCAGCGACAGCATCACGCTCTAGAGTATCAAGAGTGTAGGTACAACGATGACCATGCTCAGCCTCGGCCGGCGTCACCGCTGAGTTATGCGAAATAAGACCCATCTTCACAGCAATCTGTCTTGAAGGGGCATTTCCATTGGGGCAGACTAAAAAGAAGCGTCCACCATCAGCCAACCACTCTTCATTAATACGCCTGAGAACGAGTGCTGGATCATCAAGATGCTCCAGCACGTGGGTTAAAACAATATTGTTGTAACGCTTTGGAAGATTTACCGTCTCAAATAGCGAATGGATATAAGTTGGCATATCCCCTAATTTCGCCTTAGCCTCAATAATGGCCTCGCTTGAAGCTTCAACACAAGTTATGTCCTTGAAACGCTCAACAAAGCGGCGAGTGAAGTCACCCTTAAAACTCCCCAACTCTAATAGACTACCTTCGCAAAAAAATGGCTCGAATGAACGCATCATGTATGGATGCATAACACTAAAATCAAAACTGTACGCATACTTTTCGCTTTCAGAATTTACTGAATCATCTGATTCGATGTTGTAATCTCTACGGAAACTCATGTTACATCCCAGTATTTGGTGCTATCTATCAATGTGAGATAGTCTTGCTTTGTAACCCCAACCAAAATTTGATCCCAATACCGACCCTTCCTAAAGTAGTAATCGCGTCTTCGACCCTCCTCCTTCCAGCCTAATTTCATGCCGCAATAAGTGGAAAGAGAAAGGGTGTTGTACTCAAGCATCGCACCATCCAGCCTTTGGAGATTCATTTCTTCAAAAGCGTATCGCATGGTAGCCATGATGGCATCAATGCCATAACCTTTTCCACGATGACTTTCCTCGCCAAGAACCAGTCCATGCCAAGCATGGCTATTTCGCCAATCAATACTGATTAGGCTAGAAACTCCAATAACCCCACCGTCCGGGACCTCAACAACAAATCGCTGATTGAGAGAATCGTTCTTTAGGGCCTGAAACCATGTTTTATGGAAATCCATGGAGCTCGGAAAGTGCTGCTCACCTATTCCATCCTGAGTTATAGGGTCATTTGCCCATTTTTGCAAATACTCAAGATCGCCCTCCTCAATAGCTCTTAATGTGACAGCTCTTCCTTTGATGTTCATATACAACCCCCGAAAATACAGCTATTCATTTTTCTAGCCTTGCTAAACCAAACCCAAAACGCCCAAACTCATTACCGTTATATAGCAAAAAAACCTCGCCATCCATTTCAAAAACATGTGGGTAACATTGCATTTCTGAATCCCATCCATCCTCCGATAGACAGATTCCCACACTCTCATCCTCACGAGTCCACTCTATTAAATCATCTGAAAATGCATAACCAATTCTATAGCCTCTACTAAGATTTCTTCGAAAATCACGCGCCTCTCGGTAACAAAAAAACATGTGATATCTTTGTTCGATTTTTATAATCGTTGGTAGCGCTTGACATTCTTCAGCATTTAATCTGTCAACAATTATTTGTCGACCTTCTTTTTCCCAGGAAATTCCATCTATAGATTTTGCATGTGCAATTTTATAAACACGTTCTGGCGGCTCACCGTCATCATAAGTCACCCACCTTGTGCCATATATCTACCACATGTGAAAGACCCCATCAAATATTCTAACGAACGCATCACCCACTAAAAAAGGCTCATGCAACGTAGGGGCCAATACAGGGCCAACACCCACCTTACCAAAAGTTAGGCCACCATCCTCGCTTACTGCTAGACCAATTGAGGCATCTGTGGATACGGATACCCTTCTATTCCAGCCCGTAGTGTAAGCATATAACTTATGATCATTGCGCATCACTCCAAATGGAAATATGCCGTGCTCATCGAACGACCCCAGTCCTCCAAGCGGTATGACGGCCTCTTTTGAAATGCCAAGAACATCCCTAAAACCTCTATCAAAATCAACAAAAGCTACATGACTTAAAAACTTTCCCTTGTCATCTTTTACTCTTGTTGAGAAATATATCCTAATATAGTCATCAAAAATGAGCGCTTGTGGGGACTGAGCAAATTCAGCGCAGCCGTTTGGTAATGCATGATTCGTAGGATCAAATATTTTTCCTAGTTTTATCCACTTCATATTTTGACGCGCCCGTCATTCACTAAAATATTTTCTAAAAAGGTAGTTGCCAAGGTTGCCCTTTAAAAGTTAACTAAATATGCCTTAAGCAACATAAAAATTTACCGCGAATACTCTTCTAATTCAGCCAATCCAAAGCCATACCGACCAACCTCATTACCTATGTAAAGCATGTAAATCTTCCCATCTAACTCAAATATGTGTGGATAGGCTACAGACTGGCTATCCCACCCTTCAGCAGAAATATCCAAACCAGCCCTTGCATCTTCCCTAACCCAATTAATCAGATCGTCAGAATATGCGTATCCAATTCGATAACCCCTTTCATTGCTTCTGAAATTTACTCCATATTTATAGCAAAAAAACATGTGGTATCTATTTTCGTAAAAGAAAACATCTGGGCTAGCTTGGCACTCATCTGACTCCAACTTGTCCTGAATAATATTTACGCCATTCCTGCGCCAATTGAATCCATCATCTGACGTGGCCATACGAATCTTATATACAGCCTCAGATCTACCTTCAAATCTGTGCCATTTTGTTCCTGCAACATACCAAAGCTGCCACCCCTTACCAAAGCGCCTGATTTTGGGCCCACTAAGGACATGCGGGTCGTTAATGTCAGATGTTAGAAGAGGCCCCTCCCCCAGCTTTTCAAAACTAATGCCATCGTCACGACTGACGGCCAAGCCAATTGAGACAGTAAACGGAACCGACTCACATCTTGTCCAGCCGCCATAATAAGCAAGCACGTCACCACCATTACGCATTACTGAAACAGGGTAGGTTCCAAACTCATCGAATGTCCCGACGTGTCCAAGCTTCAATATTGGATTTTTTGCTACCCTCAGAATTTTTGACAGGTCACCCCTATCCAGATCTATATAAGCTGAATAGCTGACATACTGACCTGCCGCATCGGGATACGGGCGGCATGAGAAGTACACCCTTATAAATTCATCAAAAATTAGCGTTGCTGGCGCTTGAGCGTACTCCTTTAACCAATCTCTATCTGAGACGCTCTGAGGAGCGAATATTCGCCCTCTTTTTTTCCATTTAAACATGGCTAATTTTCTAATACATTACGCATCGCAATTATTAATAGTATTTCTTAGTTGCAATAGCCAACAGACTAGCGCACAACTGGGGCGTATCTTCACCAAGAGCATAGAATGCCCTGATAACCTCATCGCCCAGCTTTATCATTTGCGACTCGGCCAGAGGCTTAAGATACATCCCCTTCATCGACAGGATCTTTAGGCCAGCTTCCTCACAATGCTCAGTTAACATATCTACGGTATATAGGCGCCGATGGCCGACCTCATAATCTTTTGGGGCCATTTGATCATAACCTTTTAATAGCCCCATTTTGTATCCGGCACGCCGATTCAGGGACATGCAGTTTGGGCCGGAAATAAAAATTAACCCCTCATCCTTAACAAGATGAGACAATGCCCTCAAAGAGGAAATTGGATCTTCGACATGCTCAATCACATTCAAAAAGAAAATAAAATCATATTTTCGCTGTGTATTAAAGTCTTCAAGCAAAACGTTGTGACATATTACATTCGGCACTCTACGCCTTAATAGGTCAATATTTTTTGGGGCCGGCTCAATAACCTCAATATCATCAAATAAGTCGCAGAGCTTTTCGGTTGAAAGCCCGCTACCACACCCCACCTCCAGCGCACTCTTGCCAGTGAGATTGTATTGCTTGATAATTTCAATCTCACGCTCTATCATCAATGCATCCATATGATCACCCTTTTCATAAAAAGGGTTGATTGATTCAAGATGCTCAATTTCTTTTTTATTCATCTAGATACTCCAAAATAATTAGCTAATTTCAAGGATCGAGTTCCTAATATCAAACTTGCGAAAATCCTAATTGGACAACTTGTTAACTCATTAGATTTTTTTGAAACTCTAACTAAAGCATATGGCGGCTCTATTTAGACAAAACCGAATACCCTTAATTGAAGAAAACTATTCGACCTTTCTCAAATTAAACCTGAAAAATTATTAACTCATTTTTTTAACTTTTTGATTGATAGGCACTTTATTTTGCAATCATACAATATCGAATTGCAATAATTGAAATTTCACTAAATCAACAGAGTTAAACATCAATACATCGACAATCGAAAGCCATGGCACAAATGCATTATTGAACTGTAGATATTCGAACTTCTTTGATTGAATGAATTGCAACTTAAGACCATTTTCTAGAAATGCTTTTTTTGAGTAGAGCTCTACTCCGCCGATTGGATTTATATAGATGGTCGCAGCTAACGCACTAGATAAAGCCAGCACACGATCCTGCCCCCTGAGCCGATGATCAATTTCAATCTCAGATGAAGTTATTATTTTTGTAGATATACCAAGATAAGCGCATACCTGCTCGATTCCATTGCGCAAAAAAAGGAATAGATTCGATTCTGAATGTCGCAACACTCGCTCAATCAGAGAGAATGTTTGCTCAAAATATGGGGCTCTAAAGTATGCACCCCTTAACTGGTTCATAAACCTATCTTTATCGAAATCAGCAGCCAGTTCACGCTCACAAATATCCAGCGAATCACTTCCCTTCCTAAGGGGCAGAGAAAACATCTCATCTCCCCCATTTTGCAAGAATCGATTTCGATTAATCCATCCCTTTTTTGTGTACTTAATGTTGTCGTAAATAACGAATAAATCAACCGCTGCTATCAATTGAAAATAGCCTATATATGGAAGAAAGTATGGCTGCATTACTCCAACCTTCATCTTCACACCCCAGTAATTTCAGGCTGCCGACATAAATCTCTCATTGAGCAGCAATTAAAGAGCAAATTTCATCCACAATCTCAAGACATAAATCAGGGTATATTGGCAAGCATAAGACTTGTTTAGTAGCTTGCATTGCATATGGCAAATTGCTTGGCATAGATGATGGAAGGCCTTGATACATTGAAAACTCTGAGATTAATGGATAAAAATATCTGCGAGGAATGATTCCAGCCTCCTTAAGAACTTCATTTAACCGCTCTCGATCAAGGGCGTATTCTGATTTTACAAGTATGGGGAAATAGGCGTAGTTGGCAACTTTCTCGCCAGACCCCTCTAGACAGAGTATTCCGGGAACAGATTTTAGGTTTTTACGATATCTAGCGTCAACAGTCCTTCTCTTTTCCAATACATCGCCCATATGCTTCAATTGAACCAGGCCAAAAGCTGCATTAATTTCACTCATTTTCCCATTAATACCAGGTGCAACAACATTGACCTCTCCGGCATGACCGAAATTTTTTAACTGATCAATTCGTACTTTTGTTTTTTCATCTGGACAAACAATGGCTCCACCCTCAAACGTATTAAAAACTTTTGTGGCATGAAAACTTAATACCGATAAATCGCCGTGGTTTAGCACACTCCCGCAGTGACATTCGACACCAAATGCATGGGCTGCATCATAGATAACTTTCAAACCATAAGTATTGGCAATTTTTTCAATCGCATCAACATCGCAGGGATGGCCATAACAATGTACAGGCATGATGGCAGTTGTTTGGGGTGTAATGGCAGCCTCAATTTTTGCCGGATCAATATTCAATGTTCTTGGATCAATGTCAACAAAGACTGGCTTTATTCCATTCCATAATAATGAATGAGAGGTCGCCACAAATGAGAATGGGGTCGTTATAACTTCACCAGTAATACGTAATGCTTGAAGCGCTGTAATTAACGCAATAGTTCCATTAGTAAATAGTGAAAGATATTTAACGCCCAAATACTCGCAGAGCGCACGCTCAAGCTCTTGATGAAATGGACCACCATTGGTAAGAACTTTATTTTCCCAAATTTGCTCAAGATAGGGAATAAATTCACTCAATGGAGGAAGGTGAGGCTGAGTTACATAGATATTTTTATTTTTTATCGCCATAAAAGTCCAGAATATAGTGCGTAATTTAATCGTTTCGTGGCTATCAACCTTTTTAACAGTACTCCCCCGCCTCCTTTAAGTCAATCTGATTCATATTGCCACCGACAGTTAACATCAACCACTCTACTTACTAAAGTAGTCACGTAAACACCCCGATAAAAGTTAATGTCACTCACATTAAAAGTCTGTTTAGCGGGAATAAGCGTACATTTCATACAACGTACCAGCAATCTTCATCGGCATTAAGAATGTTCAAATTTTCCCTGTAAATATCGAGCGAAAACAGTTTTTTTCCGTGCTATTCAACCGTCACTGATTTAGCTAGATTTCTAGGCTTATCAACATCATTACCTTTCATTAAGGCGCAGTGATAAGCAAATAGCTGCAATGCAACTGTATGCAGAATAGGCGATAGTTCCCCGTAATGCTCCGGCAAGTACAAAATATGAATTTCATCTGATTGGGTAATATGTGAACCTTGATCAGCAAATACAAAAAGCTCGCCGCCCCTGGCCTTTACTTCCTGTAAATTTGATTTAAGCTTTTCAAGTAATTCGTCATTGGGCGCAATGGCAACGACCGGCATCTCACTATCAATCAATGCCAATGGGCCATGCTTTAATTCTCCGGCTGGATAAGCCTCTGCATGAATATACGAAATTTCCTTAAGCTTTAATGCACCTTCAAGCGCTATAGGGTAGTGTCTGCCACGCCCTAAAAAAATTGCATCTTGCTTGCTTGAAAATTTTTCGGCCCAAACTTTTATCGAGTTTTCCAACTTTAATACTTCAATAACGGCTGCAGGCAAATGACGCAATTCGTGCAAATATTGACCTTCTTCAGCAGGAAAAAGAACGCCTCTCTGTTTAGCGACAGCTAAAGTCAGCATAAACAATGCTGCCAATTGTGTAGTAAATGCTTTTGTAGAAGCTACGCCAATCTCAGGGCCAGCCCTCGTAATGAACCGCAGCTCGCACTCACGCACAATGGCAGACTCAGGCACATTGCAAATTGCAAATGTTTTCTCTTGACCCAAGGATTTAGCAAAGCGCAAAGCTGCCAAGGTATCAGCCGTTTCTCCTGATTGAGAAATTGCCACAACTAACTGGCGAGGGTTAGGCACTGTAGTTCGATACCGATATTCACTTGCAACCTCAACACTTGTTGGAACCTTCGCAATAGATTCCAGCCAATACTTAGCCACTTGGCCAGCGTAGTTACTAGTGCCGCATGCCAAAATCAAAATGCGATCAATTTCTTTAAAAATTTGCGGCGCCTGTGCTCCAAAGAGTTGCGTATGAATTTGATCGCTGGAGGCAACTATCTCAATAGTGTTAGCTAACGCATCGGGCTGCTCAAATATTTCTTTTTGCATGTAATGCTGATAATTACCTAAATCTACCGCATCAGCAGATAACTGAGATACAACAATCTCCCGAGCAACTGGAGTACCAGCTTGATCTGTAATGCAAAATTGATTGTTTTTTAATTGGGCAATATCGCCATTTTCTAAATAAATCAATTGCTGCGTTACCTGTAATAAAGCAGAGGCATCCGAGGCTGCATATATCCCCGACTCACTAACGCCCAATAAGAGCGGGGAACCCTCTCTGGCCACAACAATCAATTCTGGATGAGACTCTTCAATTACCGCAATGGCATAGGCCCCTACCAATTTTTGAGTAGTTTGCCGCACCGCTTCAAATAAAGAAGACTCAGTTTTGAGGATTAACTCAATTAAATGGGCAATTGTTTCAGTATCGGTCTCTGACTCGAATACATATCCCTGTGCGATCAATTCTTCGCGCAAAGATTCATAATTTTCAATAATGCCGTTGTGAACTACAGCCACCCCACCTGAAACATGGGGGTGGGCATTGCGCTTACTTGGGACCCCGTGCGTGGCCCAGCGAGTATGTGCAATCCCAGCAGTTGCCTTTAAATCCTGCGTTTTTTTCTCTAGTTCAGAAACTCTACCGAGAGCTCTATAACGCTCAACGCCATCTTGATTGACGATAGCTATGCCAGCAGAATCATAGCCTCGGTACTCAAGCTTATTTAAACCCTCAATTAGCGTCGGAACAATATTGGTTTCTGCGATCGCAGCAACTATTCCGCACATGGCTTTTGCTTAGATAAATTGAATTAAAAATGCTTATTTAACACTCAAGCCCGCTAATGCCCGTTCCCGTGAAACACCCAGCTCCGGAGATTTTGCTTTGATCTTCATATAGCCGCATCGCTTTCCTGATTACCCTTTAAGCTAGCCCAAAGCCTTTGACCCAAGAGGGCTAGGATTATCGAGAGCAGAGCGCCAGCAAAGCCAACTGCGACAGCTTTTATCATGCCGGTCTTCTTGGCCACAGCGGTACCAGGCTCTACTAGCCCATATCTAAAGCGGGTCTCGTTTGATAGTAAGCTAGTACGCAGGGTGTCGACAAAGACAAAGGCCTTAGGGTCATCCAGCTTGATTTCAGATCGTAGCTTAGATTCCAGGGATAGTAGGTCTTGATTTATTTGTAGGCCGTCGTAGCTGGCCGCGAAGATCGGAGTCGCCTCTTTCAGCCAGCGATTCAGGGCACCCAGCTGAATCTGCCGGTCTCGGAGACGGGTCAAGGACTCCGTGCTGTTATTGATATCCGTATTAATGGCAATAATTTGGGTGCTGATTGGGAGGTATTTGGCACTTAAGTCATTGGGGTCAATGACTTGGGAGGAAAAGCGAGACTCGTTTGGGAAGCGCTTCGCTAAGGCCTCTAGGTTCTTCAGGCGGTTCTGCTCGTAGTCCAGCTCTATGAGGGAAGCGTTAATTTTGCTAGCAATTTCTACTTGGGCAGTCAGTAAATCGGACTGCTGGGAGGCGAGCATGGCCTTGATGGCCAGGTAGGCTCCACCCTGACGTAAAAATTGGCTGGTGTTGCGGGCATTTTGAATGGCCGCCTCCCTGGAAGCTGCCGACCCATCCACCACCAGATATAGGATGCGATTTGAGCCCTTCTCCATCTCTGCGCCTAGGTCCTTGATGTCGGCCTTGGTCAGGCTAAAGATGGGGGTAATAGCCTTTTGCCACCACTCTGGGCTTGACATCTCATTGTATAGCGCGAGCTGGTCTTGGGGTGCCCGGTCTTTTTCGACAATCTCGGCCGCTAGGTTGGGGAGGGCCTGCTGGAGGGACTTCAAGGAAATAACGCTCACACCCTGGTTGTTGCTTAGTGGCAGCTGAGCATGGTAATTACCCAAGAAAAACCAGCCCCCAAAGCCTAAGACAGCACCAGCTGCAGCTGCTATAACTAACTTTTTCCAAGAATCGGCCAAGAAATTAACAATGTCCAGCAGGGCGATCTCCGAATCGGGATCGCTTGAGTCTCCATGAGGAGTGGACATGTAGTTATTCATAGCCAAAAAATATCATCTGTAATTAATATATTAATAAAGGTAAGAATTTTTAAGGTTTTTAGATAGCCGATTATAACGTAGGTACCCCATAATCTTATAAAAATCAGAACCACTCATTTCGAACAATAGTAACTTTTAAATTAGCGGGGCTTTTCTAGCCAAGTAATACTAGGATGACTACCTACTTTTTCTGCAAGCTAGATTTATATTTCCAAGATAGATACAAAAGATAGGTCATTAGTAAATAAAATGGTTTCCAATTAGGCGTTTCTACTAGGCCACGAACTAAATAAAAAGTAAAGAAACTCAATCCTAAGGCTAGAGCGGCATTCTGAATAGGTAAATCAATCTGAATATTGTCCAATATAAGGCGTAGTTGCCAAAAAACTCCAACTATTAAGCAAAGAGTGAAGGCGATTGCAAATATCCCACCTAAAAATCCCAATTGCAATAGCCAGTTGTGGGCACCCCCAAAATTGATTGCGCCTGGTAACTGAATTTGATGAGCGGAATACACCGCATTCCAAATGGATGGGCCAAAACCATAACCAAACCAAGGTTCATTGCTAATAAAAAGGATGGTTGGTTTCCAAGTGCTTAGCATGCGGTCATCCACCTGCAAGCCACGACTAAGAGCCCCATAAAATAAATCAGGCGAGAGCCAATGAACGGTGGCCCAAAGCGCCAAACCTAAAATTGCTCCGATAGCAGTTAATTTCGTAAATGAAATGAGCCTTTTATCCTCGTTATTATTCTTTTTTAAGAAAACTCCGAAAGCTGAAATTAGCATCAGAATCAACCATTCAAAAAATAGTGCAATATAGACTCCTCTTGATCCTGCGCCCACCGAGAGCATGCCGATCAAAATAATCAGAATCCACAGAAGTACTCTGTAAAACTTAGATTTAGCAAAAATTGCAAGGGTCCACACAAAGGGCAGAAAGAAGGTGTAGGCATCAGCCAGATCACGATGGCTATTGCCCACATCCATTGGGATTGGACTTGACCATTGCTGGGAGTAGAGCCCTATATCAAAGCCTGCGATAGTTGCTGCACCCAAGCTAAAAATCGTTAATAAGAACGTATTTGCATTCTTTGTGGACATCAAAATAGATGCGGTAATGATTGACAAAGCGAGTGGCACCCAACACTGTGCGCCGAGAGACAAAAGACCTGACGTTTGAGGAAGCTGCCTAAATGTGGCAGCGGATAGGGCTAAGACCAGCCCAAGCAAACTTAGCCCAAACACCTTGAGCGCGGGGGTTGACTTGAATGTGTTCCATAAAGCATCAATATGCCTAGATCGCAGACAACATAATCCATAAAACACGAGCCCTAGCGCATACCAATCCAACGCCTTATCAAACTTAACATTAAACAATAGGATGACATAAATCGCATAGCCCAATAAATAGAGCTTGGTCAAGAAGGAAAATGACCTCACAGGAAGGATGGGGGTTGGTGAGATAATCGCCTTTAACTTCGTGGTTTGCGAGCTCATTAGACCTTCTGGGGAATTATGTTCAGACTTCATTTTCTTTCAGTAGCAACAAACTTATGCACGATCATATTGATAGGCTATATCAGCATTCATGTGCGATTTTATGATAAGTCAATACCAAATAATCTTTACTATTTACTGTTATTAATCAGTGGTTTTCTTTTTATCGCTTTCAATGGAATAAGAACTAGTTCAAATAGCCATCGACATCTCATGATGATTGCCAATATTTCCAAAGGCTGGTTGATGAGCTATGGACTTATCTTACTCTCGATTATCTTTACGCAAAGTAGCCTAGAGTTCTCTCGCTTATGGTTAGCGGTATGGGGTCTTACAACTTGGTTGGCGCTCATCTTTGTCAATTTTTTTGTTCATCGCTATATCTATAGACATGCAAGATCATCGCCATTTCGTTTAAAAGTAGCCATTATTGGTAATAACCCTACTGGCGAAAAACTGATGCAAGCAATCATGGCCAATCCGTGGCTTGACTATCAACTAATAGGTGATTTAAATCAATTTAATGAAACTGTCCTGCAGCAACTAGGAAACCAAACCTTAGATGAAATCTGGGTATGCCCCAGCCCATCTGAAATGGCACAGCTAGGCAAGACAATTTCCCTATTAGGTCAAAGCTCTGCTCGTATTCGGCTATCGGTTGATCTTTCAGACTATCACTTACTTAATCATGGCATCGGAGAAATTAATAGCACCCCAATGATTGATTTAAGCGCCCCACCCTTTTCGGGCATAAATGCGTTTATCAAGTTGATTGAAGACTATCTCATCAGCTGCGTCATATTAATTTTATTAAGTCCAGCCATGCTGGTAATTGCAATCTTGGTTAAGCTCAACTCTCCAGGGCCAATTTTTTATCGTCAGAAACGAATCGGCCTTAATGGCAGGGAATTCGAAATGCTTAAATTTCGCTCAATGCCAGTTGACACTGAAAAATTAGGGATCCAATGGGGGAGCTCAGATAAAAAAGTCAAAGATAAGCTCTCTCTCTTTTTACGAAAATATAATCTAGATGAGTTGCCACAATTTTTCAATGTCTTGACGGGAGAAATGTCAATTGTTGGTCCGCGCCCCGAACGAACGGAATTCATATCAGAGTTTTCTAAAGAGATTCAAAACTACAACAAGAAGCATCTTGTTAAAGCAGGCATCACCGGCTGGGCTCAGGTAAATGGTCTTCGTGGCGACACCAATCTTCATAAACGCATTGAATACGATCTCTATTACATTGAGCACTGGTCGCTCCTACTAGATCTGAAAATTATCTTATTGACGGTCCTCGAGCCTTTTTTAAAAAAACATTATTCCAACAAATAAATACTCAAGAAAATATTAGCCAAGAAATTCACTATCATAATTAAAAATTCGGAACACGTTATATGTCTCAACTTTTGCAAGTGAAAAATATTATCAGGGGAGAAAAGGGGATCTTAAATTCCCCAATACTTGAGGAGACATATTTATCTAAAATTTCCTCACTGCATGAGTCACATTCCTTCTTAGGAAAGTCTACGCAAGCAGTATATGTACGCCAAACCCAATTTATAGCGACCTTTCTTAAAGCGCTCCCTAATCAGGACTTAGCGAGTTATAAAGTATTGGATTGGGGTTGCGGAAAGGGTCAAATCACCTACCTCCTCAAAAAAGAAGGTCTCAATATCACCTCCTGTGATTTGCAGGTAGAGAGCGAAGATTCTAGCTTTGGTCAAGAGATACCTATTATTAAAGAGCAAAAAATTGACGTCATCCCACTAACTGATAACGTACACCTTCCATTCCCTAGCGAGAGTTTTGATTGTGTTCTTAGTTTTGGCGTACTGGAGCATGTCAAGCAAGATCTTTCTTCCATGCAAGAGGTACGGAGAATTCTCAAAAAAGATGGTCTTTTTATTATTACTTTCTTGCCATATAAGCTTTCGTGGACTCAGGCACTCGCCCACTTGCGCGGGAACTTTTATCATGATCGTCTGTATTGGCGATCAGATATTAAGCAGATGGCCGAAAATTCTGGCTTCGAGATCGCTTCTATAGAAATGGCGCAATTATTTCCAAAAAATTCCATACCGCTCAAATTAGATAGAATTTTGGAGAAATTAGACAGACTTTTATGTGCCTACACTCCATTAAAATTTTTTGCGACTAACTTAGAAGTGATTTTGATTGCAAAATAAAAAATAGGCGCTCTTAGAATGCGTCTTTGCTAAACATCACCATCATTAGTAAGCGCGCCTTAAGAGAACGTCTCTAATGTTTCTTTATAGCAAGTAAGGGCTTCACCAACTCAAGAAATTGATGCTGAAAATGCTCTTTCGAAAATTTTCTAGCCCATTCCCGAATCTCAATAGGCTTATATTGCCTAGCATTTTTTTCAAAAGTCTCAATAGCCTGATTTAACCCATGAACAGTCTGCTCCTGGAAGAAGACGCCGGTCTTCCCATCAACAACCGTATCTAAAGCACCACCCTGTCCATAAGCAATCACAGGTCTTCCTGAAGCCATGGCCTCGACTGGAACAATACCAAAATCCTCTAGTCCCGGAAAAATTAGAGCCTTACAGTTTGAGAGATAACTCCTAATAGAGTCGTCATCAAGTCGACCAAGAAACTCAATATTAGGTTGTGCTATTTTTTTGAGACCCCCCAAAAGTTCGCCCTGCCCAATAACAATGAGCTTTTTGCCAGAAGCATTAAATGCTTCAACTGCAAGCTGGGGCCTTTTGTAGGAAACCAACTGACCAAACATTAAATAATAATCCCCAATATTTGGAGAAATCTTAAAAGAATCCACTTCTACAGGCGGATAAATAATGACCGAGTCTCGTCCATAGCAGTTTTTTACCCGTTTTTTTACGATGGTTGAAATGGAGATAAAGAGGTCTACTCGCTTAGAGGTAAAAACGTCCCACCAACGCAGAGGCTTTACACAGAGAAGCATCATCAGTTTTTTAAAAATTCCTACAGAGGCATAGTATTCATCAAATAAGTCCCAGATATAACGCATGGGAGTGAAGCAACAATTAATGCAAATTGCATTTTTGCTAAGGCGAGCACCTTTTGTTGGCCCAGATTCCAAACCAATCACAAGATCATAATTCTTGAGGTTCAAAAACCATAAAGCGAAGGGCATTAGGGGTAGGTAATTCTGATACCACTGGATCGCCTTAGGCAGCTTTTGAATAAAAGTAGTGGTGATGTGATGTTTTTTGATAGCCTCAGAAATATTCTCGGGGTCATATACATGAGTGTAGATATCAGCTTGAGGATAAAGCTCACATAAGGCCTCGAGCACCTTTTCTCCGCCACGCATATTTACTAGCCAATAGTGAACAATTGCTACCCGCATCTAATCTTCTTTCTGATCTAATATTTTTTTGAGAAGCACAATGCATCAGTCGCAGCTTAAGAGGGTGCCATTTTTAGTAAATCGTTTTTGGCAATAGACTTTTTGCCTCAACCAATACTTGCTCAGGAGAAATCTCCTTCATACATCGCGCGTTTGAGCATTCCGCATAGCTTCTACCGTCATAACAAGGAGAACAAGAAATACGATTACCCAGTTGTATGCCAACGGTTTTTGCCCTTCCTAAAGGAATAACGGCATTGATTGGGGTGGGGCCAAAAAGACCTATGAGCGGCGCCTTAGTTAACGAAGCTAAGTGTATTGGGCCGGTATCGTGTGAAATAACCAGCCGAGCTTGACTAAATATGTGAACCAATTCGATGATGGAAGTTTTTCCAATAATATCGATTACGGGCAGACCCTTGAAGGCCTCTCTTACCCAGATATCTTCAGGACCACCTGCGATAACGACCCTTTCACCAAGCGCAATCAAATTTATAGCAAGCTCTTTATAGTGATTGACCGGCCATCGACGCAAACCATCATCACGCAGAAGATTTTTAGCGCCACCTGGAATTAAGGTTACGAAAGGTGCTTGATAAAGATTGAACTTTTTTAAAGTATCACCAGAGCCTGAAAGTAAATGAGCCCCAAATTCATCCGAAACCTTTGCGACGTCAATTTTTGGCAAGGACTCTTGTGAGATGAGACTTAAATACTCAAACACTCGGTTTCTACCCTGAATCAGCTGAGGGTCATTCCCCTTTTTTAAAAAACAGATGCAAGGAACCCAGAAGGTCGCCATGGTTAGGAGTCTATAGCGCCAATCAACATATGCAGTAATAATTTTTTTACTGTTATAAGTAAAAGTTGCTATTTTTAGGGATGCGGCTAAAAGATTAATAAGTCGATAAAGATAATTTCCAAAAAACAATTTTTTATCGTCAACTGCAATAACTCTATCAGCAACACCAAATGCTTGAACAAGATCAGAAAAGGATTTACTCGTTACAAAATCAAGCTTGAGATCTGGATTATCTTGGCGATATTTAAATAGCGCCGTTGAGAGCTGAACTATGTCCCCTATTCCACCAAGTTTTACAAGCGTAATTTTCATTAGTTGGTCAGTTTATAGGATTTTTCGCATATGCGATAACTACCGGTATACATCTTATTTAGCCTAAAAAATTGACAGGACTTTTCTCCTGAAATTCAGCCAGGTTTACTGATCAAGTATTGCGCTATTTAGCAATACACCGTTAGAACTTATATAAGGCTTAAAAATATTTACAACTCTTGAATTATATTAAAATTAAGCTTGTAAGATATTTATTGCTATGCATAATTCTATTTAGATTTAATACATAAAGCATTTAAAGCGACTGAAGATCTCTCATATCCAATTGGCAATATGGGCAATTACAGATTGCCCATAAATATCATTGGTGCAAACATCTTGGAATTCTGAATGCTAGTTTCAATCCTCATCAATAACTACAACTATGGGCGCTTTTTAGCAGACTGTATTCGAAGTGCCATCGGTCAAACCTATCAACCAATTGAAGTGATTGTTGTAGATGATGGCTCAACAGATGACTCCCTCGAGATTGCTAACACCTTCTCCGACCAAATAAAAATCATCTCAAAAGCGAATGGTGGCCAAGGGAGTGCCTATAACGCAGGATTTAAGGCATCAAGCGGTCAAGTTATCATTTTTTTAGATTCGGATGATCTTTTACTTCCAAACGTTGTTAAAGATGCGACAAAGCTATTTAATGACTCTGCTGTCGCTAAAGTGCAGTGGCGACTGACCTTAATGAATGAACAAGGTGTACCAACGGGCGAATTATTTCCAGAAACACTTCACGATAGCAATATTCAAACGATTATTAAGAAGTTTGGAAGCTACGGGAGCCCACCTGGGAGTGGAAATGCCTATCGCCGGACAGCGATAGAAGGTTACTTTCCAATGCGTGAGATAGACTGGAAAATTGGCGCCGATACCCTTCCAGCCTTGGTTGCCCCATTTCAAGGGGAAGTTGTCAACCTTAACAGCCCTGGTGGGTTTTATCGCATCCACAACAAAATTAAATCTGTGAATACCTTTGTGATGAACAATAGTCCAGCCATTCCATCAAAGGCTGTCGAGCTAGCTGAGTACACTCGAAAAATTGTTTACGAACTGCTAACTAAGGCCCGCTGGCTTACCTCCGCCTACGATTACGAGATGCCGGCCCAAGTAAAACTACGACTAATTTCATTGCGCGTAAATCCAGAAGAGCACCCTATCAGCGGAGATACCCGCTGGAAGTGCCTGATAGATGGAATAAAATCCATTCTCCACTGGCCAGGCTTCAGTATAAAAAAACGCCTCCTTTACACCGGTTGGTTCATTGCAGTCGCCATTTTGCCCAAAAATATTGCTAAATCTATTATTCTGACTGGCATGAATAGAAAGAGCTGAAGTGTCAAAAGCAATTTATGTAGGGGCAATCGCCAATTTAGCCGCGAGGCTAACAGGCTTGGTGGCGAGCTTTTTAAATGTACTGCTACTTGGTCGCCTATTAAATGCTGATGAATTCGGAATTTGGGCCTGGTTATTCGCAATTTTTTCCCTAATTACTGCGCAAGATTTTGGTTATATCAGCGCCATGCGAGTACGAATTGGTAAAAATTTAGGGCCCGGTAACTCAGCAGAAAATAAAGCCCTCTACGCCACAACATTTCTAATGACTGTGGTGATCCTTCTTTTAATCGCTTTCGGCGTCTTGGTCTATAGTACTCTCCACACAGAAACAAAGGATCATGCCTCACTTAGGAATATCGCCATCATCTGCTCCTCAATTACGATTTTGGGGACAGTATCTGCCCAGAGTTTGCTTGCCCATCTCGAAACTTCGATTGTTGGCTACATTGAAGCAGCCCGCTCTATTGTTCAGATATCCATCTTTAGCGCAGCCTATTTCTTTAATTGGAGTCTGACAGCTCTTGTTATTTATTTTTTCCTAAGCGCCATGTTGTATGTGCCCTTAGTTGGAAAAATATTTTTACTTACTACCGGCTGGACATCTGCAGAAATTTTAAAAATAACTATTGCCCACTTTCAAAAAACAAAATTAATAGCGCTCTCCCTATTAAAAGAAGGATGGGTCTTGTGGATAGTCCAAATTGTCATGGTGATGCTCCTTGGCTCAGATGTTTATTTGGCGGGATTTTTTCTGGCACCGGAAGATGTAGCTAAGGTCAGTGTAATTTCTCGATTCCAGTTATTAGGTGTCGGTCTGCTAGCTGCCGCACTTATTCCAGTGATAGCCAACTTTGTCGCGCATCTCGGAAAAATTACCAAGTCAAGTGTGATGCATAAAATACATCAAGGTTATTTAATTTTCTTTGCTGTAGGACTCTTTTATGCTGTTGTATTTACATTTATAGGGCAGCCGGTAGCTCAATTATGGAGCCATATTTATATTGATAAACCATTTGTTTTTTCGTTGTCCGGCTTACTCTTATTCTTAACTCTATCCGCAACATTGATGCAAATTTTTATTCAATTTTCTGAAGTATCAAAAGCATTGGCGGTATGGCTTGCCCCGCTCATTGCCATAAAGATATTTTTATCCCAATTTTTATCCTCCCACTTTGGCTACAGCGGAATTTTTATGGCAAGCATAGTTACAGTGGCGTTATTTTTGATGCTTTCATATTCATTGCTATTTAGACAAGGTTTATATGAACGATTATGTTCAGCGCAATAAAGCGATCATCGTCTACCCGTCAATTAATTACACTGGCGGTGTAGAACGTGTAATGGTTGAGGTTCTAAAATTTCTTGCTAAAGACGGGTTCAAAATTGATGTAATCTGCTCTGAGATTGACCAGTCATTAGAGTCCCTATGCGAAAATATCCGTCGTCTCCCCCTAAAAAAATCAAAAAATACTTTTCTTGATATTTGGCAGCGCATCCAATGGATGAAGGACGCGCATCAAATTGCAAATCAATTAAAAACCCCACATTCTAAGATTATTAGCGCGCCCTGCGCCCTGTTTTCTGCGGACTTAGTGATGGCTGGGAGTTGCCATCTTGCCGCCCAAGCTACGAGACTGAAGCATGGTGCATTCAAGTGGTTATTTAATCCTAAGCACTGGTTTTATATTCTTTCTGAAGCTATCCTTTTTTTAAAAGGGAGCCCTAAGATACTAGTCCCATCGCAAAGAACCAAATCAGAAATCACTTTTTTTTATGGCGCAGCTAAAGAACGTGTACACATTGTTCCGCATGGTGTTGATCTGAGGAATTTTTTTCCCTCCACCGCATCAAAGTCTGGATTAGCTAATTCTTTGGGGATTGATCAGGATGCTACTATTTTACTAACTGTAACAAACGAGATTAAGCGCAAGGGTTGCCTTGAAGTACTTGACGCTTTGAAACTAATTCACGGTGACACCTCTAAATTTCATTATGTAGTGATTGGCAAAGACAATCCCACTGAGCTTTTAACCAAAGCAAAAGCGCTCGGTCTATCAAGTCAGGTTTCTGCTTTACCAGCAGCCAATAGGGAGCAATTAACTCGCGCATACCAAGGCTCAGATTTATTTTTGCTTCCGACTGAATATGAATCGTTTGGCTTAGTCGGCATTGAGGCATTAGCTTGCGGACTTCCCGTTTTATGTACAAAAGTAGGGGGTTTAGAGGATTACATCTCCGATGGGGTAGACGGAATATTTGTAGCGAGAAATAAAACCTCGATTACGCAGGGCTTAAAACAGTTTTTTAGTCTATCTCCCGAAGATAGGAGTCGTATGAAAATCATGGCTCATGAAAAAGCACAGCACTACAAATGGGAAAATGTACTTAAACCCTTACCCGCTTTTTTACTATCTAAAAAATAAAACAATCTATATCTTTAACGAAATTACCTATTATTGGGCAGGAGATAAATTCTTTTTCTTAAAATCCCAAGAGCTCCTGCACATATCCTGAAGACTTCTTTTCGCCTCCCAGCCTAGGGTATTCTTTGCCTTGTCTACCTTGGCATAGTAAATTGGCAAATCACCCGGTCGTCGTTCGACAAATTCCTTTGGTAGTTTTTTGTGAATCACCCCTTCGAAGGCCTCGACTAATTCCAAGACACTAGTTGAGACACCGGTCCCAAGATTAATGGCGTGCCAACCAGAGTTATTTGACAAAAAATCTAGTGCTGCCATATGCCCATCGGCTAAGTCCATTACATGAATGTAATCCCTTTCGCCTGTTCCATCCTTAGATAGATAATCATTTCCAAAAATATTCAACTGCGGTAATTCCCCAGAGGCCACTTTGGAAATAAAAGGCATTAGATTGTTGGGAATTCCATTTGGGTCTTCGCCAATTAAGCCGGAATCATGGGCGCCCACGGGGTTGAAATAACGAAGGCAGGAAATTTTCCATTGAGGATCTGATTTGGAAAGATCGTGCAAGATTTCTTCAACCTGTAGCTTGGTCCAGCCATAGGGATTCATTGGCTGAGTTGGATGATCCTCATCATAAGGCAGATACTTAGGATCACCATATACGGTAGCGCTTGAACTGAATACAAAAGTCTTAATGCCCACTTCTTGCATAGCTTGCAGCACGCTAATTGAGCCCTGTACGTTATTGGCGTAATACTTCAAGGGATTCTGAACAGACTCCCCCACTGCTTTAAGGCCGGCAAAGTGAATCACTGCATCAATCTGATAGTCTCTTAATGCCTTACTTACAGAAGCTGTATTACGAACATCAACATCGATACAAAGGAGCCCCTTGCCCAATATACTTTTTAAGCGCTCCAATACAGATCTTTGACTATTACAAAAATTATCAAGAATGACAACCTCGTGTCCTGCTTGAGTAAGCACTACGGCAGTATGGCTACCTATGTAACCTGCGCCACCAGTTAAAAGTATCCGCATATTCCCCTTCCGAAATGGTTGCTGACTTTAGACTTGCCGCTCTGGAAATCTTAAAGCAAGCGCCGTCACCAGCATCACTAAAAAAATCAATGCATTGATATAAACCTCTGATGACACTTCTTTTACTAGAAAAACTAGGACTAAAGAGCCCAAACCCCATTTCCCAATTAATTTCCATGGCTCCAAAATAGATCCGCCCACATTCCATGCAAGCAATGATGCAACTAATAGTAGGAGAAGCCCAATCACACCATATCCTAAAGTAAAGTCTAACCAAGCACTATGGCTCCAACTGGTCTCCGCATCTGGCCAATAAATTCGACATAGGCGACCAAAAGACTGGCTCATTAGGCCATACCCCAAAGGATTGCTTAGCGCCAAACGAGAGCCAGCGGTGGCCCAAGCAGTTCTTTCGTAGTTTGAAAGACTGGCTGGTTTTTCAAATTCATTCAAAGGTAAGTCAGGGCGTGTTGTGCGAGAGTATTTCCAGGCATCATAACGGTCGACTTGAATGCCGACCTTAGCATCAGCAATTAAGGTTTTCCACTGATCATTCTGTCGATATGCAATCACTCCAACCGAAGTAATACTGAACAATAAAAGTACTAAAGATATTAACTTAAAGATTGAAGATTTCTTTAATAAAGAATTGCCAACTGGAATAGCGGCCATCAATAAAAGTAAGGCTACAAATAAGTAACCTAAGCGATCATCTTCCACATGAAAAAGAGCAACCGTCATTAGGATGGTCACAATATAAATAAGATTTTCTTTTGGAGAAAACTTCCCACTCAACATCGCATGGGCTAACTTAGCAATTCCAATGGCTAAAGCAGGCATAACAAAAAATACATAGCCCGAGCGATGGACTGCAAACGGATCAGTAAAGATCTCTCGAGAGATCATTAAATGTGGGGAAAGCTCGATTCCAAAAAGCGGTGCCCATGTAGTAGTCCCTAGCTTGATGAAATAAATCACCATAGGTAGCATCAAGCCAAAGTAGATAACTCGCCAGTAAATCGCTAATCTTTTAGGATCTTTAAAGTTACTAACGATTGCCATTCCCAGCCCTACTGCAAACACCGAACTAATAAAAATCTTCTTCCAACTCTTGGTGTATTCCATCAATTGCGTTGAGTAATCTTGCCCAATAAAGAATAGGTGAAAAGTAATCCACAGAAAAAGTATGGCAATCAACCAAATTGGAGCGGCTCTCTTTTGCAGGAGCAATCGCCAACGCGGCACAATTACGAGCAGACTCAGAAGTGCCCCTGCAATTAAGCAAACATTTCTTGTAAAAACGGTATTAGGTAAAAGCCACACTCCATACAAAATTGCAAAGAGCCAGCTTAAGGCTAGGGTTAAGGCATGAGGAACAGGCAAGTCTCGATTTAAATAAGAATTCATCATTGGTCTTATTTATTTTTAGCACGCTTTAAGCGCCTTGCATTGCGCTTGTTATAAAGCCTAGCAAGTCTTCTTCTGAATAAGGATGCGCCGCCAACCTGGATATAGCGATGCATTCCATGATGAAAGATGGTGCTTTGTCCATACCCGTAATAAACAACGGAAGGCTTCTTAAGCGCAGCGGCCAAGGTAGCACCACCTGAAGCTAAGGTGATAAAAGAACTCGATGAGGCAATCAGGCCAGCGTATTCTAGGAGAGATTTTGTAACTATTTTTTTACATTTTGCAAATAAGAAGCTAGTCAGCTTATCTGGGTTGATCATGATGTGATCTGGGTGTTGGCGATAGACCTTAATCTTATCTAAGAAGGAAAAGGCGCCTATAAAGGACACATAATTGAGGTCAATATATTTACCTCCTAGCGTGTTTGGCATCTCTAGTTCTTGATACACCTCTACTGGAAATTCTTTCTCCGAATGCAAACCAAAGCGCTCAAAAATGATATTAACTATCTTTTGCTCTTTGCTATCGTGAATCTCTGTCAAGGAAGTTGGAGCGTCAGGACCAATACCATTTAGATGCGGATTATGTTTCCAAATCAGATCAAAGATTGCAGGGTTTCTGAAGTTACTTTTATCAGAGATATAGACTTCATCGGCCAACTTCTGCTCTTTTAATAAACGTGGCAGAGCGCTATAGAACAAATGATCCCCAAGACCACCATACTCGACTTTAAAGATGATTTTTTTATTTGCCAATGTGATTCGCTGACAGTGCTTACTTTAAATTGAGCTGCAAGAGCATATCGGCATAAGCTAATTTAAGACCATCATCAAGCATCATCTGCGCATTCCATCCCAGGCGATTTAGCCTTCCAGAGTCCATCCACTTACGGGGAGCACCATCCGGCTTAGTAGCATCAAAACCAATATTGCCTTGATAGCCAACTGCCGCTCCAACTGCTTTTGCTAATTCAGCAATCGTCACATCACCGCCAAAACCAACATTAATATGACTTTGCATCGGCTGCGTTTGACTGTCGTAGCTTGGCTTATCTAATTGCATCACAAAGACCGAAGCGGCGGCCATATCATCCACATATAAGAATTCTCTTTTGGGTGTGCCCGTACCCCAAATTACCACTTCTGGGGCATTGCTAATCTTGGCCTCATGAAAACGCCTAATCAGCGCCGGAATGACATGGCTATTCTCTGGATGGTAGTTATCACCAGGCCCATACAAGTTGGTAGGCATTACTGAGCGGTAATCCACACCATGGCTCTCGCCATATTGACGGTTATAACTCTCACACATTTTGATGCCTGCAATTTTCGCAATGGCATAGGGCTCATTGGTTGCTTCTAATTTTCCAGTGAGTAAGGCATCTTCACTCATAGGCTGAGGGGCTAGCTTAGGATAAATACAGCTAGAACCTAAGAACAGCAATTTCTTTACCCCGCTGACAAATGCCTGATGAATGACATTGTTTTGCACCATCAGATTGTCGTAAATAAATTCCGCGGGATAGGTGTTGTTGGCATAAATACCCCCAACCTTAGCAGCAGCTAAATACACTTGATCTGGCTTTTCTTGCCTAAAGAACTCTTGTACCGCTGCTTGATTGGTTAAATCTAATTCAGCATGAGTTCTTGCAACGATGTTGGTATAGCCTTGAGCTTGTAAATTGCGCACAATGGCCGATCCGACCATGCCGCGGTGACCTGCTACATAGATTTTCTGGTTTAAATCTGCAGTCATGCTTAATTTTCTTTACCCACAGCCACCGAGTAACCATGTTTGCTTAGCAAGGCATGTTGCTTAGCCTGGTCTAAGTCATTAGCCACCATCTCTACAATCATTTGATCAAGAGTAATTTCTGGAACCCAACCAAGTTTTGTTTTCGCTTTAGTGGGGTCGCCCAAGAGGGTTTCTACTTCGGTAGGACGGTAGTAACGAGGATCGATTTGCACAACCACATCACCTACTTTGAGGGCCGGTGCTTTATCACCTTCAATGCTGGCAACAATCGCTTTTTCATTTTCGGCAGTGCCTTCAAACTTCAAAGTAATGCCCAATTGCTTGGCGCTGCGGATAATAAATTCACGAACAGTAAACTGAACGCCAGTAGCAATCACAAAATCTTCTGGCTTATCTTGTTGCAGCATGAGCCACTGCATACGGACATAGTCTTTGGCATGACCCCAGTCACGTAAGGCATCGATATTACCCATGAATAAGCACTTCTCCAAACCTTGAGAAATATTCGCTAAACCACGGGTCACCTTACGGGTAACAAACGTTTCACCGCGACGCTTAGATTCATGATTGAACAAGATGCCGTTGCAGGCGTACATACCGTAAGCCTCACGGTAGTTCACGGTAATCCAATAGGCATACATTTTGGCTACGGCATAAGGACTACGTGGATAAAATGGGGTAGTTTCTTTTTGAGGAATTTCTTGTACTAAGCCATAAAGCTCAGAAGTCGAGGCTTGATAAAAGCGGGTTTTCTTTTCTAGACCCAAAATCCGAATAGCTTCTAGCATGCGCAGTGGGCCCATGGCATCGACATCAGCCGTGTACTCAGGAGATTCAAACGAAACAGCTACGTGAGACTGGGCGCCTAAGTTATAAATCTCATCCGGCTGACACTCCTGAATGATCCGGACCAAGTTACTGGTATCCGTTAAATCACCGTAGTGCAATATCAAATCCGGGTGATTCACGTGAGGATCTTGATATAAATGATCAATACGCTCGGTATTAAAAGAAGAGGCGCGGCGCTTAATACCGTGAACAATGTAGCCCTTCTCCAGCAGGAATTCGGCAAGGTAAGAGCCGTCTTGACCGGTGATACCAGTGATAAGGGCAACTTTTTGTTTATTTGTCATATCTTTACTCTTTTTTTACAATCAATTTTTTCATGCGACCTTAACTACGCCCATAAGTATCTTCAAAACGCACGATATCGTCTTCACCAAGATAGCCGCCCGTTTGTACTTCAATAATCTCTAAAGGGGTATCGCCACGATTTGCCAGGCGATGGGTTTGACCCTGCGGGATATAGGTGCTTTGATTTTCTGTGAGCACAATGACTTTATCGCCATTGGTAACCTCTGCACTCCCCTTGACCACAATCCAGTGCTCTGCACGATGATGATGCATTTGCAAAGAAAGGCAGGCTCCAGGTTTGACCTGAATACGCTTTACTTTAAAGCGTTCGCCTTCGTCAATACTGTCATACCAGCCCCAGGGCCTTGATACTTTACGATGCAGATTTTTCTCTTCCCGCTTTTGTGATTCTAATTGCAACACAATATTTTTGACGTCTTGACTCTTTGAGCGATCAGCTACTAGCACCGCATCTGGCGTTTCTACAATCACGATATTTTCTAGGCCAACAGCGCTGACCAAACGGCTACTCGCATGCACTAAGGAGTTTTTAGTGTCCGAAAGCAATGTATCGCCACTACTGACATTGCCATTGCTATCCTGCTGACCCACTTGCCAAACCGCTTCCCATGCGCCTAAGTCATTCCAGCCAGCATCAAGCTCAACCATCTTCACCTGATAGTGGGTGCCAGGGCATTTCTCAATAACAGCATAGTCAATCGACTCACTTGGAATCGTATTAAATAAAGCCTTATCTGGACGAATAAAAGTAGCATCAGCCGCCACATCCGAAGACCGTGCTTGCCAAGCAGTTTCACTAGCACCAAAAATATCAGGTCGAAATTCTTTTAATGCTGCTAACCAAGTACTAGCGCGCAAAACAAACATGCCGCTATTCCAAAGATAGTTGCCAGCAGCTAAATATTCTTTAGCAGTGGATACGTCAGGCTTTTCAACAAACTTTTCAACCGTAAACTCATGATGGGCGCCCTGCTCTCCGCCGCGCTGGATATAACCATAGCCAGTTTCTGGGGCAGTCGGAGTAATGCCCAAAATCGCAATCGTTTGGCTTGTTTTGTCAGCATCCACTAGGGAGACGCAATTCTGTAAGGCCTTAGTAAAAGCCGCAGTATTAATCACTGTTTGATCAGCCGGTGTAATCACCAAAATAGGGTCATGGTTAAACGGGCTTATACCTTCCGCAGAGCCAACTTGACTGTCCTTAGCTTGAAAAGCAGCTAGGCTCAATGCGGGCGCAGTATTTCGACCCGATGGCTCTAACAATAAAGTAGCCTCAAAGTTAGTAAATTCTTTTTTTAATTCACGTAATTGATCAAGCGCTAAGAAACGATGCTCTTCATTGGTCACAATGTACGTTGAGCCTAGACCGATTTGAGCACTTGCTATTGAATGAATCCTTGCAATAGCTTGTTGAAATAAACTTTGTCCAGACCCGTCACCAGAAAGCACTAAGAACTGCTTTGGAAAACCTGAGCGGGAAAGGGGCCACAACCGAGTACCGGACCCACCGCACAGAATCACTGGAGTAACAAGGGTCATAGGGGCCAAAAAAATATCGTTAAAGTGATTAGGTGCAAATAAAAAATGAACTTGGCATTAATTATTAATTTAATAGGAGATTTTAAGCCTTTTCATACACTTAGAGCCGATTTTAGAGCTATCTATAATCTCAATAGGCGCTGACTTGATTTAGCGGTTTATAAGCGCTTTATACCGAGGATAAGCATGGGCGCCCTATTAAAAGCACTGAGTAAGAAAAAGCTAAAACTGAAGCGTTCCTATGAAAAATGGGCTTTCACCGCTTTTTTACACCCCAAAACTCAGGAATTACGCTCTTTTACCCTCAAAATAGCTGAAAATTCCCTTAAAAATCAAGAGTTTATAGAAGTAAAGCAGAACTATCTTCAGTCTGCCGACCCTACAGTTGTACAAGGATTTCTTCTGCGTGAGGATATTAGCCGACTTTTTAAAAACCGCTATGCCGATCAGACATCTGAACGAATTCTGATCCATGTGCCATCAGCTGAAAGCTCACCAGCGGGCTTTTCTCTTTTCACAAATCTTGCTGAATGCCTCAATTATTTGGGTGTGCCAACCGCCATCTTGGGCTGGAATCAAGATTCCAATGAGGTGGTTGAGTCATTCAAGCCAACCGTCTTCCTGACTAGTGAACACGATAGTTATCTAAATAGAGTTGATTGGAATGGAATTGCCAAATACAAAACTCGGCATAAGCTAAAAGTAGGCATTACCGCCCCGCTACTAGAAAACGATACAGCCCCTAATACCGAAAAACTTTTATGGGCTATTGAAAATAAAATTGATTTTTTATACAGCTTTCGTGATGTTGACTACGTCAATTCTCAACCGGTGTACAAAGCATTTGCTAACGCAGGACTGCCATTACTTTGCTTACCCTGGGGGGCCAATGTATTGCGGTACTACCCAGTGCCAGGTTGCGAGCGTGACCTAGATTATGTTTTGATTGCCTCACGTAAACGTGAGCACATCGTGTACATGAAAGAAATTGCAAAATGCTATCCGGGTTTTATTGACGGCCCTGGATGGAACCACATCAACAATTTCTCTTTCAATCGCGATCGCGATCGATATATTTATTCTCGTGCAAAAGTAGGGTTGAATATTCACCTACCTGAACAACTCAATAATGTGTATGAGCTAAACGAAAGAACTTACCAGCTAGCTGCTTGTGGAGCGCCTCAGCTCATTGATCACCCCAAACTACTTGATAAAACTTTTAGCAAAGAGGCGATATTTATTGCGGAAAATCCCAAGGAATATACCGAGTTATTTCTTGAGCTCATTAACAATCCAGTGCTTGGACAAAAAGCCGCCTTGCTTGCTCAACAGGAAGTCTTTTCCAAACACACTACCTTCCATAGAGCAGAGGCATTTCTAAAACAATTAGAAAAAATGAACTCGTAGATCTCATGCTTTTTATCAACTAAGCAATGAGACCGACAAGACTAACGAGACGGTCGATTAGGATATGACTTGCCCGTGAGATTGGCATATAAAGCTCCCGCCAAAACCAGCAAAATAGAATCAATCATTACCGGAAATAAGGCATATCGATAACTAGTAATGTGGCCTAGAACCGCGATAAGCGCCACAGCGGCAGCTGGCGGGTGTAGGCATCGAAGTTGAAACATTCCGAAGATAGATAAAGAAGCAGCTAAAGGCAGCGAAATAATTGGGTCTACTTGCATATACACACAGGAAACCCCAACAAGAGCGGAGAGTGTATTGCCAGCTATTACAGCCCAAGGCTGAGCCATTGGACTTCCTGGAAGCACAAAAACTAAAAGTGCACTTGCCCCCAAGGAAGCCATCAACCACTCATCAATGCCACCCAGCTCGCCAAGATATTTGGCAGCAGCGATGACCACCATCAAGCCAATAAAAGCACCCATCACCGAGCGAATTTTCTCGATCATGGGGACATGGGGCTGATCGCCACCTAAGTAAAAAAAGTAACGCCTAACCCAGGCTTGCAGTATGTGCCTCATTAATATTCTTTCTTTCCTATCTCTAAGGGGCCAATATTCCGTGCTGCGAAAAGATACGGAACTCTCTATCTCATTCGATAATGAAACGATTAAGCCTCTTTCTCAGCGACCTTGCATACTTATCAAGATATCGTTTAGCGCCTTTAATGCGATGAGCCTCCACGATCTCCTGATCCCAAATAGTGCTCTCAACATCCTGAGATGCGACAACAGCAGGGCTAATTCCATAGGAGTTAATTCCAGCTACTTGAGTCCTACCAGTTAAACCATCAGCCTCGTATCGAATTGGATATACCTTACGCAATAATTTCTTAGCGCCCCGGAGCGATATTAAATATGCAGCCAAATGACTTGCTGGCCCTAAAAATTTAGAGCAGCGATAGATGTCTGTTAGGAATGGGCCAATAGGATCTTGTGGAGTCCTGGTATAAAAATTGATCATATCCCAATTATCTGGAAATTGATTGCGATGCTCCATCACCTTTAAGAACATTTCCCCCAGCAAAGCATCGTCTTCTAAAATTAAGCATTCAGGTATACCTTCCGCCACAATTCTTTCATAGAGTCTTGCATGGCTTAACGCACAACCAATTTGGGTATCAATCAATGGGTGGCCTACTGCTTTGATTGCCTCTTCCTCCGAATATTTACTTCGGTCATTTGGGGAAAGTGTCCTTCCATCAACCGCTGATATTAGTTCAAACTTCAAACCCATTTCGGATAGATGCTTTTCCATTGCCTGCCGGCGACTAACCGCACGATCTAAATTTAATACAAAAATTTTCAGATTTTCCACTGCAAGCCTCTTTAAGGGGTGATAACTATTTCCAATTACGTCATATGCAAATGCGATGTTCTTGCGTAGTGCTAATTTTATCGGAAGGTATAACCAACATAGTAACTACGACGCTAGCTGTGGATCAATCCAGATTGATTGTTAATGGGGTATGCCGATATATTTTTGGCAATAAAAAAGACTGCATCTGCAGTCTTTTTTATTGCGAAGCTTAATTAATAACTCAGAGCTAAGCTTGAATTAAGCCTTCTTAGCGTAAGCAGAGCACCAACCTTTGCCGGCAACTTGTTTACCTGCAAACAATGAGCAACCACCAGCAGCAGCGCCAGCTTTACCTTGGAACAATGCACAGTTGTCACACTGTTGACCAGCAGCGTACTTAGCGTACTTTGCTTTATCTACTTTAGAAGCATCTGCTTTGTAACCCAATGCAGCAGCTTGTGGATCAGTTTCAGCAACCATCGCTTGAGCTTGAACTTTACCGTTCAAAGCCAAGGTGCAAGCACCAGCAGCGGACAAAATCATAAATTGGCGACGACTATTTTTCATATGGACTCCAGAGGGTGAGATGGAACAAATATAGCAACTGTGTGGATCATAGAACAGAAGAAACTACTCTGGTATGGACAATGTAACTATATGATTTTATTGGTATTTTTGTTGAGAATTGTTCTCAAAGAGTAAATGTCTTGGGATATGGCCTAACTAGTGCCAGCCTTTGAGATTCATACAGGCAATTCGTTCCTTAACATGCACTCCTGAGCCAGCCTCTGGATACGCTTGGGCACAATCTACCGCATCACGCTGAAAGGTGGCCTTATTATTTTTAGCTGGGTCACTATTTTTGTCGGGATATAAGGAGCACCCGAAAAGGGCAAAAGCTATCAAACAAACGCCTATAGCCCTATACATAGCTTGCACCAAAGACCAGCCCTTCATCTACAGACCCTATCTTTTCTCTAGGAGAGATAAAAACTCTCTACGTAAATTGGAGTCTTTTAGGAAGGCGCCACGCATCACGCTATTCACCATCTTGGAATCACGATCTTTAACACCGCGCCATTGCATACAGAAGTGGTCCGCATCCATCACGATTGCGACACCAATCGGCTTAATTTTCTTCTCGAGCATATCTGCCAACTCCACTACCGCCTCTTCCTGAATCTGTGGACGACACATCACCCATTCAGTGAGACGTGAATACTTGGAGAGGCCAATCAAAGCAGACTCTTTACTTGGTAATACTCCAATCCAAATGCGACCCATGATTGGGCAAAGGTGATGAGAGCAAGCACTACGGACGGTAATGGGGCCAATAATCATCAACTCATTTAGGCGGCTGACGTTCGGGAATTTGGTTAATGTTGGCTGCTCGACATAGCGACCATTGAATACCTCTTTAACAAACATCTTAGCCACACGTTGACTTGTATTTTTAGTATTGTGGTCACTCTCCGTATCAATGACCAAGCTCTCAAGAACGGCCTGCATCTTTTCTGCAACCTCATCCACCAAGCCCTCTAACTCACCAGGTTTAATGAATTTAGAGATGTTGTCATTTGCATGAAAGCGTGCTTTTTGCGCCTCAATGCGACGACGAATCACTACGGACAAAGGTGTGCCGCTGTCACTCTTTTGAGGAGTAGCTTTCTTGGCAACTTGCTTTGTAGGTAGTGTGCTCGTCGCTTTTTTAGCGAGAACCTTACTAACTGTCTTCATAGGAATTTTTTTAGTGGGCATGAATATGTTTACGTTGAATTTTTTAATACATTAAATTTGAAAGAAGAGTGAGGTCACACAGGCAATACCAGCTAGCCACACGATAGATCGAGCAGTTGGCCAATTAGCCACATAGCAAACAAGATATGCGATACGCGCCACAACAAATCCCATCGCCAGTAAATCAACCCTGTTTTGTGGAGCATTAGCTACAGATGCAATGATTACTGCTGCAAAAAATAAAGGAAGGGATTCAAAAAGATTGGCTTGAGCGGCATTAGCTCGCGCCCGAAATCCCGTCTGTTTTGCTAACCATTGGCGAGGTGAGGCGTTGTCATAACCCTCAAACCCTTTTTTAGCGATACCTGCTGCTACATAGGGAAATAATCCCATGAATAGCACACTCCAATAGGCAATAGTCATGACTGACCTTCTGTATTTGCCTGCTTATTTGTTTGCGTATTCGTTCTCTTCTCAGCTTCGGCTTTCGCTTTTTTCTTAGAGCCAATGCGTGACTCAGTGCCATTCATGAGATTTTGAATGTTGCTACGATGACGCCAAATCAGAAGTAAACACACCACGAGTAAAGCGATAGCCATGGGCTGAAAACCAAATAAGAAAACAAAATAGATTGGGCCAAAGACGGCGGCCGCTAAAGCTGCCAGAGATGAGTAGCGCATGAACATCGCCACAATGATCCAGGTACCCAAAGTTGCCGCACCCAAAATCCAATTAATACCAAACAAAATTCCGCAAGCAGTAGCAACACCTTTGCCACCTTTAAAGCCATGGAAGATCGGAAACAGATGGCCCAAGAACACGGCAATCACCACGCCACATAACAACCAGGAATTGAGTGTCGATGACAAAGATGCATCACCGAGTATTACTCTCGCCAGCATCACAGCAAAATAACCTTTAAGAGCGTCCCCTATTAACGTGAGGATAGCCGCTAACTTATTACCAGTCCTCAGAACATTGGTAGCACCTGGATTACCAGAGCCATAAGAATGGGGATCAGGTAAACGCATGCACTTACTGACCACCACCGCAAAAGAGATTGAGCCAATCAAATACGCAATCGGAATTAATAACAAGGCGGGGGTAAGGTTCAAATCCATAGCGCTATCTTAAACACTTATGCCTTAAAGCATCCGTGATGGCCAATTTAGCTTTGTAGCTGACTCTAAGTTCCGCGAGGATGGTGCTGCTGGTGAATGGATTTGAGGCGTTCGCGGGCTACGTGGGTATAAATCTGGGTGGTAGAGATATCCGCATGGCCCAAAAGCAGCTGCACCACCCGTAAATCCGCCCCATGATTGAGCAAGTGGGTTGCAAAAGCATGTCGCAAGGTATGAGGCGATAAAGCGACTGGAATATTCGCAATCGTGGCATAGCGCTTAATGAGTGCCCAAAATGCCTGTCGAGTTAGGCCTGTACCCGTATGACGACCCACAAATACCGCATCCGAAGTCTTCCCCTCTAATAATGGCGTTCTTGCCTCCGCTAAATAGCGACGCAACCACTGCCCTGCCTCACCACCAAATGGCACTAAGCGTTCTTTGCCACCCTTACCATTAACAATTCTGACGATACCTTCATTTAGGCCAAGTGCTACCGTCTTTAAAGAAACAATTTCAGAAACACGCAAACCACTGGCATACATTAATTCCAGCATAGTGCGATCGCGCAATCCCAGCGGTGTCTCCACATCAGGGGCATTGAGTAAAGCGGAGACTTGATCCTCGCTCAGCGTCTTAGGAAAGCGCAAGGCTTGTTTAGCGGCACGCAAACCAATACAGGGATCACTCCTAACTAAATTGATTCGCAGAGCATGGCGATAAAAACGCTTGAACACCGTAAGACGTCTATTGGCGGTAGTAGCCTTATCTGCTCGGCGATGAGCAATATAGGCTGTGAGATCTTTTTCTGTAACGCTATAGAGATCCGCACCAGAATCTTTATAAAGCCACTGGGCCAAGAGCAAGAGGTCTCGGCGATAGGCAGACAAGCTATTTTGCGCTAGCCCATCCTCCAACCAACAAGCATCACAGAAGCGCTCAATGGCTTCTTGGCTTGCTGGTGGAATATTGCTTGCTACATTAGTCACGGAAATTATTAAAGCCTAAAGGAGCCTCAGTTACTTCCTTTTTCAACAAAGCCATAGTTTCTTGTAAATCATCGCGCTTAGTACCAGTAACGCGTACTGCATCACCCTGAATACTGGCCTGCACTTTAATCTTGCTATCTTTAATGATGCGCACAACCTTTTTGGAAAGCTCAGAAGTAATGCCCTTCTGAATTTTCATGGTCTGCTTACGCTTATCGCCACCAATGGTTTCAGTTTTGTCATCTTTGAGATAACGCACATCCACATTGCGCTTGGCCATCTTGCTGATCAAGACATCGCGAACTTGACCCAATTTGAAATCATCATCGCCAAATAGAATAAGCGCCTCATCCTTTTGCTCCACACGGCTATCAGACCCTTTGAAGTCAAAGCGATTGGTAATCTCTTTATTGGATTGCTCGATTGCGTTTTTCAACTCAATCATGTCTGGTTCGCAAACTACGTCAAATGATGGCATATCAACTCCTTAGGTATTCTCTTAATCATCTTATTGGGCCTTATACCCTCGCAAATCGATTAGGCTTTCTGTGATTTTGTAACAGAAAGCCTGCGTTAAATACGATTGCGAATAAGATTGTGGCATGAACTCCGCACAAAATGCGCCCCTCTCGCCAAAATTGACCCCCAATATGGGGTTAAAACACCGCAATACCTTTGGATTTGAGGTGAGTGCCGAGTTAGCGTATGAGATCACCGCTGCAGATCAACTCCCCTTATTAATTGCGGATATTAAAAAAAATAAAATGCCGTGGCGCATTCTGGGTGGAGGCAGCAACGTCATCCTTCCAGCAAGCTTGCCTGGAGCCACCTTGCTGATGAATATTCTTGATCAGGAAATCATTCAATCAGATGACAGCAACACTTACATAAGCGTTGGAGCAGGCGTCAATTGGCATGAATTTGTTTCTTGGACCCTAGAGCACAATGTGCCAGGCCTAGAAAACCTCGCACTCATTCCTGGAACAGTGGGCGCTGCCCCGATCCAAAACATTGGAGCCTATGGAGCGGAAGTTGCCGACTTTATTGACAGCATCGAAGCATTCGATACGCAGACCCATGCCTTTGCCACTCTCCCAAAAGAAGCATGCCAATTTGCTTATCGCGATAGCTACTTCAAGCAACATCCCCAACAATATATTGTGACAAGGGTCGTCTTTAAAATCCCCAAAGCTTGGGAGCCTCGCATTCACTATGCAGACTTGGCAAAACAATTTATCGATCACAAAGTAAGACCCAGCGCTCAAGACATTTTCAAAGCTGTCTGCGCCATTCGGACCCATAAATTACCAGACCCCAAAGTCATTGGAAATGCAGGTAGTTTTTTCCAAAACCCCGTAGTACCCAATGCGCAGTTTGAAACATTACAACTGCAGTTTCCTGAACTCGTGTCTTACCCTGATCAAACGGGTATGCGCAAACTAGCTGCAGGCTGGCTCATCGATCAGTGCGGATTCAAAGGAAAAACGATGGGGTCCGTTGGGGTATACCAAAACCAAGCCTTAGTGCTGGTGAATCATGGCGGCGGAACAGCCAAGGATATTCTTGAATTAGCGCAATCGATCCAAGAAAAAGTACAAAAAGTATTTGGGGTTCAACTAGAGATTGAACCCAACATTCTCTAGACTCTCAATTTAGGGCAATACATTAATAGCAATTAAGGTGTTTGCGCCGGCCCCAAGGTCGGTGCTTTCGTTGGTGCAGCCACACCAACAAAGATCACCATGCCATCACCACCAGGGTTCGGGTCGCTTGATATGCCATCTACGTACGCACTAGGCTTCCAGTTATTTGCTGCCCAAATATTGCCAGCCATATCGGCATTCACGGAGGTCAGTCGCATTAGCGGTAAATAGGAAGGAGGCGAACCTGTGCCATATAAAGGAGCTCCTGAATTCAATAGCACTTGGCTTCCAGCCGATGGCAATGTATATCCAGTACTAGGAGAAATTGCCGCACCCATCGCAACCCCAACAGGACAGTTACCAGTTGCACCGCACAGTTGCACGATGCTATAACGATCACTTGGTGATAGCGAGCCAAAGTTAGCAACCCAAGGATTGCCTTTGGCATCTAATGAAACACCCCACGGTCCGTTGATGCCCTGGCCTGTGTAGGTGCCAATAATCGCACCACTAGAGTTAATTGCATAAACAGTAGAAGCCTTGCCATCAGCTACCCATGCATTCCCTTGAGAATCTTCCGCAATGCCCTTGGGGCGACTATTACTCAGAGCCACAATATTGTTGTACCCCGGCAGATTAACCGTAAATACATTGGAAATAACTCCATTCGTCATCTTGAGCTTTGCGACCTTACCAGTCCCTTGGTAAGTGACCCAGGCAGTTCCATCGCCAGCTATCGCCATGCCAAACGGTTGAGAAACACCATTGGAATAAGTCACAGCATTAGCAGGTTCTCCGTTGCGATACACCACCACTTGATCATTGCCATAACTAGCCATCCAAATATTATTAGATTGGTCTACGGCGATACCTTGCACCTGCAAAAGACTATTGGTGTATCCAGTAGACGGAGAGATAGGTACACCGCGAGAAGATAATTTAGTAACGCTGCCGATATTAGGAACGTTATTACCCCAGCCAAAGTTACCCGACCAAATATTGCCTAAAGTATCAATAGCTACCCCAAAACCAGAACCTAAGATGCCACCGCCAGTAATAGGTGAAAGCGGGGTGTTGGCCAGTCCGGTAGCAGGCTTACCGTTTGGTTGCAGCACCATCAAACAATTGGAAGAGTTAGCCGTACCTTGAATCACATTGTTATTAATCCAAGCATAGCCATTAACATCAAATGCCACATTGGCAGGACCACCAAAAGGGCAATTGGCATTACCGCTGTTGTTTACCTTCACAGCCATCGTCCATGCGTCCAGCTTTTCTCGAACGACGCTAGAGCTTGGGCCCTGATTGGCTGTTAATGCGGGGGCATAGGCGTTACTCGCATTCGCTAAATTAAAAATACCGGTGACATTATTGGCGGGATTGCGCGCAATATTGAGGGCCGCTTGTAAGGTGTTGGCTGGGATAGCGGCATTCGCAGCGGGCGTTGCCGCAAACAAAGCAGTACAAGCATTACTTAAACCCTGAGTGCAAGCACCTAATTTATTCGCCAGAGTACCAAGCGCACTCCAGGTATTCGTCTCATAAGCATTCGGCGTTGTCTGAATCACCAGGGAAGCGGAGCCAGACTCTGCGGCAACTAAGTTCTCGGCCATTCCCGCGGCGATGCTCAAAGGAATTGCAGAACCCGCTATCGAGAGATCGGTTTGAAAGAATTGAGAGAACGCATAGGCAGTAGCGATAGTAGTTAAGTCATTAATTCTGACGGAATTCAGAGGCCCACTTCCCAGGCTTGCTATAAGCTGAATGCTGGGTGACTTAGTTGCCACCGCATAGTACAAAGCTGGATTGCTATTGGTATTGGAGCTGCTAACAGGCACCTTGGCAGTGAAGTTTCCTGAACCATCAGTGGTAGTTTGCACAACCAATACAGGAGTGCCTGTTTGCGCCTGGTAAATAGAAACGGTTGCCCCACTGATGGCTACTGCTGGAGCGCTCCCACCGGAACTCACCGTACCATTGACCACCACATTATTAGGGGTGGAGCTACCACTGCAGGAGCTGAGCAAAATAATGCCAATGCTCGTGGCTACCAGCAGCAAGAAAGTTCTCATCAAGGTCATAGCTTGTTTGTACTTAAAAATGATCAAAACAGCAAATGAAAGAAACACATCAGTTCACGAACTCACAAGTTCGATGCAATCTTTGCAAACTCGACTTCTACCTGACCCTCTGCCAAGCGCACCTGGAAGACCTGTTCGGTATTTAGCTCTTTAGGATTACGCACTGCATGCATCGCTTGATCCCCTGTGGATTGCCCCTGGTTATTCAGAATGACCGCATAACCGCGCTCTAAGGTTCTTTGTGGGTTGAGCATTTCTAATTGCGATTGGTAATGCCCTTGATCACGCTTCCAACTCTCTACACGCACAGTCCAGGCTTGATGAAGTCGCTGTTGCCAGCTGCGTATTTGCTCGCGCATACGATCAGGGTTTGGCAATGCATGGCTTAATCTGAGCGCCAATTGATCCAAGGTTTGCGCTTCGCGCTCTACACGTTGATTCACTCGTTGTAAGAGTGCTTGCATGATGGCATCGAGCTCTTGCAGCATCTGATCACGGCGTGGCGCAGCTAACTCTGCCGCGCCCGTAGGTGTGGGCGCACGCAAGTCAGCAACAAAGTCCGCAATCGTGACATCCGTTTCATGACCAACCCCACTGACTATAGGAATTTGCGAATCCGCAATGGCATAGGCCAAGCGCTCATCATTAAATGCCCATAGATCTTCAATACTTCCTCCACCACGCACCAGCAAAATGACATCCACTGCATTTTCTTTTTCAGCAGCTTTGAGTGCGGCAATAATTCCTGCTGGGGCATCTGGTCCCTGTACTAAGGTTGGATAGATCACCACTGGAATATGGGGCGCTCTTCTGGCCAAGGTACTGAGTACATCTTTTAAGGCTGCGGCCTGAGGCGATGTGATGATGCCAATCGCTCGCGGATGGGTTGGGATCTCGCGCTTGCGATCCTCATCAAATAAACCCTCTTTTGCTAACTTGGCTTTGAGCTTGAGGAACGCCTCATAAAGTCCGCCCATGCCAGCACGTCGTAAGGTCTGAATTGTGAGTTGGATATCACCGCGGGGCACATACAGACCCAGTTGAGCGCTCACTTCGACTAGATCCCCTGATTGGGGCATAAAGCCAACTTGCCCATTACGGCCACGGAACATGACACAACGGATCTGACCTTCCTCATCCTTCAATGAGAAGTACCAGTGACCACTGTCATAAGCCTTGAAATTAGAAATCTCCCCGCTAACCCAGACGGTATCAAAGCGCTCTTCCAACGAGCTCGCAATGGCGCGGTTCAGGTCGCCAACACTCAGAATTTCCCTTGATATTTCGGACATTTTTTCTCTTTTTCTACACAGCCATCAGGACTAGCGGTCAATAAATATCCACAGAAGCCCATCTACCCTTGGCTAAAGCTCTATAAGTAAGTAATTACTGACCCAAATCGTCTCATAAAACCAACAGATAGCCTTTATCTTGTTGATTTATAACATAAATTATTCAACCCTCAATTCAGGGATTTCTCCAGAAATCAGGGTGTCGCACCATCAATCAAGGACTTACAGCCCATCCTCTAAAAAGTTTTGCACAGAGTTATCCACAGGATGCCTTTGTCAAAACCCATTCTTAATTCAGCTAAAGTACTGAGCTTATGTACTCAATCTTACTGTCTGCTGGCTGGCCAATCTGGCCCCTTCTCATCATCTCTATTATCGGGCTGGCTATTGTCATTGAGCGCACCTGGTATTTGCGCCAAATACACATTTTTCCCAAAGATAGTCTGGAGTCGGTATTTGGCTTAGCCAATGCTCTTTCCCAGCAAAAATCAGTCTCTGATGCCGAAATTAGCTCGATTAGCCAACTTTCGCCCGTTGGCCCACTATTTGCCTGCGCCCTTCACGAAAAAATGGTCGGCAGTTCAGCCGATGCCGCCCTCGAAGAGCTCCAAGCAAGCGCTCAATCGACTTGGCTCAAGCTAGAGCGGTATTTAGGCGCCCTAGCCACAATCGCCACCGTAGCCCCCTTGTTGGGACTCTTTGGCACCGTCGTTGGCATGATTGAAATCTTTGGCAGTCAAGGCGCTGTTAGTGGTGTGGGCAGCCCACAACAACTGGCGCATGGGATTTCTGTAGCGCTCTACAACACCGCATTTGGTCTGATGATCGCCATTCCGGCACTGGCTGCTTGGCGTGGTTTACGCGCCATGGCCAATCACCGCCAACATGAGTGCGAAGAATTTACTCGTCAATTATTTAAAAAGCTGTACGCTAGCCATATCCAGCCCGCGGATACAAAATGAGTTGGCTAGAGCAGAAGCTGCAGTACCGAGGCCAATTTTCACTGGGAGGTCGCTCATCTCCAGTAGAGCCCGAGATTAATCTCATTCCCTTTATCGACGTGCTGCTAGTGGTGTTGATCTTCTTAATGATCTCCACCACCTTCACCCGCTATCAAGAGCTAGCCATCACCCTGCCTACCGCTAATGGCGCAAGCAGCCAGTCGGAAGTGAAACAAATTCATATTGCAGTGAGTCGTGATGGGCGCTTCGCTATTAATGGCAAGGTGACAGACCGCAGTCAACTCGGCAACAGCCTCAGTGCGCTCAATAAAGATACTGCGATTCAAGTGAACATCGATGCCGATGCTAAAGCGCCCCATCAAGCGGTGATGAGTGCCCTGGAAGCCGCGCGCGATGCCAATCTATCTAATATTGTGTTTAGCAGTCAAACTAGTAAAAAGTAAATACTCAGTCAATATTCAGTCACTACGATCAAACCCATATTTATTATTTTTAATGTCATCCCATAAAAGCCCGTCATTTTTCAATCAGGCTCCTCAGTTCTGGGAGAGGCGTGGACCTGTCAGCCTCTTGCTTTGGCCATTGTCTTGGATCTACGGATTAATCAATCGCGGCCTCAACCTGATTGAGGATCTAGATCTCAGAAAGCGAAAAACGCAAGCGGTGCCCATCATCATCGTGGGCAATATCCGTGTAGGCGGCACCGGAAAAACGCCCATTGTGATTGGCTTAGCCGAGCAACTCGCACGCATGGGTTGGCGCCCCGGAATCATTAGTCGCGGTTATGGCGCCAATACACTCAGCACGCCACTCCAAGTTAAGAGCGATTCCAATCCGCTAGAAGTCGGCGATGAACCCGTTTTAATCGCTAAACGCACGCACAATCAATTTCCAATTTGGGTTCATCCCAAGCGCGTCCACAGCATTGCTTTGCTGCTTAAAAATAATCCTGAAGTCAATGTCATCATCAGCGATGATGGCTTGCAGCATCGCAAGCTAGTACGTTGGCCTGCTCGTGAAGGTGGTCGCGATATTGAACTCGTGGTTCGCGACCCACGTGGTGAGGGCAATGGCTTTTTACTACCTGCAGGGCCATTGCGAGAAGCTGGCACCCGCGATCGTGATGCAACACTCATGACAGGCTTAAAAAATAATCCAAGCCATGTCGATGAGTATTTTTTAGGGCGGCGCGCATTTACACTCAATAGCCAATTGGGTACACCCTATCAACTAGTGAACCCCAGTAATACGCAATCATTGGCTGCCATTGCCGACGCCTATCTTCCCAATAAGATGACGGCCGTCGCGGCAATTGGTAATCCACAACGCTTCTTTGGTGATTTGCTCGCTAGTGGCATTGCCGCCAAAACGATTGGCTTACCCGATCACAGCACTTTTACTCCAGAGTTTTTCAGTGCCATCAATGCGGAATGCATTCTGATTACCGAGAAGGATGCCGTAAAATGTGCCTTAATAAACGATGAGCGTATTTGGGTTGTACCGATGCATTTAGAGATGCCGAATACTTTCGCGGATTGGTTGCAGTCTATTTTGCAAAGACCCAACCCAAATCAATACACTTTATAAAAGATAGCAAAGACCCAATATGGACAAGCGATTACTAGAGATTTTGGTTTGCCCTTTATGCAAAAGTACTTTGCATTTAGATGCTGAAAAGCATGAGCTCATTTGCAAGGCTGATCGTTTGGCTTACCCTATTCGCAACGATATCCCGGTGATGTTGATCGATGAGGCGCGCACCCTATCTGCCGATGAGTGCAGTTAACGCAATCCATCTAGAGTGATTTAATCTCAGCCCAATATGAGCGCTAAGCCCCCAGAATTTTTAGTTGTGATTCCTGCTAGGTTAGGCTCCACCCGCCTGCCTCGTAAACCGCTCGCCGATATTGGCGGTAAGCCGATGGTTATTCGAGTGGCTGAACGCGCCCAACAATCATTAGCGCAAAGCGTCGTAGTTGCCACCGATTCTCCTGAGATACAAGCCGCTTGTGATGAACATCGAATTGAATGCCTCTTAACTAGTCCAGATCATCCCACTGGAACCGATCGGATCGCAGAAGTAGCGCAACTATTAAAGCTTCCAGCCAATACCTTAATAGTGAATGTGCAAGGGGACGAGCCACTGATTCCTCCAGAACTGATCAATCAAGTTGCCCAAACCTTGGCCGACAATGCCGCCTGTGCGATTTCTACCGTGGCAGTAGCAATTACTGATGTCGCGGAGATCAATAATCCCAACGTGGTCAAAGTGGTTCTCAACCGCGCTAATGAAGCGCTCTACTTCTCCAGAGCCACCATTCCTTTTGTACGCGACCCAGAAGCCGGCGCATCCGTTACCCACTTAAGGCATTTAGGCATTTACGCCTACCGGGCTGATTTTTTGCAGGCGTATGCCCGCCTTGAACCAGCGCCACCAGAGCAGGCCGAAGCTCTTGAACAGTTACGCGCCCTCTGGAACGGCTACCGAATTGCCGTCCATACTGCCAGCAAAGCCCCGCCAGCAGGGGTTGATACCCCAGAAGATCTCGAGCGAGTACGCCGCATCTTGGCTAATTAGCCAACAATCCAGTTATTTGAAGGTTCTCGGGGATAATCCTAGGAATTAGGCATTAAGGATCCCGAAAAAATACGGGACAATAAGAATCTTCTAAGGGGAAAACAATGCGGTTAATTCTGCTCGGTGCACCAGGGGCTGGCAAAGGAACACAAGCTCAGTTCATTTGCGAAAAATTTGCCATTCCACAAATCTCAACCGGCGATATGTTACGCGCTGCTGTTAAGGCTGGAACTGAACTCGGCATTGCCGCTAAAAAGATTATGGATGCAGGTGGTCTTGTCTCTGACGAGATCATCATTGGCTTGGTAAAAGATCGCTTAACCCAACCTGATTGCAGCAAGGGTTATTTGTTCGATGGTTTTCCAAGAACCATTCCTCAGGCGCAAGCGATGAAAGATGCTGGCGTACCTATCGATTACGTTCTAGAAATCGACGTACCGTTTGATGCCATCATTGATCGCATGAGTGGTCGCCGCGTTCACCCCGCTTCAGGCCGGACATATCACGTTACTTTCAACCCACCTAAAGTTGAAGGCAAAGATGATGTCACGGGTGAAGCCTTGATTCAGCGTGATGACGACAAAGAAGAAACTGTTCGCAAGCGCTTACAGGTATATAACGATCAGACTCGTCCCTTAGTTGAGTACTACTCCACTTGGGCAACGCAAAGCAATGCGGCTGACAAAGTAAAGGCTCCTGCCTATCGCAAGGTCAGCGGCACGGGTAGCGTTGATGACATTACTGCTTCTATTTTTTCGGTCTTAAAGTAAGTTAGTGAAAAAAAAAGCATTAATTATTGGCGTTACCGGGCAAGATGGTGCCTACCTTGCCAAGCATTTACTAGAGAAAGATTATGAGGTTATAGGGTCATCACGTGATGTGATGGCCTCTTCGTTTAACAACCTTAGTACCCTAGGTATTCGAGATAAAGTAAAACTGATTTCAGTTTCGATCAACGACTTCCGAAGCGTTTTCAATGCAATCCAGGTTTTCAATCCCGATGAAATCTACAATCTAGCTGGACAAACTTCGGTTGGCCTCTCGTTTGACCAGCCGGTAGAGGCTATCGAGAGCATTGCCATAGGCACCTTAAATATTCTGGAGGTTATTCGCTTATTAAATAAACCCGTACGTTTTTATAATGCGGGGTCGAGCGAATGCTTTGGCGATACGGGCGACATCCCCGCAAATGAAAATACCCCATTTGCACCGCGTAGCCCATATGCGGTAGCTAAATCTACCGCCAAGTGGTTAGTAAATAGCTATCGTGAATCTTATGGTTTATATGCCTGCACTGGAATCTTATTTAATCACGAATCACCATTGCGTCCAGAGCGCTTTGTAACTCAAAAAATTATAGCCGGGGCTGCAAAAATTAAAGCTGGGCAACTCAAGACTCTTCAACTCGGAAATCTAGATATCTCTCGCGACTGGGGCTGGGCGCCGGAGTATGTAGAAGCCATGTGGTTGATGATGCAGCAAGATAAGCCTGAGGACTTTGTGATCGCCACCGGTCGAATGGTGTCATTGAAATATTTTGCCGCCAAGGCTTTTGAATATTTTGATTTAGACTGGCAAGCCCACGTGGAAATTGAACCGAGCTTTTTTAGGCCCAATGAAATTCTTTTCAGTATTGGCGATCCAACTAAAGCAATCAAAATTCTAAACTGGAAACACCCGACCGATATCGATGGTGTTATTCAAATGATGTGTGAAGCACAGACAAAAAAATATCTGAACTAAGTTTCACTTTAGCTCTTTAAGTGCACTCTCAAAAGACTCAATGTCCGCAAAGCTTCTGTAGACAGACGCAAAGCGGATGTAGGCTACTTTATCAAGACGCTTAAGCTCGCGCATTACCAACTCGCCTACGCGTTCGCTAGGGATTTCTTTTTCGCCTAGGCTGAGTAATTTTTCTTCAATACGGCCGATAGACTCATCAACCGAGTCAGAAGAAACTGGGCGCTTACGTAATGCGAGTTTGATTGAGCTTGCTAACTTGTCATGACTGTAATCAACGCGGCTACCATTCTTCTTCACAATCGCTGGTAGCACCAGCTCTACACGCTCGTAGGTCGTAAATCGTTTGTCGCATTTTGAACAACGGCGACGACGGCGAATGGTATCGCCCTCGTCCGATACCCGGGTATCTAAAACCTGGGTATCGTCGTTATGGCAAAAGGGGCAGCGCAATCAGTGCTTTCTTCAGACTCTAGTGCTTAACCGTATACCGGGAAACGCTTTGTCAATTCAGCAACTTGAGCGCGAACCTTGGCGATATTGTCAGCATCGGTTGGGTTGTCCAAAACATCCGCAATAAAATTGCCAACCTGTCTTGCTTCGGCTTCTTTAAAGCCACGGGTTGTCATTGCAGGGGAACCTAAACGAATACCGCTAGTGACCATTGGTTTTTCTGGATCGTTCGGAATGCCATTCTTGTTACAAGTAATGTGCGCTTCACCCAATACGCGTTCAGCTTCTTTACCGGTCATCTTCTTAGCGCGTAAGTCCACTAACATCACATGAGAATCTGTGCCGCCAGAAACAATACGTAGACCACGCTCAATCAAGGTCTCAGCCAAGGCTTTGGCATTGGCAACGACTTGCTTTTGATAATCTATAAAGCCTGGTTCTTGAGCCTCTTTAAATGCAGCGGCCTTACCGGCGATCACATGCATTAATGGACCGCCCTGCAAACCTGGGAATACCGCAGAATTGATAGCCTTCTCATGCTCAGCTTTCATCAAGATGATGCCACCACGGGGGCCACGTAAACTCTTGTGAGTAGTAGAGGTCACAATATCCGCATGCGGTACTGGGTTTGGATACACACCAGCAGCTATTAAGCCTGCATAGTGAGCCATATCCACCATGAAAATCGCGCCCACTTCTTTAGCTAATTTACCGATACGCTCGAAATCAATCTTTTTAGAATAAGCAGAGGCACCAGCAATAATTAATTTGGGTTTGTGCTCACGAGCCAAACGCTCCATTTGCTCGTAATCGATTTCTTCGTTTTTATCCAAGCCATAAGCAATTGGGTTAAACCACTTGCCGCTCATGTTCAAAGCCATACCGTGGGTCAAGTGACCACCTTCAGCCAAGCTCATGCCCATGAATGTGTCGCCTGGCTTCAAGAACGCTAAAAAGACTGCTTGGTTAGCAGATGCGCCGCAATGGGGCTGCACGTTAGCCGCTTCAGCACCAAACAAGGCTTTCACACGCTCAATCGCCAATTGCTCGGCCACATCCACAAATTCACAACCACCGTAGTAACGCTTGCCTGGATAGCCTTCAGCATACTTATTGGTTAACTGTGAGCCCTGCGCCTGCATGACTGCTGGTGAGGTGTAGTTCTCAGAGGCAATGAGTTCAATATGGTCTTCCTGACGCTTATTCTCATTCTGAATGGCTGCCCACAATTCTGGGTCAGTTTTGGCTAAAGTGTTTTGGCGGTCAAACATAGTAATAATCCTGAAGAAGTTGGATTGCTGAGTGAATTAACTTAGTAAAATCAACCTACATCATACAAAATCCACCATGACACCTACACAAGACCTCTCATTCCTCTCCCTAGTCCTTAATGCCAGCCTATTAGTCCAGTTAGTAATGTTGTTATTAATGGGCATGTCCGTGGCTTCTTGGACCATTATTTTTAAGAAAACTGCCATTTTACGGGGCGTAAGACAGGATACCGAGCGTTTTGAGCGTGACTTTTGGTCCGGCGGGGACCTGAATACCCTTTTAGATGCTGCCCAGCGTAATACCCGTAGCGATGCGGTTTTAGAGCACATCTTTGAGGCTGGCATGCAAGAGTTCATGAAAGTTCGTGAAATCGACGCCGCCCGCCGCGCCATGAAAGCCACCTACCAGCGCGAAATGGACATGTTAGAGGCCAATCTACCGTTCTTAGCTTCCGTAGGCTCAGTGTCACCTTATATCGGCCTCTTTGGCACCGTTTGGGGCATCATGCACTCCTTCCGCGGTCTTGCTAACGTCCAAAATGCCACCTTGTCTGCAGTAGCCCCAGGTATTGCCGAGGCACTGATCGCAACCGCTATTGGCCTATTTGCCGCGATTCCTGCAGTGGTTGCCTACAACCGCGCAGCCACCGATGTGGATCGCCTGGCGATTCGTTTTGAAACTTTCATTGAAGAGTTCACTAACATCTTGCAACGTCAAGCCTCAGGCAAATAAGCATGGCCGGATCTTTTAGAAAGTCCTCGAAGCGTCGGGCAATGGCTGACATTAATGTAGTGCCTTACATCGACGTGATGTTGGTGCTCCTAGTCATCTTTATGGTGACAGCGCCCATGGTCAATCCTGGCGTCGTCAATTTACCAACGGTAGGCGGTGCGAAAGTGCAATCTTTGCCACCTGTCTTCTTAACCATTGATGCCAATGAGAATGTCATCGTTCGTAAAGATGGTGATCCCGTTCAAACGTTGAATAAATTTGAACTCGGTGCATTTGCTCGCTCACAAGCAGAGAAGTCTGCCGAGCAACCAGTCGTTCTTGCTGCGGATAAATCCATTAAATATGAAGTAGTAATGGAAGTGATGTCAAAGCTCAAAGAGAATGGTGTGAAGCGTGTCGGCTTAGCCGTCAAGAGCCAATAACTCTCTTTGTATTGATACATGAATAGCGCGCAAACTTTTCACTCAGGCTTCTCGCGAGGACGTCTTACTAAAAACGAAAGTACTAAACGTGCTTTTAGTTTTTCGCTGGCTGCGCACTTAGGTTTAGTTGCATTCTTAGTCATCGGCATTAACTGGAATAACTCTACGCCTTCTGGAGTCGAGGTAGAACTATGGGATGCGAGCCCGCAAGTAGAGGCGCCTGTGGTACCAGAAGTAAAAACAGAAATGAAGGAAGAAGCTGCCGATATCGCGATCAAGAAAAAGCAGGTCGAGAAAGAGCCTCCTAAAAAAGAAGTAAAAGAAACACCTAAGCCGGTAAAACCCATCCCGCCTAAGGAAAAAGAAAAAGAGAAGCCTAAAAAGACGGAGCCGGCCAAAAAAGTAGAAGCGCCCAAAGCGGCTACTCCAGCAGACACTAAAGCCAATGCGGCTGCCGAAAAAGTTCGCGCTGATCAATTGGCGCGTCTGCGTGCAGCTGCTGGCGCGGAAGGTGGCAGTGGTGGCACTAGTGGCAGTGGTGTTGGCGGTGGTGGCAATGCCCCTCCCGGCTGGACAGACAAAGTGATTAAGAAAGTGAAGCCTTTGATTGTCTTTAACCCGGAATCAGTCAGCGGCAACCCAGCCGCAGTCATTAAAGTCAATCTAGCACCTGACGGCGCTATTCTAGAAACTAGTATTTTGACCTCTAGCGGTAATGCGGGCTGGGATCGCGCAGTATTACTCGCCCTCTCTCGCGCAGAAAGTCTGCCGAAAGACGACAATGGCAAAATTCCTCAAAGAGAAGTTAAGCTGACCTTTAAACCCAAGGACTAAAGCATGTTGCAAGTTGCTAAGCGTATTGCCCAGAAACACATTTTTTCATTCGCTGTTACGGCGTTTGCAGTATTGATGTCGGTCATGGGTTTGACTACCCCCGCTTTAGCGCAAATGAATATTGAAATCACTGGCGTAGGACAGTCTCTCTACCCCATCGCCGTGATGCGCTTTAAAGATGAAAACAAATTACCAACCAGTATCACTGACATTATTCGCCAAGACTTGGCTCGCAGTGGTTACTTTAAAAATACTGAAAATGGTAACGCTAGCGAAAGCGATGAAGGCACACCTAACTACAAATCTTGGGCCGCTCGCGGTGCAGATGCTTTGGTTGTCGGTAGTGTTGTGCAAACTGGTGCAGGTCAGTTTGAGATTCATTACAAACTCTTTGATGTGCGTAAATCTCTTAGCTTGGGTGGACTCAATCTCAATTCCAGCGCAGATAATTTGCGCGCTGCCGCTCACAAAATTGCCGATGACATCATCTTCAAACTGCTGGGTGAGCGCGGCATCTTTTCAACCCGCCTTTCTTATGTCATTAAAGAGGGTAAGCGCTATCGCCTAGTGATCTCTGATGCGGATGGTCAAAACATTCGCAATGCTATGAACAGTAGCGAACCAATCATCTCTCCGTCATGGTCTCCCGATGGCAAGAAAGTGGCCTACGTTTCTTTTGAAGATCGCAAGCCTGTAATTTATGTTCACGAGCTTGCTACTGGTCGTCGCATTTCCCTCTCCAATCAAAAGGGTAATAACAGCGCACCAGCTTGGTCGCCAGATGGCAAAAAACTAGCGATCTCCCTTTCAAAAGATGGCAATACTCAGATCTACGGCATCAATGCTGATGGGACAGGCTTGCATCGCCTTACCCGTGGCTACACTATTGATACCGAGCCGCAATATTCCGCTGATGGTCGCTACATCTACTTCACAAGCGATCGTGGCGGCAATCCCCAGATCTACCGCATGAGTGCAGAAGGCGAACAGGCTGAAGGCGCTAAGCGCATTACCTACAAACAGGGTTTTGTAACATCGCCCCGCATTTCACCAGATGGTAAATATTTGGCTTATATCGCCAACGTTGGCGGCGCTTTCCGACTTTACATACTGAACCTGGCTACAGGCGACTCTCAGGCATTGACTGACGGCACCAGCGATGAATCCCCATCCTTTGCAGCCAATGGTCGCTATGTCTTGTATTCCACCAAAGTCGGCGGCAAACGGGTCTTAGCGGCGGTCTCGGTAGATGGCAACTCCAAGCAAGTATTAAGTATTCCGGGATCTGATGTACGTCAGCCATCCTGGGGTCCATTTATGGACTAAGTTCCAGCACTCACTTCAGGGCTAGATAGCCAATATTGGACTCTTAGGGGCATAATATTGGCTATTAGCTTATTTAGTTACTCAGTTTGTAGGAAAAAGGACAGATCATGAAGATTTCTATCGCACGCCGTGCCGCAACCCTCACCCTCTTTGGTGTAACAGCATTATTTTTGGCCGCTTGCTCAAGCGTCAAATTGGATGATGTTGATGGTGCCAATGGTGGCAGCGGTAACTTTGGCTCACAGCCATGGAATGATCCGAGCAGCCCGCTCTTCCAACGTAGCGTGTATTTTGATTTCAATGAATACACTGTTCAGACTAAATATCAAAAACAATTGTCTGCGCACGCTAGCTTCTTAAAAGCCAATCCGAAGCAAAAGATCATTATTCAAGGCAATACCGATGAGCGTGGTACTGCAGAGTACAACTTGGCTTTGGGTCAACGCCGTTCAGACGCTGTCCGTAAGTCACTGAACTTAATGGGCGTTTCTGACGACCAAATGGAAGCCGTAAGCTTTGGTAAAGAAAAGCCAAAAGCTGAAGGTGATAATGAAGCAGCCTGGGCAGAAAATCGCCGCGCTGATATTGTTTACATTACTAACTAATGCGTAACATTCAACACTCTTTTAAACAAACGCTCTCACGAGCGTTTTGTTTAAGCGCCGCCGCTCTTTGCTTAAGCATGTCTAGCAATGCATGGGCGCTATTTGCAGATGACGATGCCCGCAAGGCGATATTGGAATTGCGTAAGTCACTTGCAACCACGCAAATGGATTTACAGAACCAAATTGAAAAACTCAAAGCCGATAATGCGGAGCTGCGAGGCAAGATTGAAAACCTTGAAAAGCAAGGTGAAGATATCAGCACAAGTCAGAAGACTTACTATCAAGATCTTGATACCCGCCTAGGTAATTTTGAGCCACGTACAGCAACTATTGAAGGCATCACTGGCACCATGCAACCCGGTGAAAAGAAAGCCTACGATGAAGCTCTAAAGGCCTTCCAATCGGGCAATCTCAAGAAAGCAGATGAAGGCTTCTCCGCCTTTGTGAATCGCTATCCTAAGAGCCCCTATGTGCCGTTGGCACTCTTTTGGAGTGGCAATAGTAAATATGCCAATAAAGATTACGCAGGTGCTATTGCCCAACTTCAAAGCTTAATCAAGCGCTATCCAACTCACCCCCGCATTCCGTCTGCCATGTTGACTTTAGGTAATGCGCAATTGGAAAGTGGCAATAAGGTAGCTGCCAAAAAAACGTTTAGCGAGATCGTCAGCAAATATCCTGATACAGAAGCGGCAAAAGACGCGCAGCAACTCATCGCCGCAACCAAGTAAGTAAAAAGCGTCTTCACTATGTCAACCTTGTCTGCTGCCTTTCAGAATATAGCTCCACGCAAACCAAATGCGCCAGCTGTAATTTTATTTTCTGGTGGCTTGGATTCAAGCACGATTCTGGCGCTTGCAAAAGATCTCGGCTACGCACCCTACGTACTTTCCGTTAGCTATGGACAGCGTCATTCTTCAGAATTGGCTGCCGCAAAGCATATTGCCAAGAAGATGGGTGTGATTCGTCATGAAGTGGTGAATTTAGATCTCACGCGTTTCGGCGGCTCAGCCCTGACCGACTCTTCTATTGACATACCCATCACGCCAGGCAAAGATCAAGAGATTCCCGTTACTTACGTGCCAGCACGCAATACGATTTTGCTATCGCTTGCTTTAGGCTGGGCAGAGTCCTTGGGTGGCTTAGATATTTTTTATGGTGCCAATGCTGTCGACTACTCAGGCTACCCCGATTGTCGACCTGAATATGTTGCCTCATTCGAGACCATGGCTAACCTTGCCACTAAGGCTGGAGTAGAAGCGCTAAACAATGAGAATCGCTTTCGGGTTCATGCGCCTATCATCAGCATGAGCAAAGCGGAGATTATTCAACTGGGCACCACCTTAGGTGTGGACTACTCGCAAACCGTGTCTTGCTATCAAGCAAATGATCTCGGCGAAGCCTGCGGAGAGTGCGAGTCTTGCCGCTTGAGGCAGATAGGCTTTAAGCAAGCTAACTTAAGCGATCCTACACGCTACCGCAAAAGCTAAGCCAAAACAGCTTGTTTCCCTGTCAAGCAAAGGGTTTGACTTTTTATAAAAAACACATAATAATGCACCAAATTATGGGTATTTTATTATGACAATCACGCAAACCATTCATGCCAAAACTACAGTCAGTATGACTGACCTTAGGCGCAATCCAAGCAAGATTTTAGAGATTGCCGGCGACCTACCCGTCGCCGTACTAAATCACAACAAACCTGAAGCCTATTTATTGTCGGCAAAAGCATATGAAGCGCTTCTTGACTTAGTGGATGAACTATCTCTCATCAAAACCATAAAAGCGCGTAGCGGCGGGAAAACCGTGAAAGTAAAACTTGAAAACCTATAGTCTTGAGTTCAATGTACTTGCTTTAAAAGAGTGGTAAAAATTAGATAACTCAGTTCGGAGCCAGTTTAAAAAACAGCTTGAGAAGCGAATTCAAAATCCTAGAATTGCTTCTGCCAAGTTACATGGTGACCTGGACAATTTTTACAAGATAAAACTGGCGGCACTTGGCTATAGGCTAGTTTATGAAGTCATAGACCATAAACTTGTCGTTCTGATTATCGCAATTGGTAAGCGAAATCAGTCAGCTGTTTATAAAGAGGCTGGCAAAAGAAAATAGTTATTTAGGTTGAGTTTCCATCATCCGCGCAACATAACGCGCAATTAAATCTACCTCTAGATTAACCGCATCTCCTTGCTTCAGGCTTCCTAAAGTCGTGTTTTGGAGAGTGTGGGGAATGATGTTGATATCCACCATGCAAGCATTTGTAGTGTCTTCGGTTTTATTCACCGTCAAAGAAACGCCGTTGACGACAATCGATCCCTTGTAAGCTAAGAACGATGCCAATGCCTTGGGGGCTTCAATTTGCAAAAGCCAAGATCCATAAGCATCTTGTGCGACAGCGGCAAAGTGCGCCACCTTGCCAACACCATCAACATGTCCGCTCACCAAGTGACCACCCAAGCGATCATTTAAACGTAGCGCTTTTTCAAGATTGACGGGCCCCACTTTATCTAGGCCAATCGTCTTATTTAAAGACTCACGTGAAATATCTAATGCAAAAGTATTTTTAGTCAATTCAGTAGCTGTCATACATGCGCCTTGAATCGCAATACTGTCACCCAAGGCAACATCTTCAAGATATCCCTCAGGCACCTCGACTACCAAGTGCAGTCCATCGCCTTTAGCTTGCGCGCTTTTAATTTGCCCTACGGCAGTGATGATTCCAGTAAACATAGTGGGATTCTAAATGGGAATTATTGGTTGTGTTGGGGATGTGCTGGGGATGTGTTGAATATGGAATGTTGGACGACTTATTGCTTGGCAAGACGCACACGAAGATCGGAACCGAACAAGTTTTGATCCATGATTTTCCAATCCCGTCCTTGGTCCAAGGCTGTCAATGGGGAGATGTTAGCCATACCGATACCACCCCCCATAAAGAAGGGTGCGTAATACAACAACAATTCATCAACGCAATCTTCTCTGAGTAGGGAGCCATTGAGTTTAAATCCCGCCTCGACATGGATTTCATTCATGTGGCGCTCTTTTGCCAGATACACAAAAAGCTTGGGTAAATCGACTTTGCCATAGGCATTGGCCATCGCAATCACTTCAATACCGATCGCCTCGAATGCTTTTGCCTTTTCTTGACTCTCTGAAGAATCCAATGAAGCGCAAACAAGGATGACGCCCGATGCTTCAGGCTTGCTTAGTACATTAGCATTCAGGGGTGTCTCTAGCCTTGAATCCACAATAATTTTCCAGGGCTGACGTTCTGTTTGGACATCTCGAACATTCAGTGTTGGATCATCTTCTTTGACTGTCCCCACGCCCGTCAAAATAGCGCACGCTTGAGCACGCCAATGATGACCATCCGCCCTTGCAAGTGGTCCAGTAATCCACTGACTTTGCCCATTAGGAAGCGCAGTCTTGCCATCTAAGCTGGCAGCAATCTTCATCCGGACCCAAGGAAGGCCTCGAGTCATTCTAGAAATAAAACCGGGGTTTAACGCCTTAGCCTCAGATTCCAATAGACCACAGCGCACATTAATGCCGGATGCCTTTAAACGTTCAAGCCCTTTGCCACCCACCAGCGGGTTTGGATCCGACATTGCCACAATTACCATGTCAGGCCTAGCGGCAATTAAGGCATCAACGCATGGTGGTGTTCTGCCGGTGTGATTGCAAGGCTCCAAGGTCACATAGATCGTTGAGCCAACAGGATCGAAACCATTGGCCTTTGCATCCGCCAAGGCTTGCACCTCTGCATGAGGACCGCCGACTTTTTGGGTGTACCCACGGCCAATGACCACAGCATCCTTAACAATCACGCAACCAACTCGAGGATTAGGATTGGATAAATAAAGGGCGTTTTGAGCCTCAGCCAAAGCTTCGCTCATAAATTGGTGGTCAACAGCGCTGTACATGGGTCTATTAAAACCGATTGCGGACAGATGGGGCAAATTTACCCACGCTACCTACAGACTTTGGCGTCTTTAGCTGGATCGCAAATCCGCCAGCGACCCCCACTACCCAATATCAGCTGCCTCTCGAGGCGAGAGTCTCGCTCATGACCCAAGATCAAGCGGTTAGCCACAAACCCACCTTGGGCTGTTTTGGCTGCCCCAGCCGCATTAAAAATAATGCCTCGTTTAGAAGAATGGGGGTCAATAAACTGCTTACCCCCACCCTTGAAATACACCGGAGCAATATCGCCCTGAGAAAACCACAGACGCTCAATACAGGGGGTCTTTGATTTGCGCTCAATGCAGCCACTTTTAATCACCCAACCTTCATCCCAGAGCTGATCGGCCAGCGGGGTAATGCGGACGGGAGTTCCTAGCGTCAGGGCTTGGGCTCTGGCAAATTGAGCATGCGCAATAAAGCGTCTCGCGATGATGTCGATTTCTCGTGCAGCCATTTGCTCATGCAATAGGGGCATTGCTGATGTCGCCATAATGGCAATAATCAGCACGACTGCCATCAGCTCAAGCAGACTACTACCTAGCTCATTTTTATTCAAAGTTCTGTCGCCAATTTAAACGACTGACTTTGTGCGTTTGCTCATCTAAAAATACCAGCACTTCTATTCTGGGTTTCTCCTTGCTCGATATCAGCCAAAGATGCTTACCAGCAGACTGAATATGGCAAGAGGCATTGTCAAGACTTGATAGATGAGAAAGATTGCGCTCGCATTCAAGGATTGCTTTTTCAGCGGCGATAAATTGTTTCTGCGACTCAATATAAGTATTGGTGCTAATGACTTCAAGCGCAGCTAAGCGCTCCAATTGAATGATCAGTGTGGAGAGCAGTAGTAATAGCGATAAGATCCAAGCAATAATCACAAGAGGTTACGCGTAGCGAATGTACGCTCAAATGTCTTATGAATAGAGGTGCCATCGGTCATCTCTAGCCTAAGCTTAAAGGCTCGGATCGAGTTAGCAGGTAACTCCTCAATCGCCAATCGATGAACTCCATTCATTAGCGTCGTATTTTGCAGTCGTCCTTGACGATCCAAAGATTGGCAGATTAAGGATCCACCATTGACACGCACGCCTTTGGGCGCAGATGCCTGACGATCTACTAAAAAACCTTGGTGGGCAAAACTATTTTTAGTGCGATCTTCTGACAAGGTATTACCAATGCAATCTAAATCCACACCATCAGAAAGCCCATGTTGAATCATCAATGAATCCGATCCTCGATAGCCATTATTTTTTTGAAGCTGAATGTCAGCAGTTGAAGAAGTATTTTTTCTTGTAGATGGGAGTGATGATTTAGCATTCTGATAACCAGCCATCCGAATGGCGCGACCAATTAACTCCAGAGCGCGATCTGCTTCGGCGGCAATCGATTGCGTTTTCTCATACTGAATTTGTCTAGCGACAAACTCGCCACTATTTTTTATCAGAGGTGCCACCAGAATCAGGGATAGCGCGAGACCGACGAGGCACTCCAATAGACTCATTTACTAACTTTCTTGGGCTTGGGTTTGTATTGTTCGATTGGGCGACGCTAAATATGGCGATTTCATGTTGGTCTAGCGCTTGTTTGATTTGGGAGCGCTGCTCTTGTAATTGACCTAAACGTAAAATCAAAAATTGGTAGGTATTGCCCAAAGCAACCCAACTACCCGCAACCAAGCCCATAGCTACCAAGACCTCTAACAAGATAAATCCATGAGAGCAGCCACCCAAAGGGCTCAATGCGATGGATCTTGGTGATAATTTAGGCATACAGGATTTTCTCGGGTTCAGAGCGCCAAAAAAATACCATTAATAGATCCTCATTGTCAGAAACGGTGGATATTGAGGAATATTTCAGGAGATCTACGCTTGCAGCCCTAAAACCCCCTCCTCAGCTTAAAATAGAGGGCTATGCAAAATACCCTGGCCTCCACAGAAGAAATCGTTGCCGAGCTCAAGGCTGGCAAGATGGTCATTCTGGTCGACGAAGAAGATCGTGAGAACGAAGGCGACCTAGTGCTTGCCGCTGATCATGTCACTGCTGAAGCGGTCAATTTCATGGCCAAACATGGTCGCGGACTGATTTGTCTTACTTTGACCCGTGAGCGCTGCCAGCAACTCAACCTCCCTTTGATGGTGAGAGACAACGGCACCTCGATGGGTACCAACTTCACCGTTTCTATTGAAGCTGCCACTGGTGTGACTACCGGCATCTCCGCAGCTGATCGCGCCCACACAATCAAAACCGCTGTAGCCCCGCATGCCAAACCAAATGATCTGGTTCAGCCTGGTCACATCTTCCCATTGATGGCTCAGCCTGGTGGCGTATTAATTCGCTCTGGGCATACCGAAGCGGGATGTGATTTAGCCGCAATGGCAGGATGCTCTCCAACTTCCGTCATTTGCGAAATCATGAAAGACGATGGCAGCATGGCGCGTTTGCCTGATCTGCTGGAGTTCGCTAAAGAACATGCACTCAAAATTGGCAGCATTGCCGATCTCATTCAATACCGCAGCCAACATGAAAGCATTGTGGTTCGTGAAGGTGAGCGAGAGTTTGTTACTCCATGGGGTAAGTTCCAAGGAATTATTTATCGGGATACCCCGAGTTCATGCATTCATTTGGCGCTTGTCCATGGCAAGCCATCTGAGACTGAAGAAACTTTGGTGCGCGTACATGAGCCAGTGACCGCATTGGATTTCTTAGACGCGCATGTCAGCACCCATTCATGGCCCTTGGCTCAAGCACTACAAAAACTAGCGGCTGCCCCAGCAGGCGTAGCAGTATTGTTAAACGCGGCTGGCATTGCATCCCCCAATGATGTGGATTGGTTGGCACAGTTTCATAAGCTCAACGGCACTCTCACTGAAGCAGCGCAAAAACCTTTGGCTCGCAAAACTGATTTCCGTAGCTACGGAATTGGCGCTCAGATTCTCAAAGATCTTGGTGTTGGGAAAATGCGCTTACTCGCCAACCCCAGCCCAGTACCAAGCCTTTCCGGTTACAAACTTGAAGTAACTGGCTACACCCCATTTGAATCTCATCAATAAGTAATCCAAAAAGCAATCAAAATCATGACTACAAGCAATAATGAATCCGTAGTAGGCGTTCTGGCCTCAGACTTAAACGGCCAAGACCTACGTGTAGGTATCGTACAAGCTCGCTTCAATGAAGAGCATTGCGTTGCCTTAACAACTGCCTGTATTGAAGAACTTATCAAGCTGGGAGTATCCCAAGCCGATATCAAATTGGTGACTGTACCTGGCGCCCTAGAGATTCCTTTCGCACTCCAGAAAATGGCGGAGACTGGTGAGTTCGATGGCCTGGTTGCTCTTGGCGCGGTAATCCGCGGTGAGACCTATCACTTTGAATTAGTTTCCAATGAATCCGCTTCCGGCATCTCCCGCATCTCCATTGAGTCTGGCTTACCCATTGCCAATGGTGTTCTCACCTGCGAGACTGACGAACAAGCGCAAGTTCGCGTGCAAGTAAAGGGTGCAGATTGTGCCAAGGCCGTTGTTGAAATGGCCAACCTCGCTTTAGCCCTTACCCCTGATATTGATTTCGAAATTCACCCGAGCGAAGAGCAATGATTGATATGACTAAGACCCCTATCAATCCACCAGCTTCCGTCCCTAGCGCCCCTAAGCGTTCGCTAACACCACGTCGTCGCGCCCGTGAATATGCGTTGCAGGGTGTGTACCAAAGCTTGGTAATGCGCCGCGCAGGCAGCCTTCCAAATGCGGCAGCTATTGCTAAACAACTGGCTGAAGATCCAGGATTTCGCCGTTGCCAACATGATTTATTTCAGGGAATTTTTGCCGGCGTACTTGAGCATACCGATGAGCTCGAAGGCATTATTACTCCGGCCCTAGACCGCCCTATTAATGAGCTCTCCCCAGTAGAGCATGCCGCACTATTGATTGGCACTTACGAGCTAGCTATTGACCTAGCGGTTCCATACAAAGTTGCCATTAATGAAGCTGTGGAATTAGCCAAAACCTTTGGCGGCACTGATGGCCATAAATATGTCAATGGTGTATTGGACCTCTTAGCCCAACAATTGCGTAGTACTGAGGTGCAAGCTGGCTAGCTAAAGACCTACTCAATATGACACCCCCTGCACTTCCGATGAGGTCCAGGGGGTTTTATTTTTCCCAGAACCCTCAGAAGCAATTCAAACTACACTGAGGGATAAAATAAAACACCCTTTTAAATAAGAGACACCCTCATGCAAAAAATTGATATCCGCAAATTACTCAAAGATCCAAGCCTATTTAAAGAAGAGGCTTTTATTAATGGTGCATGGTTTAAGACAAGCTCAGATAAAACCTTTGCAGTACACAATCCCGCCACTGGCGATCTGATTGCAGAGGTAAGTAATCTTGAGCCCAAAGATGCAGAGTTAGCCATCAAAGCGGCAGAGGGCGCCTTCCAAGAGTGGAAAAGCAAAACTGGTAAAGAGCGCGCTGCCGTCATGCGCAAATGGTTTGATCTCATTATTCAAAATACTCAAGACCTCGCTACTCTCATGACATTAGAGCAAGGCAAGCCTTTAATCGAGGCAGCTGGTGAAGTAGCTTATGGCGCCTCTTTTGTGGAATGGTTTGCTGAAGAAGCGAAGCGAGTGGCTGGATCTATTCCAAGTACCACTTGGAGTGATAAGCGCATGATCGTGATGAAACAACCGATTGGCGTTTGCGTTGCAATTACCCCTTGGAACTTCCCAATTGCCATGATCACCCGCAAGATTGCGCCAGCGATGGCGGCTGGGTGCACCATTGTTATCAAGCCAGCAGAGCTGACACCGCTCAGTGCCTTAGCACTTGCAGAACTGGCACAGCGTGCCGGCGTTCCCGCTGGTGTCATTAATATCCTGACCGCAGATGCAGACCAATCGATTGCTATTGGTAAAACCCTCTGCGCCTCGACTACAGTTCGCCATTTATCCTTCACAGGCTCAACTGAAGTGGGACGAATTCTGATGGCGCAATGCGCTCCTACCGTAAAAAAATTAGCTCTAGAGCTTGGTGGCCATGCCCCCTTTATTGTTTTTGAAGATGCGGATATCGATGCAGCCGTTGTTGGGGCTATCGCCTCCAAATACCGTAACTCAGGTCAAACCTGCGTCTGTGCAAATCGCTTCTATGTCCATAAAAAAGTACAGGATGAGTTTGTAGAAAAGTTTGCCAAAGCGATTCAGTCAATCAAGGTTGGTAATGGCCTAGAGGCTGGCATTACTCAAGGCCCCCTCATCGAGCAAGCCGCATTAGAAAAAGTCGAAAGACATGTAGCCGATGCATTGAGCAAGGGCGCAAAACTGATTGCTGGTGGAAAGCCTTCTGCTTTGGGTGGCACCTTTTACGAGCCTACGATTCTGTCCAATGTTACTAATGACATGCTCATTACCTACGAAGAGACTTTTGGGCCAGTAGCACCCATCATTTCTTTTGAAAGTGATGAGGAAGCAATTAGGCTAGCCAACAGTAGCCAATTTGGATTGGCATCCTATTTTTATAGCCGTGATATTGGTCGTATTTGGAAGGCTGCTGAAGCGCTTGAGTACGGTATTGTTGGCGTCAACTCTGGAATCATCTCGAATGAGGTAGGTCCATTTGGGGGAGTTAAGCAATCCGGCTTGGGACGTGAAGGAAGCATCTACGGCATGGATGAATATCTCGAGCTGAAGTATGTTTGCTTAGGCCTCTAAAACAATAAAGCCACAGTAGTGGCTTTATTTTTACCTCTCAATTTTGAATAGCCACCTACACATTATTTCTTTTTATAGACTAAATCCCATACGCCGTGACCAAGCTTGATGCCGCGGTTCTCAAACTTCGTAATCGGTCTATAAGCAGGTCGCTCGACATAACCAGAATGCGAAGCGCTGAGTTGTTCTGGCGTAGGTCTAAATTCTTTTGAGTCTGCCGACTTAGCTACATCATCAGCCGAGAAAGTTTCTACTTGTACTTGCTCTGTAGAGGTATTCACGAGACTGGACTCCGCATTTAAAACCAACAACATTTGTTCGGCATAGTTATGCCAGTCCGTTGCCAAATGCAAATAGGCGCCAGGTTTTAGGCGCGAAACCAGTAACTTTACAAACTCCGCCTGGATTAAACGGCGCTTGTGATGGCGCTTCTTGTGCCAAGGATCAGCAAAATAAATATGAATGCCATCCAATGAATGGGGTGCGATCATCTTTTCCAACACCTCAAACGCATCATGACGAATCAATCGTAAATTAGTGATTTGATTCTCACCAATCAACTTCAGCAAAGCACCTACTCCTGGTGGGTGAACTTCAATTGCTAAGAAATCATCTTCTGGGCGCAACGCGGCAATTTTGGCAGTCGTCTCACCCATCCCAAACCCAATTTCTAATATCTTGGGACTCAATGAACCATTAAATGTTTGCACAAGATCTAATGTGGTCTCTTGAAATGGCACTAAAAACTGAGGACCTAAGTCATCAATAGCGCGCTGCTGGCCAGCAGTCGTTCTGCCCGCCCTCAACACAAAAGAGCGGATACGATCTGTTCTAGGAAAAGTCACAGTACTAATGCCTTTATTTTGGGAAGGGAGTATTCCAACCTGCCGAACGATAGGCATAGACCACCTCACCCAATACGATAGATAAGCATGTCATGAACGATAGTAAGCCAAGCACAAATGTCCAAATGACATAGGTGGTTTGTAAAGAACGTACAGCGCCCGCTTGGAAGAAAAATAGCTCTAAAACAGTTAAAGAAATAAACACACCGCTTAAGACGTTAAAGAAGATTGCAACGGTACAGAGACGACCCCGAATTCTTGCCTCATTCGCTTCACGCATCATGTAACTCAAAATCACCTTGTCTTTCACATCGCCCTCTTGAATGCGATGCTGAATAGCGCGCATCCGATCCACTGAGCGAGCTAAGCGCGCGGAGATTGCATTAATCAAGGTAGCTACTGCAGTCAATAAAAAGACTGGGGCAAGCGCTAGCTGAATATTGTTCGTGATTGCGTCAATTGATACATCCATGTTTACTCCAATCTGCCTCTATTAGCATTCATATGGGAAGGTGAACTAGTGAGACCAAGCCACTAGACCGCTATATGCACTTACCAAAACCAACAAACCAAAGACAATGCGATACCACGCGAACGGAATGAAGTTATGTCCAGCGACATAATGAATCAACCAGCGCACGCAAATAAAGGCGGAGATAAAGGCAGCAATAAAGCCCACGACGATTGCCCAAGCAAAATCACCCGATAAGGAGACTGGATTTTTCCACAGCTTCAATAACTCATAGGCGGTAGCACCACCAATCACTGGGATCGCTAAGAAAAAGGAGAATTCAGTGGCTACAGCACGGGGCAAACCGAATAGCATGCCCCCAATAATTGTTGCCCCTGATCGAGAGGTTCCTGGAATCAAAGCGGCACATTGCGCCAGCCCAACTTTGAGAGCATCTAACGGAGTTAGATCATCGACCGACTCAATGTAAGTTTTGCTGGGGGAGTGCATTAACTTGGTTTGACGACGCTCTGCCCAAAAAATAACTAAGGCGCCCAATATAAAAGCACTGGCAACTGGAATGGGGGCAAACAAAACCGCTTTAATGTGTTTGCCAAATACGAATGCCAAGCCCATTGCTGGGATGGAGGCAATCAGCAGATTTAGGATAAAACGACGAGAAACCGCGCTAGTTTTAGCAGTTGAAGCGACTTTCCAGAGCTTTTCACGAAACTCCCAACAAACCGCCAAGATGGCCCCAAACTGAATAATGACCTCGAAAGCCTTCCCTCGCTCATCATTGAAGTCGAGCAAGTCACCCACCAAAATAAGATGCCCTGTACTGGAGATTGGCAAAAACTCGGTCAAGCCCTCCACTACCCCTAGTACTACCGCTTTAGCTAGCAAAATTAGATCCATAGGCGCAATTTTATAGATAGATGGGGGCTGGCCTGAGTTTTGGCAAAATAAAGTGCAAATGAGGCGCTCTACTTAAATAAGCCTTAAACTTCATGGCACATTGAAAAGTATCCGAATTAGATGACTCCACCACGCTTTCGCCTCTCTCAGCTAACCACCTTTGGTTTAATCCTGAGTCAGGCTCTTGGCCTTAGCGCACTTTCGCTGAACGCATATGGGCAAAGCGCCACTGGTGCAAGACCATCCCTGCCAACACCAGTCAGCGCCCAGTCATTAGTGGGTCTGGATGTACCTCCGCAAATGGTTACCTTGCCCAAGCAAGCTATTCCAACCAATGGAGCCCCATCTAACCTGAATGGCAATGGCACTGCCAACGCTGGGCAAACTACAGATCTGATTCGCCTCTATCAAGAAGCCGCCTTTAGTGATCCTGTCTTAAATGCCGCTCGCTTTAACTATCAAGCCAGCAAAGAACTGTATTGGCAGGGCTTATCCCTGCTGTTACCGCAAGCCAATGCAACCCCTGGCGGTACCCGCTACTACCAACACGGCGTTGGTAGTACCAATGTGGCGAGCAACTCTGGAAATTCCAGGGTATTTGATCAAAAGAACTATACCGTTACGCTGACGCAGCCTGTTTTTAATATGGCAGCCCTTGAGGCGTTTAATCAGGGTGACTTGAATACCAAAATTGCCGACATGCGCTTTTTCTTAGCGCAACAAGATTTAATTTTGCGAGTGTCACAAGCTTATTTCGATACCTTGACCAGCCAAGATAACGTTGAGCTTTATCGTAATAAAAAAGGGTTAATCAAACAGCAATTAGATATCGCTCAGGCAAAATTTGATGCTGGTCTAGCGACTATTGTTGATGTCAATACTGCGCAAGCCGCCTTGGATCTGGCCAACTCCCAAGAAATTGCCGCACAAGCTGACCTGATTGTGAAGCGCGGTGTATTGGAGCAATTGGTAGGGCATTCTGTGGGGGCGCTAAAGCCTCTGACTAAAGAAGCCAAGATAGATGGCGTATTAAAAGATCCGCGCATGAAGAGCAAGGATAGTAACGGCATTCCGATTGCTGATAGCGTCAATCCGCAATTACCTAAAGGTCAAACCTTAGAGGATTGGATTCTGCAGGCGGAGACCGCGAATTTCAATGTGCTGGCAGGACAGCTATCGGTCAACCTAGCAGAGAGTACTTATAGAGCCTCTCAAGCGCTGAACTACCCTACCGTTAACTTGGTAGGTACCAGTGGCTACAACACTTCCAATGGAACACCGAATAGCTATCAACCTTCGCAAACCAATGTGTACAACAACACTATTGCCTTGCAAATGAACATTCCCTTAGTGTCTGGTGGATATAACAGCTCACTCATTCGTCAAAATGCCGCTTTATTAGATGCGGCCAAAGCGAACTACGACAATGCTCGCCGTACTGCCGCTCAAAGCACCCGTACGGCGTTTACTGGTTTCTATGGTGGCTTGGCTAGCGTCAAGGCCTATGAGGCTGCTGAGCGCTCCTCAACATCCGCATTGGAATCTAGCAAGCTCGGATTCCAAGTGGGTACATTGATCAACATCGATGTATTGATTGCTCTAGATACGGTCATTAGCACCCGCTCACTGTTGCAACAGGCGCGTTACAACACCATCCTCAATGCCATTAGATTAAAAGCGCATGCAGCAGCTTTATCAGACGAAGATCTCCTCGCCATTAATACTTTATTGCGATAAAGGTCGATCCCAGCAATGGGATTTAAAGAACTAATTAAGCAGTTTGAGAGAGGCGTCTAGCACCTCTTGAATAGATGGCGGATGGTGGATATCACCCACATTACAAATCTTGTTAGACCAATATCCTTCAGTCTTCCACAGCGGAGAATCACAATATATCTCCACAGTTGGCTTATCTAATACTGCCGCTAAGTGTGTCAAGCCAGTATCAACACCAATCGTTAAGGCCGCGCCAGCAATAACTGAAAAAGCTGCTTCAATTGAAAAAGCTGGTGGTACAAGAGCGCCAGGGATCTGTGAAGCGAATAACTCGCTGACAGATTTTTCAGCGGCATTCCCCCACGGAAAAACCATTTGATAGCCACGCGTAGCTAAATCTTTGCCTAAGGAAATCCAATGCTCATTAGACCAACGCTTAGCCTCCCGAGCGGTAGAGTGAAAACACAAAATATACGGCACCTGTAAACCTTGAACAAGCGATTTTGGAATATTTTGCACGAATGTTTGCGGATAAAACTGGGGCGCATCGCTTCGTTCTAGCAAGGGCCAATCTAAGGCCGAACACATCACCCGGCGAGAGCGGTCTACCGCATGACATTGTGTCGGCACTTGTACTGACTGCGTATAGAACGATCTTGCAAGGGGCTCGTAACCTGAAAATTCTGTGGCATTGGCAAGCCCAGCAACAACAGCATTGGGACTCTTTTTAGCCAGAGAACACACTATGGCTGACTTAAGTAGGCCCTGAGTCTCAATCACCACATCATAAGCACTAGCTTGAAGCGCTTTCCGGAAAGCAAAAAAAGCTTTCCAGGTAGAGGGCTTGAATAGATTTTTCTTCCAACGCCGCAGACCAAAAGGGATGATGCGATCAATTCCCTTAAATCCTGCGCGAGAACGCAAGGGCTCCAGAAGATGAACGTAAGCCTCCTCTACCACCCAATCAATTTGTGCCTCAGGTAAGCGAGCGCGCAAATCCCAAACAATCGGTAGGTTATGCAGCACATCACCCAAAGAAGACAGTTTGACCAATAAGATCTTAGGACTGTCAGATACGGGGAGATTGAATGCAGCATTGCTCATCTGAGCATTATCTTATCTTTTACAGACCAAGCAAAAAACCTTAAAACTTCGGGGCAGCATCCCACAATAGGCCAGCGGCATCCTTGGCATTCATATTCGGACCCGTATCTTTTGGCAAGGGCCAATCGATACCCAAGGTCGAATCATTCCAAGCTAGGCAGGCTTCGCTTTGCGGATGGTAGTAATCCGTTGTTTTATAAAGAAACTCAGCGGTTTCGGATAAAACCAAAAAGCCGTGCGCTAAGCCCGGCGGAATCCATAACTGTTTATGATTTTGAGCGCTTAATTCCACACCAACCCATTGGCCATAGGTCGGCGATGTTTGACGAATATCTACAGCGACATCAAATACGCTGCCAGCAACTACACGTACCAACTTGCCCTGAGTCTGCTGCAACTGGTAATGCAAGCCACGCAATGTCCACTGGCGAGAGAAGGAGTGATTATCTTGCACAAACTCGACATCCAATCCAGTAGCTAGAGCAAAGTCCTGCGCATTGAAAGATTCAGTAAACCAGCCACGCTCATCACCAAAGACTTTGGGCTCTATGATCAGGACATCATGAATAGCGGTCGGCGTGACTTGCAACTTCGATGGCGCGCTCATCCAATCACTTTCTTATGAGATAAGACGACAGGTTGAGCAGAAGTATTAAGTTCATTCAAAATTTTGCTCAAGTATTGGCCGTAACTATTCTTACTCAATTGAGATGCCACCTTTTGCACTGTCTCTGCGCTAATCCAGCCTTGACGATAAGCAATCTCTTCCGGACAAGCCACCATCAAACCTTGACGCTTTTGCAGCGTAGCGATAAAACCTGCGGCATCCAATAATGAATCGTGTGTCCCAGTATCAAGCCAGGCGAAGCCACGGCCCATGATCTCAACACTCAACTCATTCTTTTCAAGATACACGCGGTTGACATCGGTAATCTCTAATTCACCACGCGCACTAGGCTTGATGGATGAAGCAATATCGCAGACTTGGTTGTCATAGAAATACAGGCCGGTTACGGCATAATTACTTCTGGGCTTGAGTGGTTTCTCTTCAATAGAAAGGGCTTTGTAGTCTTTATCAAACTCAACTACACCATACCGCTCCGGATCGTTGACGTGATAAGCAAACACCGTCGCGCCGCTACTCCGCACATGCGCGCTATCCAATTGATCAACCAGCTCATGGCCATAAAAAATATTATCGCCAAGCACCAAAGCGCTCGGATTATTGCCTACGAAATTTTTCCCTAAAGTAAATGCCTGGGCCAGACCATCCGGCGAGGGTTGAACGCAATACTCAATATTGAGACCCCACTGAGAGCCATCTCCTAGCAATTCAGCAAAACGTGGCGTGTCATGCGGGGTTGAGATCAGCAAAATATCTCGAATGCCGGCAAGCATCAACGTAGTCAATGGGTAGTAAACCATGGGCTTGTCATAGACTGGCATCAGTTGCTTGGATACGGCCTGAGTAACTGGATACAAGCGAGTACCCGACCCCCCTGCCAAGATAATCCCTTTGCGATTCATTTGATCTACCGCCATCGTTTACTTTCTAAATAAGTCCATCATGGGCCAACTGAGCAACATAGGCTTTAACAGCCAAGTCCCAGGGTTGATTGAGTTGCTGTAATTCTGACATATCGCCTCGACCCTCAAATACCTTGCGAAGCTTGTCTGTCGACATCCTTGAATTCATAGGTCTTGGGGCAGGTAGCGGATATTCCATCGCGGGAATAGGTTTGATAGCGCTAGGATGCACCTTCAGAGCGGCACCAGCATCTAAGGCTGTCTGCACAACTAGGCGAGACAAACCATGCCAAGTGGTTTCGCCAGCGGGGACGGCATGATAAATCCCAGAGGTAAATCTTCTCAGCTGGATATTCTCATCTACAGCTAAGCTCAGGCTGACTTGCGCTAGCCACTGAGCGCTAGTGGGAACGCCAAATTGATCATCAATTACTTTGAGCTCTTCACGTTCTTTAGCTAAACGCAAAATTGTGCGAATGAAATTACCACCCTCTCCATAGACCCAGCTAGTTCTCAAGATGGCATATTGGCCTTTGCCATTACTGCTAGCAAATATTCTAGTAATCGCCTCTTCTCCTGCGGCCTTACTTTTGCCATAAACCCCTAAAGGATGACGTACATCATCCTCCAGATAAAAGCCGTACTTCTCACCATCAAAAACATAATCCGTGGAGTAATGTAAAAAAGTAGCATCGTGATCAGCGGCATATTGCGCCATCAACTCTGGGGCTTTAGCATTCACAGCAAACGCTACTTGGCTGTCGGCCTCCGCTTTATCGACAGCAGTATAAGCAGAGGCATTAATAATGCATTGTGGCTGAAACTGAGCAAGCAAGGCGAGGACCGCAGCCTCATTAGTAAGATCGCAGTCACTACGACCGACATACTGGATGACTGGTTGCGCGACTAATGTTGAAACGTGAGAATCCAACAATCCTTTAAAGGCCTTGCCTAATTGACCGTCTTTACCAAATACAAGAATGTTCATTGCGGATTAGCTGTACTGCTTTGAAAGCCAGTCGCGATAAGAGCCGCTGACAACACCCTCAATCCACACAGGATGATCTAAGTACCATTGCACCGTCTTACGAATACCGGTATCAAAAGTCTCGGCAGGACGCCAAGCTAACTCACGCTCCACCTTACTAGCATCAATGGCATAGCGGCGATCGTGACCCGGACGATCTTTCACATAGGTAATTTGCTCTACGTATGACTTGCCATCAGAACGCGGCTTTAACTCATCCAAAATCGCACAGATAGTGTTCACCACATCGATATTGGCCTTTTCATTCCAGCCACCAATGTTGTATGTCTCACCCAACTTGCCTTTAGCCAAGACTTCTCGAATCGCGGAACAATGATCACCGACATAAAGCCAATCGCGAATCTGCTGACCATCACCATAAATTGGTAAAGGCTTGCCATTAAGCGCATTCAGAATCACCAGCGGAATCAACTTCTCAGGGAAGTGATAAGGACCGTAGTTGTTGGAACAATTGGTAGTGACCACTGGGAAACCATAAGTATGAAACCAGGCGCGCACTAAGTGATCGGACGCTGCTTTAGAAGCGGAGTATGGGCTATTGGGCTCATAAGCATGGGTTTCGGTAAACGCAGGATCGGTAGCGGAGAGGGAGCCATATACTTCATCAGTAGAAACGTGATGAAAGCGAAATGCTTTCTTTGCAGAATCGTCCAAACCATTCCAGTACTCACGAGCACACTCGAGGAGATTGAAGGTACCTACGATATTGGTACTGACAAATTCAGCAGGGCCATGAATCGATCGATCCACATGGCTCTCGGCAGCAAAATTGATAATGGCGCGCGGCTGATACTCTTTTAGTAATCCTGCAACTAGACCTTGATCGCCAATGTCGCCATGAACAAAAATATGGCGCGGATCATCTTTCAGAGAATCTAAAGTTGCCAAATTGCCAGCATAGGTCAATTTATCCAAATTGATCACACCCTCATTACTGGGCACTTTGAGCCAATCTAAGACAAAATTACCGCCAATAAAGCCGGCACCACCGGTGACTAAAATCATTTTTTACCTTATATATCAGATACTTAGATAAGCACTTGTATGGGCCAAGACTTAAGATTGTTCCAATAATTTTAACTGATCTATCAATGACTTAGCGCGGGCGTAAATATAGCGATCCCGTTCTCGGTTAAATTGAAAGTGCTTTACCTGTATCCAGCCGGGACCATCCAGAAATCCAGAATATTGATGCGCGATATTTTTTAAGTAAGCAATACGCTCGCGCTCAAATCCTACATCGAAAAAAGGTTGATACTCCTGTCGAGTCTTTACGTAATCTTCATCTCGATAGCTATAGTAAAAATCGATTTGATGCTGCTTGGCCCAGGCCAGACGTGGCAATAAGGGCGTACTCTCATACCCCTCCAAAGCAGCACTTAAACCTACTCGCAATGGTTGATTTACTTTATATCGAGCAATCACGTCCCAATCAATACGACGAAGATATTCATGGTTATCACTTGAGAGCAGAACGGTGGGTTTAAATTGGTCCAGAGCCTTTTGGACATCCTCGTCCCAGCCCAAGGCTCGCGCAGGAATACCAATGTAATTTAAGCTCTCCATTAGATTAGAAAAGAGCGAGTATCCCGCAGGTGAAAAACGCGCATCTGGAATCTGAATCAAAATCCGCTCATTGCTACTACCAGACAGACATTCGCTAAATGACTTTTCTAACTCCAATTTCAACTGAGTGCCCTGGCGAACTAGCGGGTCGGGCGAATTAAGGCAAACCTGTAAATTCTCATGAGCTGATTTATTTTGTAGCGCACTTTCCGCCTGCGCAAGAACTACATCGTGCTGTCGGAGAGTTGTGGCATTGAAGAGCCAATTAAATTAGTGCTTCTCAAGTGAGTGCTAAAGCTTGACTTGACGTTTCTTAGCAAGCTGCAACAAATGGTGAAGAGTCATATCCTGTCCAGAATGCGATAGATAAACGGTTAAGAAACAAGACTCCCAATCGAGTTCATCTGATGTTCTAATTATAGAATTATGAACATCATCGCACAGCTCCAAGGCGGCCTAGGCAATCAGCTATTTCAATATGCTACGGCTAGAGCGCTTGCTCACAAACACCAATGCGCTTTATTGCTTGATCAAGGCTGGTTTGCCAAAAGCCATGATGATGTCACCCCTAGAGAACTACTACTTTCCTCCTTAAATACCAAAGGCGCTTTAATCTCATTAGAGCCCCTACTGAAGAGACCAAAACGCATTCGCCGCATCCTTCAGAAACTATGGCCGATTAATCCCTACGTTTATTCAGAAAGAACGCCGTATCGTTTTGACCCTCACCTTTTAAAAGCGCCGGCTTTCAAAACCCAAAATCTGTACTTGATGGGTTATTGGCAATCTTATCGTTACTTTGAGTCAGTTAAAAAGATACTCCAGGCAGAAATCACTCCAGCATCCCCATTAGATCAGCATTACCAAAATTATCTAAGCCAGATCCAAGCAAGTAGTTCTGCCATGGTTCATGTGCGACGCGGTGACTACGTTCATCTTGCAAGCGCAGCAAAAGTACATGGATTTATCGGACTGGAATACTACCAAGAAGGCATGGATAGGCTTTTGGAGAAAAATCCGAATACCCAGTTCTTTGTGTTTTCTGATGACCTGGATTGGGTGAAGGCGAACCTGCCGCATCAAAATAGAATTACTTTCGTTGAATCCCTGGAAAGTAATGATGCAGTTATTCAGGAGCTGGAGTTAATGACTCACTGTCAATACCATTTGATAGCCAATAGTTCGCTGAGTTGGTGGGCAGCCTGGTTGACAAAGAACCCAGATAATTTGGTGATCTGCCCAAGCAACTGGACCAATGATCTCACCATGAACTGGGATGACTTATTGCCAACCCACTGGCAGCGCATCTAAAGCTAAATACTGCCCCTGAGGGATGCGAGTATTGCGACCAAGAGGCGCTCTAAACGAGTAAAGGGGGTTAACACCCCATTGCCACGAAATTGGAAGCGAGCATAAATTTCATAATTGGCCATCACTGAGATGCCTGGAATCCGCTGATTCAACTGCAGCATAAATGGCATTGCCCGCTTCAATCTGTGGGCTAAAGGGATTGATTTTGGGAAGAACTCTCCATCCATTCCAAGACCTGTGAGGTAAGCGCTTCTACTGTGATTAAAAATTCGATTTGTCTCTGAATTTTGTACCTGACTCGTTTGCTTAGCGTGAATTCGGTAAGTAATTAACTTCTCACGCAGATTAGCAAAGCGATATTCAGCCAAAGCCAACTCCGCCCAGAGCGAGTAATCTTCCGCAAAGTCCTTGCCAGTCTGATAAGGATGCTTTTTAAACACCTCCGCCCTACCCATGACGGCGGGGTTACATAAAGGGCTGCAGACTGTCATTAAGGCGCGGATATCCGCATCTGAATAGCGCTGTTTGGATGCTTTTAGCTTTCCTCTAGCTTCATAAAGTGAATCATAGGCGCCGCCACAAATATCCGCTTGATGAGATTCTAAAAAAGAAACTTGTAACTGCAAGCGGTTGGGCAAGGCAATATCGTCGGCATCCAAAAAAGCAATATAGTCGCCCTTAGCTGCGCCAACCAACAGATTACGAGCCTGGACTAAACCTTGATTCTCGGGCAAATCGATTCTGATCATTCGCTCATCATCAAACTGATTCAGGATGTTCTTCGTCTGATCAACAGATCCATCATTCAGAATGAGTAACTCAAAATGGGGATAAGTCTGCCGCAAAATACTCTCGATTGCCTGGGCAATATGCTTCTCTGCATTAAATGCAGGCATGAGCACACTCACTAGCGGCGTCTTTGACATCAGAGGTAACTTTGCAAATAACGACCAAAACGCTTGATGCGTCTTAGCAAGCGCGAAGGTAATGATTTGTTCGGGGATCCAAGATGACCATCCATATCCCAAGCGGACTGATAAATCACACCAAAATAATGTCGAGCTAATTTAGCTTCAGTTTCACCCAAGCGCTTCATTAAGAAAAATTGCCAGTCGTAGTGATATGTCCTAAATAGAGGCTCAATAGCGATTAAAGGAATGGCGCGATACTTCATGATCGCCTCTCCATATATCAAAGACTCTGGATGCTCCAAAGTGATTAGATCCCAAATGCTGATACCTTTGGGTTTCAGGTATTCCTGATCTAAAGATTGCCAGACTTTTGCCGACCAATTAAATGGCGCCGGCGCGCAATAAAAGCTGGGACCCACTCGATTAAATAATTTCTGAACACGCTCCGCCTCTAATCTCAAATCACGCTCTACTTTATGATACCCACGATTAGTAGCGATCTGAAATAACTCTTTGTTCTGATGCAGAACTGTATAAGGCACATTATCACTAGTCACAAAATCGGATTGCTTGAAGTCGCGAATAAACTTGCTATCAGAATCCAAGCAAAGATAGTTTTCAGCTAATCCTAGACGCCAAAACTCCGCTTTGACGATTTGCTGAGAAAGTCCTCCCGGCATTTCACGGTACTTCACTAAATCAGCCCGAGAATTGGCAGCAAGGATTTCTTCATCAGCTACCCATTGGTAACCATCTTTACCGAGCACTTCTTCCAATAAAGCCTTCTCGGAGATTGCCGTAGAAATATAAAACGGGATCTGGTCAACATTGTGTCGCTTGACCGACTCCAACAGTCTCTGAAGTCGAAGAAAATCCCGTGAGTAGGATTTGCAATAAAGAACGAAATCTTTCAAATGGGTTCCTGTGCTTTATTGAGATCTATTTTGAACTTGAGTCAAAATCGTATTTACCGCCTGATCCACCCCAATGGGCTTCCATGCTGGCTGAATAAGTCGCTGATTACTCCAGTCCAGCCAAATTTTCTCTAAAGCAAGTTCGATTGCTGCCGCATCAATCTGCGGACTGAGGTAAGCACCTCTGTCTAAAAGCATTTGATCCAACTGGGGATTGCGATGCGTAATGCCCCAGATTGGGCGGCCAGTCCATAGGTAATCATAAAACTTGGATGGAATGTATTCAGCGCACCACTCATCATTTCCGTGCAATAAGATCAAAACATCAGCCGCTTGCATTTTTTCAGCTACCTGCTGACGACCAGATTTACCAGTGACCGGATCTCTTTCTAAGCGCCCATGCGCCAACAGAACATCCTCAAAACCGAATTGCTTAATGGCCTCTATTGATAAAGAATCTAAAGGAGCGCCATAAGCATGCACACGAATGTGATCCCTAGCTTCAGGATATTTTTTGAGCAAAGGAACAAGCGCTTTGAGGATCGTAGATAGTGAACGATCGTTTGCCAATGACCCAAAATGGCATAGATTGAGTTGATCAGTATATTGATGCGCCTGATTATCCTCAAGACTGCCCGGTGGCTCGGCCCCAGGAGTCACTACAAAGCCGTGGGCATTGTGAGGAGTATTGAGATTAGGATTACGGACCTTAGCGTAATGTAATGCGCCATCAGTAAACCACCATACCTGATCAGAAAATCGCGTGAGTTGATTTTCTAAATAGTGACGAAAGCGCGCATCCCGGTTCTTAGGTTTCTCAAACCCCTGATCATCTGGGCTCTTACGAATTACCAAAGGATCGTGCACCTCAGAAATCAACTCAATACCCGTTGCCTTCTTTAGCCACACACCAGCAAGATGGGCAGACCAAGCACTGCCCACAGAAAATACAACATCCACCTTGCCAGCTCGAATTAGAAACCATCCATGAATAAACGCCGGCAATGCCCATGACCATTGACTAGAATATCCAAGGCAAAGTTTTTCAATGGCAATCAGAGGAGCCAACAGTAAGGACACTGTTCTGGTAGTGAGCTTATAGATAAACCCACGGCCATATTTATTCGCCACCCAATGACGAAAGTCAAACCGAAACCCAGAAGGGCCCCAAGCGATATATTGATGATGAGGGAAGCGTTGATCTTTCAAGCCAGTGATTGCACTAAATACAATCGGCTGCACACCAGCCTGAAGTAAGTAAGGGATCTTATCGGTAATGGTCAAACTCGCAGCACGCCCATCCATATTGAATGCATGGGTCAAGATAAGCCAGCGCTTCTTGTCAGTAACAGCAGGTAGATGCAGAGGACTTTGAGCGCTCAAGCTATATCCGATCTCATTAGTTACCAGCAACAATGGACATGACGGCCATGCGCACTGCAATACCAAAGGTAACTTGATTCAGAATCACTGACTGAGGGCCATCCGCCACTGCTGAATCAATCTCTACTCCGCGATTCATGGGGCCTGGATGCATCACGATGGCATCAGACTTAGCCAAGGCTAAACGCGCTGGTGTTAAACCATACTGCTTAAAGAAAGCCTCACCCTCTGGAACTTGACCGGCCTCCATGCGTTCTTTTTGAATACGCAAAGTCATGACAACGTCGACCCCTTTGAGACCTTCTTCCATGCTGTGGAATACCTTTACTCCCAACATATCCAAATCACTTGGCAAAAGACTCTCTGGACCGATTACACGAATATCAGTACAACCCAAAGTTCTTAAAGCGCAGATATTCGATTTAGCCACACGGCTATGCACAATATCTCCTACGATAGCCACCTTCAGACCACTAAAGTCTTTCTTGAAGTGACGCATCGTATACATATCCAATAAACCTTGAGTTGGATGCTGGTGACTACCATCGCCCGCATTGACAACGTGAACATGTGCGGGAACGTGTTGGGCAATCTCAATCGGAGCCCTAGAAACGCTATGACGCACTACAAAAATATCAGCCTGCATTGCCACTAAGTTATCAATTGTGTCTAAAAGACTTTCCCCTTTAGCGGTAGAAGAGGTGGAGATATCTAAATTAATCACATCAGCCGATAAACGCTTAGCAGCGATTTCAAAAGTGGTACGCGTACGAGTGGAGTTTTCAAAGAAAAGATTGAAGACGCTTTTGCCACGCAGGAGTGGAACTTTTTTCACCTCTCTCGCCGGGTCAGTGACGCTAACAAACTGCTGCGCAGTATCCAGAATATGGAGAATTTGCTCTTTTGGCAAACCTTCCAAAGTTAGCAAATGAGTTAACTCGCCAGCAGCATTAAATTGATTTACAAAAGTGCTGGCTGGATTAATAGTGCCGCTCATGCTGCGCGCTCCTCTAATTGGAAGCTGAACTTGCCAGCACCATCTTTTTCTAAAACTAAAATTTGATTGTCAGGAATACTCACTTGCTCCCCTACAAAATCTGCTGAGATCGGTAACTCCCGATTCTCGCGATCAGCTAAGACCATCAGCTCGACTTGGGAAGGTCTACCAAAATCAAATAACTCATTAAGCGCTGCGCGAACGGTACGGCCAGTCAGCAACACATCATCGATCAAAATTACGTTTGCGCCATTCACTTCAAAAGGAAGATGAGTAGGCATTGTGCTGGCAGTACGAAGCGCTGTCATACCCTTCTCGGCATAGTCATCCCGATGAAACGCCACATTGATGACGCCAAAGTGAGGTAGCTTTAAATCCGCGGCCAAACGTTCCGCAATCCAAGCACCACCCATTGCAAGACCAGCCAATTCAAACGAATCGCCAGCTTTTTTTCGCTGACTCAAAGTCTCTAGTAATTTTAGATAAGACTGCTCTGCATTCATCTCAACCAATCCAATTCTTCTCAAGAAAATACTGCTCTAAAATCAAGGCCGCAGACTCGGCATCCAAATTGTCTCGCATGTCTGGATTTCCCTCTAAAACAGCCGAGGTATAACGCTCATCCACCCACTCCACCGGCAAATGAAAGCGTCCATGCAACTGATTGCCAAAACGACGCGCTTTAGCGCTCATCTCATGCTCAGTACCATCAGGGTGGCAAGGTAAGCCGACTACTAGGCGGTTAGGCTGCCACTCCTTCAAAAGCCCTTCAATTACCTTAAAAGCAGCATCACTAGATGCCTCTGCAATAGTCTTAATGGGCTGCCCTAGGCAAGTGAGAGTATTACCGATAGCAACACCTATCCGGCGCGTCCCGAAGTCAAAGGCCATGACCGTTAGCTCTGTACCCGTCCTGATGCCCTCAGGCATGCCCTGCCTCGCCTGATAAATGAGAAGGGTCAAACCCTAAATGGCTCATCGTTCGTTCATAGCGCTGACTAAAGGGAGTATTAAAAATAATCTCGCTCATCTGCTCAAGGGATAAAGGGACATTGATCCAACCGTTTAAGGTGATCTCTTCTTCAAGTTGACCAGCACTCCAGCCCGCATAACCCAAAGTCATTAAGAATTTACTTGGGCCCGCCCCAGCTGCTACTGCTTCGAGCACATCCTTAGAAGTAGTCATAGTCAAGCCCCCTGGAACTGCTAAAGAGGAGCTATAGCGCATCTCAGTAGTTGGTTCATGCAAGACAAATCCACGCTCAATTTGTACTGGACCGCCAAAGTAAACGGGCTGATCCAATAAAGGAGCGATTTCAAGCTTGAGCTCAATCTTGTCAAAAAGGGTTTCTAAATCCACCTCTGTAGGCCGATTCACCATTAAGCCCATGGCGCCCCGCTCAGTATGCTCAAACAGGTAAATGACAGAACCCGCAAAATTGGGGTCCACCATGCCAGGCATGGCGATTAAAAATTGATTGGCGAGGTGGTCAGCGGAAAAAGAGATCGAGGACCCTAAATCAGAGGTCGGGGTGGGGATTGCTGATTGACCCACAGGGGCTTTTTTAGCCGTGTTCATGTAAGTTTATTTTACCGAATTCTCCATCATTACTAGAGCTTTCCTGTAATCCAGTAGGCCAAAAGACCTACAAACTCATGCATGAGCCTATTCCAGTTTTGGACCCCATCCTCTAGGTCAAATTTTCCCCACCGCAAATAATGACTGGTTTGGTAATCCACGGGAACCGGCACCACTGCAATTCCTTGTTTTTGGAAAATCTTTACTGATCGATACATGTGCGATGCCGAAGTAATCAGCAACCAAGGTTTTGGGGGCTCATTAGCTTCTTTGGCGCCATTAGCTCCCAACTCTAAGATCATTGGCTTCATCAACACGACATTTTCATAGGTATTGCGGGATTGATTTTCATAATAGACATTTTTATCTGGCAAACCCTGCTCAGCAACCAACTGCTTAAAGGCATCTGCTTCAGATATCCCTTGAGGGGAAAGACGCCCAGAGAAGCCGCTAAAGATAAAGGGCAGATCGGGATATTTGCGAATGAGTTCAAAGGCTTTAGTGACACGCTCGGCCGAGGAATAAATCGAGACCTCACCACGATCCAGGGCGATTTGGCCACCTTCAATCGCACCACCCAACACAATGATTCCACCAAAGTCTTTTTCTGATATTTGTGAGAGGTTAACTTTTGGGGCTGAATCTTCCAACACCCTCAAAAAAATCTCTGAAGTGGGTAACCATCCAACAAGTAATAAGTCTGCCAAAGCTAAAAGTAAGAATCGTTTGCAGAGATGGGGTTTTCTAAGACTCAGAAATAATAGGCTGAGCAGCACAAAAACAATGACCCAGTTGAGAGGTTCAATACAAAACTGCACCAGCTTGGAGAAAACAAAAAAGATAGTGTCCATAAATTAGCAATCTATTAATAAGCAGGATATTACTCGCAAGCCAAGCGAATCAGCCTAATTAGCCCTAATATAGGGGCTATGAAAAAAGCACTAGTTTGGCTCCGTCGTGATTTACGTCTTTATGACAATGCCGCACTTCACCATGCCCTTAAAAACAATGCCCAGGTTTGGCTGGCATTTATTTTTGATACGGATATTCTTAATCCCTTGAAGGCTGAAGATGTCGACGTCAGCGGCCTTAAGCATGATCGGCGCGTAGACTTTATCTGGCAAGGCCTAAAGCAGATTGATGAGCAATTACGTCAGCAAGGTGGCGGACTGATTGTTCAATTTGGCACGCCTACTACGTGCATTCCGAAGATTGCGGAGACCTTGGGTGTTAATACCGTATATGCCAATCATGACTACGAGCCTTCAGCAATTGCCCGCGATGGCTCTATAGCAAGATCATTAGAAAAGCTTGGTATTGAATTGGAGACTTTCAAAGATCAGGTAATTTTTGAAAAGAAAGAAATTCTCACTAACTCCAATACTGTTTTCTCCATCTTCACACCCTATAAAAATAATTGGCTCAAGACGCTCCGAGAAAAAGATATCGCAGCTTATGAGTGCACCCCCGATAAAGGTCAGTTAGCGGTCATTCCTAAAGCCTTGCAAACCCCCTTCCCATCTCTAGAGTCCATGGGCTTTAGCCCAACTGGGATTGAAGCTTATCTCCCACCAGGATCCGAAGGTGGTCAGAGCTTTCTGGAAGACTTCCTCCACCGCATCGATCAATATCAAATCGGTCGTGATTTCCCTGCCATTAAAGGCGTGAGCTATCTTTCAACCCACTTACGCTTTGGCATGCTTTCCATTCGGGGCTTAGTCCGTGAAGCACACCGTCGTATGCTTGCAGGCGGCATGGGTGCAACGATCTGGTTAAGCGAGCTGATCTGGCGTGATTTCTATTTCATGATTTTGGCCAATCACCCACGACTGGCTGAGGGTGCGGCCTTCAAACCAGACTACGACAATATCCAATGGGAAAGTGGCGCCACTGCCAAGAAGTTATTTAAGGCTTGGTGCGAGGGCAAAACAGGTTATCCATTAGTGGATGCCGCCATGTGCCAACTCAACCAAAGCGGCTATATGCATAACCGCCTTCGTATGGTCGTCGCCAGCTTCCTTACTAAGGATTTAGGTATTGATTGGCGCTGGGGTGAAATGTATTTTGCAAAACACCTCAATGATTTTGAACTATCTTCCAATAATGGTGGGTGGCAGTGGGCCTCCTCTTCAGGATGCGATGCTCAACCTTATTTCCGCATCTTCAACCCCATTACCCAATCTCAGAAGTTTGACCCCGAAGGTAAATTCATTCGCCGGTACCTGCCACAACTCGATAAACTTTCCAAGAAGTCCATTCATGCGCCTTGGGAGGCTGGTCACATTGAACTAGAGGCGGCCGGTATTCTTCTGGGACGTGACTACCCCCTACCCATCGTCAATCATGACGAAGCACGTAAAAAGACCTTAGTGCGCTATAGCGTAGTTAAAAAGGTTAGCCCCGAATCTCTGGCTGACTGAGATATTTAGGATGTTGATACTTTCCGATTTAAGATAGGGCATGAGCAAGATCTATGCCGTCGGTGATATTCAAGGGTGTGCACCCTCTTTAAAGCAGCTCGTCAAAAAAATACCTGCTCGGTCTAAGATGATTTTCTTAGGCGATCTTGTCAATCGCGGACCGGACTCCTTGGGCACCTTGCGCTACCTCAAGCAATTACAAGAAGAACAACGCATCGAGTGTATTCTCGGAAATCATGATCTGCACTTGCTGGCTGTAGATGCTGGCATCCGCAAAACCAAGGGACTGGATACCATACAGCCCATCCTAGATGCACCTGATAAAACTGAATTAATCAATTGGTTGCGCCATCGACCAATGGCCCTCAGTAATGGCAAAGTATTAACCGTCCATGCCGGTGTTTTACCCCAATGGGATCTTCAGCAAACGATTGAATGCGCACAAGAAGTAGAAAAAGCGCTTCGCAGTAAATCCTATAAAGATTTTTTAGCGAATATGTATGGCAATACTCCGAATAAGTGGAGTAACTCCCTCAAGGGATATGAGCGTTTACGGGTCATCACGAATGCGCTAACCCGTATTCGTTTTTGCACTCCTGCAGGCATGATGGAATTTGATAGCAAAGAAGGTTTTGAGAATGGTCCCAAGGGCTACATCCCTTGGTTCAAAAACCCTAAGAGAAAAACCCAAGATGCTCTAATCTATTTTGGGCACTGGTCGACCTTAGGCTTACTTCGACAGCAGAATGTCATTGGTTTAGATACTGGGTGTGTCTGGGGTGGCAAGCTAACCGCTATGGAAATTCCAGAGTCGGGCAAGTCAAGCAAGAAGTTACAAATCATTCAGGTGAGTGGATACGATCATCCACTCAGAATGTAAGCCCTTTTACTTTATAAAGTAGAAAACTAGAGCTTCTTAAATGCCGCTTTCGCTGCAGTGATAATCTCTTCCAACACGGCATTATCGTGAGCAATCGAAGTAAAGCCAGCCTCGTAAGCAGAGGGCGCTAAATACACTCCTTGATCTAGCATCAAGTGGAAGAATTTCTTAAATGCCTCTATATCGGTTTTAGTCACCGCCTCAAAAGAGGTCGGGACTTCATTAGCAAAATAAAACCCAAACATGCCACCAACACTGTCTACCGCAAAAGGGACGCCGGCTTCATCTGCAGCAAGTTTTAAGCCTGCCATCAGTTTTTCAGTTTGGCCAGTAAGGCATTCATAAAAACCTTCTCGAGAGACAATCTCCAGCGTCTTTAATCCTGCCGCTACCGCTACCGGGTTACCTGACAAGGTGCCTGCTTGATACACATTACCCAAGGGAGCAAGCTTAGACATGATTTCTTTTTTTCCACCAAAGGCAGCCATCGGCATGCCACCACCCATCACCTTGCCAAGACAAGTGAGGTCAGGAGTGATTCCTTGCAAAGATTGAGCACCGCCCAATGCCACTCTAAAGCCCGTCATGACTTCGTCGTAAATTAATACACTGCCATGCTGGCTAGTGAGCTGACGCAGCACCGACAGAAATTCTGCTGAAGGCTTGATGAGGTTCATATTACCGGCTATCGGCTCAATAATGACTGCAGCAATCTCATCACCCTGCTTCTGAAATACCTCCTTCAGGGCTGCCACATCGTTATAGGGCAATACCAAGGTGTACTTAACCAAATCATGAGGAACGCCACCAGAAGAAGGTGCGTTTTGTGTTGAGTCTGCAAAAGTTAAAAGGCCGGATCCCGCCTTAACCAACAAACTATCAGCATGACCGTGATAGCAACCCTCAAATTTAATAATGAGATCACGACCGGTATAGCCGCGGGCAAGACGCAAGGCGCTCATCGTTGCCTCAGTACCGCTCGATACCATACGAACCTGCTCAATGCTGGGCACTAACTCACAAATGCGTTCCGCTAATTCAATTTCACCTTCGGTAGGGGCGCCATAACTAAAGCTCGTTTCTGCAGCTTGCTTTACTGCTTCAACCACTTCAGGATTAGCATGTCCCGCGATCATGGGACCCCAAGACATAATTAAATCGATATAACGTTTGTCTTCGGCATCCCAAAAATAAGGGCCCTTGGCTTTGGTAACGAAACGGGGTGTACCGCCTACTTGGCGAAAAGCACGTACTGGAGAATTCACACCCCCAGGAATCGTTTTTTGCGCACGCTCAAATAAGATTTCGTTTTGTCCCAAAATGCTGCCCTGCTTTCGCTCTAGTATTTTTAGTTATTAATTTGTCGGAAACTTTAGATCGCCATCATTTCAAAGTCTTCTTTGCGTGCGCCACACTCAGGACAAGTCCAATTCATAGGCACATCTTTCCAAAGCGTACCTGGCGCAATACCCTCTTCAGGTAGGCCTGTAGCTTCGTCATAAACCCAGCCACAAATTAAGCACATATATGTTTTAAATTCCATTGCCGTCTTCCTCGTATCTAGCTTTTTATTTTAAATCCACCGCAGCTTCGCGTTTTTGATGCATCTCAAATTTAAACAGCCTGCATTCTAGGGGGCCATTAAATAGAGGGGTACGCTTTGACTCCTTGATGCGTAACTGGCCTGGTAATCCCATATCCGCCGTGAGTACAAAGACATTCCAGCCGCCAAACGCATCCTTGAGGTGCTGACCAAATTGCCTCAGAAATTCCACAAACTTGGGATCCTGCTCTTCTTGAGCTTGTAGCTTCTTCAGGGATTCACGGCTAGAGCGTTTAGCGCTCTGACGCCCTGTTTCCAGATTAAATGCGTAGCGATCTTCTGGCTCCTCAGCTGGTTCATAAGAACCCTGCTCCATGTCACCACCCGCAGAGCGGTCTTGACCTCGTCCACCCTTAATCACCAAGCGCTCACCGTAAGGAGGATTGAGTAGCATCACGCCATCTTTAGCATTAGCTGGAGGCTTGCTAGCCAATGCATCAATTTGGCGGGTTACTGGTAAACCAGGTAACTGTGCACGCTGCCAGTTACCCTTAAACATGGCAACTAATCGCTCATTAATATCACCACCGCTAATGCCCAACGATTCTGAGTCTGGGAACTGCTTGCGCTTTTCCATCATCTCAGTCTGAGCAGCCTCTTTCAGAGATCCCCAGCGTTTTTGTTCAGCAGCTTCATTAAATGGTTTGAGCCTCTGAAAGCCAAAGCCATGGGCTGAAGTCACTAATGGGCGATAGGCTAAGCGACTCGGCTTTGCGTCATCACCATACATCCCCGCCCGAATTGCTCCCGGCGGAATGGCCAAAGCGATTTGTGCAGCCTCAACCAAAAAGGTTCCACTGCCGCACATCGGATCAAATAGGGTTTGCGAAGGTTTCCAGCCAGTGATCGACAGAATACCTGCCGCAAGATTCTCTTTGAGAGGCGCATCACCCTTCTCATCACGCCAGCCGCGTTTAAATAAGGCCTCACCAGAAGTATCCAAATAGATAGTGGCATGCGTTGCAGTCAAATGAGCCTGAACACGTACATCCGGAAAAGCAGTATCAATACTGGGACGATCGCCCGTGACATCACGTAAGCGATCAACAATCGCATCCTTAATCTTCAGGGTTGCGAAATTCAAACTCTTCAATGGTGAGCGATGCGCAGTCACATCCACGCGCAAGGTTTGTTTAGAAGAAAACCATTCCTCCCAAGCCAAACCACTCGCTAACTTATATAAATCCTCTTCCTGGCGATAGGGCGATTCAGCCATTTGCAGCAATACTCGACTCGCAATTCGCGAATGCAGATTCAAAGCCATCGCAGCAGAAATAGGTGCCGCTAAACCTACTCCACCTGTGGGGCTCGTAGGTGTAGGGTCAATCACCCAAGCACCCAAGGCTTTACAGTCGGGGCGCTGCGCAATACTTGCTAGCTCCTGCGCGAGAGGCACTTCCAGTCCACCTGGACAAACAACAAAAAATCTCATGAGGCTAGCAATCTAAAAAGGGTGAAGTAAAAAAATAAACCGTGAGGAGTCGGTAATCAGCATTCAGTATTAAGGCTTAATAACTACTAACGCTGTCACTACCAATAGCAGAATGACTGGAACTTCGTTAAACCAGCGAAACCACACTCCTGAACGAGTATTGACGCCATTGCGGAACTTTTTAAGCAAGCTCCAGCAAGCGTGGTGATAACCAATCACCAAAATGACAAAAAACATTTTGGCGTGCATCCACACTTCACCAGCGCCAATCTTAAAATGTAGCCAAAGAGTCAGGCCCAGTAGAACTGCTGGCACAGCCAAAATTGTCATAAAGCGAAAGAGGCGATTAGCCATTCCGAGAAGACGTGCATAAGCCTCAGGATTTTTTTCATCCGCCAGATTCACAAAAATTCGTGGGAGATAAAACAAACCCGCAAACCAAGAGGCAATCAAGACAATGTGAAAAGTCTTAGCCCATAAATATGAATTGCCCATAATAAATAGTTTCCGTTCTACTGTTCTTTAATAAGACTTAATTAAGTACGAATCTCGCCATGACCCATGACGATGTACTTAAGGGAAGTGAGGCCATCTAGACCTACAGGGCCACGGGCATGTAATTTGTCATTGGAGATGCCAATCTCCGCACCCAGGCCATACTCAAAGCCATCGGCAAAACGGGTGCTGGCATTCACCATCACGCTTGCGCTATCTACTTCACGTAAGAAGCGATTAGCTTGCGCTTGATTATTGGTAATAATGGCATCGGTATGTTTGCTACCGTATTGCTCAATATGGCTCATCGCCTCATCAATGTCTGCCACGGTCTTGATCGACAAAATTGGCGCCAAATATTCTGTTTGCCAATCTTCTTCGGTCGCATCTACGAGATTCCCAAATCCTGCCGCCTCCAAGGTTTTCCGTGTCAGAGCATCAACACGCAGCTCGACACCTTTATCTTGATAGATCTTACAAAGCGCTGGCAAAACCTGTGGGGCAATTACCTTATTTACCAAAAGAGTTTCCATTGCGTTACAAGGTGCATAGCGTTGGGTCTTAGCGTTATCGCAAACCTTGATCGCCATGGCCACATCTGCATCCGCATCAATATAGGTGTGGCAAATACCATCCAAATGCTTAATCATAGGAACGCGCGCCTCCGCCATCAAGCGGGCAATCAAACTCTTGCCACCACGAGGTACTATCACATCGATATATTCCGTCATGGTGATCATTTCACCAACAGCGGCCCGATCTGTTGTCGTCACAACCTGCACAGCATCCATTGGTAAATTAGCGGCATCCAGCCCCTCTTGAATCAATTGCGCTAATAAAGCGTTGGAATCAATTGCCTCCGACCCACCACGCAAAATGACCGCATTACCCGACTTGAGACACAGCGCTGCGGCATCAATAGTCACATTAGGACGAGACTCATAAATAATGCCAATCACGCCAAGGGGAACACGCATTTGACCGAGCTCAATACCGGAAGCTTGCTTTTGCAATGCCGTCATTTTGCCAATCGGATCTTCCAGGGAAACAATTTGCTCCAAACCCAAAGCCATCGATTCAATCGTTTTTAGAGTCATGGTGAGACGATCAATAAATGCGGCATCTTGGCCATTGGTTTTTGCACGAGCAACATCAAGCGCATTCACCCGCTGAATTTCCTCATGGCGCTCACGAATCAACTTCGCGATATGTAATAGCGCCTGGTTCTTCTGATCACTAGATGCTCGCGCCATTGCGCGTGAAGCCTCGCGAGCACGTCGGCCAATATCTTGCATCATTTGCTGAATGGTATTCGTTGAATTACTCATATCTTTGCTATGTCTAAATTAATATTGTTTTATCTAAGCTTTAATCTTCACTATTTACTCTTTACGCAGATTCATCTAGCGCAACAAATTACCCACTAAACGCAAACCATCCCAAGGATCTGCCGGTAATTCCGCGGCAGGCAATCCTTTAGCTTGGCGATCCAAACCTGCGGCTACTTGCATCGCTTTGCGCAACTTCAAAGGCTGCACTCGTTTTAGAGCCAGGGGATACAAACGCTCTTTATTGCCCCAGATGCGGTTAGTACGCATTAAATTCTGTACCGACTCCCCTGCATCGCTCGCCGCCTTTAGTTTTGATAGTATCCGAAGCTCTTCGGTCACGCTCCACAGAATCAATACCAAGGGCTCACCCTCACCCTTGAGGCCGTCCAACATGCGATTAAGGCGTGGGAGGTCACCAGCCAACATGGCTTCAGTCAACTCAAAAACGTTATAGCGTGCGACTTTCAAAATGGCAGACCGAATTTGCTCTTCCGTTAACACGCCAGTAGGGTGCAATAGACCCAACTTCTGAATTTCTTGGTGAGCTGCGATGAGGTTTCCCTCTACCTGCTCAGCAATGAAGGCTAAGGCGCGCTGCCCCTCTGGACCTGACTGCACTTCTTGACCCTGCTTCTTGAGGCGGCCCAAAATCCATTGGGGCAATTGAGTGCGGTCCAAGGAATCTAACTGAATTGCCATGCCCGCTTCATCGAGGGCGCTAAACCATGCAGAGGTTTTGGTTTTGCCATCGAGCTTAGGCAAGATGATGCAAAAAATCGTATCCGGTCCTTCAGACCCTACTGACTGAGACTCGATTTGAGCGGAGAACTGCTTGAGTGCATCCGCACCATCACGTCCAGGCTTGCCAGTTGGTATGCGCAACTCTACCCAGCGCTTATCTCCAAACAAAGACATAGTTTGACCAGCACTTAAAAGCGCACTCCAGTCAAACCCACGCTCTTGCAGCAACACTTCCCGATCGGTATAGCCCATTTTTTTAGCGGTAGCACGCAACTGATCCATTGCCTCCATCATCAGGAGGGGTTCATCGCCACTAAAAACATATAGCGGCTTTAGTGAGGCCGCAGAATTAAGCGACTTCAAATGAACCTGTAGGGCATCGCTCTTAACCATGCGATTTAATCGTCATTCTTTAAAAGCTTCGAGCCTGTGGCGCTCGCGCAGAAGCGGAAACACGACGCAGAATCTGCACCGCCAAATCTCTACGCATCAAAGTAAGAAATTGCTGCATTTGGACATCGGTCGCCAAAACAGTAGACACCGAGAAGTCCATATCACGCGCCATATAAATTTCAGCCTCAGGCACCACGTCTGCACCAGCATTGTCATACGCTCTAAATCCAACCCGAATATTTAAGCGATAGGCGGAAACTTGACCATTTGAGTTGTAGGCCAAGATCTCACGACCATTAACATCACTAGTAATTTCTAGGATGAGATCGGCATCCTTAGGATTGATCGCCACCTTCGCATCAGTGCCCGTCAAAATAGCTATCTGCAAATCTGCGCGTAGGGGTGGTGATGGGTTACCAGTGATCGCAATAACTTTAAAAGGCAAATCGACCATGCCACGCAAACGATATCCGCAGGCTATCAAACCGCTGACTGGAGCCAAGGCAAGAAACCCAAGCATGGTACGTCGAAGGTGGTTTACGCGCATGTGTTTAGCTTCTGTTCAAAATAGTTCGTTAGCGATCTAAGCAACAATATTGATCAAGCGACCTGGCACCACAATCACTTTTTTGGGGGCCGCACCGTTTAAGGCCTTTACTGCAGGCTCACTCTGCAAAGCCAGTGCCTCGATTTGCTCTTTAGTAGCATCAGCCGGCACGCGTATATCGCCACGTAACTTGCCATTAATTTGCAACATGATGGTCAGCTCGGTTTGAATCAGCGCGGCTTCATCTACTACAGGCCATGGCGCATCCAATAAAGTGCCAAAGGATTTATCGCAACCCAATTCATTCCAGAGGGCATGCGTCAGGTGAGGAACCACTGGGTAAAGCACCCGAATCAAAATACTTAAGCACTCACGCAATACCGCTGGTCTTATCGCAGTCTTGTCACCTAATTTCACAGGCTCTAGGACATTCAGCATCTTCATTGCCGCAGAAACTACGGTGTTGTATTGGCGACGCTGGTAATCAAAGTTCGCCTGCTTCAGAATGGTGTGCACCTCACGACGCAATTCTTTTTCAGCCTCATTCAAATCACCTGGCAATACTTCACTAGCGGCACAGATTGCATCAGCCTGACTACTGGAATGCATCCACACACGACGCAAGAAACGAGAGGCACCTTCTACACCAGCACTAGACCACTCAAGCTGCTGCTCTGGAGGAGCGGCAAACATCACAAAGAGGCGTGCAGTATCGGCTCCATATTGATCAATCAATGCTTGAGGATCAACGCCATTATTTTTACTCTTGGACATTTTCTCAACGCCGCCAATGATGACTGGGGTGCCAGAAGCATCGCCTTTCAACTTCGCGCTTTGAGGGCGACCTTTTTCATCAAGCTCCAGCTCAACGTCCAAAGGGTTTAACCAAGTCTTTTTCCCGGAAGCTTCTTCAGAGTAGTAAGTTTCATTGAGCACCATGCCCTGCGTCAGCAAGTTTTGGAAAGGCTCATCAAAGGTAATTAGATTGAGATCACGCATGACCTTTGTCCAAAAGCGCGCATAGAGCAAATGTAAAATCGCATGCTCAATACCGCCAATGTACTGATCCATTGGCATCCAGTACTCATTACGCTCATCCACCATGGTCTTCGCATCTGGACCGGTATAGCGCATGAAATACCAAGAAGAGTCCACGAAAGTATCCATCGTGTCAGTCTCACGGCGTGCAGGCTTGCCACATTGAGGGCATTTCACATTCAGGAAGTCGGCACGCTTATTAAGCGGGTTGCCGCTACCATCGGGCACGCAATCTTCTGGTAACACTACGGGTAAATCTGCTTCAGGCACAGGTACTGCGCCACAACCTGGATTCTGCTCACCACCACAATGAATAATCGGAATGGGTGTACCCCAATAGCGCTGACGAGAGATGCCCCAATCCCGCAAACGGTAGGTGGTTTTGATTTCACCAATACCCATTTTCTCTAAATCTTGAGCTACGGCGTCAACCGCCGCTTCATGAGACAAGCCATCGTACTTACCGCTATTGAGACAGACAGCATCCTCCTTTTGTGCATACCAGTCTTGCCAATGGCTAGCATTAAACATGTCGGAAGGAGAGCGCAAAGCAATCACTTGCTTGATCGGCAAATCATATTTAAGAGCAAATGCAAAGTCCCGCTCATCATGTGCTGGCACACCCATCACTGCGCCATCACCGTAAGACATCAATACATAGTTACCTACCCAAACTGGTACAGGCTCCTTGGTGAGCGGATGCGTCACATACAGACCTGTGAACATACCTTCTTTTTCTTGAGTAGCCAGATCGGCCTCAATCACGCTACCCGTTTTGCATTTCTCGATAAATGCAGCTAACTCGGGATTATGAGAGGCCGCCAATGTTGCTAATGGATGTTCAGCAGCTACTGCGCAGAATGTGACACCCATAATGGTGTCAGCGCGGGTTGTAAATACATACAACTGACCATCCTGAACAAAGTTACCATGCGCATCTTGGATCTCATGCTTGAACGCAAAACGCACGCCACGACTTTTACCAATCCAATTTTGCTGCATGGTTTTGACGCGTTCAGGCCAACCCAAACCATCTAAACCAGAAAGTAGCTGTTCTGCATAAGCGGTGATATTGAAGTAGTAGCCTGGGATCTCACGCTTCTCAACCAAAGCACCAGAGCGCCAACCGCGCCCATCAATCACCTGCTCATTTGCTAATACTGTTTGATCGATTGGATCCCAGTTAACAACTTGAGTTTTGCGATAAGCAATACCCTTTTCGAGCATCTTCAAAAAGAGCCATTGATTCCAGCGATAGTAATCAGGGCTACAAGTTGCGACTTCACGCGACCAGTCAATTGCCAAGCCCATCGCCGCCATTTGCTTTTTCATATAAGCAATGTTGTCGTAGGTCCATTTAGCTGGTGGTACTTTGTTCTGAATAGCCGCATTTTCAGCAGGCATACCAAACGCATCCCAGCCCATAGGCATCAGTACGTTATAGCCCTGCATACGCAACTGTCGCGCCATTACATCATTGATCGTGTAATTGCGAACGTGGCCCATATGCAACTTACCAGAGGGGTAAGGCAACATCGAGCAGGCGTAGTATTTTAGTCTTGGCTTACCGGAAGCATCTACCGCGTTCTCGGCTACCTTATAGGCTTGCACACGCTCCCAATCAGCGCGGGCTGCAGCTTCAATACTGCGGTGATCGTAATCCTTACTCATTCAATACAACTCTTTTCTTCTATTCTGATTTATTTCGTTTACTTACGTAGGCCAAGCACATCTTGCATGTCATACAAGCCAGAACTTTGGCCCTGTAAGAAGCGTGCAGCTCGCAAAGAACCTTGCGCATAAGACTGACGGCTAGAAGACTTATGGCTAATCTCAATACGCTCACCCTCGCCTGCAAATAAGACAGTGTGATCACCAACGATATCTCCACCACGAATAGTGGCAAAACCAATTGAGCCTTCTTTGCGCTCGCCAGTATGTCCTTCACGAGCATATACCGCGACATCATCTAATTTCTCACCAAGCGCATCAGCAATCACTTCACCCATTCTGAGTGCGGTGCCTGATGGAGCGTCCACCTTATGGCGATGATGGGCTTCAATGATTTCAATGTCATAACCTTCGCTCAACATTTTGGCGGCAATCTCTAGCAACTTAAATGTTGCATTGACACCCACACTCATGTTTGGAGCAAATACGATTGCTAAATTTGCAGAAGCTTTCTTGAGGCTATCGATTTGCTCTGGGCTCAGTCCAGTAGTACCGATAATCATTTTGCTGCCAGTCTTTTGCGCCACAGCTAGATGCGCCATCGTGCCTTCTGGGCGAGTGAAATCAATTAAGAACTCTGCATTACTCAAAGCTTTCGCAATATCAGATGTAATTGCTATGCCAGTTTTTTTACCCAAGAACGCACCAGCATCTTCACCAAGCAAAGGGCAAGACTCATGCTCAAGCGCTCCAACTAGCTCGGCATCCGCGCAATTCAGCACAGCCTCGATCAACATTTTTCCCATGCGGCCGGTTGCACCAGCAATTGCGATTCTCATCATTTGTATCTTCGTTTCTTATTAAAGGTTGCCGAAAGAATTCATTCGGCATCAACACAACAGTTATCTTTATTTAGCTTCACTAGCCTGTGGAACGTTAAGAGCACCAGGGCCTAACTGTTGAGGTTCAGGCTTAGCTTCTGGCGAACTTTTTGAAAAACTAAAAAAGTCCCAAAAAGAACTGCTAGTATCAGCCGCAGGTACAGGCGCCCCAGCTGGCAAATTATCAGTTGGACTAGGCACTAGCAACTCAGGCTGTTGTAGAGGTGGAGTTACTGGAGGCTTATTAGACCCAGTCATCACATCCCAGAATGAGCGCTTCGTTTTTGCATAGCCATCAATCTCAGCAACCAATTCAACTTCGGTTGGCAGCGCATCCCCTTGGAACTTGACTAATTTATCGCCTTCGAAAAAGACCGTTACACGACGCTCTTTACCCATCACTTGGCCAGCGCGCTTAAATTCAAAAACATAATCCCATCGGTTGGCATGGAAATAGCTTGCAAGTAAAGGTGTCCCCAGAATTTGGCGAACTTGTTCGCGACTCTGGCCAACTTGTAACTTGGCGTATTGCTCGCTAGAAATAAAGTTGCCCTGCACCACATCCGGAACGTAAGGTCTGAACACTTTATTCATCCAAGCACGTTGAGTGTCATTTACCGCACTAGTGCAACCAGCAGTAACCATCACCATACCAACGGCAGTGATCAGCAACGCTGAACGGGCGAGGCTAAAAACCCCAAAAATGGAGTTCAATAGACGAGTAAATAGTTGAGGGCAATTTTGCATGGCAGGCCGTATCATTAAGACATTGATTTTAGCTCCCAAACCCATGAATATGAACCAAAACCCCACTCCAGCAGATTTACGTGACATTGGCCTTAAAGCGACTGGTCCACGCATGAAAATCCTGGACTTTTTTCATCAAAATGGCGGTACCCACTTTAGCGCTGAAGACGTCTTTATGGCTTTAGCCAAGGACGATAAAGAGATTGGTTTAGCAACGGTCTACAGAGTGCTCACCCAGTTTGAGCAGGCTGGCCTGCTACTTCGCAGTCATTTTGAGTCGAGCAAGGGTGATGGCAGGGCTATTTACGAGCTCAATGAGGGTCAACATCATGACCACCTAGTCTGCTTAGATTGCGGGCATGTAGAAGAGTTTGTGGACGAAGCTATTGAGAAAAGGCAGCGGGATATTGCTAAAAACTTGGGTTTTAAGCTCCAGGAGCACTCCTTGGCCATGTATGGCCACTGTCAAAAGAAGAATTGCCGCAATAAACCCAAACCTTGAGCGCATTTGATGGCAGATAATGAAAAAAGACCTCTATTGAGGTCTTTTTTACATATAAAGCCAGATTTTAAAGACTTTTAGCCTTAATACCCACTTAATTACTTACTTTACAGCCATCAATGCTTCAGCAGCATTGAGCATTTGAACTGAATAACCCCATTCGTTGTCATACCAAGCCAAAACCTTCACAAGTTTGCCATCCGCTGAGACACGGGTCTGAGAAGCATCGTAAATACTAGGGCGTGGGTCGTGATTAAAGTCGATGGAAACCAATGGCAAGGTATTGAAACCCAAAATACCCTTCAACTCGCCCTCACTCGCTGTTTTGAGGATCGAGTTCACCTCGTCCACGCTGGTAGCGCGACTAGCGGCAAAAGTTAAATCCACAACAGACACATTAATCACTGGCACGCGCATCGCAAAACCATCAAAACGCCCTGCTAATGCTGGCAATACCAAACCAACCGCCTTTGCAGCGCCTGTCTTAGTCGGAATCATGCTGGTAACAGCAGAGCGCGCACGGCGCATATCCTTGTGATACACGTCAGTTAGAACTTGGTCATTAGTAAAAGCATGGATAGTCGTCATCAAGCCAGACTCGATGCCAATCTTTTCTAGCAATGGTTTAACTAAGGGAGCAAGGCAGTTGGTAGTACAGCTTGCGTTAGAAACCACGACATCGCTTGGTTTGAGAACTTGCTGATTAACACCATACACAATCGTGGCATCCACATCTTTTTCACCTGGAGCGGAGATCAATACTTTCTTCGCGCCCTGAGAAATATGCACCATCGCTTTTTCTTTGGAAGTAAATTTACCCGAGCACTCGAGCACCAAGTCCACACCCAATTCACCCCAGGGAGTCTCTAGAGGATTGCGGGTAGAGAACATCTTGATGCGATCGCCATTCACCACCATGCAATCACCATCAACTTTTACTTCAGCAGGAAAACGACCGTGTGCAGAATCATATTGCGTCAGGTGCGCATTAATATCGATATCACCCATCGCGTTAATTGCTACGATTTTGATATCCCGTCTTGGCTTGCCATTGACCTGATCTTCATACAAAGCGCGTAAGACCATGCGACCAATACGACCATAACCATTAATTGCGACACGAATTGTCATTCCATTCCCCTTGCTAATATTAAATTCTTAAACAGACAAATTATTTTTTCTTGGCAATACATTGCATTACTGTTTTAGCAATCTCATCCACTGTCAAACCAAAATATTCATAAAGGACTGGTGCTGGTGCGGATTCACCGAAGGTATCAACACCATGAACCGCTGCGCAACCATACTTCCACCAGAAATCACTCACACCCGCTTCAACCGCAATACGTGGAATATCCGCTGGCAATACTTTGGCCTTGTAAGCGGCATCTTGTTGATCGAATACCGTAGTTGATGGAATCGATACCACGCGAATACCAATCTTGCCTGAGCTTTCACTCTCCAAACGTTCCGCTGTTTGTAATGCCAAAGCAATCTCGGAGCCAGTAGCAATAATGACTGCATCAATTTTGGATTTCTTCGGATCACGCAGCACATATCCACCACGCGCAATATCTTTGATCTGTTGACTATTGCGTGGCACAAATGGGCAGTTTTGACGACTGAAAATTAAAGCGCTTGGGCCATGCTTGCGTTCAATCGCAGCACCCCATGCAACCGCACTCTCAGTGGTGTCACATGGACGCCAAACCATCAAATTCGGAATCAAACGCAAACTCGCTACATGCTCAACAGACTGGTGTGTCGGGCCATCTTCTCCCAAGCCAATAGAGTCATGCGTAAAGACAAAGATGCTACGCAACTTCATTAATGCGGCCATCCGCAATGCGTTGCGGCTGTAATCGGAGAAAGTTAAGAACGTACCGCCAAATGGAATGTACCCACCATGCAAAGCGATGCCATTCATGATGGCGCTCATACCAAATTCACGAACACCGTAATTAATATGATTACCCCATTGGTCAGCGCGCACTGGCTTGCATGAAGACCAATTGGTTAAGTTAGAACCTGTTAAATCTGCTGATCCACCCATGAACTCTGGTAATGCTGGCGCCAATGCTTCAATCGCATTTTGACTTGCTTTGCGAGTAGCAATCGTTTCCGCTTTGGTTTCACAAGTCTTGAGATAAGCATCTAAAGTTTTAGTGAAGTCTTTAGATAGGTCGCCTTGCATACGACGTTGCAATTCAGAAGCGAGTTCTGGGTATTTATTTTTATATGCCTGGAACTCTTTATTCCACTCATGCTCAGCAGCTTGTCCACGTTTCTTGAAGTCCCAAGCCTCATATATATCTTTTGGAATTTCAAATGGCGCATAGGGCCAATTCAATGCTACACGGGTTGCAGCAATTTCTGCTGCGCCCAATGGAGAGCCATGCACCTTGTCGCTACCCGCCATATTAGGAGAGCCTTGACCGATAGCAGTCTTGCAGCAAATCAAGGTTGGTTTATCACTCTTCTTAGCTTTAGCGATTGCACTAGATACAGTCTCTGCATTATGACCATCTACATCGCGAATCACATTCCAACCGTAAGCTTCAAAACGTTTTGGCGTATCTTCGTTAAACCAAGAAACTACTTTGCCATCAATCGAAATACCGTTGTCATCCCAAAGTGCGATGAGTTTATTTAGCTTCAGTGTGCCAGCCAAAGAACATACCTCATGGCTGATGCCTTCCATCAAGCAACCATCACCCAAAAATACATAGGTGTAATGGTCAACGATGTCATAACCTGGGCGATTAAATTCCGCTGCTAATAATTTCTCGGCAAGCGCCATACCCACTGCATTAGAAATTCCTTGGCCCAAAGGACCAGTAGTTGTTTCTACTCCGGGCGTAACACCATACTCAGGATGGCCCGCAGTTTTACTATGCAACTGACGGAAATTTTTCAACTCACTCATCGGCAAGTCGTAACCGGTGAGATGTAAAAGTGAATACAGCAACATTGAGCCATGGCCGTTAGACAAAACAAAGCGATCGCGATTCATCCAATGCGGATCTGTTGGATTGTGTTGCAAATGTTCATTCCAGAGGCCGACTGCAATATCAGCCATACCCATCGGCATACCAGGGTGTCCAGAATTGGCTTGTTGAACTGCATCCATGGATAAAGCACGAATGGCGTTGGCCATGCGAATTTGAAGGTTTGACATCGTAAATTAGGTCTCTTGGAAATTAATTAGCTATATTTCAGTAATGCCTCAATTTTATCTTCCCGGCCCATGGGAAACCCAAAAGCCAAATATCCTCACTCCAGAGCTTGCGCATCACTTGCGCGTCCGTCGCATCCAAGTTGGTGAATTCTTCCCCATCTTCGATGGAAAGGGTCATATTGCCCAGGCCAAGCTCCTCTCGCTAAGCAATAAATCGGGAGAGGCAGAGCTTAGCGACATTCACCAAGATATCCATCGCGAGAGTCCTTATGCCATTACCCTGGCACAAGGACTTGCTGGGGGTGACAAGATGGACTGGGTAGTTGAGAAGGCCATAGAGACCGGCGCTCAGGTGATTGCACCATTGCAATGTGAGCGCTCAGTAATCAAATTAACGCGCTCAAGTGATGCTGAGCGGGCTCAAAAACGCCTTCTACACTGGGAGGGCATCGTTCAAGCCGCATGCGAACAATGTGATCGCACAGTGTTAGCCACTGTAGAGCCTGTACAAAGTTTTGAAAGTTACCTACAGAAGCCACAAAAAGCTCAACTTAAGCTACTTTTAAGCCCTGATACTGATAAAAGCCTGTATTCAGTATTAATTGATAGCCCACCACAGGATCTAATTTTGATGATTGGGCCAGAAGGTGGGCATTCTCCAGAAGAAGAGGCTCAAGCTGAAGCGGCCGGCTATCAAATTGTCTCTTTGGGTGACCGAGTCCTACGGACTGAGACTGCTGGAATTGTGGCAATTACTGCCGTACACAGCGTTTGGGGTCCAGAAATACAAAATCGCCTCAAATAGAGGCGATTTTTGCTATTTTCTGGCTTTACCGCTTAACTTGTTAAAACTCAGTGACTAAGCAAAAGAGTAAAACACGCGATAGGGTGTGCGACGCTCAGACCAGAAGTCAACAGCATCACGGAACACGTCAAGCAGAGTCTCACGAGCTTCTTTGTCAAACTTCTGTGTGCAAGGCAAGCCTTCGAGCACCACTACGAATCCTGGCTGTGGGCCAGACTTATCAACAGTCGTTGTCAAAGCATCGAGCAAAGGATCGAAATTCTTCGCCTGCTGCTTTGTGAAGGTGTAAGCAATCGCAATCGCTTCTAAAACTTCGCCTTTTGTCATTGCATTTGCACAATTTGCGTAAATGAAATGTTGGCCAAGCTCAGTGGCCGCTTCCTGAAGGTCAGGAGTGCGGAAAGCACGAATAGATTGAACGATATTAGGGCGCACACTGCGCAACATTGCCGGCGGTCCGGCATCGCGAACGGCCAAAGCGGCACGCCAAGAAGCTGTCACTTTTTTCCCCGAAACTTGATTTGCTGCATAGGTTTGTAAACGAGATAAACCACCCTCAGCGTAGATGTTGGCTGCCGGAGACTCGGTTTCAAGTCGATCGTTACTATCCCAACTTTCAGCCCGACTGTGTTCGTCAAAGCCTACTGTAGTGCTGTTTTCAGAGCGATTATTCATGATGGATGCTAGGTTACCCTTAACACGTCATCAAATCAAGCCCAATTACAGTGCATTTTATATAAACCATTGATTTATATAATAATTATTTATGTTAGTTATTGCTAACTAACATAAATAAAAGCCAATATTTAATTCTTAAGCCACACCCCTAGCGTTACTTGCTGCCTCAACTACCGCCAAAGTAGTCACATTGACGATACGTCGCACAGTAGCAGATGGCGTGAGAATATGAATCGGCTTAGCAGCACCCAAGAGTAGTGGGCCAATCGCAATACCATTACCAGCAGCGGTCTTTAACAAGTTATAAGAAATGTTTGCGGCATCAATATTAGGCAGCACTAGCAAGTTGGCATCGCCTTTTAAAGTGGATGAAGTAACTGCGCTAGCACGAATGGTTTCATCCAAAGCGCTATCGCCATGCATTTCACCATCCACCTCAAGAGTTGGATCTGCTTTTTGAATCAAAGCCAATACTTCACGCATTTTGATTGCGGATGGAGCACTGCTTGAACCAAAGTTCGAGTGGGACAGGAGTGCAACCTTGGGAGCTATACCCAATTTACGCATTTCACTCGCAGCCATTAATGTCAATTCAGCTAGTTGCTCTGCAGTTGGATCAATATTGACATGGGTATCAACCAAGAATACTTGGCGACCTGGCAAAATCAATCCAGACATAGCGCCATAAACATTGGCACCAGGCTCACGACCTACTACTTCATCGACATATTTCAAATGCGTCGATGAATTACCAATGGTTCCACAAATCATGCCATCAGCCATGCCTTTAGTAATCAACATTGAGCCAATTAAACTGTTGCGACGTCGCATTTCTAACTTAGCAAATGATTCGGTAACGCCTTTGCGCTCAGTCAAAGCCAAATAGGTTTGCCAGAAATCGCGGAAGCGTGAATCATTCTCTGGGTTTACGATCTCAAAGTCTTCGCCAGCTTTAATACGCAACCCAAACTTGCCAATACGATGCTCAATGACGGCTGGGCGTCCAATCAAAATTGGGGTAGCTAAATGCTCATCAATAATGATTTGAACTGCACGCAGTACGCGCTCATCTTCACCCTCGGCAAATATGATACGTTTTTGAGCGGCAGGCACACGTTTCGCAATACTAAACAGTGGCTTCATCAAAGTACCAGAGTGGTACACAAATTGTTGCAACTGATTGCGGTAAGCATCAAAGTCTTTAATTGGACGTTGAGCGACACCATCATCCATTGCCGCTTTAGCAACCGCAGGTGCGATGACGGTAATCAGACGCGGGTCAAATGGTTTCGGAATTAAATACTCTGGACCAAAAGATAAATTCTCAATGCCATATACCGAGGTCACTATTTCGCTCTGCTCAGCCTGCGCCAACTCTGCCACAGCCTTCACTGCCGCTACTTCCATGCCACGCGTAATGGTAGTAGCACCAACATCTAATGCGCCACGGAAGATGAATGGGAAACACAAAACATTATTGACTTGGTTCGGATAATCAGTACGACCAGTCGCCATCACAGCATCAGGACGAACTTCTTTCACTTCCTCAGGAAGAATCTCAGGAGTTGGATTTGCTAAGGCGTAAACCAATGGCTTAGGCGCCATCTTCTTCACCATGTCTTGCTTGAGAACACCGCCAGCAGAAAGACCTAAGAAAATATCCGCACCTTCAATTGCTTGATCGAGCGTACGCAATTCTGTCTCTTGGCAGAACGGCTCTTTCTCAGGATCCATTAATTCTTTACGGCCTTTATAAGCAACACCAGCTAAGTCTGTTACCCAAATATTCTTTCGGGGGATACCAAGATCAACTAATAGATCCAAACAAGCTAAAGCTGCGGCACCAGCGCCAGATGTAACCAACTTCACATTAGCAACATCTTTGCCAACTACTTTTAAGCCATTGAGAATCGCCGCAGCAACCACAATCGCAGTGCCATGTTGATCATCATGAAAGACAGGGATCTTCATGCGAGCTTGTAACTTGCGTTCGACCACAAAACAATCTGGCGCTTTGATATCTTCTAAATTGATACCGCCAAAAGTTGGCTCAAGTGCTGCAATAATTTCAACTAACTTATCTGGATCGTTTTCATTCACTTCAATATCGAAAACATCAATGCCAGCAAATTTCTTAAAGAGTACTGCCTTACCTTCCATCACTGGCTTACTTGCCAATGGACCAATATTTCCTAAACCCAAGACTGCCGTGCCGTTGGTAATCACACCAACCAAATTACCGCGTGCTGTGTAACGGAATGCATTAGCAGGGTCTTTAACAATCTCTTCGCAGGCTGCGGCAACGCCTGGCGTATAGGCTAACGCTAAGTCCCGCTGATTGGTTAACTGCTTGGTTGGGGCAATTTCGATTTTTCCCGGAACAGGAAACTCGTGATAGTGGAGAGCAGCTGCTCTTAAATCCGCTATTTGTTGTTCTTTGGTGCTATTGCTTGGTTTACTCATCAGTTCACTCATCAATCAGACTTATTCAAGCTTCTAATTCTATTCCTCTCGGATGCAAGACTGCCAAGAGCCATAAAATGGGGCATGCATTCTCAATCTTCCTCAATTGGCGAATTTGACCTGATCCAGCGTTTCTTTAAAACGCAGTCAGATCTGATGCTTGCCAATCACCCCAGCTCAGTGAAACTGGGAATTGGCGATGACTGCGCCCTTCTAAAGACCACCTCAGCTGAAGAAATTGCGATTACCAGCGATATGCTGGTCTGCGGACGGCATTTTTTTGCAGATGCTAATCCAGAATGGCTAGGCTGGAAAGCCCTAGCTGTCAACCTCTCAGACCTAGCTGCCATGGGCGCCAAGCCTGAAGGCTTCACTCTAGCGCTGGCCTTACCAGAGTCCAATCCAGCTTGGTTAGAGGCCTTCAGCAAGGGATTATTTTCAATCGCCAACCAATATGCTTGCCCACTCATTGGAGGTGACACTACCGCTGGCCCGCTCAATATTTGCATCACTGCTTTTGGAAGTATTCCGAAGGACAAGGCCATTTATAGATCGGGGGCATTGGACGGCGATGATATTTGGGTGTCGGGTTTTGTTGGCGATGCCAGGCTTGCTCTTGCTGCACTGCGTCATGAAATTCAATTACCCGGTGAAGATTTAGCGAGCGTTGAGGTTCGCATGCATCAACCCATCCCCAGAATTAATTTGGGCATTGCCTTAAGAGATCTTGCCAACTCGGCCCTAGATATCTCAGATGGCTTGCTGGGCGACCTAAAACATATCCTCAAGCAATCGAATAAAGATGCTGAAATCTATTTAGACCGCCTCCCAAAATCTGCCACACTGCGCAAGCAGTCACCAGTCATTCAAAATCTATATGCTGCGAGTGGCGGGGATGATTACGAGCTGTGCTTTACGGCCCCAATTGGTAAAAGGGATGCCATTGCCAAAATCAGTGCAGACCTAGATATTCCGCTTACCCAAATTGGTAGCATCAAATCTATGCAACACTCAGGATCTGCAATACACATCATTGATAGCAATGGAAAAGAATTAAATGCTCAAGCAGCGGATTTACTACTGAAATCCTTTGATCATTTCGCATGAATACCCAATCCAATACACCGAGCTCCCCCACATTGATTCCTAGCTTCAAGTGGGTATTTAGCAAACCGAGTCGCGCCCTTGCTTTCGGCTTGGGTAGTGGTTTAGCGCCATTCGCGCCAGGCACCGTAGGAACACTGTGGGCTTGGGCTGCATTTCTGCTGGGCGAGTATTTTCTATCCACAGAAGCATGGTTATGGATCATTAGCCTAGGAGTTCTGCTGGGTTGCTGGATCTGCGGACAAGTGAGCGAAGAGTTAGGTAAAAAAGATTTTGGCGGAATTGTGTGGGATGAAATAGTCGCCTTCTGGCTCGTATTGATTTTCATCATGCCGGCAAACTTATGGATGCAAATTTTGGCATTTGCACTATTCCGATTTTTTGATGCCGTGAAACCTGGGCCGATTGGAATGATCGATCGACACTTTAAACACTTAGAAGGTGGCAATGATTCTGCCCGGTCAAGTAGTGGCTTAATTTTATGGCGCGGCTTTGGAATCATTGCCGATGATTTAGCCGCTGCATTTTTTACCCTACTCACCATCACACTGTTACAGATTGGATTGAGCTACGTCCTATGAAAAATAATAATGATCCTCAGCATGAGTTAGCCAGAGCTGTAGCCCTGACTCTCATCAATCGGGGTTGGAAAATTGCTTTAGCTGAATCCTGCACTGGCGGCCTTGTCTGCGCGACCCTCACGGACTTAGCAGGTTCTAGCGATTGGCTGGAGCGGGGATATATCACCTACAGCAATGCCGCGAAATCCGAATGCTTAGATGTTCCAATGGAAACGATTGAGTCATTTGGCGCAGTCAGCGAACAAGTCGCCAAAGCCATGGCCGAAGGCGCGCTACGCAATGCGAATGTCAACGCCGCCATTTCCATTACTGGCATCGCTGGTCCAACAGGTGGTTCAGCAGGAAAACCAGTTGGTACCGTCTGCTTTGGCTGGGCAATCAAAGAGAGCGTTGGATATGATGTGATTAATACCGCCACACTGACCAAGCATTTTCAGGGCGATCGTCAAATAGTACGAGAACAAGCGCGTGATTTTGCACTCTCTCAATTTTTAGAATTACTCAAACCAAAAAATGCCTAGTGGGCTATTGCATTAGTACAATAGTGAGCACTACAAAATTAGCGTGAGCTCAGCCAGCCTTTGTGGCGGAAGTACCATAAAGGAATCATCGCAGAAATCACCATTGAAAGAATGGCAACTGGATAACCCCAAGTTTGTTCAAGCTCTGGCATGTAGCGGAAGTTCATTCCCCATACACTCGCTAACAAAGTAGGCGGCATTAAGGCAACGGATACCACCGAGAAGATCTTGATGATTTTACTTTGGTTCAAGTTAATAAAACCCACTGTCGCATCCATCAAGAAGTTAATCTTATCGAACAAGAACGCGGTATGGTTTTCTAGTGAATCAATATCTCGCAAAATCTGACGCGCTTCTTCTTGCTGCTCATCAGACAATAATTTGCTACGCATTAAGAAAGATAGTGCACGACGGGTATCCATCACGTTGCGACGAATGCGTCCGTTGGTGTCCTCTTCCTTAGCAATCGTTTCGAGCACTTCTTCTGCATCATTATCGGTAATGTCATCTTGCAGAACGCGTTTACCTGCTTGCTCTAGGTTTTCATAAACCTCTTCTAAAGCGTCAGCAGAATACTCGGCATCAGTGGAATACAAGTCGAGTAAAACGTCTTTCGCATTGCTCACCGAACCTGGGCGTAAACGCGCGCGCAAACGCACCAAGCGGAATACTGGCAAGTCCTCATCATGAATAGAGAACAAGACTTGTTTGGTCATGACAAAAGCAACTCGTACGTTGCGTGAAGTTTCTTCTTCATCCAACAAGAAATCAGTGCGGATGTGGAGGTGGCCGTCGTCAGCCTCGAAATAACGTGCGGAAGCTTCTAAGTCACCCAAATCATCTAATTCAGGCAAAAGGACGCCAAAAGCCTCTTTAATCCAGAGAAGCTCCTCCTCCTCAGGATCAACGACGTCGATCCAGATAGGGTTGGAGTATTGCAACAATTCATTGCGATCTTCCACTTGCTCTTGAGAGAGGCGGCCATTTTGCAGGACGAACAAGTTGATCATGGTGAACTCCTAAGGAATGTGCGCTAGTTTATCCTATAGAACATGACAGTTTCACTAAAATAAGCCAATCCCAATGAACTCCAGTCCAAATACCTTTACCCAACAACTCCAGTCCGCATGGGCTTCCCAAGGCAGTATGTTGTGTATGGGCTTTGACCCAGATCCCAAGCGCTTGCCTGCGTCATTCCAAGGTAAGCCTGAGGGAATTTTTGAGTTCTGCCGCGAGATTGCTGATGCTACTGCAGATACCGCCTGTTCTTTTAAGCCCCAGTTCGCCTACTTTGCCTCCCAAAGAGCTGAAGCCCAACTTGAAAAACTGACTCGATACCTTAAAGACAAATATCCCCATATCCCTGTCATCTTGGACTCCAAGCGCGGTGACATCGGTAGTACGGCAGATCACTACGCCTTAGAGGCTTTTGAGCGCTATGGCGCAGATGCGGTCACCGTCAACCCTTACATGGGCTTTGACACTATCGAGCCTTATCTAAAGCATGCTGGTAAAGGCGTGATTGTTTTATGTCGTACCTCAAACCCAGGTGGTTCCGACCTTCAATTCTTGAATGTGTCACCTGGTGGCGAACCTCTATACCTACATGTTGCCAAGCTAGCCGCACAAAAATGGAATGCCTCTGGCCAAATCAGTCTCGTAGTTGGTGCAACCTTCCCCGAAGAAATAGCCAAGGTGCGAGCTATTGTGGGCGAGATGCCCTTACTGATCCCTGGTATTGGCGCTCAAGGCGGTGATATTGATGCCACCGTCAAAGCTGGCAGCATTCCGAATCAGCCGGGTAGAGGCATGATGATCAACTCTTCCAGAGCAATCTTGTATGCCAGCTCTGGCAATGATTTTGCTGAGGCAGCTAGAAAAGTAGCTATTACTACGAGAGATGCCCTGCGAGCAGCGACTAGCAAATAAAACTAGCGGGGTTTGGCTCTCTGCATGGGTGTTAAAGCCACCCTATCCATATTTTCTAAAATAAAGTCTTGTCTTGTAGGGAAGTGAATATTGGCCTTGCGGCAGTATTGCACTTTGTCGAAACACTTCGGTGCTGGCAATGCGGAGGCTAAAGCTGCTGACTGTTCTCGATCAAGTGATGCGGGCTTAATGCCATAGTAATGCTGAGAGGCAGCGCCGATTCCAAAGATGCCCTCGCCCCACTCCACTGAATTCAAATAAATTTCAAACAATCTCTGCTTAGGTAGCATGACCTCAAGCAGACCTGTAATGATGAGTTCCTGCGCCTTACGAAAATAATTTTGCTCAGAAGAAAGGAAGAGATTCTTTGCGAGCTGCTGCGTAATCGTGGAGCCACCACGCAAAGCAGTTTTAGATCTAGCGCTACCTTGCTGATTCTTTGTCCAGGCTTTTTGCATATCCTCAAACCGCACACCCATATGCTGAAAGAAAATATCATCCTCACTCACTAAAACAGCACGCTTGAGATTATTAGAGATTTTGTCGTAAGGAACCCAAGATGACTGTATTGGACAAGACCAATTGAGCCCACACAGTCGCCAACGTTCGGCCCTCTGAAACGCAGTACTACTAGGATCAAGCGCTGCCCACATTCCAATCTGAATTACAAAATAGATTTGCATAGCGATAAATCCGCCAAGTAAACACTTCAGAAGGTAACGAAGCCAGCGCATCGAAGCTCAGCTAAAGATTAGGAAGTACGCAGTTCCGCCAATACCGCGCGAGAATCAATTGCATCAGCAAGCTTCGCGCCACGCCAAATTAAGAAGGCATCTGCTGCTTGCTCTACCAACATACCCAAGCCATCACTAACCCGTGCGCCACGATGCAATGCTTGTTGCATAAATGCTGTGACTTTGCCGTAGACCATATCGTAGGCAAAAGACTGTGGAGTAAAGAGATTGCTGGCTGCCGCATCATTGATGGGGGACTCATTAGAGAGACCGGCGGCTGTAGCATTAATCACCAAATCAACAGCGGCGTTTGTTTTGCTCGAATCCTCCAACTCACTCAAGGTAACCGCCCGCAATACAACATTCAGTGAGGTAGCCAAGCCGCTAAATAATTGAACTAATTCATCAGCCTTAGCATTGGATCGATTGGCAATGATGAGCTCTTTGGGTGATTGCTCCAGCAAAGGACCAAGCACTCCGCGAGAAGCGCCACCCGCGCCCAATAATAAAATTCGGGCACCTTTAATTTGAATACCCTGAGCTAATAGGTCTCTTACCATACCAGCACCATCAGTATTGTCCCCAAATATTTTTCCACCTTCAATGCGTAAAGTATTTACAGCACCAGCAAGTTGCGCGCGTGGGGTTAATACATCTGCAAGCGCCTGAGCATCCAACTTAAATGGCACGGTCACATTCATCCCCTTACCGCCAGCAGCAAAGAAAGATTGCGCGGCAGCTTTGAATTCATCAAGCGCAGGCTGTAAATGTCCGTAGTGCATTACTTGATTTGACTGCTGAGCAAAGCGTTGATGAATAGCGGGAGATTTACTGTGAGAGATCGGATTACCTGCAACCACATAGACATCTACACCAGGAAATTGACTGGGATCAGTGTGCAGCTCAGTGGAAGTGGGATGGCTCATATTGACTACAGGATAAGCGAAATTTCGCAATACGTTGCTGAATTAAGGGCGCAAATCTAAACGATCAGATCCATCTCGTGTGAAATCAAAAGTCGAGACCCAATCCAAGATATCAATCTGATTGCGCATTTCTACTGTAAAGGCTCCAAAGGGGGCGGAAGCGCGAATAATGGCTAGGGCTTGGCGATCTAACTCAGGATTGCCAGAACTTCGCCCAATACTCAAACCATCTCTGCCTTGCGCATTATTGGCAATCCGTCCTTGAGCATCTACGCTTACGACAATGACCAAACTTCCATACAAGGGCCGGCCATTGGCTCGTGGGAAAAATGCACTGCCATAAGCCTCTATTTTCTGACGCATAGCATCGTAATATTGCGCAAATACCACCGCCTTTGTACTAGCACCGGTCAAGACCTTACGACGAGGCTCGCGACCATTAACTTGCAAACGCTTTGCCAACTCAGCCTCTAAAGAGTTCAGTTGAGTTGCGGCCCTTTTCTCGTCACCACTTTTACGACCGCCCGATAGCGCTCGATCTGCTTCAAGCTTTGCCAGCATTTGTTTTTGCTGTTTTTCCAAAACTTCGAGACGAGCATCTGCACCGAGTCTTGCGCGGTGAAGCGCGCTAGCGTCTTGATTGGGCGTGTTGCCACCCCCATATAAATCTGCTTGCGCTAATTTATTAGCCTGCTTGGGTGCCACTTGATTACTGGCATTCACTAGGACAACGCTGAGTGGCGTGTTTAAACGACGATTCTCAATCTCCCCCATGCCCCATCGAAATGATAAAAAGAGGAGGTGAGCCAGAATAGACAGGCCTAATGCATAGCCAAACGGATACCGGCGCCAACTACCATCTAAGCGCCCTACTAATCCTATTAGCTTAGGCGAGACTGGCATCACTCTCAGGAACTTCTGGAGTTTCTATATGAACAACCCGAACTCCCGCAGTGAGTTGCAACAGATCTACATCAGCAATACTCACTTCAGCTCGAGTCAGACGAGGGTGAGTAGCCAACTCTGGAATTGGTAAATGCAATGGGACGGGCTCTACTCGAGACATACCTTCTTTGAGATGCCTTACAAAGACCTGCTTAGGCACTTCATCCTGAGAAGCCCAGCGCAAACACCAATATTTCTCTAAGCGATCTTGGTACTCGCCATAAGCTGAATAACAAGCCTCAAAGTCAGCGGCGATACCCATCAAAGCAGCATCTCGCGGAGGAAATGGCGCCACCATCTTGGCAGTAATGCCATGCTTCGCTATCGCAATCAACTGCCACTGGTTTACTAAATCGGAATAACGACGCAAAGGGGAGGTGCACCAAGCGTAATAGTCCAAACCCAACCCCTCATGTGGGCCAGGCGTCGTCTGCATACGAGTGCGCAGTGGACCCCAACCCTTTTGGGTGCGAAATAGCCCTGGCAATCCATGATCCGCTAGCAAACGTCCTGAAGCGCTATTGCAATAAATCATCCACTCAGCAACGATAGTGTCTAGAATTGAGCCGCGTTGGCGAGGAGTGATCTCAACCCGTTGACTGCCATCCACTTCTTTAATTTGAAAATGGAAGTCTCTTGCTAATGCATTCGGATCTAACGCTCCCAATTGCTCGGCACGCAATCCATTAACTACCCGCTGCTCTTGCCGGCCTGCATGCAATAACTTCGCCGCCACCCATAAAGTACTGAGCTCTTGACGATAAGCATAGCTAGCGGATTCATCAGCCAAACTTTCTTCCGTTACGAGATGTTCTAAATTCTCCAAGCGAAGATTAGATCCCATCGGAACCATCTCCGCACGCAACTGTAAAGAATCTCTATCTACTACTCCAGCCGGATCGATATCCACATAAATCGATAAAGCTGGGCGAGGAGCACCCTCATCTAATGAGAACTGCGCAATCACCGTATCCGGCAACATCGTAATCTTGTCACCAGGAAAATATACGGTAGACATCCGAGTACGCGCGACCCGATCTAAGTCGCTATCCTTATTGATAACTAAACCTGGTGCCGCAATATGAATACCGATACGATGCCCACCTCCCTCAAGCAGAGTAACGGATAGAGCATCGTCAATTTCAGTAGTACCCGAATCATCAATCGAGAACGCGCTCACTTCAGCTAAAGGTAATTCCGAAATAGCGGCGTCTAATGCGGCTTGCTCAACCACTAAGCTTTGGTCATGCGCGGCACCCTGAGGGAAATGGGCTTTTAAGAACATACCTTGGTGATATTGCAAGGGCGAATCAATCGCGCCGCAGCGGATCATCAACTGCGCTGGCGACTCCCCTGATTCAGAGCATGCTGCAATCAATGCTTTGTAGGCAGAGGTGTTTTTATCCGGAGAAAACAGGAGTTGATTTGCTTGAGACAGAAGTGTTTCCGGAAACACACCAGCAACAAGCTCTTTTTGCCATGAGGCTTGCTGCTCTAACTCTTTTTGCTTGCGTTCAAGCGCAGCTAAGCCAGCCTGCAATTGCTCGAGTGGCGCCCTTTGAAAACGTCCCCGCCCTTTGCGACGGAAAAATACTGGCGCACCTTGCAAGGCAATCGCTAATGCCGTCTGCTGAGGAATGCTTGCTTGTGCTCCAAAGTACTCCTGAGCAACATCCACCAAACCAAACTCTTCATCAGGCGCGCAATCCCACAAGAATTGCAAATCAATCTCTTTGGATAAAGCATGAGCCTCATCCATCAGCGCTTGCGGTTCTGGCTTTTCAAAGCGCAACCAAACCTCTTTGGCTTTTAACTTAATCTTCTTGCCAGAAAGGCTAGTCGCTTGCCATGACTCCGCTTCTCCAGCGCCCGAGGCAGACTGGACTGTGGCGACTTTGATGTCGCCACCCTCTTCATATAAAAGATGCATGCTTAGAGTGAGATCCCGCCACTGGCCTCAAGCGCTACGCCATTGACATAGCTGGCCTCATCACTTGCAAGAAACAGATATACGTTCGCCATTTCTTCGGGAGTGCCCAAGCGACCTAGCCAACTGCGTCTTTCAATATCTTTCAATATATTTTCTGGCATGGCTTTCACCATCTCAGTAGCAATAAATCCTGGGCACACTGCATTTACCCGAATACCTTTTGCACCTAATTCTCGTGCCCAAGTTTTTGTAAACCCAATCACGCCAAACTTTGTAGCTGAATAGTTGGTCTGACCAAAGTTTCCATAAATTCCAACGACGCTCGAAGCATTAACAACAGCGCCTTTACCAGCTTCCAACATATGCGGCACCACCAACTGAGTGCAATTGAACACACCTTTGAGATTGACATCAATCACCGTATCAAATTGCGCTTCAGTCATTTTGACCAAGCGCGCATCCTGAGTAATGCCAGCGTTATTAATCAAGATATCAATACGGCCATGGCGTTGCATGATTTGATCAACTGCCGCCTCAATACTCGCGCGGTCTGTCACATTGACGACATAACCTTCAGCGCCAGGAATCAGATCGGCAGCGACTTTAACTGCATCTGGATTCACATCCGCAATGATGACTTTTGCACCCTCTTCGGCAAATCGCTTCGCAGTTGCAAATCCGATACCTTTTGCAGCACCAGTAATGATGGCGACTTTGTCTTTTAATCTCATGCCGATTACCCTACTCTCTCTTGAATTGCAGTCAATATTTTTTGGTGCACTCCACCAAATCCGCCGTTACTCATCACCAAAATATGATCACCAGGCTTTGCTTCATTGGCAACAGCCTTAACCAATGCAGATAGATCATCAAAGGCCATAGCACGATCACTGTCTTTTGTATTTAAGGGGGATAGAACTTCTTTCAGATCCCATCCCAAAGATTCTTTACCAACGCTAGCGCCATAGGCAAAAACCTTATCGGCTGCCTCTAGACTATTAGGCAACTGGGCTTTCATGACACCGAGTTTCATCGTATTGGATCGAGGCTCTAACACTGCCAAAATTCGAGACTGCCCTACACGACGACGTAAGCCATCTACCGTAGTAGTAATCGCTGTTGGGTGGTGCGCAAAATCATCATAGACGGTCACATCGTTTGCTACACCAATCGTCTCTAATCGACGCTTCACATTTTTGAATTCAGCTAAAGCCCGCGCAGAATTAGCTGGTGAAATGCCAATGTGATTTGCGGATGCAATAGCAGCTAATGCATTCAGTTGATTATGACGACCCATAACACCAGAGTCTGAAGCCCAAGTTACAGTGGCGACCTCTTTGCCATTTTGCAAAACAATAAAGCCATCAGCATCTTGCGAAATCAAAGACCAGGCATTTTGCTTATCTTGACCAAACTTTTCCACCGGCGCCCAAACACCTCGTGCGATTACTCTTTCTAAAGCAGGCTCCTCACCATTCACGACGACAAGACCGTTTCCCGGAACAGTACGCACTAAATGATGAAACTGTGTTTCGATTGCAGCAAGATCAGCAAAAATATCAGCGTGATCAAACTCAAGATTATTTAATAAAGCCGTGCGCGGACGATAGTGGACAAACTTACTGCGCTTATCAAAAAAGGCCGTGTCGTATTCGTCAGCTTCAATAACAAAATATTTGCTTTCGCCTAAACGGGCAGATACCGTGAAATTCAAAGGCACCCCACCAATTAAGTAACCTGGCTTGTAATCATTGAACTCCAAAATCCAAGCCAACATCGCTGAGGTAGTTGTTTTACCGTGCGTGCCGGCAACAGCCAACACATGTCGACCAAACAGCACTTGCTCGCCCAGCCATTGTGGTCCAGAGGTGTAAGGAAGCCCTTGATTCAGAATGGCCTCCATCAATGGATTGCCACGAGAAACGACATTACCGATCACAAATAAATCTGGCATCGTTTCAAACTGTAATAATTGATCAGGCGAGAATCCCTCGATGAGCTCGATGCCTTGTGCTTCAAGCTGTGTGCTCATAGGTGGATACACGTTGGCATCACAGCCAGTAACGCGATGTCCGGCTTGCCGAGCGATTGCGGCAATGCCGCCCATGAAAGTACCGCAAATGCCCAAGATATGAATATGCATTGGGGAATTTTAGCTAAGGAGTAGCAATGAACCGAAGACAGTGGATTAGCATCGCCGGAATTAGTCTTGCAGCCCTCGTGGCAGGAGTCCTGACTTCGCAATGGATTTATACAGCTGGCCTAGCAAATGATCCCGCTATCAAAGCCTTTTTTGCCAACCCATGGCAAACGCCCAATGGAAAATCGGTTGACACTGATCAATGGCGCGGAAAAGTCTTGGTTGTGAACTTTTGGGCTTCCTGGTGCCCCCCTTGCGTGGAAGAAATGCCTACTTTGGACAAACTACAGCAAGAATTTAAGAGTCAAAATGTCTTATTTGTCGGCATTGGCATTGATTCACCCTCTAACATTCGTGAATTCCTTGAAAAAACGCCTGTTTCTTACCCAATCGTCATTGGTGGCCTAGAAGGCAGCAACTTGTCCAAGCAGATGGGGAATAGCCAAGGCGCACTTCCGTACACCATCATCATCAATCCACAAGGTAAGGCCACAAACAGCAAATTAGGAAAGATAAGCGAAGAAGAGCTCAGAAGTGCTATTAAATCAGCTTTATAAGCTACTTTTAAGATCTTTATTCACCCTTAGGTGACCCTCTATTTAGCAATATCTGCTCTTAAAATTAGAAAAAGGGCTATTTTTTTGAATCATTTTTGAATCTATCCAAAGATTCTAGGGGTATACTTTCCCTGTGCTTGGTGAAGAGAATTCTTCATAGAGTAAGCAGTTTTAGAGAAAAGCTTTATTAATGTAATTAAACCTAACTGCCTCTAAAAATATCGATCTATGTCGAAAAATACTTCAATTCTCGTTATCCAAGGCCCTAACCTTAACCTGCTAGGAAGCCGTGAGCCAGAGATTTACGGCAAAACTACTCTAGAAGATATTCATTCAAAGCTTGGCGCAATCGCTAAGTCCAATTCAGTCGATTTATCCACCTTTCAAAGTAATCATGAAGGCGAACTAATTGACCGAGTTCAAAAGGCTAAACAAGATGGGGTGGATTTCATCATCATCAATCCAGGTGCTTTTACCCATACCAGCGTTGCTTTACGTGATGCATTGGCTGGAGTTGCGATCCCTTTTACTGAAATACACCTATCGAATATTCACCAACGTGAAGAATTTAGGAAGCATTCTTACCTATCTGACATCGCCACTGGCGTGATTTGTGGTTTGGGTGCCATTGGTTACGAATTAGCACTACAAGCAGCAATCGCGCGTTTACAAAAATAAAGATTAATTAAGCATTACAAGAGAGGAAGCTTTTCCATGGATCTGAGAAAACTGAAAACCCTAATTGACCTTGTTTCTGAATCAGGAATTTCTGAATTAGAAGTTAATGAAGGTGAAGATCGTGTTCGTATTGTGAATGCTGGATCTCCAGCACCCGCTGGTCAAGTGGTTTATGCCAATCCAGCGCCTGTTCAGGCAACGCAAGCTACTCCCGCAGTCGCACAGGCTACCCCAGTAGCTGAAGAGGCTCCTGCTGAAACTGGTTTTGTAGCACGCTCACCGATGGTAGGCACTTTCTACCGCGCACCTAATCCTGAGTCTCCAGATTTCGTCAAAGTAGGCGACACAGTTAAAGTGGGTCAAACGCTCTGCATTATTGAAGCGATGAAGCTCCTGAATGAGATCGAATCTGAGCAAGCAGGTGTTATTAAGCAAATTCTGTGTGAAAACGGTCAAGGTGTTGAGTTTGACCAACCGCTATTCATCATCGCTTAATTACTCTTCATACTTGATCATCTTTAGATCTACTCCAATCCACCGTTACTTAACTCAGAGCCGACATGTTCGATAAGATTCTGATTGCCAATCGCGGAGAAATTGCTCTCCGTATCCAACGCGCATGTCGCGAGTTGGGAATTAAAACTGTGGTGGTCTACTCGACCGCAGATAAAGAAGCTAAATATGTGAAGCTTGCAGACGAAGCAGTCTGCATTGGGCCTGCCCCATCACCACTTAGCTACCTTAATATGCCCGCCATCATTTCAGCAGCGGAAGTGACTGATGCTGAAGCAATTCATCCAGGCTATGGTTTTCTCTCCGAGAATGCCGACTTCGCTGAACGTGTTGAGAAATCGGGTTTTGCCTTCATTGGTCCTACTGCAGCCTCGATTCGCCTGATGGGCGACAAGGTTTCAGCTAAGCGCGCCATGATTAAAGCGGGCGTTCCTTGCGTTCCTGGATCTGAAGGCGCATTACCCGACAATCCAAAAGAAATTATTGCTACTGCAAAAAAAGTGGGCTACCCAGTCATTATTAAAGCTGCGGGTGGTGGTGGTGGTCGCGGTATGCGCGTCGTGCATACCGAAGCTGCCTTACTAAATGCAGTAAACATGACCAAAGAAGAAGCTGGTCGTGCTTTTGGCAACCCAGAAGTCTATATGGAGAAGTTTCTGGAGAAACCTCGCCACGTCGAGATTCAGATTTTGGCCGATACCCATGGCAATGCGATTTGGTTAGGCGAGCGCGATTGCTCAATGCAACGTCGTCACCAAAAAGTGATTGAAGAAGCTCCGGCGCCAGGTATTGATCGTCGCTTGATCGCCAAAATCGGTGAGCGCTGTGCTGAAGCCTGTAGAAAAATTGGCTATCGCGGCGCCGGTACTTTTGAATTCTTGTATGAAGACAATGAATTTTTCTTCATTGAGATGAATACCCGCGTTCAAGTAGAGCACCCAGTGACTGAAATGATTACTGGCGTTGATATCGTTCAAGAACAAATTCGTATCGCTGCCGGCTTAAAACTCAGCTATCGCCAAAAAGACATCGTTTTCCGTGGTCATGCCATTGAATGTCGTCTCAATGCCGAAGATCCATTCAAGTTCACACCAAGCCCAGGCAAAATTGGTTCATTCCATATGCCAGGAGGTCCTGGTATTCGTGTCGACTCACATGCCTATAGCGGTTATGTAGTGCCATCCAATTACGACTCCATGATTGGTAAGTTGATTTCTTACGGCAATACTCGCGAGCAAGCGATCCGTCGTATGCAAATCGCACTTTCTGAGATGGTGATTGATGGCATTACAACCAATGTCCCTCTTCATCGTGAACTGATGCTCGATCCGAACTTCATGGAAGGTGGAACCAGCATTCACTATCTGGAGCACCGCCTCGAAGAGCAAGCCGCCAGTCGCGGTAAGCCCTAAACCGAAGGTCAATTGATGTTGATTTGGAGTAAGCATGTCCTATCGTGAACTTGTTTTCACGGTCCCAGCAGAGATTGCAGAGCCTTTGGGTGATGCCTTGTTGGAAGTGGGCGCACTCTCTGTCACTGTTGAAGATGATGCTGCAGGTGGTTACGATGAAAACCCACTTTATGGCGAACCCGGGCTATCACCAGAAGTTCAAGCATGGGATCGCTCTTCGGTAACCGCGCTGTTTAATCCTGAGTTGGATAACTCAGATGCAGAGAACTTCATTCCCGAGCTACTAGCATCTCTCAAGGAAGCTGGATTCAATCTTCCAGCGCCAGAACAAAAGATCGTTGAAGAGCAAGATTGGGTTCGTTTAACCCAAAGTCAATTTGCCCCGATTCAGATTGGTGAACGTATTTGGGTGGTGCCATCTTGGCATGAAGCACCTGCAGATCCAAATGCAATTTGTTTAGCAGTAGATCCAGGACTGGCATTTGGGACTGGCAGCCATCCAACGACCCATCTTTGCTTACTTTGGCTTGAACAAAACACACAACTTGAGAACCAAAGTCTCTTAGATTATGGCTGTGGATCTGGAATTCTGGCCATTGCCGCCGCCAAACTGGGTTGCAAACCTGTGGTTGGCACTGATATTGATCCACAAGCCATGGTTGCAGCACGTAGCAACGCAGAAATTAACAATACGACTATTCGTTTTGTTCTGCCAAACGAAAATGCGCCAGAACTTGCAGCAGAAACCAAATACGACATCGTGATGGCTAATATTTTGGCTAATCCACTACAAGTTTTAGCTCCAGCCTTGGTAAACAAGATGCGCCCGGGTGGGAAAATTGTTCTCTCAGGCGTTCTGGCTCGTCAAGCAGAAGAAGTGATTGCTACTTACAGCCAATGGTTAACCCTTTCGGTCTGGAAAGAAAGTGAAGGCTGGGTCTGCTTGCACGGCACTCTACCCGCAAAGGGTGATGAAGCAAGCTTGACTGCTAAAAACTCAGACACCTCGGTGCCGGCTCAAAAAAAAAGTCTTAAATTAATTCTTCTCAGTCTTTTTTTCCTCTTGCTGATTGTTTTTGGCGAGCATCTTTCTAGAAATTCTCTACTGCCAACGCTAGCAACTCGTGTTGATGGCAGCTCTCCCGCGATTGCAACAAGTGCTTTTTCTCTTCTGCAGAAGTTGGATGAACAATTGTGTCGTGCACTAGGGTGTGTAAATCGCTCTGTAAGCGATTTTGCCGCTTGGAAAATAACTTCGGTTACTCTTTCGCCTGAAAACGCGCGAGAGGGCCTTAAAAACGCTTCAAATCAATCTGCACTGCAAGTTGAAATACAAAATCGTCTTGCGATCTCTGTTTTATTCCCAAATTTAGAAATTTCTCTCACCGATGCAGAGGAATCTGAAATCAAAACGATGCAATTTACTCCGCAAGAGTGGTTACCAAGCGCTTGGCAAGAATCACATCCTGAATTTTTAAGACAGGGCGCACCTTCTGGAGAAATTTTTCATTCTGAATTACTGATTACGCTTCCTCAAAATGCTGCAGGCTATCGCGTCAGAATTTTTTACCCTGAAAAATAGACGGCAAACCCTATTTCACACTCATTCCAATTGATTTTTATTAGAAAGTAATTATTTATGGCCAGCTTGATCTGCGGTTCTATCGCTTACGACACCATCATGAACTTTGAAGGCAAATTTGCCGATCAAATCCTGCCAGAGCAGATTCATATCCTCAACGTCGCCTTCCTAGTTCCGACAATGCGCCGTGAATTTGGTGGTTGTGCAGGCAATATTGCTTACAACCTCAATCTGCTTGGTGGCGACCCTGTCATCATGGCAACCGTTGGTGGCGATGCAATTCCTTATCTCACTCGCCTTGCGCAGCTCAAGATTGATGTAACGCATATTCGTCAGATTGAGCAGGCATTTACTGCCCAAGCCATGATCACTACCGATCAAGCTAACAACCAAATTACCGCCTTTCATCCTGGTGCAATGGGCGAGTCTCATTTAAACCAAGTTTCCACAGTGGTTTCTGAGCGCAGCAAGAATGCGAAAGCTGCGGCTAAATTCGGAATCGTTGCTCCAGATGGTCGTCAAGGAATGTGGGAACACTGCCACCAGCTAGCTGAAGCGGGGATTCCATTTGTATTTGATCCAGGCCAAGGTTTGCCAATGTTCAATGGTCCAGAACTGTTAGAGCTCGTAGATATTGCAAGCTACCTTGCTGTAAATGACTATGAAGGCGAAATGCTTTCCCAAAGAACAGGTCTGAGCCTGCCAAAAGTAGCCGAAAGAGTCAAAGCCCTCATCGTTACCAAGGGTGCTGAAGGTGCGGATATCTACTTTGAGGGTAAATGCATCGCAATTCCACCAGTACCAGCAGCAAAAGTGGTTGACCCAACCGGTTGCGGTGACGCATTTAGGGGTGGCTTACTGTTTGGACTAGAAAATGGCATGGATTGGGATACTACTGGTCGATTGGCCAGCTTGATGGGCTCAATCAAGATTACCCATCAGGGACCACAAAATCATCAAATGAGTAAAGACGAAATCGCCGCTCAATTCAAATCCGCATTTGGATTTGCACTCTAAAACCAATCTATTACAGCACTAGCAATAAAAAAGGGATCTCGCGAGAGATCCCTTTGAACTTCACCCGCCTACAAGCAGAGCTTATGGGCGTGTGCCAGTTGGGAAGGGCCAAGCAGCAGCTGGATTCAACGTTGTTGAAGCAGCAACTTTTTTAGCCACGGGCTTTTTTACAGCCTTGCCCGCTTTCTTCGCCGCAGGCTTACTTACTTTTTTTTTGCTACTTTACGAGCTACTTTTTTAGCAGCAGGCTTTTTAGCAACAGCTTTTTTAGCTACTTTCTTAGCAGCAGGCTTCTTAGCAGCTACTTTACGAGCAACTTTCTTAGCAGCAGGCTTCTTCTTAGCAACTTTCTTAGCAGCAGGCTTCTTAGCAGCAGCTTTTTTAGCAGCAGGCTTCTTCTTAGCTACTTTTTTAGCAGCAGGCTTCTTTGCGGCTACTTTTTTAGCAGCAGGCTTCTTTGCAGCTACTTTTTTAGCAGCAGGCTTCTTTGCAGCAACTTTTTTCTTGGCGATTGCCATAGTAATGCTCCTTCACGTGAGGATTAGTACAAACTACCGATTAAGAAGACCCGACCATTCATTTCCGCCTGGTTTTGCAACCTATTGGAGCCGACGAGCGAGCCATTCATCGGCGCGCGGCTTGATGCTAAGTGCTGCACGCTAATGAATCCTGGAAAAAAAGCCGTGACCCCAAAGGGCAACGGCTTCTTAAATTTGCTGGAAAAAATAGAGAGAGTAGTCCAGACACCCTTGGACAAGGGTTTTCGGATTTGAGTCTGGTTTTGCTGACTTTTAAAACTATCCAACCGTCTAATCTCCTATTTAGCCGGCTATGCGCTTTCTAATTAACTACTTATTCCCAACTTAGCGCACCACCGGTTTGATACTCAATAACGCGTGTCTCAAAAAAGTTTCTCTCTTTTTTCAGATCAATCATTTCTGACATCCATGGGAATGGATTCTCTTCATTTGGGAACATCGCGTCAAGTCCTATTTGCAAACATCTGCGATTACAGATGTATCTTAGGTAACCTTTGAACATCGGCGCGTTCAATCCGAGCACTCCGCGAGGCATCGTATCCTCTGCATAACGGTACTCTAATTCAACTGCTTTTTCGAAGATTGCTTTGATCTCATCTTTGAACGCGGAAGTCCATAACTGCGGGTTCTCCAGCTTGATTTGATTAATTAAATCGATACCAAAATTGCAGTGCATAGACTCATCACGAAGGATGTATTGATACTGCTCAGCAGCACCCGTCATTTTGTTTTGACGACCCATTGCAAGTATTTGCGTAAAACCAACATAAAAGAACAAACCTTCCATCACGCAAGCAAAAACAATGAGTGAACGGAGCAACATTTGATCAGTTTCTAATGTGCCAGTTTTGAAATTAGGATCAGTCAAAACATCAATAAACGGAATTAAGAACTGATCCTTGGCGCGAATTGACTCAATCTCGTTGTACGCATTAAAGATTTCGCTCTGGTCTAAACCTAAAGATTCCACAATATATTGATAGGCATGAGTATGAATTGCCTCCTCAAACGCCTGACGCAATAGGTATTGACGGCACTCTGGAGCGGTAATGTGGCGATATGTGCCTAAAACGATGTTGTTTGCCGCTAAGGAATCCGCTGTCGTGAAAAAACCGAGATTGCGCTTAATAATGCGACGCTCATCTTCAGTTAAGCCATTGGGATCCTTCCAAAGCGCGATATCGCGATTCATATTGATCTCTTGTGGCATCCAATGGTTTGCACAACCAGCTAGGTATTTCTCCCAAGCCCACTTATATTTAAATGGAACTAACTGATTTACGTCAGTCTTAGCATTAATCACACGCTTATCAGCTGCGTTGACACGTAGAGCTGCGCCACCAGTCAATGCAGCGGCTTGCAAAGGTGCAGGCGCAACATTTTGAGGGGCCGCAATTGCAACTTGGTCTGGCTGCGGACGTTGCGACTCAACTACCGCCGGTTGTTGTGCCAGCCCAGCTTTTGCTAGCGCAGGAGCAACTTCTTCTTCCCAATTCAACATAACTTTCTCCTAATTCTTATTTTTAAGTCAGCTAGCAAATAGCTTACTGACATGCTTCACATTCTTCAAAGCCAGCATCACCTGGGCGCATTGTGCAAGCGGGACCATCCAACTCTTGCGCTGCTGCAGATGCATCCGTTCCATTTACGCCACCACCGCTCGATACTGAATTTAGCTGACCACTAGTCACGGTAGATTTCTCAACGTGCGTTGCAGCCATTGTGCGGAGGTAATAAGTCGTCTTCAGACCGCGCAACCAGGCCAACTTATAAGTGTCATCCAATTTCTTGCCAGATGCACCACCCATGTAAATATTGAGTGACTGCGCTTGATCAATCCACTTTTGACGACGTGATGCAGCTTCAACCAACCAACTTGGCTCCACTTCAAATGCGGTAGCGTACAAATCACGCAAATCTTGTGGAACACGATCAATCTTAGATAAAGTGCCGTCAAAGTACTTCAAGTCAGCAATCATGACTTCATCCCAAAGTCCGCGATCTTTCAAATCACGCACCAAATACTCATTGACTACCGTGAACTCGCCTGACAGGTTCGATTTCACAAATAAGTTCTGGAATGTAGGCTCGATACAAGCAGATACGCCAATAATGTTCGAAATCGTTGCAGTCGGTGCGATTGCAACGCAGTTGGAGTTGCGCATACCGTGCTGCTTGATGCGCGCACGCAAACCATCCCAATTCATGGTGGAAGAGCTATCTACCTCAAGGTAACCACCGCGCTCTGCCGCCAACAAGGCTACTGAGTCTTGTGGAAGAATGCCGCGATCCCACAATGAACCTTTATAGGTGCTGTAAACGCCACGTTCTTCAGCCAACTCATTGGATGCCTGATAAGCGTAGTAGCACACTGCCTCCATAGAAGAATCTGCAAACTTCACAGCCTCATCACTTGCGTATGGAATACGCTGCATGTGCAAGCAATCCTGGAAGCCCATGATGCCCATACCCACTGGACGGTGCTTCAAATTGGAGTTACGTGCTTTAGCAACAGCGTAGTAATTGATATCAATCACGTTATCCAACATACGCATTGCAGTACGAATGGTTTTTTGAAGCTTCTCGTGATCCAAAATCATCTTGCCTGATGCATCGGTAGTCATATGCGCTGTCAAGTTCACAGAGCCTAAGTTACATACTGCGATTTCGCTCTCGTTTGTGTTCAGAGTAATCTCAGTACACAAGTTAGAAGAGTGGACTACACCAATGTGTTGTTGTGGGCTACGAATGTTGCATGGATCTTTAAATGTGATCCATGGGTGACCCGTTTCAAATAACATACCCAACATCTTGCGCCACAATTGTTGCGCAGGAATACGACGGAATGGTTTCAATTCACCAGCATCTGCTTTTTTCTCATAGGCAACATAGGTCTCTTCAAATGCCTTGCCGTACTTGTCATGCAAGTCAGGTGTATTTGAAGGCGAGAACAATGTCCAGTCACCACCCTCCATTACACGCTTCATGAACAAGTCAGGAATCCAGTTGGAAGTATTCATGTCATGCGTACGGCGACGATCATCACCTGTGTTCTTACGCAACTCGAGGAACTCTTCAATATCTAAGTGCCATGTTTCTAGGTAAGCACAAACTGCACCCTTACGCTTACCACCTTGATTCACTGCAACCGCTGTATCGTTCACTACTTTTAAGAATGGCACAACACCTTGTGACTTACCGTTAGTGCCTTTGATATGGCTTCCCAAGGCGCGTACGTTTGTCCAGTCATTGCCTAAACCACCAGCAAACTTAGACAAGAGCGCATTCTCTTTTAAAGCTTCGTAGATGCCATCAAGATCATCATCTACTGTTGTTAAGTAGCAGCTTGATAACTGAGGACGTGTTGTCGCTGAGTTAAACAAGGTTGGTGTGCTGGACATGAAATCAAATGTAGAAAGGATTTCATAGAACTCGATAGCACGACGCTCACGATCCAACTCATTCAATGACAAGCCCATTGCAACGCGCATGAAGAAAGCCTGTGGCATTTCAATACGGCGGTCTTCAATGTGCAAGAAATAGCGATCATACAAAGTTTGCAAACCGAGGTAGTTGAACTGCAAGTCACGGCTTGCATTCAATGCCGCAGCCAATCTTGGCAGGTCAAACTCACGCATGCGTGGGTCCAAGAGTTCAGCAGAAATACCTTCATTAATATACTTGGCAAAGTAAGTGCTGTATTCAGCCTGCATATCACCTTGCAACACTTCGCGACCTAAAATTTCTTTACGAATCACGTGCATCAAAATTCGTGCAGTAACCTGGCTGTATGCAGGATCTTTTTCAATCAATGTACGTGATGCCAAAATTGCGGAGTCATACACTTGGGCCATCGGCACACCATCATATAAATTCTTGATGGTTTCGGTGATGATTGGGCTTGCATCAATGTTATTACCAAGACCTTCACAAGCCGCCTCAATAATTGTGCGCAAAGCAGCCATATCCAGCCACTTCTCTACGCCGTTATCAGTCACTTTCAGGCCAGATTCACCAGTTTGAGTAGCCGCTTGAGTTTCTTGCGCAATACCTTGTTGTGCCGCGCGCTCTTGATTGCGTTTTTCACGATAGAGAACGTAGGCGCGGGCAACGTTATGCTCACCGCTACGCATTAATGCCAATTCAACTTGATCTTGAATATCTTCAATATGGAAGGTGCCGCCATTTGGGCGACTACGCAACAAGGCACGAACTACTGCGTGGGTTAATTGCTCAACTTGTTCTCGAACGCGTGCAGAAGCTGCGCCCTGACCGCCATTAACCGCTAAAAATGCTTTTGTAACCGCAATGGCAATTTTGGATGGCTCAAATGCCACCACTGAGCCATTTCGGCGAATAATTTTGTAATCAGACAATTGAGTGGCTTGGCCGCCACCTACTCCGCCAGCTACAAAGCCAGCAGAGGGAGCCTGATTCATGGATTCCGAAGGGTTCATCCCGGGGTTATTTGTGCCGGCAGTCTGTCCTGCTGTCTGGGGGTTGGCATATGTCATAGTTCTCCTGCTTATATATAGTTATTTGGACAAAAATCGTTAAAAAACAATAGGGTATTGCTGTATTCAAACACTACATCTAGTGTCTCGAAGTGCATTTGGTACTAAGTATAGGGAAATATTCGGAATTTGGTAAGACATTTCCGACGAATATTTATAAGTATTTTTCCTAAGTTTTCCAACAATTTAGGAGCAATTTTGGTGCGAAATTATTAGCCCTTTTTAGCTAAAGGGCAAGAAAGTGAGCGTGTGCTCACATACTAGTTTTAGGTCTAGCGCGGCTCTGAGCCAAAAGGTAGTTTTGTGGCAGAAATATCACTTTTAGCTTGAAATTTTTTCCAATCAAATTGGACGCCTGGGTCTGTTTTTCTTCCTGGAGCAATATCACTGTGCCCTGCAAATTGGAGGTTTGGATAAATAGCCTGGATTTGGGTGCTCAATGTAGCAAGGGCTGCATATTGAATTTCTTCAAAGGGATGGTCACTATCGCCCTCTAACTCGATCCCAATCGAAAAGTCATTGCACTTTTCTCGACCTAAGAAGGAAGAAAGTCCAGCATGCCAGGCTTTGTTTTGGGTAGAAACAAACTGAAAAACCTCGCCACAACGAGAAATCAAAAAGTGGCTTGATACTTTCTGGTCAGCAATCTCTTCAAAATAAGGATGGAGTGAGTAATCGAGCTTATTCTGGAAAAAATCCACAATAAATTGAGTTGAACTACGATCCACAAAACCGCTAGGCGGCAGGCTGATGTGATGAATCACCACTAAATCTGGGGCCAGGCCTTCGGGTCGCATATCTTGGTTAGGTGAAATTCTCCAAGCAGCGGAACCCAGCCAACCCTGAGCATCAAGACTATTGAGATGGTCCTTCGAACAATAAAAACGATCCTCATATTCAATCGCTTCTGACTTGGGAAGATGTACGGAACAACACCGGCACTGAACAATAATCTCAGGCTCAGCCACCTTGCTGCGCTCCGCTTTTATCTTGGCGGCTTCATCAGTATTGAGCTTTACCTGTTTTTTTCCTTTTAACCAAAGGTAGAAAACCCCAACGGCAGCAAGTAGTAGAAGCCATTTAATCAAAACGTCATGCTCTCTGAAGAATCACTTCCAAAACAAATCGACTGCCAACATAGGCTAGGAGCAAGGCGGTGTAAGCGCTCAAGACCCAACGGACAGCCACGCGCCCTCGTAAGCCAACACGCCAACGAGCTATCAGGAGTCCAGTAAATAAGAACCAGGAGATCAAGGCAAAAATGGTCTTGTGATCAAAAACAAGTGGCTTACCAAATAAGGTTTGCGAAAAGAGCAGGCCAGAAAATACGGTCAAACTCAGCAGTGCAACACCTACATAGAGTAAGTTAAAAAGAAGACTTTCCATCGTCATTAGTGGAGGCAAATCCTCTAGCCAATGAGCTATGCGACTGTTGGGAATGATGGCCAATTGACGGTGTAAAGCCCTATCCTGAACACTCATCAACATGGCATGCATCGCAGCCAAGCTCAACAAACCAACCGAGATAGTGGCAACAATAAAATGCCCCTTAAACCAGGGATCAGATACCGCTTTTGGAGAAATCAGGGTGCCAGAGAAAATGGCAGGCAAGGCTGAGCAGATCAGCGCAAAACACAAAACAAGCCAACGCAAACTAGAAATTGGCAGGAACCAAGACTGAAACCAATAAAAAGCGAGTCCTACCCAAGCAATGAGAGAGAGATCTTGGGCAAAACCAAATACAAATCCCTCTGGCGTGAAGACGGAGTCGTGTAACTGAATACCATGTACCAATAAGATCAATAGGATCAATGCCTGAATCAAGCCCATAAAAGCCGGGGATTCAATTTTTCCCTTGGGTCGCGAACTTAAAAAGACCAAAAGAAGCAAATAAAGTGCAGATGGGAGCCATCCCGAGCCTGAGTAACCTAAAATATCCATCTGGAAAGTCTAATCGATAAATGCTAGAGAATCTCACCGACCGCCTATCTCGCGTAGTTAAAACAATGCGGGGGCAAGCTCGCCTTACCGAAACGAACACTGCGGAAATGCTACGGGAGATCCGGCTGGCCTTATTGGAGGCAGACGTTGCGCTTCCAGTTGTCAAATCTCTACTAGAGCAAATTAAATTTAAAGCCCTTGGTGAAGAAGTGGTGGGCAGCCTCAGCCCAGGTCAGGCGCTAGTAGGGGTCGTTCAGCGTGAACTGGCTCAGGTGATGCGCGGTGACACCACGCAAAGCGGAGAACTGAATCTAGCAACTCAACCGCCTGCAGTGATTCTGATGGCAGGCCTACAAGGTGCCGGTAAAACTACCTCAGTAGGCAAATTAGCCAAGTTTCTCCAGGAAAAAAAGAAAAAGAAAGTACTCACGGTTTCTTGTGACGTTTATCGTCCAGCCGCTATTGAGCAGCTAGAAACCGTTACCAAACAAGTTGGCGCTGAATTTTTCCCAAGCAATATCAATCAAAAGCCCAGTGAAATTGCTGCTGCCGCGCTGGATTGGGCCCGTCGTCATTATTTTGATGTCCTCATAGTCGATACGGCTGGCCGTCTAGGTATTGACGAAGCGCTCATGCAAGAAATCAAAACCTTGCACGCCAATCTCAATCCGATTGAAACACTGTTTGTGGTCGATGCCATGCTCGGTCAAGATGCTGTCAATACGGCCAAAGCCTTCCATGAAGCCCTGCCACTCACTGGTGTAATCCTGACTAAGCTAGACGGCGATTCACGTGGTGGTGCTGCACTTTCCGTCCGTCAAGTTACCGGCGTGCCACTCAAGTTCATTGGTGTTGCCGAAAAAATGGATGGCCTCGAAGCATTCGATGCCGACCGAATGGCAAACCGTATTTTGGGCATGGGCGATATTCTTGCCTTAGTAGAACAGGCTCAACAAAACGTCGATGTCGCCAAGGCGGAAAAATTAGCTAGCAAGATTTCCAAAGGCGGGTTTGATTTGGGAGACTTCCGAGATCAACTCGCACAGATGCAACAAATGGGTGGCATGGCTAGCTTGATGGATAAGTTGCCAAGTCATATGGCACAAGCGGCCTCCAAGACGAACTTGAGTGCTGCTGACAAACAAACCCGGCGCATGCGCGGCATCATCGACAGCATGACACCCAAAGAGCGCGCTAAACCTGAATTACTTAAAGCGACTCGAAAACGCCGCATTGCAGCTGGTGCAGGCGTCGAAGTTCAAGAAGTCAATCGCCTATTAGCGCAGTTTGAACAAATGCAAACCATGATGAAACAGTTCAAGGGTGGCAAGATGGCACGCACCATGGCATCCATGGCTGCAAAAGGAGCCGCCAAAGGTATTGGCGGACTCTTTAAAAAATAATAGTTAAAAAACGCTTAGCCTTAAGAAACTAATTTCTTAGCAGCATCAACCGCAGCAATCACTTTCACCTTAATTTCTGCTAGTGGAATATTTTGTGAGTCAGCATCCGTGCGGCCTTTAAATTCCACTTGGGCATCAGCTAAGCCACGATCGCCAATCACTACGCGGAACGGCACACCAATCAACTCCCAATCAGCAAACATTGCGCCTGGTCTTTCGCCACGATCATCGAGCACAACATCGACTCCAGCGGCAATCAACTCATCATGTAATTGATCAGCCGCGGCTTTCACGGCTTCGGATTTGTCGTAGCCCATTGGGCAGATGACCACTTCAAATGGCGCCATCGAAATGGGCCAAATAATTCCACGCTCGTCATTACCTTGCTCAATTGCGGCACCTAGCAAGCGAGTTACACCGATACCATAGCAACCCATCACCATCGGTTGCGCTTTACCTTGTTGATCAAGGTAGGTACAGCCCATAGCTTCTGAGTAACGAGTTCCCAATTGGAATACATGACCCACCTCAATACCGCGGCAAATATCAACAACCCCTTTGCCGTCAGGAGAAGGATCTCCTGCTACCGCATTACGCAAATCCATCACTAGGGGCTCTGGTAAATCACGACCCCAGTTCACGCCAGTGAGGTGATGGCCGGAGTCGTTAGCGCCACACACAAAGTCAGTCATATTGGCAACGGTACGATCCGCAACTACGGTTACATGAGGAGAAACTCCGACAGGGCCTAAGTAACCCGCTGGCGCATTGCATGCTTGTTTAATCTCAGCCTCACTGGCAAAGCGTGATTCGACCATGCCGGGAATCTTGCTCGCCTTGATTTCATTGAGCTCATGGTCACCACGTACCAGCACCATAAATAGTTTTGCTGGACCCTCTTCTTGGTCAGCAGCAAATAGTAATGATTTCACAGTCTGCTCTAGTGGCAACTTTAAAAATTGAGCAACATCAGCGCAGTTCGTTTGGTCAGGTGTTGGAACCTTAGTCAAGGTCTGAGTTGCAGTGCCACGTACTTCAATTAATGACACTGATTCAGCGGCCTCAAGATTGGCTGCGTAATCCGAGTTTGGACAATACACAATTGCATCTTCACCAGTATCAGCAATCACATGAAACTCTTGACTACCTGATCCGCCAATAGCGCCATTATCTGCCGTTACCGCACGGAACTTCAAGCCCATACGTTTGAAAATTCTGGTGTAAGCATCAAACATGATTTGGTAGGACTTCTTTAAGCCCTCGGCATCACGATCAAAGGAGTAGGCATCTTTCATGCTGAACTCGCGACCACGCATAATTCCAAAACGTGGGCGACGCTCATCGCGGAACTTTGTCTGAATTTGATAAAAATTTACTGGGAGCTGCTTGTAACTCTTAATTTCGTTACGCGCTAAATCTGTTACCACCTCTTCAGAAGTAGGCTGAATTAAAAAGTCACGGTCATGACGATCTTTAATGCGGAGCAACTCTGGCCCCATCTTTTCCCAACGACCCGTCTCTTGCCATAACTCCGCAGGTTGAATCATTGGCATGAGCAACTCAATTGCACCTGCGCGATTCATTTCTTCGCGAATGATGTTTTCGACCTTGCGAATGGACTTCAAACCCAGAGGCAAATAGTTATAAATACCGGCACTGAGTTTACGAATTAAACCGGCCCGCACCATGAGTTTGTGCGAAACCACCTCAGCGTCGGAAGGGGCTTCTTTTAGCGTGGCGAGAAATGACTGTGAAGCTTTCATGTATGGATATAATCAAATCATTGATTTTAAAGGATTTGAGGCACGATCTCATGCTTGACCGTGAAGGGTATCGACCCAATGTCGGCATAGTCCTCCTCAATAGCCATAACGAGGTTTTCTGGGGAAAACGCGTTGGGCAGCATTCGTGGCAGTTCCCGCAGGGCGGGATCCAACATGGTGAGAGCCCAGAGCAGGCCATGTACCGCGAATTGCATGAGGAAGTTGGCTTGCTGCCGGAACATGTCCAAATTATTGGGCGAACTAGGGACTGGCTTCGTTATGACGTCCCAGAGGAGTTCTTGCGCCGCCAACATGCCTCCAAAAATCATCGCGCAAGCTATCGTGGCCAAAAGCAAATCTGGTTTTTACTGCGTTTAGTTGGTCTAGACAGCGATATTCACCTGCGCGCCTCAGAACATCCAGAGTTTGATGCCTGGCGCTGGGTTCCTTTTTGGATTCAACTAGACTCCGTTATCGATTTCAAGCGTGAAGTCTATCAACTAGCGCTTTCCGAGCTTGCACGCTACTTATCCCGCGGCATTCGTATGCAGCAACTTGCCTGGGGATCTCCGCTCGATTTGTTTCAATCCCTTTACGGGGGCGAGGAAGATGAGCCCACAGAAGCAAAACCCACTGATAAGCCATGAACAAACTCTCTATTCGCAACCTTCGATTTGCAACCCTTGGCTTAGCCTTCAGCTTGATCCTGGCTGGATGTGCGGGCGACCCCCTAGAAAGCGGCGTGGATCCTTTTGCGCCAATGATTTTTAAAGAGGGTACAACGGCAATGCCTTTAAATCCCCCAAATAAATCTACGCTAGTCCCTTTTTATGTTTCGATGACTACAACATTCAAATTTGCCATCGATACTGACTCAATTCTGATCGGGGCGGACGGTATCACGCGCTATATCGTTGTACTCACCAGTCCAAGCGGTAGCCAACAGTCTCAGTACGAGGGTATTCGTTGCGACTCATACCAATGGCGACTCTATGGCACCTTTGATAATGGCAAGTGGCAGGAAAATCCTCTAGGTACGTGGAAAGAAATTAAACGTTCAGTGCCAAATCGTTACCAAGCGGCCTTAGCCCAAGGGGCCTTGTGCGATCTGAATACCCAAGTGAAAAACATCAAGACAATCCTGCAATCATTGGATCCCAGCAAATTTACTGGCGGCACGCAACCCACTAATTCCTTCGGAATTCAGTAAATCTTTATTACGGTTTAGCGCTAAGAAGAGTCCCAATAGACTCGCCGTTCATGAGGCGAGTTAAGACTTGAGGCTCTCGCCCAGAGGCAATGACCGTTGCCGCCCCTGTTTGCGCTGCAATCTTTGCAGCCAACACCTTGGTCAGCATCCCGCCCTTGCTGAGCTCACTAGCGGCACCGCCAGCCATTTTCTCTAAAGCGGGGTCGCCAGCAACAGCATTGCTTAGCAAGGTTGCAGATGCATCTTGACGAGGATCAGCTGTAAATAAACCACCTTGATCAGTCAAAATCACCAATAGATCCGCATGAATTAAATTGGTGACTAAAGCAGCCAAGCTGTCGTTATCGCCAAATTTAATTTCATCAGTAACTACAGTATCGTTTTCATTAATGATTGGAACAACGCCAAGCTTTAGCAAAGTATCTAAAGTCGCCTTGGCGTTAGCATTACGCTCTGTATCGGCCAAGTCCGCGTTAGTCAACAACACTTGCGCGCTACGCAAATTAAAACGCGCAAAACAACTTTCATAAACCTGCACCAAACCCATTTGACCAACGGCAGCTGCAGCCTGAAGTTGATGAATATCTTTCGGACGCTTCGCCCAACCAAGACGTTGCATTCCTTCAGCAATCGCACCAGAACTGACCATTAATACTTCGTGACCGGCCGCTAATAAAGTAGCCATTTGCTCAGCCCACATACCGATGGCAGCGCGATCCAAACCTTCCCCATTGTTGGTGACAAGGCTTGAACCTACTTTAACTACGATTCGTTTAGGTTTCTGAGTGTTCATATCAAATACAGATCTCAAATGAGTACTATTTAATCTGGAGTCTTATCTTCTGGCTGAACTTGCTCTTGATAACGCGGATCAGCAGCTCGCTCATCTGCATCATCCCGATCCTTGCGAACAGAATCCAAATAATCCTGCAATGAATAGCAAAGCTTGTCGCAACCCAAACCAGTTAAAGCGGAGATCTCAAATACAGGGCCCTTCCACTTAAACCGCTTAATAAAATCAGCAACCACTTTCTTGCGATCTTCCTCGGGAATCATGTCGACTTTGTTCAGCACTAACCACCGTGGCTTTTCAACCAAGGCTTCATCGTACTTACGTAATTCATTCACAATAGCTACCGCATCAGCAACCGGATCAATGTTGTCATCAAATGGTGCGATATCTACTAAATGCAAAAGCACACCAGTACGCTGTAGGTGCCTTAAGAAACGATGACCTAAGCCAGCACCCTCTGCGGCACCCTCAATTAATCCTGGAATATCGGCAATCACAAAGCTACGCTCAGCACCCACACGCACCACACCTAAATTCGGATGCAGTGTTGTAAAGGGATAATCCGCAATTTTTGGACGCGCATTAGACACAGCAGTAATCAAAGTAGATTTACCAGCATTAGGCATACCCAATAAACCCACATCAGCCAATACTTTTAACTCAAGCTTTAACTTACGACGCTCACCCTCTTTGCCATTAGTCTTCTGGCGAGGAGCACGGTTCGTACTACTTTTGAAGTGAATATTTCCCCAGCCACCAACACCGCCTTGCGCCAAGCAAAGACGCTCACCATGGGTAGTTAAGTCAGCAATTGGCTCACCAGTTTCATAATCAGAAATGATGGTGCCAACTGGCATACGCAACTCAATATCGTCGCCTGCGCGACCATAGCAATCAGCGCCACGGCCGGGTTCACCATTTTTTGCAGTGTGCGTTTTAGCGTAGCGATAGTCAATCAAAGTGTTGATATTGCGATCAGCAGTAGCCCAAACGCTTCCGCCTTTACCGCCATCACCACCATCGGGACCACCGAATTCGATAAACTTTTCGCGGCGCATGGAGGCACTCCCGGCGCCACCTTGGCCAGCTATGACTTCAATACGAGCTTCGTCTATAAATTTCATGAATAAAAAAGGCCTCGCTTAGCGAGGCCTGTTCCTAAGAGTTAAATTCGGAATAAATCTGAATCAAACGTGTCTCAGTCAGGCGTCTTATGAACGCGGGAGAACTGAAACCTGGGCCTTCTTCAAAGCACCCTTAACGCCAAATTCCACTTGTCCATCAACTAAAGCAAACAAAGTGTGATCTTTACCAATACCAACGTTCATACCCGGATGTACTCGTGTACCACGTTGACGAATGATGATGCTGCCAGCGTTGATTTGCTCGCCGCCAAATACCTTAACGCCTAAGCGTTTCGATTCTGAGTCGCGGCCATTTCGTGTTGAGCCGCCGCCTTTTTTCTGTGCCATATCTTTCTCCTGCTATTTAGCCGTTAGCCTAAATTAGGCTTTAATCGTGTTAATCAGAATTTCTGTGTAATTCTGACGATGGCCTTGGTGCTTTTGATAATGCTTGCGACGGCGCATCTTAAAGATTGTCACTTTATCGTGACGTCCCTGGGAGACGACAGTGGCCATCACAGCTGCACCATTAACCAATGGATCACCCAATTTGAGTGAAGCGCCTTCGCCTACGGCTAAGACCTGGTCAAGAGTGATTTCGCTGCCGATTTCCGCTGGTATCTGTTCTATTTTCAATTTTTCGCCTGCAGCAACTTTATACTGTTTGCCACCGGTTTTTATGACCGCGTACATGGTTTGAAACCTCAATTAATATCTACATTTAAGCTAATCCACCCTGGATGAGCTAAGCCCATTATTATATCTTGCATGACGAGCACTGTCAAAACCAATGAATTAAGCCAAATTTTGGCCCCAATTGCCTTAGATTTCAAGGCCTTAGATGACGTTATTCGCCTTCGATTGGCCTCAAAAGTCGCCTTAATTGACCAAATCTCAACTTACATCATCCAGGCAGGTGGAAAACGGGTTCGGCCAGCCCTTTTGCTCCTAGTCTGCAAAGCTTTAGCCAATGGCAAAGAAACCCCTCATGCCCTCGAGCTGGCGGCAGTGGTGGAATTCATCCACACAGCCACCTTGCTGCATGATGATGTTGTCGATGAATCTACCCTGAGAAGGGGTCGAGAAACCGCCAATGCTGCGTTTGGCAATGCGGCAAGCGTGCTGGTGGGCGATTTTCTCTATTCCAGAGCCTTTCAGATGATGGTCGGACCCAACGACCTGCGAGTAATGGAAATCCTGTCTGATGCCACCAATACGATTGCTGAAGGCGAGGTTTTACAACTTCTCAATATGAACGACCCTGAAGTAGATGAAGAGAGTTATTTACGGGTGATTCGCTATAAAACTGCCAAATTATTTGAAGCGTCCACCGAGCTTGGGGCGATTTTGGCTGCTACTGACGCTAAACAAAGAGTGCAATCCGCTGCTTTTGGTCGTCATATTGGCACTGCCTTCCAATTAATGGATGATCTGCTGGATTACACCGCCGATGCCTCCCAAATGGGAAAAAATGCTGGCGACGATTTAAGAGAGGGCAAACCTACACTTCCGCTCATTTATCTCCTTGAAAATGGCAGCACTGAAGAACGCTTACTAGTTCGTGCGGCCATCGAACAAAATCAAGATCTGCCGGATGATGTATTCCAACAGATTCTGAGCGCAGTTCAAAATTCTGGCGCGCTGGATTACACCCAAGCTGCTGCAAAACGAGAGGTTGATCTTGCACTCGAATGCCTCAAAGGCTTCCCTGAAAATGAGGCAACAACAGCTCTGCATGCCTTATGTAAATACTCACTGTCTAGGCAAACTTAAGCGCCAACGCTTTTTACCCTGATATCACGAGCGGTAATACGCGCCCTTTCAGCCTCGTCACGCAAACGCGCAATTTCCTCAGCGCTCAGTCGCTCTAAATTGGCATAGTCTAATTTCCAAGCGGGATTAGAAGCCCAGATCAAAGGAGACTGCACCGTTGTTCGCGCCCCTGGAGCGCCTTCAAGCAAACGAAGGGCTAATTCAAAATTAGAGTCTTGCGATTGAAGATTATGGGGTAATGCTGCGGCATTACCCAGTGGAAAATCACTAAAGAGTAAGCGGGGTACTCCGCAATACTCCACAATATCTTTCGCCGCACCCATGATGACCGTAGGAATACCAGCAGCCTCCAAATAACGCGCCAATAAGCTTTGGCTTTGGTGGCAAATCGGGCAATTCGGAATCAATACAGCAACATCGACACTATCCTCACGCATCTTATTGAGGATCAACGGCGCATCAGTCTCCAGGGTATGCCGTTGGCTGCGATTCGTTGGTAATCCATAAAAATGTTTAGATAAGGATTGGACGCGCCCCTTCGCAACAGCCCGTTTCGCCGCTCCCAATGGAAACCAGCAATGACTATCCTGCATGTTGGCATTACGTCTATCAATGCCAACATGCGCAATACGCAAGTCTGCATCCTCATCAATCGACCAAATATAAGGGTCATAAAACTTAGCCACAGCGTTATAGGGTGCACCAGGCCCCTGCTGACCTTTACTAGCATCAAAGGGAACTGCAGTAGTTACTAAGCCCAGGTTCGATTGATTGAGGGGCTTTTGTAGCGGCGTAAAAGGAACATCTATGTAATGCGCCCAAACATAGGGCGTTTCATATCCCAAGCCAAGATAGTAATTACGCGTCCGCTCAATATAACGAACTGCCTGATCCAATTCAGGTGCAAATAGCAATTCAGAATTCTTAGTCATCAATCCATCCCTGTAAGATATTGCTTATCAAATATTAACTATCAGGAGAATTCATTATGGCTCAATGGCTCAGATTTCAGCATCAAGGCAAATTGGGTTTAGGACAAGTACAGGGCGATCAGATTGCCGTGTATACCGGCGATCTATTTAATAATCCCCAGGCAACTGGCGAGACTTTAAAGCTATCCGATGTCACTATCGATATACCATGCACCCCATCCAAAATGGTAGCCATGGTGGATAACTTTCATGCACTTGTCACCAAGCTTGAGCATGCAGTGCCAGTAGAGCCTTTATATTTTCTGAAAGGTAACAACTCTTTCTTAGCAGCCAATCAAGTCATTCGCACGCCAAAGTCTTACTCCGGAAAAGTGGTTTATGAAGGTGAGCTTGGGATCGTTATTGGCAAAGCTTGTCATGAAGTAGATGAAACTCAGGCAGCCAATGCCATTTTTGGCTACACCTGCATTAACGATGTGACCGCAATTGAGATTCTGAATCGCGATCCCGGATACGCACAGTGGACGCGCTCCAAGAGCTTTAATACCTTTGGCGTCTTTGGTCCCTACATCACAACCGATGTTGATCCAAGCAAGCTGACAATTAAAACAATATTGAATGATCAAGAGCGTCAGAATTATCCAATCGCTGACATGATTTTTCCACCAGCAAAATTAGTCAGTTTGATCTCTCAAGATGTACCACTGCAAGCTGGCGACATCATCGCCTGCGGGACCTCTGTTGGTGTCGGCTCAATGAAGCCTGGCAGTAATGTCAGCATCATCATTGATGGTGTTGGGCGCCTAGACAATCGTTTTGAATAAGCTTTAACCTAAATTCCGACCTAAAAACAAAAAACCCTCACCATAATTAGTGGTGAGGGTTTTTTAATACTCGATTACTTTAGATATAAATCTCGATATTTCTGTAGATTCTTAATAACCCGAAACAGATGGCAATGCCAAGCTACCTCTAGAGGATTGAACATTTTCATCAAGGTACTTTGTTAGCGCAAAGACAGTATTAAGGCAAGGTGTTGGTGTTTCTGTAATCTTGCCAAGCTCAATCACAGAACCTAATAAGGCGTCAATCTCTAGGCTACGGCCTGCTTCTAAATCTTGCAACATCGATGTTTTATGTTTGCCGACTTTTTCAGCGCCAGCAATACGACGCTCGATGTCTACACGGAAAGTCACACCCAACTTCTCGGCAATGGTTTGCGCTTCAGCCATCATATTGCGAGCCAACTCTTTAGTCAGTGGATATTGGCAAATACCTTCTAATGTTCCGTGAGTCAGAGAGCTGATTGGATTAAAGGTCATATTGCCCCACAACTTCAGCCAAATCTCAGAGCGGATATCCTCCAAGATGGGTGACTTAAATCCAGCAGCAGCCATCATTTCAGACATCTTCTGAATACGCTCAGTCTGCTTGCCATCTAACTCACCCAATGGAAAGCGATTGCCTTCGACGTGACGAATGACACCAGGAGCTTGAGTAAAGGTGGCTGGATACACTACGCAACCAATAATGTTGTTTGGGTTGATTGCTTTTTTTGCAACGCCACCAGCATCGACCGTTTCAACTGAGTGATCTTGATAGTCGCCACCCAATTTTTGGAAATACCACCAAGGAATGCCATTTTGCATCGGGATCAGAATGGTTTCCGGGCCCATGATTGCGGCGAGATCTTCGATGATCGGCTCTACCTGATGGGCCTTCACCGCCAAAATCACGACATCAGGTGTTTCCGCATCCCGAATTTTTTCAACTGCCTTTACCTGAGCTACCAAGGGCTCAGGCTGCTCATCCATAATTAATGCAAGGCCGCGCTCTTTAATTGCAGCCAATGTGGCACCTCGCGCAACAACAGTCACGTTATTACCGGCTCGCGCCAACATGACAGCAAGGTAACCGCCAATAGCGCCCCCTCCACCGATTACACAGATTTTCATAAGAACTCCATAAGGATAAAAAATTTTGAATTAGTGTCATATTAGAGGAGAATATTTTGCGGTGCAACAAAATATTACGCCTAATATTTAAGCAAGTTAGATTAGCTCGCAATCAATCTGGTCCGCGGTACTAGTCCGCCTAAAAGCATGCCTACGATACTTGCCAAAAGCCCCGCCAATTGGGGCGGAAGAATAGAGTTGGGGGCAAGCATCTCGCAACTGATCCAGATGGTTAAGCCACAAACAACTGCCAACAAGCCTCCCAAAGAATTGGCTTTAGACCAATACACTCCAAAAGCAAGCGGTACAAAAGCAGCTACCAAGGTGATCTTGTAGGCATTCTCAACCATCTTAAAAATCGATAAATGGGAGTTAATTGCAAAAAAAGTGACCACGACCGCAAAACAGAGCACGGTGATGCGCATCACTTTTAACAAATCCCGATCAGTCAAATGCTTAAAGAAGCCTCTTACGATATTTTCCGCAAAGGTGACTGAAGGTGCCAGCAAGGTAGCGCTGGCACAACTCTTGATGGCTGACAGTAGAGCGCCGAAAAACATCACCTGGGCAATGAGCGGTGCATGATTCAAGATCAGCTTAGGCAAAATCATTTGCGGATCAGTATTTAAATACTGCTTCACTAAATCCGGACTAATGATGGTTGCCGAATAAGCAAGGTACAGCGGCACAAAAGCGAATATGAAATACAGCACGCCACCCAATAGAGCTGCTTGCACTGCAATGTTAACGTTCTTTGAGGAGGTAATCCGCTGAAAAACATCTTGCTGTGGAATAGAGCCCAACATCATGGTGCATAAGGCAGCTACGAAGCCCAGGATGGAAGCGAGATTCATATCTGGCCAGAAGTTGGAGAATAGCCCGGCAGCAGAAGCATGCTCCAAGACAACACCAATACCCCCAGTTTGAACTGTCATCTCACCGCCGATATAGAGCATGCCGACCACGATGATGATCATCTGAATAAAGTCAGTAATCGCAACAGACCACATACCGCCAAAGAGTGTGTAAATGAGCACACTACCCGCACCAATTAACATGCCACCAGTTTGAGAAATGCTGCCTTCAGATACGACGTTAAAGACGAGGCCGAGGGCTTTAATCTGCGCAGCCACCCAACCTAAATACGAGACGACAATACAGAGTGTCACCAAAACCTCTACGGTACGACCATATTTTTCTCTGAAGAAATCGCCAATGGTCAGCATACGGCGGTTGTAGAGATGGCGGGCAAAAAAGAGTCCGACCAATATCAGACACATGGAGGATCCGAAAGGATCGGAAACAATTCCGCCGAGACCCTCTTTTAAGAAGGTGGCTGGAATACCTAGAACCGTTTCAGAGCCAAACCAGGTAGCAAATACCGTGGCAGTAACAATAGGCAAGGGGAGGCTATGACCGGCCGCAGCAAAGTCAGCAGTATTTTTAACTCGTAGCGCAGCCCAAAGACCAATGCCTACAGATACCACCCAATAGATGATGACAAACCAAATCAGCATCGCCCAATTTCTCCTTCAGGAATTTGGACAAATTATATGGCCTTGTTACTTATGTCATTTAATCCATTAGGACAAATTTTGGTAGGCTGGTCTGACATAATTCATGGGTGAATTCCAGCATAGAGAACCCCAATACTGACCTAGCCTATCAAAAGGCGATTTTGGGTTCTGTATCGCGCACTTTTGCCCTTACCATCCCCCTTCTGCCCCCAGCAATTGAGATGGTGGTTGGCAACACCTATTTGTTATGTCGGATTGTCGACACCATCGAGGATGCGGCCGAACTGAGTCCACTGGAGAAGCAGGGCTTATCTAAGCTGTTTTTGGAGGCAGTTCTAGGAACGATTCCCGTAGCCTCATTTGTAGACCCCTGCCTAAATGCCCTGAAGGGTTACTCCAATGTCGATGAGCTCGACTTAATAGCGCATACACCTACTGTTCTTCGTATTTTGCACACCTTTCCGAACAGAGATCAGGCCGCCGTTAGCCGCTGCATTTCAATCATGTCTGACGGCATGTCCCACTTCCATGGCCGCCAAACCCAAGATGGACTAAAAGACCTCGCGGAATTTGAAGAGTATTGCTATGTGGTGGCTGGTGTCGTTGGAGAGCTGCTCACAAGCATCTTTAGCCACTACTCCCCTGGGTTTGCAAAACAGATTACAGGGCATGAGCAGCTTGCTATCGCCTTTGGTCAGGCCTTGCAAATGACGAATATTCTGAAAGACTCTCCAGAAGATAGCGCACGCGGGGTCTCCTGGAAGCCAGCACAAATCAGTCAAACCGAGCTCCTCAAGATTGCCTATGAAAAACTTCAAGACTCACTAAGCTATATTCTCTTGATTCCAGAACATGAAATGGGTATGAGACGCTTCTGCTTCCTTGCCTTTGGGCTTGCGGTGATGACGCTTGAAAAGATTGCCACTAGAAAAGAATTTAGTAAGCAATCTGAGATGAAGCTTTCCAGAAATACCGTTTGGATTTTTTATGCCTTCACAAAGATCGCAGCTGGCAATGAGCCTCTGATGAAAGCATTCTTTTATGCCGCATCCAGCCAACTTAGAAAACTCTCGGCAACAAATCGTTAAAGTACACCCTCATGCTTTAAGAGCCAAATTTTGATCTGACGATAAAAACCTGGGCTATCTTCTTTCATAAAGCCTCCGAGACCTTGTGCAGAAACAACCCGGTGGCACGGAGTCACTAAGGGATATGGATTTGCACCACAAGCAGTACCGACTGCGCGGGGTCCACTTTTAATTTTTTTCGCTATCTCACCATAGGTGCTAGTTTTCCCCACCTCAATCCCTAGCGTGGCATTCCATACCTTTTGTTGATGAGCCGTTCCAGCAGGCTTCAGCGGAACATCAAATATTGAGGAGGCATCCTTGAAATATTGAACACATTGCCTTGAAAAAGTTTTAGCTAACTCATTTCTCGGGGCAACTAATGCAGTGCTTGGTGGCAAATAATCGATTTTTGAGATCATCAAACTATCATCAACTAACTCTGTCTGCACCCCTAGGCACCCAAAAGGGGCGGGTATCACGCAATACTCGGTTGATGCAGGGGTAGTCATAGGGAAGATTCTGACATACATTAAGGAATGCATTTACACATGATTGCGATACAGCTATAGCTAGTGAAGTAGCACTTTGCTATATTGATTGTTCCTTATTCTTTGCAGGCATAGCTAATGGACACTTTTTTTGATGATTGGCCCTTTATTGGCCAAGTCGCATTAGTCCTATTTTTACTCGCACTATCCGGCTTCTTTTCTATGGCCGAAACCAGCATGCTTTCCTCCAATCGTCATCGCCTACGTGCAATGGCTAATGGTGGCAATGCTGGAGCTGCCATTGCTGAAAGATTATTAAAGCGCATTGATTCACTGCTTTCAGTCCTGCTGATTTCCAACAACCTCATCAACACCATCCTGCCAATCTTAGTTACTGGCATTGCCTTACATATTTTTGGCGATAGCGGCCTGGTATTGTCAATTGCCACATTAATCGTTGCGCTACTCATCATTGTTTTTAGCGAGATCACTCCAAAAGTCATCGGCGCAGCCTTTCCTGAAAAAATTGCCAGTAATGTTGGATGGTTCATCCTTCCCCTTACCTTTGTACTCAAGCCGCTACTCTGGTTTATTAATAGTTTTGTATCTGGTTTAATGAAGATCTCTGGTTTACAAACCTCGACTGAGAATCGAGTAATGAGTAAAGAGGAATTGCGTAGCTTAGTGCTGGAATCCAATCGCTTTGTTTCCGCCCATCATCGCAATATTTTGCTCAATCTTTTTAACCTTGAAAATATCTTGGTTGATGATGTGATGACCCCCCGCTCCAAGATTGAAGTGTTAGATCTCTCTCGACCTATTAATGAAGTGGTTGAGCAGTTAGAAACCTGCTATCACAACAAGCTGCCAGTGTGCGATGGTGACTCGGAGCGCATTGTGGGCATTCTATCTGTAAAAAAAGCGCTCTCATTGCTAGGCAATGCTGAGCTTCACCATGAAGACTTCAGATCCTTGCTAAATGAGCCCTACTTCATTCCTAGCGGCACACCTGTCTTACAGCAGATGCAATTTTTCCAAGATAACCAACAGCGCTTAAGCCTGGTGGTGAATGAGTATGGTGAAGTACTTGGTCTAGTAACCTTTGAAGATATCGTTGAAGAATTAATCGGCGAGTTCACCACCTCTTTCTCCAATCTTTCCAATGATCCCCATTGGCTTGCTGATGGCACTTACCTGGCGAGTGGTGGCGCCTCTTTACGAGACCTAAATCGCCTTCTTAATCTAGATCTTCCACTTGACGGACCACGCACTTTGAATGGGCTCATCCTAGAAAAGCTCGAAGCGATTCCCGATTACGATGTCAGCATTCGAATTGCTGGCGTAGTAATGGAAATCGTTCAGTTCGATGAGCACGGTGTAAAAACAGTGAAGCTATACCGACCCATTACTCAACCGAATCAAGATTGAGCGAACTACTGCATGACTCTCACATTATTCGGACCTGGCATGACATCGCTGTTAATGCGCTAAATAGTCGGGCTACGGATATTCATATTGAGGCAAGATCTCAAGAAACAGTAGTACGCGCAAGAATAGATGGTCGCCTCACATTACAAGATCAATACCCCATTGATCTGCATGAGCGCTTAATTACACGCATCAAAATATTGGCACGTCTCGATATTGCAGAAAAACGCTTACCTCAGGATGGGCGTCTCGTTATTGGTCATGACTTTAGCCATCCTAATATTGATTGCCGAGTGTCTATTCTTCCCACCTTGCATGGTGAAAAGGCGGTGGTGCGAATCTTGCCTAGTCGTCTCGAGGAACTAGCTCTAGATCAAATTGGCTTACTGCCAGAACAACTGCGCATAGTTCAAGAAGCTCTTAGCCAAACCAATGGATTGATTCTTGTCACCGGTCCCACTGGTAGTGGCAAAACGAGAACTCTATACAGCTGCTTAAACGCACTCAACCAAGTGCAACGCAATATTTGTTCGGTTGAGGATCCCATTGAAATCCGACTCCCTGGAGTGAATCAAGTGGCTTACCACCCAAAAGCGGGGTTGGATTTTCCAACAATCATTCGCGCACTCCTACGCCAAGATCCTGATGTCATCATGATCGGTGAAATACGCGATTCTGCGAGTGCCCAGCTTGCCATTCAAGCTGCGCAAACAGGACACTTAGTACTAAGCACCCTTCATACGCGCAATGCGATGGGCGCTTTAAGCCGACTCAAAAGCCTAGGTATAGAGCAAGAATCCATAGAATCTTGTCTTCGTTTCGTAAGCTCCCAAAGGTTAATTCGAAAATGCTGTAAACAGTGCCATTTAAATCCAAGTAAAACACCTTGCGGCCTTTGCAAGGGATCGGGCTATTTCGGTCGCATTGGCGTCCATGAGGTGTTGGGGAGCAAACAGTTATTTGAATCGCTTCAAGCTCTAGATATCCACTCAGCAGGAATGCAATTACTGAAGTCTGGCTCAATAGACCGGATATCGCTAGATTCCGAGCTTGGCAGTTGGCATTAGTCAGAATGCTTTTTAAGAGCAAACTCAGCAAGTCCGAGCAACTGCATTTTGCTCAGCAGTTGCTCGTTCTTCTGCAGGCTGGACTCCCCCTACTGAATGCCATGCAACTATTGATTCAGTCTGCACCAAAATCATGGCAAGTTTGGTTGGGGGATATTCGTATCCAACTTCACAAAGGCAATAGCTTTTCTTTTTGCTTGAGCGCACAAGATGGAAAATTTTCTCCAGAGTTTTCCAACCTTATTAGAGTAAGTGAGAGAACGGGCGACCTTAGTTTGGCGCTAAGGACAATTTCACAACAACTGGAAGCCCAAATTGAGTTACGAAGAAAGGTACAGCAGTCGCTAACCTATCCCGTTATCACTTTGGCCACCTCTTTTCTACTTGTTCTAGTAATGATGATTTGGGTTGTACCCGTATTTAAAGAGGTCTTTGGCCATTTTCAGGCTGAGCTGCCAGCGCCAACTAGAGTCCTCATCTCCATCTCCACGGGTATCCAAAATTACGCCCTAGAAATAGTCTTAGGCACGCTGATGGTAGCTACTGGCTTTATGTGCGCCTGGTTCAAATCAAGCGCACTCCAAAAATACTGCGATGTCTTCTTGTTACGCACGCCATTTTTTGGCAATCTGTTTAGAATGGCGACGCTGAGTCATTGGTGTCGAACCTTAGGGCATTTACTAGAGACTGGTTTACCACTCCCAGATGCGCTTAGGGTCACCGCACAATCCTCAAATCACTGGGTGAGTCATGATTTTAGTGCCGAGATTTTTAAACAACTCACTCGTGGCTGGCCTTTGGGAGAGTCACTCAAAAGAGCAGATCCTAAGTCACGACTTCTTGATGTTGAGACATTGCTACTACTGCATATCGGAGCTGAAAGTGGGGCGCTGGCTGAGATGCTCAATAAGCGTGCTACTACACTAGGCTCACAGCTGAGCGGTCAACTCAACGCACTTAGTCAAAGCTTAGAACCCGTAATGATTCTTTTTGTTGGCGCCATTATTGGCAGCTTAGTCATAATCCTATATCTCCCCATTTTTAATTTAGGACAAATCGTTTAGTGGATCCAAAAGTAAGCCTATGGATAATGAAAACCCTGCTGATTCTGGCTTTGGTGTATTTGGCCTATATCGATTGGCGCACTTTTCGCCTGCCGAACGCAATTACACTTCCTCTGATTTTTCTAGGCATTGCCGTTAACGGGGTCTCGGACCTGCGCCTCTCGACCCCAATATCGGCACTCCTCGGAGCATCGCTAGGGTATGGCTCGCTGTGGGCATTAAATGCTGGCTATCGCCTTCTGAAAAACCGAAATGGTATTGGGATGGGTGATGCCAAACTCCTGGCTGCGCTGGGCGCTTGCCTGGGTTGGGGCGCCCTCCCCAGCATCCTACTGATCGCCTCCATTACTGGCTTAGTGGGCGGCAGCATCTGGCTTAAATCCCGCGGCCATCAGTTGCAGCAAGCCTTTCCTTTTGGCCCCTTTTTAGCTATTGCTGGCATCATTGAGCTGTTATGGCCTCAACTCATTCCAACTTTGATCCTCTCCAAGCTGATCTAAAAGCCTTAAAGGGAAAAATTCCTTTAATTGGTTTAACTGGGGGCATTGGGTCTGGAAAGACTGTGGTTAGCAACTTGCTGGGTGAGCTTGGGGCTGGAGTGATTGATACAGACCTGATTTCTCATCAAATCACCGCCCCCGGCGGAAAAGCCATTCCCTTAATTGCCAAGACATTTGGGAGTGATTTTATTGATCCCCAAGGTGCTCTTAATCGACCCAAAATGCGGACTCTAGTGTTTGAAGATCCCAATGCCCGGCATACCTTGGAGCAGATCACCCACCCGTTAATTCAACAGGAAACTGCTAAGCAAGCCTTTGAAATTGCCAACTCTGGTACACCCTACCTAGTCTTTGTGGTTCCGCTCCTAGTTGAATCCGGATATTGGGTAAAGCTGATTGACTATCTCGTAGTGGTGGACTGTCCAGAAGAAACTCAAATCCAGAGAGTGATGCACCGCAACAATATGACCCACTTAGAAGTGGAAAATATCCTTAAAGCGCAAACCAGCCGAAATGCTCGCCTAGCCGCCGCTAACGCTGTGATTGAAAATGAGGGTAGCTTGGATAGGCTCAAATCAGAAGTTCTAAATCTGCACCAACAATTGCTCAAAATTTAGGGAGCGAGCCCGAGTTCGTCATAGAATATAGGCTTGTGATTGTTTACGAATACCCTTTCAATGAATTAGTTCGAAGCATGCTTCGACTGGAGTATTTGTTCGCCCGATTTAATCACTTCCTTCGATCCGATGATCCCGAGTTACACCACAATGCGATTGCGACGTTATTTGACTTGGGTGACATTGGCTCCCGAGGCGACATCAAATCCCTGCTGCTTAAAGAATTTGAGCGCCAAAAATATGCATTGAATGGCCTAAAGTCTTCCCAAAAAGTAGACCAGGAAGCGCTCGCACAAACACTGTCTGAAATTGATAAAGCGGCGCTGAATATTAATCAGTCGATGGGTAAGCCAAATGCGTCCATTACTGAGAGTGAGTGGCTTAATGCCATTCGGACTCGATTAAATATTCCTGGTGGAACCAGTCCAATTGATTTGCCAAGCTACCATGCGTGGAAAAATATCCCCTCGACTCAACGTAGGGCATTACTAGAAAAATACGTTGCCCCACTGTTGCCATGGCATGAAGCTTGCCAAATTTTCTTGAGATTACTGCGTCAGTCTGGTGAAGCTAAAGAGGTAGTTGCGCATCAAGGTTCTTATCAACAAGCACCATCTGGCAAGGTTTATCAATTGATGCGCATTGCTGTAGAAGATGACTCACTTTTCTCAGAAATAAGCGCCAATAAATATTTGCTATCGATCCGCTTCTTAAGAGCGGATGGAGATAAAAAGCCTCAGATCATCAATGAAGATGTACCTTTTAGGCTCACCCTCTGCCAGCTCTAAGACCTAAGTAGCTTAAGCTTTTCTAGCATGGGCCATGCAGCTGGCAATAAAGGCTCCACCGTTGGAAGTGCATCCCCGAGCAATTGCCAAGACAGCGCCTGCCCCTCACATCCCTTAGGCACTCCAGTCCATTTTCGAATAATGCTGACATGCAAGCGTACATAAGCATGTGGATAGTCGTGCTCTAAAACAACCAGCTCTTCGCTGGACTCAATGTCAATTCCGAGCTCTTCTTGCAATTCACGTTTTAGCGCTGCGAATACAGATTCACCAGTTTCAATTTTTCCCCCTGGAACTTCCCAGTAGCCTGCATAGGGCTTGCCCTCTGGGCGCTGACCTAGAAGATAGCGACCCTCTGCATCCAATAGGATCCCAGCAGCAACTTCCGTCACAGGACGCTTGGAGTCAATCATGGGTTTCGAGTATTAAGCAGCATGTGAGCCTGCCCAGTGCTTCGCAAACTGCCAAGCCACACGACCAGAACGTGAACCACGCTCTAAGGCCCAAACCAATGCTTCAGCTCTCGCGCCCTCAATCTGCGCATCGCTCAAGCCAAAATGACGCAACCAATGAGCAACAATTTCTAGATACTCATCTTGTTTTGGTGGATAGAAAGAAAGCCATAAACCAAAACGCTCTGAAAGAGAAATCTTTTCCTCAACTACCTCACCTGGATGTATCTCACCATCATCACTATGAGAATAGCTAAGGTTGTCCTTCATGTGCTCAGGCAAGAGGTGACGTCGGTTAGAGGTGGCATAGATCAAAATATTGTCCACTTGGGCAGATACAGAACCGTCTAAGGCAGACTTCATAGCTTTATAGCCAGATTCACCATCTTCAAATGAGAGATCATCACAAAAAACAATAAAACGTTCTGGCCGATCAGCCAATAAATCGGTAATGTCAGCTAAGTCGGCTAAGTGCTCTTTTTCCACCTCAACCAGACGCAAGCCCTGGCTGGCAAACTCATGCAAGCTTGCTTTAATAAGTGATGACTTTCCTGTGCCGCGTGCACCCGTTAGCAAAATATTATTGGCAGGCTTTTTTTGAATAAAGTTTTTCGTATTGTCACGAATAGCATCGCGCTGACGATCAATATTTTTTAGATCCTCGAAGCTAATATCTGCCACATGTTTGACTGGTTGTAGAAACCCAATACTTCCAAAAATACTGTCGCGACGACGCCATCTAAAAGCAGTGGAAGATTTCCACTGCTCCTCAGTTAACTGCTTAGGAAGAAAAGTTTCTAGGTGATTTAGTAGTTGCTCTAATTTTTCATTCATATACCAAATTCCTAAGAGCGGTAATCTGCATTAATGGAAACGTAGTCATGTGATAAATCACAGGTCCACATCGTCTGCCCTGCGGATCCGCGACCCAAGTCAATTTTGACGGTAATCTCTGGAGCCTGCATTACCCTTTGACCATCTGTCTCCTGGTAATCAGGGTTGCGGCCACCATTCTTGGCAACCCATACATCTCCAAGCCACATTTGCACTTGGTTCACATCAAGATCATGAATGCCGGCATAGCCAATAGCAGCAAGGATACGGCCTAAGTTGGGGTCACTAGCAAAGAAGGCAGTTTTTACCAAGGGTGAATGGGCGACCGCCTCTGCGACTAAACGACACTCATCTTCAGTCTTCCCACCCTGCACATCAATCGTAATAAATTTTGTTGCACCCTCACCATCTCTCACAATCATTTGAGCAAGCTTGCGTGCGAGATCAATTAATGCAGTCCGAACCAAGCTATAACTGACATCAGCAGTTGATTGAATCTGCACTGTAGACTGGCCAGTCGCCATGATGATGAATGAATCATTGGTCGAAGTATCGCCATCAATCGTAATAGCGTTAAATGAAAGATCGGCAATCTCTCGAGTCAATTGACTGAGTAAGCCTGGCGCAAAACCAACATCGCTTGCAATGAAGCCCAGCATAGTCGCCATATTCGGATGAATCATGCCTGCACCCTTACAAATACCCGTGATATTCACAAGCCCAGCTGGGGTCTCTACTGTCATCGACGCAGCCTTAGGCTGGGTATCCGTTGTCATGATGGCTTCTGCAGCATCAAACCAATGATCTTCACCTAAATTAGCAACCGCCCTGGGTAAAGCAGAAATCAATTTATCAATTGGCAGTGGCTCCAGAATTACACCAGTTGAAAACGGCAGAATTTGTTCTGGATTGAGCTGCAATTCTTTTGCTAACTCTGCACAAGTGGATAAAGCATCTTTCATACCGCGCTCACCAGTCCCCGCATTGGCATTTCCCGTATTAACAACTAAAGCTCGAATCTCGCCTTTAGAGCCGTCCATGGCTAAATGCTCACGGCAAACCTGCACTGGCGCAGCACAAAAACGATTTAAGGTAAAAACACCAGCAACCTGGGAGCCAGGCGCCAAAGTCATCACCAATAAATCCTTGCGATTGGCTTTTTTGATTCCAGCTTCGGCGATGCCCATTTGAAAACCTTTAATAGGCTTTAGCTGGTCTTTTTGGGGGAGTGGTAGGTTAACTGTCATGATCTAACAATTGTAGATGAGGCTTCAAAAGCAAGCGCGCCAATCAATGGCGCGCTTGAAGCAATAAAACACCACAGGTCACTAACCCTTGATTGGCAACTCCCGAATACGCCTACCGGTAGCGGCCGCTATGGCATTGGTTAGGGCTGGGGCAACTAGAGGCACCCCAACCTCTCCTAAGCCACCGGGCTTCTCTAGGCTAGGAACTAAATGCACCTCGACCACTGGCACTTGATTTTGCCGAAGTGTTGGATAGTTATTGAAATTACTTTGCTGAACTCGGCCATTTTGAATGGTAATTTCATTACTCAAAGCGGCTCCAAGGCCATAAAGAACTCCTCCAGTCAACTGAGCCCTAGCTTGATCTGGATGCACTGTAATTCCACAATCTGAGACAAAGGTGATCTTCTTAACCTTAGTCTCAGAAACCTGCCCGTCTAACTCCACGATGCAAGCAGAGTAGGTGTCATAACATTCCATTTGCGCAACACCAAATTTTTTACTGCCAGCCTGATAACCAGACTTCTCTACTGCAAGTTTTAAAACTGCTAAGGCTCTTGGTTGCTTTTTTAATTCCGCTAACCTAAAGGCAACCGGATCTTTGCCGGCAGTTCGAGCAAGCTCATCAATAAAACTCTCAACAGCAAATGCATTTAAGGCGTTACTCACAGAGCGCCAATAACCCACCCTAATCCCAACATCCTCAATCACATTAGTAATCTCCAAGTTGGGGATGTCATAGGTGAGATTGTTCGACCCCTCAGTCATGAAAGGATCAAAGCCATCCTTAACAAAACCAGGGAATGCGCGAGCCGTCACGGACTGAGAAACCATCTTCGCCTTCATGGAACTGATTTGACCATTCTCGCCCAGTGTCGCTTCCATTTTATGAACAGACATTGGACGATAGAAGTCATGAGTAATATCGTCTTCTTTAGTCCAAAGCATCTTGACTGGCATACCTGCTGCACGTGAAATTTCAGCAGCTTGACGAATAAAATCCAACTCTAATTTACGGCCAAATCCACCACCCAAGAAAGTGGTCTCAATCGTCACATCTTCTGGCTTAACGCCTGCAGCGGTGGCAGCAACCGCTTGCGCGCCCTGCTGAAATTGAATGGGACCAATGATCCTACATTTTCCATTTGAAACATCGGCAGAACAATTCACAGGCTCCATCGTAGAGTGTGCCAAGTAGGGTAAGAAATACTGCGCACTAATGACCTTGCCGTTCGCAATGGCGCCATTGGGATCGCCAACGGTTTTAATGATGGCCCCTTTCTTACCTAAACCCGCCTCAAGCTGCTTACGAATCTCCACATTATTTAAATTGGCTCCAGCGCCTTCATTCCAGGTAATTTTTAGCGCATCTCTACCTTTGCGTGCCGCATAAAAATCTTTAGCCAAAACTGCAACACCATCCGAGATCTGTACTACCTTAATGACACCAGAGACTTTTAAAGCGGCGGAGCTATCGACAGTACTAGGTACACCTCCGATTACTGGACACTGTGCCAGTGATGCAATAGCCATTCCTGGAATCTTCACATCGATACCATACACTGCCTTACCTGCAATCTTTGCAGGGGTATCTAAGCGACGCATTTTTTCTTTACCAATCACCATAAAGTTTGCAGGTGATTTGAGTGCTGGCTTTTCTGGCAAAGGTAACTTAGCGGCATCAGCGGCCAACTCGCCATAGGTGGCTGATTTACCTCCAGAATGAGTCACCTTTCCATTCATTGCCTTGCATTGATCAATAGAAACATTCCATCGATTCGCTGCAGCCTGAACTAAGACGGCGCGGGTAGCGGCTCCAGCAGTGCGTAACTTATCAAAACCTTCGCGCACTGAGGTTGAGCCACCGGTAATTTGACCACCCAACAAAGCATTAATATAAACAGGCGCAACACCAGCCATCTCCACCTTAATCATCGACAAAGGTAGATTCAATTCTTCCGCAAGCAATGCTGGCATGGATGTGTAAGTATCCTGCCCCATTTCAGAACGAGCGCAAATCAACGTGATTTGATTGTCTGGGGTAATACGTATCCATGCATTTGCTAACGCTGGCTCACTCGAGACAGCGATGGCCGCATCGCTAGTAATGGGAAGATACATTCCCAGGACAAAAGCGCTGGTGACCGCTGTACTTTGCTGAAGAAACTGACGACGGTTGATATTTTTTATAGAATTATTTTTCATGTTTTAGTCTCTTATGCCAATTTATCAGCTGCGCGTTTTACAGCCTTCTCAATTCGAGAATAAGTGCCGCAACGACAAATGTTTCCACTCATTGCGTTTTTAATCTCTTCAGAATTTGGCTGCTTCTTTCGCGCCAATAAGTCTGCCGCTGACATCATCTGACCAGTCTGGCAATAGCCACATTGCGGCACATCGAATTCCAACCAGGCGTCATGCAAGGCGTGGCCCATTTTTTCTGGTAAACCTTCCAATGTGGTGACTTTCTTGCCACTAGCTACTGAAATAGGAGTAGAGCAAGAGCGAATAGCATTCCCCTCAAGGTGAACAGTGCAAGCGCCACATAAAGCAGCACCACACCCGTACTTTGGGCTCGTCACATCTAAATGATCTCGCAAAACCCACAAAATTGGGGTCTCTGGATCCCCTTCGAATTGGACAACCTTGCCATTGAGATTAAAAGAAATTGTCATGCTACCTCCTGATATTGATCTTAAAGAATGATGACAGATCTTCAAAGATCTCGCATGCAAGCTCACTAGGGCTTTCACTAAGAAAAAAGGCTCAGATTAATCTGAGCCTTTTATTCCAATCGTTGCGGATATGACGTTAACTTAATGCACCACAACAGTTCTTATACTTCTTGCCGCTACCGCAGGTACATGGATCGTTACGACCTACTTTAGGGCCGGTGCGCAAAGGTGCCGGAGCAATTTCAATTGCAGCGCCACGATCACCAGTTGACCCAGCAACCTCAAGATCTGCATCGGCATGCTGATACTGCACATCAGAGAGTTTGGCTAAATCTTCGTTCATAGATTCAGAAGCTTCATCTAATTCACTGGCACTCCGAATTTGTACGGTCATGATGCTTTTCACAACATCATTCTTGATGACATTGAGTAACTCGCCATAAAGCTCGAATGCTTCACGACGATATTCTTGTTTTGGATCCTTCTGGGCATAGCCACGCAAATGGATGCCTTGACGTAAATGATCCAATGCAGCCAAATGTTCACGCCAGTGGGTGTCTAAACTATAGAGTAAAACTGAGCGCTCAAATCCAGCAAAGGATGCGCGTCCAGATAGCTCTACTTTTGCATCATAGGCTTCTTTTGCAGCCGTTAATACACGCTCCACAATCTGCTCATCGTCCATGGACGTGGCATTTTCAACCCAATTTTTTAGATCAACTGTTAAGCCCCAGTCACTGGCCAATACATTTTCCAGGCCAACTAAGTCCCACTGCTCTTCCATCGACTCCGAGGGAACATAGAGCGCACAAATGCCACGCAATACATCTTCACGCAAATTAGCGATCAAATCACCGGCATCGCTACTTTCCAATACTTCATTTCTCAGACGATAAGTTTCTTTCCGTTGATCATTGGCAACGTCGTCATATTCCAAGAGCTGCTTACGAATATCAAAGTTGCGACCCTCAACCTTACGCTGAGCAGACTCAATCGAACGCGTCACCATGCCCGCTTCAATCGGCTCACCATCTGGCATTTTGAGGCGATCCATTACTGCGCGTAAGCGATCTCCAGCAAAAATACGCAAGAGAGAATCATCTAAAGAAAGATAAAAACGGGAAGATCCAGGATCACCCTGACGACCAGCACGACCGCGAAGTTGATTATCAATACGGCGACTCTCGTGACGCTCTGTACCAATAATATGCAAACCACCGGCAACTAATACCTGATCATGCAGACTTTGCCACTCATCTTGTAAGGTCTTAATCTTGGCAGCTTTTTCCGCGTCAGAAAAATTGGCATCTGCCTGAATCAAGGAAGATTGCTTGCCAACGTTGCCACCCAAAACAATGTCCGTTCCACGACCAGCCATATTGGTAGCAATGGTGATCATTTTTGGCCTACCGGCTTGAGCAATGATCTCTGCTTCGCGAGCATGCTGTTTCGCGTTCAAGACTTGATGCGGCAATTGACGCTTATCTAACAAACTTGCGATTAATTCTGAGTTCTCAATAGAGGTTGTGCCAACTAATACAGGTTGACCACGCTGATAGCAATCCTCAATATCCTTGATCACTGCATCGTAACGCTCACGCGAAGTCTTATAGATCTGGTCCTGACGATCTTTTCTTTGGCTAATACGATTTGGAGGAATAACTACAGTCTCAAGGTTATAGATTTCCTTGAACTCATAAGCTTCAGTATCAGCAGTTCCCGTCATACCAGCCAACTTGCCGTACATCCGGAAGTAGTTTTGGAACGTAATTGTGGCTAGGGTCTGATTCTCATTCTGAATCGGAACACCCTCTTTAGCCTCAACAGCTTGATGCAAGCCATCGGACCAGCGACGACCCTGCATTAAGCGTCCCGTGAATTCATCAACAATGATGACCTCATTATTTTGAACGACATATTGTTGATCACGGTTATACAAAGTATGTGCGCGCAATGCAGCGTACACGTGGTGCATCAAGGTAATATTTTGCGGAGCGTACAAAGAGTCGCCATCATTCAAAGCGCCAATCTCAACTAAAACTGTCTCAGCCTTGTCATGACCACGCTCTGTTAAATAAACCTGCTGAGACTTTTCATCAACCCAATAATCACCCGGTTTCTCAACACCAGTACCATCGGCTTTCTCTTCGCCGATTTGGCGCTCTAAGTAAGCAGGTAAGGCATTGATCTTGATGTATAAGTCAGTGTGATCTTCAGCCTGACCAGAAATGATTAATGGGGTACGAGCCTCATCAATCAAAATCGAGTCCACCTCGTCAACGATCGCATAAGCTAAACCACGTTGAACGCGCTGACCCAAGTCTTGAACCATGTTGTCACGCAGGTAATCAAAACCAAACTCATTATTAGTGCCATAGGTAATATCAGCTGCGTAAGCTTCTTGCTTAGTGGTGTGATCCATCTGAGATAGATTGACACCTACTTTCATACCTAAGAAGTTATAGAGCGTTGACATCCACTCAGCATCCCGCTGGGCCAAGTAATCATTCACGGTAATGACATGAACACCATTACCAGTCAGGGCATTTAAATACACTGGAAGCGTAGCGGTTAAGGTTTTTCCTTCGCCCGTTCCCATTTCAGCAATCTTGCCTTGGTGTAATGCAAGGCCACCCATCATCTGCGCATCAAAATGGCGCATCTTCATCACCCGCGAGCTCGCCTCACGAACTACTGCAAAAGCCTCTGGAGCAATGTCATCTAATGACTCGCCCGCAGCCAAACGCGACTTGAACTCAGCAGTTTTTGCTTGCAGTGCGGCATCATCCAAAGCTTGCAGGCTAGCCTCGAAAGCGCTAACTTTGGCAACTACTTTGCGATACTGTTTTAAGAGGCGGTCGTTACGACTGCCGACCAGGGTTTTAAGAAGACCGATTACCATGGGATATTGAAGTAAATTAAGACCTTGAGTTTATCACCCGCACCCTATTTTTATATGAACTTCGCACCCAAACCTGTCCGCACGAAAGCCGCCCATGAGTGGCTGGAGTATTTGCGTGACTCTGAGGGCTTAGGCGGAATTTTGGCCAAAACAGAAGATCTGGCCAAACTCAAGATTGCCCTCAAAGCCGCTCTGTTTGAGTTGGATTTGGATAACTTAGCGCCTAAAATTGAGGTTGGATGGCGTTCTGGCGGTCAAAATGAGCTGTTTCTATTGGTCAATGGGGCGAGTATTGCGACCCGCCTTCAGCAAGTTTTACCTAGCTTAATCAATGAGTTAGGTAAAAAAGGGGTGATCTGTACAGGTATTAAGGTACGCCTAAAGCCAGCACCGCCCACCTGGGAAATTAAACCCCGAGAGGGACTTCAGTCTAACCAAAAGCCCAAAGGTTTTAATGCGGTTGCGAGGGCTTCTTGGGAGTCTTTACTTGAGAAATTAGCGCCAGATTCTGATCTGCGCAAGGCCGTAGAACGGCTACTTCAAAGCAAACCTAAATAAACCTAGAAAAAGAGGGGTTGACTCTCTTTGGAGTAGGCCTCTGGAGCCTTATTTTCTAGAAAACTACTAATTTCATAAGAGCTAGGATCTTCCAATAACTTACGCAAAAGTGCGTTGTTTAGGGCATGCCCTGATTTTTCAGCAATATAGGAGCCCACAATAGGGTGTCCAACCAAATACAGATCGCCAATGGCATCCAAAATTTTATGCCGCACAAACTCATCTTCATAACGTAATTCTTCGTTATTAAGGATACGATGCTCATCCAACACAATCGCATTATCTAAACTTCCGCCGCGCGCCAATCCCATTTCCCGCAATGCTTCAACCTCATGAGCAAAACCAAAAGTGCGGGCACGTCCAATCTCGCTACGATAGGCGTGTTCAGCAAAATCCACTACAAATCGCTGACCAGTCTTATCCACAGCCGGATGCTTAAAGTCGATTGTGAAGTCCAGCTTAAAACCAAAGAAAGGTTCTAGGCGTGCAAGCTTATCGCCCTCCCTCACTTCTACAGGTTTTTTTATCACTACGAACTGACGAGGTGCCTCTTGCTCGGCAATGCCCGCTGATTCCATTAGGAATAAAAAGGAAGCAGCACTTCCATCCATGATGGGAACTTCTTCACCATCAAGCTCAATGAGTAAATTATCAAGTCCTAGGCCGGCACAAGCGGAAAGCAGATGCTCGACGGTTGATACACGCACCCCATCTTTTTGAATCACCGAGGCCAAGCGGGTATCGCAAACCGCCAGAGCAGTAGCCGGAATAACTGATTGCTCTGGGGTATCTACACGTACAAATAAGATTCCTGAATTTACCGGTGCAGGCTTAATAGATAAGGTTACCTTGCGTCCAGAGTGCAAGCCAATCCCCACGGTTTTAATCGGAGTAGCGATTGTGCGTTGCTTCATCATAGCTTGATCTAAATTCAGGAATAACTTCTTAAAGCTTCTTCAAAATTGAAGCAGCATCACTTACTTCAAACTTGCCAGGCGCTTCACGCTCTAAAGCTTTAACTACGCCATCTTCAACAATCATGGCATAGCGATCTGAACGAACACCAAAACCACGGGCAGTCAAATCCAATTCCAAGCCAAGCTTCTTAGTGAATTCGGCACTGCCATCGCCCAACATACGAATCTTTTTACCCACTTTTTGATCACGGCCCCAGGCACCCATTACAAATGGGTCGTTTACCGAAATACACCAAATCTCATCAACACCTTTTGCTTTGATTGCATCAAAGTGCTCAACATAGCTAGGAACATGCTTTGCTGAACAGGTTGGTGTGAAGGCGCCAGGCAATGCAAAGATCACTACTTTTTTTCCGGCGGCTAGTTTTTCAACTTCAAATGCATTAGGTCCAATAGCGCAACCTTCGCTAGCCTCATCTAAAAACTCGTAAAGAGTAGCGTTTGGTAATTTTTGTCCGATTGCGATCATAAAGTCTCCAATGAAATAGTTGTCATGAGTATGCCAACGCTAGCGCGGGATTCGTCGTCCGGAGGGGCGCCGCGCTGGCATTCTGCACAAGCTATTGTATTGAGCAGTGGTTTAGTCTGCTTGCTTACGTAAAAAAGCTGGGATTTCGTAGTAATCAGCCCCTTTATCCAACATGGTTTTCGCCTGTGGTGAGCTATCAGCACCCAATGTAGGGGCTGGTGTAGCTTCACGTGAACTACGGAATACGCGTGGCAAATCATATTGGCTGTAATCAACACCGCCAGTTGCTGGTTGAGCAGCCATAGATGGCGCACTGCCTGCACCCGTCATTGCCAAGCCTGCGCTGGTGCTTAGAGCTGAATCTAGGCCTACCTTACTCATTGCTGCTGAAGCGCTTGCTGGAGCAAAGCTGTTTAAGTCGGCCATGGTTGGCATCGCATCATGCGTACCAGTGGCTTGTCTCCAAACTACTTCCGGTTGATGGTTTTGACGTGCTTGTGGATTATTCAATCCAGTAGCCACAACAGTCACGCGCAACGCATCACCCAAGCTTTCGTCATACACAGTACCGAATATCACAGTTGCATCATCTGCGGCATAGCCACGAATTGCTGCCATAACTTCACGAGTCTCAGACAATTTCAATGAACGGCTAGCGGTGATATTAACCAATACGCCACGCGCACCAGACAAATCAACACCTTCGAGCAATGGAGAGGCAACAGCAGCTTCTGCGGCTAAGCGTGCACGATCCATGCCAGAAACTGTTGCAGTTCCCATCATCGCCTTGCCTTGTTCGCCCATGACTGTTTTCACGTCCTCAAAGTCGACGTTGATCAGGCCTTGTACGTTAATGATTTCCGCGATACCTGAAACAGCGTTATGCAATACGTCATCAGCGCATGCAAATGCCTTATCAAACTCGGCATCTTCACCCATCACTTCAAAAAGTTTCTCATTGAGAACTACGATCAATGAATCCACGTAAGACTCGAGTTCGGCGGCACCATTCTCTGCAACCTTAAGACGCTTAACACCCTCAAAATCAAATGGCTTACTAATAACACCGACAGTCAAAATACCCATTTCTTTAGCGACTTGGGCAACGATTGGTGCTGCACCAGTTCCTGTGCCACCACCCATACCTGCAGTGATAAACACCATGTGTGCACCTTGCAATGTATCTGCAATACGAGCACGCGCTTCTTCAGCAGAAGCCGCTCCGATTTCAGGTTTTGCGCCAGCACCGAGTCCGCTAGAACCTAGTTGCAAATTCACAGATGCCTCAGAACGCTGTAAAGCGCCAGCATCGGTGTTCATGCAAATAAACTCTACGCCATTAACACCGCGACGGATCATGTGCTGAACGGCATTACCGCCTGCACCACCAACACCAACCACTTTAATAATGGTTTTGCCAGCTGTTTCTTGATCTAACATTTCAAATTCCATATACCCTCCTAGGTAATAAGTACAACATTGACGACGACGAAAAACTTAAAAATTTCCTGCGAACCATTCCTTCATGCGCGAAATCACACTTTGCAACGCGCCTGATTGCGATACTCGACGGCCGCGCAATAGCTGCGCCTGACCTTCCATTAACAAACCAATACTGGTAGCAAATCGTGGGCTACGTAGAACCTCGTGCAGATGACCGCGATACTCAGGTGTGCCAATACGCGCTGGACGCAAGAACACTTGCTCAGCAAGCTCAACCATTCCTGGCATTAACGAGGTACCACCAGTCAGTACGATTCCTGAAGACACCATGTCTTCGTAACCTGAATCACGAACTACACCACGCACCAAAGTAAATAATTCTTCTACCCGTGGCTCAATCACTGCGGCCAATGCTTGTTTTGACATTGGGCGTGGCTCACGATCACCAACACCCGGCACATCAATCATGGTGGTCGGATCAGCCATATCCTGACGAGCAATTCCGTACTGAATTTTCAAATCTTCTGCATCAATAGTCGGCGTACGCAATGCCATCGCGATGTCATTGGTAATTTGATCGCCTGCAATTGGAATCACAGCAGTATGTCGAATAGAACCCTGGCAGTAGATTGCGATGTCGGTAGTACCGCCGCCAATATCCACCAACACTACGCCCAGCTCTTTTTCATCTTCAGTTAATACAGCCAAACTGGATGCCAGGGGCTGCAAAATTAAATCATTTACTTCGAGGCCGCAACGACGTACACACTTCACAATATTTTGCGCAGCACTAACAGCGCCAGTAACAATATGCACCTTGACCTCAAGACGCAAACCACTCATCCCAATAGGTTCACGCACATCTTCTTGACCATCAATAATGAATTCCTGAACCAAGATGTGAAGGATTTGCTGATCTGTTGGAATATTGATTGCTTTAGCAGTTTCCAAGACGCGCTCAACATCTCCCGCGCTAACTTCTTTGTCGCGAATAGCCACCATACCGCTCGAGTTAAAACTCACAATATGATTTCCAGCGATACCAGTAAAGACCTGTACGATCTGGCGATCAGCCATGACCTCAGCTTCTTCAAGCGCCTTTTGAATGGACTGAACAGTTGCTTCAATATTGACAACCACGCCCTTTTTCAAACCCTTAGATGCAGTTTGGCCAACGCCGACCACATTAAATTGGCCATCAGCCGCTAACTCAGCAACCAAAGCAACCACCTTGGAGGTTCCAATATCCAATCCGACCAATAAATCGCGGTTGTCTTTACTCATTCTCATTCCTCATTGCTTCTGCTCACTTTTTTTGCCGTCTACTTCATTCTTTTTCAAACTTGCCGAAGCAAGATGCACTGCAAAACCATTTGCATACCGCAGATCAATCGCATCTACGCGATTTGCCCACTTCTCTTGAACCTGTGGCCAATACTTAAAGAGACGCGCTACACGATCCTCAGTTAATGTTTTGTCCGAATTCTCTTCATCTCTACCAAATTCCACTTTCATGCCATTGGATAACTTCACATGCCAGGCGTAACGCTCAGAGAGAGTGAGGCTTTTTACTTCTGCACTCCAAGGCTTAAACCAAGCATTTGCTTTTTCATACAAGCGCATGACTTCTTTACTCGCGTCTTCTGGCCCAGAGAAATCAATTAACTGAATGCCATCTCCCACATCAGAAACACGACCCGCAAAGAGCTCGCCATGGGTATTCATTAAGGTGTGACTATCGGCACCACCCCATGTACCAAAGGGCTTTTGCTCTTCAATGCTGACAATCAATCCGTTGGGCCATACTCTGCGAACGTTTGCATGACGTACCCAAGGCATAGACTCGAAACCACGCTTCACATCCTCTAATTTCACGCTAAAGAAATTTCCTTGGACTGTTTCTAAGACCTGCTGCTTTACTACGGGCTTATTAATATGCTTGAGTGTTTGTCCAGCTACTGGCTCTATCACCACTTGGCGTAAGGCAAATACCGGACGCTGACTTAACCAAACTAGAATTCCAACGCAAACCATCACCGCAAAACAGCGCATCAAGAAACGACTCAGCTTTTGCATCCGCTCTGGATGATTCCAAAGCGGTGATGCCAGTGAAGCACATACTTCACCGAAGCCGTTTAAGAAAGCGCTCATCCGACTCATACCTGCGCAGCTCCCTTGGTATTCAAAGTTTGACTAATCACCCAGAGAACTAATTCGGCATACTCAACTCCGGCCGCTTTTGCAGCCATCGGAACCAATGAATGTGAGGTCATTCCTGGAGAGGTATTCATTTCTAATAGATAGGGTTTGCCTGTTTTTTGATCCAGCATCACATCAGCGCGACCCCAGGTTTTACAACCAAGAGTACGGTAGGCAGCTAAAGCTAAATCTTGCACTGCTTGATTTATCTCTGGCGCCAAGTCAGTTGGGCATAAGTATTTAGTCTCATCCGAGAAATACTTATTGTGAAAATCGTAATTAGCTTCTGGTGGAATAATTTTGATCACGGGCAAAGCCTCGACATCCGCACCAAATCCAACCAAGGGGCAAGTCAGCTCATCTCCAACAATACAAGTCTCAGCAATGACCTTTTTATCCATTCCTGCAGCTAGTAGATAAGCTGCGGGCAATTCCTCAACGGATTTCACTTTAGTCAAACCGAGCGAGGAACCTTCATGCGCAGGTTTCACAATTAATGGCAGGCCTAAGTGCTTCACTACTGCACTCCAGTCACTATCGGCTTTCAACTCCTGGAACTCTGGAGTAGAAAGACCACTACTGAGCCAAACAAGTTTGGTTGCAATTTTATCGATCGCTAATGCGGAGGCCAGCACACCGCTGCCGGTATAAGGCAAATCTAAGAGCTCGAGCAATCCTTGAATGGTGCCGTCCTCGCCATAGCGTCCATGCAAAGAAATAAAGATACGGTCAAATTTTTCTTTTGCTAATTCAGTGGGGCAACGCAATCCAGGATCAAATGGGTGCGCATCAACGCCTTTAGAAAGCAAGGCCTCTAATACACCGCCACCAGACATCAATGAAATCTCACGCTCACCAGAGCGACCACCCAGCAAGACACCCACTCGGCCTAATGATTTAATATCCAAGTTAGCGAGATCATGCTTCACGCGCTCGCCCCAAGAGCTCATAGCTCTATTTTGCTTAGACATGCTGTGCCTCCGCCAATGCTTGAGGCAATCCTGAGATGGAGCCTGCACCCATCGTGATTAAGACGTCGCCATCACGCAATAAGGCGCTTAATTTTTCTGGCATCTCAGCAACGCTAGGGGCAAATACCACTGCCGCAGCGTCTAATGATGTATTGACAGTTTTATCGTTCGCAACAGCAGCTTTTATCAGGCTTTGACCATCTGCACCTGGAATCTTAGCTTCGCCAGCGGGATAAACCTCAGTCAACACTAGAGCATCAAAGTTTTTTAGTACCTGCACAAACTCACCAAAGCAGTCACGAGTTCTTGTAAAGCGATGGGGCTGAAAAGCTAATACCAAGCGACGGCCGGGGTAAGCGCCACGCGCAGCAGATAAAGTGGCAGCCATTTCAACAGGGTGGTGCCCATAATCATCAATCAAAGTGAAGCTTCCACCGGATGCCAGGGGAATTTCTCCATATCTTTGAAAGCGACGACCAACACCACTAAATTCAGATAAAGCCTTCACGATGGCCTCATCGCTAACACCCAATTCCGTTGCAATACCGATGGCTGCCAATGCATTCTGAACATTGTGCATGCCAGGTAAATTTAATTGCACTTCAATACGGCCTGGCTTATTGCCATGTCTGCGGACAGTTTTACGGTCGACTGTAAAGTGCATCCGAGTGCCTTCAGCACGCACATTGCTCGCACGAATATCTGCATCCTCAGATAAGCCATAGCGTAATACTGGCTGAGAAACAAACGGAATAATGTCGCGAACGTTGGCATCATCAATACAAAGCACTGCGACACCATAAAAAGGCATACGCTGAATAAACTGCACAAAGGCCTGCTTCAATCTCGCCATATCGTGCTGATACGTATCCATATGATCAGCATCAATATTAGTAACCACTTCCATTGCTGGAAATAATTGCAAGAAGGAGGCATCGGATTCATCCGCTTCCACCACAATGAAATCACCTTGGCCTAATCGGGCATTGGCGCCTGCAGAATTTAACTTTCCGCCAATCACAAAGGTGGGATCTAAACCACCCTGCGCTAAGACTGAAGCAACCAAACTGGTCGTAGTCGTTTTGCCATGAGTTCCTGCAATCGCAATACCCTGCTTTAAACGCATGAGTTCGCCAAGCATGACAGCGCGCTGAATCACAGGCACTTTAGCTGCACGAGCAGCAAGCACCTCTGGATTGTTCCCTGCAACCGCAGTAGAAATCACCACCGCTTCTGCTGTACCAATATTCTTAGGATCATGCCCAATATGAATGACTGCGCCCAAATCTTTTAAACGTTTGGTTGCAGCGCCTTCAGTCAAATCAGATCCAGATACCTGATATCCCAGATTCAGAAGCACCTCGGCAATACCACTCATGCCTGCGCCGCCAATACCAACAAAATGTATTTGCTGAACGATATGTTTCATATACCTACTCCTGCACAGTCTGCGCATACTTCAGCCACACGCCGGGTTGCATGGGGCTTAGCCAAAGCATGAGCGCGTTCAGCCATCACTTGTAAATCATGGCGGTTAAAGTTTTGAATCATTGACGCTAGATCCTGTGGATTGAGATCCTGCTGCGGCAATAGAATGGCCGCATCTGCATCCGCTAGAAAACGTGCATTTGCAGTTTGATGATCATCAATCGCGTACGGGAATGGAATCAAGCAGGATGCAACACCACAGGCTGCAATTTCTGAAACGGTCATTGCACCAGAGCGGCAGATTACTAGATCTGCTTGAGCATAGGCAGTTGGCATATCGTCAATAAAAGGACGAATATCGGCAGTTAGTCCCAAGTCAGCATAACGCTGCTGTAGATCTCTGAGATGCTTATCGCCCGCCTGGTGAATCACGTACGGTCGCGCATCCTTATCCATCAGCGCCAAGGCTGCTGGAATAGTTTCATTTAATGCAGCGGCACCTAAACTGCCACCCACCACCAGAATCGATAGAGGGCCGGTGCGTGCTGCGTAACGTTTTGCTGGTGCGTCTACGCTTTCAAATTCTTTACGAATAGGATTTCCTACCCACTCAGCGTGAGCCATCGTATCTGGAAAACCAGTCAAGGTTCGCATGGCTATCTTGGCTAAAGCACGATTCGCACTTCCCGCTACAGAATTTGCTTCGTGAAGAACCAATGGCCTCTTTAAGAGCTTAGTCATTAGGCCACCAGGGAAAGTAATGTAACCGCCCATACCTAAAACTACATTTGGCTTAATACGGCGCATAATTTTCCAACTCTGAAAACTAGCTCTGGCAAGATTCAAAGGTAGCATTAACTTGGCTTTCAAACCTTTGCCACGCAAGCCGCCAAAGTCAACCGCCTCGAATGGGAAGTCGCACGCCTTTACTAAGCGATATTCCATACCACTCTGATTACCAAGCCAAGAAACCTTCCAACCACAAATGCGCAGGTATTCAGCAACAGCTAGGCCCGGGAAAATATGTCCCCCAGTACCACCGGCCATAATCAAAATGGATGGCTTGGTCATAACTTGCCACCCCGCATCAAAATACGATTTTCGTAATCAATTCGAAGTAGCATTGCTACTGCTACTGCATTCATTAAAATTCCTGAGCCGCCATAGCTCACTAATGGAAGGGTTAAGCCTTTAGTTGGTAGCAAGCCTAAGTTCACACCCATATTAATAAATGCCTGCCAACCAATCCATATCGCTACACCTTTAGCAGCAAGACCGGCAAAACTACGATCCAATTGCAAAGCGGTACGGCCAATAAGGAATGCGCGACGCACGATCCAATAGAACAAAAAGATCATCACGACTACGCCAACAAATCCGAGTTCTTCACCAATCACCGCCATGATAAAGTCGGTATGAGCCTCAGGAAGGTAATGTAATTTTTCGACACTACCGCCCAGCCCCAAGCCAAACCATTCGCCACGACCAAATGCCATTAGAGAATGGGTTAGCTGATAGCCTTTATTCGCTGCGTTATCCACCTGCCATGGATCCATAAACGCCAACATACGACCACGACGGAATGGTGAGAGCGCAATCATGATGGCGCCACTCATCAGACCAACTAAGACCAACCCACCAAATAACTTGGCATTAATACCGCCTAAGAACAAAATTCCAAAAGCAATTAAAGCAACCACGACAAATGCGCCCATGTCTGGCTCAGCCATCAGCAAGCCGCCAACTAAAGCAACGGCTATGCCCATCGGTAACATTCCTTTAACAAAGGAGTGGAGATATTCTTGGCGTTGCACTGTATAGCTTGCAGCAAAAATTACGGCAGCAAACTTCATTAGCTCGGATGGCTGGAAATTCATGAGACCCAATGGAATCCAACGCTTTGCTCCATTTACCCCTTTTCCAACACCAGGAATAAGTACAGCAATTAAAAGTAAAACCGTGAAACCAAAAATGATGGGGGAATAGCGATCCCACACTTTGGTTGGAATCTTGAATGCCCAAATACCAACACCAATAGCAATGGCTAATGAAATGCAATGGCGAATGAGGAAGAAGTTACTGCTGTAATTTGCGTACTTAGGGCCATCGGCCAAGGTAATCGATGCGGAGTAGACCATTACTAAACCGATCAGGGCTAGAGACAATACCGCCCAAACCAATAACTGGTCATAGTCCATCATGCGTGAGCGAGTTTGCTCAACGCCAGAAACCGCATCTCTCAAGCCACTACGGAAGTTATCTATTCCACCTCTGGAGAAATTCCAGAAGCGGCCTAGACCCAAACGATTCTCAGGAAAAAGTTTTTCCTTCAAACTCATGCGTCAGCTCCTTCGAATTGCATACCCAATTCTTGAACTTCCGCAACAAATGCTTCAGCGCGCGCTACGTAATCACTAAATTGGTCAAAGCTGGCACAAGCTGGAGACAGTAAAACAATATCGCCAGACTGGGCTTGTTTTGCAGCTTGAGCTACTGCGTTTTGGAGCGTCTCACTCATAGTGCATGGCACCGAGTCGGTCAAAGCCTCAGCGATGATTGGGGCGTCTTTACCGATCAGAAAAACACCTTTTACAAAGCGCATTGCAGGATCACGCAAAGGGCTAAAGTCTTGGCCCTTACCTTCACCACCAGCAATTAACCAGATCCGCTTGCCAGATTCATTAGCGCTGAGGCCATTTAATGCGGCTACTGTAGCCCCTACATTAGTCCCTTTACTGTCATCAACATATTCAACATTCGACACAATCGCAACGCTTTGAACACGATGAGGCTCACCATGGTAGTCACGCAAACCATGTAAAAGCATATTCATCGGTAAACCAGCTGCTCGCGCTAAGGCTAATGAGGCTAAAGCATTCAAAGCATTATGGCGACCACGAATACGTAAAGCATCGGCAGGTATCAAACGCTTTAGTCTTAATGGCTCGGCCTCTATAACAGCCGCTTTACGGCGGCGCTTCGGTTGAGGCTCAAGATCTTCGTCGACCTCAGCCCAGACCAGCCAATCAATTCCACCAGCACGTAGATCATGCTCAATTCCAAAGGCACCCTGCTCATCTGGACGGCCGGCACCGAATGTGACAATGGATTTATGAGATTTTTGCTCATCAGTTAGTAAATTCATTACCAGTGAATCATCGCGATTCAGAATGCAAATAGTATCTTGGCCAAAAATATTGGCTTTTGCATCCATATAGGCCTGCATGTCACCATGCCAATCTAAATGATCTTGCGTAATATTTAATACGGTTGCCGCTGTCGCATTGAAAGTGCTGGTGTAAACCAATTGGAAGCTAGACAGTTCAAGCACCCAAATCTCAGGCATATCGGCAACTTGATCAGACTCATCCAAGCAAGACATCAGCTTATCTAAAGCTGCTGGGCTGATATTTCCGGCAACGGCAACCCTCTTGCCGGCACGCTCACACAATTGCCCTGTCAGAGCAGTCGTTGTTGTCTTCCCATTAGTGCCGGTGATGGCTAGTACAGCAGGCTTATATTGAGACTGTTCAACTTGAGCCATGCGATCCAACGCAGCAATAGCTCTGGCAAAGAATTCCAACTCTCCCCAGATATCAATGCTCAAATCTTGCGCCTTAGCCAGGAAAGAAGCGGTTGGTTCTTGCAGTGGCGATAAACCAGGACTAATTCCGATGACATCAATATTTTTTAAATTAACATCATCCAGAGGCCCAAAATAACTTTCTTTAAGCCCTGCAAATTCAAGATCTGCTAACCAAGCTCTTTGTCGCTCATTTAGCTTTTCACGATCACGCGTATCTACCAAGCTGACCTGTGCAGCGTTCCGCAAACACCACTTGGCCATGGCATAGCCAGATTCTCCCAATCCTAATATCAAGAAATGTTGGGGTGCTTGATAACCCTCATCTGCGGTGAGAGCAGGGTTAGCGAAGGCTTGATCTAGGTTATGCATATTCTTTGGCTTACCGTAATTTCAGGCTGGAGAGGCCAATGAGAACTAATAGAATGGTGATGATCCAGAAACGAACCACTACTTGTGTTTCGCGCCAGCCACCTAATTCGAAATGGTGATGCAGTGGTGCCATCCTAAAAATGCGACGGCCTTCACCAAAACGCTTCTTGGTAAATTTGAACCAGAAAACTTGCAGCATCACTGATAGTGTTTCTGCCACGAAGATCCCACCCATTACAAAGAGTACGATTTCTTGGCGAACAATAACGGCAATAGTACCGAGTGCACCGCCTAATGCGAGCGCACCAACATCACCCATAAATACTTGGGCAGGATGTGTGTTGTACCAAAGGAACGCCAAGCCTGCCCCACCCATGGCCCCGCAGAAAATCATGAGTTCGCCTGCGCCAGGAATATAAGGAAACAGTAAATATTTAGCGTAAATCGCATTACCCATCACATAAGCAAAAGCACCTAGTGCCGCTCCAACCAATATTACGGGCATGATCACTAGACCATCGAGTCCATCAGTGAGATTCACTGCATTACTACTGCCGACAATGACCAAGAAACTCAAGATAATGAATCCCATGACGCCCAATGGGTAACTGATTTCTTTCATGAAAGGAATCAGCAAGTTTGATTTAGCTGGCAGATCCAAAGCAAAGCCACTCTTAAGCCAATCAAAAAATAACTGTAAGACCTTAAGGTTATTGACCTCAGATACAGAAAAGGCTAGATAAATTGCCGCAAACAAACCAATTAATGTTTGCCAAAAGAATTTTTCTCTTGAGGCCATTCCTTTGGGATCTTTACGCGCCACCTTACGGTAGTCATCCACCCAGCCCACCATGCCAAATCCAAAAGTCACAATCATCACAATCCAAATAAAGCGATTGCTCAGATCGGCCCACAGCACGCAGGAGATAAAAATACCCAAAAGAATTAATACACCACCCATCGTAGGCGTGCCAGATTTCACTAAATGGGTTTGTGGGCCATCTGTGCGAACTGCCTGCCCCATCTTTAATGCAGTCAACTTCCGAATAACCCATGGGCCGGATGCCAAGCCAATCAGGAGCGCCGTCACTGTTGCCATCACCGCTCTAAAAGTGATGTAGTTAAAGACTCGGAAAAATCCAAAATCATCTTGCAACCATTGAGCCAATATTAAGAGCATGTTTTAGCCTCCTCTAATAAGGCTTGTACTACACGCTCCATACGCATAAAACGAGATCCCTTAACCAAAATATCTAAATGCGTTTGCTTACTTGAATCTTGATGTGCCAATGCCACATTGAGCTCTTCAAGTAACTGATCCAAGGTAGTGAAATGCGCAGCACCGCTAGCGGACTGAGTTTTCTGTGATTCATTAAAGCCTTGCACTGCGAATTTGCACTGCTCACCGAGAGCGAATAACCTACTAATGCCCTGCTCAGCAGCATAGGCGCCAACTTCCTCATGAAACGCTGGGCCTTGATCGCCTACTTCACCCATATCCCCCAATACCAACCAGGAAGCATTTCCAGATTGTTTGAGCGCATCAATAGCAGCCCTGACAGAATCTGGATTAGCGTTATAACTATCGTCAATCAAAGTACGACCTGCATTTAAAGGCTTTGACTGCATACGTCCATTTACTGGGACAAAAGATTCCAGACCCGCTTTAATTTGTTCCAAACTTAAACCAGCACCTATAGCAACTGCGCTCGCTGCTAATGCATTACGTACATTGTGATTTCCCAAGGTATTGAGCTGAACCTCAATCTTGCCGAGTTCCGTAGAAATCTCAATTCTTCCGCTAGCCAACAACTTGCCAGTTACAGCAGCCCTGGCTAAAGCAGCGTCAGTAGATAAAGCAAAGTCAATTACCTTGCGTCCAGCGGCAGCTTGATACCAAAGATCAGAAAATTCAGAATCCGCTGGGAATACTGCGACACCATCCGCAGGAAGAGAAGTCACGGCAGCTGCATGCTCTTTTGCAACGGCTTCTACAGTCGCCATAAATTCTTGATGCTCGCGCTGTGCATTGTTGATTAAAGCAATATTGGCCTGAGCAATGACGGCGAGCTCTGCGGTTTCACCAGGGTGATTCATTCCCAATTCAATGACGGCTAAACGATCGGTTGATCGCATGCGTAGTAAGGTTAAAGGCAGACCAATATCGTTATTTAAATTACCTTTGGTGACTAGCGTGCACTCTTCACTAGCAGCCGCCTTGAAGATTGAAGCAATCATCTCTTTTACGGTGGTCTTCCCGTTAGATCCGGTTACCAAAGCTACTGGAATAGAAAATTGCGCACGCCATGCTTTAGCCAATTCACCTAAAGCTTGCTTTGTATCCTGAACATACACTGCGGGCAAATTTTCTGGGCATGCCTCTTTATCGCTAATGAGCGCTGCACTAGCGCCTGCAGTGGCGACCTCACCCAAGAAATGATGTGCATCAAAACGCTCACCCGATAAGGCGATAAATAATTCACCAGATTGAATCTGACGACTATCGCTGCCCACACAAGAAATGGGAATTGCTCGAGCAGACTCTTTATCAGCGTGAATCAACTGACTGTCTGGCAGCATGGCATGCACTTGAGCAAGAGTAGTCATCGGCTTACTCATATGCCACCCCCAGCTGCCAAACGAATATGCTCATGATCGGAAAAATCAAATTTCTTGCCATTGATTTCTTGAGTGGACTCATGCCCTTTCCCAGCGACCAAAACAATATCCTTAATATCGGCATGTCGAACGGCGGCCATAATGGCGGCCGCTCTATCTGGCAGTGCTTGAACATTCGCCAAATTTCCTGACATACCAGATTGAATCATCGTAATAATGGACTTCGGATCTTCGGATCTTGGGTTATCGCTCGTAATCACAATATGATCGGCAAACTCTTGAGCTACATGACCCATTTGGGGGCGCTTGCCTAAATCTCGATCCCCACCACAACCAAATACACACCATAACTTTCCATCACGTTGATTTGCAATGGGGCGCAATGCGTTTAAAGCTTTGCTGAGAGCGTCTGGTGTGTGTGCGTAGTCCACAACAATTAGTGGACCCTCAGCTTTCGGCGTTTTATTCAAACGCATCAACTCCATGCGGCCAGGAACAGCACTCAACTTACTCATGCGCTTAGAAGCCTCGTCTGGACTCAAGCCTTGAGCCAATAGGACTGTCCAAACAGCAAGGCAATTACTGAGATTAAATTCTCCCAATACCGCAAGCTGAACAGCGCTGGAGCCTAAGGTATCACAGTTGAATTGAGATTCATAACCCGCAGTTGTAAATAGAGTATTTTCTGCATACACTCGTTTCAGACAATCGCCAAATTTTTCAAATCCAGCAAATGCATTCCCGCTTAATGCGTAGCCCCATACTTTTGGACCATCGCCAGCAAGAAGCTTCATAGCTAATTCGCGCCCGAATACATCATCAAAATTAATAATGGCATTTTCAAGTTGCGGCAACTGAAACAGTTTTGCTTTTGCCGCAGCGTACTCCCCCATCGTCCCGTGATAATCTAAGTGATCTTGGGTCAAATTAGTAAATACTGCACTGCGCACATCCAGCCCAGCGATACGATCTTGATCTAATGCGTGAGAGGAAATCTCTATGGCAAGCTGCTGCGCACCCGCATCAAGCAATTCTTTTAATTGAGTTTGTAAGCGCGGCGCATCTGGCGTGGTGTATCCAGTTTGAATCAGCGCACCCGGGAATCCAGCACCCAAAGTACCCAATACTGCTGCTCGATGGCTAGGTTCATCCAAAGCCTGCGCTAACCATTGGGTAATGCTGGTTTTGCCATTGGTACCTGTAACGCCAATGACATTTAATCTTCTGCTTGGGTAGCCATACCACTCTGCACAGAGCTCTCCAGCCATAGCTGATAAATTCTCAACAGCAAAACATTCTGGACGATCTAAGTATTCATTGGCAACGCCATCAGCAGGATCGAATACAACTGCTGCTGCACCATTTGCCAAAGCAGCCGTAATGTAATCGCGGCCATCCCTTAAGACATTGCCATGACCAACAGGATATGCAAAGAAGATATCGCCAGATTGAATTTGACGACTATCAGCAGTGACTTTTGCATCCGCTGATGTGAGATCACGTAAATGCGATATCAAGAGATGGGGTTCAATATTTACCATTGCCATCATCTTTTTAAAACCGCTGCATTTGTTTTGACTGCAGCACTCTGCATTTCTGCAGGATTTTTATCCTGCAGCGCCATCTGTTTGACATTGCTATCTGGCAACACATTTAAGGTACGCAGAGTCTCACTCACAATAGTAGAGAACACTGGTGCGGCAACGTCACCGCCATAGTGACTTCCGCCAGTCGGCTCATCAATCATGACGGCAACCACAATGCGTGGCGCACTAATTGGCGCTAGACCTGCAAAGTAAGCACGGTACTTATTGCCATAGCCCTTACCCACTAATTTATGCGCTGTACCTGTTTTGCCACCAACCCGATAACCTTCGGCTTGCGCTTTGATTGCGGTGCCACCAGGCTCGGTCACGGATTCCATCATGCCGCGCATCTCAATTGCCGTCTTAGCCGAAATGACATGCGTACCAGGCTTAAAGTCTGGACTGCGTTCAATTGTGAGAGGTACTAATTCGCCATCACGAGCAAAGATAGTGTAAGCACGAGCCACCTGAAAGAGCGAAGCTGAAATACCATATCCAAACGCAATCCGCGCCTGATCAGTTGGCATCCATTTTTTAAAAGGATGCACGGTACCCGCTACAGCACCAGGGAAGCCAATCTTGGGCGCCTGACCCAGACCAACAGAGGTGTAGAAATTCCACATCTCTTCTGTAGATAGATTGTTCATCGCAATTTTGGCTGTACCAATATTGCTAGACTTTTGAATAATTTGAGCGACAGTCAAGTTGCCGTAAGGATGGGTATCCGTAATTGGTTTTGGACCAACTAAATATTTGGCGCCAATTACCATATTGGTATTGGGAGTAATAGCGCCTTTTTCTAGAGCAATTGACACAGTCAATGGCTTTATGGTCGAACCAGGTTCAAAGGTGTCAGTTAAAACGCGATTACGCAACTGCTCACCAGTTAACTTCTTGCGATCGTTAGGGTTATAGCTTGGGTAATTTGCTAAAGCCAAGATCTCACCAGTCTGGGTATCTAGCACGACTGCACCACCTGCACTTGCATGATGCTGCTCGACTGCATTTTTAACAGCGTTATAAGCCAGAAACTGAATCTTGCTATCAATAGAAAGTTGCAAATCTTTACCATTTTGCGGCAACTGCAAAATCGCAACATCCTCAACAACACGGCCTAGGCGATCTACTACCACTCGACGCGCGCCCGGATGTCCAGCCAACTCTTTTTCTCTAGAGAGCTCCATACCCTCTTGACCACGATCTTCCACGTTGGTAAAGCCAACGACGTGTGCCATCGCCTCACCTTCTGGGTAAAAGCGACGGTATTCATTATTGAGGCCGATACCAGGAATTTCTAATTGCCTAATTTGTTGTGCCACTTCTGGGTCAACTTGGCGCTTCAAGAAAATCTGCTTGCGCTCTTCCTTTAGTTTTTTCCGCAACTCAGATTCGCTGATCTGCAAAAGGCTGGCTAACTTCTGCACCTTATCTGCAGACAAATCATCGGGCACAGTATCGTTATAGGCAATTACTGACTTAGCTTCTAAGCTCGTAGCAATCACTTGGCCGTTGCGATCCAATATTTTTCCGCGGGAAGCCGGCAGCTCCAACTCGCGTTGTGTACCGCGTACACCCTTCGCTTCATAGAAGGCGTTTCCTGGACCCTGAATCCAGAAGGCGCGGATCAGCAGCAACATGAATACAAAGAACAACATAAACAGCATTAGGCGTGACCGCCACATTGGCAGACGCAACACTAAATTAGGCGTAGTTGAAAAACCTACTGGCCTCATCTAGCCTCCTTCAAGTACAAAGTACGCTCTGGAGATATGGGAACCATGTGTAACTGATTGCGAGCAACATCGCGAATCCGCGCAGACTTAGATAAGTTGCGCTGCTCATACTCCAGGCGCAACCAGTCTTGGTTTAATTTGCGCTCTTCAATTTGTGCGCGCTCTAAGGAGATGAATAATTTACGCGCACGCTGCTGTGCCGCCACCAAAGATAGTGCGCAGACTAATAGCAATACCAGCAAGGTGAGCGTTGCGCGGTTCAAGCGAATACTCCTGCGCGTTTTTCAGCAACGCGCATGATGGCCGAACGAGCGCGGGGGTTTTCCCTAACTTCTTCAGCGCTTGGCTTTACGCGGCCAATAATCTCTAGGGCACTTTGGGGTAGATCTCTATCGCGAACGGGCAAACCGCGCGGTATCTCAACCTTGGCATGTGACTGCAAGAACTGCTTCACAATACGATCTTCTAGAGAATGGAAACTAATTACCGCCAAACGCGCGCCTGGCTTCAATAATTTGAGTGCAGCTTTTAATCCGAGCTCTAGATCCTCTAATTCCCGATTAATAAAAATACGTAGCGCTTGAAAAGTTCTGGTGGCAGGATCTTGCCCCACTTCTCTTGTACGAACAACACTAGCTACCAAGCTTGCTAGTTGCAAGGTTGTTTTTGGCGACAAGCCCTCTTCTCGCTTTGCCACAATAGCCTTAGCGATCTGAAACGCAAAACGCTCTTCACCATAAGTCTTAATCACGCGTGTGATGTCCTCTGGTGATGCTCGCTCCAACCATTCTGCTGCCGTCAAACCGTGATCCGTGTTCATGCGCATATCGAGCGGACCATCCTTCCGAAAGGAAAAGCCGCGATGCGCCTCGTCTACTTGTGGAGAGCTGATTCCCAGATCCAACAAAATCCCATCGACGGATTCTGGCTCCGCGTACTGATCCATCTGCGCAAAACTGTCGTGCACGATTCGCAAACGCGAGTCGTTGATTTTTTCTGCCACCGCGATCGCATCCAAATCCTTGTCGAATGAAATCATTCGAGCACTCGCAGGTAGTTGTGAAAGTAGCGCCTGGGTATGGCCGCCCCGCCCAAAGGTTCCATCGATCAAGAGTAGATTCGAAGCTTCGGGAGAGTTGATGCGTGGGCCACTGATCAGCGCCGTCACCGCCTCGGCCAGTAATACTGGGCGATGAGTTATGTTCATGGCACCCTGTCATCAAAAATTAAATTGCTTCAGGGCTTCAGGCATACCTTGTGCAATGGCAGCCTGTTCTTTTGTAGCGTAAGTAGCGGCGTCCCACAGCTCTAGATGACTACCCATTCCGAGCAGCATCACTTCTTTTTCAATGCCAGCAGCTGATCGCAACTCTGGGCTCACCAAAATTCTTCCTGCGCTATCCAAATCCACTTCCGCAGCGTTACCAAGGAAGATTCGACGCCACCAATGGGCATCCATCGGCAATTGCGCGACGCGGGAGCGAAAGGTTTCCCATTCAGGTCGAGGGAACAGCAGTAGGCATCCATCAGGGTGTTTTGTGAGCGTAATTCGGCCCTCACCCTGAACTAACAAGGCGTCACGATGCTTTGCCGGCACAGACATGCGGCCTTTTGCATCTAAATTGAGAGCTGACGCACCTTGAAACACTATTTACCCCACTTTTTCACACTTCCTCCCACTTTAGAGGATCGCAATAAGAGGGTCAAGTGTTTTTGGGTAATTTTTTAGGAAATTTCCTAGTGATTACAAACACTTAGCGTCATGTGTTGATAAAATGGTGCTTATAAAAATGCTACTTGAAACAACAGCTTGGAAAATATACTTAAGAATAGGTCTTAGCTATTTAGCTTAATAATAAGCAAATATACTGTGTTAATAAACAGTATTCTAATTAGAAATACCCAAAATAATTAATCTAGAACTAGATTTTGTAAGCAGTACTCGTCATGACCTTTGACATTACCTGCATTAACTTCTGAATCGGCTCTGGCAAGACCGCACCGCCCGCAGAAATGGCGGCCTGTCCATGCTCAATTTCATCGATACGCATTTGATCAACAATGGCACGAGAGCGCTCATCTTCTGAAGGCAATTTTTCGAGATGACTCTCGAGGTGATTCTCTACTTGCTTTTCTGTTTCAGCAACAAATCCCAGGCTCCACTTATCACCCGCTAAGCCAGCAGCCAAGCCGATCGCAAAGGATCCGGCGTACCAAATTGGGTTGAGATAACTGGCGTGCGAACCCAATTCTTGGAGGCGCGTTTCGCACCAGGCTAAATGATCCATTTCCTCTTGGCCGGAGTGATCAAACATCTGTCGAATTTCAGGATTACGAGCTACTAATTTTTGAGATTGGTAGAGGGCTTGAGCACAGACTTCTCCCACATGATTGACACGCATTAAACCAGCGGCATGCTCCCGCTCTTTGGCATCCAACAGACCAGTAGATTGCTTATCCGAACCAGGGGTTGGACGATGGGCATGGGCACCCCCAACTACCGAACGTAAAGCCGTATCAAACTCAATAATGAAGCGATCGATTAGCGCCATGGGCTTGCAGAAACTAGACCAAAACCTCTGCTTTGCAGCTTTGCTTAGTCTTTAAACCCAGCTCGGCCAAGAGCTCACGGTCTTGTTCTGCCTCGGGATTACCGGTAGTGAGCAGTTGCTCACCATAGAAAATAGAATTGGCGCCAGCCTGGAAACACATGGCCTGAACTGCCCTACCAAGCTCTTGGCGACCCGCCGATAAACGCACTCGCGCACGGGGCATGGTGATGCGGGCCACAGCAATGGTTCTCACAAATTCCAGCGGATCCAAGGGCTTTTGATTTTCCAATGGGGTTCCCGCTACTGGCACCAAATGGTTGATCGGCACTGATTCAGGATACGGGCTTAAATTGGCCAAACGGGCTAAGAAAGCAGCACGTTGCTCACGGGATTCACCCATACCCACGATGCCGCCACAGCACACTGACATGCCTACGGCACGCACATTCGAAATGGTGTCCAAACGATCTTGATAGCCCCGAGTGGAGATTACTGAGCGATAGAAGTCCTCACTGGTGTCTAGATTATGGTTATAGAAATCTAAGCCCGCCTCTTGAAGGGCTTGAGCCTGATTAGCCTCCAACATCCCCAGAGTGGCGCAGGTTTCAAGGCCCAAGGCCTTAACGCCCTTAATCATGGCAGCTACTTTTTCAATATCGCGGTCTTTAGGCTCCCGCCAAGCAGCGCCCATACAGAAACGGTTCGAGCCAGCCGCTTTAGCAGCCTTAGCAGCCTCAAGCACCTCATCCAGATCCAGGAGCTTATTGGCCTTTACATCCGTGTCATAACGAGCCGCCTGAGGGCAATAACTGCAGTCCTCAGGGCAACCACCGGTCTTGATTGACAAGAGCGTCGCCAGCTCCACATCACCATCAGGGAAGTTAGCGTGATGGGTCTCTTGCGCCTTAAACATCAACTCACTGAATGGGAGGGCAAATAAGGCCTCAATCTGGGCGACCGACCAAGCACCCGATGCGTCGACCTCTTTATGCAAATCCTTTTGAGACTTGACTTGGGTGAGGGGTTTTTCAGTAGTTTGGGTAGCCTGCATGGTCGAATTCCAGAAAATAGATCAATTCAAGGCATAAACATAACAGATACAGGCCTTGATTAGGAAAAACTAGTGGTCAAATACCAAACATGAAGCTTATTTCTGATCCAAATCAAACCTCCCTGATTGATCGCAGCCTAGAGGCCGTTTGGCATCCCTGCACTCAGATGAAGCATCACGAGTCATTGCCATTAATTGCCATTACTAAGGGCAAGGGTGCTTGGCTCTTTGATGACAAGGGAAATGCTCTGCTCGATTGCATTAGCTCTTGGTGGACCAATCTTTTTGGCCACTCCAATCCACGCATCAACCAAGCCATTACTGGGCAACTTGAAAAAATTGAGCATGTCATGCTCGCGGGATTTACCCACCCTCCTGTAGTTGAGCTATCGGAGAGACTATCTGCTTTAACTCAAGGACATTTGGGCCACGTGTTTTTTGCATCTGATGGCGCGTCTGCAGTAGAGATCGCATTAAAGATGAGTCATCACTTCTGGCGACTCAATGATCAGCCACAAAAGAAAAAATTTGTCTGCCTAGAAAATGGTTACCACGGCGAAACTTTAGGTGCATTGGCAGTAACCGATGTTGCGATCTTTCGGGAAGCTTACGGCTCGCTATTGCAAGATGTTTTTACCGTACCCTCACCAGATTCAAGAAAAGCACAGCCTGGTGAAGGTGCTGATGATGTTGCCAAACATGCCGCCAAAAAATTAGAGGGACTGTTTGAGGCGGAGCATCAAAATATTGCGGCAATGATTGTTGAGCCACTGGTTCAATGTGCTGGGCAAATGGCAATGTACTCTCCAGAATATTTACGTCTAGTAAGAGTGCTCTGTGATCGCTTTAACATTCATCTCATCGCCGATGAAATAGCGGTAGGTTGCGGGCGATCAGGAAAGTTTTTTGCTTGCGAGCATGCGGGAATTTGGCCAGACTTCTTAACGCTGTCTAAAGGCATCAGTGGTGGCTACCTTCCTCTTTCGCTCTCTATGACGACTGACAAAATATATCGAGCCTTTTATGGCGATCAAATGCAACGAGGATTCTTGCACTCGCATTCCTATACCGGCAATCCACTGGCCTGCGCTGCAGCCCTTGCTTGTTTAGATATCTTTGAAACTGAATCTGTTCTTGAAAAGAATATTGAACGTAGCAAAGATCTCGCTGATGCGTTTGCTTGGGCAAAGACAGATCCTCGTATTGAACATTGGCGTCAACAGGGCATGATCTTGGCATTTGATATCAAACCGGAAGTACTTCAGCGTAGCAATACTTTTTCGCGCGAGATGTTTTCAACAAGCCTGGCTGAGGGCATCCTCATCAGACCAATTGGCAATACGATTTATGTCATGCCGCCATACATTCTCTCCGCTGATGAAGCAATGCAAATGGGTGCTTCTGTAAAACGGGCTCTAGATCAGGTGCTGGCATGAGTACACGCTTTAAAGCTCGCGTTATGGCAGAGCATCAGATTGCCGACCTAGATGAGCAATTACTGAGACGCAAACTGCGTACTACTGAGACACCCTGTGATACCAGGGCCCGCGTTGATCAGCGAGAACTCAAAGCCTTTTGTAGCAATGACTACTTAGGCCTAGCAAATCATCCTGAATTAATTACTGCGCTGGCGGAAGGCGCAATACGATATGGGGTGGGTAGTGGTGCATCACACCTGATTAGCGGTCATAGCATTGCGCATGACTTGCTTGAAAAAAAATTAGCCGCTTGTGAGCGTAAATATATTCCCAATGCAAGAGCGCTTTTCTTTAGCACTGGCTATCTCGCAAATATTAATGCGATTACTGGACTTGCAAGACTTGCAGAGCAGGGTCAAGTCAGTATTTATTCAGCCAAACTGAATCACGCATCATTGATTGATGGTGTGCGCCTAGCGAGTGCGCAAACTAAAGCTAAGGTGACCTTATTCGATCACCAAAATCTCCCTTTACTAGAGCAAGCATTAAAGCAAGACACTCTCCCACTTAAGTTGATTGTGGTCGACGGTGTCTTTAGCATGGATGGGGATATCGCGCCCGTAGAGAAACTACTTCATATTGCAGAACAATATGATGCGCTCTTAATGGTGGATGATGCCCATGGATTTGGTGTGCTCGGCGAACAGGGTCATGGCATTCTGGAGCAATCAGGCGTGCAGTCAGAAAGAATTATTTATATCGGTACGCTAGGTAAAGCAGCTGGGGTCAGCGGTGCATTTATTTGCGCAAGTGCGTCTTTTATTGAATGGCTCATTCAAAAGGGTCGTCCCTATATTTACAGCACAGCAACACCACCAGCGATTGCGCATACCCTGCTTAAAAGTTTAGAACTTATCGAGGGCAATGAAGGCGTTGCACGTCGCAAAAAATTAAATCAGCTGATCCAAATTTGGCGCGATGAAATGTCCTTCACAAACTGGGAAAAAATTGCCTCATCCACACCAATTCAGCCAGTAATTTTAGGAAGTAATGCTAACGCACTGGCAGTAGCCAAGCTCTTAGATGAAGCTGGTTATTGGATTCCGGCAATCCGTCCACCTACCGTTTCCGTTGGTAGCTCTCGTCTACGCATTACCTTTTCCGCCAACCATAGCGTTGATGACTTACGTGAGCTAATCCAGACGTTGAAAATGATTGAGAAAACAGTAGAGAATCATTCATGACACCAATCACATCTACTGGTTTTTTTATCACTGGCACGGATACTGAAGTTGGCAAAACCTTACTTAGCGGGGCGCTCATTCTTAAATTGAGGGAAGCTGGTATTCCCACAATCGGCTTTAAACCCGTGGTAGCTGGTACCTATGTTGATGCCAGCGGGCAAAAACTCAACGAAGATCTAGAGACATTGCGTATTGCCTCAGGACTGAACCTACATGAACGAAGTCTTTGCCCTTTTGTTTTAGATGAAGCAGCTGCTCCGCATCTGGTTGCTCAAAAAAGTGATGTTCGCATAGATGCCACCCTCATCCTAGATGAATTCAATGCATTGACCGCAGAATTTGATGCTGTAGTAGTAGAGGGCGCAGGCGGGTTTTTAGTTCCCCTCAACGAACAGGAAGATTTGGGTGATGTTGCGCAGGCAATGGATTTACCAGTCATTCTCGTTGTGGGTATGCGTTTGGGGTGTATTAACCATGCCCTTCTCACTTGCGAAGCAATTGCGTCGCGTCAATTAACTATTGCCGGCTGGGTAGCTAATACGCTTTCAGAGGAAATGTCCCTCCTAGAGGAAAATATTCAAACTTTGAAGGACCGCATTTTTGCGCCTTTTTTAGGCGTCATTCCCACTCTACCCGCGCAGCTTCAGAAACCGCAGAATGCCCCCTACTCACTAGAGGCCTTACGATTTGCTGCAGAGCATATAAAACTGCCCCATTAAATTCAGATAAGATGAAGCTATGCGATTACTTCCAGAAATCATCGACTCCGCATCAGCCATTCAAGAGATTCGCCGCAATATTCACGCGCATCCAGAATTGCGCTTTGAAGAAAACCGCACGTCCGATCTCGTAGCGGAAGCACTTTCGAGTTGGGGCATCACAGTCTATCGCGGCCTCGGAAAAACGGGGGTTGTTGGTAGACTTGACGGAGACCTAGGTCCTGGAAAAATGGTCGGCTTACGCGCAGATATGGATGCGCTGCCACTACAAGAGCACAATAACTTTGAACACACTTCAAAGAATCCCGGCAAGATGCATGCCTGTGGACATGATGGCCATACTGCCATGCTCTTAGGTGCCGCTCAATACCTCTCTAATCATCGCGATTTCAAAGGCTCAGTCATTTTTATTTTTCAGCCAGCAGAAGAAGGTGGTGCTGGCGCAAAAGAAATGATTAATGATGGCCTATTCAAACAATTTCCTTGTGATGCCGTCTTTGGCCTGCACAATTGGCCAGGACTTGCTGAAGGTCATTTTGGTGTGACTTCTGGTCCGATGATGGCTTCAAGCAATACTTTTGAAATCACCGTCCGAGGTAAGGGAGGCCATGCCGCCTTGCCACACAACAGCGCTGATCCCGTTCTTGCGGGCGCTCAAGTTGTGCAAGCCCTACAAAGCATCATTACGCGCAATAAACGTCCAGTGGATGCAGCGGTCTTATCGGTAACGCAGTTCCATGCAGGTGAAACGAGCAACGTCATTCCGGATAGCGCCTTTATCGGCGGAACTGTGCGCACTTTCACTATCGAAGTTTTGGATTTGATTGAGCAACGCTTGAGAGAAATCTCGCACAATGTATCTAGCGCATTTGACTGTCAAGCAGAGGTTAGTTTTAATCGCAACTACCCCCCACTCATTAATCATGACAAAGAAGTGGAATTTGCCAGCGAAGTAATGAGTGAATTAGTTGGGGCACAAAACGTCAATACTTCTATCGACCCCACTATGGGCGCCGAAGACTTTGCATTTATGTTGCTTGAGAAGCCCGGTTGTTATGTCTTCTTAGGTAATGGTGATGGCGATCACCGCGCGGTAGGTCATGGCATGGGTCCATGCCATCTTCACAATCCTTCTTATGACTTTAATGACGCATTGATTCCTGTTGGCGTGAGTTACTGGGTCAAGCTAGCTCAACGCTACTTAGAAAAATAAACCAGTCCCGCGTACTAAATTGTTCTAGGAGTTGGTAAATTTAGCTGGGCGCTTTTCCATAAAAGCTTCCATACCCTCTTTTTGATCATTGGTCGCAAAGCAAGAGTGGAACAAACGACGCTCAAAGTGAATGCCTTCTGAGAGTGTTGTTTCATACGCGGTATTAATTGCCTCCTTCACCATCATTGCAGTCAACAATGGCATATCAGCGATTGTCTTAGCGATTGCCTTAACTTCTTTCAATAAATCCGCTTGAGGGAAAATACGAGCTACAAGGCCTGAACGTTCGGCTTCAGCGGCATCCATCATGCGACCAGTTAAAGCCAAGTCCATTGCTTTTGCTTTTGAGACTGCGCGTGGTAAACGCTGAGTGCCGCCAGCGCCCGGAATGATTCCCAATTTCACTTCTGGCTGTGCAAACTTAGCGCTATCGGCCGCCATAATGGTGTCGCACATCATCGCCAGCTCACAACCGCCGCCAAGGGCGTAACCAGATACCGCTGCAATGACTGGCTTACGCACTTTTTTCATCTCCTCCCAATTGCGAGAGATAAAGTCACCGCGATATACATCGGCAAATCCATACTTCGCCATCGTCGCAATATCTGCGCCAGCAGCAAATGCTTTTTCACTACCAGTGACGATGATGCATCCAATATTGTCGTCAGCATCAAAACCTAAGAGCGCGGCGCCTAACTCATCCATGAGCTCATCATTCAGAGCATTCAATACCTGAGGGCGATTCAGAGTAATTACGGCAACCTTGCCATCTACTTCGGTCAATATGGTGTTGTAAGTCATCAATCTCTTTCAAAAAATAGGTTCAGCGCGGTAACAATAGCCACATCTTGCCATCTTGCTTCATGCGTCCCGCTAATTCACCCGCGGGATCACCTGATCCCCAATAGTAATCCGCCCGCACCCCGCCCACAATGGCTTTACCCGTATCTTGAGCCATCACCAATTTTTGCAAGCCTTGGCTACTTAAAGGTTTAGTTGTATTTAAAAATACCGGCGCCCCTAAAGGCATGGCCTTCAGATCAATAGCAATGCTGCGTTCAGCCGTTAATGGCACACCCAAAGCACCATTGGGGCCTAGATCAGCGCTGACATTACCTGGCAGCTCTTTGAAGAATACAAAGCGAGGATTGGCATTTAACATCTCCTCTACGCGACTCGGGTTACGCTTGGCCCATGCGGAAATGCCCTGCATCGTGGCCTCACTTCGGGTAATTTCCTTGCGATCTAGTAACCACTGCGCAAAAGACTTAAATGGCTGATCGTTGGTGCCGGCAAAACCAAGTCGCAATACGCGCCCATCTTCCAAACGAATTTTTCCAGAGCCTTGGATTTGCATAAAAGCGGCGGCCACAGGATCTTGCACCCAGGCGATTTCTGAACCTTTCAGCACTCCAGAACTCATTAAGTCTGCACGAGTAGGAGCGGGGTTTGGTTTAGAGCCTCTCCAAGCGCTGGGAAGGCCGTACAAGGGAACCGTATAAGTAGCTGTGCGGGTCTGAGAGCCATTCATGACTGGCTCGTAATAGCCTGTGATCAGCCCAGATTCATTGCCAGTAGCACTGTTGCGAACTTCATATACCTGAAAGTTCCCCTCAAAATATTGGCGAATCAATTGCTGGTCTCGACCTGAAATTGCCGATGCTTGGGAGCACACCTGGCGCCAGTTAATCTCGCTATTGCGTTTACGCAAGGCGTCACAACTCTTGAGCCAAGCTGGCCAAGCCTGCGTTAAATCATCCTCCTGCCAGCCAGGTAAGTCTTGCCATGAGACCGATCGAAAGCTGGCGATCGAAGAGCTGTAAGCAGATGGAGCGCTACCACCAGAGCGGTAGCCAGATCCTCGGGTAGAGGGGGTGGAGCAAGCTGCCAATAAGCTAGCAATACTGATAACGAATACACTGCAGAGAAGAAATCGCGCAGTATTCTCGCGACTCATTAATTTGGATATAGAAATCATGATTGCCAATTTACTCGATGAATACCCAATGATCTTGTTTGCGGTAGAGGGAGGCCTAGCTTTAGCCCTCCTGCTCTTTATTGTCCTTTGGACTGGTAAGGGCAAAAAATAGAGTTTGCTTGAAAGCTCAATGCAGAGTTCTAGGCATTACCAAGGCAAATTCTGGAATTGGGGCCTGGAAAAACTGAGCCTCCTCAGTAACGCAGAAATACTCACCGCGCATCGTGCCGGCCGGAGTGGGTAAAGTAGCCCAACTGGTGTACTCAAACTGTTCTCCAGACCTTAATAGGGGTTGCTGACCCACCACCCCTAGGCCACGGACCTCCTGGACATCATTGTCCCCATCGGTAATGAACCAATGGCGGGCAATGAGCTGAATGCTGGCCATACCGGTATTTCGGATAGTGACGGTATAGGCAAACGCAAACTGGCGGTTATCGGGGTCCGACTGGTCGGGCAAATACTGGGTTTTGACCGTAATGCTGATTTCATGAGGATTCATGCTCGAATTCTGCTCCATCCTAAGGTCAACTGCAAGCTAGAATCTAGGGATGGATAGCCAGAAATCACCCTCAGATAGCCAGTTTGTCATCGCCCCCTCCATTTTGTCAGCTGACTTTGCCCGTCTAGGCAAAGAAGTTCAAGATGTTCTCTTGGCGGGCGCAGACTGGATTCACTTTGATGTGATGGATAACCATTACGTTCCCAACCTCACTATTGGCCCCTTGGTTTGCGAGGCGATTCGCCCCCATGCAAGAAAAGATGGCAAGCCAGCCATGATCGATGTTCATCTCATGGTGGAGCCGGTGGATCGTCTAATTCCTGACTTTGCAAAAGCGGGGGCAAACCTGATTAGCTTTCACCCAGAGGCTAGCCCTCACGTGAACCGCACAATTAATTTAATTCGAGACCAAGGTTGTCAGGCGGGCTTAGTGTTAAATCCAGCTACTCCACTTGATCACCTAGACCATACGCTGGAACTACTTGATCTCGTTTTACTAATGTCCGTGAACCCAGGATTTGGTGGTCAATCCTTTATCCCGAGCACTCTCAATAAAATTGCGCAAGTTCGGGCACGCTTAGATCGTCACCAACAAGAAACGGGGCGTCATATTCGTCTTGAAGTCGATGGTGGAATAAAGGTCGACAATATTGCGGCAGTAGCTCAAGCTGGTGCAGATACCTTTGTTGCTGGCTCCGCAATCTTTGGCAAAGAAAATTATGCCGACGTGATTACAGCGATGCGCGCAGAATTAGCGACGTCAGGAAAAGTGTAATGCAGCACGAAGAATTTTTAGCCCTAGCAAAACAGGGTTTCAATCGCATTCCATTGGTGAAAGAGGTTTTAGCGGACTTAGAGACACCACTCTCGCTGTACGTCAAGCTCACCCAAGCCTTTGGACAAAAAAACACTTACTTACTGGAGTCTGTTTTAGGTGGTGAGCGCTTTGGTCGCTTCTCCTTTATTGGCCTGCCTGCTAAAACTGTATTAAGAACCGTAGGCACACCAAATACGCCACGGACTGAAGTGCTCTTTAATGACAAAGTGATTGAAACAAATCACGACAATCCATTGGATTTTGTAGATGCTTATTTCAAGCGCTTTAAGGTAGCAGTGCAAGCCGGTCTCCCCCGCTTCTGTGGTGGACTTGCAGGCTACTTTGGTTATGACACGGTTCGCTATATTGAATCGCGTTTAGCAAAACACAATTTGCCAGATGAATTAGGTGTACCAGACATTCAACTCATGTTGACTGAAGAGTTAGCGGTAATCGACAACGTTGCAGGTCGCATTTATTTGATTGTGTATGCCGATCCTGGTGTTGCCAATAGTTTTGAGACCGCCCAAGCTAGATTAAAAGAATTGCTAGCTTGCTTAAGCAAGCCTGTGAGCATGCCAGCATCTCTACCCAGCACCAAAACAGAATTGATACGCAAGTTCAAAGCGGCAGATTTTGAAAATGCCGTTCTTAAAACCAAAGAATATATTTTGGCTGGCGATTGCATGCAGGTGGTGATTGGTCAGCGCATCAGCAAACCATTCACAGAGTCGCCGCTTGCTCTTTATCGGGCATTGCGCTCTTTAAATCCATCGCCTTATATGTATTTCTACGACTTTGGTGATTTGCAGGTAGTGGGCTCTTCGCCAGAAATCTTAGTACGCCAAGAACAACGTAAGAGTCAGAAGATTGTGACGATTCGGCCTTTAGCGGGTACGCGCCCACGTGGCGCCACACCAGAAGAAGATGAGCGTCTTGCTACAGAATTGCTAGCCGATCCTAAAGAAATTGCCGAGCATGTCATGTTGATTGACTTGGCTCGTAACGATGTAGGACGCATTGCAAAGACAGGCACAGTTAAAGTAACTGACTCCATGTCGATCGAGAAATATTCTCATGTTCAGCATATCGTGAGTTCTGTTGAAGGTGAATTGCTAGACAATATGAGCAATATGGATGTCTTACGCGCAACCTTCCCAGCCGGTACTTTATCGGGCGCCCCAAAAATTCGGGCGATGGAAATTATTGATGAAATGGAAATTGTGAAACGTGGCGTCTATGGTGGTGCGGTTGGCTACCTATCTTTCTCAGGCGACATGGATGTGGCGATTGCCATTCGCACTGGTGTCATTCGTGATGGCGTATTGCATTCGCAAGCAGGTGCTGGAGTGGTTGCCGACTCTGATCCCACTGCAGAATGGAAAGAAACCGAAGCCAAGGCCAGAGCGGTATTAATGGCGGCAGATTTAGTACAAGGAGGACTCGATGCTCCTCATGATTGATAACTACGATTCATTTACCTATAACCTCGTTCAGTATTTTGCAGAACTCGGGGAAGAGGTCAAAGTTTTTCGCAATGATGAGATTTCTGTTGAAGAAATTGCCAAAATCAATCCTGCGCGTATTTGTATTTCACCAGGGCCATGTAGCCCGGCTGAAGCAGGGATTTCAGTAGCTACTATTCAACGTTATGCTGGTCAGATTCCGATCCTTGGTGTCTGCCTTGGACACCAAGCCATTGGCGAAGCCTTTGGCGGGAAGATTATCCGCGCCCAAAAAGTAATGCATGGCAAGACAGATGATATTCATCATACGGGTGTTGGCGTTTTCAAAGATCTGCCAAACCCATTCAAGGTAACTCGTTATCACTCCCTCGCGATTGAAAAGAGTACATTACCTGCAGTGCTTGAAGTAACAGCTACTTCTTCCGACGGTGAAATCATGGGCGTACGCCATAAAGAATTGGCGGTAGAGGGTGTGCAATTTCATCCAGAATCTATTCTTTCTGAGCATGGTCATGCGCTGCTTAAGAATTTCTTGCAAGCCAAATAACTCAACAGTATTCAGTCGATCCCTATGCCTATTACTCCTCAGCAAGCATTGCAACGTTGCATTGAACATCGTGAACTCTTTCATGATGAGATGACTGCCATGATGCGTCTGATCATGAGCGGTGAAATGCCACCTGCATTGGTCGCCGGCCTTCTAGTTGCGCTACGCACCAAAAAGGAGACTGTTGGCGAGATTGCCGCCGCCGCTCAAGTGATGCGCGAATTTGCGACACCAGTACACGTTGAAGATAGAAAAAATTTAGTGGATGTAGTGGGAACTGGTGGTGACGGCGCTCATACCTTTAATATTTCTACGGCTGCTATGTTTGTTGCAGCAGCTGCCGGCGCAAAAATTGCTAAGCATGGCAATCGCAGTGTGAGCAGTAAATCAGGAAGCGCAGATATTCTGGAGTCTCTTGGCGTGAAGCTATCGCTATCACCAGAGCAAGTAGCCAAATGCATCTCCGAGGTGGGGGCAGGCTTTATGTTTGCACCGAACCATCACCCTGCTATGAAAAATGTTGTGCCGATTCGTAAAGATTTGGGTGTGCGTACGATTTTCAATATCTTAGGCCCACTAACTAACCCAGCCGATGCCAAGCGCATCCTCATGGGCGTATTTCATGCTGATTTAGTAGGTATTCAGGCGCGCGTATTACAAGCCATGGGTATGGATCATGCATTAGTGGTTTATGGCCGCGACGGTTTAGATGAGATCTCTCTTGAGGGCGCCACTCTCGTAGGCGAACTAAAGGATGGCCAGGTCCGTGAATATGAAATTCATCCACAAGACTATGGCTTGAGCACCGCTCCAACCAATAGTTTTAAAGTTGCCAATGCCGAAGAATCTAAAGCGATTGTTTTAGATGTGCTCAACAAAGTGCCTGGCCCCGCGAGTGATATTGTCTGTCTTAATGCTGGCGCGGTATTGTATGTAGGCGATGTGGCACCTAGTATTGCTAGCGGTATTCAGATGGCAAAAGAAGTTATTGCATCTGGCGCCGCCCTTCAAAAACTAGACCAATTCGTGGCTGCCACCCAAAATTAATTAAGATACCCATGAGCGACATTCTCGACAAAATTGTTTCTACCAAAAAAATTGAGATCACCTCAGATTCAAAAAAAATCTCTTTAGCCAATCAACGCGATCAAGCCGAAGAAAATAATCGAGATGCGGCATTAAAGCCTCGGGGCTTCATTCAATCTATCGAAAAAAAGATTGCGGTAGGTAAAGCTGGTGTGATTACCGAGATTAAAAAAGCCAGTCCTAGCAAAGGAATCTTGAGAGAGAATTTTCAACCAGGTGAAATTGCACTGTCCTATGAAAATCATGGTGCAGCTTGCTTGTCCGTTCTCACAGATAAAGATTATTTCCAGGGAGCCAATGCTTACCTTCAGGCCGCACGGGCTGCTTGCAGTATTCCAGTTTTACGCAAAGACTTTACGATCGACCCTTACCAAATCTATGAAGCGCGTGCGATTGGTGCTGATGCTATTTTGCTGATTGTGGCCTGCTTAGATCTTAATCAAATGAAAGAGCTAGAAGCTTGTGCTCATGAACTAGGTCTTGATGTACTCGTAGAAGTTCATAACGCCCCTGAATTAGAGCAAGCGCTTGAATTGAAAACTCCGCTACTTGGAATTAATAATCGCAACCTAAAAACTTTTGAAGTAACCCTTCAAACCACCTTATCCCTATTATCGATGGTGCCAGCAGGAAAAACTCTAGTGACTGAATCGGGCATCATGAGTCGTGCCGATGTGCAGTTGATGCGCGATCATCAGATCAATGCATTTTTGGTAGGCGAGGCCTTTATGCGGGCAGAAGATCCAGGCGCAGCCTTAAGTGAGTTATTTAACTAAGCAAGCTTAGAGGGCTTGAGCAGATCTAGGCCGCCTTTAATCAGTCCAACGAGCAGTATTGTGCCGAGCACATCACCAATCAGCATGACAAAGAAGTGATTAATACTTCCGGTCTGATCTAGCCCCCGGACTGCAAACCACCATTGATGTAATCCCGCGCTTAGCGCCGCATAAATCAGGGTGCACATGGCCAACTTAGGCAAACTCAAGTTACCCAGATCGGGTGAGATCTTGAGATTGCTTAATACAAAGATTCTGGCTAGATAGGGCGCAAAACCAGAAATCAGCCCCACACCGATGCAGGTTGTGAGCTCATGTGGGAATTCGCCTAAATAACTAATCAGAAATGATGCGAGGGCTATTCCCAGGGCGCCTGGCAACCCAAAGATCAAAGTAAGAAATAAGCGAAGGCCGGCAGGAAGATATACCCAATTAACGCCTAAACCGTAGGAAATGTAGCTTGTTAACCAATTATTTAAATAAAATAAAGCCGTATAGGCCAACACACTAACCAGGAAGCCTGTAGTCGATTCAAGGAATATTCTTTTCATGACAATTGGCATGGTTATTTTTGAAGTATTAGCTCATACTACCAGTCCATGAATTAGGGAATATACTAGTATTAGCTGTAAAGCTCATAGCCTTAAACATCACTGATATAAAGATATGTCCACCATTAAATCTTCTTGCTACATTCGATTTCTAAACTTGATTGATGTTCTTGACCGCATCAATCCTGGGAAAAAGCTCGACTATATTGAAGAAAGTCTTCTAGATAAGATCATTCTGAGCTTTCATGCCAAACAGTCCATTTTGGTGGGGGATCTTATTTCCCTTTCCGAGCTTGGCTCCCAGGCTACTCTTCATGGGCGACTGAAAAACCTCAGCGCCATGGGCTATATCAAGATGGCCGCGAATGAAGATGGGCGGAAAAAAGAGGTGGTTCCCAGTAAGGCTGCCATCAAGCGCTATGAAGAAATTTCCAAGTGCCTAGAAAAGGCTGTCAAAGCTAGCTAAATATTCTCAAGCAAATAAAAAAGCCCTTACTAGTTAAGGGCTTTTTTATTTAGCGGCGCTGTTTTAGACGTTAAAGAGGAAGTTCAAGACGTCACCGTCTTTAACGACATACTCTTTGCCCTCGGCACGCATCTTGCCAGCTTCTTTTGCGCCAGACTCGCCCTTGAATTGGACAAAGTCTTCAAATGCAATGGTTTGCGCACGAATGAAGCCGCGCTCAAAATCCGTATGAATCACCCCGGCAGCCTGCGGAGCGGTATCGCCTTGATGAATTGTCCAGGCACGAACCTCTTTAACGCCGGCCGTAAAGTAGGTCTGTAAACCCAATAACTTATAGCCCGCACGAATCACGCGATCCAATCCAGACTCCTCCATTCCGAGGTCAGCCAAGAATTCAACTTTGTCAGCATCATCTAGATCGGCAATCTCAGCTTCGATTGCTGCGCACACCGCCACTACTGGGGCACCCTCTTTAGCAGCATGCTCAATCACAGCTTCTAAATGAGGGTTATTAGCAAAGCCATCTTCTTTCACGTTGGCGATATACATCGCCGGCTTTGCAGTGATTAAGCAAAGTGGCTTCAAGAGAAGATTTTCTTCTTCAGTCAGCTTCATGCTACGCACGGGCTGAGCTTGATCTAAATGGGCTTGCACCTTGGTCAGTACGGCCACCAAAGCAGCTGCCTCTTTGTCATTACCTGACTTGGCAGCCTTACTTGAGCGTTGAAGGGTTTTCTCAACAGTAGTGAGGTCTGATAAAGCGAGCTCGGTATCAATCACCGCAATATCTGATATCGGGTCGATCTTTCCGGCTACGTGAATCACGTTAGCATCCTCAAAACACCGAACCACATGGGTAATGGCATCAGTTTCACGAATATTGGCTAAAAATTGATTTCCTAGGCCCTCACCCTTGGATGCTCCGGCCACCAAGCCCGCAATATCGACAAATTCGACAGCTGCAGGCAGGATGCGCTCAGGCTTCACAATCTCAGCCAAAGCGGCAAGACGGGGGTCAGGAACCTCGACCACACCCACATTAGGCTCGATCGTGCAGAAAGGATAGTTTTCCGCCGCGATCCCAGCCTTGGTAAGCGCGTTAAAGAGGGTAGATTTGCCGACGTTAGGCAGGCCGACGATGCCACATTTCAAAGACATAGCCGTATTGTAAAGGGCTAGTTTCGATATCATCGAGATATGTCAGAAGTTCATCAAAATACGTCAGCTAAATTACCCAAAAATACCTCCCAAATACGGAGAGTCGATGTCGTAGTGGTGGGTGGAGGCATAGCGGGTAAGGCTTGCGCCTTGGGCCTAGCTCAGCTTGGTCTGCAAACAATTCAAATTGCCCCTGACTTAGAGCAAACTATTGCCGTTCCCCAAGGAGACCAATGGGGACAACGTATTTACGCTTTTTCTCCCAGCACCCAAAAATTACTAGCCCATCTACAGATTTGGGATGCGATTGATCATGGCCGCATGCAGCCTGTGCGAGATATGCGGATTTTTGGCGATCGCGGAGAAAAACAAGATGAGCTTCACCTATCTGCTTTTGAAGCGGGGACACCCCAGTTAGCTTGGATTGGGGAATCCAATGTCATCGAGCACACCCTAGATCAAGCCTCACGCTTCCAAAATAAATTAGAGCGCATCAGCGATGCCGTGGAAAACATTCAAGTAGATTGGGATGGAGTAAGCCTTCATCTAAAAAATGGTTCTGCCGTGCATGCCCAATTAGTGATTGCTGCGGATGGGGCCAATTCACCCATACGTTCTGAGTTGGGTATTTCCACAAAAGAAGAAAGCTACTCACAAAGCGCCGTGGTGGCTAATTGGATTTGTAGCAATGCCCATTTGGAAACAGCCTATCAATGGTTTTTGCCAGGCGGGGATATTGTGGCGATGTTGCCATTGCCAAACAAACAAGTCTCTATGGTGTGGTCAACCTCACCTGAAAATGCTGCTGAACTTTTAAAATTAGATCAAGCTGCATGGGCTGATACATTTTCCCGTATTGCAGGTGGGGCAATCGTCACTCAGCTTGGAGAACTCAGGTTGAATTCAGCCCCAGCCGCTTTTCCATTGAGAAGAATTCGGGCAAGCCGTTTTATTGGCCCAGAAGAAAATCCAAAAATTGTCTTAATTGGAGATGCTGCCCATGTAATGCACCCGTTAGCCGGACAAGGCTTGAACTTGGGATTGCGAGATGTGGCAACACTGTTAAATATCTTAAGCAAGCGAGAATCCTTTCGCCTGCCAAACGATAAAGTTTTATTGCGCCGTTATGAGCGCCAACGTCAAGGCGATACCAGCGCACTGCTTTGGCTAACAGACAAACTCAAGAAGCTATTCTCAGCAAGCAGTAGCACTGAAAGGCAGTTACGCAACTGGGGTTTAGGCATGGTTAATCGTAGTCACTTTATTAAACGGCGCCTCATTGAACGCGCCCTCGGAGATGCTGATTTTGAATAAATTATTTTCTGCTATCGCTGTAAGTTTCTTACTCACTTTTTTAGCGGGCACGGTCAACGCGCAATCGGAGCAACAAGTTCGCACTGAACTACAAAAGAAAATTGGGGCCAATACCAAAATTAAAAGTGTTTCTGCCTCACCCATCCCTGGTATTTATGAGGTGCTCATTGGGAATGAAGTTATTTATACCGATGCGAATAGTAAATATTTAATCCAAGGTGAAATCATTGAGATCGCCACAGGTAAAAATATCACCGAGCAAAAGCAAGCAGACCTGAATCGCATTAAGTGGTCAGACCTCAACACTGCAAATGCTTTAAAAGCAGTACGTGGCAATGGCAGTCGTCAGATAGCCGTTTTCTCCGATCCCAATTGCGGCTACTGCAAGCGCTTAGAAAAATCATTGCAGCAGTTAGACAACGTCACTATCTATACCTACTTAATTCCCATTCTGTCACCGGACTCAGCACAAAAATCTAAACAGATTTGGTGCTCCACTGATCCTCAAAAAGCCTATATTGATTGGATGATCAATGGCGTAGCACCAAGTGGAAGAAGTGACTGCGCTACTCCTCTAGATAAAAATATGGCCCTTGCCAAAACCTATGGCATTACAGGCACCCCTACTATTTTCTTTACTGATGGCAGCCGTTTTCCTGGCGCCGTCCAAATCACCGACATTGAAAAGAAATTTAATAGTCTGAAGTAATAACTGATGCTGATGAGCAAATTGAATACCTCTGACCTACCTGCAATCCACTACACCATTTGGTCGGCAGACCTGCATGGACACCGCTTTCATGTGAAGTTACGCATTGAAAATCCCCTACCTAATGGACAGATCCTGCAAATGCCCGCATGGATTCCGGGGAGTTATTTGATCCGAGACTTCAGTAAGCAAATTGAAACGATTGAAGCATTTGCAGTTGATAACCCGAATGAAGCGCTGGTGTTAGAACGGATCGATAACGATCAGTGGCGCTTACCCAAGCTAGCAGGAGCGGTAGATATTCTCACCACGGTATATGCTTTTGATTCTTCCGTACGCGCAGCCTATCTGGATACTGAACGTGCGTTTATCAATCCAAGCAGTTTATGTTTGGCAGTCAAGGGTCAGGAGTCTTTGCCATGCGCTCTGGTATTGATTCCACCCAAAGATACTTGCGCAAATCATTGGACCGTTCAGACGGGCTTGCAGCCAGCCAAAGTAGATAGTCAGGGCTACGGATTTTATCTAGCAAAAAATTATGATGATCTTCTTGATCATCCGATTGCTATGGGCGAGTTTCAAATTGCCCATTGGAAATCGAATGGCGTATCTCATAGTATGGCGATTCAGGGTTGCATTCATGAACTGGATTTGGAGCGTTTAGCAACTGATCTACAAGCTATCTGCACCTGCACCATCAATCTCTTTGAACCCAAGACAAAGGAAGCGCCCTTCCAGAATTATTTATTTTTGGTGAATGCCGTTCTTTTTGGATATGGTGGGCTTGAGCATCGCAATAGCACCGCTTTACTTTGCCGTCGCGATCAGCTCCCCCTAGTAAATACCCTTTTGGACGAGTCATCCTATCGTGAGTTTTTGGGTCTCTGTAGTCACGAGTATTTTCATGCATGGTTAGTGAAGCGTATTCAGGCTATAGCGTTCCAACCCTATCAACTCGATCGCAGAAACCATACGCGCTTATTGTGGTTTTTTGAAGGCTTTACGAGTTACTACGACGACTTGCAACTCTTTCGCAGCAAACGGATCGACCTCAAAACCTACCTCAAGCTAGTAGCTAATAATTGGAATGGCATTCTGCGTGGGCCAGGAAGATTGAAGCAAAGCTTAGCGGATAGCTCATTTGATGCATGGACTAAGTACTACCAAGCTGATGAGAACACGCCCAATGCAGTCGTGAGTTATTACGGTAAGGGGGCGTTACTCGCCCTAGGCTTAGATCTCAAGATACGAGCTTTCACAAACAATCGTCAATCCTTGGATGACTTGATGCGGCTCATCTGGCAAACCCATGGAGTTACGCTAGATGGTATTGCTGAAGATGGCTTAGATGACTTGATACTCACACTGCTGGGCGCTGGATTCAGCAAAACCTGGAATGAATTTAAAGCTCGCTATATTTTTGGCCTTGAAGATATTCCAATCCAGAAATGGCTGGATCCAAAAACGATTTCAGTAAAACATAGAACTCTTTCCAAGCTTGAGCAGATCAAACTTCAATTAGGATTACGCCATTCTGAGCTTAGTGGCTGGCTCAAGGTAACCCATGTACTCGATGGTGGAGCCGCGCAATTAGCAGGGCTGGCTGCAGGAGATCTGATTGCCAGCATCAATGGTGAGCGGATTACTACTGCTCGCTGGGATCAGGTTTTATCTGGATTAATCCCAGGTCAGGTGATTCAGATTTGCTTTTACCGGGATGACTTAGAGCATGAGTGCATGGTTGTGCTTGAGGATGATCAAATTCCAACCCAATACGCCCTCTCGCCAGCTGAGTAATGTTTTCGTTTTCTGCGGCTGATATTCCTGAAGATTGGCGAGCCCTTCTTGGGGATTATTTCGAATCTCCTGAATGGCAAGTGCTACAGACCAATCTCAGGAGTGAACTCAATCAAGATGTAGAAAAGATTCGCCCGGAGCCCCAAAATTTCTTTAAAGCGCTTGCACTGACGCCAGTTGCTAAAGTCAAAGTGGTGATCCTAGGACAGGATCCATATCATTCTCCAGGACTTGCTCAAGGCTTGGCTTTTTCCATTCCAAGCAATATTCCGACTAATTCCAGAGAATTTCCTAGCTCCTTACGTAATATCAGCAAGGCGCTGTCACTAGAGGGCTTTGGCACCCTTCCCAATGGCGATCTCCACACTTGGGCTGAGCAAGGCGTACTGCTGCTCAATACCGCCCTCAGCGTCAAATTGGGTGAAGCTGCTAGCCATGCGAACTTGGGCTGGAAATCCCTAATCGATAGACTGATTAGCGCCTTGGCTCTGCAAAAGCCCCATTTAGTGTGGATGCTATGGGGTGGTCATGCCCAATCTAAGCTACCCCTCATTGAGCCTGCCCAGGATCAATTGATTCTGAAATCCTCCCATCCCTCTGGATTGGGGGTCTACAAAACAGATCGACCTTTTTTACAGCCGGGAGCAAAGGCAAGTTGCGGGCATTTCACGAAGGCTAATGAGTGGCTAGTGAAGCACCACGAAACCCCTATTTGCTGGGTTCCCACATATGGACAAAACCCTAGTACTGCCCCTCAATCTATCCTATTTAACTAATGATTTACTGCCGCGTAGAGGCAGCCCACAAGGCAAGATGCCCCTATGGCACTGAGCCATTCCAGCATCTGACCCGACTGAAATAAGCCTGTAAATTGCCCTAAATAGGAGCTAGTCAGAGCAGACAGGCACCCAATGATGGCGCCCATGAGGAGTTTCTTGGCGCTGGGCTTAGCTGATCTCGCCCCAGGGTAAAAAACCAAGGCGAATGCCCCAGTTAAGCCGCCGATCACCAGAAAAGCCAATAACCCCATTGCTACCCCCATTGTTGCTGCTATCAAATCTATAATCACCATTATGAAGTTGTTGACACTCGGCATCAATCATCACACAGCGCCGGTCGCCATTCGGGAAAAGGTCGCCTTTGACCCTGAATTTCTTCAAGAAGCGTTGCACGATCTTCGCCAACATCTCGTTGGCGCGAATCAGGCCGGCCTGCCAGAAGCCACTATTTTGTCTACCTGCAACCGCACTGAGGTCTATTGCGCTGCTAATGATGCTGATGCTGCCAGCCTCTTGCATGAAGCAACTTTTGATTGGTTAGCAAAAACTCAAAAACTGGCTCCCAGTAGCTTACAGCCTCACATTTATTCACTACCGCAATCAGATGCGGTACGCCATGCTTTTAGAGTGGCCTGTGGATTAGATTCTATGGTGATTGGTGAAACCCAAATATTGGGTCAGATGAAAGATGCTGTGCGCACTGCAAATGATGCCGGCGTACTTGGCACTTATCTCAACCAACTCTTTCAGAAAACCTTTGCTGTCGCCAAAGAAGTTCGTGGCTCAACCGAGATTGGCGCTCATTCGATTTCGATGGCCGCTGCATCTGTTCGACTAGCTGAACGTATTTTTGAAAGCATTACCGACCAACGCGTTCTGTTTATCGGTGCTGGTGACATGATCACTTTATGTGCAACGCATTTTGTAGCGCATAAGCCTAAAGGCGTTGCCATCGCTAACCGCACTATTGAACGCGGACAAGAATTAGCAGACTCAATTTCTATTCAAGATATTGAAGCAGAATCATTCAAGTTGTCTGAACTCCCAAATCGACTTCACGAATTTGACATCATTGTTTCTAGCACCGCCTCATCACTTCCCATTATTGGCTTAGGCATGGTGGAGAGTGCATTGAAGCAACGTCGCCATAAACCAATGGTGATGATTGATCTAGCTGTGCCACGTGACTTCGAGCCAGAGATCGCCCGCTTAAATGATGTTTACCTTTATACAGTCGATGATTTAGGTGTAATGATTCAAACCGGTGCCTCCTTACGTCAAGCCGCAGTAAGTCAGGCTGAAGCCATCATTGAAGATCGTGTTGGTAACTTTATGCATTGGATGCAGGGTCGTAAGACGGTTCCACTCATTCAAGATATTCAGCAACAAGGCGAACATCTCAGACAGCTCGAACTCGATCGCGCCATGAAAAGATTAATGCGCGGCGATGATCCCCAGGAAGTTCTCAATGCCATGGCGCAAGGCTTAACCAATAAGTTCTTGCATGGTTCACTACATGCTTTACAACATTCCAATGGCGCTGAGCGTGACGCCCTGATCAAGTTGCTTCCAAAATTATTCGCCTCGCATTCCAAGCCAGAAGACCATTAGATGAAGCCCAGCATGCGGGCTAAGCTAGACCACCTAGATACACGCTTAGCCGAACTCAATTCCTTATTAACTACCGAAGAATCCACGAAAGACATGGATAACTATCGGAAGCTCACGCGTGAGCATTCTGATATTGCAACGGTAGTGGAGCAATTTGGTCTATACAAACAAGCTGAGGCAGATGCGCAAGCTGCAGAAGAAATGCGCAAAGATCCTGAGATGAAGGACTTTGCTGATGAAGAACAAAAGCAGGCTCAAGCCACTATGGAAGAGCTTGAAGGCGTTCTTCAAAAACTACTATTACCTAAAGACGTGAATGACGAGCGTAATGTCTTTTTAGAGATTCGCGCGGGTACTGGTGGGGATGAGAGCGCACTCTTTGCGGGCGACTTGCTCCGGATGTATACGCGCTTTGCAGAACGTCAGGGCTGGAAAGTAGAGGTGGTGAACGCCGCTGAATCTGATCTTGGGGGCTACAAAGAAGTGGTCTTACGTCTCGTTGGTCAATCTGTTTATTCCCGCCTCAAGTTTGAATCTGGTGGTCACCGCGTGCAACGCGTACCCCAAACAGAAACTCAGGGACGTATTCATACATCGGCTTGTACGGTAGCAGTGATGCCTGAGGCGGACGAGTTAGAGGCCGTCAAAATTAATCCTGCCGAACTACGTATTGATACTTTTAGAGCTTCAGGTGCTGGCGGTCAACATATTAATAAAACCGATTCTGCGGTGCGTATTACCCACTTGCCGACTGGTACAGTTGTTGAGTGCCAAGATGACCGCAGTCAGCATCGTAATCGCGATCAAGCGATGAAGGTTCTCGTCTCGCGCATCATGGATGCTCGCGAACGGGAAAAGCATCAGCTTGAAGCGCAAACCAGAAAGTCACTCGTTGGCTCAGGGGATCGTAGTGATCGTATTCGGACCTATAACTTTCCACAAGGCCGGATAACCGATCACCGTATTAACCTCACGCTCTACAAGATTGATGCCATGATGGACGGCGATCTCGATGATCTTTGCAATGCCTTAGCCTCCGAGCATCAAGCAGAACTCCTTGCAGCCCTTGGCGACAGTTAACCAATAGGATGAGTGCTAGCCAGCCTTTACGTTACCTGCTGAGTAACTGCGTATTACCAGCCAACGAGGCCCGCATATTGCTAGCGCACCTGCTAGAGAAACACTATCAGCTACCTAGATCAGCTTTGCTGTCTCGCGACGATATGATGCTCAATATAGCGGCGCAAGAAGAATGGCAAAGCCTGGTCTCCAGAAGAGTTAATGGTGAACCGATTGCCTATATCTTGGGTAAAAAGGGCTTTCATAATATTGAGTTACAGGTAGGTCCTGGTGTACTCATTCCCCGCCCAGAAACTGAACTCTTAGTAGATATTGCCCTTGCTGAAATCGCTAATCTTAATAAACCCACTAAGGTATTAGACCTGGGTACTGGCTCTGGTGCCATTGCACTCTCTATTGCAAGCGCAAGCCCACTAGCAGCAGTGATTGCAACAGATCAATCGGCCGAAGCTCTGGCTATTGCGAAGCAAAATGCTCAAACCCTCAATCTAATGTCTCAGGTTGAGTTTCGACAAGGCAACTGGTACGAAGCAATAGATCCAGAAAACCAGTTTGATGTGATTATCAGTAATCCACCCTATATTGCTAATCAAGACCCACACCTCATTCAAGGGGATCTCAGGTTTGAGCCTGAATCTGCCTTGACTGATTTCAGTAGCGGTCTTACCTGCCTCGAAGCAATCATTTCAGATGCGGATAAGTTCTTAAAGCCTGGGGGGCTGATTGCTGTTGAGCACGGCTTTGATCAATCTGAAGCCGTAGTGGATCTAATGAAAATTGCGGGTTTAATAGATATTCAGGTTCACCTCGATTTGGCAGGTCAGAACCGCACAGCCTCTGGGCGAAAACCACAGGTACTGATTGCTTAATTTAAGTAATCCGTTGACTTAGAGTTCAAAAATACAAATGAATCAAGGCAATTATTGTGGACAATTTTGAGTTAGCAAAGAAATGCTTCTTCGAGGGGATAGATCTCCTTGAGAGAGGCTCATTTCAGGAGGCAGAATATAAGTTCTTGGAATCTTTAAGATTAGTTCCGGATAGGACTTCGACTCTCACGAATTTAGCTGCAACACAAATTAAGCTCAAGAAATATTCAGAGGCGAAGCAGTGCTCTGAAAAATCAATGGAATTAGAGGAAGATAATCCTGAAACTTTCATGAACTTAGGCTTAATCGCAAATGAGTCAAATGATTATGATTTAGCACTTGATTATTTCAATAGGGCGGTATTGCTAAATCCAGATCAAAATTTAGCCTGGCTTAATAAAGGTGCCACTCTTAATGAATTAAAGCGCTACGATGAGGCGCTAGCATCATATGACAAGGCTTTATGTCTCGATAAAAATAATCATGAAGTCTGGTCAAATCGCGGTATTACTCTACATGAACTAAAGCGCTACGATGAGGCGCTAGCATCATATGACAAGGCAATTGAGATTAATCCTGACTATGCTGAAGCATGGTCAAATCGCGGTATTACTCTACATGAACTAAAGCGCTACGATGAGGCGCTAGCATCATATGACAAGGCTTTATGTCTCGATAAAAATAATCATGAAGTCTGGTCAAATCGCGGTATTACTCTACATGAACTAAAGCGCTACGATGAGGCGCTAGC
>NZ_JACVOP010000001.1:0-600349 GCF_018882365.1 Polynucleobacter sp. 71A-WALBACH | reverse complement strand
CATCATATGACAAGGCAATTGAGATTAATTCTGAGTATGCTGAAGCATGGTCAAATCGTGGATTTACTTTTAATCAAATTGGACTTTTTAAGGAGGCATTGAGCTTATTTACAAAGTCAATAGAACTAAAATCCACTCACAATAATGCTATTTTTAACTTGGGTCTTGGCCAGTTATTGACTGGCGACCTAAAGCGTGGCTGGAACAATCACGAAAAACGGTGGCTCAGGGATGGGGCTGAATCATACCGACATAACGAAATTTCTCAACTAATAGATCTTAATGATCTAAGTCAAAAACGAGTGCTTGTATGGTGTGAGCAAGGCTATGGGGACACTATTCAGTTTGCTAGGTATATTAAAATCCTAATCAACCTAGGAGCAGAAATAATTTTTGAAGTTCAACCACTTCTTAGAGACCTCATTCAACAATCTTTTTTAGATTGTGAAGTTATTCCTACCGGAAGTAGTTTTCACGAGGTAGATTTCCAAGTGCCATTACTAAGCCTACCCCTCTTATTCAATACAGAATTAACATCAATACCAAATGATGTGCCCTATCTAAGGAGTGAGGGATCGAAATTTATTTATTTAAAAAGTAATTCCAATATAACAGCTAAAAAATTAAATATTGGAGTTGCCTTCTCTGGAAATCCGAGCCATAAAAATGATTTCAACCGCTCTATTGATCTATCTCTATTAAAGCCCCTGCTTAATATTGGGAGTCTTTTTATAATCCAAAAAGGTATTTCTGAGAAAGACCGCCTGTTTCTAGATGCTCAGACTGAAATTAAATATGTTGGAGATCAAATACACTCTTTCACCGATACGGCTGACTGTGCAAAGCAAATGGATCTTGTTGTTTCCGTTGACACCTCATTGGCACACTTAGCTGGAGCCCTAGGCTTACCAACCTACACTCTTTTGCCGTGGGTACCAGATTGGCGATGGCTATTGGATCGTGAAGATAGCCCCTGGTATCCAACCATGGAAGTTCTTAGACAACCCTCCAGGGGAGACTGGCAATCAGTAGTTGAAATCCTAACAACAAGAATCGCCTCTAAATTCCTTGGATGATGGTGGGGTGTAAAGAAAAGTTTACACCCAGCACTCCAGTTAAAGAATTTTTTCAGATTCGGCCTTAAAATCAATGCACTACTACTTAGGAAAATTTTATGGATACCAAAGCAAAAATTCAAGAAATCGTTAGCAGTCATCCTGTCGTATTGTTCATGAAAGGAAATGCCCAATTTCCGCAGTGTGGCTTTTCTGGAAATGCAGTCAATATCTTGCGTTCATGTGGTGTAGAAAATCTACACACCGTGAATGTATTAGAAGATGCTGAAATTCGCCAGGGGATTAAAGAGTTTGCCAACTGGCCAACCATTCCTCAGCTCTACATCAATGGTGAATTCATTGGTGGTTCAGACATCATGACCGAGATGTTCCAAAGCGGTGAATTGAAAAAGCTAGTTCAAGGTTAAGTTCCGGTAGATTGCCAGTAGACCCCATTAGTGACTTTTGATTTAAGCTCTCTCCTGCTTTTTGGCCTGCCATTAGGATTATGTGCAGGCCTTCTAGTCTACGCGCTCAATTTACGCTCAGCACTTACACGAGCTGAACAACAGGCTCAAACTGAAGTTGCACTTACGCTTAGCCTTCGGGCTGAGCGTGATCAAGCCTTACAAAATGCTATTCGACTTGAGGCGGCGCTTGATTCTGAGCGCAAGCAAGGTCTAGGCAGGATTGAATCTCTCAATGAAGCCAAAGAAGCCCTGACCAACCAATTCAAAAATCTTGCTAATGAAATTTTAGAAGATAAATCCAAGCGCTTTACCGAACAGAACGTCGCTAATTTAGATGCCTTGCTGAAGCCATTGCAAACTAAGCTGACTGAATTTAAGGAACAAGTAAATACCTCTTATGGCAATGAAGCGCGTGAACGCTTTGCACTCAAGAGTGAGATCGAACGTTTGGCTAATCTCAATCTGCGTATGTCCGATGAGACGCGCTCACTAACCCAGGCACTTAAAGGGGATTCCAAAGTACAAGGAAATTGGGGTGAGTTAGTTCTAGAGTCCATTCTTGAGTCTTCGGGGCTACGTAAAGGTGAAGAGTATCTAGTTCAAGATAGTCATACTCAAATTGATGGTTCACGTCTTCAACCAGACGTTGTCGTCAAACTACCTGAAGGCAGAAGCCTTGTAGTTGATAGCAAAGTATCAATCACGGCCTACTCACGCCATGCTGAGGCATCTGATCCGGCAATTGCCGAGCAAGAGTTAACTGCGCATATTCAGTCGCTCAGACAGCATATTCAAGGTCTATCTAGCAAGAACTACAGCTCCTTGTATGGCATTGGTTCTGTAGACTTTGTGTTGATGTTTGTACCCATTGAGCCTGCCTTCTTATTGGCACTGAAGACGGCGCCAAATCTTTACCAAGAAGCATTAGCAAAGAATATTGTGCTGGTATGTCCAAGTACTTTGATGGCAACTCTGCGTACTGTTGCCCACTTGTGGCGTCAAGATCACCAAAACCGTAATGCTCTAGAAATTGCAAAACAGTGCGGCACTCTCTATGACAAATTTGTTGGATTTGTAGATGATCTAGAAAAGTTAGGTCAACGATTAGATCAGGCTCAAACTAGTTATCACGATGCCTTTAATAAACTCAAGTCCGGCAAAGGCAATCTCATTCGTACTGCTGAGAAGGTGCGTGAGCTTGGTGTTAAGCCCAGTAAGAACTTGTCTGCCCCACTGATTGAATCGTCAACAGACTCCGAATAGAAAATTGACTGCTACTAGCGCATCAGATATCAAAGCTGCATCACATTCCTATAGAAAAGTTGCTATTGCAGCTTGTTTTGGTACTTTTTTAGAGTGGTATGACTTTCTTACTTTTGCTACTCTTGCAGTTGTATTTGCCCCCCTCTTTTTTCCATCTAGCGATCCCAGCACAGGTCTTTTAGCAAGCTTAGCCACCTTCGGAGTTGGTATGGTGGTGCGCCCAATTGGAGCGGCCATTTTTGGCAGCATCGGCGATCGTATTGGTCGTCGCCCTGTCTTCATGATCACAATTACCCTGATGGGAATTGCAACGGTCTGCGTTGGATTTTTACCTACCTATGCCCAAGTAGGAATCTGGGCACCCATTCTGTTGGTTAGCTTCAGACTGCTTCAGGGCCTCTCGGCTGGGGGTGAGATTGGCGGTAGCGCTGTGTACCTCACGGAACATGCTGGCAACGCTAATCGGGGCTTTAAGACGAGTTTTTTGCAATTGATGGGGCCACTTGGCATCTTGGTTTCGACACTTCAAATTGCACTGCTTCAGGGCTACCTGACTCAAGAGGAATTTCTATCATGGGGTTGGCGAGTGCCATTTTGGGTTTCGCTCATCCTTTTATTGTTAGCATTTAAAGCAAGGATAGCTCTTGAAGAAACACCGATCTTTGTGGAGCTTAGCAAGACATCAACTCAAGCAAAAAATCCACTACGAGAAAATCTCAAAGATCCTGAAACTAGAAAACGCATGTTTTTGCTCTTCTTCTGTATTTCAGCAGGCGGGGCAGTTTTATTTTTCTGCGTACAAGTCTATACCTCAATCTTTCTAAAGACCTCTGTAAAACTTGTACCTCAGCTCGTAGATCAATTAAGCGTTTATGCCACGCTTGCCCTGCTACCACTAACTATCTTTGCGGGCTGGCTATCCGATAAGGTTGGCAGGAAGCCTGTAGTAGTTAGCGGTCTAATCCTAGGAGCTACATTAATTCTTCCAGCATTCTATTGTCTCCAAGCTAATAGCGATTCAACAATATTGGTAACGCTAGTATTAGTTGGCTTATCGACAATCCTTGCACTAGTAGTGGGCCCACAAACAGCACTACTTGCAGAGCTCTTTCCTGCAAAAACTAGAAATAGTGCGGCTACACTCCCTCACAACCTTGCGGCTGGCTGGATAGGCGGACTCCTGCCTTTGATTGTTACTTGGTTAAATCAAGAGTGGGCAAGTGATACTGCTGGGCTCTGGTACCCAACAATTTTTCTGGCGAGTGGAGCGGTGGTGGCAATGTTGTATTTGCCAGAGACCCATAAAACCAATTTAAATCATTGATTTAAATGCTGAAGTGCTAACGCACTTAAGTCTATCTTCACCTGCTCTAAGACGCTATCCCAATCACCAGGCTTTGGCTGTTGATAAATTTTTGCAGTTGGATACCAAGGGCTATCCGATCTTCCGCGTAACCAACGCCAGCAAGAGTCATAACGATTGAGAATCCAAACTGGCTTACCTAAGGCCCCAGCTAGATGAGCTGTGGAAGTATCTACCGAAATAATTAAATCTAAGTTTTCAATGAGAGCAGCTGTATCTGAAAAATCATCCAGCCACTGAGCACAATTAATAATGTTTGGCCAAAGCTCATCCTTCTTGGTAATCAGCTCAGACTCTGCTGGATCACCCTTCTGCAAGCTATAAAAATCTACACCAGGTACATCTTTTAACTTTGTAATTTGCTCTAGCTCAATATTGCGACGCTTATTGATTGCCCATAGTTCTGGATGATCAACTCTAAATCCACCATTCCAGACAACCCCAACACGTAGATTCCTGCCTTTGGCAACCCTTGATTCAAATTGCGCTTTTTTATCTTGATCACATGCGAGGTAAGGAATGCCTGCTGGAATAGTTTCGACATTAGTCTCAAAAAGAAGGGGGAGGCTTAGCAATGGGGATTGATAATCAAAATGCTTTAGCTCTGAATCAATGCTGTCGACCAAAGTGCAACAGCTTCTCAGCGAACCTAAAACTTTCATTAAAGGCTTCTGCACAACAAATGTCACGCTGGCATCTAAATCTACTAACGGCTTGATATAGCGACAGAACTGAAGGGTGTCCCCGAGCCCCTGCTCCGCCCAAATCAGGATCTGTTTGCCCGCTATATTTTGCAAAGCTTCTAATCTTGGAATATTGCTATAGAGGAGCTTGGATGCATGACTTTTAAACCAACGGGCTTCGTAATTCTGCCAACCCGTTTCATAGTTACCACCAGAGAGTTGCCCTAAAGCTTTATGCCAATACGCATCAACATATTGTGGATTAATGGCGGTGGCTATATCAAAGCATTCCATGGCCTCTTGGTGACGATGAAGTAACTCTAGAGCATTACCTTTGTTGCTATAAGCCTCAGCATAGTCCGGCATCAGTGAAATTGCCTTGTCATACCACTGAAGGGCTTCTTCATAGCGATGAAGATCCTGCAAGACATTACTCTTGTTGTTGTAAGCTTCAGCATATTCGGGGGCCAATTCAATTGCAGCCTCTAGGCTAATCAACGCCTCTTCAAGCCGATGAAGCTCCTTGAGGATATTGCCACGATTACTATGAGCAAGGGCATTATCTGGGGCCAGAGAAATCGACCTGTTAATCAGCTCAAGGGCTCGAACGTAATCGAACTTCATGGCAGCCACTACAGACAACAACCTCAAGATATCAGGATTACTAGCATCCAAGGCTTCAGCCTTAACTAGAAGCTCATCTGCTTTATCAAACTCCCCAATCTGAATATGTGACAGGGCATTGTTAAGAAGAATAGTAATTGTTGTCAGTGACACTTAAATTCCCAATATTGCTTTAATGACAAATGGTCTAGCCTCAACCAGATAGTCAGTGGGATTCATTGCCCTATCTCTTTCAAAATCTAGTAAAGCATCGGGTGAAATTCCGGAGTTGTTGCTATGCATTCCAGCCTCAAATCGATCGCGTGCAAAATGTTCAACATATGAGTTTTTTGGCACTAGAAATGGTCTATTAAGAGTTTTGGGCCAGATCATGTCCCACCCGTAAGCCGTCTCAGCGGCCGGCTCTTTATCCAAGTAATCAACGATCAACTTCACCATTTCACGCGTGTAGCACATGCTGATTCCAGGACAAGTCTCATATAAGAAGAATTGCTCATTCTCAGCCATCAATCTACTCTGATGAAAAACTGAATTAAACAAGCCAACAGGATAAACTTCATTACCGTGTTGCTGCTGCCCATTAAATATCCCCCTCAGAAGGTCTACGAAGCTAGGATCGTGAATAGCATCGTTATCCGTTAGATATAGAAGATCGCAATCTGTATATTTATTTAAAAAATCTCTAAAAGCTCTTGCTCTAGATTTTTCAATGCCGCCACGCATTGCAAATCTAACTACCTCGTCTGCAAACTCGCTTAAATACTCAGAAGAGTAAGCCCCTGAATCATCATCATAAATAACCAGCTTTGTTTGGTCATCGCGTACAGACTGAAGATTCTTAAGACACAAATCGGTGGTGATCGGGCGGTTATAGGTCGCCAATGCGATTAATATTTTCATATGAAAGCCCTCAAATAACTTCGAGTGCTAAATTCTGATTTAGGGAAAATTTTGGCGAATATTGCTAGAAAGCGCGGTGGCTGATTCATTTAACATGTCACCATACATTCTGATATCGGGAGTATTCCAAACCCTCATTCGCACTAAATTGACCTCCATGTAGCCCTCTAAAGCACGCAGATCAGAAATCCCTCCACCCATAAATGAGACCAATGGGGGGGTGTCCAAGTGAATGCCTGCTCCGAACGTAAGGGCATATCGACTCAAATGATCATAGTCTGCCGCAATTTTGTAACTAACATCAAAACCGTTGATAGACAAAGAATTCTTAACTTTTAGGAGGCTGCTTGGATGTGGGCAGCTCATGAAATATTTCATTGAATTTGGATCTGGCTGAGATACAGCACCCGTAGCTGCAAATAAGATTGGCGCATGATATGCAACCTCACTAAGCAGACCACTATTTAACTTATCCAAAAGAATCTTCATCGCCTCGGGTAATATCATATCCCCAGCACCAAGAACCATGTAGTAATCCGTTTGGCAATAGCTCAAACACTGATTCATTGCATCATAGAGAGAGGTATCGGCCTCACGATATATCTTGATATTCTCTCCAGAAAAACTATTTGCAAATTTAACATCAGTTTTATCTGAAAATTTAATAACCCACTGGATGTTCTCAGATAGAAATGGTGAAATTGAGGCGGCCGTATTCTGTAAAACAGCAGGCTCACCAGTTACGCAGGTCAAAATTGCAATAGATGTCATATTTATTTAGGGGTTTCAATAGCCTTCAAGGGCAATGAGTGCTCCGTATAGTCAGTATTTATTAGCCGTGGATTGATAAATATTTTTCCACCCTGCTCTCTTATCCCAAAATTTAGTGGGATGTGTTCACATATTTCCACACCATTTCCATATAACCCAACATAAGCACTCTGGATCATCATGGATTTTTTGTAAATAGCCAGCCCACCAAATGCCGAATCAACCTCTAACCACTCAAAGTCAGGTGGAACTACAATCATCTTTGAATACACGCATGCATAGGTGAGATTGGCATGATTGCTATTAAACTGCGATAAAAATCTATGTTCCAGCCAGCAATCACCTGGCGACCAAAGATGATGTCTAAGCGTCCAAATATCATAATATGGGCCAAGCTGGTTTGCGGTACAGACGTCCCAATCTTCTCTGTGCCAACAACTTAGCAATGATTCTTCAGTAAGAAGCGTATTGGTATCGTCAAGATCTGAAACTATGACGTATTCAATATTCTTGTAAATTGTATTTTGTTTAAGCTCTTGAAGATATGTATTTCGACAAAACGCTAAGCGCTCAGTTCTAGGTGGCATTTTTTCAGTCAAATTTCCCAGTGATAAAAATCGGAAATTTGGAACATTTTTTGAAATAGCCCTCAATATTTCCACCGTATCATCAGAGCTATCTGATTCAACAATCAACCAATGCACCTCAGAAAATCTTGATACCGCCTGATTTAATTTTGAAATATTACTCTCAATATTAGCGGCACCATTACGAACCAACCCAGCAATTAACAATGGCTGATTAAAGAAATTTTCATCAAGTTTCATTATTACCCCCCAGACTCTCGAGCTCGTAGCTCCAAATTATCCTCAATCGCATATTTATATCCGTTTATCAGCATTTGATTCATTAAATTTGGGATAGCGGCGTTTAGGGATGCCTGTAGCTCAGGGCGAACTGTCGATGAATTTGGGTTGAACATTTTCTCAAGATGGATTGACTTAAAAAATATAATGTATCCATCTAGAAGCGTTGCCCGTATATTGTGGCGCCGAGCCAAATACTCTATTGAATTAGAAGAGTAGAAAAATATATGCTGTCCATGATCGGCCGCCAAGTAATCCCACTCTGAGTTTTGCGCCTCAAATAAGTTTGTTTGCGCAACTACTATTTCCGGCTGATAAGAAAAAATTTCATCGAAGTATTGCGCAGGCTTATCGAAATGTTCGGCCACCTCAGATAAGTTTATTACTGTTGCCCCCTCCAGGGAGGCAACATGAAAACCAATCGCAAGCCGAGGCATTGAATAAGCATCATGGCCCCATACATTGAATCCCACATCCCTCATCAACCGAACCAACAGTCCAGACCCACACCCATAATCAATTACCTTGCCACCCTCAAGCCCCAAATGCAAAACAATGGCGCTTAGAAAAGCTGCATTATTAAAAGATCGTATGAGCTGCCCCGTATCAAATCTTTCATTCAACGGGTTGTATGCTTCACCCAGCCAATATGGAACCTCTGTTTGCAAAGAGCCACAACCATCACATCGATAGTAACTAACTTGATATTTAGAGAGGACTTTTTTTTCAAATGAAAATTGAGCGATTCCACCACAAAGCCTGCATTCAATTTTTTCAGTCATATTCACTGCTTCTATTGTCTGACTAATTTGAATTGGCTTGGGATTCTGTATGGAGCATTTTGATACAGAGAAAAATGGTGGTGCCCCTTGTCCGACTCGAACAGACCACCTACTGATTACAAATCAGTTGCTCTACCAGATGAGCTAAAGGGGCAACGACTGATATTTTATCCTATTTCACAATCGTTAAGGAAGGTCTTGTGGATTTTGTCTTTTCGACGTCATCCAAGATCACTTCTTTTGGCTTATTAGCCTGACTGGCATTAAATGGAAATGACATTCCCTGGCCATTTTCTCGCGCATAAATTGCTAGAACATGACTTACCGGCACCATGATTTTCCTTGGAATGCCGCCAAATCTAGCCTGAAAGCTTATCCAGTCATTGTCCAAATTCAGCTGATGGCAGGCCTCAAGGGATAAGTTGAGAACGATCTCATCGTTCTTCACAAACTCCATGGGCACTTCAACGCTGGAATCTACAAATACGGCCATGAAAGGCGTAAAACCAAAATCCGTGCACCACTGATGTAGAGCACGGATTAGGTAGGGCTTATTGCTTGGAACGTCAGACATGCTGATTTAGTCGCCTGAGTAATGAGCCGCTTAGCGGCGCATTACCTTTTCTGAAGGTGTGAGTGCCTCAATGTAAGCAGGTCTGCTGAAAATACGCTCAGCGTACTTCAGTAAGGCAGCTGCATTACGTGAGAGATCAATGCCGTAATGCTCCAAACGCCACAATAAAGGAGCGATTGCAACGTCCAGCATGGAGAACTCTTCACCCAACATGTACTTATTCTTCACGAAAATCGGTGCAAGCTGAGTTAAGCGGTCACGAATAGCTAAACGCGCTTTTTCATGAACCTTCTCAGCGGCTTTACCTTTTTCGTTTTCCAAGGCAGCTACGTGGACAAACAACTCTTTCTCAAAATTGAAGAGGAAGAGACGTGCACGTGCACGTGCAACAGGATCAGGCGGCATCAATTGTGGATGAGGAAAACGTTCATCAATATATTCATTGATGATGTTTGACTCATACAAAATCAAGTCGCGCTCAACCAAGATTGGAACTTGGCCATATGGGTTCATAACCGAGATGTCTTCTGGCTTGTTAAACAAGTCCACATCGCGGATTTCAAAATCCATGCCTTTTTCGAAAAGCACCAAACGGCAGCGTTGCGAGAATGGGCAGTTTGTGCCCGAGTACAACACCATCATAAATTTATTTCCTTAAATATCTACTTCATTACAACAAACGCACAACTAGCTGCGGCTTTAAATCTTTTACAACTGTGGCTTAGTGGATATCTTTCCAATAAGCCTTGTTCAAACGCCAAGCCAATAAGGTGAAAATTGCCAAGAAGATAAGCACAACAACACCTAAACGCTTACGCTCAAGCTGAACTGGCTCAGCCATCCAAGACATGAATGCAACCAAATCAGCAATATTGTCGTCATACTCTTGTGACTTCATCGTACCCGGCGTCAATTGCTCGAAACCAACGAATACTTTTTCTGTGCGGCTTTCATCATGCGGATCTTTACGCTCCTCAAACTTCGCAGCACGCTCACCTTGCAACTGCCAGAGAACATGAGGCATACCTACGTTGGGGTATACCAAGTTATTCCACCCAGTTTGGGTAGTGTCATCCTTGTAGAAGGTGCGGAAGTAGGTATAGAGCCAATCAGTGCCGCGTGCACGCGCCTCAACGGATAGATCAGGAGGAGTCTTACCAAAGAATGCCTTACCTTCTTTTGGCGTCATCGAGATCGTCATAAGATCACCAACTTTAGCGTCGGTCAAAATCAAGTTATCTTTGATTTGCTGATCAGTCAGGCCAATATCTCGTAAGCGGTTGTAACGCATGCTTGAAGCTGCATGACAGTTCAAACAATAGTTCACAAATAACTTGGCACCGTTTTGCAGGGAAGCATTATTGCTTACGCGATTGGGCGCTGTATCCAATGGAAAACCGCCTTCATTAGCCTGGGCAGTTAGACCAAAACCAAGGGCGGCAACCACAACAGTTGCCTGGCAGACGCCCATCAAAGTTTGCAGAATTCGTTTCATACTAGTTCCTAATTTCTCTTTGCTGATATCTCAGGCGTGAATTAATGGGACTCAAAAGTAACGCGGGTTGGAACTGGCTTGAAGGTACCAAGCTTGCTCCAGAACGGCATTGCCAAGAAGAAGCCCAGATAGTAAATAGTGCAAACCTGAGAAATCTTTTCAAACACTGGTGAAGGCGGCTCAATACCCAAGTAACCCAAAATCACAAAGCTCACGACAAACACACCATAAATATATTTATGGAACTGTGGACGATAGCGAATGGATTTCACCGGGGAATGATCCAACCAAGGCAAGAAGAACATGATCACAACAGAACCACCCATGATCACCACACCCCAGAACTTCGCATCAAATGCGTAGAAGCCGGCAGCCAGTACTAGGGCGATAGCTACGCAAGCGCCCTTCACCTTAATGTTCTTAGAGCTAATAGCAAACATACTCAAAATGACTGCCAAGAAAATCCACAATGGCAATAAGAAGTTTGAAGTAGTTGCACGCAACATTGAATAGAACGGCGTGAAATACCAAACCGGCGCAATGTGCGTTGGAGTCACAAATGGATTTGCTGGGATAAAGTTATTTGCCTCTAAGAAATAGCCGCCCATCTCAGGAGCAAAGAACACGATGCAAGCAAAGACCATAAGGAATCCGCCTAAATACATCACGTCGTGAACGCTGTAATACGGATGGAATGGAATGCCATCAACGGGGTGACCGTTAGCATCAAGCGTATCTTTAATTTCTACGCCGTCTGGATTATTTGAACCCACTTCATGCAAGGCAAGAATATGAGCTGCAACCAGTCCAATCAATACCAATGGAATAGCAATCACATGGAAAGCAAAGAAGCGATTGAGGGTGGCATCACCGACCACATAATCACCACGCAACCATAAAGAAAGGTCTGGACCAATCAATGGAATTGCAGAGAACAAGTTCACGATAACCTGAGCACCCCAGTAGGACATTTGGCCCCATGGCAGCAAGTAACCAAAGAAGGCTTCACCCATTAAGCACAAGAAAATCGCACAACCGAAAATCCAAATCAGCTCACGTGGCTTGCGATATGAACCGTAGATCAATCCACGGAACATGTGCATATAAACGACTACGAAGAACATGGATGCGCCAGTGGAGTGCATGTAACGAATCAACCAACCCCATGGCACTTCGCGCATGATGTATTCAACAGATTCAAAGGCTTTAGCAGCGTCAGGCTTGTAATTCATCACCAAGAAAATTCCAGTGATGATTTGAATTGCCAAAACAACAATAGCTAAAGCACCAAAAATGTAGAAGAAATTTAGGTTTTTAGGTGCGTAATACTCACTCATGTGCCTTTTGAATGCTTCTGTTACTGGCAGGCGTGAATCCACCCATGCCATCAACTTTTGGGCTCCAGAAGCGTCTGCTGGGACTTCTTTTTCGTGAAATGCCATTTATCTCTCCTTAGGCCTTCTTATCGTCGCCAACCAGAATCTTGGTATCGCTCAAATACATATGTGGCGGCACTTCAAGGTTATCTGGGGCTGGTTTGTTCTTAAATACACGACCTGCCATGTCAAAAGTCGACCCATGACATGGGCAAAGGAATCCACCTGGCCATGTATTTGGCAAGGAAGGCTGAGCACCAGACTCAAACTTAGGTGTTGGAGAACAGCCCAAATGCGTACAAATACCCACTACAACCAGGTATTCAGGCTTAATTGAACGCCACTGGTTCTGGGCATAAGGAGGTGTAAATTGTGCTGGATCCCTTAAAGAATCAGGGTCTGCGAGCTCAGAGTCGATTTTTGAGAGCTCAGCAACTTGCTCAGGCGTGCGACGCACCACCCAAACTGGCTTACCGCGCCACTCAACCATACGCATCTCATCAGGCTGCATGCCAGAGATATCGATCTCAACAGCTGCCCCAGCGGCCTTAGCACGCTCAGAAGGCTCAAAACTGTCCACAAAAGGGTAAAGGGCTGCGGCTGCACCAACGCCGCCAACCGCTGAAGTAGCGATCAACCAATTACGGCGATCCTTGTCCATACAGGGCTTGTCACTCATTTACAAAATTCCTCGGAAGAGCATTTATGGGTGGAAATTGCTTAAAGGTAAGATTTTAAAGTAAAAAGTGGGGTATGCAAGTAAGTTATGGGGTTAATCTCGGGTTAATCTGTATCTAATTCAAAAGGAAGGCATTTATGAGCGTTTTAAAGGAGTTTCGGGACTTTGCAGTCAAGGGTAATGTGATCGATTTAGCGGTTGGTGTGATTATTGGCGGGGCTTTTGGAAAAATCGTGGATTCCCTGGTTAATGACATCGTCATGCCAGTGATTTCGACCCTTTTGGGGGGTCATATTGACTTCACCAATCTGTTTATCGTGCTTGGGAAAGTCCCAGAGAACGTTCCTCGCACCTTTGACGCCCTCAAAAAGGCCGGGGTGCCGATTTTTGCCTATGGTAACTTCATCACTATTTCAATCAACTTCATTCTCTTGGCATTTGTGATTTTCCAAATGGTGAAAGTAGTTAACAAGGTTCGACTAATGGATGCTCCACCCGCACCTCCAGAACCAGAAGATACCGTTCTTTTGCGAGAGATCAGAGATAGTCTCAAGAAGTAAGACCACAATAAATTCATTTAAATAAGACTCATTGCTAAGAAACGATGGAAGATTCCTCGAACATTGACAATGAGTCACAACTCGCAGCTCAGCAACTTTTCTCAGAAGGCTTAGGCCTATTTCAAGGGGGAAAATTGCAAGAAGCTGAATTACGCTTTGCAAATGCAATCTCCCTAAATCCCCAAAATATTGATGCATTAAATCTTGCAGGAATTTGCGCATATCAAAAACAAAACTATGAAAGTGCCCTTCACTTTCTCATGCAAGCAAATGAAATTGAGCCAAAGTCACCTTACACATACAACACTATTGGCTTGACGTATCAGGCCCTTCATAAATTTGATTTGGCACTAAGCCAATTTAATATCGCCCTAGGCCTTCAAGACAATATCCCGGAGATTTATAACAATCGGGGCAACGCTCTCAAGGCTTTATTAAAGCTTGATTCAGCAATAGAGTCATACCAAAAAGCACTTCAACTAAACCCAAAATATGTAGAAGCCTTTAATAATCTTGGCGTCACATTTAAAGATGCTGGTAAGGCTGATGAAGCGCTTGCTTGCTTTGAAGAGGCAGTCAAACTCAATCCCAACTATGCAGAAGCCTTTAATAATGCGGGGACAGTCTTTCAAGGCATCGAAAATTATGAGTCCGCACTTCAATGTTATGAACAAGCACTGCAAATAAACCCAAACTACATTGACGCCTTAATTAATTACGGTAACGCGTTCAAAAAAATTAAAAGGTTTGATCAAGCATTACAAGCCTATAGAAAAGTAATTGAAATCGATCCTAAAAATTCACTTACATACTATCTGATTGGTGAAGTTTGTTATGAGCAAGGCAATACTTTAGCCGCGCAAGATAACCATAGAATGGCCCTCAGTATTCAACCAGATTATCCAGATGCTAGATTTGCATTGGCCGTTGCAACCATCCCAAAAGTATTCTCAAGCAGTGAGAGCGTAGAGAAATCTCGAGAGGCATTTGAAAGCCAGCTTCAGGCACTAGAGCAGTGGGTCCCAACATCAAAAGCTCTAAACGGCTTTACCAATATAGGTGCACACCAACCTTTTTATTTAGCCTACCAGGAACTAGATAACAAAAATCTACTGATGCGCTTTGGGAAAATTGGCTGTGGCATTTTAAAAATCTGGCAGGAATCCCAAGGCATAAAACATCAACCACTTTCTGGTACCGGGCCCATTAGACTAGGAATTGTTAGCGCTCACTTTTCAAATCACCCTGTTTGGCATGCAATTACCAAAGGACTTCTATTAAACCTAGATCCTAATTTATTTGAAGTTCACCTTTTCAATCTAGGTATGGGCGAAGATAGTGAGACTGCAATTGCTAGGCAATGTAGCGTTAGTTATACGCAAGGAAAAAAGACTCTTTCAGGTTGGGCCCACTCTGTAGTCGACCATAATATTGAAGTTCTGCTATTCCCGGAAATCGGAATGGATCCGCTCACTCGAGAAATGGCCTCACTGCGACTCGCGCCCATTCAAATGGCATCATGGGGCCACCCAGAAACCACAGGACTCCCAACAATCGATTATTTCATTTCTGGAGATGATTTAGAGCCAGATGATGCAGCTGAAAACTACTCAGAAAAACTCATAAAGCTACCAAATCTCGGATGTTTTTTTGAGGCCTCCGGAGTCACGCCATCCAACCTTGCAATAGAAGATCTTGGCTTAAGTCGAGATCAGCCTATTTTGCTATGCCCAGGATCCCCCTCAAAATACTCACCCGAAAATGACTGGGTTCTTGTTGAAATAGCAAAAAGATTGGGTAAATGCCAGCTTGTATTCTTTGATTTCCAGAGCGATCTCACGCGCATACTAAAAGAACGTTTAGGTGGCTACTTTCATAAAAGCAATCTGTGCTTTGATGATTATGCAAAATTCATTCCCTTTCAGGGCAAAGAGAATTTTTATGCATTAATGAAACAGTCAGACCTATATCTGGATACCATTGGATTCTCTGGATTTAATACCGCCATGCAAGCAATTGAGTGCAATCTACCCATAGTTACCCTTGAGGGTGAATTCCTCCGCGGAAGGTTAGCAAGTAGTATCCTCAGAAGGATGGGAATGAAATCCTTGATTGCTCAATCAAATGATGACTACGTTGAAATTACCGTAGATCTTATTTGTAATTTAGATAAATTTCATCTCACTCACCCTCAACTCAGGCAGAAAAAACAGGCTTTGTTTAATGATGTAGAGCCTATCAGAGCTTTTGAACAATTACTTCTTATCCAATATAAACACTCAATAAATTAACTCGTACTTAATTTCCGCAGTTTCTGCGCGGCGCTTTTACCCAAAGAAAAAACCCACTGTGTTGCCACAGTGGGTTAATTTATTGCTTCGTGCTACTTAGAAATTCTCAGCTAGCTTACGCTAGCGTCAAATTAGAAAGTGTGGCGTACGCCAATTGCGTAGTTGCTTGCACCGGAGCTATTGTTGCCAACAGTTGTACCTGAAACAGTTATGTAGCTACCTGTTGAGGACAATGTTTGACCATAAATAGCGTACAAGTTTGTGCGCTTGCTGAGGTAGTAGTTAGAACCCAACTGCCATGCATTGAAGTTAACAGCTCCGTTATTTTGACCGAAAGCTGTGTAACGACCCAAACCAGCAGAAGCCCAAGCTTCGATAGTTGGAGTGATGAAGCTACGAACACCAATCTGTTCAGCTTGACGCTTAACAAAATAGCTAGAGCTTACAGTTGAAGTAGCTTTACGGTTCAAATACTGGGCATAGGCCTTCAAGATACCGAAGTCATAAGTTGCACCAGCGTAGAACTGGTTGTCCTGAACGTTGTTTCCGATTGCTCCAGTAACAGCTTGTCCAGTTACAGTGCTAGCAGTTGTAGCGCCGTTCGCTTGTGGCTGAGTCCAAATTGCAGTGTTACCTTGAGCAGCAGTACCTAAATCAGTAGCTGTAGTTAACTGTTTCAGTGCTTGGTATTGAGCATTGATATAGAACTTCTGGATTGTGTAATCAGCGCCAATACCCCAACCACCAGCATTAGTGTTACCACCAGAAGTAACTGTTGTTGTAGTTACTTGATTTTGATTCTTGTTATTCAAAGAATATAAAGCGTTTGCTGTAAAGCCAGCAAAGTTATCAGTTTTGAAAGTAATTACGTTAGAGATACGGTTTGTAAATCCAATGCTGTTTGCACCAGAATCAGAATTTGATGTGCCGCCTGCATATGAAGAGTAAACAACGTTACCAACAACGTTATTCATTTGACCTGGGTCAGTTACAGCAACAGCGTTAAAAATACCAGTTTGTTGCAAACCGAGAGCTGTTTGGCCAATGCCATTCTTCTTCAAGCCTACAAATGTCTGACGATTCAAGAGACCAGCATTTGAGTTTCCTGAAGTATTTGTATCTTGTGGATACAACGCAAATTCAGCTGTGAAGAATGCTGAAGTACCGTTACCCAAATCTTCAACACCTTTGAAGCCCAAACGTGATGTAGATTCAGCAGATTGACCGAATTGGTTAGTAGTAGTTCTGGAAACAGGAACTGAGCTGTTGTTTGTAAGGCGTGAGTTACCACCGATGTAACCAACGTCCAACAGGCCGTATACGGTTACGCTTGATTGAGCTTGAGCTGCACCAGCAAATGCTGTTACTGCAGCAACTGCGAATAGCGATTTTTTCATTCTTTAAATCTCCATAAATTGAAAGTAATGCCCAAATAAAACTGGGACCTACGAATTTTGCTTCTTTTGCCCTACTAGACTGGGGGTCAGGGTATTTAGGAGTTCTTTTTGCTTGTCAAAAGGCAGTTTTTTGGCTTTCTTTGTTGTATCACGGCAACAAGGCCATACTTTTCGGGTGTTTTGGGGGCTTAGATGTCAAAATTGTCATATGGCAAGCCGTGAATTCTTAAAAATCCTCAGATCCGCCCGCTTGGGTGATGTTTCTGCGCAACAAAATCTAGCTAGTGCCTACCTTAACGGCACCTTTAATACCCCAATTCAACCCTCTAATGCCTTGATTTGGTTAGAGAAATCCTATTTTTCCATTACAAATCAGTTGCTTAGCGAGACAAGCTCAAGTGATGGTGAAGCCCCCTCCGATTTAAGCACTTCACCAGAATTAATAGATGTTTTCAGCCAAATATCAACCGTCCCTTTGGCTGAAACCTTCAGCTCCCCCGCATTTAAGTTCGGCTGGGACTCCTTCTGGAAGCTTGCTAATGGTCAGAGTGTCTCGAGTGAGGCAGCGCAGTGGCAATTAATCGATCTCTTATTAAATCCACTGCGCAAAGATTTGCAAACTACATTGGCCGATTGGATTGCGAAACAGGATGGCGGTAAAGACTTCTCTGCCTTAGAAATTATCGCTAAGAATTTTTTATTAGCCCTTGCTGAATCTGAATCTACATTCACAGCTCCCGCTAAAGAACTCTTAATTAAGTTACAACCAAAGAATGAGGCGCTGTCCTCACTCTGGGATTCTTGGCTTACCAATCAGGATAAAGATGCGCTGATCAAGGCGGCAGAGTTAGGTCTCACAGCTGCCAAACTCACCCTAGGCTTACAGCTTGCCCAGTTTGATGGAGTCAGTAGCGAAAGCAGTAAATCAAACGCCTCATTAAAAAAAGCAGCTTACTGGTTAGAACTTGCCGCTAAGGATGGTGATCGAGATGCCTGGTTTGCACTTGGTGAGATTTATCGTCGTCCACAGTTTTCTGGCTATAACGCAGCTGAGAGTGATCGCTGCTTTGATAGGGCTGCTGATTTAGGACATGCCCAAGCCCAGTTCCGTAAAGGGGCAAACCTATGGCGCAAGCGAGAGAAGATTGAAGAGAAGGTACGTGGCCTACAAGCTTCCTATTGGGTTTGGCAAGCACACCAACAAGGCGTTGCTGAAGCAAAAGAGTTATTGGGAAAGATTTTAGAAAGTACGCCAAACCCCCAGAAGAATGATTGGCATGAATTAGCTCTGTATGCGGAGAAAGCTCTTGATCACCATGCTGAATACAAACTCGATGAAGAATGGCTCTTAATGTGTCATCGCCTGATCGTTGCGAATCAATTTAATCTCAGTAAAGCAGAATTGCTTCTTTGCGAAGTAGGGCAACTTCAGCATGAACACTGTGTTGTGGTGGACATTCGTTGGGAGTTACCAAAGATTCTGCCTAGACTCATTCAGATTGATACTATTCAACAGCGTCGTACCTTGCTGGCAGCTGGCAAAGCATTTGCGGGTGCGGAATCTGAAATAGAGGGAAATTTAAGGCAAAGACGCTATCGGTTTGACCGCGTCACTATTTGGCTTGCCGATACCTTCGCGAAAAATCAATCGGCGGCAGAGGCAGTCTGAGTTTCGTCTTCGCTAGATGGCTTAGGGACATAGAATCGCGCCACTAATAATCCCAACTCATAGAGCAAGCTCATAGGAACAGCCAAAAGAAGCTGGGATAAGACATCAGGCGGTGTAACGACGGCCGAAATAACAAATGCACCAACAATTACATAAGGACGAATCTCTTTGAGCTTGGCCAAAGGGACCATGCCCATCCGAACCAATACCACCACAACTACCGGCACCTCAAAGGTAATGCCAAAAGCTAAAAAGGTAGTCATCGCAAAACTAAGATAGTTATCGATATCAGTAGACATCTCCGCGCCCAAGGGTGCGTTGTAGCTTGCCATGAAGCTAAACACCGTTGGAAATACCAAGAAGTAAGCAAAAGCCATACCAAATATAAATAAGCTATAGCTACTTACTACCAAAGGCAGAATCAGTCTGCGCTCATGCTGGTATAGACCAGGGGCAATGAAGGCCCACAACTGATACATCACCACTGGTAGGGCAATTAAGAAAGCAACCAGCATGGTCACCTTCATCGGAACGAAGAAAGAGCCCGTAACATCCGTGACGATCATCTTGCCACCAGCAGGAAGAGCCTGAAGGAGTGGTTGCGCAAATAAATGAAAAATATCCGGCGCCCAATATACGAGACAAACAAATACAACAATGATGGCTATCGCCGCCTTAATAATGCGATCGCGCAACTCAAATAAATGAGACAAGAAGGATTCTTGTAAACCCGAATCTTCTGTTGAATTATTTTGAGTCATCTAAATAGTATTTTTAATGTGCGTTTTGCTTAGGGTGTCGAGTCACTAATTCACTGAGTTACTTATTGGCGCTGTGATGAAAGCGTTTCATGCGTGCAGCACCAGACTGAACTCTTGACCGTAATCCAGTAGAGTGTTTAAACCAAACTGGTCTAGCGGCCCGTTTCACACCCCAACTCTTACGACCTTGACGGATAGACTTACGAAAGACTTCTTTTTCATCAAGGGGCGGTCTAGTGAAATTATTCTCAAAGATGTCAGCTTGATCACTGAGATTCGCATTCGCCTCATTAACGGTGGATTGAATACTGCTTTCCACTTCCTTGAAAACTGAAGCGCTCTCTTCGCGAAGTTTCTTGAACTCTTCGACTTCCATCTGGCGACTAACTTCCGACTTCACGTCAGCTATGTAACGTTGCGCACGTCCAAATAAATTACCCGCCATGCGAGCAACCTTAGGAAGGCGCTCGGGACCAACCACCACCAATGCAACTACTGCAATAAGTGCAAGCTTCGAAACTCCGAGATCAATCATTGCAGCTGCGCATTATTTCCATCAATTTATTTATTGATGTCTTTTGCCTGAACATCCACAGTCTTCTCTGTTGATGCATCAGCGCTCTGAATTTGATCCTTGGCTTTGTCTTGTGGCTCTTCAGACGTTTTCATACCGTCTTTGAAACCCTTAACGGCGCCACCTAAGTCAGTACCGATATTGCGTAATTTTTTGGTACCGAATACCAACATCACGATTACCAAAACAATTAACCAATGCCAAATGCTAAATGAACCCATTTTTAATCTCCTTGGACTATTTTTTCCAGGGGCGCGGACCGCCCATCACATGCAAGTGCAAGTGATAAACCTCTTGCCCACCATCCGCACCATTGTTCACCACCAATCTAAAGCCACCCTCTTTTCCAGGACGGCAGCCCTGCTCTTTGGCGAGACGCGGTGCTAATTCCATCATTCTACCTAGCAATGGCGCATCGATCACTTCTGCCGACTCCAGCATAGAGATATGCTTCTTAGGAATCATTAAAAAGTGAACTGGCGCAGCCGGGTTGATATCTTTAAAGGCATAAATCTCCTCATCCTCATACACCTTTTGGGATGGGATTTCCCCTTTGGAAATCTTGCAAAACAAGCAATTAGGATCGTGACTCACGCTTTTGCCTCTAATTTTGATTAATTTATTGGGTTTTGTGCTGTATTTACTCTTGCCCGGCAGCTTTTCTGGCCGCCTTCTCTTCAATGCCTGAAGTGCCTAAGCGACGATTGAGCTCCGCCACAACGTCCTCTGGGCGCAAACTAAACTGGGACAAGGCAATGAGGCAATGAAACCAAAGGTCTGCCATCTCGCCGACCAGGAGCTTTTGCTGCTCAGGGGCTAAATTGGCGTTACGCGCATCCTTGGCTGCCATCACCGCCTCAGTCGCCTCTTCACCAATCTTTTTGAGGATCCCGTCATCCCCTTTGGAGAAAAGCAACGCGGTGTAAGAGGTCTTTGGATCTGCTTGACCGGCCTTAAATGCATCACGTCGCTGATCCACCACATCGGCCAAATAAGCTAAAGCGGAATCTAAATTAGAAGGGTTTTGTGCTGGACTAGTCATAAAGCGATTTTATGTCTTTTATTGCCGGGAAGACGAAGACGGCCTTATTTGTGACTCTTAGACTCATCCACCCAGGCGGATTTACCTGAATCCCACCGCAGAAAGAAACAGCTATGTTCGCCGGTATGGCAGGCAATGCCATCTTTTTGCTCAACCATGAGCAAAATCGTATCGCCATCGCAGTCAAGGCGGATTTCTTTTACTTTTTGGGTATGGCCAGATTCTTCACCCTTATGCCAGAGCTTCTGCCTCGAGCGGGTCCAATACACAGCCTCGCCTAAGCGCAAAGTAGCCAATAAGGCATCGCGATTCATCCAGGCCATCATCAGAATATCTTTACTACCCACTTCCTGCGCAATCACGGGAACCAGGCCTTGCTCATTCCAAGTCACCGCATCCAGCCATGCACCTGCTTCTATAGATTCAGTTGGAGTGAAGGTATTTTTCATGGCTCTCTAGTATGACTCTCTCTGTTGATCTGCCTATACTCAAAGACGTACAGGGATGCCTTGGCTAGCCATATATTCTTTTGCCTGGCCAACGGTGTATTCGCCATAATGAAAAATGCTTGCCGCAAGAACAGCATCAGCATGGCCTTTAGTAATGCCATCCACTAAATGCTGCAAATTACCCACACCACCAGAAGCAATTACAGGCACGCTCACTGCATCACTTACTGCGGCAGTTAATTCAAGATCAAAGCCATCTTTGCTACCATCGCGATTCATGCTGGTGAGAAGAATTTCTCCAGCGCCACGTTTGGCAACCTCAGAAGCCCATGCAACTACATCCATACCAGTGGCAGTTCTACCGCCATGGGTAAATACTTCCCAATTACCCGCCTCAGTCTTCTTGGCATCAATCGCCACAACAATACATTGCGACCCGTAATAGGCCGCAGCATCCGACACTAAATCTGGATTGGCGACTGCAGAGGAGTTCATGCTCACCTTATCAGCACCGGCGTTGAGTAAGCGGCGTACATCCGCTACAGCACGTACACCTCCACCAACCGTCAAAGGAATAAATACTTGGGATGCAACATCTTCAATGATGTGCAATATTAGATCGCGCCCATCAGAAGTGGCGGTGATGTCCAAGAAAGTAAGCTCATCCGCACCTTGGGTGTCATAACGCTTGGCAATCTCTACAGGATCACCTGCATCACGCAAGCCCACAAAGTTCACACCTTTTACAACGCGCCCTGCCGTGACATCAAGACAGGGAATGATTCTCTTAGTTAGCACTGATCAGCAATCTAGATAATTTTCTTAGCGAACTTGAGTGTTAACTCATCTGCATATTTTTGAGCCGCAGTGAGATCTAAATCGCCAGCGTAAATTGAGCGTCCCGCAATCACACCCATGATGCCTTCAGCTTCAGCCTCGCAAAGAGCCTCGATATCTTGATTGTTTGATAGACCACCACTAGCGATTACCGGGATCCGAATCGCTTGCGCTAATTTAATTGTGGCATCCATATTGATGCCCTTCATCATGCCATCGCGACCAATGTCGGTATAGATAATTGCTTCAACGCCATAATCTTCAAATTTTTTGGCAAGGTCGATTACTTCATGGCCCGTAATCTTGCTCCAGCCGTCAGTAGCTACTTTGCCATCACGCGCATCTAAACCCACCATGATGTGGCCAGGGAAAGCAGTACAAGCATCTTGCACAAAGCCAGGACTCTTCACTGCAGCTGTGCCAATAATGACAGTGCTAATACCATCATCTAGTAAGCGCTCAATAGTTTCCAGATCACGAATACCACCACCCAATTGAACAGGAATCTCATCACCAACTGCCTTCAAAATAGATTTGATTGCAGATTCATTTTTGAGCTTGCCAGCAAATGCGCCATTCAAATCGACGAGATGCAAGCGACGTGCACCCTTACTAATCCAATGCGTTGCCATCGCCCCTGGATCCTCAGAAAACACAGTGGCTTTATCCATGTCACCCTGTTCGAGTCGAACACAGTGGCCGTCTTTTAAGTCAATCGCGGGAATCAGCAGCATAGCGGTAGGTTAGAAAAGTATTAAGGTTGCCAAGAAACAAAATTTTTGTAGAGCTTTAATCCGTATTCTGCACTTTTTTCTGGATGAAATTGGGTTGCAAAAATATTATCCCTTGCAACAGCAGAAGTAAACCAATCCCCATATTCGGTTGAGCCCGCAATATCTTCCTTGCGCTGCGGCACAACATAGTAACTATGCACAAAATAAAAACTAGTCAAATCGGGAATGCCGTCCCATATTGGGTGCTGGCGATCCTGGCGCACCTGGTTCCAACCCATATGTGGAACCTTGTACGCAGAGCCATCTGGTTGTAATTCACCGGCCAGCTCAAAACGACGAACTTCACCCGGAATCAATCCTAGGCAAGGAGTCCAGGCTGTATTGGAATTTGCCCGCACTTCAGCACTTTGGTTAAACAACATCTGTTCGCCTACACAAACACCTAATAGGGGTTTATTTTTGGCGGCATCTAGTAAGGCCTCCAATAAGCCTGATTCCTCGAGATGCTTCATGCAATCTGGCATGGCGCCCTGCCCCGGAAGCACAACGCGCTCTGCAGAGATGATTTCTTCTGGGGTGTGCGCAATCACAACATTGGCATCCGGCGCCACATGATGAAAGGCTTGATATACGGAACGCAGGTTACCCATTCCGTAGTCAACGATCGCAATGGTTTGCGCCAATTGTTAGCCTATGTTCTGTGGTTTTTTGACAGTCTTCTACTCAATGCTAGAAATTTTCTAGATTAGAGGCTGCCCTTAGTAGAAGGAACAACACCAGCAGCTCGTGGATCCAGCTCCAAAGCCATGCGTAACGCACGACCAAAGGCCTTAAACACGGTTTCAATCTGGTGATGAGCATTAATGCCACGTAAGTTATCGATGTGCAAAGTCACTCCAGCGTGGTTTACAAAGCCACGGAAAAACTCAATACTGAGATCTACATCAAAGTCACCCACGCGTGCACGGGTAAATGGAACATTGAACTCAAGTCCTGGACGACCAGAAAAGTCGATTACAACGCGAGAAAGGGTCTCATCCAAAGGAACGTAGGAGTGGCCATAGCGAGTAATGCCCGCTTTATCGCCAACTGCCTTGGCAAATGCTTGACCCAAGGTAATGCCCACATCCTCAACGGTGTGATGATCATCGATATGGGTATCGCCGTTTGCGACCACCTTCAGGTCGATCATGCCGTGACGGGCAATTTGATCCAACATATGGTCAAGGAACGGTACGCCTGAGGCTAGCTCAGCTTTACCTGTGCCATCTAAATTGATGGCAATTTGAATTTTGGTTTCCGAAGTGTTTCGGGTAACGTCGGCTTGCCGCATGCTTCAGTGCGCCGCGAGGCGAAGTGTTGATTGAAGCCTCATAATATCATTCGTGACTGCTCCTCAGCGTAAACGCGGAGGCTTCCCACTTCACAGGCCGTAGCTTGATCAACCGCATCAAGTCTTATATGGCCTCCATGGGCGTAGACCGACAGTCCTGCGGCCTTTAACTGCAAAATACCTGTATCTCTGATATTTAGAGCAGCATTAATATCCCTATCAAGCATGGTATTGCAGTAACTACAGGTCCAAATGCGGTCCTTTAGTGTAATGTGATCGTTAATTACACCACATGAGTTACAAGTCTTGGTTGATGGGAACCATGTAGAAATCCGAACCAGTTGCCCGCCTTTAGCTCTAAGCTTGTAATCGAGTTTATTTAAAAAACCAGTCCAAGCGCAATCAGAGATTGCTTTAGAAAGTTTTCGGTTCGCAAGCAAGCCTTTGACGTTTAATGTTTCCGCTACAACCACTTGGTTTTCGTTGGCGAGTAACTTGGAAACTTGGTGCTGATAATTCCCCCTAGCATGACGCACCTTTTCATGCTCTAGAGCGACGCGCTTTTTATATTTGGCGATGTTAGTACCAAAGTAATTCCGCTGCTCTTTAAGTGGTTTACCATCGGCGAGACATCTGGCTCTAGCCGCCTCAATCCTGCGCGATAAATCCTTTTGTACTCTATGCAGTTTTTTGAGTGATTTCTGAAGATGCCGAGGGTTTGGTAGCTTTTGACTATTGCTATCAACAATCCAATCCTTCACACCCAAGTCAATGCCGATGACCTTGCATTCATCAAAAGACTGTAGTGACTTGCTCGCTGTCTTGAAATCTTCTACCAATAAGGAGGCGTAATACTTGCCCGTTGATTCCCTCGAGATCGTGACTGTCTTGATCTTACCAACAATCTCACGGTGTATCCGGGCTTTAATTTGACCAATTTTTGGCAAGGTAATCTTGTGACTCATAGCCGTGACACCTTGCGGGTAGCTGATGGCTTGGCGGCTATCGTATTTAGATTTAAATACTGGGAAGCCAAAGATATTGATGTTTTTAGAGAATTTGGTAGTCGAGCGCTTACCTTGCTTGACACGGATAAAAGCATTTTTATAAGCTTTGTCCAAATGCAAAATGCTTTCTTGCAAGACTTGGGAATGCGTTTGCTTTAGATAGCTATATTCACCATTTTTCCAAAAAGGGAGCATTTTCTTGATGTCGTAGCAAGATAAGGATTCTTTATTTGCGTAGGCTTTTTGCTTTAAATCCAAGGCCAAGTTCCAAACTTTTCGAGCATTGCCAAAATCTTGAGCTAATTTTTGCTCTTGCTCTTTATTGGGATATAGACGAATTTTAATAGCCTTTAGCATACTGTAATTATATACAGTACTATTTATGCGACAACAATATAAATTTAAAAAACTCTGTGCCATTGCCTGAATAAAGAATGGAGAGTTGCGGCACAATAGCTAAAGGTTACAGATCCATCTAAATGGCCAAACTTTCTCACCAAATTATTTACCCAAGTACCCTCATGAGCCGCTTTTGGAGCCCCGTAGTTCAGACCCTCACCCCCTATATTCCTGGGGAGCAGCCGCAAATGCAGCGACTGGTTAAGCTCAATACCAATGAGAGCCCTTACGGCCCTTCAGCCAAAGCACTAGCCGCCATCAATGAGCAGGCCACAGATGATTTAAGACTCTATCCAGATCCAGAAGGAGTGGCTCTTAAAAAGGCGATTGCCGATTTACACGGATTAGACCCAAAACAAGTGTTTTTAGGCAATGGCTCCGATGAAGTCCTGGCCCACGTATTTTTAGGTCTCCTCAAGCAAGCCAAACCGATCCAGTTTCCAGATATCACCTATAGCTTCTATCCAGTCTATTGCAAGCTATTTGGCATTGACTATCAAACAGTTCCCCTAGGTTCCAATTTTGAAATTCAAACGGGGGATTTCAAAACCCCTAATGGTGGGATCATTTTTCCCAATCCCAATGCCCCAACTGGTCGAGCCATTCCTCGATCGGATATCGAAATCCTACTCAGCAGAAATACAGACTCAGTAGTCGTGATTGATGAGGCTTATGTGGATTACGGGACCGAGTCTTGCATTCCACTGCTGCGCGGAAACGCCTGCCCAGAAAATCTATTAGTAGTTCACACTTTGTCTAAGTCACGCGCCCTAGCAGGACTACGGGTTGGATTTGCAGTGGGTCACCCAGCACTGATTGAAGGTCTGGAGCGCGTCAAGAACAGCTTTAACTCCTACCCACTGGGCCGCTTATCTCAAGCTGGAGCGATTGCTGCAATACAAGATCAAGCCCATTTGGAATCGACGACAAAAAAGGTGATTCAAACACGTGAGCGTTTAGTAAATGAACTGGCTTTACTTGGTTTTGATACCTTGCCATCATCAGCAAACTTTATTTTTACGCGTCACCCAAAACATGCTGGCGCAAAACTCTATCAAACCTTACGGGATCGCGGAATAATTGTGCGTCACTTTAAGTCACCACGCGTTGAGGAATTCTTGCGTATCACCATCGGTACCGATGAGCAAACAAATGAATTGATTGCCGCTCTACAAGAAATTCTAGCTAAGAATTAAGCTAGCCTCCTGCATTGATCGTTTTATTTATTTCAGGATTTATTTTTTCAGGCGCATCTCAGCAGCGCGGGCATGAGCAGTCAAGCCTTCACCGTGAGCAAGGATGCTAGCCACAGCGCCTAATGTTTGAGCGCCTGCTTCACTAACTTCAATCATGCTTGAACGCTTGATGAAGTCATACACACCCAGCGGAGATGAGAAGCGTGCGGTACGTGCTGTTGGCAAAACGTGATTGGGGCCGGCGCAATAATCGCCAAGAGATTCGCTAGTGTAGTTACCCATAAAGATAGCGCCAGCATGACGAATGGACTCTGCCCACTTGCGTGGCTCAGCGGCACAAATTTCTAAGTGCTCAGCGGCGATGGCATTCGCAATCTCGCAAGCCTCATCCATATCCCTCACCTGAATCAATAAGGCACGATTAGCAAGCGATGTTTCAATCACTTTCTTTCTTGGCATCTCTGGCAATAGTTTATTTATGCTGGTCTGCACTCGCTCGATGAATTGCTCATCAGGGCAAAGCAAAATAGATTGCGCCAACTCATCATGCTCAGCTTGAGAAAACAAATCCATCGCAACCCAATCGGGATTACTAGAGCCATCACAGAGCACCAAAATTTCTGATGGGCCGGCAATCATGTCGATGCCAACCGTGCCGAAGACTCTACGCTTAGCAGCTGCTACATAAGCATTGCCAGGGCCAACAATCTTGTCGACTGGCGGAATAGTCTGCGTTCCATAAGCTAAGGCGCCAACGGCTTGTGCACCACCAATCGTAAAGACGCGATCAACACCAGACAGATAGGCTGCGGCCAGCACCAATGGATTGCGGGCGCCATCAGGAGTTGGAACCACCATAATGATTTCTTTTACACCAGCAACCTTTGCCGGAATCGCATTCATCAACACAGAAGATGGGTATGCCGCTTTACCACCCGGAACATAAATTCCCACGCGATCTAATGCTGTAACTTTTTGACCTAAGCGTGTGCCATCAACCTCTTCATATTCCCAAGAGTGGCAACCAGCCTCAATCTTTTGTTTCTCGTGATACGCGCGCACCCTTTGTGCGGCAATATCCAAAGCATTTTTTTGCTCAGCGGATAAGCCTTGATAGGCCTTCTCTAACTCTTGACGAGAAATCTCTAACTCAGAAACACTAGCAACATTTAAGCGATCGAACTGCTTCGTAAAGGAGAGTACAGCGGCATCACCTTCACTTTTGACTTGCGCCAGAATATTGACTACCGCAGCATCAATCGCGGCATCGTCCGCCATCGGCAAAGAAAGGCTAGAGAGCAGCGTTTCTTTAAACCCTGCGTCTTTGCTATTAAGGCGTTTGACTTTGACTTCTGCTGACATGTGAATTTTTCTTTACTTCAGCAATTCAAAAAATGGCTGTAACTGTGTACGCTTGCGCTTATACGAAGCTTGATTAACCACTAAACGCGCACTGATATCAGCGATTGGCTCAACCTCAACCAAGCCATTAGCACGCAAAGTGTTACCTGTGGATACCAAATCCACAATCGCATCAGCTAAGCCAACCAATGGAGCTAACTCCATCGAACCATACAAATGAATTGTATCGATGTGAACGCCTTTATTAGCAAAGTGCTCGCGTGCGCAATTAACGTACTTGGTTGCGACTTTTAACCGTGAGCCCTGCTTTACGGCAGCAGCGTAATCAAAACCTTCTTTGACGGCAACGGACATACGGCATTTGGCGATATTCAAATCAAAAGGAACATATAGGCCATCGGTGCCGTTTTCCATTAAGACATCAAGCCCAGCGACCCCAAAATCAGCTCCGCCAAACTGAACGTAGGTAGGTACATCCGAAGCGCGCACAATAATCAGGCGCACATCTGGATTGGAGGTCTCAATAATTAACTTACGTGACTTTTCTGGATCCTCAAGCGGACGAATGCCGATCTTAGATAAGATCTCAGCGGTTTCTTCGAAGATGCGCCCCTTCGAGAGGGCTAGAGTTAACTTCATGGACTAATTATCCATCAGGCTTACTTGATCCGCTGAATGTTGGCCCCTAAGAGGGTCAACTTTTGCTCCATGCGGTCATATCCCCGGTCCAAGTGATAAATCCGATCTACTTGGGTTTCGCCTTGAGCAGCCAAACCGGCAATCACCAAGCTGGCAGATGCGCGTAAATCCGTAGCCATCACGATAGCGCCAGATAGCTTCTCAACACCCTGCGCAATTGCCGTATTGCCTTCAATTGCGATATCTGCCCCGAGACGGTTCATCTCCTGAACATGCATAAAGCGGTTTTCAAAGATAGTTTCGGTAATCGTGGCATTACCCTCGGCAATCGCATTGACTGCCATGAGTTGTGCCTGCATATCTGTCGGAAAGGCGGGATATTCAGAAGTGCGGAAGCTAACTGCCTTAGGACGGCTTTTCATGGAGGCCTTAATCCAATCAGGACCCACTTCCATTTCTAAGCCAGCTTCTTTGAGCTTGACGATAACGGCATCTAAAGTGTCCGGACGACAATGCTTTACTAGCACCTCACCACCAGCGGCAGCAACTGCGCACAAGAATGTGCCAGCCTCAATTCGGTCAGCAATCACAGCATGTTCTGCGCTATGCAGTTTTTCAACGCCTTCAATCACTAAGCGATCGCTACCGATGCCGGTGATTTTTGCACCCATTTTGACGAGTAGCTCTGCCAAGTCCCCCACTTCGGGCTCGCGTGCAGCATTTTCCAAGATGGTTTTGCCTGATGCCAGAGTCGCAGCCATCAATAGATTTTCTGTACCCGTTACCGTGATCATGTCGGTCAAAATTGATGCGCCCTGCAAGCGACCTTTAGCGGATTTGGTTTCTGCCTGAATGTAGCCACTCTTAATCTTGATAGTGGCGCCCATGGCTTTTAAGCCCTTAATGTGCTGATCAACTGGGCGTGCGCCAATAGCGCAACCGCCTGGCAATGAAACCTTAGCGCTATGCATTCTGGCAAGTAATGGGCCCAGAACCAAAATAGAGGCACGCATGGTTTTAACCATCTCGTAATTAGCTTCAGAACTCTTAATATTGGCAGCAGTAAGCACTACGTGATTACGATCGCTCGCATCTGGAAAAGTGACGGTTACGCCAATTTCCTGCAGCAGCTTTAGCATGGTGCGTACATCTTGCAAATCTGGAACATTACGCAAAGTAATAGGCTGATCAGTTAGCAAGCATGCGCACAAGATTGGGAGCGCTGCATTCTTAGCGCCAGCAATCACCACCTCACCCTTGAGGGGGGTGCCGCCAACCATTCGTAATTTATCCATGAATCTATTCCAGTAAAAATCTAATGCAGTATTTAAGTTGCGGTATTTTGCGCAAACTCTTCAGGAGTAAATGCTTTGATTGATAAGGCGTGCACTTCCGCTTTCATGCGATCGCCCATTGCGCCATATACCAACTGATGACGCTGAATCAAGCGCTTACCTTCAAATTCTGGACTCACAATTGTCGCGAAGAAGTGCTGTCCATCACCCTCTACTTTGACATGAGTACAAGCGAGGCCCTGCTGAATATAGCCTTCAATTTGTTCTGGGGTTGGCAACATCACAATCTCCTGATTTCTAATTTCTTAACAATTTTTAATACGTATTTTTGAGGCACATTCAACTGCGATTAGTTCCTCAGCTTGTAGCCTTTTTGTAGCAATCTCAAAGCGACCGCTGAGACCACAATAAAGAAACAAGTAACAATTACCAAACTATCCCAAGGGGAAATATCTGACACCCCAAAGAAACCGTAACGGAAACCATCGATCATGTAGAAGAATGGATTGAAGTGAGACACCACTTGCCATGCCGCAGGTAAGGAGTGAATGGAATAAAAGACACCTGACAACATAGTCGCAGGCATGATGATGAAGTTTTGGAACGCCGCTAATTGATCGTATTTATCTGCCCAGATACCAGCAATTAAACCCATGCTTCCTAAAATTGCAGCGCCCAAGAGCGCAAATGCCATGATCCATAAGGGATATTCAAAGGATGGCATGGAGAACCACGCCGTAATCAGCAATACGCCTGAGCCGACGACTATCCCACGAAATACCGCAGCCAAAACATACGCCGCATAAAACTCCAAATGACTAAAGGGGGCAAGCAAAACAAAGACTAAGTTGCCAGTCACTTTAGATTGAATGAGCGATGAGGATGTATTGGCAAACGCGTTCTGTAATACGCTCATCATGACCAAGCCAGGGATCAGAAAAGCCGTGTAATTCAGACGACCGTACACTTCTTTGCCTTCAAGCACGTGCCCAAAAATCATTAAATACAAAACTGCGGTAAGCACTGGCGCAGCAACAGTCTGAAATGCCACTTTATAGAAACGCTTAACTTCTTTTCGTAACAGCGTTGGAAATCCACTGCCGTAAGAGATAGGTAGCTTATTCAAAGTAGATTTCATCGAGCACCTCCCGACATGATGTTGACAAAAACATCTTCAAGATCGGTCTTCCCTTCACCATCTTTTTTAACTGAGCCATATTGACTCAATAAATTCGCGGTAGTGTCTAAGGCAACAATTTTTCCTTGCTTGAGCATGGCGATACGCTGGCAAAGTGCCTCAGCCTCTTCAAGGTAATGGGTTGTTAAAACAATCGTGTGCCCATCTTGATTTAAGCGACTGATAAATTGCCAAAGGGATTGACGCAACTCCACATCAACTCCAGCAGTCGGCTCATCCAAAATAATGACTGGCGGCCTATGCACTAAAGCCTGCGCCACCAATACTCGGCGCTTCATACCACCAGATAAAGAGCGCATATTACTGTCGGCCTTACCAGTCAGATCCAAGTTCGCCATGATCTCCTCAATCCAGGAGTCGTTATGACGAATCCCGAAATAACCCGACTGAAATTGCAGAGTCTCTCTAACCGTAAAGAAGGGATCGAATACCAACTCCTGTGGCACTACTCCCAACATCCGGCGAGCATCACGAAATTGACTTTGAACATCAGCGCCCATAATTGCAGCATGGCCGCTATCCGCTGTCACTAGGCCAGCCAGAATGGAGATCAGTGTTGTCTTGCCCGCACCATTGGGGCCGAGCAAGCCAAAGAACTCGCCTGGCTCGATAGACAATGAGACATCATCTAACGCCTGTAGTGCGCCGTAATTTTTTGAGACGTTTTTAATCGATATTGCTGCGTGCATTCTATGACAAACCCAGCAGCTCGGCAACACCATATACGCCAGCTAATACCGTTAATTTTTCAGGTGCATGTTGCACGGAAATCTGCTGGCCATCGGCTTGTAATTTTTTTTGCCATGCCAATAAAACCGTGAGTACCGTGGAATCAAAATCTTTCAGATTGCTGCAATCCACTGTTCTTAATGCAGCCAAGTTGAGTAAGCCGTCTTTTTGTAATTGCAATACATTCTTTTGCGTTACTGAGACAGGTAATAAAAATGGCATCTGGTATTTATCTTCGCTAGATCTTGTCTTAATTTGATCTTTAGTTTGCCGGCTTCGCAGCAGCAAGTTGCTTATTGCGATCTTGCAAGAACTTCACAAGGCCCTCAATACCGTTCTGACTAATTTGGTTCGCAAACTGATTACGATAGGCCTCAACCAACCAGACGCCCATAATGTTCATGTCATAGACCTTCCAGCCGTTGGCTGTTTTTTCCAAGCGGTAGTCGAGCGGCACAGGATCGCCACGGCCAATCACCACAGTCTTTACTACCACCTCTTTATCATCCGGGGCTGCGCGCAAAGGCTTAAATTGAATTGTTTGATCGCGCAATTGGCTTAGGGCACCAGAGTAAGTGCGAATCAGTAAATTCTTGAACTCGCCAATTAACTGAGTCTGTTGTTCTGGAGTAGCTTTTTTCCAGTTAGGGCCCATAGCCATTTCAGTAGTACGGCGCATATCGGTGTAGGGAACAATTTTCTTTTCCACTAAATCCACAATGCGTGGAATATTCCCTTTTTGAATTTCAGGATCAGACTTCACAGAAGCCATCACATCAGAAACCACAGTCTTAATCAAAGCATCTGGCGAGGACTGATCAACTGCTTGAGCAAAAACGCTCCCAGCAAACAAAAACAAGCTCGCTAGCAATACTGCACAGTATTTTTGAATGGTTTTATAGCTTTTCATGTTTCCTCGATTAATGCTGGTCATTGCAACTCATTTTAGCCCTTTAAGAAAATCAAGTTAGGCTGGGCTGACTTTATTCGTAGGGGTTTTCGTAAACTGGCATCAGAGGCTCTTCATCTTCGCGCCCCTCATTGATTTGGTACGCACGTCTCTGAATATAAGCATCCCGCATAAAGCTATATTTGTCGATTGCTGCGCCATCTAGCAAATCACCAGCCTCGTAGTAGGTATTTCGTGCATTGACCACGCGCAAGCCAGTAATGCTATTCCGGAGGCCAATATCTTTGACATAGCTAAATAGATAGTCAGACTCTAAATCCGCTACCGTACCAAAGGTATCGCGTACATTACTTGGTCCAAAAAATGGCAATACGACATATGGGCCAGAAGGAATACCCCAAACGCCAAAGGTTTGACCCCAATCTTCCTTGTGCTTCTCTAGTCCACCTGGGGTTGCCATATCAATCAAGCCGCCCAAACCAAAAGTGGTATTAACTACAACACGCATCAAGTCATTAAAGGCGTAATCTGGCTTCCCTTGCAATAAGTTCTGTAGGGCGGTGTAAATATCGTTGTAATTACTAAAGAAGTTATAGATGCCATCACGCACAAACTCTGGCAGGACAAAACGGTAACCAGCCACTACGGGCTTAAGCAAATAGGCATCTAAGCCTTCATTAAATTCAAAAACAGAGCGATTAAATGGCTCCCAAGGGTCATGGGGGGAAGGCTCAACCCCTGCAGGGATGGATGCGCAGCCCACCATAGTGCTTACTAGGCCAAGTAATACAAAACGCTTCAGCTTGAGAAGCCACTGCATCACTTTTCAGCGCCTTTATCTTTACCGCTGTCGGCAGCCTTGTTGTACAAGAACTGGCTTATCAGATTTTCCAGAACTACTGCGGACTGAGTCTGAGTAATCTTATCTCCAGCAGCCAACATATCATCGGAGCCACCGGCCTCAAGACCAATATATTGCTCACCTAGTAAACCAGAAGTCAAAATCTTTGCAGAAGAGTCTTTAGGAAACTTATAGGCATCTTCAATCGTCATGGTGACAGTGGCTTGGTAAGTCTTGTCATCAAAAGAGATATTGGCAATACGACCAACAACAACGCCAGCACTTTTCACTGGTGCACGTGGCTTTAATCCACCAATATTGTCAAAACGCGCAGAAATTTTGTAAGTGGGCGCAAAGGAAACAGCATTCATATTGCCGACCTTCAATGCTAGAAACAAAGCAGCTAGCAAACCAATGGCAACAAAGATTCCGACCCAAACATCAATTGCACTTTTTCTCATAAGAGTCCCAGTTTATTCTTTCTAATTCGAGAACATCATCGCGGTCAGCAAGAAATCTAATGCTAAAACCGATAAAGAAGAGATCACCACAGTTCTGGTGGTTGCTTGCGATACACCCTCTGGCGTAGGCTTTGCTTCATAACCTTGATAAAGCGCTATAAAAGTCACTGCAACACCAAACACTAGACTTTTAATCAGGCCATTACCAATATCGGAGAACAGATCAACCCCACCCTGCATCTGTGACCAGAAAGCGCCAGAGTCTACCCCAATGAGAGGAACCCCAACGAAGTAGCCGCCCATCACACCAACTGCGGTAAAAATCGTTGCCAAAATCGGCATCGCAATAATGCCGGCCCACAGGCGTGGAGCAATTACTCGACTCAATGGATCAACCGCCATCATTTCCATAGCGCTTAACTGCTCTCCGGCTTTCATCAGACCAATCTCTGCGGTAAGCGATGTCCCTGCGCGGCCTGCAAACAATAAAGCCGTAATCACAGGACCCAATTCACGTGTGAGCGAAAGGGCAACCAACAAACCCAGGGCCTGCTCTGAGCCATAGCGGTTCAGGGTGTAGTAACCCTGCAAACCCAGAACAAAGCCAACGAATAAGCCAGATACCGCAATGATCACAAACGAGTGGTTACCCACAAACAGAATTTGATCAGAAACTAAGCGGGGTCTTTTTAATAAGAAACCGGAGCGCCAAATGACTGCGGCAAACATTCGCGCAGCAAGCCCAAGGCTGGTTAAGTTACGACGAATAAAAAATCCGAGGTCGCCGAGAAGATCTAAAACATGATGAAGCATACTCATTTCAACATCACCCCAAAATCTTCTGCAAGGCTTTGGCCAGGATAATGAAACGGTACCGGTCCATCAGGTGAAGCATCTAAAAACTGGCGCACAAAAGGATCGGTTGAACGACTCAACTCTGCTGGCGTACCTTCTGCGCCAATACGACCATTGGCAATGAAATAAACATAATCTGCAATTTCAAAAGTTTCTTCAACATCATGCGTAACCAATAGGCTGGTTGCGCCCAAGGCTTGATTCAAATCCCGAATCAAGCGCGCGGTAATTCCTAATGAAATCGGATCCAAGCCAGCGAAGGGCTCGTCATACATGATCAAGGGTGGGTCAAGCGCTATCGCTCTTGCCAAAGCAACACGTCGTGCCATACCACCAGAAATCTGCGAAGGCATCAAATCACGCGCGCCGCGCAAGCCAACTGCATTGAGTTTCATCAATACCAAAGAGCGCAATAGTTCTTCGCTTAAATTGGTGTGCTCACGCAAAGGAAAGGCGACGTTTTCAAAAACACTCAGATCTGTAAAGAGTGCGCCAAATTGAAAAAGCATTCCCATGCGACGACGGGCTGCCATTAAATCAGCACCACTCATTTTGCCAATGTCATGCCCTTCAAATAAAACTTGGCCAGACTGCGCAGTGAATTGACCGCCAATGAGTCTCAGAATGGTGGTTTTGCCACAACCAGAGCCGCCCATGACGGCAACCACCTGTCCGCGACGGAACTCCATATTGAGTCCCGATAAAATTTGCCGCTCTCCAGGGGCGTAGGAAAAGTTGACGTCTTTAATTTCAACTACAACTTTGCCATGGCCACCGCTAGAGGTTTTTTGCTTTACTTCCACCGAGTTGGAGTTGCTACTGTTCATATCCTCGATATTATCGGGGAAGAACGGAAGACCCCATTAAATACTCATCTACTGCCTGAGCAGCTTGTCGACCCTCACGAATCGCCCAAACTACCAAAGATTGACCGCGACGCATATCGCCAGCAGCAAATACCTTAGGAACGTTGGTTTGGTAAGCATTTTGACCATCAACAGTCGCTTTTGCGTTACCACGAGCATCTTTTTCAACACCAAAGGCATTGAGAACCTGAGCTGCAGGTGACACAAAACCCATTGCCAAGAACACTAAGTCGGCCTTAATCTCAAATTCAGAATTTGGCATTTCTACCATCTTGCCGTCTTTCCACTCCAGACGCACGCAGATCAACTTCTCCAATTTGCCGTCTTTACCTTCAAAACGCTTAGTTGCCACCGACCAATCTCGCTCGCAACCTTCTTCGTGCGAAGAGGATGTACGCAACTTCGTTGGCCAATAAGGCCATACCAAAGGCTTATTTTCTACTTCTGGTGGCTGTGGCAGCAATTCAAACTGAGTGACCTTGGCAGCGCCGTGACGATTGGAGGTGCCTACGCAATCAGATCCAGTATCACCACCACCAATCACGACAACATGCTTACCAGCTGCAGAAATTTCATTTTTGAAATCGCCTGCATTTTCTTTGTTCTGTGGAATCAAGAATTCCAAGGCATAGTGAACGCCTTTCAACTCGCGACCAGGAACTGGCAAATCACGCGGCTGCTCAGATCCACCGCTAATCACTACAGCGTCAAAATCTTTCATCAACTGATCTGGAGAAACGGTTTTTGTGGAGTAGTTTTTAACTTCAGCGCCAATCGCCTCTTTACCAACAAATACGCCAGTCTCAAACTTCACACCTTCAGCCTGCATCTGTTCAACACGACGGTCGATCAACCACTTTTCCATCTTGAAATCAGGAATGCCGTAGCGCAACAATCCGCCAACACGATCATTCTTTTCAAAGACTGTAACGTCATGACCAACGCGCGCCAATTGCTGCGCAGTCGCCATACCAGCAGGGCCACCGCCAACAACGGCCACTTTTTTACCTGTCTTAGTTTTAGATGGTTGTGGCGTAACCCAACCATTTTCCCAACCCTTATCAATAATCGCGTGCTCGATAGACTTAATGCCAACAGCTTCGCTATTGATTCCTAGGGTACAGGCAGCCTCACAAGGCGCAGGGCAAATACGACCAGTGAACTCAGGGAAGTTATTGGTTGACTGCAAAACATCTAATGCATTCTTCCAATCATCATGAAATACCAAATCATTGAAGTCGGGGATGATGTTGTTTACAGGACAGCCGTTGTTGCAAAACGGAATACCACAATCCATGCAACGTGCGCCTTGTACTTTAGCTTCATCATCCGTTAATGCCGCGACAAATTCTTTGTAATGATGGAGGCGTTTAACAGGAGCTTCGTAGGTTTCATCTACGCGCTCAAATTCCATAAATCCAGTGACCTTACCCATATCGAATCCTTAGTATCTTTTCTTAATGTCTTTATTGATTAAGCTGCAACAGTTTTGTTTTGCGCTTTTTCCCACAACTCACCTAAAGCACGCTTGTACTCAGTAGGAAGCACCTTCACAAAACGGCCACGCGCATTTTCCCAGTCAGCTAAGAGTGCTTTAGCGCGCTCAGAACCAGTGTGACGGAAATGACGCTCAATCAAGCCCTTCAGAATTTGCTCATCAGTCATGCGCTCGCCACCATCTTTAACATCAACAGGGGCATGCCATTGAGACTGAGGCATCTTGTCAATCTGCTCAGCAGAAGGCAATACCTTCTCCAAAGTCGCCATGCTGGTATTGCAGCGTTTATCAAAGAGACCATCTTCGTCATAGACATAAGCAATACCGCCACTCATACCTGCGGCAAAGTTACGGCCAGTTGCGCCCAAAACGACTACAGTACCGCCAGTCATGTATTCGCAACCGTGATCGCCAGTACCCTCAACAACCGTTGTCGCACCAGAGTTACGAACAGCAAAACGTTCACCAGCCACACCGTTAAAGAATGCTTCACCGCCGATTGCACCATAAAGAACAGTATTACCAACGATGATGTTCTTTGCTGTATCGCCACGGAACTCATGTGGAGCACGGACAATGACGCGTCCACCAGATAAGCCTTTACCAACGTAGTCATTACCATCACCAACCAAGTCTAAGGTGATGCCGCGCGCCAAGAAGGCGGCGAAACTTTGACCGGCCGTGCCATTCAATTGAATATGAATAGTGTCATCTGGCAGGCCAGCATGGCCATAACGCTGAGCGATTTCTCCAGAGAGCATGGCACCAACAGTACGGTTCACGTTCTTCACTGGAACAATGAAAGATACTTTCTCGCCACGTTGTAATGCAGGCTCACTCTTCTCAATCAGAATGTTATCCAGTGCACTGCCTAAACCATGCTCCTGGGTCAAGATCTGGTAGCGAGGAGCATCTTTAGGGACATTAGGCTCAGCAAAAATCTTGCTGAAATCTAGGCCATGCACTTTCCAGTTTTCAATACCTTTGCGGGTATCCAGGAGATCAACGCGACCAATCAAATCATCAAACTTACGAATGCCGAGTTGAGCCATGATCTCGCGTACTTCTTCCGCAATAAAGAAGAAGAAGTTCACCACATGCTCTGGCTTACCAGAGAACTTTTTACGCAACTCAGGATCTTGCGTAGCAACGCCAACTGGGCAGGTATTCAAATGACACTTGCGCATCATGATGCAACCTTCAACGACTAATGGAGCCGTTGCAAAACCAAACTCATCTGCACCCAACAAAGCACCAATCACCACGTCACGACCAGTTTTCATTTGACCATCAGCTTGCACACGAATACGACTGCGCAAACCATTGAGCACTAGTGTTTGCTGAGTTTCAGCTAATCCCAATTCCCATGGGGAGCCAGCATGCTTAATAGAAGATAGTGGTGATGCACCTGTACCGCCATCATGTCCAGCGATCACTACGTGATCTGCTTTTGCTTTAGCAACGCCGGCAGCAATTGTGCCAACACCGACTTCAGAAACCAATTTCACAGAGACGTCTGCGGCTGGGTTCACGTTCTTCAGATCGTGAATTAACTGAGCGATATCTTCAATCGAATAAATATCATGATGCGGAGGAGGAGAAATCAAACCAACGCCTGGTACAGAGAAGCGCAACTTACCGATGTAATCGGAAACCTTGCCGCCAGGTAACTGACCGCCTTCACCAGGCTTAGCACCTTGAGCCATTTTGATCTGAATCTGATCAGCAGACCGCAGGTACTCAGTAGTGACGCCGAAACGACCCGAAGCAACTTGCTTAATTTTGGAACGCAATGAATCGCCATCGAGCAAGGGAATATTTGCTTCAACAACATCGTCACCCAAAATACTGGCTAAGGTTTCACCCTTCTTAATTGGAATGCCTTTAAGTTCATTCACATAACGATTGGGATCTTCACCACCCTCACCAGTATTGGACTTACCGCCAATACGATTCATCGCAATCGCCAAAGTAGCATGCGCTTCAGTAGAAATAGAACCCAAAGACATCGCGCCCGTTGCAAAACGTTTGACGATTTCTTTGGCGGACTCCACTTCATCCAATGGAATAGCCTTAGTTGGATCAATCTTGAACTCAAACAAACCACGCAATGTCATCTGACGCTTGGTTTGGTCATTGATGATGTTGGCGTACTCTTTATAGGTTTGATAGCCCTTCTCGATACCAATACGGGTAGAGTGCTGCAACTTCGCAATCGTATCTGGAGTCCACATATGGTTCTCTCCGCGAATACGGAAAGCATATTCACCACCAGCGTCGAGCATATTGGTTAAGACTGGATCGTTACCAAATGCAGACTGATGCATACGCAATGCTTCTTCAGCCACTTCAAATACACCGATACCACCAACATTCGATGGAGTGCCTTTGAAATAATGGTCAATGACCTCTTTATTTAAACCAATCGCTTCAAAAATCTGCGAGCCGGTGTAAGACATATAAGTAGAGATACCCATTTTGGACATCACTTTTTGCAAGCCCTTACCAACTGCTTTCACAAAATTCTTTACAGCTTTTTCTGCCGACAGATCGCCAGATAAGCCCTTAGCCATCTCAGCCAAAGTTTCCATTGCTAGGTATGGATGAACTGCTTCAGCTCCATAGCCAGCCAAGAGTGCGAAGTGATGTGTCTCACGCGCGCTACCGGTTTCAACCACGAGGCCAACGCTAGTGCGCAAACCTTTTTCAACCAAGTGCTGGTGAATTGCAGAAGTTGCCAACAATGCAGGAATAGCCACATGCTGCTCATCTACCTGACGATCGCTCACGATCAAGATGTTGTAACCGGAGCGAACAGCATCAGCCGCTTCAGCGCACAAAGATGCTAAGCGAGCCTCGATACCTGCTTTACCCCAAGATGCTGGATAGCAAATATCCAATTCATATGAACGGAACTTACCGTTGGTGTAATGGCCAATATGACGAATCTTGGTCATATCGTCGAAATCTAAAATTGGCTGACTTACTTCCAAACGCATTGGTGGGTTGATATTGTTGGTATCCAACAAATTCGGCTTCGGCCCAATGAACGAAACCAATGACATCACCATGTTTTCACGGATCGAGTCAATCGGAGGATTGGTCACCTGTGCAAACAACTGCTTAAAGTAGTTATAGAGCGGCTTATTCTTATTGGAGAGTACAGCCAATGGGCTATCGTTACCCATTGATCCAATTGCCTCTTCACCGTTCATGGCCATAGGTGCCATGAGGTACTTGATATCCTCTTGGGTATAGCCAAAAGCTTGCTGACGATCTAATAATTTTGCAGCTGGACGAATAGTCGTTTTTTCATCAATCAGGTCATCTTTGCTGGCGTCAACCTCATCGAGCTTAACGCGTACCGCATCGATCCAGCTCTTATAGGGCTTAGCTTTAGAGACTGCGTCTTTCAATTCGACGTCATCAATAATGCGACCCTGCTCCATATCAATCATGAACATTTTGCCTGGTTGCAAGCGCCACTTTTGAACAATCTTGCTTTCCGGAATTGGCAATACGCCAGCCTCAGAACCCATGATGACCAAATCATCATCGGTCACGTAATAACGAGCTGGACGCAAACCATTGCGATCCAGGGTAGCGCCAATCTGGCGACCATCTGTAAACGCCATAGCAGCCGGACCATCCCATGGCTCCATCATTGCAGCATGGTATTCATAGAAAGCGCGACGGTTGTCATCCATCAAGGTATGTTGTTCCCATGCCTCTGGAATCATCATCATCATGGCTTGCGCTAATGGATAACCTGACATCACCAACAACTCTAAACAGTTATCGAAACAAGCGGTGTCAGACTGGCCTGGATAAATTAGTGGCCATAATTTTTTGAGGTCATCTCCCAACACTGGTGAACTAATAGCACCTTCGCGCGCGTTCACCCAGTTCACGTTACCTTTAACAGTATTGATCTCACCGTTATGCGCAATCATGCGGTACGGATGGGCCAATTCCCATGCTGGGAAGGTATTTGTGGAGAAGCGCTGATGCACTAACGCCAATGCGGACACTGTGCGTGAATCTTGCAAGTCTTTATAGTACGCACCTACCTGGTTCGCCAACAGCAAGCCTTTGTAAACAATGGTGCGAGCAGACATTGAAGCAACAAAATACTCTTTACCGTGCTTCAAATGCAAATCTTGAATTGCATGGCTAGCAGTTTTGCGAATGACATACAACTTACGCTCCAGCGCATCTGTTGTCATGATGTCGCGGCCACGTCCAATAAAAATTTGACGAATAAATGGCTCCGTCATTTGCACAGTTGGAGACATCGGTAACTTCACATCGATAGGCACATCTCTCCAACCCAAAACAACCTGACCCTCTAAGCGAACAGTGCGCTCTAATTCTTGTTCGCAAGCCAAACGGGATGCATGCTCTTTAGGCAAGAAAATCATACCAACGCCGTACTCACCAAATGGTGGCAACTCGATACCTTGCTTAGCCATCTCTTCGCGATACAAAGTATCAGGAACCTGAATCAAAATTCCAGCGCCATCCCCCATCAATGGGTCAGCACCAACTGCACCCCGGTGATCTAAGTTCTCAAGAATTTTCAATCCCTGAGCAACAATCTCGTGCGACTTCTTGCCCTTGATATGAGCGACGAATCCTACGCCGCAAGCATCATGCTCATTTTGTGGATCGTAGAGACCCTGTGCGATTGGACGAAGGTCTGTATTCATTTGTGTAGTCATGGTATTTCCGATTGCCATTGAAGGCCGATTACTTTTGGAGGATCCAATATAGGGGAATACCCATGTTGATGCAATAGAAATAAAATGAGTCTGTCCCATTTAAATTGGGTCAGCACCAAAATGAATTGATATAAAAGGGACAGAGTCAGAACTTGCTAGCACTAAAGCCAACTACCCAACCGGTAAAGCATCCTCTAACTTGTTGAATTAATTGATATTAATTTCTTTGGACGCCCCCGATAACGGATCAATGTCTGCTCGGAGTTATCTTTAAAGAGCTTTTTTGCGTAAATGTCACTTACCCAAGGCTTGGATCTCACTAATGCCTCGGTAATTTGACGATCCTCCCAGTGAGGCGCGCCGTCCTTCACGAAGGCAGCCCAGGTCATTTGTCTTTCAAAAGGGGTGTTACCCAACTTCCAAAAGTATTGGTGATCAACCAACCATGGCTCAGCGTTGCCGCCGATGTGGGAAGCAAAGCTAGTCCAAGTGGAATCTTGAGGACTAGATTCAAAACCCGCCCTGACGGGATTTAGTTCGATATAGCGTTGGCAGCGCAAAAAATAATCAGGGTCAATTAGCGAGGAACGATAACGACCTTCCCAGATAGTTCCTGAACGATGATGCTGTTGATTGAAATACTGGGCATAACGTCTACCCAGAGATTGCATCGTCTTTGCAAGCGAATCTGCGTTCTGGGGAGTCAACAAGAGATGGACATGATTTGGCATTAAGGCAAATGCGTGCACCGCGCTACCAAATTGCTTAGCCGCTTCTCGTAGCCAATCCAAATAGATGCGACGGTCCGCATCATTAAAAAAAAGTATTTCCCGATTATTGCCACGAACCATGACATGCATTGCTTGGCCCGGAATAATGGTGCGTGCTTGCCTTGCCATTGCTAAAACGAACTACTGCAGTTCGCGCACACCGCCGTTATTAGAAAAGTCGGGAATAAACCAATCACCATCAACTTGAGTTACGCCCGCAGGTACTTCGCGACCTTGTTGTGGTTCATCCTTCAGGGCGGTGCTCATATAAGAGATCCACATCGGTAAAGCAAGACCGCCACCAGTTTCACGATCTCCCAAACTTGCCGGCTTATCAAATCCAATCCAGGCAATGGCCACTACCTTCGGGTTATATCCCGCAAACCAAGCATCGTGAGAATCATTCGTTGTACCAGTTTTACCAGCGATATCACTACGGCCCAATTTCGCTCTCGCACTTCCTGCAGTTCCAGATTTTGTAACCTCCTGCAACATGCTATCCATTACGAAGGCAGTTCTTGCATCTAAGACACGGGGGGCATCCTCGCGCGCATGAGTAGGTTTAGCTTCAAATAGAACAGTCCCTTTTGAGTCTGTCATCCTATTGATTAAGTAAGGATCTACACGATAGCCGCCATTAGCAAACACGCTATAGGCAGATGCCATCTGTAAGGGTGTTACAGAGCCCGCGCCCAAGGCCATTGTTAAATAAGGCGGATGCTTCTCTGCCTCAAACCCAAAGCGCTGAATATATTCTTGCGCATAAGAGGGGCCGATAGCGCGAATCAAGCGCACAGACACTAAGTTTTTTGATTTGGCTAAGGCGGTACGTAAACGCATCATGCCCTCATACTTACCATCGTAGTTCTTCGGCTCCCAGGCTTGGCTGCCCGTTTCCATGCTGCCAATAGACAGTGGAGCATCGTTCACCATGGTGCTCGGAGAAAAACCTTTCTCGATTGCAGCTGCATAAATAAATGGTTTAAATGAAGAGCCTGGCTGGCGTTGTGCCTGGGTAACGTGATTAAATTGATTGCGACGGAAATCAAAGCCGCCAACTAAAGAGAGGATCGCGCCCGTTTCAGCATTCATGGAAACAAAGGCAGCTTCAACTTGCGGTAATTGTGCCAACTTCCAAACGCCACCATCTGAGAGCAATCTAACGATGGCACCAGGGCGCAAACGTTTTTTGGGTTGTGTGCTATCAGTTAAAGAGGCGGTAGCAAGCTTCATGCCCTCGCCTTTCAGGGTGATCGTATCCCCAGTAGAAATCATCACTTGCATTTCTTTTGGCTTGATATCGAGCACTACACCAGACTGCAAATCATCTAACTGAGGGTAAGCCAATAAGGCCTCATCAATTGCACGTTGACGCTTGACATGATCTTCTGGCAAATCAATAAAACCCTCTGGACCACGATATGCGTGACGCAGATCATATTCAAAGATACCGCGACGCACTGCCTTGTAAGCAGCATCTTGGTCCGCCTTCAAGATGGTGGTGTAAACATCTATTCCCTGAGAATAAATAGCCTCACCGTATTGCGTAAATAACAACTGACGCACCATCTCAGCAGGGAAATCGGCACGAGTACTAAATTCATTTCCAAGGCCGCGGATATGCAATTCTTCGGCCATGGCAACTTGGTACTGCTCAGGCGTGATGTAAGACAAATCACGCATTCGCTGCAAAATATATTCCTGACGAATCTTGGCGCGACGGAAATTACTGACTGGGTTATATGCTGAAGGAGCCTTTGGCAATCCGGCCAACATAGCGGACTCAGCAATCGTGATGTCTTTTAATTCTTTACCAAAGTAGATCTGAGCCGCACTAGAGAATCCATAAGCCCGTTGCCCTAAGAAGATCTGATTCATATAAATCTCAAGAATCTTGTCTTTGCTTAGTTGAGACTCAATTTCCCAGGATAGAAGAACCTCGTAGATCTTGCGACTGAAAGTCTTCTCATTACTGAGGAAGAAGTTCCGAGCTACTTGCATCGTGATGGTTGATGCGCCTTGAGAAAGGTTGCCACGTAAATTGGTGAGCGCAGCCCTGAGAATCCCCACGTAGTCCACCCCACCATGGGAATAAAAGCGATCATCCTCAATAGCCAAGACTGCGTTACGCATGCTCATAGGGATTTCATTCAAAGGGATTACCTTACGGCGCTCCTCCCCAAATTCGCCTATCAGGACTTTATCGGCGGTATAGATGCGCAATGGCGTTTTGGGGTTGTAGTCAACCAATGCCGAGATCTTCGGCAAATTCGGCTTTGCTATTAAGAAGGCATATCCCAGCAACAAGGTGAATACCACCGCAAAGACCATGCTGATAATAAGCAGCGCCTTAATAAGGGGATTGCTCCCTGATTTCCTAGACGAGGCATGCTCCGCTCTTGGCTGACCAGGACGTCTGTCAGGCTGTCGGTTAAACCGCCGGTTTAAGGGCGGCTTGTCTTTTGGGGGTAGAGCCATAGAATCAAATTATAGGGTGCTTACACAATTTTCCTTAAAGCTCCAAAACCCTTGTTTGAAATATTTTTGGGCGGACATTTCTGACACTGAATTCCGCTTTGCCCGATCGTTTTTACTATCCCCTGGGCGAACAATATGGCATGCCTCCACGCCACATTTCCCCCCAGTCTTTTGATGACATTCTGAGTGAGTTGGGGGATGACCCCGCCATTCCAGATCCCCATGGAATTCGCAAAACCTCGTCGCCCCCGAGGGTAGATCAGACACCTCAAACCAAGACTCCTAAACCCGCTTTTCCGGCCAAAGCCTTCGAGCTCAAGGGGTTCAATTTCAGCCCAATTTGGATCTTAATCAGCATCTTATTGCTTAGTGCAGGTGGCCTCTTTTTTCATTTTGATTCCAATAAATCTGGGGCTGAACTGGAAATAAGCGCATTACAAAATCAACTTTTAGAGCTTAAAGAAGAATTTCAACTTTCTCAAAGTGAATGGGTATCTGAGCGAGATGATCTATATGAAATAATAGATGAAATAGAAGTGAGTATTCACTCAATAGAGTCAAAGCCTCCAATAAAGAGTTCTCAGAGTAAGCCTGCCGCCATCCCATATGAGGCAGAACTTCGTCGCTGGAGATATTTGGGCATTACCCGAATGGGGGTCGCCGAGCATGCCTTTTTTCACACCGGCAAGACGACGCTGATGGTGCGTAAGGAGAGCTTGGCTTTAGGGGAATGGCGCCTCACGCAAGCAGAAAAGGAATTGGCTATCCTGGCCCACCCCAAAGGTAAATCCATTACTTTTAAATCCACCCAATCAGAGTGACTCTATTGAAGATCCTACAAAAATCCCGCGCCGGATTACTCTTCCTAATCCTGGTTTTTTTACTCAATCCAATCTTGGGAAGCCACCCCGAGGCCAGCCCTTCAGACAACCCTAAAGATACTCGTATTAGCCTGCAATTTAGCCAAATTGAGTTGACTGAGCTTTTGCAGGTTTTAGCCAAAATGGGCGATACCAATTTCCTCCTGAGCGAATCCATTCAAGGCAAGATTTCCGTTGACCTCAAGGACACGCCTTGGCAAACCGCCCTGCATTCGATTCTTGCTAGCCGAGGATTACGCCTTGTCCGAAATGGGGATATTTACTGGATTGGTCCTCATGCCGAAATTCAAAGTTTCCAAAAATTTCGTCGGGAGGATGCTGCTCTGCCTTTTGGCGGAGATCATATTAATAGCCCGCGCCAGATCCTCATAGAAGCTCGTATTGTTGAGGCCGATCAGCGCTTTGCCCGAGAGCTCGGTATCAAACTGGGGTATCAGGCCAATGGCATAGGCAATCATCCAGACCAAAGCGCAAGTGCAAACCTAGATCTCGCTGGTAGTGGCTTGGCTGGCTTTAATCCGGCCACCTTAGCTGCCACCCTGGTTTCCAAGAACGCAGCCCGACTATTGCAAATGGAGCTTTCAGCGCTGGAGTCCGACGGTCAAGGCAAGATTCTCTCCAACCCCCGCATCATGACTGGTGATCAAGTTAAGGCTACGATTGAGCAGGGAACCGAACTACCCTACCAAGTCAGCTCTCAAAGCGGCAGTAAATTGCAGTTTCGCAAGGCTAATTTACGTCTTGAGGTCCTACCCAAGATTCATCCAGACGGGAAGATATCGATGTTGGTGGGGATCAATAAAGACACCATTGGCATGAAAACTGAACAGGGTTATGCGATCGACACCAAAAACCTGAGCTCTGAAGTCACGGTTGAAAATGGCGGGACTGCCATCATTGGCGGCATCTTTCAAACTACTGAGCGTGATGACGAAATTAAGGTTCCCCTGCTGGGTGATATTCCTTTGATTGGGCACTTATTTCGCCATAAATCTAAATTGGCGGATAAAACTGAACTATTAGTCTTCTTAACTCCCACTGTTCTGGACAAACACTAATAAAATCAAAGTGTGAACTCTTCATCTAACAATATCTTTCTGATTGGCCTCATGGGCGCCGGAAAGTCGACCGTCGGTAAATTACTGGCCAAGAAATTGGGTCGTCGCTTCTTAGATGCTGATCATGTCATTGAGGATCGTTGTGGAGTCAAAATTCCCGTCATTTTTGAAATGGAAGGTGAAGAAGGATTTCGTAAACGTGAGGCACAGGCTATTAAAGAGATTACTGCCGAGCATGATGTCATCTTGGCAACTGGTGGTGGCGCCGTACTCCTGCCTGAGAATCGTCAGTTCCTCAGCGAAAGAGGTACTGTCATTTATCTTCACGCCAATCCTATGGAACTGTGGCATCGCACTAAGGGTGGCGAAGGTAGACCACTCCTTAAAAATGGTGACGCAAAAAAGATTCTAGAAAACCTATACGCTATTCGCGATCCTCTTTATCGCGAAATCGCTGACTATGTGATTGAGACTGGAAAACCCAGCGTCAATCAACTAGTCAACACATTAATCATGCAACTCGAACTCTCCGCATAAATTTATCCATGAAAACATTAGAAGTTGATCTAGGCAATCGTAGCTACCCCATTCATATTGGTACAGATTTAATAGATCAACCAGAACTATTTAGCGCCTGCGAAAAATCCACATCGATTTACATCGTTACCAATACAACTGTTGCCCCTCTGTATGCAGAGCGCCTCACCAAGACCCTAGAGAGACTTGGTAAACCCGTCAGAACGATTGTGTTGCCTGATGGGGAGTCTTACAAGGATTGGAAAAATCTCCAGCTGATTTTTGATGATCTCTTGAAGTTTGGCGCCGATCGTCAAACCATCTTGGTAGCTTTGGGTGGCGGCGTCATTGGGGATATGACTGGCTTTGCAGCTGCTAGCTTTATGCGTGGCATTCGGTTTATTCAAGTTCCAACAACCTTATTAGCTCAGGTGGACTCCTCTGTCGGCGGTAAGACAGGGATTAATCATCCACTTGGAAAAAATATGATCGGAGCGTTTCATCAGCCAGTAGCGGTGATTGCAGACCTGAACACCCTCAAGACATTGCCTGCGCGCGAACTTTCTGCCGGCCTGGCTGAAGTGGTTAAGCATGGTGCGATCGCGGATGCGGAATTCTTGGATTGGATTGAGGCAAATGCAAAAGCATTATTAGCTTGCGATACCGCAGCAATGGCGCATGCTGTTCTACGTTCTTGTGAAATTAAATCGGCCGTCGTGTCAGCTGATGAGAGAGAGGGTGGAATTCGGGCCACATTGAATTTCGGTCATACCTTTGGTCATGCGATCGAAGCAGGCATGGGATATGGCGAATGGCTACATGGTGAAGCTGTTGGTTGTGGCATGGTCATGGGTGCGGATCTCTCACGTCGCCTGAACTTCATCACGCAAGATGAGGTCAATCGTTTAACTCACATTATTCAATCTATGAATCTACCGATTGCACCTCCCAAGTTTGGCGCACAGCGTTATATGGAATTAATGCAAGTAGATAAAAAGACTGAAGGCGGTCAGATTCGTTACGTCGTTTTAGAAAAGATTGGCAAAGCCCAAATTAAGAGTGTTCCCGATGCTCAGGTCATCGAGACCCTAACAGCCACTGGGGCAGTTTAAGCCCCTGAAATATTGGCTACTTATTTCTGAAGCAGGCTGATAGTAATCGCTTGCCCGGCTTGAGCGCTGGCAAATTCGGATAAGTCGCTCAACAGTTCTCGCCCTGTTTTAGTATCTAACCAGAGTGGAGAGGCTAAAGTGCCAGCCCAACGATAGTGATAACCACCAGATTTGGCTGCTACCCAGATTTCATGTAAAGGTGGCTGTGTATTGACCACAATCACGCTGCGATCCCTAAACCGAATATTGATTACGTTCCCGCCTTGGCGCTCTACATCCAGATCTAGATCCAGCGCATCATCTGCAGCCTCTAAGGCCGCCTCAATTGACTGCAATAAATTACTACCCACCTGATAGAACTGCTTATCGTCAATGGTTTCCACGGTGAGATCGCCTGGCTTCATATTAGAGTCCTGCATGCTATATTCAATCATTCGTTTTAGAGACATTCATGATAGCGATTCTTATAAGAACTCTTGGCATTAGCCTTCTAATATCCCTTGTTGGGTGTGGGGTTAGAGGGCCGCTATATTTGCCAAATGTGCCGCCCACTCCAGCACCACCCGCTGAACCAGAGCCTAAGGGCAAGCTCTATCCACCCCAAAGCCCTGCTGCAACTAACCCATCATCGGCCAAGCAATGACAAGTAAAGCGATTCCACTCCCCAACTTAGCTGGATTTACAGAACGCAATGGCAATTGGTATGCGGAAGAAATTCCTTTGTCAGATTTGGCAAAGGAGTTTGGTACACCCCTGTATGTCTATAGCAAAAAAGCATTAACGCAGGCCTATCAAGCCTATGACAAAGCTTGCGTAGATTCTTCGGGCAAAAGACGTGCTCGCGTCCACTATGCCATGAAAGCGAATAGCAACTTAGCGGTAATTGATTGCTTTAAAAAATTAGGTTCTGGCTTTGACTTAGTCAGTGGCGGCGAATTAGCCCGCGCTCTTGCTGTTGGTGCAGATCCAAAAAGTTTGGTATTCGCAGGCGTTGGTAAATCTGCTCCTGAAATCGCGCAAGCATTGCAGGCTGGCGTTAAATGCATCAATGTCGAATCGATTGCTGAGCTCCACCAAATTAATCGAGTTGCTACTAAGCTGAATTGCCGCGCGCCAATTTCTTTACGCGTGAATCCAGATGTGGATGCGCAAACCCATCCCTACATCTCTACCGGATTAAAAGGCAATAAGTTTGGCATTGCTTATCACGAGGTTTTAAAAACATACCGTGAAGCTGCCTTGCTTTCTCAAATTGATGTGGTTGGTATTGATTGCCATATTGGCTCTCAAATCACTAATACTGCGCCCTATCTTGATGCACTTGATAAAGTACTCGAGTTGGTTGCTCAATTAAAAAAAGAAGGTATTGAGATTCATCATCTCGATTTAGGTGGGGGCCTTGGTATTTCGTATGGTGACGACAATCCACCTGATATCACGGAATTCACTAATACCCTACTCAATCGTGTTGGCGAGCGTGGCTTTGCTCATCTCGATGTGGTCTTAGAGCCAGGCAGATCCTTAGTCGGCAATGCTGGCGTGCTCTTGACCAAAGTGGAGTATCTCAAGCCAGGTGCCGAGAAAAACTTTTGCATCGTTGATGCCGCCATGACAGAGTTGATGCGCCCCGCGCTCTACGAGGCGTATCACAGCATTGTTCCTGTTCAAGCTAAACCAGTAGCCAGCTCTACTTATGACGTCGTTGGGCCTGTATGTGAATCTGGTGACTGGCTAGGAAGAGATCGTGAACTTGCAGTTGAAGAAGGTGACCTGCTAGCTATTCTGTCTGCTGGTGCCTATGGTTTTGTAATGGCATCTAACTACAACACCAGACCAAAGCCCGCAGAGATCATGGTCGATGGAAAAAACGCATACGTCATTCGTAAACGTGAAAATATTGCTGATCTCTTTGCTGGTGAAACTATCTTGCCAAACTAAATGGGATGATCAATTAATTTTGACTTGGTCAATTTCTAGGCAATAAAAAACCCCGCTAGATCAGCGGGGTTTTTGTTTTGTGTTGAATGCAACTATTAATGCAGACCTGCCATGTAATCGGCAACTGCTTTCATTTCTTGATCAGAAAGCTTAGTTGCAATCGTAGTCATCTGGCTGCTATTTTTACGAGTGCCTTCGCGGAAAGCTAACAATTGTGCTGCGTTGTAATCAGCCCATTGGCTGCCAACACGTGGGTACTGTGAAGGAATGCCAGCACCAGTTGGGCTATGACATGCCGCACAGGCAGGAACGCCTTTAGCAGCGATTCCACCACGGTAGATGCTTTGACCTAGTTCAATGGTGTCTTTGTTCTGGGCAACACCTTGGGATACTGGCTGAGTAACCAAATAAGCAGCAATATTTTGCATGTCTTGATCAGTTAAGGCGGCCGCCATTCCCATCATGATCGGATTGGCGCGAGTACCTTCTTTAAAGTTCTTCAACTGCTTGGCTGTATAAGCTGCATGCTGTGCAGAAAGCTTAGGCCAAGTAGCGATAGCGCTCTGGCCCTTAGGGCCGTGGCAAGTTAAGCAGGCAGTCACGCCTCGGCTTGCATCGCCGTTAGAGTAAAGCGCTTCACCAGCCGCAGGGTCAACCTTAGGCTTGCCTGGAACAACCGGCTTAGCGACAGCTTCCGCCATGGGGGCGGCGGCCGGCGCAGGATCTGCGGCGCTCACCACACCAGAGAAGCTGGTCATTGCTAGCAAGAGGCCAGCGGCTAGGCTAGCGCTAACGCTAGTTAATTTGGAGATTTGAGAGGTTTGACGCATTATGTTTACCTTGGCAAAAATTCCTAAAAGTGTTTGGGCCCTACCTTTTACAACCTTTTACCCAACACCATGAGATATTTCATGATTTTGCGTGATTTTACAATAGCTTCTGGACATGTCTAAACTCTTTCAAGCCCGATTTGCGACCACAGTCAATGACACCCATTGCCTGCCTGCCACTCCACTCCGTGAGGTGGCCTTTGCTGGGCGCTCAAATGCGGGCAAATCTAGCGCAATTAACGTGCTTTGCAACCAAAAACGCCTCGCTTTTGCCAGTAAAACGCCAGGACGTACGCAGCACATTAACTATTTTGGCCTTTTTGCAAAAGACGATCTTTTGGCTTATTTAGTGGATTTACCTGGATATGGCTATGCAGCCGTCAATCGCGAGACCAAATACCACTGGAATGCCCTCCTGAGCGATTACCTGCAGGAACGTGAGCAGTTGGTAGGCATGGTCCTGATTGTGGACTCTAGACGCGGTATTACCGATCTGGATGAGCAAATGATTCAATGGTTTGTACCAACTGGCAAGCCAATCCACGTTTTGCTGAGCAAATGCGACAAACTCAACAAGAGTGAATGTAAGCATGCAATAGAGGCGGTCCGGAAACAGTTGCAGCAATATGATCCAGCCTTGCCTGATGGCAATGGTGAGTCAAAGCAACTTACGGCACAATTATTTTCAAGCACCAAACGTATTGGCCTTGAAGAAGCAGACAATATTGTTATTAAATGGTTATTTGAAGCAGAGATCAAAGAAGATGAAATCACAAGCTAATTCTTTATTGAACTTTCCAGCACATCGTCCTCGTCGGATGCGTCGTGATGATTGGTCACGTCGCCTGATGCAAGAAAATCATCTCCACGCTAGTGATCTAATTTATCCCGTCTTCTTGCTTGAGGGTAGCAACCAATCTCAAGCAGTTGCTTCGATGCCTGGCGTCAATCGCGTTTCGCTTGATTTACTTTTCGGCGTCGCTGAGGAGTGTGTTTCATTAGGCATCCCTGTCATGGCACTCTTTCCGGTGATAGATGCCTCACTAAAAACACCAGACGGCAAAGAATCTTTTAATCCAAATGGGTTGATTCCAACTGCTGTACGTGAACTAAAGCTACGCTTTCCCAATTTAGGCATCATGACAGATGTCGCGCTTGATCCTTACACTAGTCATGGTCAAGATGGCATCTTAGATGAACAAGGTCGCATTCTGAACGATGAGACCACCGCAATTTTGGTGCAACAAGCTGTTGCTCAAGCACAAGCTGGGGTTGATATTGTTGCGCCTTCAGACATGATGGATGGCCGCATCGGCAAAATTCGTGAGGCCTTAGAGCAGAAGAAACTCATTCACACCCGCATCATGGCTTACTCCGCAAAATATGCATCTGCATTTTATGGGCCGTTTCGCGATGCTGTGGGTTCAGCAAAAAATTTGGGTAAGGCAGATAAAAAAACTTACCAAATGGATTGCGCCAATACTGACGAGGCTTTGCGGGAGGTTGCTCTAGATATAAGCGAAGGTGCTGACATGGTAATGGTCAAACCTGGTATGCCTTATCTAGACATTGTTCGCAGAGTGCGCGATGAATTTGATTACCCCACTTATGCCTATCAAGTCAGCGGTGAGTACGCTATGCTCAAAGCAGCCGCACAAAATGGTTGGCTTGATCATGATGCTGTGATGATGGAATCTTTGCTTGCATTTAAACGTGCTGGTGCCGATGGCATTTTGACTTACTTTGCACTCGAGGCTGCGCGCCTTTTAAAGGCAAGCAAGTAATTAGTGGTTAAACAAGTTAAATGGGTTATACCCATTTAACTTCTGAGCAGCTTAATTTCCCAAGGCTTTTTTCAAACGCTCGCCAAAACGTTGTGGTGGCATATAGCCAATGACACGCTGGTCTTTTAATTCTTCTGAGTTGAGATCAAAGATCAGAATTCCAGGCGGGCCAAATAATCCAAAACGCTTCAACAGAGCTTGATTCTCAGGACTGTTTTTTGTTACATCAGCTTGTACTAAAACAAATTTCTGTAAGTCTTGATTCACTTCAGCGTTAGCAAAAGTATTGACCTCCATCTCCTTGCAGGAGATGCACCAGTCTGCATAGAAATCCAATAACATTAACTTCTTCTGCTCTTTTGCTTGAGCTAAAAATTGGTCTAGTTGCGCAGAAGAGTTAATAACAGCAAAACTAGCATTTCCAATTTGATGTTGTCGCTGACCATTGCTCATCGTCCTGCCTGCTTCGCTACTGCTACTTTGTAATAATGGAGATGCAATCCAGGCTGCTGTTGCCACTAAGAGAACGCCCAATGTTCTTTGTAGCCACACCATCCAAATTCCAGTCGACGGAATCAAGATGCGCGCTTCAATAGCAATAAACAACAGTGGTAAGCCCATCCCTATAGCCATCACGAAGAGGAGCCCCGCCCCCAAACTCATTGAACCAGTTTGGGCAATAAAAGCGAGTACTCCAGCCAAGGGAGCGGTAATGCATGGACTGGCAACTAGAGTTGATATTCCGCCCAAAGTAAAAGCACCGACAGTACTACCACCTTTATGACGCCCTGCCAGCTGATTAACCTTTTGTTGCCACGAATGGGGCATTCTTAGGTCGTATAGTCCAAATAGACTGCCTGATAAGGCTAATAGAAGCAATGCAAAGCCAATGAGCGCTATAGGGCTCTGTAGCGCTCTTTGCACGCTCCCACCTAATGCAGCCATCAGCACCCCTGCCAAAGCGTATACACAAGCCATTCCCAGCACATAGGCCACTGCCAAGAGGCTTGCACGTCCTTTATTGATCGATTGCTTGCCCTGCGTTCCAAAAACCACGCTCGACATAATTGGTAGCATTGGAAGCACGCAAGGGGTAAATGCTAAAGCCAGCCCAAGAACAAAGAAGGCTAAGAATAAAAAGCTTGTTGGCGTGCTTTCTAAAAAGCGACTAATGGCATTAACGTCATCACGCTCACGCCATAAATCCATGAGGCTCAATTCTGCTTTTGGAGCCAAACTTGCGGCAACTCCATCAAGCATCTCAGGAATTGGCCCAGCCTTTACTCCAGGGCCAGCAAGTAAAAATTTCAGCGTCATGGGCGGATAACAAATACCCGCTTCAGCACAACCCTGTAATTCCAACTCTAGATAAAGCGGTTTTCCAGACTCCGCCTTTTTATTGAGTGTAAGCAAAACATCCTGTTTATAAACCTGCATTTTCTTTTGAAAAGTTTTATCGTACTTTTCCACGCCAGAGGGAAAGGAAGTACCTACAACCCCTAATTTATTGGGTTGGGAGCCCATCTGAAAATGTAGTGAGTCTTGATAAAGGTAATATCCTTTAGCCGGAAAGAGCTCTACTTCAACCTCATTGGAATGAGAGACCCAGGTAGCCTCTGCTCTAAATGCTTTTTCAGGAGGAAGAAATTCTGGGGCAGCAAATGCGTTACCAAGAATAATAAAGAGTGTGGCTACTACAGGGATAAATTTATTAATCAATCGCATGGAGCTTACTTTACCTCGGCTTGAACCCACTTGCCATATTGCTCTTCATATTGCTCTGGAGAATAGGCAATCACCTCTGGCAAATCATAGGGGTGATGACTTTTAATGAAATTAGCAACATCCAACCATTTATTAGTAATGGTTTTTGCAGAGAGTAATACTTCACGCTCTTCGCAAATCTTTCCTTCCCACCGATATATCGAATACATGCCTTCTTGGATTTGCACACAAGCAGCGAGACGGGCTTCAATCAGTTGACGTGCCACGCACTTTGCATCCTCTAGTGATGCAAAGCTGGTAACAACAATTAGTAATTCGGTAGCTTTATCTGTGGCCATAGCGTATTTATAACTGCATAAATGAAAAAAGCCAGACCGAAGCCTGGCTTTTTATCTCGCTAAAGGATTTAAGCCTCTTCAGCTACTGCTGTTTCTTCAACTTCTGGACGATCTACCAACTCAACCAAAGCCATAGGTGCATTATCACCATGACGGAAGCCAAACTTCAAAATACGAAGGTAGCCACCTGGACGAGTTGCGTAACGTGGGCCGAGCTCTGTAAAGAGTTTGGTCACGATATCGCGATCGCGTGTGCGATTGAATGCTAAGCGACGATTTGCTAAGTTATCTTTTTTACCTAAGGTAATCAAAGGCTCAACAACCATGCGCAATTCTTTTGCTTTTGGCAAAGTGGTTTTAATCACTTCGTGCTCCAAAAGTGAATTGGACATGTTGCGCAGCATCGCTAAGCGATGTGATGATGTTCTGTTTAGTTTGCGTAAGCCGTTTCCGTGACGCATGATGCTTCCTTTCTAATTATTTCTCGAGGTTAGCTGGAGGCCAGCTTTCGAGTTTCATGCCAAGACTTAAGCCACGAGCCGCCAATACATCTTTGATTTCATTCAAAGACTTACGACCTAAATTAGGCGTCTTCAACAATTCATTCTCTGTACGTTGAATCAAGTCACCGATGTAGTAAATGTTCTCAGCCTTCAAGCAGTTTGCAGAGCGAACTGTGAGTTCGAGATCATCAACTGGACGCATCAACATTGGATCAACCATTGAAGAGCGGCTTGGTGCGAGATCACCAGATACTTCGCTGCTTTCGAGGGCCGCGAATACAACTAACTGGTCAACCAAAATGGTAGCTGCTTGACGAATCGCCTCTTCAGGAGACAAGACACCGTTTGTTTCGATTGTCATTACGAGACGATCGAGGTCGGTACGTTGCTCAACACGAGCAGACTCAACTGCATAGCTAACACGGCTTACTGGGCTAAATGAGGCATCCAATACGATGCGCCCGATGATCTTGGTAGCTTCGTCATGGTATTGACGCATATTGCCTGGTACATAGCCACGGCCTTTTTCAACCTTGATCTGCATATCTAACTTGCCACCAGCAGACAAGTGAGCGATTACGTGATCAGGATTAATGATTTCAACATCATGTGGCAAGTCGATATCTTTTGCTGTAACAACGCCTGGGCCTTCTTTACGCAAATTGATAGTAACTTCATCACGTGACTGCAACTTAAATACGATACCTTTGAGGTTCAACAAAAGGTTAACTACATCCTCTTGAACTCCATCTAATGTGGAATATTCATGAACAACACCAGCAATTGCTACTTCAGTTGGCGCATAACCAACCATCGAGGACAACAAAACACGACGTAATGCATTGCCGAGTGTGTGGCCATAGCCACGCTCGAACGGCTCCATAACAACCTTAGCTTGGTTGGCGGTAAGCGCTTCAACAGAAATAATTTTTGGCTTGAGCAAATTTGTTTGCATATTTTTTCCTTGAGAGTGCCTAATTAGCGTGAATACAATTCAACGATCAAACTTTCATTAATTTCGCCGCTAATGTCTTCACGGTCAGGCACTTGCTTAAATGTTCCTTCCAGCTTCGCTGCGTCGACTGATACCCAGCCTACAGCAGACATCTGCTGAACCAAATTGAGTGATTCTGCAATACGCGCTTGCTTTTTCGCTTTTTCACGAATCGCCACTACATCACCAGGTTTAACCTGAATAGATGGAATATTTACTGGACTACCATTGAGCAAAATTGCACAGTGGGAAACCAACTGACGAGCTTCAGCGCGTGTTGAACCAAAGCCCATGCGATAAACAACGTTATCAAGACGTGATTCCAACAACTGGAGCAATGTTGAGCCAGTATTGCCCTTACGACGCTCAGCTTCAGCAAAGTAACGACGGAACTGACGCTCTAAAATTCCGTACATACGCTTAACCTTTTGCTTTTCACGCAATTGATTACCGTAATCAGATGTTCTTGAGCCAGATGTACGGCCATGTTGACCAGGCTTAGTATCTAGCTTGCACTTGTCTGACAGGGCGCGACGTGCGCTCTTTAAAAATAAGTCGGTACCTTCCCGACGTGCTAATTTGGCCTTAGGCCCTAAGTAACGTGCCACGATGCTTTCCTTTCTTTGCCGCAGTCTTACGACCGGCGGTGAGTTCATCCATTAATTCTGATGAACAGTGGGCTTTAATAAAAAACTACTAAAACTTATACTGCCTACTTCCTAGCTTAGATACGACGACGCTTAGGAGGACGGCAACCATTGTGTGGAACTGGAGTAACGTCTTGAATCTCAGTGATTTTGATGCCCAATGAGTTCAATGCGCGAACTGCTGATTCACGACCTGGGCCTGGACCCTTAATCTGAACTTCCAAGTTCTTGATTCCACATTCAACTGCTGCTTTACCAGCCACTTCTGCAGCTACCTGAGCAGCAAAAGGTGTTGATTTACGTGAACCTTTAAAACCTTGGCCGCCAGAAGTTGCCCATGAAAGCGCATTTCCTTGACGATCAGTGATCGTAATAATGGTGTTATTAAAAGAAGCGTGAACGTGTGCAATACCATCAGCAACGTTCTTTTTAACCTTCTTGCGTGCGCGCTGTGAAGCTGCAGAAGCGGATTGTTGTTTTGCCATGTCAATAAACTTTCTTGATTATTTCTTGAGTTGCACGCCAGACTTACGTGGGCCCTTGCGGGTACGCGCGTTAGTCTTAGTACGTTGACCACGTACAGGCAAGCCCTTACGATGACGTACGCCGCGGTAGCAGCCTAAGTCCATCAAACGCTTGATGCTCATCGTTACTTCACGACGAAGGTCACCTTCAGTAATAAATTTACCTACTTCATCACGCAACTTTTCCAAGTCACCGTCAGTAAGATCTTTAACTTTTTTGTCGATAGCAACACCTGTGGTTTCACAAATTTTGCGAGCACGGGTAGTACCAATGCCAAAAATTGCTGTTAAACCGATAACAGTATGTTGATGATTTGGGATATTTACCCCAGCGATACGTGCCATGAGATTTCCTCTTAATTAACCAGATCAGCCTTGACGCTGCTTATGACGTGCGTCTGAAGAACAGATCACGCGCACAACGCGTTTGCGCTTAATGATCTTGCAATTTCTGCAAATACACTTAACGGATGCCAAAACTTTCATAACTCACCTCTAAAAAAATATGTACTACTTAATCTTTACTTCGCTCGGAAAATAATTCTGGCGCGCGTTAGGTCGTAAGGAGTCATCTCCACCGTCACCTTATCTCCTGGCAATATGCGGATGTAATGCATCCTCATCTTTCCAGAAATGTGCCCTAGAACCACATGTCCGTTCTCTAGCTTCACGCGAAACATTGCGTTCGGCAAATTCTCAATAATTTCTCCCGCCATCTGAATTACATCGTCTTTAGACATTCAGTTAAGCGCCCATCTTAAAGTTAGCTTTTTTCATTAAAGAGCCATACTGTTGTTGCATTACGAATGACTGGACTTGAGCCATGAAATCCATTGCAACAACGACAATAATCAACAATGAAGTACCGCCAAAATAGAATGGTACGTTGTACTTCAACACCAAGAATTCTGGCAACAAACAAACCAAAACCATATAAACCGCACCAGCCAATGTCAAACGAACCAAGATCTTGTCGATATAACGACCAGTCTGTTCGCCAGGACGGATACCTGGAACAAAGGCACCGCTCTTCTTTAGATTCTCAGCAGTCTCACGGCTGTTGAAAACTAATGCTGTATAGAAAAAGCAGAAGAAAATAATTGCAGCTGCGTACAAAATTGTGTAAACAGGTTGACCTGGAGCCAATGTCGCCGCTAAATCTTTAATTATTCTGCTGAACATATTCGTTGGCTCACCTGATGTAAACCAGCCAGCAATCGTTGCAGGAAACAAAATAATAGATGAAGCAAAAATTGGAGGGATAACACCAGCCATATTTAACTTCAATGGGAAGTAAGAAGACTGACCGCCATACACCTTATTACCAACTTGACGCTTGGCATAGTTCACCAAAATACGGCGCTGACCACGTTCTACAAACACAACAAAATAAGTAACTGCAATACAAATCACTACGATAAGTAAGGCGGACAAGATATTCATGGAACCAGTGCGAACCAATTCAAGCAAGCTACCGATTGCAGTTGGCAGGCCAGAAACAATTCCGCCGAAGATAATGATGGAGATGCCATTACCAAGACCACGCTCGGTAATTTGCTCACCAAGCCACATCAAGAACATCGTGCCAGTTACCAAAGTCACTACAGTGTTGAGTTCAAACATCAAGCCTGGATTAATAACTAAACCTGGTTGAGCTTGCAATGCAACAGAGATACCTAAAGCCTGGAACGTTGCCAAAAACACGGTGCCGTAACGGGTGTACTGCGTAATCTTGCGTTGACCTGCTTGACCTTCTTTTTTCAAAGACTCTAAAGAAGGCACAACAATCGTCATTAACTGCATGATGATTGAAGCGGAGATGTAAGGCATGATTCCTAAGGCAAAAACTGTAAACCGAGATAAAGCACCGCCTGAGAATAGATTGAACATTCCCAAGATACCGTCTTTTTGACCTGAGAACAATTGTGCTAGCTGGTCTGGATCAATGCCTGGCACTGGAATATGTGCGCCCAAACGGAACACGAGCAATGCCAAAACCAAGAATATCAAGCGTTGACGTAATTCGCCGAACTTGTTTCCTGATTGAGCAATATTTGCTGCGTTGTTAGGTGCGAGTGCCATCGTTTACTTAAAACTTATTAAACCAAGTCAACCAATTTGCCGCCAGCTGCTTCAATAGCTGCTTTTGCACCTGCAGTTGCAGTAATACCCTTGAGGGTTACAGCAATAGACAGTTCACCAGTCTTAATGACTTTTACCGAATTGATTTGCTCACCGGCAAAACCGTGGGCTCTCAAAACCAACAAGTCCACTTCTGGCAAGTTGATTTTAGCCAAGTCATTCAAAGTAATTTGACCAACGTGACGACGTGTCAAAGACACGAAACCGCGTTTAGGTAAACGACGATACATAGGCATCTGACCGCCTTCGAATCCAACTTTGTGGAATCCGCCTGAACGTGACTTCTGACCTTTGTGACCACGACCAGCTGTTTTTCCAAGACCAGAACCGATGCCGCGACCTACGCGACGACGATTTTTATTGGAGCCCGCTGCGGGTTTTAGTGTATTGAGTTGCATATTCTTCGCCTATTTACTTGCTAGTTATTAGCCAACGACTTTAACTAGATAAGAAACTTTATTAATCATTCCGCGAACAGCTGGTGTGTCTTCCAATTCTGAAACAGAATTGATGCGACGCAGACCTAGGCCGCGAACGGTTGCACGGTGGCTTTCGCGTGTGCCGATCAAGCTGCGTACTAATTGCAGTTTGACTTTAGAGTTAGTTGTTGTCATTTATAGATTCCTAATCTTTTGGTCTTAGCCGAGAATCTCTTCAACTGACTTACCGCGCTTAGCAGCAATTTCAGAAGGAGTGCTCATCTTGCTCAAGCCATCAATCGTTGCACGAACCATGTTGTAAGGGTTTGTTGATCCAAGCGACTTAGCAACAACGTTAGTTACACCCATTACATCGAAAATTGCGCGCATTGGGCCACCAGCGATAACGCCAGTACCGTCTTTAGCTGGAGAAATCATCACGCGTGACGCGCCATGCTTACCAATCACAGTATGTTGCAAAGTGCCTTTGCGTAAGGAAACTTTGATCATCTTGCGGCGTGCTTCGTCCATTGCCTTTTGAACAGCAACTGGAACTTCTTTTGATTTTCCTTTACCCATGCCGATACGACCATCGCCATCGCCAACTACAGTCAGTGCAGCGAAGCCGAGAATACGACCACCCTTAACAACTTTAGTTACACGATTAACAGCAATCATCTTCTCGCGAAGACCGTCATCACGCTCTTCGTTTTGCATCTTGTTTTGCATTTTTGCCATGTTTTTTCCTAAACCCTATTAGAACTTCAGGCCGGCTTCACGCGCAGCTTCAGCCAAGGCCTTAATACGGCCGTGATAACGATGACCGGAACGATCAAAAGCAACATCAACAACGCCTGCTTTAACAGCACGCTCAGCAACTAACTTGCCGATTTGTTTAGCCGCATCAGCGTTACCGCCGTTTTTGATCGCTTGGCGCAAATCTTTTTCCATTGTTGAAGCAGCTGCTACAACTTTGGTTCCGCATGGGCTATAAACCTGCGCAGAAATATGTGAATTGCTACGGATAACTGTTAAGCGATTTGCCAATGCTTCGGCAATGCGAATACGAGTCTGCCTAGCACGTCTTTGTCTGGATTCGTCTTTATTCATTTTCTAATCTCGCTTACTTCTTCTTAGTTTCTTTCAGGTGTACAACCTCATCCACGTAGCGAACGCCTTTGCCTTTGTATGGCTCTGGTGAACGGTATGCGCGAACTTCAGCGGCAACCTGGCCAACTTGCTGCTTGTTGGAACCTTTAATAATGATTTCAGTTTGAGTTGGAGTCTCAGCTTTTACACCCTTTGGCAGGTTGTAAATAATGTCGTGCGAGAAACCTAACTGCAACTTCAATGTTTCGCCTTGAGCAGCAGCACGGTAACCAACGCCTACCAAGCTGAGCTTGCGCTCAAAGCCAGTAGTTACGCCAACAACCATGTTGTTCACTAAAGCGCGGGCTGTACCTGACTGTGCACCAGCTTCTGGTGTGTCGTTATTTAAAACAACTGTCAATAAGCCGTCTTCTTGTTTCAAACCAACAGAAGGATGCAAGTTATGCGTCAAAGTGCCTAATGGGCCTTTAACAGTAATGTTTGCACCGTTGATGCTGATTTCAGCGCCCTTAGGGACTGGAATAGGTGATTTACCAACGCGGGACATATTTCTCTCCTTACGCGACGTAGCAAATAACTTCGCCACCAACGCCGTTTGCACGTGCTTTGCGGTCTGTCATTACGCCTTGTGGGGTTGAAATAATTGCAATGCCCAAACCATTCATTACTTCTGGAATGTCGTGACGGCCTTTGTAGATACGAAGACTTGGTGTTGAAACACGGTCAATACGCTCAATAACAGGACGGCCTGCATAGTATTTGAGATCAATGTGTAGCACTGGCTTAGCTGCTTCACCTTTGATTTCGAAACTATCGATATAACCTTCATCCTGCAAGACTTTTGCAATAGCTACTTTAACTTTTGACGACGGCATCAAGACTACGGGTTTCTGCACTGCTTGCGCATTGCGGATCCTTGTCAACATGTCGGCGATTGGATCGCTGATACTCATGAGTTCTCCTAATTCTTTCGCCGCTTACCAGCTGGCCTTGGTTAAACCGGGGATTTCGCCACGGAAGGCGATTTCACGAATCTTGCTACGGGCCAAACCAAACTTACGGAATGTGCCACGTGGACGACCGGTTAATGAACAACGATTTCTTTGACGAATCGGGCTTGCGTTACGTGGAAGTGCCTGTAGCTTCAAGCGAGCTTCATAGCGCTCTTCATCGCTGCGTGATTGATCAGCAATGATTGCCTTGAGTTCAGCACGCTTTACAGCGTACTTCTCTACAGTTTTTGCGCGCTTATTCTCGCGCTCAATTAGGGATAGTTTTGCCACGTTAGCCTCTTAATTGCGGAAAGGGAATTTGAACGCTGCTAACAAAGCTTTTGCTTCTTCGTCAGTCTTAGCGGTCGTCGTAATACTGATATTGAGACCACGGAGGGCATCAATCTTGTCGTATTCGATTTCAGGGAAAATGATTTGCTCTTTAACGCCGATGTTGTAGTTACCGCGGCCGTCAAATGCCTTCCCGGAAATACCGCGGAAGTCACGTACGCGTGGCAAAGCAACAGTCACGAAGCGATCTAAAAATTCATACATGCGCTGACCGCGCAATGTCACCATGGCGCCGATTGGGTAGCCTTGACGAATTTTGAAACCAGCAATCGCTTTTTTCGCTTTTGTCACAACTGGCTTTTGACCTGCTACTTTAGTCAAATCACCAACTGCATTTTCGATAATTTTCTTGTCGTTCACTGCATCGCCCAAGCCCATGTTCAGGGTTACCTTGGTGATACGCGGAACTTCCATTACTGACTTGTAGCCAAACTTGGCGATCAAATCAGCAACAACTTTAGCTTGGTAGTGTTCTTGAAAACGTGTGCTCATAATTTCTCCGTGCCCCTTATGCGCTTAAAGTCGCGCCAGTGGTTTTGAGGAAACGCTGCTTCTTACCATCAACGAGTTTGATACCAACACGTGATGGTTTGCCGTTACCGTCAACCACAGCCACATTTGAAATGTGAACAGGCATCGTCTTGTCAATCATGCCGCCAGTAACACCGGCTGCTGGATTTGGCTTAACGCTCTTTTTGTAAATATTTACGCCTTCGATCACTAATTTGTTCTCGAGTACGGCTGTAACTGTTCCTTGCTTGCCCTTATCGCGGCCAGTCAACAGAACTACTGAATCACCTTTACGAATCTTTTTCATATCAGCCTCTTAAATAACTTCGGGGGCGAGAGAAACGATCTTCATGAACTTCTCAGTACGCAACTCGCGCGTCACTGGTCCAAAGATACGTGTGCCAATTGGCTCTAACTTCGCGTTGAGCAATACCGCAGCGTTTCCATCGAACTTAATCAATGAACCGTCTGGACGGCGAACACCCTTAGCAGTTCTCACTACTACGGCGTTGTAAATATCACCTTTTTTTACACGGCCACGTGGAGCAGCGGACTTGACAGTCACTTTAATGACATCACCGATACTGGCGTAACGACGCTTAGAGCCGCCCAATACCTTGATGCACAAAACTTCACTGGCGCCTGTGTTGTCGGCGACCTGTAATCTACTTTCGGTCTGAATCATTTTTTAATCCCCAACTTGTTAGCCAAAGGCAAACAGTCTTGGTTCCGTCTATGGGTTTTAACGAAAGTTAAAACCCGGAATTAATGAAAAAACACTGCTTCTCCCAATAAAACCGGAGAAGCCTTCTATCATACTACGCAAAACAGGGATTTGGCAAGAAAGTTCGCCAAAATCCCTAATATTTCTTTAAATACCTTTTGATTCTTGAACTAAACGGGTAACAACCCAAGATTTAGTACGTGAAATTGGTCTAGATTCAGCAATTTCAACAGTATCACCCATCTTGTATTGACCAGCTTCGTCATGTGCGTGGTATTTTTTGGACTGTCCAACATATTTGCCATAAAGCGCATGTTTTACTTGGCGCTCGACTAGCACAGTCACAGTTTTTTGCATTTTATCGCTAACGACACGACCCACAAGGGTGCGGCGCAAGGGTTTAGATAATTCTGTCATATCCCTTTTTCCTTATTTCTGTGCAGTTTTTTGAGTAATAAAAGTCTTTACGCGAGCAATTTCACGCTTAGTCTTACCCAATTGGCTGGTATTGGTGAGTTGCTGAGTACCCTTTTGCATACGGAGCTTGAAGCTAGTCTTCAAGAGCTCTGTTAATTCTGCATTTAAGGCAACCAGATCTTTGGATGCTAATTCTGTCTTTTTCATAATCTCTATCCCGATCAACCTAAGTGGCGAATCACGAAAGTGGTTTGTAGTGGCAACTTAGCAGCGGCAAGCTTAAAAGCCTCGCGTGCCAAAGTTTCATCCACGCCATCCATCTCGTACAAAATCTTGCCTGGTTGAATTTCTGCTACGTAGTACTCTGGATTACCTTTACCGTTACCCATACGTACTTCAGCTGGCTTTTGTGAAATTGGCTTATCTGGGAAAATGCGGATCCAAATACGACCACCACGTTTAATGTGACGGGTCATTGCGCGACGTGCAGATTCAATCTGACGTGCTGTCAAACGACCACGGCCAATAGCCTTCAATCCGAAGTCACCAAAGGCTACCGAGCTACCGCGTGTTGCCACGCCAGTATTACGACCCTTTTGTTCCTTGCGATACTTACGACGCTTTGGTTGTAGCATGCTTACTCTCCTGACTTCTGCGCTTCAGCACTTGCGGCTTCAACGGCTTTCGGTGCACGCTTTACTGCTGGCTTAGCAGCAACCAATGGCTTGCTGTCAGCTGCTGGTTTGCGTGCGGTTGTTTTAGCTGGTGCGCGACGTGGCTTTTTCTCATCAGCTGCTGGCTCTGCTGTTACTGCTGGAGCATCCGCACCGCGGCCTAATGTATCGCCTTTGTATACCCAAACTTTTACACCGATGATGCCGTATGTTGTTTCCGCTTCTGAAGTAGCGTAATCAATATCAGCCTTCAATGTATGAAGTGGAACACGACCTTCACGGTACCATTCGCGACGTGCAATTTCAGCACCGTTCAAACGACCAGAAGACATGATCTTGATTCCTTGTGCGCCAAGACGCATTGCATTTTGCATAGCACGCTTCATTGCACGACGGAACATAATGCGCTTTTCAAGCTGCTGAGTAATAGAATCAGCGATCAATTGCGCATCAACTTCAGGCTTACGAATTTCTTCGATGTTCACATGGACTGGAACGCCCATACGCTTCTGGAGTTCACGACGGAGAACTTCAATATCTTCACCTTTTTTACCGATCACAACACCTGGGCGTGAGCTGTAAATAGTGATTCGCGCATTCTTTGCAGGACGCTCAATAATGACTTTACTTACGGATGCATTCTTCAACTTCTTTTTGAGATAGATGCGGACATCTACGTCCTCTTTCAACATCTTCGCAAAATCAGTATTGTTTGCATACCACTTAGATGTCCAGTTCTTCGTTACCGAGAGTCGGAATCCGGTTGGGTTTATCTTTTGTCCCATATCTTTCCTTAGTTACTCAAGGTCACGGTGATGTGACATGTTTGTTTTTCAATTTGATTGCCGCGACCCTTAGCACGTGCTGTGAAGCGCTTCAAGGAAGTACCTTTATCAACAATAATTGTTGAAACCTTGAGCTCATCAATATCAGCACCCTTATTGTGTTCAGCGTTGGCCATTGCGGACTCAACAACTTTTTTCACAATGAAGGCAGCTTTTTTGGGGCTGAAATTCAAAATGTTCATAGCGCGCGCAATTGGCAAACCACGGATTTGATCAGCGACCAAACGTGTCTTTTGCGCAGAAATGCGGGCGCCCTTGTGAATAGCTTTAACTTCCATCATCATCCCCTTACTTCTTCGTTACTTTCTTGTCAGCAGCGTGACCTTTGAAAGTACGGGTCAAGGCAAACTCGCCTAACTTATGACCCACCATGTTTTCTGATACATATACCGGAACGTGTTGACGACCGTTATGTACAGCAATCGTCAGACCAATAAAGTCTGGGAGGATTGTTGAACGGCGTGACCAAGTTTTAATCGGCTTTTTGTCTTTGTTGGCTTGTGCGACTTCAACTTTATTTACTAAGCTGGCTTCGCAAAATGGGCCTTTTTTAGCTGAACGTGTCATATCTTTTCCTTAATCGCTTTCTCGTTTAGCGCTTCTGACGGCGTTGAACGATCATCGATGTTGTACGCTTGTTACGACGTGTACGATAACCTTTGGTTGGTGTGCCCCATGGGGAGACAGGTACGCGGCCTTCGCCAGTCTTACCTTCACCACCACCGTGTGGGTGATCTACTGGGTTCATTGCCACACCGCGAACGGTTGGGCGAATACCACGCCAGCGATTTGCACCTGCTTTACCGATAACGCGCAAGCTGTGCTCTTCATTACCAACTTCACCAATAGTGGCACGGCAATCGATCAAAATACGACGTACTTCACCAGAGCGCAAGCGCACCTGAGCGTATACACCTTCACGAGCCAATAACACTGCAGATCCACCAGCAGAACGTGCGATTTGGGCACCCTTACCTGGCAACATTTCGATACAGTGAATCGTGCTACCAACTGGAATATTGCGAATTGGCAAGTTGTTACCAGACTTAATTGGGGCTTCTGAGCCGGCCATCAATGGCTGCCCTACAGTCATGCCTTTTGCAGCAAGAATATAGCGACGCTCACCATCAGCAAACACGATCAATGCAATATTTGCACTGCGGTTTGGATCGTATTCCAAGCGTTCTACTTTTGCTGGAATGCCATCCTTGTCGTTGCGTTTGAAATCAACAACACGATAGTGATGCTTATGACCACCACCCTTATGGCGGGTAGTGATGTGACCATTATTGTTACGACCTGCTTTTTGGAACTGTGGCTCTACCAACGCTGCAAAAGGTTTACCTTTATGCAGGTCAGGATTTACCACCTTGACCATTGAGCGACGACCTGGTGAGGTCGGTTTTGTCTTCATCAAAGGCATGATTAATTCGCCTCCGCTTCAAAGTTAATTTCTTGACCTGGCTTCAAGCTAACGTAGGCCTTCTTAGTGTGGTCACGACGACCTTCAAAACGGCCATAGCGCTTTGGCTTACCTTTTTGATTTACGATTTGAACAGAGTCAACTTGCACTTTAAAGAGCAATTCAACCGCCTGTTTCACATCGCTCTTATTAGCGTCGCGTGTAACCTGAAATACCACTTGTTCGTTTTTCTCTGCAACCATAGTGGCTTTTTCAGAGATAACCGGTCCAAGCAGAACCTTCATCAAGCTGTGATCGTTTTTACGGACTTGGCTCATTTCAGCAACTCCTCAATTTTTGCGATCGCTGCTTTACTTACCAATACTTTTTTGTATTGGACTAAAGCTAATGGATCAGCGTGCTGTGGCTCACATACAGCAACCTTATGCAAGTTGCGTGATGCCAAGTACAAATTCTCGCTAACCTGATCAACAATGATCAAGACTGAATCCAATCCCATTGCTTTAACTTTGTCAGCTAAAACTTTAGTCTTTGGAGCATCAAGATTAAATTGGTCAACAACATTTAAACGACCTTCGCGGGCTAACTGAGACAAAATAGATCTCATACCTGCGCGATACATTTTTTTGTTTACTTTTTGGCTGAAATTTTCTTCAGGTGAATTCGGGAATATACGACCACCTCCACGCCACAGCGGGGAAGAGCTCATACCAGCACGTGCACGACCAGTACCTTTTTGACGCCAAGGTTTTTTGGTTGTGTGCTTAACTTGCTCACGGTCTTTTTGTGCACGGTTACCGCTGCGTGCATTAGCTTGGTAAGCCACAACAACTTGGTGTACCAATGCTTCGTTATATTCGCGCTCGAATACTTCTGGTGAGGCTTGAAAGCCTGCGCCCAAAGTTCCGTTGTCTTGGAGAAGCTTAAGTTCCATATTCGCTCTCCTTATTTCTTCTTCAACGGTGTCTTCACCGCTGGAGTAACAATAACTTTACCGCCTGGGGCGCCTGGAATAGCGCCTTTAACCATGATGAGATTGCGTTCTGCATCAATGCGTGCGATGACTAAATTTTGTACAGTACGTGTTTCGTCACCAAGGTGGCCTGTCATGCGCTTACCTGGGAAAACACGGCCTGGATCTTGCGCCATACCGATAGAACCTGGCACGTTATGTGAACGTGAGTTACCGTGTGATGCACGACCAGATTTGAAGTGGTGACGTTTAATGGTACCTGCATAGCCTTTACCAATCGTTACACCTTGCACATCCACTTTTTGGCCTGCTGCAAATGCAGTGTCAGCAGGAATTACTAGACCTGTTGTCATTTCTGCGATTTTTGTAGCATCTAATTGGAATTCGTTGAGTCCGTTACCAGCCATTACACCTGCTTTAGCGAAGTGTCCAGCCATTGCTTTGGTAACGCGAGTAGCTCTACGTGTGCCATGTGCCAACTGGATAGCATCATAGCCATCAGTTGCCTGGGTCTTGATTTGAGCGATTCTGTTGTCGCTCACGTCAATTACGGTGACAGGAATCGCTTCCCCTTCGTCCGTAAATAGACGGGTCATGCCGATCTTGCGACCGATTAAGCCTAAGCTCATATTCATGCTCCACGCCGACTTCGATTGGTCGGCAAAATTAATTTAAGTGATTTACAAGTAAAAGTACTTCTAAATCAATAAGTTACAACGTTTTTGATGCTGATAAAACCTGAATATTCGCCCAAATAATTGAGCGAAGCCTTAGATTCTATCCCGAAAGGCCAGTCTTGGCAAGAGCTAAGACTGGAAATACTGAATTATTGCAACTTAATTTCGACGTCCACACCTGCTGGAAGATCTAATTTCATTAAGGCATCCACTGTTTTCTCTGTAGGATCAACGATATCCATCAAACGCAGATGGGTACGAATCTCTAACTGATCACGTGAAGTCTTGTTTACGTGAGGTGAGCGCAGAATATCAAAACGCTCAATACGGGTTGGTAAAGGTACTGGACCCTTAACAACTGCACCAGTACGCTTGGCTGTGTCAACGATTTCAGCTGCAGACTGGTCGATCAAACGGTAATCGAATGCTTTAAGGCGAATACGAATTTTTTGGTTTTGCATATTAATTCCAAAGAGCGTTGCGGTGCTGCCGCGTTATATTTCTAAAGAGCTCGGTGACATCAGCAGCACTGATGTCACCGGTTAGCAAACCGCTAAATATTGATTACTGATTAATACCTAAAACTATTAAGCCAAAATCTTTGCAACCACGCCGGCGCCAACAGTACGGCCACCTTCACGGATCGCAAAACGTAAACCTTCTTCCATCGCGATAGGAGCGATGAGTTTTACGGTAATTGTGACGTTATCACCAGGCATTACCATTTCTTTGTCTTTTGGCAACTCGATTGAACCAGTTACGTCCGTAGTACGGAAGTAGAACTGTGGACGATAGTTGTTAAAGAATGGCGTATGACGACCACCTTCATCTTTACCCAAGATATAAACCTCGGCTGTAAAGTGAGTATGTGGGGTGATTGAACCTGGCTTAGCCAATACTTGGCCGCGCTCAACTTCTTCACGTTTTGTACCGCGTAACAAGATACCAACGTTATCGCCTGCTTGACCTTGGTCGAGCAATTTGCGGAACATTTCAACACCAGTACAAGTTGTCTTGAGAGTTGGTTTGATACCGATAATTTCAATCTCTTCACCAACCTTAACGATACCGCGCTCGATACGGCCTGTAACTACAGTACCGCGACCGGAGATAGAGAACACGTCCTCTACTGGCATCAAGAACGCACCATCAATTGCGCGCTCTGGAGTTGGGATATAAGTATCTAATGCTTCAGCCAATTTCATGATGGCTTCTTTACCCATTGGGCCTTCGTCGCCTTCAAGGGCTAACTTAGCAGAACCTTGAATAATTGGTGTGTCATCACCTGGGAAGTCGTACTTAGATAGAAGCTCACGAACTTCCATTTCGACGAGCTCTAACAACTCAGCATCATCCACCATGTCGCACTTGTTCAAAAATACGACGATGTAAGGAACACCAACTTGGCGTGCCAAGAGGATGTGCTCACGAGTTTGTGGCATTGGGCCGTCAGCTGCGGAGCAAACCAAAATAGCGCCGTCCATCTGAGCAGCGCCAGTAATCATGTTCTTAACGTAGTCAGCATGTCCTGGGCAATCTACGTGAGCGTAGTGACGATTCGCAGTCTCATACTCAACGTGTGCTGTATTAATCGTAATACCGCGTGCTTTTTCTTCTGGAGCAGCATCAATCTGATCGTATGCTTTAGCTTCGCCACCGAATGCTTTAGAAAGCACGGTTGCGATTGCTGCTGTCAATGTGGTTTTACCATGGTCAACGTGACCGATTGTGCCAACGTTTACGTGCGGTTTTGTCCGCTCAAACTTTTCTTTTGCCATTTTTTTGTCTGCCTTCTTAGCTAGTCAATATTCAAAATAATGTGGATAAATTACTTCGCTTTAGCAGCCATAACTGCTTCAGCAACGTTCTTAGGTGCTTCGGAATAATGCTTAAATTCCATGGTGTAGGTAGCGCGACCCTGGGTCAACGAGCGCAAGCCAGTTGAGTAACCAAACATCTCTGCCAATGGCACTTCAGCGCGAACAATCTTGCCGCCCCCTGGAATGTCATCCATACCTTGCAAAATACCGCGACGGGATGAAAGGTCACCCATTACGTTACCCATGAAATCTTCTGGTGTTTCAACTTCAACAGCCATCATTGGCTCAAGCAACACTGGTGATGCTTTGCGCATACCATCTTTGAACGCCATTGAACCCGCCATCTTAAATGCGTTTTCATTGGAGTCAACGTCATGGTATGAGCCGAAGAACAATGTAGCTTTGATATCAACAACTGGATAGCCAGCCAAAATACCGGAATTCAATGTTTCACGAATTCCTTTTTCTACTGCAGGGATGTATTCACGTGGAACTACGCCGCCTTTAATAGCGTCAATAAACTCAAAGCCTTTACCTGGCTCTTGTGGCTCAAGCTTCAATACAACGTGTCCGTATTGACCGCGACCACCAGATTGCTTAACAAATTTACCTTCGATCTCTTCGCAAACCTTGCGAATTGTTTCACGATAGGCAACCTGTGGCTTACCAACAGTTGCTTCTACACCAAACTCGCGGCGCATACGGTCAACCAAAATTTCCAAATGGAGCTCGCCCATTCCGGAAATAATGGTTTGACCTGATTCTTCATCAGTCTTAACGCGGAATGATGGATCTTCTTGTGCCAAGCGATTCAAAGCAAGACCCATTTTTTCTTGGTCTGGCTTTGTTTTTGGCTCGACAGCCTGTGAGATCACTGGCTCTGGGAATACCATGCGCTCCAAAATAACGATGCCATCTGGATCACATAATGTTTCGCCTGTAGTCGCATCTTTTAAACCAACAGCAGCTGCGATATCACCAGCAAAAACTTCTTTAATTTCTTCGCGTTCGTTTGCATGCATTTGCAACAAACGACCAACACGTTCTTTCTTACCCTTGATTGGGTTGTAGATCGTGTCGCCAGACTTCATTACACCTGAGTACACGCGGAAGAAAATTAACTGGCCAACAAATGGGTCAGTCATGATCTTAAATGCCAATGCTGAGAATTTCTCATCATCAGAGGCTTTGCGTGTTGTCGGAGTGCCGTCTTCCAATTCACAAGGAACTGGTGGAACATCTAATGGGGATGGTAGCAATTCAACTACCGCATCCAACATCGCCTGAACACCCTTGTTTTTGAAAGCTGTTCCACACATCATTGGAATAATTTCATTGGCGATCGTGCGCTGACGCAATGCTGCTTTGATTTCTTCTTCGGTCAACTCTTCGCCACCGAGGTACTTCTCCATCAACTCTTCTGAACTTTCAGCAGCGGCTTCAACCATTTTCTCGCGCCACTCATCAGCAGACGCCTTCAACTCAGCTGGAATTTCTTCGTAAGTAAACTTAGTACCTTGTGAAGCCTCATCCCAATAGATTGCTTTCATCTTTACCAAATCCACAACGCCTTTGAAGTTTTCTTCTGCGCCAATGGGAATTTGGATCAAGATAGGATTAGCTTTCAAGCGCAATTTCATCTGGTCATAGACCTTGAAGAAATTCGCGCCCGTGCGGTCCATCTTGTTTACGAATGCTAAACGGGGAACATGGTACTTATTAGCTTGACGCCAAACAGTTTCGGATTGTGGCTGTACACCACCTACCGCACAGTAAACCATGCAAGCACCATCCAAAACGCGCATTGAACGCTCAACTTCGATAGTGAAGTCTACGTGTCCTGGGGTATCAATAATATTGATGCGGTGCTCTGCAAAATTACCAGCCATACCCTTCCAGAACGTTGTGGTAGCAGCAGAAGTAATCGTGATACCACGCTCTTGCTCTTGCTCCATCCAGTCCATGGTTGCAGCGCCATCATGCACTTCACCAATTTTGTGATTAACACCGGTGTAGAACAAAACGCGTTCTGTAGTTGTTGTCTTGCCTGCGTCAATGTGCGCAGAGATACCGATATTGCGATATCTGTCGATAGGGGTTTTACGTGCCACTGTTGGTACCTTTTCTTTACTGTGCGATTAGAAGCGGAAATGTGAGAAAGCTTTGTTAGCTTCTGCCATACGGTGAACTTCTTCACGCTTCTTCATTGCTCCGCCGCGACCTTCTGCAGCTTCTAATAATTCGTTGGCCAAACGTTGAGCCATGGATTTTTCACCGCGCTTTTTAGCGGCTTCACGCACCCAGCGCATTGCCAAAGCTGAACGGCGTGATGGGCGAACTTCAACAGGAACCTGGTAGTTTGCGCCACCAACACGACGGCTTTTCACCTCAACCATTGGCTTAACGTTGCCCATAGCTGTTGAGAAAACTTCGAGTGGTTCTTTATTTGCTTTTTTCTCGATGTGATCAAAGGCACCGTAAACGATACGCTCTGCAACCGATTTCTTGCCATCCAACATGAGGACGTTCATGAATTTTGCTACTTCTACATTGCCGAATTTTGGATCAGGCAGGATTTCCCGTTTGGGAACTTCACGACGACGTGGCATAACTACTCCTTCAGTTCAGTTAGGGGTGGCCCACATGGATCACCCGCTCCGGCCGTCCTACTATCTGGAGACTGAAATACATCAATCTCTAGACGGAACGGCCACTTACTTGTCTTTAAAGTCTGACAAACGAAGACTTACTGCAAATGCTTTGGTTGCTATTAAGCTTTCTTAGCGCGCTTAGCACCGTACTTGGAACGTGACTGCTTGCGGTCTTTAACACCTTGCAAGTCAAGTGAGCCACGAACAATGTGGTAACGAACACCTGGCAAATCCTTTACACGACCACCACGAATCAACACTACTGAGTGTTCCTGGAGGTTATGGCCTTCACCGCCAATGTATGAAATGACTTCAAAACCATTGGTTAAGCGAACTTTTGCTACTTTACGTAACGCAGAGTTAGGCTTCTTAGGAGTGGTTGTGTACACACGTGTACATACACCACGGCGCTGCGGGCTGTTTTGCAGCGCAGGGCTCTTGCTTTTAACGGTCAGCCGAGTTCTTGGCTTACGTAATAATTGATTAATTGTTGGCATAAAATAGCTCGGTTAGTACTTCTTTGTTGCTTTCTTCAAGAAAATCAATGACTTAGATAATTTCTAGGTCAAAACGACCCTCTTCTGAATCAGTAGAACTCAGCATTCTAGCCTGGCCAGCCCTTTCCGTCAACCTCGAGGGAAAAAACTGGCCATTTCTGGCCAGAAATACCAAATTAGCTTGGATCCGCCTCAGCAGCAGGAGCAATCACTTCAGCCTCTATTTCTACAGGCATATCAGCCATTGCTTCCTCTTCGGCAGCAATCATTTGAGCGCGATCACGCTCGAATTGCTCTCTGACCTTGCGTGCACGGCGATAAGACAGGCCGGTACCAGCTGGGATCAGGCGACCAATAATGACGTTTTCCTTGAGGCCACGGAGTGTATCGGTCTTGCCCATAATTGCGGCTTCGGTCAATACACGGGTGGTTTCTTGGAAAGAAGCCGCTGAAATGAAACTGTCTGTCGACAAGGATGCCTTAGTAATACCGAGCAACACATTCTCGAACTGAGCTGGGCGCTTACCTTGAGCAATCACAGCATCGTTTGCGTCATACAACTTAGAACGCTCAACTTGCTCACCAGTGATGTAGGCAGTATCGCCACCATCAGTAATTTGCACACGACGCAACATTTGACGCACGATGACTTCAATGTGCTTGTCGTTAATCTTCACGCCTTGCAAACGGTAAACGTCTTGAACTTCATCCACGATGTAGATCGCCAACTCTTCAATGCCTCTGAGTGTCAAGATATCGTGTGGATCGGCAGGGCCTTCCACAATCATCTCGCCCTTGTTCACAACTTGGCCGTCATGAACGAGAACTTGCTTCTCTTTAGGAATCAAGAATTCATTCGCTTCACCATCCATATCGGTAATCACTAAACGTTGTTTACCTTTAGTTTCTTTACCGAAGGAAACAGTTCCAGTGACTTTAGCCAATACAGCTGCATCTTTTGGTGAACGTGCTTCGAATAATTCAGCAACGCGTGGCAAACCACCGGTAATGTCGCGAGTCTTCTGTGATTCGATTGGAATACGCGCCAATACTTCACCAACTTCAACTTTTTGACCGTCTTTAACAGTGATCAAAGCGCCCACTTGCAAGCCGATGTTTACTGGATGATCTGTACCTGCAATCATCACTTCACCGCCTTTATCATCAACCAAGTTGATCATTGGGCGAACGCCTTTGCTAGCAGCACTGCGACGCTTACCGTCAATCACCACCAAAGTAGAGAGGCCAGTTACTTCGTCAACCTGCTTAGCTACAGTAACGCCTTCTTCAACGTTATCGAAGCGAGCAATACCAGCGTACTCAGAAATGATTGGACGTGTTAACGGATCCCATGTAGCCAAGCTTGCACCGGCCTTCACTGCCGCATCCTCTTTCAACAAGAGAGTTGCGCCGTAAGGCACTTTATGACGCTCGCGCTCACGGCCGTTATCGTCAATGATCAGAGCTTCACCAGAACGTGAAATCACGATCTGCTCACCTTTTGCGTTCTTCACAACACGCATCGTTGCAGAGAATTTCAAAGCACCGTTAGACTTAGCTTCAATATTACTTGCAACCAACGCCCGTGACGCTGCACCACCAATGTGGAAGGTACGCATAGTCAACTGTGTGCCAGGCTCACCAATGGACTGAGCAGCGATCACACCAACTGCCTCACCAACGTTCACCAAACCACCGCGACCTAAATCACGTCCGTAGCACTTAGCGCACAAGCCGAAGCGAGTTAAGCATGACAATACTGTGCGAACTTTAACTTCATCAATGCCCAAAGCAACGATTTGATCAACGTGATCTTCGTCAAGCAATGTGTCGTTAGGAACAATCACTTCTTGCGTGTCTGGATGAACGATGTCACCGATACATACACGACCTAAAATACGATCACGCAATGCTTCGATAATTTCGCCACCCTCTACAAGCGCCTTCATGGTGACACCAGAAGTCGCACCGCAATCATCCTCAATCACAACGAGATCTTGAGTTACGTCGCACAAACGACGTGTCAAGTAACCAGAGTTCGCCGTCTTCAACGCTGTATCAGCCAAGCCTTTACGAGCACCATGGGTTGAGATGAAGTACTGCAATACGTTTAAACCTTCGCGGAAGTTTGCGGTAATTGGGGTTTCAATAATGGAGCCATCAGGCTTAGCCATCAAACCACGCATACCGGCCAACTGACGAATCTGCGCCGCAGATCCACGAGCACCAGAATCCGCCATCATATAGATGGAGTTAAAGGACTCTTGACGAACAGTTTTACCGTTACGGTCGAGTACGTCAACGTGTGACAACTCATCCATCATCGCCTTACCAACTTGGTCACCAGCAGCACCCCAAATATCAACCACGTTGTTATAACGCTCTTGATTAGTTACAAGACCTGACATGAACTGCTTGTCATACTCTTTAACCTTATTTGAAGCTTCAGTGATGATGCGCTCTTTAGAGCTTGGAATCAGCATATCGTCGATCGCAACCGAGATACCGGCATTGGTAGCCAAGCGGAAACCAGACTGCAAGAGACGGTCAGCAAAAATAACTGTTTCACGAAGACCGCACTTACGGAATGAAGTATTGATCAAACGTGAGATTTCTTTTTTCTTCAGAGGCTTGTTGATTTCCTCGAAAGACATGCCTTTAGGCAAAATTTCCGACAAGATGGCGCGGCCAACTGAAGTTTGATAGATCTTAGTCTTTTCAGCAAAACGGGCATCGCCCTCTGCCTTCTTATCCACAATCTCAAACTCAGTAATACGTACGGCAACGCGGGAAGCCAATTCAACTTGGCCAGCTTCGTATGCACGAATTACTTCAGTGATATTAGCGAAAACCATGCCTTCGCCTTTACCGTTGATCTTGTCACGAGTAGCGTAGTACAGACCCAACACCACGTCCTGCGAAGGAACGATCGATGGCTCGCCGTTAGCTGGGAACAATACGTTGTTCGAAGCCAACATCAATGTACGTGCTTCCATTTGCGCTTCGAGCGACAAAGGAACGTGAACCGCCATTTGGTCACCGTCAAAGTCGGCGTTGAATGCCGCGCAGACTAATGGGTGCAATTGGATCGCCTTGCCTTCAATCAGCATTGGCTCGAAAGCCTGAATACCAAGACGGTGCAATGTAGGCGCACGGTTCAACATGATTGGATGTTCACGAATCACTTCTTCGAGAATGTCCCAAACGATTGGAGTTTGACTTTCAACTTCTTTCTTCGCAGCCTTAATCGTAGTTGCGATTCCCAAAGTCTCGAGCTTGTTGAAAATAAATGGCTTGAACAATTCCAAGGCCATCAATTTTGGCAAGCCGCACTGATGCAATTTTAATGTTGGACCAACCACGATGACTGAACGACCAGAATAGTCAACACGTTTACCCAACAAGTTTTGACGGAAACGACCGCTCTTACCTTTAATCATCTCAGCCAAGGACTTGAGAGGACGCTTGTTAGCGCCAGTCATAGCCTTACCGCGACGACCGTTATCGAGTAATGAGTCAACCGCTTCTTGCAACATGCGCTTTTCATTGCGAACGATGATCTCTGGTGCGCGCAACTCTAACAAACGCTTGAGACGGTTGTTACGGTTAATCACACGACGATAGAGATCGTTCAAATCGGAAGTAGCAAAGCGACCGCCATCCAATGGCACCAATGGGCGCAATTCAGGTGGCAATACTGGTAACACTTCCATGATCATCCAGTCAGGCTTAATACCTGAAGTCTGGAATGCCTCGAGCACTTTTAAGCGCTTAGCGTATTTCTTGATCTTGGCATCGCTACCAGTGGCTTTTAAGTCAGCGCGAATCGTCTCAACTTCACGATCGATATCAATCGAACGCAAGAGATCACGAATACCTTCGGCGCCCATGATGGCAGTAAATGCACCATCACCATACTCTTCAGTCTTGGTAATGTACTCGTCCTCAGACATGATCTGACCACGCTTCATAGCGCCTTCAGGTGTCATGCCAGGATCAACAACTACATAGGCTTCAAAGTAAAGAACGCGCTCGATATCCCGGAGGGTCATATCGAGAACCATACCCAAACGGGAAGGCAATGACTTCAAGAACCAAATGTGCGCTACAGGGGCTGCCAACTCAATGTGGCCCATGCGCTCACGACGTACCTTAGCGAGAGTAACTTCAACGCCACACTTCTCGCAAATAACGCCACGGAACTTTAAGCGCTTGTACTTACCGCATAAGCACTCATAGTCTTTAGTTGGTCCAAAAATCTTGGCGCAGAACAAACCATCACGCTCGGGCTTAAAAGTCCGGTAGTTGATGGTTTCTGGTTTGCGTACTTCACCAAAAGACCATGAACGAATTTTCTCAGGGGATGCAAGACCAATCTTGATGACATCAAACTGCTCATCACCCTGCGTTTGCTTAAATAAATCGAGCAATGCTTTCATATCAGTTGCGCTCCATGTCAATGTCAATACCCAACGAGCGGATTTCTTTTACCAACACGTTGAAGGATTCGGGCATGCCAGCATCAATTGTGTGCTCGCCCTTGACGATGTTTTCGTAAACCTTGGTACGGCCTGCGACGTCATCGGACTTCACTGTCAGCATTTCCTGCAAGACATATGAAGCACCGTATGCTTCGAGGGCCCAAACTTCCATCTCACCAAAGCGCTGACCACCAAACTGAGCTTTACCGCCCAGTGGCTGTTGCGTTACTAACGAGTAAGGTCCGGTTGAACGTGCGTGCATCTTGTCATCGACCAAATGGTGGAGTTTCAAGACGTGCATTACGCCAACAGTTACTGGACGCTCAAACTGATCGCCAGTGCGGCCGTCGCACAAAATCATCTGCTGACGTGAAGGCGTCATCTTCAAAGAAGTAGCTACTTCTTCTGGATATGCCAACTCGAGCATGCGGCCGATTTCAGCTTCAGTTGCACCGTCAAATACCGGAGTAGCAAATGGCAAGCCTTGGCGTAAATTCTCAGCCAATACTGTGATCTGCTCATCAGTGAAGTTGTCGATGTCTTCGATGCGACCTGTTTCGTTGTAAAGCTGCTTCATGAACTTACGGAGTTCAGCTTGTTTGGCCTGTTGACGAACCATCTCGTCAATACGCTTACCAATACCTTGAGCCGCCCAACCTAAGTGGGTTTCCAAGATCTGACCTACGTTCATACGGGAAGGAACGCCTAATGGGTTCAAGACGATGTCAACAGGGCGTCCGTCAGCCATAAATGGCATGTCTTCCGCTGGAGCGATTTTAGAAACCACACCTTTGTTACCGTGACGACCGGCCATCTTGTCACCAGGCTGTAAGCGACGCTTCACTGCCAAGTACACCTTAACCATCTTCGTTACACCAGGCTGCAAATCATCGCCTTGGGTAAGCTTAGTGCGTTTCTCTTCGAAGGCCTCATCAAACTGCTTACGCTTCGCTTCGATAGAAGATTTAATTGCTTCAACCTGTGTGGCAACTTCATCATCTGCTGGACGAACATCAAACCAATGGTATTTGTCTAGGTCAGCAAGGTATTCCTTGTCGATCTTGGTGCCTTTAGCTAATTTCTTAGGGCCGCCGTTAGCAACTTTGCCAATCAACAGCTTTTCTAAACGCATGAAGGCATCGCCTTCAACAATACGCAACTGGTCGTTTAAGTCCAAACGATAGCGTTGTAATTCTTCTTGAATAATTGCTTGTGCACGGGCATCGCGCTCAATACCTTCACGAGTGAAGACTTGAACATCGATAACTGTACCGATCATTCCAGATGGAACGCGCAAAGAAGTATCTTTAACGTCAGATGCTTTTTCACCGAAGATCGCACGGAGGAGCTTCTCTTCTGGAGTGAGAGTAGTCTCGCCCTTTGGAGTTACCTTACCAACCAATACGTCACCCGCTTCAACTTCAGCACCGATGTAAACAATACCGCTCTCATCCAAACGGGAGAGTTGTGACTCAGCCAAGTTGGAGATATCGCGTGTAATTTCTTCTGAACCGAGTTTGGTATCACGAGCAACAACCGACAACTCTTCAATATGAATAGAGGTGTAACGGTCGTCAGCAACCACTTTCTCAGAGATCAAGATTGAATCTTCGAAGTTGTAACCGTTCCATGGCATAAATGCCACAGTCATGTTCTGACCCAAAGCCAATTCACCCAAATCGGTAGATGCGCCGTCAGCAACTACGTCGCCACGGGCTACACGATCACCAGCCTGAACGATTGGACGTTGGTTGATGTTGGTATTTTGGTTTGAACGGGTGTACTTGATGAGGTTATAAATATCCACACCAACTTCACCAGCTGCTGTCTCGTCATCGTTTACACGAATAACTACACGATTTGCGTCAACATAATCAACGATACCGCCACGAGAAGCCAAAATAACCGTGCCTGAGTCAACCGCAACAATACGCTCTAAACCCGTACCAACCAATGGCTTATCAGGACGCAAGCAAGGAACCGCTTGACGTTGCATATTCGCACCCATCAACGCACGGTTCGCATCATCATGCTCCAAGAACGGAACCAATGAAGCAGCAGCAGAAACAATCTGGCTAGGAGCAACGTCGATGAAATCGATACGCTCTGGGCTAACCATCATAGTCTCACCAGCTTGACGCGCTGAAACCAATTCGTCGGCCAACTTACCGCTCTTGTCGATCGTTGCATTTGCCTGAGCAATTACATACTTCGCCTCTTCAATTGCAGAGAGGTACATTACTTCATCGCTAACCTTGCTAGTGGCAACCTTACGATATGGTGTTTCCAAGAAACCATGCTCATTCAAACGCGCAAACAACGCGAGTGAGTTGATCAGACCAATGTTTGGTCCTTCTGGAGTTTCAATTGGGCAAACACGACCGTAGTGGGTTGGATGCACGTCGCGCACTTCGAAGCCGGCGCGCTCGCGTGTCAAACCACCAGGTCCCAATGCAGAAATACGACGCTTATGCGTGATCTCTGACAATGGGTTTGTTTGGTCCATAAACTGGGACAACTGTGAAGAACCGAAGAACTCACGAATCGCTGAAGAGATTGGCTTGCTGTTAATCAAGTCATGCGGCATGAGGTTTTCGGTTTCAGCTTGGCCGAGACGTTCTTTAACCGCACGCTCAACACGTGACAAACCAGCGCGGAATTGATTCTCTGCCAACTCACCTACGCAACGTACGCGACGATTGCCTAAGTGATCGATGTCATCGACTTCACCTTTGCCGTTACGCAAGTCAACCAAAGACTTGATGGTGTCGAGGATATCTTCGTCCGACAAAACCATTTTGCCTTCCATCTCTGAACGACCGAGACGGCTGTTAACTTTCATACGGCCAACGCGTGATAAATCGTAGCTATCTTCGTTGTAGAACAAGCGCTGGAACAAAGCTTCAACAGCATCTTCTGTTGGAGGCTCACCAGGACGCATCATGCGATAGATGGCAATACGTGCAGCCATTTGATCCGCAGTTTCGTCAGTACGCAATGTCTGTGAAATATAAGCACCAGAATCCAAATCATTGGTGTAGATAGTTTCCAATTGCTTGATGCCTGCATCACGCAATGTAGCCAACAACTCTTCAGTGATCTCATCATTAGCGTAAGCCAAGATTTCACCAGAGTCTGGATCAATAATGTTGCGTGCAACTACGCGGCCAACCAAGTAGTCATCTGGAACAACGATGTTCTTAGTTTTAGCTGCTTCGAGTTCACGAATATGTTTTGCATTGATACGCTTGTCTTTTTGAATGACAACAACGCCATTCTTGTCAAGCACATCAAAGTTAGCCATCTGACCACGCAAACGCTCTGGAACAAATTCCATTGACGCGCCATTTGCGCTCAAGGAGAAATGATCAAAGTTGAAGAAGTTTGCAAGAATCTGCTCGTTGTTTAATCCAATTGCCTTGAGCAAAATGGTGACAGGCATCTTGCGACGACGGTCAACGCGGAAATACAGAATATCTTTTGGATCAAATTCGAAATCAAGCCATGAACCACGGTAAGGAATGATGCGTGCTGAGAACAGCAACTTACCTGAGCTATGTGTCTTACCCTTATCGTGTTCAAAGAACACGCCTGGGGAACGGTGTAACTGAGAAACGATGACGCGCTCAGTACCGTTAATAACGAAAGAGCCGTTATCTGTCATGAGTGGAATTTCACCCATGTAGACTTCACTCTCTTTTACCTCTTTAACCTTAGTAGGTGCTTCGCGATCATAAATAATCAAGCGAACTTTTGCACGTAAGGCTGAGTGGTATGTGTAACCACGCTGTTGACATTCTTTAACGTCAAACGGTGGCTGTGACAGCTGGTATGACACGTATTCCATACGTGCGTAGCCATTGTTGGACACAATTGGGAATGCTGATGTAAAGGCAGCTTGAAGTCCCTCTGTAAGACGAGACATGGCAGGCTTTTCGGCCTGTAAAAATTTAGCGTAGGATTCCAGCTGCGTTGCGATCAGGTAAGGCACCTGATGATTATTTACTCGCTTAGCAAAGCTTTTACGGACTCGCTTGCGTTCGGTGAAGCTGTAGTTCATTTCATCTCCGAATTCAGCGACTGTACAAAGATTTGGCGATTGGCCACTACCAATCACTGGCGGACAACACTAAATCGATAGATTCAGTGTCCGACCAAACTTGCATTCTGCAGTCGTATCAGAAGGCAAACCCGATTTCAATCAGAAATGAAATCGGGTTTGACCACTAATGGTCAAACCCAACAGGGCTAGCGCCCCTTTTTGAGGGGCACTAACTGAGTTCGTATTACTTGAGTTCTGCTTTAGCGCCAGCTTCTTCAAGCTTCTTCTTAGCTTCTTCAGCTGTCTTCTTATCAACAGCTTCTTTGATTGGCTTTGGTGCGCCATCAACTAAGTCTTTAGCTTCTTTCAAGCCAAGACCAGTGATTTCGCGAACAGCCTTAATTACTGAAACTTTATTTGCACCAGCTTCGAGCAAGTTAACAGTAAATTCAGTTTGCTCTTCTGCTGCAGCAGCACCAGCACCAGCAGGACCAGCAACAGCCATAGCTGCAGCTGAAACGCCAAACTTCTCTTCGAATGCCTTAACTAAGTCATTCAAATCCATTACGGACATGCTGCCTACTGCATCAATGATTTCTTCTTTGGTAATCGCCATTTTTAGCTCCTAATACTTGATAGTTAATCTGCGCTTATTCAGCGGCAGGGGTTTCGCTTGTTTCTGTTCCAGCTTCTGGGCTTGCTGCTGCAGGCTCTGCACTTGCTTCTGGAGCGGCGGCTTCAGCAACTACTGCTGGTGCTGCTGCCACTTCAGCAACTTCTGCTACAGGCGCTGCAACTGGAGCGGGTGCTCCTTCTGCTTTTTGCGCTGCTACTGCGCCCAATACGCGAGCCATTGCAGATACTGGGGCCAACATGACACCCAACAACTGTGATAACAACTCATCGCGGCTTGGAATAGACGCGAGGGATTTAACGCCCGCTACGTCCAACAACTTGCCGTTATATAAGCCAGCAGTAATGACTAGCTTGTCTTGAGTCTTAGCAAAGTTCTGCAATACTTTTGCCGAAGCAATCGGATCAGCAGAGATGCCGTAGATCAAGGGGCCAACCATCGAATCAGCAAGAGGCTCAAACTGTGTGCCTTGTGCAGCACGGCGTGCCAATGTGTTCTTCAAAACGCGAAGATATACACCTTGGTCACGTGCGCTAGCACGTAGCTTTGTCAACTGCTCAACTGGAATACCACGGTATTCAGCGAGCACGACTGTTTGAGCTCCAGCCAATTGAGCGCCGACATCAGCAACAATCGCTTTTTTGTCTTGTACATTCAAAGGCACGGTTTAACTCCTAAAAAACCAACTGTTTCCAGTTGGGGTTACACACCAGCGTCTGATCATTTGTCACAAGAGGATCTTGTGAAATCTTTTCAGGGTCGCCATCTGCGCTGGCTATTACTTTCGTAACGATTAAGAATTAATTCTGAGTAAGCAAATAATTCACCAACGGTCTTTGATGTTCGACTCCCTCTCAAAGAGTGAGAGTCGACCCAAAGTTCTTTTTGCTACAGACGTATTACTGCGCCGCCTGTATCGATGCCTGGTCTACACGTACGCCCGCACCCATCGTGCTGCTTACGGCAACCTTCTTTAAATAAATGCCCTTAGATGCTGGTGGCTTAGCTTTGTTCAAAGCCTCAAGCAATGCGAGCAAGTTGGACTTCAATGCAGCTGGCTCGAATGAACGGCGACCAATGCTTGCGTGCACGATACCGGCTTTGTCCACGCGGAATTGCACTTGACCTGCTTTTGCATTCTTAACTGCAGTAGCAACGTCAGGAGTAACAGTTCCAACTTTTGGATTTGGCATCAAACCACGTGGGCCCAATACTTGACCCAAAGTACCAACGATCTTCATTGTGTCTGGGGATGCGATCAAAATATCGAAATCGATTTTGCCGCCTTTAATTTGATCTGCAAGCTCTTCCATGCCAACGATCTCCGCACCAGCAGCTTTAGCTTGTTCAGCTTTTTCACCTTGTGCAAAAACTGCTACACGAACATGCTTACCTGTACCAGCTGGGAGCACAACTGCGCCACGCACAACTTGATCAGATTTCTTGGCATCAATACCCAATTGAACTGCAACGTCAATGGACTCATCGAACTTGGCAGTCGCACACTCTTTAACGAGGTTCAATGCATCTTCCAATGCATAAAACTTATTGCGATCTACTTTAGATTCGATTGCTTTTAAACGCTTAGATAATTTAGTCATGATTAGAGACCTTCCACTGTGATGCCCATGGAACGGGCGCTACCAGCGATTGTTCTTACAGCAGCATCCATATCAGCAGCTGTTAAATCGGGCATTTTTGCTTTAGCAATTTCTTCTGCTTGAGCACGAGTAATTTTTCCAACCTTATCGGTATGGGGGCGCGGTGATCCTTTTTCGATCTTCGCAGCCTTCTTAATCATGATGGTCGCTGGAGGAGTCTTCATGATGAACGTGAAGCTCTTATCAGCAAACGCTGTAATCACGACTGGAATTGGTAGGCCTGGTTCCATGCTCTGAGTTTGAGCATTAAACGCCTTACAAAATTCCATAATATTGAGACCGCGTTGACCCAATGCTGGACCTACGGGAGGTGATGGATTTGCTTTACCTGCAGGAATCTGCAGCTTGATAAAGCCAATGATCTTCTTTGCCATTGATTGCTCCTAAAAGCGCGCCTAACCTCATTAGGAAAGACCGCTGTTGAGTAAACGCTTCACTAGTTTTTGGCTTTCTAGATCCGCTCCTCGGTTATTGCTAACCACTTAAAACCACTACTTTTTGCTACAAAACACCCAAAAAAGGGTATTTTTTACATCTTTTCTACCTGACCAAACTCCAGCTCAACTGGGGTACCGCGGCCAAAAATTGTAACAGAAACGCGCAATCTTGACTTCTCATAGTTAACTTCTTCAATATTGCCGTTGAAATCAACAAATGGGCCTTCTTTAACGCGAACAATCTCACCAACCTCAAATAGAGTCTTAGGCTTAGGTTTATCAACCCCAGCTTGCATTTGGTCCATGATTTTGGATACTTCTGCTGTTGAAATCGGACTTGGGCGATTACGAACACCACCAACGAATCCAGTCACTTTTGGTGTGTTTTTCACCAAATGCCAGCTCTCATCAGTCATTTCCATCTCGATTAAGACATAACCAGGGAAGAAACGGCGCTCAGAGACAGATTTTGTTCCGGACTTGATTTCTACAACCTCTTCGGAGGGAACCAGGATACGGCCAAACTTTTCTGGCATACCCGAGCGTGCAATACGCTCCTCAAGACCTCTTTTGACGCTTTTTTCCATGCCTGAATAGGCATGAATCACGTACCAGCGCATATTGCCAGTAGCTTGTGGATTTGAGACCAATTCAGTATCAATCATTTTTTACTCACTTCCAGCCTAGGAAGACTGAAAAAACTAGCCATTCAATTAATTTGTCTGCAATCCATAAAAACAAGGACATGATCAGAACAAAGCCAAATACGACTAGAGTCATTTGGGTCGTCTCTTTGCGAGTCGGCCAAACAACCTTTTTTACTTCATACCAAGAATCTTTTGCATAGGCAATAAAACGACGCCCATCTGGTGACATCGCCACAATCAAAACTGCCAGTGCAATGCCGCCTAACAAAACAGCTAAACGAATCAATAAGGATTGATCCGCCAGCGTGTAGTAAAGAACTAACGCTGCAACGACGATTAAAGCAGCGAGTCCGGAGACCCAGCTGCTCTTTTCTTCAGAGTGACTTGCTGTATGTTGAGACATATTACTTTCAGTTCAAATCGTGGCAGGGGCGGAGGGCATCGAACCCCCAACCTTTGGTTTTGGAGACCAACGCTCTGCCAATTGAGCTACACCCCTTTATTAAAACTATTAAGCCAAAATCTTTGCAACCACGCCGGCGCCAACAGTACGGCCACCTTCACGGATCGCAAAACGTAAACCTTCTTCCATCGCGATAGGAGCGATGAGTTTTACGGTAATTGTGACGTTATCACCAGGCATTACCATTTCTTTGTCTTTTGGCAACTCGATTGAACCAGTTACGTCCGTAGTACGGAAGTAGAACTGTGGACGATAGTTGTTAAAGAATGGCGTATGACGACCACCTTCATCTTTACCCAAGATATAAACCTCGGCTGTAAAGTGAGTATGTGGGGTGATTGAACCTGGCTTAGCCAATACTTGGCCGCGCTCAACTTCTTCACGTTTTGTACCGCGTAACAAGATACCAACGTTATCGCCTGCTTGACCTTGGTCGAGCAATTTGCGGAACATTTCAACACCAGTACAAGTTGTCTTGAGAGTTGGTTTGATACCGATAATTTCAATCTCTTCACCAACCTTAACGATACCGCGCTCGATACGGCCTGTAACTACAGTACCGCGACCGGAGATAGAGAACACGTCCTCTACTGGCATCAAGAACGCACCATCAATTGCGCGCTCTGGAGTTGGGATATAAGTATCTAATGCTTCAGCCAATTTCATGATGGCTTCTTTACCCATTGGGCCTTCGTCGCCTTCAAGGGCTAACTTAGCAGAACCTTGAATAATTGGTGTGTCATCACCTGGGAAGTCGTACTTAGATAGAAGCTCACGAACTTCCATTTCGACGAGCTCTAACAACTCAGCATCATCCACCATGTCGCACTTGTTCAAAAATACGACGATGTAAGGAACACCAACTTGGCGTGCCAAGAGGATGTGCTCACGAGTTTGTGGCATTGGGCCGTCAGCTGCGGAGCAAACCAAAATAGCGCCGTCCATCTGAGCAGCGCCAGTAATCATGTTCTTAACGTAGTCAGCATGTCCTGGGCAATCTACGTGAGCGTAGTGACGATTCGCAGTCTCATACTCAACGTGTGCTGTATTAATCGTAATACCGCGTGCTTTTTCTTCTGGAGCAGCATCAATCTGATCGTATGCTTTAGCTTCGCCACCGAATGCTTTAGAAAGCACGGTTGCGATTGCTGCTGTCAATGTGGTTTTACCATGGTCAACGTGACCGATTGTGCCAACGTTTACGTGCGGTTTTGTCCGCTCAAACTTTTCTTTTGCCATTTTTTTGTCTGCCTTTAGTTAACTCTCAAACCAACACACGAAATTAAAATATTTACGACTTAAGCCATGGTGCCCATGGGCAGGATCGAACTGCCGACCTCTCCCTTACCAAGGGAGTGCTCTACCACTGAGCCACATGGGCAAATACAAATGCTATTAATACTGGAGCGGGATAAGAGAATCGAACTCTTGACCGAAGATTGGAAATCTGCTGTTTTACCATTAAACTAATCCCGCACATCTGGTGGAGGGGGTAGGATTCGAACCTACGTAGGCATAGCCAACAGATTTACAGTCTGCCTCCTTTAGCCGCTCGGACACCCCTCCGCGAACCCAATATTCTGACTCCAAATGGAGTTTATGTCAATCTCTTAAACCTCAAAACGCTTTGCACAAGTAAAAACGCCCAGACCTAAAAGGGTCTGGGCGTCGCATTGGTGCCCGGCAGTTACCTACTTTCACACGGGTAATCCGCACTATCATCGGCGTAAAGTCGTTTCACTGTCCTGTTCGGGATGGGAAGGAGTGGTTCCAACTTGCTATGGTCACCGGGCGTAGAGGGTCGAGTTGTTGATAATTTTATCAACAACTCTATTTGAGTAAGCATGTAATTAAGGATGCAAATTAAATCTGGCAAACATCCAACACAATAGTGCTGGTTATAGGATCAAGCCTAACGGGCAATTAGTATCGGTTAGCTCAACGCATTACTGCGCTTACACACCCGACCTATCAACGTTGTGGTCTTCAACGACCCTTTATGTAGGTTAAACCTACGGGAGATCTCATCTTCAGGCAAGTTTCCCGCTTAGATGCTTTCAGCGGTTATCTCTTCCGTACATAGCTACCCTGCGATGCTTCTGGCGAAACAACAGGTACACCAGCGGTACGTCCACTCCGGTCCTCTCGTACTAGGAGCAGCCCCCGTCAAATCTCCAACGCCCATGGCAGATAGGGACCAAACTGTCTCACGACGTTTTAAACCCAGCTCACGTACCTCTTTAAATGGCGAACAGCCATACCCTTGGGACCGGCTACAGCCCCAGGATGAGATGAGCCGACATCGAGGTGCCAAACACCGCCGTCGATATGAACTCTTGGGCGGTATCAGCCTGTTATCCCCAGAGTACCTTTTATCCGTTGAGCGATGGCCCTTCCATACAGAACCACCGGATCACTATGACCTGCTTTCGCACCTGCTCGACTTGTCGGTCTCGCAGTTAAGCACGCTTTTGCCATTGCACTTTAGGTACGATGTCCGACCGTACCAAGCGTACCTTCGTACTCCTCCGTTACACTTTGGGAGGAGACCGCCCCAGTCAAACTGCCTACCATGCACTGTTCCCGACCCAGATAATGGGCCAAGGTTAGAATCTCAAACAAACCAGGGTGGTATTTCAAGGTTGGCTCCAGCGGAACTAGCATCCCGCTTTCAACGCCTCCCACCTATCCTACACAGACCGGTTCAAAATTCAATGCAAAGCTACAGTAAAGGTTCATGGGGTCTTTCCGTCTAGCCACGGGTAGATTGCATCATCACAAACATTTCAACTTCGCTGAGTCTCAGGAGGAGACAGTGTGGCCATCGTTACTCCATTCGTGCAGGTCGGAACTTACCCGACAAGGAATTTCGCTACCTTAGGACCGTTATAGTTACGGCCGCCGTTTACTGGGACTTCAATCAAGAGCTTGCACCCCATCATTTAATCTTCCAGCACCGGGCAGGAGTCACACCCTATACGTCCACTTTCGTGTTTGCAGAGTGCTGTGTTTTTATTAAACAGTCGCAGCCACCTTTTTATTGCAACCCTATCGTCCTCCCCTTGTACAGGGTCAAACTACGAGGGCGTACCTTATCCCGAAGTTACGGTACAAATTTGCCGAGTTCCTTCTCCTGAGTTCTCTCAAGCGCCTTAGAATACTCATCTCGCCCACCTGTGTCGGTTTGCGGTACGGTCTTGTTAGACTGAAGCTTAGAGGCTTTTCTTGGAACCACTTCCAATTGCTTCGCGAATAAATTCGCTCGTCTCACGCCCTTGAATTACGCTACCGGATTTACCTAATAGCCATCTCCAACGCAAGAACCGGGACTTCCAACACCCGGACAACTTTCCGCGATCCGTCCCCCCATCGCATCTAACAATGGTCAAGGAATATTAACCTTGTTCCCATCAGCTACGCATCTCTGCCTCGCCTTAGGGGCCGACTCACCCTGTTCCGATGAACGTTGAACAGGAAACCTTGGGCTTACGGCGAGGGGGCTTTTCACCCCCTTTATCGCTACTCATGTCAGCATTCGCACTTCTGATACCTCCAGCATCCTTTACAAGACACCTTCACAGGCTTACAGAACGCTCTCCTACCATCACATTGCTGTGATCCGCAGCTTCGGTTATATGCTTAGCCCCGTTACATCTTCCGCGCAGGACGACTCGATCAGTGAGCTATTACGCTTTCTTTAAAGGATGGCTGCTTCTAAGCCAACCTCCTGACTGTTTTAGCCTTCCCACTTCGTTTCCCACTTAGCATATATTAGGGACCTTAGCTGGCGGTCTGGGTTGTTTCCCTCTTGACACCGGACGTTAGCACCCGATGTCTGTCTCCCGTGCTTGCACTTGTAGGTATTCGGAGTTTGCTATGGCGCAGTAATCCGCAATGGACCCCACTACCATGACAGTGCTCTACCCCCTACAGTGATACACGAGGCACTACCTAAATAGTTTTCGGAGAGAACCAGCTATTTCCAGTTTTGTTTAGCCTTTCACCCCTATCCACAGCTCATCCCCTAACTTTTCAACGTTAGTGGGTTCGGTCCTCCAGTACGTGTTACCGCACCTTCAACCTGGCCATGGATAGATCAACTGGTTTCGGGTCTACACCCAGCAACTAGCGCCCTATTCGGACTCGCTTTCGCTACGCCTTCCCTATTCGGTTAAGCTTGCTACTGAATGTAAGTCGCTGACCCATTATACAAAAGGTACGCAGTCACCCCTTACGAGGCTCCTACTGTTTGTATGCACACAATTTCAGGATCTATTTCACTCCCCTCCCGGGGTTCTTTTCGCCTTTCCCTCACGGTACTTGTTCACTATCGGTCGATTACGAGTATTTAGCCTTGGAGGATGGTCCCCCCATATTCAGACAGGATTTCACGTGTCCCGCCCTACTTGTCTCTAGCCTAGTACCACCCAATAATTTTCACATACGGGACTATCACCCTTTATTGTTGGACTTTCCATTCCATTCTGTTAATTACTGAGCTATCACTAGAAGGCTGTTCCCATTTCGCTCGCCACTACTCTGGGAATCTCGGTTGATGTCTTTTCCTCTTGCTACTTAGATGTTTCAGTTCACAAGGTTCGCTTCTCATACCCTATGTATTCAGGTATGGATACCACAAAAGTGGTGGGTTTCCCCATTCAGAAATCCCCGGATCAAAGCTTATTTACCAGCTCCCCGGGGCTTATCGCAGGTTATAACGTCTTTCGTCGCCTGTAATCGCCAAGGCATCCATCATGTGCACTTATTCACTTGATCCTATAACGAGCACCATTGCTAGTACCTGTTACAGGTTTACTTCTACTTCTGACATGTTTGCCGTAATCCAAACTGTAAGTACTTGTTAAAGAACTTGGTAAAACTCGTTTGTATTACTGATTGATGATTCAATCTTTACCCTTATTACATTGTCAAATGTCCTCTCAAAGAAACATTTGACACTTTGCTTACTCAAATTTTTAAAGAACAGCCATAAATGGCAAAACTAAACGATTAAATATTCGCTTAGTTTTGACATTTAGATGATGGTGGAGGATGACGGGATCGAACCGACGACCCCCTGCTTGCAAAGCAGGTGCTCTCCCAGCTGAGCTAATCCCCCAACGTCCCACTAAGTCTTGTTTCTGGCTGGTGGTGGGTCTGGTAGGACTTGAACCTACGACCCCTGCGTTATCAACACAGTGCTCTAACCAGCTGAGCTACAGACCCGTGGCTTTTATTGTCAACCGATAAGTGTGGGCACTAGGATTCAGCATCTTTCTCTAGAAAGGAGGTGATCCAGCCGCACCTTCCGATACGGCTACCTTGTTACGACTTTACCCCAGTCATGAACCCTGCCGTGGCAGTCGCCCTCCTTGCGGTTAGGCTAACGGCTTCTGGCAAAACCCACTCCCATGGTATGACGGGCGGTGTGTACAAGACCCGGGAACGTATTCACCGCGACATTCTGATCCGCGATTACTAGCGATTCCAGCTTCACGTAGTCGAGTTGCAGACTACGATCCGGACTACGATGCATTTTCTGAGATTAGCTCCCCCTCGCGGGTTGGCAACCCTCTGTATGCACCATTGTATGACGTGTGAAGCCCTACCCATAAGGGCCATGAGGACTTGACGTCATCCCCACCTTCCTCCGGTTTGTCACCGGCAGTCTCTTTAGAGTGCTCTTGCGTAGCAACTAAAGACAAGGGTTGCGCTCGTTGCGGGACTTAACCCAACATCTCACGACACGAGCTGACGACAGCCATGCAGCACCTGTGTTCACTTTCCCTTACGGGCACCTAATGTATCTCTACTTCGTTAGTGACATGTCAAGGGTAGGTAAGGTTTTTCGCGTTGCATCGAATTAATCCACATCATCCACCGCTTGTGCGGGTCCCCGTCAATTCCTTTGAGTTTTAATCTTGCGACCGTACTCCCCAGGCGGCTGACTTCACGCGTTAGCTACGTTACTCAGGATGTAAATCCCGAACAACTAGTCAGCATCGTTTAGGGCGTGGACTACCAGGGTATCTAATCCTGTTTGCTCCCCACGCTTTCGTGCATGAGCGTCAGTGTTATCCCAGGGGGCTGCCTTCGCCATTGGTATTCCTCCACATATCTACGCATTTCACTGCTACACGTGGAATTCTACCCCCCTCTGACACACTCTAGCTATACAGTCACAGGCGCCATTCCCAGGTTAAGCCCGGGGATTTCACGCCTGTCTTGTATAACCGCCTGCGCACGCTTTACGCCCAGTAATTCCGATTAACGCTTGCACCCTACGTATTACCGCGGCTGCTGGCACGTAGTTAGCCGGTGCTTATTCTTCAGGTACCGTCATTCCCGGACTGTGTTAGAGCCGGTGTTTCTTCCCTGACAAAAGAGCTTTACAACCCGAAGGCCTTCTTCACTCACGCGGCATTGCTGGATCAGGGTTTCCCCCATTGTCCAAAATTCCCCACTGCTGCCTCCCGTAGGAGTCTGGGCCGTGTCTCAGTCCCAGTGTGGCTGATCGTCCTCTCAGACCAGCTACTGATCGTCGCCTTGGTGGGCTTTTACCCCACCAACAAGCTAATCAGGCATCGGCCGCTCTAATCGCGCGAGGTCTTTCGATCCCCCGCTTTCCCCCTCAGGGCGTATGCGGTATTAGCACAGCTTTCGCTGCGTTATCCCCCACGATAAGGTACGTTCCGATGTATTACTCACCCGTTCGCCACTCGCCACCAGGTGCAAGCACCCGTGCTGCCGTTCGACTTGCATGTGTAAGGCATGCCGCCAGCGTTCAATCTGAGCCAGGATCAAACTCTTCAGTTCAATTCCTGTGATCCTTGCGGATCGTCGCACTCATTCAAGAAATTGACTTGGTTTTAAAACCAAATCTTTTTACTGTCTATGAGTACTATTTATTTACATCTGTCCCGAAGGACTTGATGCTTTCACTTAGTACCCACATTTATCGGTTGACTAATTTTTAAAGAGGGCTGACTTGTTGGTGTTTCTTAATAACATTCAGCAGAGAGATGAGACTTTATCCTAGTCATTGGGGTCTGTCAACACCTTTCGTAGTCTTTTTCTATAAAAAAGCGAAGTTTTTTCTTACTTTTGAAATAAACCCTTTAAAAACAGTGGGATATGAGTTGAAAATATTTTCAACTTTTTTTCAAAATATACGGGTTTTTATGGATAGGGCAAGAAAATAGCGCCTGGGATAGTGGATATTGTGGCCGAATCACTTCGTTTTCTTTTTGTTCTTTGGTAATCCTAGGGAAAACCCTGTTATTTCCACTGATTTCTGCTAATATGTTGCTATGCACAATAAATTAGCAAACAGTCACTCACCTAGCAAGCCATATATGGCCGGCTTGGCCGTCCCTGTACGTGAATTACATGCCAACCATAGGGACGAGATTCTGCGTCACTTTTTACTCTTAAACGAAGAGGATCGTCGCTTACGTTTTGGTACTCAGACACCTGATGAGGTTATTCACCACTATGTAGAGAGCCTAGATTTCGACAAAGACACTCTATTTGGTAGCTTTGACTCCCAGCTTAATCTGATTGGTATGGCGCATTTGGCCTACCTACCAAAAGCTAAAGGCCTTCCAGTGGCTGCTGAGTTCGGTGTATCCGTACTTCCTGATGGTAGAGGACAGGGCATAGGCACTGCATTATTGGCACGTGCCGCGGTGCACTCTCGCAATACTCGCATCGAAACCTTGTTTGTTCATTGCCTGGCAAACAACCGCGCCATGATGCATTTAGCTCAAAAGGCTGGCATGCGTGTTGAATACGCTTACGGCGATGCAGACGCCTACTTAAAGTTACCGCCCGCAAACCCAGGAACGTTCGTTGAGGAAGCTACCAATGAGCAATGGGCAGACTTTGACTATGCAGTTAAAGAAAACTTTAAACGCTCAAACGATGTGTGGTCTTGGTTTCTTGGCAAACCAATAGTTCGCCCAACTTAATTTGCGCTGGGCGCTCCGCGCAAAATCCAACTTGCTAGTAAAGATACGTCTGCATCACTTAACTTTGCATTTGCTGGCATTGGCACAACGCCCCAAGATCCCGAACCACCTTTCAGAATTTTGTTTTTTAGAAATACAGTTGCCCCGGGATCGTTCGCATATTTTTTTGCAACGGATTGAAAGCTAGGGCCCACAATTTTTTTATCTATGGCATGGCATCCCAGGCAGGCATTTTGTTTTGCAAGTGTCATTGCCTTTACATCATCGCTAGCTGCTTGCGCACTAAGTGAGCGCAGCGAGAAGAGGGCGGCTAGAAAAAAATATTTCAGGTGCTGTTTAAATAAATTCATTACCCACTTCTCATCAAACAGTTTTACTGTTTAGGCATTGAGTTAGGTTGCGACTCATCTGCTTTGCCTTGTTTTTCTAGACGCGCTTTTTCCGCTTCAGAAATAATATCGAAGTAGGCGTAAACATCTTTTACGCCATTAGTATTGCTTGCTACTTTCTTGGCGATCTCCGCCTCGTTCTGCGTCAGAATACCCATCAAATAAACACTGTTACCTTCAGCAACAATCTCCATTGAATTTGACGGTAACTTATCAGTAAAGATCATCTGGGTTTTAATTTTAGATTCGAGATAAGAATCATTTGCACGAGCAGTGTAGGTACTGTTTGGTCCAATAACCAATTCATTAAACATAGCGCGAACATTCTTGTTTGCTTTTGCATAAGCGCCAGCCTGCTCTTTAATGCTCGCATCCTTTACTTCACCAGTTAGCAATACTTTTTGATTAAAGGATGTCACATTGATATGCGCGCTATCTCCAAACTTCTTGTCTAAAGCGTTCTCTACTTCCAGCCCAATCCCTTTATCAATTGCTTGCACTGCTGGAGATCGTCGATCAGCCATCACACTTGCACCAGCAGCGACACCGCCAACAGCAACCACCGCACAAGAAGATAAAAAGGAGGTGAGCGTTAATACAGCCAATGCTTTGCCAATGAAATGAGTGCGCATATGAAATGCTTTCTTAAATATAAAACGATTAATCTAGCAAAAGATGATCTACGCCATCACATAGGGCGTGGAGTAAAACTAAATGTGTTTCTTGAATACGGGCAGTACGAGTAGAGGGTGCGCACAGATGAATATCATCCGCATCTAATAGGGTTGCAATTTTTCCACCACCATTACCAGTCAGAGCAATAATTTTGATCCCCATCTTTTTTGCAGCCTCGATTGCCTTCACTACGTTTTTTGAATTTCCCGAAGTGGAAATACCCATTAAGATATCGCCTGTTTTACCAAGGCCACGTACTTGCTTACTAAAGATCTCGTCATAGCTATAGTCATTTCCAACAGCGGTCAAGATTGAGGTATCAGTTGTCAATGCAATCGCAGCCAGTTCTTGTCGCTCTCTCTCAAAGCGTCCAATAAGCTCAGCAGCAAAATGTTGAGCATCCGCAGCAGATCCACCATTGCCACAGGCCATTATCTTTCCACCAGCGCGCAGACAATTCGTCATAGCAACTATGCCCCGAGCAACTTGCTCGGGAAGCATCTTCTCGGCCTCTTGCTTTACAGCAATGCTGTCTAAAAAATGTTGGGATGCGCGAGCGCGCAAACGTTCGAGGGTATCTTTATCCATCACATTATTATGCGCCAAACTACAGACAAGATGTCTGCGCTGCCCTTGAATTCAAAAGGGACGTATCCTCTTACTTATTGATATCTCTTTCACAAAAGATTGCCCCCATGGAATTAAGCTCCTTTGAATTTTTAAAACAGCAGGATCTGCCTACTGGAGCCCTGTATATGGTTGCAACCCCGATTGGTAATTTGGGAGATATCACCTTACGCGCACTCCACGTCCTCAATGCGGTAGACGGCATTGCCTGCGAAGACACTAGGCATAGCGCGCCCTTGCTTCAACACTTTGGTATTCATAAAAAGTGTCTCGCCTTACATGAGCACAATGAAATTGCTGGCGCTCAAAACATCATTGCTCATCTCGCCCATAACGAGCGCTGGGCCTATATTTCAGATGCAGGGACTCCGGGTGTTTCTGATCCAGGCGCACGCCTAGTGAATGCCGTTCAAAAAGCAGGCTTTCGAATTATTCCTATTCCTGGGGCTAGCGCAGTGTCTTCCGCTATTTCAGCTAGTGGCTCAGTCATGTTGCCCTCGGAAGGGCGCTTTCAGTTTCTTGGCTTTTGGCCAAACAAGGCGAAAGAGCGGGGCGCACTGATTCAAGATATTCGCAGTAATTCAAAAACGAGCATCTTCTTTGAATCGCCACATCAAATACGCGATACGTTAACAACGCTTAGCAATGAGCTTGAGCCTGAGCGACAGGTGCTGGTAGGCAGGGAGCTTACTAAAAAATTTGAGCAGTTAGTGACACTCACTGCGGCCACCATTCCAGAATGGCTTGAAAAAGCGGAGAGCCTCAAGGGTGAATTTATTATTTTGGTAGCTGGACGCCAAGCTAGTGCACACGAGGCTCCAGAGCATTCCGCCTTATTGCTGTGGGCTAATGCATTAAGCCCTTATTTAGGCAGCAAAGAAATTGCTGCTGTGCTCGCTCAAGCACTTGGTCTTAGTAAAAAGGAAGCCTACCAAGTAGCGCTTGATGCAAAAGGTCAAAGCGAAGAACAATAAAAAAGCTGGCATATAGCCAGCTTTTTGCTGATGCTAAAAATTATTTAGCGGCAGGGGCGGCATTATTAGACTCCGCCGGTGGGTTTGCATCTTTGAAATTTAATTGGGCAACAGGTTTAATCAGTTGCTCCGCAGAAGCGGCAGCATCTGTGCGCTTGCCATTGTTTACAAACACCATTAACAACAAAATGATGATCAGGGGCACAAAAAAGCTGGCAAACACCATGATGATGAGTTGTTTAGGGGACTTAATTAGGCTACCGTGCGCTTCGCTCATAGGACTTTTATCGTTTGACGGGTTAAAGGGTGACTTTGCACAGATTATAACGAGACCGCGGGGATATAGGCACTTACAATAGTGTAGTTAGCGAATTTCCTACTGGCGCCCGTAGCTCAGTGGATAGAGTATTGGCCTCCGAAGCCAAGGGTCGCAGGTTCGATTCCTGCCGGGCGCACCACAATGTCACACCCTTAAGCCTTGATTCTATTGAAGTTGCTAGGATGTAGCCGCTTTTTATCTACCTTTTCTTTTGTCTGCGTGACAAATCTGTGCCCAACTCTGTGACAGATTATTTGGCACAGAATCCCCGCTGAGTACTAGCCTAGTCGGCCTCTGTGTCATTTTTAGTTCCTGGCTTCTGGGGTTCTAGCAAATCGGCAATCGTGCAACCAAAGTATTCACACAAGATATCGAGCACATCGAGCTCAATTCTTTCTACCTTCTCGTAATACATGCGCGTCAGCGTACCCCGATTCACGCCGGTATCCCTCACTACATCTGAGATCTTCTTCTTGTGCTCTCCAAGCATCCGAGCCAGATAAATGCGCAAAATAATCTCCTAAAGATCATTATGTAGCTTAAATGCTACAAAAATACTTGCAATAGATCATAATAGGTATATAATGATCTACAGAAGATCACTTTTAGTCTTCATGACTACAAAATGATCATTTGATTGTAATGATTTTAAAGGAGTTTTACCGCTATGAACAATACCTATCTAACCACCGAAGAGCTATCAGCTCGCATCAAATACGACCCCCGCACGATTCGGGATCAACTCAAAGATTCTGTCTTATTAGAGGGTCGCCACTATTTCCGCCCATTTGGGGGTCGCAAGATTCTCTATATCTGGGAAAACGTGGAACAAGACATGTTTAAAGCCATGGCTGCAATCTCGGCAATTCCAATGACTCAAGGAGATGCCCTTTATGCCTAATATCCGCGTAAGAAAAGAAACGGGGTTGCTGTACTTTGACTTTCAATACCTGAAGGTACGCTGCCGCGAGCAGTCTTTATTAGAAGACTCAAAACCTAACCGCAAAAAGATGCAAAAGGTCTTAGATGAAATCATAGGCAAGATTAAGAACCGCACTTTTTACTATCGAGACTACTTTCCAGGTAGTAAACAGCTTTTCGCCATCGAATTGCTGGAAAACGGATCGCCACCAGAATCAATGCCAGCAAGGATTGACCCTTCTTTTAAGACTCAAGCAGCTCCCATTTCAGCCCTCCCTGCGCAAGTTCAGGCTAGCGGCCCTTTATTTGCAGACTTTGCCAACCAGTGGTACTCAGAGATGGAAGTAGGGTGGAAGCGTTCCCATAGAACGACTACCCGCGGTGTTCTAGATAACTCCCTGATTCCTCAGTTTGGCCAAAAGACGGTAAATGAGATCAAAAAGGGCGACATTCTGGCTTTTCGCTCCTCTTTGGCGAAGTTACCCGGAATTAAGAACAAACAGAGCCTTTCGGCCTCCCGCATTAACCACATCATGACCCCATTGCGGATGATATTGACAGAGGCTGCCGACCGATATGAATTTGCCCCGGCCTTTATCAATATCAAGCCCTTAAAAGTAGGCAAGACTGACGTTCAGCCGTTCGCGATGCAAGAAGTCCAAGACATTCTTCGCACAGTTCGAACTGATTTTCGCAATTACTACATTGTTCGCTTTTTTACGGGAACCCGTACTGGTGAGATCGATGGCCTGAAATGGCAGTACGTTGATTTTGAACGTCGCACGATTTCCATAAAAGAGACGATTGTGAATGACTATGAGGAAACTCCCAAAACGGGAGAATCTGAACGTGACATCCAAATGTCCCAGATGGTCTTTGACGCACTCTTGGCTCAACATAAAGTGACCGGGCAGGGCGTCTATGTTTTTGCCACTAGCGCGGGAACGCCGATTTCTCATCGCAATATTTCTAAGCGAGTTTGGTATCCACTCTTAAGATTATTGGGCTTAAAAAAGCGAGTGCCGTATCAAACTCGCCATACCTATGCCACCCTCATGTTGGCTTCTGGCGAGGCGCCCGAATGGATCGCCCGTCAGATGGGCCACACCACTACCGAGATGCTCTTTCGGGTGTATTCCCGATTTATTCCAAACTTGACCCGTCAGGACGGAAGCGCCTTTGAAAGACTCATGGCGGCGCAGATGCAAGACCAGCCACACCCCATTGTGAACCCCCAATTAGACAATGAAGTAAGTGCCCACTCAGGTATAAATCCCAACAGCATTGGAGTGAATCATTTACCGAAAAATCAGAGTCGAGCACCCAAGGAAATTAATCAGGAGCCACAATTGCCCGAGCCTCAGGCAATAAACCCGCCTGAGCCACCTCCTTTTGCCCCTCCGAATTTGCCAAATCATCTACCCGACACTCGGGTAAATCCAAGTGCCGATGCTGCGCTTATCGCCAATCCTTGGTTAGAAATTGCCAAACATTCTGGTCTTTCTGTGCCCCCTAAAGGCGACCCAATCCCATCCTCAGATCACCCAAAGGGAGGCCTTTTATGAGGCTCGCCAAACTCCTTACTTCAACCCATCACTAACCACTTGAGAAAAATATGACACCTAAATACAAGCTTTATGGCAATGCAACTGATGACTTTTTATTTGAATTAGTTTGCAATTACGACCCCTCAAACTTGAGCCGCCTTCGAAACCTAGACTCAGTTTTGTATAACGAAATTGGGCTACGCAAAACTCTCAGAACGCGTTTAAGCGATACACGAGGATGGCGCAGGGGAGTAGAGAATTGGGAATCCTATAAATTACCCGACTGGCTAAATCTGTGCGAACAATTTACGTCTGCTGGAAAATTTCGCGATAGTTATGGTGCCGCTCAAAGTGCTGCACATAACTTAGGTCTTTGGCCTGAAATAGAAAAATTAATGGTTGATTCTGGGAAATGGTCCAACCAACTTTATGGCATTGATGGTCGCAAATATGCCAGTCGCTCGGAACTCATTGTCGCCAATTGGCTTCATTACTCAAAAATTGAATACATCAGCCATCCAAAGCTAAGACTGCAAGAAACAAGCAAGCCGTACAGAGGTGATTTTCAATTGCCCATGGTGGCAAATATTGAAGTATTTATGTTCTCCAAAGACGGGGTCAAGTGTCGAACAAACTTGCCGAATTGGAGCAAAGACTACCTAAATAATCGCCAAAAAAAGGAACTCTATTATGAAACAGAGGGGTTACCATTCATTGCGATTGAGGCTGAAATTTATCGTCAACATGGCTATAAGAGATATTTAAGTCATATCCAGCAAGAATTTATCAACCTTGGCCTTGAGTTATGCGATCCCACAAATTTCCCAATTGAATATAGTCAACATGACCTTGGTATTAATTGGGCTTTAGATGATTTTATAAATTACGCTCAAACCAACAATATTCAATTTCTGTCGCATTTTCAGGAGAAGGCGCAAGATCTATACAACCTAATCAAAATTAAAGGCCTTCGTAAGCAAGTTAGAGTTAAGCTCGATGAAATCTATGCAAGAAAGTCTATCGCATACAAAGAAGAGCTGAGGCCTATTGAAGATGTCAGGGCAGATTGCCTTCGACTGGGAATTATCGAAAGATCTCAATATGAACATGCGCACCAAAAAGGTCTTTTCCCAACAGATACGCCTTATTCAATATTGCAAAGCTATGGAATGACATGGTTTGAGTTTATTAACGGTAGAAAAATTGATGATTTTTGGGCCTGGGAGACTGCAAAGCAATTTGTACGCTCCTTTAACTTCCAATCAAAAACAGAATTTGAGAAACATCCCAAGACGGGTAGCGACTGGGGCTTCATCAGAAAATCCCCAACAGCCCCAAGCGGTGGATATTCGGAGTGGACTAGTTGGCCGGACTTTCTGGGAAATACCAGCCCCACAGAGCAGGAACGTATAAAAGCTGAAATTGAAATCACAAATAAACTTATCAACGAATTTAAGACACTTGACACTAAGGCATCCGTCTTTTACCTAAAAAAATTAGGCCTACATAGCACTAGACTATTGAATAAAACAAGGGGGAGGCTTTATGAGGATCTACAAAGACGACCGGACTGGATTCAATTGCGCGATATGCTCGCATCACGCATTCCAAAAGTTAAAACCATTTCAGAAGCTATAGAAATACTCCTATTAGAAAAATGCTTCTATTTTTCGGACTTTATAGCTCAGCGAGAGTCAAACCCCAACCTGCAGCGAATTCCCAAGCATCCCGACCGACTTGGTAAGGGGATTTTTGAGCTTGTCCGTAAAGCCGTGGGGTTGCCCACACATGATTCCAAGATGCGAAGTTCACTTAGTTAGCATTGGATGAAAACCGGAAAGACCACTCAGCAATTGGCAGCCAATTCTTTGAATCATTTTGTGGTTATTTGATCAATATATTGACCAAATAATATATTTATGGTTAAAATAATGATCAAATGACTACTTCTGAACTTAGCCCCATCCTAGAGCGCCAGTTGCTACTGCAGCTAGGTGATCGCATTAAGCGCTTACGTAAGGCGCAGGGGCTTGGCACGGTCGAAGTGTCTGCGCGCGCAAAACTTACTCGTAATACTCTACGGTCCATTGAAGCAGGTGATCCATCTCCTTCAATCGGCGCTTACCTAAGAGTGATGTCCGTTCTGGGCGTTAGCGGAGAGTTAGCGCTTTTGGCGGGCGACACGATGCAAGTTGCTCCCGCTGGATCGGCAGGAGCAAGGTCCAGACGCATTGCCCCTAACGTACAAGTACGCGTTTTGCCAGATAACGCCGGGCACCGACTTCAAGATCTACAAAGCCTTGCTCTGCATGAAGAAGCTGTTCAGTTAGTGAAGACTGATCCTGCATTGCTACTACAAGCTCAAGGCACCCTAGAGCGCTGGCTTGCTACTGGCGATTCTCGCTCAGCTGGCCTATGGCGAGAATGGCAAAGCATCTTAAGTGCAGGCTCTTGGCGTAAGGTGCTTGGTCGCACAAGACATGCTCAGCAACTCAGACAAACTTCACCACTGGCGACCATCCCCCCAGATGAAGTGCGCCTACGTATTTTGAAAGATGTGAGTGCGCTCAAAAAAGGGGTGGTGTTTGGTAGCTCTTTGACTACCGCTCAGGATGATGAAGATCTTAAGGATGCGCTATGACACGAGAAGAGTTAGAGCACATCATTCGCGCCAGCGCTGATATCACTAACCAGTATGAATTTGTGATCATTGGCAGCCAGTCAATGCTAGGCCAAGTACCCAATCCAGAAAAAGTCTTCACAGTCTCCATGGAAATGCAGAAGATCCGTGACCCAAAATTGGATTGACTGGAGGTTTATCGCTAGCATCCTCCAAGCTCCCCAAAACGGCATCATCCAATTCCCCCATATTTTCAAAAAGCAATGGATTTACCTTGTGGGCCCAAATGCCCAATCGGTGAATCTCATTAGCCACGCGCAAGAGAAGCGCCCAGTCTATCTTTAGACCTCCAGTTTCTGGCTTTTGCATTTCCTTGCACACTGCCGCAAGGCGACCGATCGCCGGTGCTAATGCCCGAAATTTAGGCTCTGGTCTGACTAACCAGAGAAATTGGTTAAGGTCCTCTCGAGATAATCGGTCGATTTCGTGAGCTTGTAAATTTGCGCGGGCGAGAATTGCTCTCGCAATAATTCAATCTCAGGACTCTCTTCATAAATCCGAATAACAGCTCTTTTACCTTTTCCTGATGATTTCCCCATTCCACCATTTAAACCGAAAGAAGAGGGTTTGCAAATCAAGCAATATGACTGAATCTTGTTTGTTCAGTATTGATTATTGTTCACGTAACGTGTACAATTAAAACCATTGAACAAAAGTAAAGTGCGTTCAATTAAGTATATCGTTCACGTAACGTGAACATTTAAATTTTACGTACAAAATGATGAACCTAGAAACTAAAGAACAACTCATTCTCGCTAAAGCAATTGATGCCTTTCTGAGAACTACTGGCCTACAAATCGACCATGTTTGGCAAGGGGGGCCAGCAGATGCCTTGTTAACTATTCAAACCCCTGATCACCCCGTTTATTTTGAGGCGGAAATTAAGGGGGTAATCGATCGCTTCAAAACGCTCACGCTCATCAAAGAGCTGGGAGTTCGAACAAACCCCGTTTTGCTTGTAGCGCCCTATATCACCAAAGACATTGCAACTCAGTGCCGCGAGCTAGATTTGCCCTTTATTGATGAAGCTGGCAATGCTTATATGAAGACTCCGGGGCTATTTGTATATGTTGTTGGTCAAGCTCGCCCAGAACGTGCTCATGAAAAGCCAGAATTCACAGCCTTGACCACTGGAGGGTTAAAAATTGTCTTTGCACTGCTTAATCAAAAAACAATTACCCCCCAAACTTATCGCCAAATAGCCACTTTTGCCAAGGTAGCCCTTGGAACTGTAGGCCCCGTATTAACGAATTTAGAAAACCGAGGCTTTCTCACTCCCGCTGAAATAGGTCCACGGCGAATTTTAGATAAGAAACGACTAGAAGAGGAGTGGGTGGCTCACTACCCCATTAAATTACGACCAAAACTAAATGCACGCCGATTTACTGCTGCCAAAGAAGATTGGTATCGAGATGTCAATATTGAGCAGTACGACGCCTATTGGGGCGGGGAAGTCGCAGCAGAAAAACTCACTGGCTATCTCAAGCCTGCAAAGATAACTATTTATGCCCGTAAAAACCTAGATCGACTCATCGTAGAAAATCGGCTGCGCCCCGACGTTAACGGCAATATTGAAATTTTGGAAGCCTTTTGGGCAGTAGATACAGAGTTGCAAATGAACGGGGTTGTGCCTGCGCTACTGGCATATGCAGATTTATTGGCCACCACCAATCCACGCAATATTGAAACAGCTAGACTAATATATGACCGATATCTCACTCAAGCTTGAAATTAGACCTAACCGCCCTTTAAAGGCAGAGCATCTAGCCATCCTACAAATTTTTGATGACGTGGCACGGTCTTTAAATATTGACTATTTTTTAGCTGGAGCCCAGGCCAGAGATCTTATCTTGGGGCATGTATTTAACAAGCAAACCGGGCAAGCAACCTATGATCTTGATCTGGGGATCTGCCTAGAAGACTGGGCTAAGTTTGACAAACTTAAATCAATCTTGATTTCCATGGGCTGCTTTACAGAGGGTAAGGCGCCACAGAAAATGCACTTTAAAAGACCGCAGGACCAATACTCCACACCACTTGATCTCATTCCATTTGGCGGAGTTGAAAATTTAGACTCAACGATTGAATGGCCACCCGAAATGAATGTGGTTATGAACGTCTCTGGATTTTCTGAGGCCCTAAGATCAGCTATTTTGCTAAAGATTGCTGAGAATTTCTCTATACGGGTTGCATCACTAGCGGGCATGGCCGCACTCAAACTAATTGCCTGGCAAGACCGGGGCCAAGAAAACCAAGGTAAAGATGCCGTCGACTTTCTTCTTATCGCCAAAAGCTATCACGACGCTGGAAATGAGGATCGCATTTATACGGAAGAATTAGCGCTACTAGAATCATTGGGGCATGACCCAGAGTTGGCAGGTATTCAGTTGTTAGGCAGGGATGTTGCCAAGATTTGCTTAGATACAACCAAGCAAAGTATCGATGCCATATTTTCAGATTCCACACTAAGACAACGACTAACCGACCAACTAACTAGCAAAAGCCTCTCCATCGGCGATGCGGATTCTGTGCTGAAGGTTCATGCTCATCTTGACCTCTTTTATAAAGGCTTTAGCTCGAAGTGATAAACAATAGCTCCGCGCTTATAACCGCCTTCCTAGAAGAGGTTAGTAAAATATTTACGAACGCCGTTTAACGTAAAATAAGGCTGTTGGGCATTGAGGCTAGGGGTCTAATTGGCCTATTTTGCGAATTATTCGAGAAATATCTACTTAAAAAATTAATCGGTATTAAACGTTGTTTTTAGTCTTTATTAAAACAAGTTTTTGAACATTAAACCCTTTATCTATATAGACTTAAGGCGTTTTAGACAATGTACAGTTATTTAAGGTATTTGTATATTTTTTGTCGGTTGAGGTCTCCGAAGCGGGTCGCAGGTTCGATTCCTGCCGGGCGCACCAAAACAGGGGGGTTTTTGACCTACATCATGCGTAAATTCGTGAAAAAGGCTATCATTTGCACCTAACTTATTGATTCTTATCATGTCAAATCATCTAAATTCTGCACTCTCTGAGCCATCTTTAGCCAATCCTTTGGCTCCAGATCTCCCATTGCCACACCGAAAAGTCATTCGTAGCTGGCTGATCCCAATGGCTCAAGGAGAAACAGCAAAAGCAATCGCCCTTCTCGCATTAGATGCGGTTTTGTGGCTTGGCTGTATAGCTGGGACTATTTTTGTCGAAAGCATCCTCATCAAGATCATCTTGGGCTTGGTTGCTGGGTTTGTTACTGGTCGCATCTTCATTTTGGGTCATGATGCTTGCCACCAAAGCTATACCCCACACCGTGAACTGAACAAAATATTGGGTCGCATTGCATTCTTACCGTCCTTAACTCCATACAGCCTATGGGATGTTGGGCATAACGTGGTTCACCACGGCCAAACCAATCTCAAAGGTTTTGACTTTGTCTGGGCTCCGCTATCCAAGTCGGAATTTGATGCTTTGCCAGCCTGGCGTAAAGCCCTAGAGCGCCTCTACCGTAGTGGCTGGGGCCCCGTTTTCTATTACCTCATTGAAATCTGGTGGAGACGTGAGTACTTCCCTAATGCCAAGAACAAGCCAGGTGATCGCCCAATCTTCCTTAAAGACAACTTATTAGTTACTGGCTTTGCCATTATTTGGATTGGCTGCCTGATTGCTGGAGCAATTGCCACAGGGCAGTCTATATGGCTTGGGTTAATTACTGGCTTTGCTGTTCCATTCTTGTTTTGGAACGGCATGATTGGCTTTGTTGTCTATGTTCACCATACCCATCCAAAAGTTTCTTGGTACGACAAGAAGTCTGAGTGGTTACGCGCCCAGCCTTTTGTTTCAACCACGGTGCATTTGACCTTTAACTGGATTTGGGGCTCTTTAATGCACCATATCATGGAGCACACCGCCCATCACGTAGATATGAGCGTACCCCTCTATCGCCTACAAGAAGCTCAAAACACCCTCGAAACCATCCTTCCAGAGCGTATTTTTGTGCAAAAGTTCTCTTGGGCCTGGTATTTTGATACGGCTCGCAAGTGCAAGCTTTATGACTTCGAAAACAAGGCTTGGCTCGATTTTGATGGTAACAAAACGGCTGAATCCGTTCGTGTAGTCCTGAGCCCAGCCCCAGCGGGACAAAACGGGTAAAATAGATCTTCTGTACAAGATTTGGATTACCCGGATTGCCCATGACTACCTCGACTCCAGCTGCCCCTCAAGAAACCTCTCAGAGCCTTAAGTTTTGCTCTTCTTGCAGTCGCGAAAAGCGCCTGGAAGGTGGCACATGGATTCCGACGAGTAATCGTAAACAACGCTGGATTTGCGCAAGCTGTTTATATAACCGCACTCACCGTACTGGTTCAGCAAAAACCTAATTACTCAATTAGGTTTCATCAACTCAAGCTTTCTCAATCCCCCACATAGGGATTCGTCTGGCGCTCTTTACCAAAAGTTGACATCGGCCCGTGGCCAGGAACAAACTGCACGTCGTCACCTAATGGCCATAATTTTGTCTTAATCGCATGAATTAAATCTGCGTGATTGCCGCGCGGAAAATCGGTCCTTCCAATAGATCCCGCAAAGAGCACATCACCAACTAGAGCTAGGCGATCTTCTTTATCAAAGAACACAACGTGGCCCGGCGTATGGCCCGGACAATGCAGCACCTCTAAATCAACATTACCAACTTGCACATGATCGCCATCTTCCAACCAACGTGTTGGTACGAATGCCTTTGCATGACCAAATCCAAAGCGTACAGTTTGCTCTGGCAATTGATCTAACCAAAATTGTTCATCAATCTGAGGCCCTTCAATTGGTACCCCCAGTTGATCGGATAAGTCCTTAGCAGCAGCACAATGATCAAGGTGTCCGTGCGTTAATAAAATCTTTTTAACGGTACCGCCCATTTGCTTAACACCATCCAAAATCTTGTCGATATCTCCACCAGGGTCGACCACTGCCGCATCTCCCGTTTCTTGGCAAACCAAGATAGAGCAGTTTTGTTCAAATGGGGTAACGGGAACAATTCCTAATTTGATTGGCATAAATAGAGCGCGCTTAAATTGATTGGCCACTAGCTTACGGCAAAGAAGCTAGAATATATCTCACAGGATACACAATGAAAACTCAAGATACATTTAAATTCGCAGAAACACATGAATGGGCCAGCATCGAAGATGATGGGCTTGTATGGGTCGGCATTAGTAATCACGCCCAAGAGGCCTTGGGTGATGTGATGTTTTTTCAAGCGCCGAAGATTGGTCAGGAAGTTAAACAGGGTGAAGCGATTGCGGCCATCGAATCCGTTAAGGCTGCTAGCGATATTCATGCGCCTATTAGCGGTGAGATCATCTCTCTTAATGAAGAGATGGATGCCGCCCCAGAGATGGTGAATGAAAATCCATATGCAGTTTGGCTTTTTAAAGTAAAGCCAACATCTCCAGAAACACTGAGTGCTGATCTCGGCACGCTAATGTCTCTTGCTAAATACGAATCTACTGCAGGCGCTTAAATAGAAATCGGGTCGCGCTCTACCAACCAACGAATGCGAGATGTTTTGCTGATTCTTCCTGTGGAATCTTGACGTAATTCTTGATCAATCATTTCAAGAGCTTCTTGTAATGCCTTGCGATTAACCGACTCAACCAATAACTGGGCGCGCTCTGCACCTGCCACCCGCATAACTGGCTTGGGCACTGGGTCGTACACCTTCAACTCTTTTGTAATCAAGCCCCTGCTTTTCAGGTGCGCCTTCAACTCACTCAAAAACTGAATCGCCTTATCAATGCTTTTGCCCTCAGCATGGATGAGGGCTTGATATGAGTAGGGCGGCAACTTTGCCTCTTCTCGCTCACTTGCAGTGAATGCTAAAAATCCATCGACGTCGTGTCTTAACAAAAACTGGAATACGGGTGACTCTGGGAATTGGGTCTCGATATAAATATCGCCACCTGACTCTCCGCTAGCGCCAGATCTTCCAGCACGACCAGCCACTTGTACTAACTGTGCAAACAATCTTTCGGCCGCTCTAAAGTCAGCCGAGTACAGCCGACTATCTGCATCCAAAACTGCAACCAAGCCAATATTCTGATAGTCATGTCCCTTGGCAATCATTTGTGTGCCGATAACAATATCTACATTGCCATCATGAATCTCTTGAAAGAGTGCTTCTGCTCCTTTACTCTTTCTGCTTGAGTCCGTATCAACCCGCAACACTCTCGCCTGTGGCCACATTTCCTCAATAGCATCTTCAAGTTTTTGCGTGCCATGACCTAGGGTTTTTAAGTCTGCGTTCCCACAATCTGGGCAAAACTGTGGAATGGGCTTAACTAATCCGCAATGATGGCAACTTAACACCGATCTTTTTCCTAATGCGCCAGCCTTGTGCATGACCGTATAGGTAGAGCATTGGGTACATTTTGATAACCAGTTGCATGCTGAGCAACTCAGTACAGGAGCATATCCACGGCGATTAATTAAAATTAGGCTCTGTTTATTTTCTGCAAGTGTTTTGCTGATGGCATTTGCTAGCGTTTTGGTGATGAGACTTTTTTGCTTAGGTGCTGCATCATCGCCAGGACTAAATTGGTTTTGTGGGTCACGCGTATTAATTAGATGCACGCTCGGCAGGCTTGCTCCCTGCGCCCTCTGATCCAGTCGAATATATTCATACCGTCCTGATTGTGCAGCCAACCATGTTTCTAAAGACGGCGTAGCTGAGGAGAGCATTATCGGAATTTTTTGATCATGCGCTCGCCAGATTGCTAAATCCCGCGCAGAGTAACGCGTCCCATCTTGTTGTTTATAAGATGGATCATGCTCCTCATCTACGACTATGGCGCGTAAATTTGGCATTGGCGTTAAAGCTGCCAGCCTGGTTCCTAAAATTATTTGCGCTTTACCGGTCATTGCCTCATACCAAGCAATGCCTCTTTTCTTTTCACTGACCCCACTATGTAACACTGCCATCTTTTTATTAGGAAAGTAGGCTCTAACGCGTCTTTCTAATTGTGGCGTTAAATTGATCTCTGGCACCAGTAAAAGTACTTGGGCACTTTCATCATCGAGGATGCTTGCCAGCCAATTTAGAAAGACAGCAGTCTTGCCACTTCCTGTTTGGCCCTGCAACAAGATCGCTCTAAATTGACTTTCTTTTTCGCCATCTTTGAGCAATTCTTGCAAGGCATTCTTTTGGTCGACATTCAATTGATCAAGCGTGATTAATCCCTCTGCTACTACATCAATCTTTTTTTTACTTTTCTTTTCTGCCGACTCTATCTTTTCTGGAATCTTTTCCCAGTCGTCTGGCTTTTTCCACATTAGCGGTATTACAGGCAATATGGTTTCACCTAGTGCATGGATGTAGTACTGGCTTGCAAAATTCATCAGCCTCAACAGTGCTGGATCGAACGCTGGAAGTGGGCCAAGACGCTCTACAGATTTGAGTTTTTCTATCTCGTATTCGGAGTGACCGCTCACTTTTATTACAAGCCCAATTATTTTTGATCTAGCAAAGGGTACCTCAACCACGTTGCCTATCTCTGGTAGCTTGCCTAATTTTTCAGCATCCCATAGATAGTCAAAGCCCTGAGCCAAAGGCTTATCTATCACTACCTGAACAACGATGGGCTTAGCCGTCATTTACTTAAAATTTTCTGTCTTACCCTGTGGATAAGTCTGTGGATATCATTCGTTGATTTAGATTTCTATAGTCATTTTATAGGAATGCTATCTTGCACAGAAAATCAGCATTTTATTATTTAACTATATTAATCAATGGTTTACATTGCTTACTAAATGTGAAAGTTCATAATTCTCGTCAATCTCACTGTATTTATGATTTTGCACATTTCTGTGCATAACTTTTGCCAAAATATTGGCCAAAGTTAGCAATTACTTGTGGTTATTGCTTTGCCCGTAGGGCTTTTGACTTAGCGATTACGGTCTCGGAGAGGGCAGTCACGCTTTCGGGAGGGGTAAATTGGTTAATGCCATGGCCAAGATTAAAGATGTGGCCATCGAGTGAATGGAGGCCCGGCTTTAATGGGGGGGCTCCAGCTAAGTCAATCAAAAGACTTTCTGCAGCCGCAGCAATTTGCTTTGCCTCTGAGAATAAAATCAGTGGGTCTAGGTTTCCCTGCAAGGCCAAAGGCTTCTTAATGTCTAAGAGCTGCTTTCGGGCGCGACTTAAACGCATAGTCCAGTCGATTGCAATGACATCTGCTCCAGCTTGAGCCATATCATTCAACCAAATTCCACCACCCTTAGTAAACATGATGATTGGGATCTTACGTCCCTCATGTTCGCGCGGTAATAATGCAATTACTTTTTGCATTGCAGCTAACGACATGCGCTGATACCAACCATCCGGAAGTAAGCCTCCCCAAGTATCGAAAATCATGAGTGCTTGTGCGCCAGCTTTTACCTGCTCAATTAAATAAGCGGCAACTGACTGCACATTGATTTCTAGAATATGCTCAAGTAAATCTGGGCGGCTAAACATCATGGTCTTGGCGTGACGGAAATCATCAGATCCTGAACCATCAATCATGTAGCAAGCCAATGTCCATGGGCTTCCAGAGAATCCAATCAATGGTACCCGTTGCTTGCCATCCTGAATTAATGCTTTGCGAATCTCAGACACAGCATCAAAAACATATTTGAGCTGATCCATGTCCGCAACACGTAATTTTTTTACCGCCTCTTCAGTACGAAGCGGATTATCAAAACTAGGCCCTTCGCCTGCAGTGAATTTCAAACCTAAACCCATTGCATCGGGAATGGTCAAAATGTCTGAGAACAAAATTGCCGCATCCAATGGGTAGCGATCCAATGGCTGGAGCGTTACTTCAGTTGCATATGCGGGATTTTTTGCAAGACCTAAAAAACTGCCTGCCCTAGATCGGGTAGCGTTATATTCTGGGAGATAGCGGCCCGCTTGGCGCATGAGCCAAAGCGGTGTTTGATCAACCGCTTCGCCCAGGCAGGCCTTTAAAAACCGATCATTTAACAACAAGGGGGTGATCAGCTCTTACTTTTTACGACGGAAACGAGCAATAGCTGCAAGTTGTGCCGCAGCCATTGCAAACTCTGACTGAGCTAATGCCAAGTCAAAGTCGGTGCCACGATTCTGCATTGCTTCTTCGGCGCGCTTCTTAGCTTCGTTAGCTTTAGCTTCATCAAGATCATGACCGCGTATAGCTGTATCCGCTAAGACAGTCACATGATCTGGCTGCACTTCTAAATAGCCACCCGCCACGAATACAAACTCTTCATCGCCATCAGCTTTTTCAATACGAACTGAACCTGGACGAATACGTGTAATCAAAGGAGTGTGGCCGCGCAAAATACCGAGCTCACCATTCTCACCAGGAAGCGCAACAAACTTGGCTTCACCGCTGAAAATAGATTGCTCAGCACTTACTACATCGACGCGTATGGTTGACATAATTTCCCTAGATGAGTTCGATTAAAGCTTCTTAGCTTTCTCGATGGCTTCATCAATTGAACCCACCATGTAGAACGCTTGCTCAGGCAAGTGATCCAATTCACCGCTGCAAATCATTTTGAAACCACGGATAGTTTCTTTCAATGGAACGTATTTGCCTGGTGAACCAGTAAACACTTCAGCAACGTGGAACGGCTGGGACAAGAAACGTTGAATCTTACGTGCACGGGACACGGCTAATTTGTCTTCTGGTGATAACTCGTCCATACCCAAAATAGCAATAATGTCGCGCAACTCTTTGTAACGTTGCAATGTCATCTGAACTTCGCGAGCTACTTCATAGTGCTCTTGACCAACCACTTGTGGGTCAAGCTGACGGCTAGTTGAATCCAATGGATCAACCGCTGGGTAGATACCCAAAGCAGCAATATCACGTGACAACACAACAGTGGAGTCCAGGTGTAAGAAGGTTGTAGCTGGTGATGGGTCAGTCAAGTCATCCGCAGGAACGTAAACGGCCTGAATAGAAGTAACAGAACCAGTCTTAGTTGAAGTAATACGCTCTTGCAACTTACCCATTTCTTCAGCCAAAGTAGGTTGATAACCCACAGCTGAAGGCATACGACCCAACAACGCAGATACTTCGGTACCGGCCAATGTGTAACGATAAATATTGTCAACGAAGAACAAAATGTCACGGCCTTCGTCACGGAATGCTTCGGCCATTGTCAAACCAGTCAACGCAACGCGCAAACGGTTGCCAGGAGGTTCGTTCATCTGACCAAACACCATCGCCACTTTATCGATAACGTTAGATTCTTTCATCTCGTGATAGAAGTCGTTACCTTCACGAGTGCGCTCACCAACACCAGCGAACACGGATAAACCTGAGTGTTGCTTAGCAATGTTGTTAATCAACTCCATCATGTTCACGGTCTTACCAACACCCGCGCCACCGAACAAGCCAACCTTACCGCCTTTAGCGAATGGGCAAACTAAGTCAATAACCTTAATACCGGTTTCTAACAAGTCAACAGAAGGGGAGAGTTCATCAAACTTTGGCGCTGGCTGGTGAATAGCGCGACGCTCTTCAGTAGCGATTGGACCTGCATCATCAATTGGGCGACCTAAAACGTCCATGATGCGACCCAATGTTGCTGGTCCAACAGGAACCGAAATTGGCTTACCTGTAGAAGCAACTTCCATGCCACGACGCAAACCATCACTAGCGCCCATGGCAATCGCGCGAACTACGCCGTCACCGATCTGCTGTTGTACTTCAAAGGTCAGACCTTTTTCAGCAAATGATTTTTCGCCGCTATCAACTAATGTCAACGCATCATAAATGTTTGGCATTTTGTCGCGTGGGAACTGAATGTCCACCACTGGACCGATACACTGCACGATATTTCCGTTACTCATCGCATTTCTCCGCTTTTAATTCCTGAATTCTTTCGTATTCCTAAACGCTAACCGCTTAAACAGCAGCCGCTCCGCCAACAATCTCTGACAACTCTTTAGTAATAGCAGCCTGTCGTGTTTTGTTGTATTCCAATTGCAATTCACCGATTACATTCTTCGCATTATCTGAAGCGGCCTTCATCGAGACCATACGCGCAGATTGTTCAGAAGCCATGTTCTCAGCAACCGCTTGATAAATCATTGCCTCTACGTAACGCTTGAGCAAGCCATTCAAAATGGACTCTGCGTCTGGTTCATAGATGTAATCCCAGGAGTTTCCTGCTTTTTCTTCTGGGGTTAATTCAGCCGGCTCCAATGGCAAGAGCTTTTCTAAAACAGGCTCTTGTTTCATTGCATTTACAAAGCGGGTGTATGCCAAATAAACAGCATCAATTTCACCACGCTCAAACGCTTCCAACTGGGCAGTAATAGCACCAATCAAAACATCCATATGTGGTGTGTCACCAATCTGAATTGTTTGAGAAATGAGTTTTGCTTTTGAGCGATTTAAAAACTGGAGGCCTTTTGAACCGATAGCAGTGTATTCAATACCCACATTGCTGCCTTCCATATCGCGCACTTGGTTTGCAATCAGACGCAATACGTTGGTATTCAAACCACCGCATAAACCCTTGTCCGTTGTAACCAAGATCGTGCCAATTTTCTTTACCTCACGAGTTGCCATGTAAGCAGGGCGGAACTCAGGATTTGCTTTGGAAAGATTGGCGACAATCTCACGAATTTTTTCAGCATATGGACGTGCATTACGCATGCGCTCTTGGGCGCGACGCATCTTCGATGCGGCGACCATTTCCATTGCCTTCGTGATCTTGCGCGTGTTTTGCACGCTCTTGATCTTAGATCGTATCTCTTTTGTGCTTGCCATGATTTATGCGAGCCCTCCTAGAAAGAGGCTGAACGCTTGTAATCCTCAATTGCAGCACGCAAAGCAGCTTCGTCATCTTTGCTCAAATCTTTAGTCTCTTCAATACGACCAACTAAATCAGCGTATTTAGATTTCAAGTGATCTTGCAAACCTTTTTCGAATGGCAATACGTTTTTCACTTCGAGGTCATCAAAGTAGCCGTTGTTAACAGCGAAGAGTGATGCAGCCATTTCCCAAACCTGCAAAGGCTTGTACTGAGCTTGCTTACACAATTCTGTCACGCGACGACCGCGCTCCAACTGCTTACGTGTTGCTTCATCAAGGTCAGAAGCGAACTGAGCAAATGCTGCCAATTCACGATACTGTGCCAAGTCGGTACGAATACCGCCAGACAATTTCTTAATGACTTTAGTTTGAGCTGCGCCACCAACACGTGAAACAGAAATACCAGCGTTAATCGCAGGACGTACGCCCGCGTTAAACAAGTCAGTTTCCAAGAAGATCTGGCCATCGGTAATCGAAATTACGTTGGTTGGAACGAATGCAGAAACGTCGCCAGCTTGAGTTTCAATAATTGGCAATGCAGTCAAAGAACCTGTCTTACCTTTTACTGAACCATTTGTAAATTTCTCGACATATTCAGCATTTACACGAGCAGCGCGCTCAAGCAAACGTGAGTGGAGATAGAACACGTCGCCAGGGTAAGCTTCGCGGCCTGGTGGGCGGCGCAAGAGCAAAGAAATCTGACGGTATGCAACAGCTTGTTTTGTTAAATCGTCATAAACGATCAATGCGTCTTCACCACGATCGCGGAAGTATTCGCCCATTGTGCAACCAGCATATGCTGAGAGGTATTGCATCGCTGCAGACTCAGAAGCACTTGCCGCAACAACAACGGTGTATTCCATTGCGCCCAACTCCGTGAGCTTGCGAACAACGTTAGCAATAGTAGAAGCTTTTTGACCAATCGCAACGTAAACGCAATAAACGCCTTTACCTTTTTGGTTAATGATCGCGTCAACCGCAACTGCTGTCTTACCGGTTTGACGGTCACCAATGATCAACTCGCGCTGGCCACGGCCGATTGGAACCATTGCATCAATCGCCTTCAAACCAGTTTGAACTGGCTGGCTAACGGATTGACGTGCAATAACGCCTGGAGCAACTTTTTCAATAAAGTCAGTCAGCTTAGTATTGATTGGGCCTTTGCCATCAATCGGTTGACCAAGTGCGTTTACAACGCGACCGAGCAACTCTGGACCAACTGGTACTTCCAAAATACGGCCCGTACATTTAACTGGATCGCCTTCTTTAATGTGGGTGTACTCACCCAACACTACAGCACCAACTGAATCACGCTCAAGGTTCAACGCGAGGCCGATAGTGTTGTTAGGGAATTCCAACATTTCGCCCTGCATAACACCAGACAAGCCATGTACGCGGCAAATACCGTCGGTCACTGAAATTACAGTGCCTTCGTTGCGAAGTTGGGAATCAACACCCATTTCGCTAATTCGGCTTTTGATCAGTTCACTGATCTCGGAAGGGTTGAGTTGCATTACTTACTCCTGGGTCTTATTTCGTATGTTCTTAATAGGGATAACTTATGCGCCAAGACTTGCTTGCATTTGAGCTAACTGTGCCTTAACTGAACTATCCAATACCTCATCTCCAACTTGAATGCGAACTCCGCCAATCAACGCAGGATCTACTTGAATAGTTGGGCGCAATTCTTTACCCCCAAAGCGCTTCTTCAAACTTGACAACAAATCATTCAGCGCAGAACCCTCTAATGGGAATGCGCTAGTAATCATTACTTCTGCTGCACCCTCGCTCTGATTCTTCATTGCCTCAAATTGACGAGCAATTTCAGGAATGGCAGATAAGCGATGGTTTTGATTTACAAGACTTAAAAAACTTGCAGTTTTGCCGTCCAGCTTTGTCTTCACCATGCCGGAGAGTAATTTGCTTAAATCATCTGCAGATACTTTTGGATTGTTTGATAAAGCAGCAACTTCTGGCAATGCAGCAAGCTGCGCCAATTCATTTAACTGCTCTAAACAAGTAGCAAGCTCAGCAGGCTTAGCACTTTGAAAAAGTGCTTCAGCGTAAGGGCGTGCAATCGTGGCTAATTCAGCCATATCAAAGTTCTGCCTTTAGTTGATCAAGCAATGTGCCATGGGCTTTTGCATCTACTTCACGACGCAAAATTTGCTCAGCACCTTTAACAGCCAACACCGCGACTTCAGCTCGCAATACTTCACGTGCGCGAGTTACTTGTTGATCTGCATCTTGCTTGGCTTGAGAGATGATGCGAGCTGCTTCAGCTTGTGCATTGGCGCGAATTTCTTCAGCGGACATTTGCGCACGTTTTTCAGCTTCTGCAACACGCTGCACACCCTCTTGGCGTGCTTTAGTTAATTCTTGCTCTGCTTCATTGCTTGCCAGTGCGAGTGCTTCTTTACCACGCTCGGCAGCAGCTAAGCCGTCAGCAATTTTGCTTGAACGCTCGTCTAACGCCTTAACTAGTGGTGGCCACACAAAGCGTGCAACAACCCACCATAAGACGAAGAAAACGATCATTTGCGCGAATAGGGTCGCGTTCAGATTCACGATATTCCTTTCAGTATTGTTGAGAACGGTTGGATGACCCGGTAGTCATCCACGCCAAAACAATTACTTAATAACTGCGAGCAGTGGGTTTGCGAAAGCAAACAACATTGCAACACCAACGCCGATCAAGAACGCAGCGTCGATCAAACCAGCCAAAAGGAACATCTTAGTTTGCAGTGGCTCCATCAATTCTGGTTGACGTGCACAAGCTTCGATGTACTTGCCGCCCATCAATGCAATACCTAAACAAGCACCGATCGCGCCGAGGCCGATGATGATGCCGATAGCGATTGCTGTGAAACCTTGAATGTTTGCGAGAAATTGTTGCATGTTGCTGACTCCTGAAGTTAAAGAGATAAGTTAAAAATAAAAATCTTAGTGATGGCTATGCGCTTGCCCGATGTAGACCAAGGTCAACATCATGAAAATAAAGGCTTGCAACAAAATAACCAAAATGTGGAAGATGGCCCAAGCTGATCCAGCAATAACATGACCCACCAATCCGAACAGGGATAAATCTAAATTAAATGTCCACACACTACCTAGCAATGCGATCAATAAGAAGACCAACTCGCCGGCATACATATTGCCGAACAGTCGCATTCCCAATGAAACACCTTTAGCGAGATATTCGATGATGTTCAAAGCTAGGTTGAATGGGGCCAAGTACCACTTTGCACCAAACGGGGCAGAAATGAGCTCGTGCAAGAAGCCGCCAAAACCTTTGACTTTGAAGCTATAAAAGAAAACTAACAATAGGACAGACATGGACATGCCCATAGTGGCATTCAAATCAGTTGTAGGAACCAATTTGTGGTGCGGCACATGAACGCCAAAGCTCTCGATGAAGTGGTTTACACCCAAAACCCAATCCACAGGCACTAAGTCCAAAGTGTTGAGGAGGATGATCCAAAAGAATACAAATAGTGCAAGCGGTGCAATGTAACTACGATCACCATGAACAATGCTCTTAGCTTGTGTGTCCGCCATTTCCACAATCATTTCAACGAAACATTGGAAACGACCTGGAACGCCTGGGGTTGCGCGTCGTGCTGCAATCAACAAAATGAAAACAGTGAGCAGGCCCATGAGGGATGCCCAGAAAATAGTATCTAAATTGATGATGCTGAAATCGATAATAGAGGCTTGATGCTCACCAGTGCTGGTGAGGTTTTGCAAATGCTCGGAAATGTACGCTGTTGGCGTCATTTGCTCGGCTGCCGCGTGGGCTTGGTTTACTTCGCTAGACATCTCTTAACTAGTCCTTTGGTTCAATCTCATTTATTACTCTTAGCGCCACAACCACGCCAGCCACACACACTTTAGGGCAAGCACATAAGTCACCAACAACGGGACCCAATGCACCCCTGGGATCAAATATGCAATCCCTATAAACAGCATCAAAGTCACGGCGATTTTGATAAATTCGCCCGAAACCAATGCTGCTAAATAATTCCCTGGATTCAATTTCTGCGTTTTTTTTGCCAACTCCAGCCTGGTTAAAAACAAGGCTGATGGCAAGACGCTAATTAAACCACCTAAAAAGGCCGACTGAGTATAAAGGCTTACCCCTACCGGCTCCCCAAAAAATGACCAAATCACCATACTAATCACGGTAACAGCTACTTGCGCAGCCAAAATCTTCCAAGGCGACAGCGGGGGGTGTTTAACGGCATTGCTGGCTTGCAACGCGGTCATTTCCTCTTTACTTAAAACCCGGTATACCTCTTCTTCAGGCTCATCCCAGTCATTTGCCTCGGAAAATCGATCTTTTTGAGGAATCAATTTAGCCCCGTGAGTTTAATGTGTGCACTGCAATAGGTCAAATGTTTTAGGGTCATTTATGAAGACTTTTAAGCCTCGACGCCTAGCTTTTTCAACAAAGAATCTAGCTCATCAAACTGGCTAAAGCGGATTCTCAGCTCTCCACCGTTGCCTTTGAACTTAAATTCAGCGCTTAATCCAATTAAATCAGCGATTTCTTGAGTTAAACGACGCATATCTGGGTCGCGACTTGGCGCACCGCCTTCCGCCTGAGTTTTGGCTTTTTTGTCTCCAATCTGACCGCCTGCGAGTGCAAGGGCGGTAGACATTCTTTCAGCCTCTCGAACAGACAAACCTTGTGCCGCAATTCTCTGCGCCAAAGCCACTTGGCTTGCTCCGGGCAAAGGCAAAAGAGCGCGGGCGTGACCCATATCAATGTCACCAGCCAAGAGCATGGCTTGCACCGGTTTAGCTAATTGATTTAAACGCAATAAATTGGTTACGGCGCTACGTGACTTGCCCACCGCTTTGGCAGCTTGTTCGTGTGTAAAGCCAAACTCTTCAATCAATCTTGCCAGGCCCTGAGATTCTTCCAGCGGATTCAAATCTTCGCGCTGCATATTCTCAATCAAAGCCATTGCAGCAGCAGCCTGGTCGTTGGCGCCAGAAACTAAAACAGGCACCTCTTTTAAGCCAGCTAAAGTGGCCGCACGAAAGCGACGCTCACCCGCAATAATTTCATATTTACCAGGGGCAACTAAACGCACTAGCAATGGTTGCATTACGCCTTGCTCGCGAATACTTTCAGCCAACTCTTGCAATGCACCTACTTCCATTTTTTGACGCGGCTGATACTTGCCTGCCTGCAATGCAGTTAAAGGCAAACGATTAATTTCTGTTGTGACTTCTGTTTGCGCCTTGTCACCGAGCAATGCCTCTAAGCCACGACCCAAACCTTTTTTCTTTATTGCAACCATAATATTTTTATTGTTCCTAGGTTTTACATTTGCTTAATGCGCTCAATCATCTCAGCGCCAAACTCCAAGTAGGCTTTGGCGCCACGAGATGACCGATCAAACGCCACCCCGGGAAGCCCATAAGACGGGGCTTCCGCCAGGCGGACGTTACGGGGAATGATGCTCTTGAATACTTTGTCGCCAAAGTGCTCCAGCAATTGATCTGAAACCTGTTGTTGTAATGTCATGCGCGAGTCAAACATCACGCGCAACAAACCAATGATTACTAAATCAGGATTTAAGTTTGCATGTACCTGCTTGATGGTGTTCACCAAATCTGATAACCCTTCCAACGCAAAATATTCACACTGCATTGGTACGATCACACCATTTGCCGCACACAATCCATTTAACGTTAACAATGAGAGCGCAGGGGGACAGTCAATCAAAATAAAGTCGTAGTCATTTGCAACGACAGCAAGCGCATCTTTCAATCGTTGTTCGCGAGAATCTAAATCTACCAACTCAATTTCTGCACCAGCTAAATCACGATTCGCTGGTAACACGTCGTAGCCAGAGCTCTCGCAACGCACCGCGGATTCTTTAACCGATGAGAGGCCGATCAACACTTGATACACAGTGCTGTTGAGATCTGATTTTTCAATTCCAGATCCCATCGTGGCATTACCTTGGGGATCCAAATCGACCAACAAAACACGTTGCTGATGCCCAGCTAAACCAGCGGCCAAATTAACAGCGGTAGTGGTTTTTCCAACCCCACCTTTTTGATTTGCAATACAAAATATTTTGGCCATAATTTTCTTAAAAAATGTCGCGCTTTAAAGGGGTAATTTTCTCACGGGGGATAGGACCAAAAGCCGACGCTCCACCGCTAAATTCGGAATCTGCAAGGGCTCATCAGCGACCAATCGCCAGTCGTCCATACAAACATCCTGCAACTCTTCATCCGCTCGCCTCGCTTTCATTGCAAATACCAGGCCATCAGGCTTGAGAAGGGGGAGGGAAAGCTCCAGAAAATGAGCAAGGTTGGTAAACGCTCTAGAAATCACTGCGTCAAACTGCCCCGGCCGAGATTTCGCCACAGCTTCGACGCGCTCGCTTAAAACTTGAATATTCTTCAAACCCAACTTGCCACGCACATGTTGCAAGAACGCAGTCTTTTTGCGGATAGCCTCAATCAAGGTCACGTGCCATTCTGGCTGCAAGATAGCAATAGGGATTGCCGGCAAACCGCCACCAGATCCAAGATCGGCAATTTTTGGGTTTTCTAAACTTAGAAACTGGCGCATTATTGGTAAAACTGTAATAGAATCAATGAGATGCAGACGAACAGAGTTCTTCTCACCCTCAATAGCAGTTAAGTTATGCACCTGATTCCAGCGACCCATTTCCTGTAAAAAGAGCTCTAAATCAGCAATGTTGGCCGGGCTGAGATTGAGACCTAAATCCTCAATCCCTAAAGAAACCAAATCATTACTCATGCGCTTCTTCTTGGGTGCGGCCTAAGCCCTTTTTAAGATGAACCAACAACAAGGAGAGGGCTGCAGGCGTAACACCAGAGATCCTACCAGCCTGACCCAAGGTGCCAGGCTTATGCAAATTGAGTTTTTGCTGCACCTCTTTAGACAAACCAATAACCTGGTTGTAGTCCAAGGCCTCTGGCAATGGGAAGGTTTCATTATGTTCTTGACGAGCAATCTCGACCGCCTGCCGATCTATATAGCCTTGATATTTAATGGAAATTTCAACCTGATCACTAATTTGCTGCGCTAAACCCAAGTCATCATCCAGGGTTCCTGGTGACCAAAGGCCTTCTGACAAACTAGTAACAGCCTCATAAGTGATGCCCGGGCGCCTTAAAAGGTCTGCCAAACTACATTCATGTGATAAGTCTTGGCCTAAAAGCTCAGATACAGCCTTTGCTGAACCATGTTTTGGACCAATCCAAATTTCTTGCAAGCGGGATGTTTCACGTGAAACAGCCTCTTGTTTCCTACAAAACGTGCTCCAGCGGTAATCATCCACTAAACCAAGTTCCCGGCCAATCGAAGTCAGACGCATATCCGCATTGTCTTCACGCAAGCTCAGGCGGTATTCAGCGCGGCTTGTAAACATGCGGTATGGCTCCTGAACGCCCAAGGTAATGAGGTCGTCCACTAAAACGCCAATATAGGACTCGCTACGTTTAGGTAGCCAAGGTTCCTTGCCCTGCGATGCTAAGCCCGCGTTAATGCCCGCAAGCATTCCTTGGGCTGCCGCCTCCTCATAGCCAGTTGTGCCGTTAATCTGGCCGGCGAAGTACAGGCCAGAAATAGCCTTGGTCTCCAAACTATGGCGCAAATGGCGTGGGTCGAAGAAATCGTACTCAATCGCGTAACCAGGGCGCACAATCACCGCAGACTCTAAACCACGGATACTGCGAACCAAGTCCCACTGGACATCAAATGGGAGGCTAGTAGAAATTCCATTAGGATAGAACTCATTCGTTGTTAGGCCTTCCGGCTCCAAAAAGATCTGATGGCTATTTCTAGAGGCAAAGCGGTGAATCTTGTCCTCAATAGAGGGGCAGTAGCGCGGGCCAACACCCTCAATTACTCCTGTATACATTGGGGAGCGATCTAGCCCGCCTCGAATAATGTCGTGTGTTTGCTCATTTGTATGAGAAATCCAGCAGGGAACTTGCTTAGGATGCTGCTCTGGTCGACCAAGGTATGAGAAAACGGGCACAGGATCTAAATCCCCCGGCTGTTCCAGCATGACCGAGAAATCAATGGTTCGCCCATCAATCCGTGGTGGGGTGCCCGTTTTTAGTCTTCCCTGGGGAAGTTTCAACTCTTTTAACCTGGCAGATAAGGAAACCGCTGCTGGGTCGCCAGCTCTTCCACCAGCATAGTTATTTAAACCCACATGAATCTTCCCATCCAAGAAAGTGCCAGCCGTTAGCACCACCTTCTTGGCCATAAACTTCAGGCCCATTTGGGTTACCACGCCCTGAACCTCGTCGCCCTGCACAAGTAGATCATCTACCGCAGCCTGAAAAAGAGTCAGATTTTGTTGGTTCTCGAGGCGGCGGCGAATTGCTGCCTTATATAAAACCCGGTCACCTTGTGCGCGGGTCGCGCGCACAGCTGGGCCCTTGCTTGAGTTCAGTATCCGAAACTGGATACCAGCCTCATCAGTAGCCGCCGCCATGGCGCCACCCATAGCGTCAATCTCTTTAACTAGATGGCCCTTGCCAATACCGCCAATTGAGGGGTTACAACTCATGGCGCCTAAGCTCTCAATGCTATGGGTAATGAGAAGCGTGTCACATCCCATGCGCGCGGCCGCAAGGGCAGCCTCAGTTCCGGCATGACCGCCGCCAACCACAATGACATCGAAATTCTTTGAATAGCGCATGATTTGCCTCAGATAGGGCGATGATCATAGCATTTTGTTGGTTTCACGTGAAACAAATACATTTCCTAGTAATGAAATATATCTTTTATATTTTATAAGTCATTGATTTTATTGATATTTTATAAAATATGGGCCTTCTCTATAGGCTCACTCGGGTAATCGATCAACAGAATAGATACTTTATCTAGATGGGCCGCTTGGAAGACTCCTTAAATGAGTACGGCGCCGAAGCGCCGCATTAAAACCCCAATAGGATAAAAACCTAAATCAAATCTACTTCTTAAAGAGGTGTGTAATTTCGCCAACAACCCCGCGACGAAATGCTAATACACAGATCACGAAGATAAATCCGGTGGCAATGGTGCTCCAAGAACCAATATTGGCTAGGTAGTTTTGCAAACCAACCACAATGCCAGCACCAACTACAGGACCAAGGATGGTACCCATGCCACCAAGCAGGGTCATTAAAACTACCTCGCCCGACATGTGCCAATGAACATCGGTCAATGTTGCCAACTGGAAGACTAGGGTTTTTAAAGAACCAGCTAAACCAGCAAGCGCAGCTGAAATTACAAAAGAGATCAATTTAAACCGATCGACGTCATAACCCAAAGAAATGGCACGAGGCTCATTCTCACGAATAGCCTTTAAAACTTGGCCAAAAGGAGAGTGAACGGTGCGCACAATTAATGCGAACCCCAACAAGAATACCGCCAGCACAAAGTAATACATACTCACGTCATCTTTTAAGTCAATTAACCCAAATAACATTCCACGAGGAACGCCTTGAATTCCATCCTCACCACCGGTGAATGGAAGCTGCACAGCCAAGAAGTACACCATCTGAGAAAGGGCTAAGGTCACCATCGCAAAATAAATGCCTTGACGACGAATTGCTAAAGAACCAATTAGAAGGCCCAGCGCGCCCGAACCCAGCACTCCCAAAACAATTCCAAACTCAGGTGATAAGCCGGCCTCTTTGCAAAGATATGCCGTAATGTAGGCGGAGGTTCCAAAAAATGCGGCATGACCAAAGGAGAGGAGGCCAGTAAATCCCAATAACAAATTGAAAGCGCAAGCAAAGAGTGCGAAACACAGCACCTTCATTGCAAACACTAAATAAATAAAGTCTTGGAAAGGTAAGAGCAGGGCAATGAAAACAAGAATGCCGTAGAGTAGTTTTGTTTTTGAATTCATTTTATTTCTCCCGACCGAAAAGTCCAGCGGGACGAATGAGCAACACGATTGCCATGATCACAAAAATCACTACGCCAGATGCCTCGGGATAAAACACTTTAGTTAAACCTTCAATCAAACCCAAAGCAAGGCCAGTCAAAATAGACCCCATGATGGAGCCCATTCCGCCGATTACCACCACTGCAAAAACCACAATAATGAGGTTTGAACCCATCAATGGGTTGACTTGAAAAATAGGTGCGGCCAAAACACCAGCAAAACCAGCAAGACCCACACCGTAGGCATAGGCCAAAGAAATCATTAAAGGAACATTAATACCAAAGGCCTGAAGTAATTTAGGATTTTCCGTACCAGCACGAAGGTAGGCGCCCAATTTAGTTCTCTCAATCACATACCAAGTGGAGAAACAAACCACCAAAGAAATGACCACTACCCACAAACGATACTTGGGCAAAATAATACCGATCGACTCTAAAGGGATGGCACCTTGCAGCAACTCGGGGGCTGGATAGCTCTCACCAGAGATACCATACCAATGACGGAACATACCCTCAATGATTAAAGCCAGGCCGAAAGTAAGTAGCAAGCCATAAAGATGGTCTAGGTGATAGAGGCGTCTGAGCATTGTGCGCTCAAGAATTAAACCGAAGCCCGCCATAACCAAGGGAACCAAAATTAATGCGAACCAATAATTAATTGAGAATTCCGGAAAGCCAAACCATTGACCCACCTGAGTCAGACCAATCCACGCGACGAACGCTCCCATCGTATATTGCGCACCATGCGAAAAATTGATGATATTGAGCAGGCCAAAAATAATGGCCAGACCCAAACTCAATATGGCATAAAAAGAGCCATTAATCAGCCCCACCAAGAGCTGAGCAACCAGCCCTTGTGGGGTGATACCAAGAAGTTCAAACATACTTGATTTCTAAAAAATTACTTGTTAACCAACTTACACTTCGACTGAGAAAGCGGCAAAGTAGCTTCAGCGGCGGGGATCGTAGCGCGTACATAGTAGTAATCCCACGGGCTCTTAGAGTCAGAAGGCTTCTTCACTTCCAAGAGATACATGTCATGCTCAAACTTACCGTCAGCCCGGATCTTGCCCTTGAAGAGACCGTCATCAATATTGGTGGATTTAAGCGCCTTCATCACAGCTTGAGTATCATCAGTGCCCGCTTTTTGCACTGCGTTTAAATAAGCGAGAACAGATGAATAAACACCAGCCTGAACCATGGTTGGCATACGCTTATGTTGCAAGATAAAGCGCTTAGAGAATGCGCGGGTTTTTTCGTCTTTATCCCAATAGAATCCTTCGGTCAGGTACATGCCTTGTGCAGCATTTAAACCCAAAGAGTGAACATCGGAAATAAACATCAACAAAGGAACAACTGTTTGCTTTTTGTTAATACCAAACTCAGAGGCTTGTTTAACAGTATTAATGGTGTCTTGGCCCGCATTTGCTAAAGCAACTACATCGGCGCCACTAGCTTGCGCCTTCAGCAGATAAGAGGAGAAGTCGCTATTAGGGAATGGGTGCTTACTGGTTCCCAAAACTTTACCGCCATTAGCAGTTACAACAGCGGTTGCATCTTTCTCTAAGGCCGCGCCAAAAGCGTAGTCTGCAGTAATGAAGTACCAATTCTTTTTACCCTGCTTAACAATCGCCTTACCTGTACCGTTTGAGAGCGCATAAGTATCGTAGGCCCAATGAACATTATTAGCCGTGCATTTTTCATTGGTAATAGGTAAAGAGCCAGCTCCAGATACCAGTGTAATTTTATTTTTTTGCTCTGCAACTTCCATTACGGCTAGGGCAACGTTGGTGGACACCAACTCAACAATGACATCAACACCATCCTTGTCATACCACTCACGCGCTTTGTTTGCGGCAATGTCTGCTTTGTTTTGGTGGTCAGCACTAACTAACTCGATTTTTTTACCAATAACAGTGCCATCTTTTGAAAAGTCAGCAATCGCCATTTTTGCTGCAATGACGGCACCAGGACCAGCCAAATCAGAATAGGTTGAAGATAGATCAGTCAATACACCAATTTTGATTACGTCGCCGCTGACTTTAGGTGTTTGGGCAAAGGCTGGATTTGAACCAAAAAAGGTTGCCGCCACCAGACACGCGGTAATTTGCTTTAACTTCATTGTTGTCTCCTATAGATAACCACTAAACACCAAGATACTCATTTAATAGGCTTGCCTTCTCAGTAAGCTCATTTTGATTGACAACCTCAACTACGTTGCCGTGCTCAACCACATAATGACGGTCAGCTAAAGGCGCTGCGAAGCGAAAATTTTGCTCTACCAACACAATGGTGAAGCCCTTATTACGCAGGCTCGTTACCACCTCACCCAGTTTTTGAACAATCACCGGAGCCAGGCCCTCGGTAATCTCGTCAAGCAACAATAGTTTTGCGCCCGTCCTCAGAATGCGCGCCATTGCAAGCATTTGCTGCTCGCCACCCGACAATCTAGTACCAGGGCTATTGCGTCTCTCATAAAGGTTGGGGAACATTTCATAAATCTCATCTAATCCCATGCCGCCAGGAGCTATCTCTGGCAACAACATCAAGTTTTCTTCGGTACTTAAGCTCGCAAAGATACCGCGCTCTTCTGGGCAAAAACCAACCCCCAAGCGTGCAATTCTGTACGTAGGCATTGCAATAGTTTGCTTGCCGTAAACCTCTACCGATCCCGTTCTTTTGCTAGTTAAGCCCAAGATAGTTTTTAAAATAGTGCTGCGGCCAGCACCATTGCGCCCCAAAAGGGTAACCACCTCACCATCACGTACGGCAAAGTTCACACCATGAAGAATGTGAGACTCCCCATACCAAGACTCAAGATTTTTGACTTCAAGCGCCATGTTGCTCATAGGTTGTCACCCCCATGACTGCCCATATAAGCCTCTATCACCAAGGGGTTGCTTGAGACCTCATGATAGGAGCCCTCAGCCAAGATAGATCCCCGTTGCAATACCGTAATACGGTCTGCAATAGAAGAAACCACCTTCATATTGTGTTCAACCATCAAAATAGTGCGGCCTTTAGCGACTCTATCAATCAATTCTGTGACACGCTCTACATCCTCGTGCCCCATTCCCTGTGTTGGCTCATCCAAGAGCATTAATTCAGGCTCCATTGCCATGGTGGTAGCGATTTCTAGGGCTCTTTTACGTCCGTAAGCAAGGTTTAAGGTCTCCTCATGGGCAAAATCAGCCAAACCAACCTCACACAAAAGCTCCTCAGCACGCTCATTGAGAACATTAAGAGAGTCCCCAGACCTCCAAAAATGAAACTCCGTACCTAGACCTCGCTGCAGTGCAACACGAACATTTTCCAAGACGCTAAGGTGTGGAAAAACGGCGGAGATCTGAAACGACCGAACAACCCCACGTCGCGCGATTTGAGCGGGCTTTTCTTTGGTGATGTCAAAACCATTAAATAAGATTTGGCCACTGGTGGGCTCTAAGAATTTTGTGAGGAGATTAAAGCAGGTAGTCTTACCAGCTCCATTGGGTCCAATAAGGGCGTGAATAGTTCCTCGAGCGACATCTAAATTGACATCACTCACAGCGGAAAAGCCTTTAAAGGTTTTTCCAAGGCCAATTGTTTTTAATATTGTTTCTTGCAAGCTCAAATCCTTATACCCTTCCATGGGCAAGAGTTTGAGAATACCTTAAGAGAGCATTTACTAATATAGCAATAACCCTAAACACTCGAAGGGTGTGGTGATTAATTTCTATGCGTGTTTTTTAGAAAAACTTGAATTGCTGACATTGCCACTTCATCCAAAACATCCATGGGAACCCTTTGGGCCCCTTGAATAATCATGAGGGCATAAGGTTTTGCAAGTGCCGCCGCCTCTGGGCACAAATGAAGCTCTTCACCTACCGCGGGAGATTGGCTGCGCCAATAATTGATGGCAGCCTCTAAATCTTGAATACTAACAAACAACATTTTCTACGGGTTACTTATTGTCAAGGGATAGCATAGTGCCACGGCATTTTTTTGCACCGCAACGACACTCGTAATCTTTTTTCATTTGCTTGGTAACGCGACCCTCAACATCAAGCGAGTAGTCATAAAAAAGCTCTTCGCCCAACTTAAGGTCTCGTTTAGCATAAATAAAAACGCGGGGCTCTCCATCAAAACTATCTTCCCGGGTTTCACAACTTGGTTTGCATGAGTGATTAATCCAGCGGGCGGCATTACCACCATACTTGGCATCAATGCAACGGCCATCTTCCAATGAAAAGTAAAAGGTATGGTTTGGATCTTTTGGATCATGTGGGTGCCGTTTCTCAGCCAACTTCCAACTAATACGCTCGCCCTTGTACTCAATGATGGCATCGCCTTTTTTAATTGGCTTTGCTACAAAAACACCCTTTCCATGAATGGGTGAAGACTTAACAATAATGCGTGAACGATCAATTTTAGGGATTACTAATTTCTTTTTGCTCATTTAAGTCAAACATCCAGGTTGCGGGCAATTAGGGCATTTTTCTCAATAAACGCGCGGCGCGGTTCAACCTCGTCACCCATCAAGGTAGTAAAAACTTGATCCGCAGTAATAGCATCTTCAATTTTGACTTGGAGCAAGGTGCGTGAGTTAGCATCCATTGTGGTTTCCCATAACTGTGATGGGTTCATCTCACCAAGACCCTTGTAACGCTGACGGCTAAGTACGCGTTCCGCCTCAGAGAGAAGCCAGGCAAAAGCTGCTCTGAAGTTTTGAATAGCTTGTTCCTTTTGGTTTTTGTCTGGGTCGCCACGGCGTACCTTTGAGCCTGGCAATACTTTTCCAGATAAAACCGCAGCAGCGTTTGCCAGACTTTGATAGTCATCACCATGAACAAAGTCGGAGTTAATAGCGGACAACTTGAGGTTTCCATGAATACGGCGGGATAGTAGCAACTTAAAGCGATCGGTTCGCTCTTCCTTTTGCACAATAATTTCTGGGGGCAAAGCCAAGGGATTTAGAGAGTCCGCTAGCGCGACACGAAGGCGCTCTGCAGATTCTTGTGCGGACGCTTCTGTATCTAAATTTAACTGCGTACCAGAAGCAATGGCGCGCAAGGCATCCTCATCAATGGTTCGGGAAAGGCGATCCACAATGGATTGAATAACTTGATAGTGTTTGGCCAACTCTCCCAATGCAGCGCCCTCGATAATTTCACCAGTAGGCGTTTGAAGTGATGCTGACTCAAGAGCAATTTTTAAGAGAAGTTGATTAAGCTCAGCATCATCTTTAATGTACTGCTCATTCTTGCCAAACTTGACCTTATATAAAGGTGGTTGCGCAATATAGATGTGACCCCGCTCAATCAACTCAGGCATCTGCCTATAGAAGAAGGTAAGTAAAAGTGTGCGAATGTGGCTTCCATCGACGTCCGCGTCGGTCATGATAATGATGCGGTGATAACGCAGTTTGTCGGCCTTATATTCTTCAATACCGATACCCGTACCAAGCACAGTAATTAAAGTTACCACCTCTTGGCTGGCCAACATTTTGTCAAAACGCGCTTTCTCAACGTTGAGAATTTTTCCCTTAAGGGGCAGAATTGCTTGAAAGCGGCGATCACGTCCCTGCTTCGCAGAGCCTCCCGCAGAGTCTCCCTCGACAATAAATAATTCAGATTTGGTTGGATCTTTTTCTTGGCAATCAGCTAATTTTCCAGGAAGGCCCAAGCCATCCAAAACACCCTTGCGTCGCGTCATGTCACGCGCCTTACGTGCCGCTTCGCGGGCACGTGCTGCATCTACAATTTTCCCGCACAGAATTTTGGCATCAGCTGGGCGCTCTTGCAAATAAGCACTTAGAGCCTCAGCAACAATTTCTTCAACAGGTCCACGAACCTCGCTAGAAACTAATTTGTCTTTTGTTTGGCTTGAAAATTTAGGCTCAGGAACTTTAACCGATAAAACGCAGGCAAGGCCCTCACGCATATCATCGCCAGAAATTTCCACTTTCGCTTTTTTTGCTACCTCATGCTCATCAATGTATTTATTGATGACGCGCGTCATCGCCGCGCGCAACCCAGTAAGGTGGGTACCACCATCACGCTGAGGAATATTGTTCGTAAAACACAATACTTGCTCGCTAAAACTGTCATTCCACTGCATAGATACTTCAGCAGTAATGTTGCCACCCAAATCCGAGGGGCGCATACCCTCTGCATAAAAAATATTTGGATGTAGAACATTTTTTGTTTGATTGATATATTCAACAAAACCTTTTACACCACCAGAGAAAGCGAAATCCTCTTCTTGACCAGAGCGTTGATCAATTAATTTAATGTGAACACCGTTATTTAAGAACGAGAGTTCACGAATACGCTTAACAAGAATTTCATAATGAAACTCTATGTTTCCAAAAATATCTTCATCAGCTAGGAAGTGAACCTCAGTACCAGATAATGTAGTGTCACCAACTACAGTGATTGGTGAAATTGCAACACCATTTTCCTCTTGAATATTGGGATTCTGAATAACGCCACGGGCAAACTCCATGTAGTGAGCTTTACCGTCACGACGGATGGTTAACTTTAACCATTTCGACAATGCATTAACGCAACTTACACCAACGCCGTGCAGACCGCCGGAGACTTTATAACTATTCTGGTCAAACTTACCACCAGCATGTAACTCGGTCATTACAATCTCAGCTGCACTTCTTTTAGGCTCGTGTTTATCGTCGTATTTAATGCCAGTTGGAACACCGCGACCGTTGTCAACAATAGAGATTGAGTTATCAGTTTGAATGACAACAGTAATCTCAGTGCAATAACCTGCTAAGGCCTCATCAATAGAGTTATCTAAAACCTCAAAGACTAAGTGGTGCAATCCTGTTCCATCGGAGGTGTCTCCAATGTACATACCTGGGCGCTTACGAACAGCTTCAAGACCTTCTAAGATTTGAATTGATGATGCACCGTACTGCTCAACTACTTTTTTTTCTTCAGTCATTTTTTTCTAAATTAAATACGCATTGGCATCACAACATACTTGAAGTCTTCCGAACCAGGTAAGGTAATCACCGCACTGCTGTTGGCATCACCCAAACTAATTTGAATTTTTTCATTCTTCAAGTTTGACAAAACATCTAACAAGTAACTTACGTTGAAACCAATTTCTACCGCGTCACCAGCATATTCAGTTTCAATCTCTTCTTGCGCTTCTTCTTGCTCAGCATTGGTTGATTGAACAGTAATTCGATTAGGTGATAGAGAAAAACGTACACCCTTAAATTTATCAGTGGTAAGAATTGCGGCGCGCTGCAACGCGGATTGCAGAACATCCCGACCGACCACCAATGAGTTTTTGTGACCTTTAGGTATTACGCGCTGAAAGTCGGGGAATTTACCTTCAACCAACTTTGAGATCAACTCAATATCACCAAAAGTAAATTTCACCTGGTTTGATGTGAGACTCATTTCCAACATCTCATCAGAGTCTTCTAGGAGGTGCTGACACTCGAGAATGGTTTTACGAGGAATAATAATTTCCTGTCTCTGACCAGAGCCCACTGGGGCCTCCGCCAACTCAACCTGCGAATAGGCTAAACGATGACCATCGGTTGCTACAGCAATCACCTGCTTGCCCTCAACAACCAACAACATGCCGTTAAGGTAATAACGAATATCTTGTTGCGCCATTGCAAAATGAACTTGACTAACCAGTTGACGAAAACTTTTTTGAGTCATTTTCCAACTAGCAGTCACCTCACCCACACTTTGCATCACAGGAAATTCTGTGGCAGAGAGGGTTTGTAATGAGAAGCGGCTTTTACCGCTTTGGACGACCATCTTATTGTCTTTAAGATTTAGCGCTACAGGACCCTCAGGAAGGGCGCGCAAGATATCAAGTAACTTTCTAGCAGCAACAGTAGTGGTGACATCCTCTGTACCAACACCAAAATTCGCATTGGTCGTAATTTGGATCTCTATATCCGTTGATATAAACGATACCTTATCCCCCTGCTTTTTAAACAACAGGTTCGCCAAAATAGGTAAGGTGTGTCTACGTTCAACAATGCCACTAACAACCTGAAGTGGTTTTAATAAACTGTCACGTGAAGTGTTTACGAGTTGCATTGCTTTTAAATCCTTGTATATATCTTATTAGTAGTAGTAATAAGGCTCGTTATTTCGGTGGATAACTCAAAAACCGTATATAAAACAACCCATTAAAACCAAAAAAACCTGTGGAAAACTTTTGTATAAACACTGTATAAATATTGGATAACTTTTCATCAACACCCTATTTTTGCATGAAGCGTGGGCTTTCCACAATTTATCCACATGTTGTCCCCAAAGTTATCCAATAAGTCATCCACAACCTTATCCACAGGCAAAAACCTATGATTTAAGGGTTTGTTCAATAACGTGGATTTCATGATTAAGCTGCCCATCATGGGAGCGCTCTTCGCCAATCTTCCGAACAGCGTGCAAAACAGTGGTGTGGTCTCGTCCACCAAATAGCTCACCGATCTCTGGGAGGCTTTTTTGGGTCAACTCCTTAGCCATAAACATCGCAATTTGCCTCGGACGAGCTATATTTGCCGGACGCTTTTTAGAGTACATGTCGGCAACCTTGATGCTGTAAAAGTCTGCCACCGCTTTTTGAATGTTTTCTACTGAAATCTGTCGATTTTGTATTGATAGCAAGTCTTTTAGGGCCACCCTGGCCACGTCAATCGTGACCTCTTTACCGTGGAAGCGAACAAATGCCAAAATCTTCCTTAATGCGCCCTCTAGCTCGCGTACGTTAGATCTTAGGTGCTTTGCCACAAAAAAGGCTACGTCCTCACTCATAGGGATGCCCTCGCTCAGGGCCTTCTTCATTAAAATAGCAACCCGCATCTCAAGTTCGGGGGGTTCGATGGCAACAGTTAAACCCGAGTCAAAACGTGAAATAAGACGATCATCTATTCCAGCCATTTCTTTTGGATAGGTGTCACTGGTAATAATGACCTGAGCTTTGTTGCTTAAAAGCGCCTCAAAGGCGTAGAAAAATTCTTCCTGCGTACGTGATTTACCGCTAAAAAATTGAATATCGTCAATCAATAACAGGTCTAAAGAGTGGTAATAGCGCTTAAAACGATCAAAAGCCTTTTGTTGATAAGCCCTAACCACGTCAGATACATACTGCTCAGCATGAATGTATCGAATTCGAGCGTTAGGCTTCTCTTTGAGTAGGTGGTTTCCAATCGCATGGATTAAATGGGTCTTACCTAAACCCACCCCGCCATATAAAAACATTGGGTTGTAAGAGGTGCCCGGGTTGTGGGCAACCTGAATTGATGCAGCCCTTGCAAGTTGATTGGCTTTTCCGGTTACAAAAGTCTCAAAAGTAAGGTTTGGGTTGAGTTTAGAGTGGTCTTCTATCTCAAAAGCCCGCTCCTCTGTAGAGGTGCTATCTGGGCCAATTACAAGCTCTTGTGGCTCAAGCTTTTCCTGGGGTGTGAGGACTTCCATGGCTTGGGTGCTCGACCCATCGACGTTCAAAATAAAACTAAGTGTGATTGGGTGTCCAAAGTACTGGTCTGCCATCTCTTGGAATCGGTCAGAAAAAGTCTTCTTTATCCAATCTAGTTTGAATCTATTTGGTGCCCCAACAATGAGTGATTGCTCACTTTCATCATAAGAAACCAAACTCAAAGGTTGAATCCAGGTTTTAAATTGTTGGGGGGAGAGCTCGCGCGCGAGAGCACCAAGGGCGCCGTCCCAAAACCCCAGTGGGCTAAGTGAATTCAATGTGGGGGGATTCTGTAAGTTACTCATATTTTTGGAGGATCCATTGTAGCGATCCCCCAAAGTTATCCACAAGCTAGAAAAACGTGGAAAACCTGTGGATAAGTTGTGTATAAAACTAAAAAAATGAGAAAAATCAAGGGCTTGGTAAATGTAACCTTATAAAATAGAGAAAAATACCTATATATTCTTCCGTAGCGGTTGACCTTTTGCTGTGCAACAAGGAAAATACGTGGTTTTGCAGGATGAATCATGAAAAGAACATACCAACCCTCAGTAACACGTCGTAAACGCACTCACGGATTCCGTATTCGTATGAAAACTAAGAGTGGACGCGCAGTATTAAACGCTCGTCGCGCTAAAGGCCGCAAACGTCTAGCCGTTTAATTTAGAAGTTGAATAGCGCTAGGATTTCTGAGTTACTAAAAACACGCCCCAAGACAAGTTTGTATTGGGGTTTGTATTTGGCATCCGCTGATCAGGGCGCGAAACCAGATTTAGGTATTGCGGTAGCTAAAAAACTAGCTAAGCGTGCGGTAGATCGCAACCAATTAAAGCGCATGATCCGAGAACTAATCAGGAGCGCGCAGGCCACAAACCTCAGCAGCGATGTTGTAGTGAAGCTAAAAAAACCAATTGGTCGCGAAACCCGTGGCAGACTCAGAAACAAAGAAAAAGATATTCTGCGAACTCAAATTGCAGGGCTAATTTAACGTGCACCTACTAAACAAAGTTGCCATTAAGGCTGTGAGACTCTATCAAATAGCACTTAGCCCTTTCGTTGGTATGCATTGTAAATTTGAGCCCTCTTGCTCCCAATATGCATGCGACTGCTTCGCGAACTATGGATTTTTAAAAAGCTTTAGGCTAATGGTGTGGCGTGTTTTGCGTTGCAACCCATGGTCACAAGGCGGACACGACCCCGCGGTAAAACCAACACATCATCATTAAGTGAATGCAAATGGACTTTAAAAAAACAATTCTTTGGGCAGTCTTTTCTATGTCCGGCCTCATGTTGTACAACAACTGGCAGGTTCACGAAGGAAAGCCATCGATGTTTGGTGGAAGCCCAACAAGCACTGCCGTTGTAGCGGATAAAGCGCCACCGGCCAAAATAGATATTCCATCGCCAGTACAAAACCCAAACATTCTGGCGCCGAACCAAGCGCCTGCTGTTGTTGCGGGCGCAATAGAAACATCCGAAAAATTTGTTTTACAAAACGATGTATTGATTTTAGAAATCAGCGCCAATGGTGGCAACATTATTGATGCGAAGTTGCCGAAACAACTTACCGCAGAAAAAAAACCAGTTGAGCTATTCCAATATCTACCCAATCACAAATATTTTGCGCGTTCTGGCTTAATTGCTTTGGGCAATGCAGACTTACCCAATCACACTAGTGCATTTAAATTGGTGCAGTCTGGTAAAGATGGGTCTGGAAAACCTTTTATTGTTCTAGCTAGCGAGCGCAATGGCGTAAAACTAGAGAAGACATTTATCTTAAGTCCGGGTAGTTATGTTGTTGATGTTGGGCATCGCATTACTCAAAGTAATGCAAATGCAGCGCCTTTAGTTCTCTACACTGAGATTGTTCGCGATGCTTCACAAGAGCAAAAAATTGGACCCTTTGGTGGCGCATTCTCAGCAAGCACGTTTACTGGCCCAGCCGCTTATACCGAAAAAGAAAAATTCAATAAGCTTGAGTTCACGGCTATTGATAAAAACAAAATTACCATCCCAACCCAAGTACCAGCTGGAGACCCGGCATGGATCGCCATGGTTCAACACTATTTTGCTAGCGCCTGGATTCCTGGCGACAAAATGGCGCGTGACATATATGCGGGAAAGATTGATAACAACCTTTACCGTATTGGCATGCAAACCCCGCTTGGTGTAATTGCGCCAGGATCAACAGTGGTTGAAAAAGCAAAACTATTTGTAGGGCCTCAAGAAGAAAGTGTTTTAGAAACAATTGCCCCTGGATTTGCTTTATTAAAAGATTATGGCTATCTCACTATTCTTGCTAAACCTATTTTTTGGTTGCTAGAAAATATCCACGCATATGTTGGTAACTGGGGTTGGTCAATTATCCTGTTAACCATTTTGATTAAGTTGGTGTTCTTCCCACTTTCCGCAGCAAGCTATAAGTCAATGGCGCGTATGAAAGAAGTGCAGCCAAGACTGATTGCAATGAAGGAGCAATATAAGGGTGAGCCACAAAAACTAAATCAAGCGATGATGGAGATGTATCGCAAGGAAAAAATTAATCCTTTGGGTGGTTGCTTGCCGGTAGTGATTCAGATCCCCGTATTTATTTCTTTGTACTGGGTTCTGTTGTCTTCAGTAGAAATGCGCAATGCACCGTGGATTGGATGGATTCATGATCTATCAGTCCCAGACCCGTATTACATTTTGCCGATCATCATGGCTGCCTCCATGTTTGTTCAAACCAAATTAAACCCAACGCCACCAGATCCAATTCAGGCTAAGGTGATGATGTATATGCCGCTCGTATTCTCGGTGATGTTCTTCTTCTTCCCTGCGGGCTTGGTTCTGTACTGGGTAGTGAACAACTTACTTTCGATCGCTCAACAATGGCAGATCAATCAAATGTTTGGAAAGAAGCCGGCTAAATAAAATTTTTAGCTGCCTATAGATATAAGGAGTACCCGCAATGATGACTAGAAAGCTACCCATCATTGCGGTTGCCACCGCTCCAGGCAAGGCTGGCGTTGGCGTCATTCGTATTAGCGGGCCTCAGCTTTTGCCAATGGCCGAAGCTTTATTTCAAAAATCGCTTGCTCCTCGTCAGGCTAACCTTCTCACACTCCGTGATGCTCAAGGCGCCTCGATCGATCAACTCATTGCTATTTACTTTGCGGCCCCCGCCTCCTTTACTGGGGAGGATGTCTTAGAGCTGCAATGCCATGGTGGGCCACAACTCTTAGAGCTGGTCATGAAGCGATGTCTCGAGTTAGGAAAAGACCGGGGCCTAGTAATTGCGGAGCCGGGAGAATTTTCCTTGCGCGCCTATCTCAACAACAAAATCGATTTAGCTCAAGCGGAGGCTATTGCGGATTTAATTGATGCTCAAAGTGAGGCCGCAGTTCGCGGTGCGGCACGCTCATTGCAGGGCGCTTTCTCAAACGACATCAATAGTCTGATTGAAGAAATTACCCAGCTACGCATTTTGGTGGAGTCCACCCTGGACTTCCCCGAAGAGGAGATTGAGTTTTTAGAGAATGCTCAAGCTCGCGAGCGCCTTGGTACGGTGATGAAAAAGTTGCGTGCGCTAAGAGAGGGCGCAAAACAGGGAAAGATATTGAGGGATGGTATTCAGCTGGTTTTAGCTGGCGCACCCAACGTAGGAAAAAGCTCTCTTCTTAATCGACTGGCTGGTGAAGAGGTAGCCATCGTCACTCCGATCGCTGGAACTACACGAGATCGCGTTAAGGAGAGCATCACTATTGGCGGCGTCCCCATGCACATCATTGATACCGCTGGATTGCGAGAAACTAGCGATCTAGTTGAGGCAAAGGGTATTGAAAGATCTTGGGAGGCCATTCGGGCCGCTGATTTGGTTATTTTTCTGCAAGCACCAGGCGCCTCGGACGTAGCGCAAGCCACAGAGGTTTCCGAGTTGAAAACCCAAATATTGAAAACCCTTCCATCCAAATGCCCCGTTTTAGAGGTCAACAATAAATCGGATTTGTCAGGTCTGCCTATCCCCAGTCAAGGTAAAAACCCTCCCTTATTCATTTCAGCCAAGACTGGGGATGGTATCGAGACCCTAAAACAGAAAATCCTAGAGTCTGTAGGCTGGGGTGGCTCTCAAGAGGGCGCCATTGTGGCGCGTAGGCGGCACTTAGATTGTCTGGATAGGGCAGCTAACCATTTGGAGAAATCTCAACAATTCGCAGCAGATGGCAACATATCACTGGAGTTGTTTGCAGAAGAGCTCCGTTTAGCGCAAGATCAGCTTGGGCAAATCACTGGAAAACTGCTTCCAGATGATCTTTTGGGCAAGATATTTAGCCAATTTTGTATTGGTAAATAAAGGGTTTGCACTTGGTAGGCCCATCCCTAAAAATATGCCCAAAATGTTAAAATAGTGCGATTAAAAATATTACATTTCATAGGACTCTCATGACTATCAACACCAATGCACCTGAGTACGTAAAAAATCAAAAACTGATTCAATGGGTGGCAGATGTAGCCGCCTTAACTAAGCCTGACAAGATCCACTGGTGTGATGGTTCCCAGTCTGAATATGATGAATTTTGTGAGCTTTTGGTAAAGGCGGGCGTATTCAAACGCCTTAATCCAGCCAAGCGTAAAAACTCATTCTTAGCATTGTCTGATCCTGATGATGTAGCTCGCGTTGAAGATCGTACCTTTATTTGTTCTGCAAAAAAAGAGGATGCAGGCCCAACTAATAACTGGGTAGAGCCAAGTGAAATGCGCGCCACCCTCCAACCATTGTTTGATGGTTGTATGCGCGGTAGAACAATGTACGTAGTGCCATTCTCAATGGGCCCAATTGGCTCCCCAATCGCCCATATTGGCGTTGAGCTTTCTGACAGCCCATATGTTGCTATCAACATGCGCCTGATGACCCGCATGGGCAAAGCAGTGATTGATCAGCTTGGCGCTACCGGCGAATTCGTTCCTTGTATCCATACAGTTGGTAAGCCTTTGGCTGCTGGTGAAAAAGACGTTGCTTGGCCTAACAACAAAAACAAGTACATTGTTCATTACCCAGAAACTCGTGAAATCTGGTCTTTCGGATCTGGTTATGGCGGCAATGCCTTACTGGGTAAAAAGTGCTTTGCATTGCGCATCGCTTCAAACATGGGGCGCGACCAGGGTTGGTTAGCAGAGCACATGTTGATCTTGGGTGTGACTTCACCCGAGGGTAAGAAATACCATATCGCTGCCGCATTCCCGTCAGCTTGTGGCAAGACCAACTTCTCTATGATGATTCCTCCAAAGGGATTTGAGGGCTGGAAGGTCACTACAGTTGGTGATGACATTGCATGGATCAAGCCGCGCAAAGATGCCGTTACAGGCAAGACCCGCTTGTTTGCGATTAACCCAGAGTCCGGCTACTTTGGCGTTGCTCCAGGAACCAATCGTCAAACCAATCCAAACTGTCTCGACTCATTAAATCAAGATGTGATTTTCACTAACGTTGGTTTAACTGATGATGGCGATGTTTGGTGGGAAGGGTTGACCGAGACCCCTCCAGCGCATTTAATTGATTGGCAAGGCAAAGACTGGACACCTGCTGACGGTGCTGCTGGCCGCAAAGCGGCGCATCCAAATTCACGTTTCACCGTAGCCGCTACTAACAACCCTGCGGTTGATCCTAATTGGGATGATCCAGAAGGCGTCGCGATTGATGCGTTCTTATTTGGTGGTCGTCGTTCAAATACTGTGCCGCTGGTGAGTGAAGCGCGCGACTGGGTAGAGGGCGTTTACATGGCCGCAACAATGGGTTCTGAGACTACTGCTGCGATCACGGGCCAAGTAGGCGTTGTTCGTCGCGATCCTTTCGCAATGATTGCGTTTGCTGGCTACAACATGAGTGATTACTTCCAACACTGGTTGAACATCGGTAGCAAGCTTGCTGCTGAGGGCGCTGTGTTGCCAAAAATCTATTGCGTGAATTGGTTCCGCAAAGATGAAAGTGGCAAGTTTGTATGGCCTGGTTTCGGCGAAAACATGCGCGTACTTTCTTGGATCTTGGGTCGTGCCGAAGGCACAGCTAAGGGCACAGAAACAGTATTTGGTATTTGCCCAGAACATGCTGATATGCATTGGGATGGTCTTGATTATTCGTTAGAAAAATTCGAGAAAGCTATCACTGTTGCTGTTGACGATTGGAAGAACGAGCTCAAACTACATTCTGAATTATTTGAGCATTTAGGCGAGCGTTTGCCTAAAGAATTAATCGAAGCCCGCAGCAAAATTGAGAAGCGCTTAAACGCCTAGGCATCCCCTAGAAATTTAAGAAGCCTTTTTAACAACATTTTTATTTAATGACCTCTCCCCAACACCATGACATCGTGGTGATTGGGGCAGGCATTGCAGGTGCAAGCATTGCCAGTGAGCTGCTTGAGCGTGGTCAAACGGTATGCATAGTTGAATCCGCACCTAACCCTGCATCAGCATGTTCTAGCCACTCCTACGCTATTGCTCATCCCCATGTTGGTCGTGGCGCCCCCCGTTTATTACGCTTAACTCGCATTGCATTTTTGATGGCTGAGGCTCGCTGGGGCCATATTTGGAATCAGCATGGCATATTTCAGCCAAGCAAGAAAGATAAGATTTTTAATCGTGATGATGTCGCGAGTTATCTGCAATCACTCGATCATGACGAAAGTATGGCGCAAGCGCTTTATGCGCATCAAGCACTGCAAGCCTGTGGAGTGAATCAAGACGGCATTTGGCTTCCACGGGGCGCATCACTCAATTTATCGGAAGCAACCAAAGATGCGCTAAAGCCTCATCCAAAACTCAATTGTTACTGGAATACCTCTGTAGCAAGATTGGAGAAAGCTGATTTGGGCTGGAAGTTATTTGACTTCCAAAATCAGGAAATCATGACTGCCGACAAGGTCATTATTGCTGCAGCGCTTGAAACCAAAAAGTTAGCCGCTAGCATAGGTGTTCGACTTCCCTTGAGGCCAGTACGTGGACAGCTGAGCATTTTTTCTGTAGCCGCAGATAGTGTATGGACACCTCTGCTACCAAGAACTGCAATTTCGGGTGATGGATATTGCCTGCCGTCAAAACAATTGGCTGATAGAAGTTATGAATGGATTGTGGGCTCAAGTTTTGATGAAGGAGAGTCTGATCTTCAAGATTGGGATTCAAGCGATGACTTTAATCGCGAGCAGGCAAGGGGTCTGCTGAGTTATGCGGAGGGTGATATCAGCCAGCTTCAAAAGGCTGGAAGCTTTGTGGGCGTTCGCTGTGTAGCTGGCGATCGTCTGCCGATTATTGGTGCGCTTGCTCAGCGCCCAGGGATATTTTTGGCAACAGCCCTGGGATCGAGAGGTGCGCTTTGGTCGGCCTTAGCGGCCAAACTCATTACCGCTCAAGTGCTCGAAGATGACTTTGCTTTGCTAGCGCGTTTGGGCTTTGCCACAGACTTAGTTGCCGCGCTTGCACCCGCTCGCTTCTTCGCAGGAGCTTTAGCGACAGCACCAGCTTTAGGTGCCTTTGCTTCGAACTCAAAACCAATTTTGCCATCCGTACCTAAAGCTAGGTAGGCTTTAAAGCCGCGCCCGGTACGATTAGATTTGAAATTCGTCAGCAAATCGGTTTTACCTTCAGTGAGCAATTTTTGAACTTGCTCAGCAGAAATTTCTTGTTGCAAAACGACCTTGCCTGTTTTGAAATCGCATGACTTATTTGGGCCGGTATTATTTTCACAAAGGTAACGCATGCCATCTTCATATACGGCACCAGAGCATTTTGGACAAACACCCAAAGCCTGCCGACCTGTAAAGTCAATTGCCTCAGACTCATCTTCTTGATTGTTACCAAAATCAAACTCAAGCTTAAAGCCCGCGTTTGGATAATCGGCATCATCTTCAGGAATTTCGCTTAACTTAATAATTGCCGCAAACGGCCTTCCCATCTTGCTACGGAATCCCTGCAACGGCCCAATGGTTTTTTCACGAAGCAATTCTTCTACTTCTGGGTATTCGAATGCGCGCCCACCCGGAGTTTTGCTAATCGTAAAGCCACATTTCTCACAGGCAAAGCGACGATAATTTTCTTTAACAGCGCCCTTACAGTGTGGGCACGGCGTAGACATAGTCGCATAGTCACCAGGAATGGTGTCACTGTCATATTCTTTTGCGCGCTTGACGATACGTTGCGTCATCTGTGCAATTTCTTGCATAAAGGTGTCGCGATTCATCTCGCCACGCTCAATCAAGGAGAGTTTATTTTCCCAGTTACCTGTGAGATCGGGCCTGGTTAATTCTTCAACATCTAAGCCACGCAAGAGTGTCATTAATTGGAATGCTTTAGCGGTGGGAATGAGTTCACGCGCTTCGCGAACCATATACCTTTCTGCAAGTAAGCCCTCAATAATGGCTGCACGCGTTGCAGGTGTGCCCAAGCCTTTTTCAGCCATGGCTTCACGCATGTCATCATCATCTACCCATTTACCAGCACTCTCCATTGCAGACAATAATGTGGCTTCTGTATAGCGGGCTGGTGGTTTGGTTTTTAGCGGAACCGCAGCGATAGATTCATTTTGGACAGTTTCACCTTCTTGCACCGCCACTAATTCATCATCGGCTTGATTGGATCTACCATAGACCGTTAGCCAACCCGGCGTGACTAGTACGCGACCCTCTGTCTTAAAGTGATGCCCTGATGCCTCGGTGATGCGGGTGGTGACGCGGAATTCAGCCGCAGGATAAAACACGGCTAGGAAGCGACGAACCACTAAGTCATAAAGCTTTTGCTCTGGCTCGCTAAGGGTCTTTGGAGACTCTAGTGTGGGGATGATTGCAAAGTGATCGGATATTTTTGAGTTATCAAAAATCCGTTTGTTGGGTTTGATCCAGCCATATCCCGCCTTAGCTTTTGGATCTTTCGGGTCGCCTTGCAAAATTTGCTTAGCGAATGCCCGATATTCTTGAGAGTGCTCAGCCAGATTTTCCATGGTCTGCTTCACGGTATCTAGATAGTCCTCGGGCAGGGCCTTAGCATCTGTACGTGGATAGGTCAGCACTTTGTGACGCTCGTAAAGCGCTTGGGCTAGACCCAAGGTATTTTTAGCGGAGAAGCCAAAGCGCGCGTTCGCTTCACGCTGCAGACTGGTTAAATCAAACAGCTGAGGCGCTAGTTGGGTCGCCGGCTTAGCTTCTTCCTTGACACTTGCTTTTTTATCGCGACACGCAGCGACAATGCTCTGTGCGGCAGCTTCGCTCCAAAGGCGATTCTCGCGCGCGTCAGGTATAGCCGCATCTTTCTTAAACTTGGGATCAAACCAGCGGCCTTCATACACGCCAGCTGCGGCAATGAACTCCGCTTTCACTTCCCAGTAGTCTTTAGAGATAAATTTACGGATGAGTTCTTCACGCTCAACTACGATCGATAGCGTTGGTGTTTGTACTCGACCAACTGTCGTCAGAAAGAATCCACCACTTTTGCTGTTGAATGCTGTCATGGCGCGAGTGCCGTTGATGCCGACTAGCCAGTCTGCTTCAGAACGGCAGCGTGCCGCGTCTGCGAGGGGCTGCATGTCGGCATCGCTGCGCAGAGAGGCAAAGCCATCTCGAATGGCTGCGGGCGTCATTGATTGCAGCCAGAGGCGCTTAATGGCCTGTGGCGCTTTTGCATGCTGCGCAATCAGGCGGAAGATCAACTCACCTTCGCGGCCCGCGTCACACGCGTTAATGAGCTCATTAATATCTTTGCGCTTAATGAGTTTTTGCAACACCTTAAGCCGTGACTCCGTTTTAGCTATAGGGCGTAAATCAAAATAGGGTGGCACAACCGGAAGGTTTGCAAACGACCACTTGCCACGTTTGACATCAAATTCCTCGGGGGCAGCGATTTCCAGTAGATGGCCAACTGCAGAAGAAATAACAAAGTCATCGCTCTCGAAATAGTCTTCGTATTTAGTGAAGCCACCCAAAGCTTTGGCAATGTCATTTGCAACGGAAGGTTTCTCCGCAATGATCAGCGCCTTAGGATGATCAACGGTTGAAGTCTTTGGGCTGCTTTTTTTGGTAGATGCTTTAGTTGCCACGCGTTTTGCCTAAATTTGAGCTAAAAATGATGTTTTTAATGGGTGAAAAAGGGGGATCAATTTAAACCAATTCTTGGGCCGATCCTCCCCGAACCCTTTTTTATTATTAACCGATAAATTGACAAAAGTCCAAAACCCCCATTTTTTGATGATTAACTAGGCCTTATTAAGGGGCTTAATTTTGCCAAAATAGCGCTTTAATTGGCCTTAAATAGGGTTTTTTCCTATTTTGGCAGCTCCTCAAGAATATCTTTTGGGGATTGGACTAGTTTGGCGCCCTGCTGAAGTAGTTGGTGGCACCCGCTGGATAGTGGGTGATGTATCGAGCCTGGAATGGCAAAAATTTCACGACCCAGCTCACAGCCCAGTCTGGCTGTAATCAGTGAGCCAGAGCGCTCAGCAGCCTCGATTACCAGGATTCCCAAGGATAGGGCTGCAATGATGCGGTTTCTGCGGGGGAAGTGCCAGGCCTTTGGCCCGACTCCTGGTGCAAGCTCAGAAATCAGAAGCCCGCTGTTACCAATGGCGTGCGCTAGTTCTAGATGCTCCTTTGGATATACGAGGTCTAGCCCAGTCCCACATACCGCGATAGTCGGGCGGTTCTGTTCCGGCCCAAGTGCCCCCAAGTGGGCGGCACCATCAATGCCCTTTGCCAACCCAGAAACAACAAGATACCCCTCTGCAGATAGGGCTTGAGCAAAGTAGTGGGCATTTTTGAGTCCTTCGGGGCTGGCAGCGCGTGACCCAACAATGGCGATCATGGGCAAAGTCAGCAAATCAATATCCCCATATATATAGAGTGAATTGGGCGGGTCGTATAAATCCAGCAAGCGAGCCGGATAGCTAGGAGCATTTCGTTGTATTTGGGTGATGTGTGAGGTTTTGGGGATGTGCATAAAGCAATTTTCGGCATAGGGAGGAATAGAACTATCGGGACAGTCTGATTACTCTGTTGGATAATTCCCATATGGCTTTATTAACCGTCCTTTGCTATCCAGATCCACGCCTACACAAGGTTGCCAAACCTGTGGCTCAGGTAGACGCACGCATCAAAAAAATTGTGGCCGATATGGCCGAGACAATGTACGAAGCCCCTGGAGTTGGTTTGGCTGCAACGCAGGTCGATATTCATGAGCGGATCGTGGTGATTGATGTCTCAGAAAATCAAGATGAGTTGATGGTGTTCATCAACCCAGAATTGGTTTGGGCAAGCCCGGAAAAAAAATCCTGGCGCGAGGGCTGTCTCTCTGTTCCAGAGTATTACGACGAAGTTGATCGCCCAGCAGTTGTGCGAGTAAAGGCCCTTGACATCAACGGCAAAGAATTTGAGGTAGAGGCAGACGGTCTGTTATCGGTCTGCTTACAACACGAAATGGACCACTTGCAAGGCAAGGTATTTGTTGAGTATCTCTCGATGTTAAAGCGCAATCGCATTTCTCTCAAAATGAAAAAGCGCGCAAAAGAATTAGTAGGCGAGCGCTAAGCGCCCAATGAAAATTGTTTTTGCTGGCACCCCGGAGTTTGCTGCACAGGCAATGCGTGCAATTGAAAGCGCTGGTCATCAAATTGTTTTAGCGCTTACACAACCAGATCGTCGTGCGGGCCGCGGCATGCGTCTTCAAGCCAGCCCCGTAAAAGTATTTGCGCAAGAAAAAAATATTCCAGTCTTGCAACCAGAAACCCTGAAGCGGAGCCATGCGGATTTAGAAACAAGAACTGCGGCACAAGAGGCGCATCAATATTTATCTGATATTGATTTTGATGCAATGGTAGTTGTCGCTTATGGATTAATTCTGCCCCAAGATATTCTTGATCTTGCTTCTCAGAATGGTAGATATGGCTGCTTTAATATTCATGCCTCTTTGTTGCCAAGGTGGCGCGGTGCAGCGCCGATTCAGCGTGCTATAGAGAGCGGTGATGACAGGACGGGTGTGAGCATCATGCAAATGGATGCTGGCTTAGATACTGGCGATACTATTTTGGTGGGCGACCTACAAATTACTTCGCATGAAACTAGCGCATCACTACATGATCGTTTGGCAGTCCTTGGCGCTGAGTTAATGGTGAAGACTCTCGATGAATTGGATAAAGGCGTTGTTATTCTCAGAACACCTCAGCCTAGCGAAGGTATTACCTATGCGGAGAAAATATTAAAGAGTGAAGCCGAGATTGATTGGCAGTTAAGCGCCACTGAAATTGATCGACGTATTCGAGCCTTTAATCCATTCCCGGGATCCACCAGTAGCCTTCATGGCGAGCAACTCAAATTTTGGAATTCCTGCTTACCTAGTAAAGCGACAGAGAACCAAGATGCTATCCCAGGACAAATTGTGGGATTGAGTGGAGATGGCGTATTTGTTCAGTGTGGTGAGGGCGTGATTGAGATCTTAGAAATGCAAAAGCCCGGCGGAAAAAGAATTGCTGCCAGTCTATGTGTTTCTGGTGGTGCAAGTGCAGAGCCTTTAATGAGATTTGAAAAATCCATAAGTAAGCAAGGAGACGCAAATGTTTAATTTAGCGAAAACCGCTATTTTGATGGCAGCAATTACTGCGCTCTTTGTCGTGGTTGGTGGCATGCTGGGCGGTAAACAAGGAATGCTCTTAGCCTTATTGATGGCAGTCGGCATGAACTTTTTTAGTTATTGGTTTTCAGACACGATGGTGCTGAAAATGACCAATGCGCAACAGGTGGATGAACATTCCGCTCCTCAATTCTATGCCCTGGTCAAGGAGTTAGCTAATAAGGCTGGGCTACCTATGCCCAAAGTATTTTTGATTGATGAGGACGCACCAAATGCGTTTGCAACTGGCCGAAATCCTGAGCATGCCTCCGTTGCGGCAACCACTGGCATTCTCAGAATTCTTTCAAGTCGCGAATTGCGTGGCGTCATGGCGCATGAGCTTGCACATGTAAAGCATCGGGATATCTTAATTTCTACTTTGGCTGCAACGATGGCAGGCGCAATTTCTGCATTAGCAAATTTTGCGATGTTCGCTGGCGGTCGAAATTCAGAAGGCCGACAAGGCAATCCGCTGGCATCGTTACTGGCCATGATTTTGGCGCCACTAGCAGCAAGCCTAATTCAGATGAGCGTCTCCCGCGCTCGTGAATATGAGGCAGATCGTGGAGGCGCTGAAATTAGCGCCGATCCTCTGGCGCTAGCGCAAGCCTTACAAAAAATCCATGCTTACTCTCAAGGCACAACATTTCAAGCGATTGAGCGACATCCTGAAGCAGCGCAGATGATGATTATCAATCCCTTGACCGCTGGCGGACTCTCACAACTTTTTTCTACCCATCCCCCAATGGAGGAGCGGGTAGCTCGTTTAATCAGCATGTCTAAAAACGGGGCTTACCCCGGAGCGGAATAATTTGACCGACCAAAAAACACCACGCAGCCTTCCGCTATCAGAGGCGATCACTATTTCTGCGCAAGCAATTGGCGAGGTGATGGTCGGTCGATCACTCACAGAAGTATTGGATCAATTAGATGCCCATGAGCGACCTATTGTTCAAAGCCTCACCTTTGATGCTTTGCGTAAGTGGGTGAGATCTCACGAGTTCATTAAACAATTTATTCCAAAGACACCACCGCCAGAGGTAGAGTATTTATTAAGCGTAGCAATTGCCTTATTTTTGCAAAGCGGAGCCGATGGTAAAGGCTATGCAGCACATACAATCGTCGATCAAGCAGTAAAAGCTTGTAGTGAATATGGGCCGACGATGTACGCCAAGGGCTTGGTGAATGCCGTACTTCGCAAGATTAGTCTTGCGGTTCAGGCTGAGAATGAAAAGCCTTATCCTCCAGACCCTATTCCAATGTTTTTTCCTCCTTGGTGGCGAGCTAGTCTGAAGCGCAATTATTCAAAGTCGTGGCAGGCCATGTTGATTCAGCAAGCCCAACGCGCACCCCTCATTTTGCGTGTCAACGCTCAACAACATACGCGCAAAGAGTATCAAGAGTTATTGCAACAGGCAAGTATCGTCGCTGAGCCTATTAATGGTATTGCTGGGATCGCATTGGATTCTGCTTTGCTATTACGTGAGGCGGTGCCGGTATCAGATTTACCAGGCTTTTATAGTGGCGCGGTTTCTGTTCAAGATGCGGGAGCACAAATTGCGGCAGTATTGCTTGATCCAAAGCCGGGCGAGCGCATTTTGGATGCCTGTGCCGCACCTGGAGGAAAAACCGCCCATTTATTAGAGTTAGCGCAATGCGAGCTGATTGCCTTAGAGTTGGATGGCGAGCGCCTTGGAAAAATTGGTGGCAACTTGGATCGCTTGCGCCTTCAGTCTGATGCTGTTCGAGTAGTGCGTGGCGATGCCTCTAAGGCAGCTTGGTGGGATGGCAAGCCATTCGACAAAATCCTCTTGGACGCGCCTTGCTCAGCATCAGGAATTGTTGCAAGACATCCTGATATTCCCTTCTTGCGTCGCGAGGCAGACATTCAGGCTCTACAACTAAGGCAGCGCGCGATTTTGGAGCAGGCTTGGAAGATGCTTAAGGCTGGTGGCACGCTTTTGTATGTCACTTGCTCCATATTTCCAGAGGAGGGAGAAGAGCAGGCGACGTGGTTTGCGGCAGAGCATGCTGATGCGTTACGATTAAGCGCCCCCGGACAAATTTTGCCCGCCGAGCTAAATGATGGTTTTTACTACGCTTTGTTTAAGAAAAATGGTCCATGAGCCAATGCATTAAACAATTCATTCTGTGTGCTTTGATGTCGCTGAGTCTATTTTCAGCGGCAGTAAGCGCAGAGGGGATCAAGCTTAAATCTGCCGACCTTGAGCGGGTGGATAGTGACTGGCTATTAAATGCCACATTTCAGATTGAATTAACCCCAGGGCTAGAAGATGCAGTTCAAAAAGGCGTCGTTTTGTACTTTCAAACTGAGTTTGACCTTACGCGTTCACGTTGGTACTGGTTTGACGAAAAGCCTGCGCTTGCTCAACGACTAACACGTCTGTCTTATCAGCCAATGACGCAACAATATCGTATCGCCTCTGAGGGCTTTACCTTTTCCGCTAAGACAATGTTTGAGGCATTGCAAGCTGTGGGTAGTATCGGGGGTTGGCGAGTGATTGATAACAACCAAATTGATCCCAGCAAGTCTTACACCGCTGCATTAAGAATGACTCTAGATTTAAGCAAGCTACCAAAACCGTTTCAAGTGAATGCATTAAATAATCGCGACTGGAATGTCACTAGCGATTGGTTGCGTTTTCCATTTTTGCCAAATGGACCCAACATCATTAAACGATGAAGATATCTTTAGACTTCATTGGCTCAAACGCCTTTGAGAAGAGCGCCTGGAAAAGGCGTGCACTGCCTACGGCGATGGCAGTGATTGGTGCCTTTGCGCTTTTATTGTTAGTGCTGCTGTCGATTGCAACGTCAAATACCGAGTTCTTTGATAACTATTTTATTTGGCTGTATGCAGCCAATGTCATTATTGGTATTTGCTTAACCTTGGTCATCTTAACCCTGGTGATTGTGATTGCTATTCGCTGGCGTAAAGGTCGATTTGGTACCCGCCTGGTTGCAAAGCTAGCCATGATTTTTGCTTTAGTTGGTGTTGTCCCAGGACTAATTTTGTACGGCGTTTCTTTACAGTTCGTATCACGCAGTATTGAGACCTGGTTTGATGTCCAAGTAGAGTCAGCACTAGATGCCGGTCTTGAGTTAGGGCGCGTCACTTTGCGCGTTGCACAAGAAGAGATTTTGTCTGAAGGAAATTTCATTGCTGAGCAAATTGTGCAAGTTCCACCAGGTGCGACTACTGAGCAAGTTGGCGCTATGGTGATGAAGGCGCGCAATCAATTTGGTATTCAAGAGGTTAGCCTCTTTAATATTCAACGTAATTTGATTTTGACCAGCGAGTCACGGCCAAAAAAATATTTTCCCGCACCAAGCCCCGATGTCATTGCCGAAGCATTCAAAAAGAAGGGCATCACCTTTATAGATCAAATTGAAATGGGTGATGGGCAACGCGGCTATCGGGTAAGAGCGATTGTGCCGATTGTCCGTAAAAAACACACACCTAATAAATTAGATTCTGGCAAAGAAGTAGACGATAAATATTTTTTGCAATTAGTGCGCTTCATTCCTGGCCCATTGGCTAAAAATATCGTTGCGGTTGAGTCTGCCTATAGTGACTATCAAGAGAAGTCATTGGGTAGGACTGGATTGAGAAAAATGTTTGTAGGTACGCTTACATTAACGCTATTTTTTGCATTATTCGTAGCGGTGACCTTGGCCTTAATTCTTGGCCGTCAGCTGGCTAGGCCTTTATTAATGCTGTTGAAGGGAACGCAGGCTGTTGCTCAGGGAGATTTGTCTCCTAAGCCAGAGCTAGATACAGGTGATGAGTTGGGGATGTTGACCCGTCAATTTAATGTGATGACACGCCAGTTAGCCGATACAAGAACATCCCTCCAGGAGTCAAAATCATTCCTAGAGACGGTGCTGGGTAATTTAACTGCTGGGGTTTGTATTTTTGATAAAAATTTCAATGTGGTTTCTAGTAATGCTGGTGCTGACCGTATCTTTGGGCAAGACTTAACGCGCATGGATGGGCGTCCTTTAAGCGATACCCCAAGCCTTGTTGAGTTTGATGAGGCTATTAAAGAGGGCTTTGCCACGATGAAGCTAGCGGTTGGCGTGGAGAGTGGTCAGCCAGCTCAGGGCAAAAATAAATCGGCGCCAGTATGGCAAAAACAGATTCAACTCCACAGCACAAATGAGTTTGAGAACGAGCTTGGCGTAACCTTATTTATTCGTGGAACCGAGCTGACTGATGATTTACGTATGGTGGTATTTGATGACATTACCGATGTTGTGAGCGCGCAGCGATCCATTGCCTGGAGCGAGGTGGCAAGGCGTCTAGCGCATGAGATTAAGAATCCGCTAACCCCTATACAGCTCTCTGCAGAGAGATTGCAGCATAAGTTGGCTGGCAAGTTGAGTCCAGAGCAGGAAGAAATGATCAATCGCAGTACGGAAACCATCATCGGCCAAGTACAAGCCATGAAAGAAATGGTGAATGATTTTAGGGATTTCGCTAAGACGCCAAGCCCGCAACTGAAATCAGTCTCCATCAATACGTTGACGCAAGAGATCTTGGGTTTATATGAGGGCAGCCCCCTCAAGACTCAGCTTGATCCGCGTTGCCCAAATATTATGGGTGACCCTACGCAGCTCAGACAGATTATTCATAATCTTTTACAGAACGCACAAGATGCTACCCTTGAGGGTAAGCATCAGGCGGAGCCGGTTGAAGTAAAAACAGAATTAGTGCCTTATGGTGAGGTTAATGGTGTGCCACAAAATGCGGTGCGTTTAACAATAAGTGATAGTGGATCAGGGTTTCCAGCTAAGATATTGGCAAGAGCTTTTGAACCATATGTAACAACAAAGAGTAAGGGCACTGGATTGGGATTGGCGGTAGTGAAGAAAATCGTAGATGATCACGGCGCCAAAATTGAAGTCCGGAACCGCATGCAGGGAGATGAAGTGGTCGGTGCGCAAGTATCAATTTTGTTTATGAATCTGGCAAAAGAGGCAGCATAAGAATGGCAAGTATTTTGGTGGTCGACGATGAGATGGGAATCCGAGAGCTTCTCAATGAGATTCTGACGGATGAAGGCCACACTGTTTATGCAGCTGAGAGCGCTATGCAGGCTCGCACAATCCGCGAGCAAATGCGCCCAGACCTCGTCTTACTCGATATCTGGATGCCAGACGTTGACGGCATTACCTTACTAAAAGAGTGGTCCAAGACGGGGCAGCTCACAATGCCCGTAGTGATGATGTCTGGACATGCCACGATTGACACAGCGGTTGAAGCTACACGCATTGGTGCCCTCAATTTTTTAGAAAAGCCCATTGCGCTCCAAAAGTTACTCAAAACAGTCAATAAAGCCCTGGAGAGCTCCCCTAAATACGTTGAGCCTCTTGAAGAGAAGGCATCGTTAGCGCCTTCATCAAGCCCAAGCCCTAAGGCAGCGGTTAGTGAACTAGCCCCGCAAGCTCAGGATGGCGAATACATCAGCGGGATTGCAAAAACCTATTTTGATTTGCCACTTCGTGAGGCAAGGGACTTATTTGAAAAGGCCTATTTTGAGCATCAAATGATCATTATGGGCGGTAGCATGACTAAGATTTCTGAATACACAGGCCTTGAAAGAACCCACCTTTATCGCAAGCTAAAAGCTTTGGGAATCGACACTTCGCGCAACAAGACCGAGCAATAAATTAGTTCGTCATTCGCGGCTGGCAATCTTTTCTCATATTGGCATGTGGGCTTTTTGATGTAGCACACGGTATCGCTATTGCAACGGATAATAGCGCTCATATCATTTCGGAATTATTCCCATGGAAATAAAGGTTAACTTTCTCGATAAGTTGCGTCTTGAAGCCAAGTTCGATGACTTTACGGTGATTGCTGATCAGCCCATCCGATACAAGGGTGACGGCTCAGCCCCAGGGCCTTTTGACTACTTTCTGGCGTCATCAGCCTTATGTGCTGCCTATTTCGTCAAGTTGTATTGCGATACGCGCAATATTTCGACTGAAAACATTCGTCTTTCGCAAAATAATATTGTCGATCCAGAAAACCGTTACCAGCAGATTTTCAAAATTCAGGTTGAACTGCCGGAGGATATCTCCGCCAATGATCGTCAGGGGATCTTGCGCTCCATCGAGCGTTGTACTGTTAAAAAAGTGGTGCAAGCTGGACCTGAATTCATTATTGAAGAGGTCAAGAACTTAGATGCTGATGCGCAGACTTTATTGACCTTGAAGCCGGCCTCAGACGCGAGCACCTACATTGCAGGCAAGGACTTGCCCTTAGAGCAAACTATTGCCAATATGTCAGGCGTGTTGGCCAATCTAGGCATTAAGATTGAAATCGCCTCATGGCGTAACCTGATTCCCAATGTGTGGTCCTTGCATATCCGTGATGCGCATTCACCAATGTGCTTTACAAACGGTAAGGGCTCTACGAAGGAAAGCGCCTTGGCCTCAGCCCTGGGCGAATATATCGAGCGGCTCAGCAATAATCACTTCTATGCTGGCGCATTTTGGGGTGAAGAGATCGCTAATAGCGCTTTTGTTCATTACCCAAATGAGCGCTGGTTTAAACCCGGGCCTAAAGATGCGCTGCCTAAAGAAATCCTTGATGAGTATTGCCTCAATATTTTTAATTCTGATGGCGAGCTCCGTGGTTCTCATCTAGTCGACACCAATTCTGGCAACAGCGAGCGTGGGATTTGTTCCTTGCCATATGTACGTCAGTCAGATGGTGAGACTGTGTATTTTCCGTCTAACCTGATTGAAAATCTCTATGTCAGCAATGGCATGAGTGCTGGCAATACACTAGCTGAAGCACAAGTGCAATGCTTATCAGAGATTTTCGAGCGGGCGGTTAAACGTGAAATTCTTGAAGGTGAAATCGCTTTACCGGATGTGCCACAAGAAGTGCTAGCTAAATATCCCAGCATTCTGGCAGGCATTCAGAGTCTTGAGGAGCAGGGCTTTCCAGTCTTGGTAAAGGATGCGTCATTAGGTGGCATCTACCCAGTCATGTGCGTTACCTTGATGAACCCAAGAACAGGCGGAGTATTTGCATCGTTTGGTGCACATCCAAGTCTAGAGGTGGCGCTGGAGCGAAGTTTGACAGAGTTACTTCAGGGCCGAAGCTTAGAAGGCCTGAACGATTTACCGCCACCCACTTTTGCAAGCGAGGCGGTCACTGAGCCAAATAACTTCGTTGAGCACTTTATTGATTCGAGTGGCATTGTGTCTTGGCGATTCTTTAGCGCAAAATCAGATTACGATTTTGTTGAATGGGATTTTTCTGGCAAGGGTGAAAACTCCAATGCTGAAGAAGTAAAAACCATGTTTGGCATTCTTGAGACTCTGGGTAAAGAAGCTTACGTTGCAGTGTATGACCAGCTGGGCGCGATCGCATGCCGAATCTTGGTGCCAGACTATTCCGAGGTTTATCCAATTGAAGATTTAATTTGGGACAACACTAATAAAGCGCTATTGTTCCGCAGCGATATTTTGAATCTGTCTAACTTAGACGATGCAGGCTTAAGTGCGCTGCTTGAGCGTTTAGAAAATAATGAGTTAGATGAGTATGGTGATATTGCAACATTGATCGGCATTGAGTTTGATGAGAACACGCCCTGGGGTCAGCTAACAGTTTTGGAGTTGAAGCTGCTCATTCATCTTGCCCTAAAGCAATTTGAAGAGGCACAGGAGCTCATCGGCGCCTTTCTTCAATACAACGACAACACCGTCGAGCGCAAATTGTTTTATCAGACTTTAAGTGCAGTATTAGAGACCATCCTAGACGACGAGCTGGAGCTTGATGATTACATAGTCAACTTCCGCCGAATGTTTGGTAACGAGAGAATGGATGCGGTCATGGGCTCAGTAGATGGAAACATCCGCTTTTATGGCCTGACCCCCACGACCATGAAGCTAGAGGGCCTCGACAGGCATCATCGCTTGATTGACAGCTATAGAAAATTACATATTGCTAGAGCTAAAACTACAGTAACCAGTAGCTAGACTCACGGTAAGACCTTTTCCGCAGATTTACAGCGTTTAGCCAAGACTTATCGATAGTTAACCCGTTTTTCAGGGCAGAACGAAGTTTCATTTATAATTCCATCTCTTGGCCTGGTAGCTCAGTCGGTAGAGCAGAGGATTGAAAAGCTAGGATAGAGGACTAAAACAGTTCTGCACATTGGGTCTTAGCTGGTTGTGACCCACCGCCCTACAAGCACCGAATCTATTGGCTCACAGCGGTTTCGAATATTTCCCAAATGGCATCGACAGCGTCTAGTTGGAGAAATATTTTTTCACATATAGAGCCGCAAAGTTTAGCCATAGAACTCTGAATCTTTTGATTAAGCAATAAGAATTTAAATAGATTCAAGCAAGGGATTGTTGTCTAATAAAAGAGTAAGAGCCAAGTGTTAATTTTTTAATCTCTCTTTGGGCGCACTAATGTCTAGAAATCCCTCTCTAATTTCTCATCTTCGAAATTCTTTGGCTCAAGAGCTTCACTCATGGATGAATTTAATTAGAACTGATTGGCACTGGTTATTGCTGCTATGCGTTGGCATAACCGCTTTAATTATTCTCAGCCGCCCTTTGCCGCCAAAGGATGTTTATTTCGCTGTTGGACAAGAAGGCTCAACATTTGAAATGCTTGGAAAAAAGTTTATTCCCTATTTTGAGGCTGAGGGTGTTCACCTTCACTTGGTTAATACCCAGGGCTCCGCAAAAAGTCTTGTCGATCTTGCGGATAAGGGAAACGCTGTTAATGCGGCACTCATGATTGGCGGTGTAGCCGATAGCGGGGCCTATCCAGGATTGAGATCGCTTGGAAGCGTTGAATATGCTCCACTTTGGCTGTTTTATAGGGGGCCAGAATTTCATGGACCAAAGCCATTTGCGTATTTTTCAACCAAACAAGTCTCGGTTGGCCCGAGTGGAAGTGCGGCCGAGATTATCTTGCGAAGGATATTGGCTTTAAGCGGAATTTCCATCGAGGGTCGACCTAATGTGCTCAAAATACCGAACAAAGATGCTATTTCAAGATTGCTGAGTAATGAGATTGATGGAGTGTTCATTATGGATGGATTTAATAGCCCTAATATTCAGGAGCTATTACAACATCCTGACATCCATGTTCTCAATTTTAGTTATGCACCTGCCTATGTAAAAAAATTACCCTACATGAGTGTGGTGACTATTCCTAAGGGCTCTTTAGATCTAAACAAAGCCTACCCCGCTGAAGATATACAGATGTTAGCTTCAACAGTCACCCTCTTAATTGGGAAGGATATGCATCCTGCGGTACAGAGCATTTTCCTTTTAGCCGCGGAAAAAATTTCTAATGAACTAGACCAATTCTTTGCAAAGCCAGAATTTTTTCCAGCTTATGTAGATCATGCAGTTGCAATTAGTCCGATTGCTAAAAGATTTTATGAGGGCGGCAGGATGCCGATGTTGGAGCGACTACCAGTTTGGCTTTCAAGTTACATCGATCGCATGTGGCTTATATTACTAGGGCTATTAGCAGTAATTTATCCAATTTTTAGGTTGTTACCTAGCTATAGAAGTAAGCACTCGCTAATGATTATTGAGGATGGCTATGATGAGATTCAAGAAATTGATCAATTATCTGCGAATACAAATAATCCAGATCTCCTTAGGAAGTTATTGATTAGGTTGGAGCAACTCGATAAAGACACCCGAGATGGGTGGGTATCCTCAGAGGAGAAGAATCGTCTATACACAATGAAGGGTGCACTTAATTTAGTGCGTAACCAAGTCTTATCAAAATTAGAGAAGAATGCTTCTAGCATTAATGAGAACTAATTCTTTGGGTCTTTAGGTGCCATATCCAATAAAACCTCGATAGATAGAGGATGGTTGATTATCCGTTCCATTTAGAACAAAAAAGTTAAGCGTCTGGTTAATAGACGCTTGCTATGTAAAATTATTGCTGATGAGAGATGGCTAGCTTTAATAAACTTGCCGCTCTATTCACTCCGAGCTTATCCATGACATTGGCTCGATGTGCTTCAACTGTTTTGAGTGAAATATTTAAAGTCTCACCAACCTCTCTATTGGTGCACCCTGCAACAATGCACTCTAAAACTTCTCGTTCGCGTTTCGTTAGAGTTTTTAGTTTGGACTGCGCTGCTTGCACTTCTAAATTTTGCTTTTGCTCTAGATAAGCTTTTGACAACATATTCTCTACTAGACTACAAAGTTGATTTTCTTTAAACGGCTTTTCTAAAAAATCTACTGCGCCTTGTTTAATTGCTTGAACAGCTAATTTCACTTCCCCATATCCAGTAACTATCGCAACAGGAAACAGGTGACCATCCTCACGAAGCCTATTTTGAAGTTCAATCCCCGACATGCCTGGCAGTCTCATGTCCAATAAGGCGCAAGCCACTGTTGCGGAATCGGTGCTGGCAAGTGCTTGTAAAAAACGCTCGGCATTTTCATGACAGCTCACCATAAACCCATTTGATTCAAGTAACCAGGATAGCGAATCCCGCGTTGCCCCATCATCATCTACTATATAAACCACGCTAGATTTAACGGGTAATTGATTGGTATTTCTGAGCATGTTGCCTATCTAGGGTTTTAACAGTCATTTCATCATATGCAATTTATTAGCTGTGGATATTAGGTAATCACCCTAAATATGTTGCGTCGCAGCAAATAGGCCTTGTTTTGTCGCCAAAGTGCTCTTAAAATGGTGCATCGCAGCAAAATACAGCTATCTCACTAATAAAGGAAATGCCATGTTTCAGAATCAATTAAATTACCAGATTGCCCAAGCTCAAGCTAAGGCTCTAGAAAACGCTAAACATTTGGCTGAAGTGGCCGCCAAGAGCGCACAAGAATTGGCAGAAATTAATCAAGCTGCCGCTAAAGACGCAATGGTTGTAGCCCAAGAAGCTAGCGCCCAATTGTCCGCCATTAAAGATCCACAACAGTTCGCTAACTTAGGCCAGCAAGAAGCTGCTCAAGAAGTGGCCAAGTATGCTGCCGCTTATCAAGCCAAAGTGGGCAATGTTCTTCGTAACGCCAATAAAGAAGTGGCACAAGTGGTTGAGTCATCCATTGATGATGCTCGTGATGATTTGGTGAAGTTTGTTAAAGAGGCAACTAAAACCGCTCCCGCTGGTTCAGAGGCTTTTGTTTCTGCATTCAAAACAGCCTTTGAAACTTCACTTCAACAGTTTGATCAGGCTCGCGCATCTGCAGCAGATGCAGTCGCTAACTTTGAAAAAACAGTTGAGTCAGCATTAAGCCAGGCTCAAGGTCAGTTTGGTGAGGCGGTTAAAGCTCCTCCAAAGAAGACTCGCGCCAAGTAATTAAGCGTACAAAGTAAGCGTTCACTCATGTTTAAAGAACCAATCAATATGAAAGTATTGGTAGGCTCTTTAGATGAGCAAGTATTACAGGCTCAAGTAAGTATCTTCTTACAGGGCAAGTTTGTCATTAGCAAGTGGTTGCAAACCGCCAATGATGAGGGCGTATTCGAAGAGGCAATTGACTGGTTGATGGGCAATGATGCAGATCGTTACTTTAATAACAATCGACAAAATCTAGCTGTACAGATGATTCGTGATGTTATGCAAAGTTTTGAAATCAGAGATGAGCATGTAGAAGATTCATATGAAGCAGCTCGTATTTGGTTTGGCGTGAGATGAAGGCATATCCTGCTAATTAACGCAGTCATTACAATGAGGCACTCAAATTAATAGAAGTTCGTCAATGAAGCCAGAAGCATTTTTAGAAAAATTAGCAAAAGAAGACTTTCCAGCCCCCGTTTTAGTCGAGCGAGAAGTCGGCGGATTCTTAGACTTACATTCTCATCCTTATGAAGTTCATGCATTGGTGATTGAGGGGCAGATTGACATCACCATTAACGGCATAAAGACTGCCTACTTGGCAGGAGACGCTTTTCATTTACTGCCCAATCAAATCCATACAGAAAATTATGGTGCGAAAGGTGTGAAGTATCTTGCTAGCAGGAAATCAACCACTACCCAAGAGCAATTAAGCGCCCCATCGCTAGACGCCTAACTTCTTCAGGCAGTTTCTACACAAGCACTGACCTTTGATTTACGCTGAAGGATTTGTTCAAGCTCTGCCTTATCTACTGGCACATCAAAACACCAGCATTTCTTATTGCCGCTTATTTGACAGTCGTTTGCCCTTCCGCAGACTGGGCAAATAGTTCCAATATCTTCCGCTCTCATGCCTTGATTCTACGGGGTTGGATAGATAGAGGATACTTAATCCTCTGTTCCAAATGGAACAAATTTATTTGGCGTCTAGTTACGGGACGCCTGTTAGAACTCTGTGGGGGTCATTCCCATTACTTCTTTGAATGCGTGAGCAAATGATGCGGTGCTTGAGAACCCCAAACTCATTGCCACTTGCTTAATTGAGAGCTTTTTGTTTTCTAATAATTCAAGAGCATTCATAATCCTTGCCCTTTGGCGCCATTCTCTAAAACTCATTTTGGTTTCTTTTGTAAAGAGCCTTGTTATCGTTCGGCTTGAGGTACTTGCTTCAAAGCAAAGTTGCTCAAAATCTTTCATTGAATGAATATCACCCAGCATTAATTCAGCCACCTTCTTTGCTCTAGCATCTATTGGCATTGGCAAGAAAGTGCTGGCATCTTCCGCCCCAGTTAATTCAAGTAGCGCAAGCGTCATTAATAAATTAATTTTCTCTTTACTTGCCTTCTGCTGATGCGTTGCCAATATGAGTTCTCGTAACAATGCGCTTATTTCAATGAGATAAACCTGATTGAGTTTTGAATAATTGGTATGTCGCTTTAACCAAGAGGGTTCTATGTAGACACTTCGCATTTCGATGTCGGTAATAACATCCACGCTATGTTCAATGTTTGTCGGTATCCAAACTGCTCTTTGGGGTGGCGCTAAGAATCTGCCAATGGGTGTGGTGACATTGACTAGCCCAGTAGCTACATACAAAAGCTGAGCTTGGGCGTGAGCATGAAGGCCAAGTTGATGCCCTCGCTTATATGAGCGCGGGTGGGTAATGATGTCATTGCCCAATTTTGGCGGTTTGGCGATGTCTTTTGGCATTTTATCGATAGGTTGCCACATTATGATGAGCAAAACAAGGAGATACCCATGAGCCATTCCAAAATCATTTCGTATATGAACATCGCCCATTTCATAGATCACTATGCGATGTTGATCTTTGCCGCCGCCGTGATTGTGATTGCGCCGACTTTTGGAATGACTTATGGAGAGTTGCTCCCTTACGCAACTCCAGGCTTTATTGCTTTTGGCGCAGGCTCATTATTTTCAGGATGGCTTGGCGATAAGTGGAGTCGTCGCAATATGATGGCCATCTTCTTTGTGGGTATGGGTTTGGCATTAGCTGGGATTTCGCTCGTCCAAACACCCATCCAATTAGGTGCGATGTTATTGGCTGTTGGTGTTGTTGCTTCGATTTATCACCCTGTTGGAACCGCGATGCTGGTATCAAACGTAGATAAGCTCGGCAAAGAAATGGGCATCAATGGAATGTGGGGTAATTTCGGTGTTGCCTCATCAGCATTGGTGACAGGGGTTATCAACCAATACTTTGGATGGCGTGCCGCCTTTTGGGTTCCTGGAATTGTTTGTTTAATTATTGGATTTTTGTTTATGCGCGATGTTCCAAGGTCGGCTGATGGTATCTCCAAGAAGTCAGTGGCAGGTACAGCCCGCGTACCTAAATCAGTCATGATCTGGGTGGTAGCCTCTTTAATCATTACGATTATTGCCAGCTCAATTACCTTTAATTCCGTCACCGTTGCTTTACCTAAAATCTTTCAAGAAAGACTGTCGAACCTTACTAGCAACACTGCCGCACTGGGAACGATTACGTTCTTGGTCTACTTGTTTGGCGCTTTATCGCAATACATCATTGGCCATCTACTTGATAGGCATTCATTAAAGAATGTGTTCTTGCCACTGGCCTTGATGATTGTTCCCGCATTATTCATAGCTTCCACAATGACCGACTATGGACTAATACTTTTGGCGATTGTGATTATTGCCGCAGTCTTTGGTCAGGTCACAGTCAATGACACGATGCTTGGAAAGTACACAGTGGATGAGTGGCGAGGTAGAGCGTACTCCGCGAGATACTTCTTGGGCTTTACTGCGGCAGGATTATCTGTTGGTTTGGTATCCATTTTGTATAACCAAGGCGGATTTGATTTAATGCTCAAATCAATTGCGGCATTAAGTTTGTTTACCGTTCTTGGTGCGGTGATTTTTCCTCAAGAAAAGCGGGCATAAGGCAGGCTTAGGCATCCTTGGCCCTGGTCGATTCCGCCCCCGGCCACCAAGAATCTCAATAGCCCACTTGTTGGGCTATTTTCTTTTATGGCTTACCCCTTACTTTTACTGGCTTCATGCGATAAACCTAAATTACCAGTAGAGTACTCAGGTAACTTTAAAAGGAGACCTAAATGAATCGCATTAAGAGCGTATTAATTGCTTTGATCGCTACTGCTACTTTAGCCGCATGTGCGTCGATGACGGGTGGAGCAATCGCGCCATATACCAAAGTGAGTGATGGGATATTGGTAGGTAGTAACAGTATGACTTTATATACCTTTGCCAAAGATACGGCTGGCTCAGGTAAGTCGATGTGTAACGGCCCATGTGCCACTAATTGGCCGCCACTGTTGATTGATGGTAGTCCAACTGTTTCAGGTGACTATTCTGTAATCACCCGTGATGATGGCAAGAAGCAATTGGCATATAAAGGCATGCCCCTGTATTTCTGGGCTAAAGATACCAAGCCAGGAGATAAAACCGGTGATGGCTTCTTAAATGGCGCTTGGAAAATAGTGAAAATGTAATAGTAGTAAAGCAGGATAGGCATCCTGTGCCCTGGTCGATTCCGCCTTGGGCCACCAAGAATCTTAATAGCCCACTTGTTGGGCTATTTTTCTAGGGCCTTTAGTTTTGCTTGTAGATCGGCTGATAGGCTAGCAAACCACTCATTCTCTTTTCCCGATAGGGGAAGGATTTCGCCATATTCAATCATCTGGGCGGGAACGAGATCAACAATGTAAATCCAAATTTGATCTTTGCTTAGACCAGAGCTTTTAATTAAAGCTTCCCTCATTGCTAATATAAGTTTTTCTTTAAGTTCCGGCGGTCTCCCTGCCCGTATTTGTCCATGTAAGAAAATTTGGCTATCTTGGACTGGTTTGCCACCCATAAAATGTTTACCGTTCGGGGTTTCTTGAAATATCACTTGTGCGAAGTAGGTATTCGCACCTGTACACTCGTTGTGAGTCTTTGTAATGGCCTGAGCAATACCCTCCATTTGTGCGGAGTTTAGTTTTGTATTGGAATAAGTCACTGTATAGGTCGGCATTTTTTCTCCAAAAGTGGTTTGATTAAGATTTACTGTATCACTAACTAGGATAGGAATCCTCTGCCCTGGTCGATTCCGCCCCGGGCCACCAAGAAACGCTATTAGGTAGCAGTTACCTAAATCGTTGTAAATCAATAGGTTATTCAGTGCTATGTGATAGCTGTAGCGCAATTATGTAGTTGCCGCTTAATCCTAGTTAAATCAATATGTTATAAATAATGGAACCAATACCGAGCTTAACTACCGTAGGGCAGTTGCTGGTGAGATCAAGGGATCTAAAGTAGTCCTTCCTCCGGGTGATGAAGATGGTCTGGGTCTATGCAGCCGTGAGCCGTTTGAAGAATAGGAATATTAAGTAGCAAAAGGAAACGTGGCCGAGCGGCTGAAGGCACCGGTCTACTAAACCGGCATATTCGTAAGAGTATCGAGGGTTCGAATCCGTCCGTTTCCGCCAGGTGGTATGTAAGTTAATGTTTTTAAATTTGAATCGATATGGGAAATATAAAAATGCAAACTAAATCCAAAAATGAACGCCCAACATTAATTACTGTTGGACAGATGAAGGAGTATCTATCTAACTATGATGATGACTGCAGCCTAGACTTCTCTGGTCTTGATTTTTATAGATTAAAGCAGCGATCTGATAAACAAATTCAAGTTGAATTTAATCAACAGGTTTATAGAGATGCCAATGGTTTGGTCGTGATTGAAAATCTTGAATAATTTTTTAATGCAGCAATTTAGCGAAAGAAATTGATATGACTATCGAAGGACATATTCTCGTCACAAAAGATAAAGACCTAAATTAAGAATGGATCAAAACTGTAAAGGGGCTTAAAAATGAGTGGTGCAATTAGATTTCAATACTTATCAAATGACGCAGAGCGGCCAAGTTCGGGTTATTTAATTACCGATGTGCCAGTAGAGATTAAAGCTGGCATGCCAATCCCAAGAGTTGGTGAGATAGTTAGACATTATCCAGTCAACTCACCATCAGAGGTACAGCAATTTATTGTCTTATCCGTTCACTATGACATATTCAGGAGCAAAGAAAATCATCAAGAGCTTCATAGCTGGCTTGTTACAGTAACCCTTGGAGACATTCCAGAAGACATGGATACTAGACTTTTTGATATTAGAGATTAATTTACTTAAGGAGGGTTAAATGGCTATATATAAAATTAATAGCTGCTTTGGAAGTACTGATAAAGAATTTGCGCGCCATCCAAGCGACTTAGAGAGAGCTTATGAATTGCTAGGAAAATTTATTAAAGATAATATGACATGGGAAGAAGCTAAAGCACTTTTTTCAAAAAGTCTAATTGACGCTGGCGCATCTAAATCTCATTACGATACCGAAATGAAAAGAATTGAATCAATGATAAGACCATGGATTGATTAAAAACCAAAGCCCCTTATGGGGCTTGATTTTAAATATCGAGCATTAAAGGTATTTGATCACCCTTTTTTACAAACGATCTATTCATCATTGTCATAAATTGATCCCACGTATCTGAAGCCCTCATTAACCCCATGACTGAATGTATGTGAGTGGCAAGAGCAGGATGCCCAATATCATCAGTCATCCATTGATGATGTTTTGCTTTTCTATAGCCAGATTCATTTTTAGGGTTTCTATGCTCTAGTTCATCAAGCAGTCCAGGAGCTAGTCTTTCATAGACTAAATCATTGGTGTACCTTCCTACAACACCAGGTTTTCCACCAGATACAGTCGGATAAACCCAGTCTTTTAACCTAAACATTTCCCGATAAAATTCATCAGGAAATCTTTTGGCCCATGCCGCATGCTCTTTTTTCAAATATGCATCTAGCAATGATTGAAGGGCTTTTCTATCCCTTATTTCTTGATAGCCTGTTGCTTCATCAATTAAGGCCGTTATACCAACTTTTGCCAGTGAAAGAACAATAATTTCAGCTTGAGCAGCAAGATGTATTTGGCTTGGTAACAGTGCATTTGCCCTTCTAGCATTCATATACATTCTGCAAATTTCTACAATATCTTCAGCCTCAAATCCGTGAGCTTTTCTTCCATTAATTTCAAATGAAATTGCAGTTTCATCAAATCCTCCCGATTTAAATTTTTCAGGAGCATAGGGCTCTAAATTGGCCGGTGATAAATACCTCCCCAATCCACCTTTTTTATTTCCAGTAAGAAGGCCAACAACTTCACGCTGCCAAACAACACGCCTTCCATCTTCAAGAACTGCGCATGGTATTGAGGCCCCACCAATAACTATATTTCCACTATGAGATGCGCTTATATATCCCGCCCGCTTTAATGCAGCCTTTGTAGCAATCTCTTTTCGTCTTTCGGGGGTCAGAACCGCACTTCTTGCTAGTGCTCCTTTCTGTTTTGATGGGTCTTTTGCTTGCATAATGTCTCCGTAAGTAGTTTACTTGCAAATTATATATGCAAGCAAACATAAAAATCAAATTAAGCATAATAAACACCTGCTCAGGCACTTTTTTATGCCCTCATTCCCCTGACCAGGAAATCATCATGGGCAAGAAAAAAGCCCCCTTAGGAGCCTTCGTCTAAGCAACTTTTGCTATCTTTTGTTGCTTTTGATGCTCGCCTTGGGCTTTTGTTTTACGGCGCTTTGCTTTTCTAAGGGCTCCAGCGCCCCCAATTTAACCAATCAATCTTCCAGTCGCACTTCAATTTGTTCCGCTAAATCTTCAATTTTTGCAACGATGGTAGTTCCGTATTTATGAGTCTTTTCTTGAATAATTCGTGCCATGTACGAATCAGTGCGAAATATATCAACATAAGGGGCGTACAGCGCGTGAAGAGTATCCGCCCAATCACTTGGCTTAGGATTACGAGCAGATGGGCCGACTGACTCCCAGATTGAAGAATGGAGCACTCTTATGCAAGTTGAAAACCCTGGAGCTAGTCTATCGACATCCGATGAAGTACGGTCCTCTAGAGAAATTTCAAATAGTCGAGATGCAAGTTGCTTTGCAAGGTGAGCGACTAATTGATCCTGCTGTTTTAACCACCATAGCTTATCTATAGCTGGAAATAGCGGAGATATGCCTAACTCCGATCCCGTCTCTCTTAATTTTTCAGCGTCTCCTTTGAGAATTAGTGCATCTTCGGAGACTTGCTCAATCATTTCAACAATACTGCTCGAAGAGCCCCGAACCCAGTCGGTGAATGATGATAACTTATTGGAGTGGTTGTAATACCATCGAATCATCCAGCTTGGGTCGCGCAAACTGGCAAGAAATGCTTCTTGAGCTTGAGCGCAAGTGGCTCTTCCTGCTACGTAACCTGCAAGTACCAGAGCATCGTTCTCTCGCATTGGATATTTTTGAAGAAATTCGTCCAAATCAAATTGCCGCTTTTCGAGCATCCCACTCATTACATTTGTTGGCCGTCCATTCTTGAAGAATTGCTTCTTTAGCTTTCTTCGAGTCTCTCGATTATGGCCCTGTTGCCTTGCGCCCACATCAAACTCTCGAATACCTTCAAGCCAAGACACTGGCAAAATATCGACAGCATTCTCAGGGAACCAATCGCCTGTATATGAATAAACGGATCTTAAGTCCGTTTCCAGTATTCCAGCCCTTAAGATTTGCAGTTCTCTTAAAAGGATTTGGTCAAACGAAATAAGAGCCTGCCTCTTGCATAACCTAACCAACAAATCAGCTCTTGCAACCGATGCGCCAGCATACCGACTCTCTAATGGTGCCATTTCACTCAAAATAGTCCCGGAATACCAAAATTCAACAGCACCCGAATCAGCCCATCCAATTAGCTGATCCCTCAATTTACTCAATTGCGGTTTAGATCGCCTCTCATCAGAAAGGATTGAGTAATCGGCACTGTCAAGAAATGCCCGGAGAGGTCGCCGCCCCTCTTGATTGGACTTGAGGCTTAATGAAGAATTTGCGAAATCCTGAGTGGGTGCATTCATAAACTATGGGAACGAAAGCATACGTGGCGATCTATTGTACATTTACCTGAAGCGTTATTAACCCTTGGGTTCAATAGGTTGGCGGGGGATCAAAGGCTTTCTTGGGTGGCGGTGAAAATTTAGAAAAGTCAGCCTGCTCGAATAATTTCCCGTACAAGAATATGTCAGATCTACAGCCAATACTGAAACCGTGTCCCAACAGAAGATGCCTTTTAGTGGGGTCGGGGGATGATTGAAGCGCATCATCGAATGACATTAATTGCATCGCCCTAAATCCAGTTTTACCTAGTCGCCTTCAATATCTACGGCCTTACCCAGCAATTCATTGTGATAAGTCTGCAGGCGATCAAAGTGAGCCTGTATTGCACCAGCAATTTCTTTTGAGTTTTTGACTGCCAAAAAATGCCCCACAATTTGCGTATAGTGCTCCGCTTGTCGTGGCAAGCGTAACGCGGGATCAAGCTTCTCTGCAATTTCCGCATCTGACATTACTTGAACAATTTGCGCTGGCTTTGGAAGCGCCAATTCTTTTTTCGGCTTTTGAGGAACCCTCCCATTCATTAACGCAGACTTTGGATGAAATTCATGGAAGAGCGCATCCTCAAGTGGGGAAATATCATCCCTCTCTGAAACTGGATATGCCCACACAAATGCAATTTCCCATACATCGATTTGCCTATTAGCAATGATGTCTGATCTCGCAGATGTAAGATGTCGATTAACTCTAGAGCGAATTCCGTCTTTTGATTGCCCAACATACATAGGCACACCGTTAAGATCGCAGAGAACGTAGCATCCAATATCGTTTGTGAGTGCGCGCAGCGCCACCTGACGAAATGCTAGATCAATAGCCATTTAATACCCCAATAATTTTAATTACTTCTAGCCTTTTTTGCATTTTTAACCCATTACATTTAATAAATAGTAAGAGATTTAGACACTCGTTGCAGCCGCACTCCAGTTGCTTTTTAGTCGGCTAGTGAATGAGCTATCTTTAGCGGTTTTATCTTCCGCCCCAGCCGCCTTAAACTCATTAAATACCCAAGAAACAACTTTTCCCACCTGTTCATCAGTCATTTTTGACATGTTCAGTTGCGCGATGCGCAGTGCGGGTAGGTTAGCGCTTTGGTTCATAGCCCACCCCAGAACCATTAGCGTGTGAAATTTAAGGTTATTGCGATAAATTCTTGCCTCATCACCTGAAATGCTTTTTAAATGACTCTCTACTTTTTCTAATAGGCGAACAGCAACCCCATACATCTCCAATGGCTGCTGAGTTTTATCACCCGAGAAGATGCGTCTGTAATCAACATCGCTTTTGATGGCAGTCGTTGGTCGTGCGCGCGCAGTATGAGGCTCTTGCACGAGAAGAGAGAGAATAGCTTGGGCCAACCTATCGATACTAATAATTTTATTTGCAGGCTTTCCTTCACGTTTATAGGCATTTTTTCGACGATCATAATAGTAGCCAATTGTTAAAAGAAAATCCTCTAATTCGCGATGGACTTGTTCGGTTGCTCTAAATGATGAGCTATTAAGACTTGTTTGACGATTTGTCGCCCTAATGATTTGATCGCGCTTGGTTATATCTTGCTCAACAATGACACGCACTAGGATAGAGCGCTCATCACTATCCCGAAGTAAATTTGCGAACGCATGAATTTCATGGGATGTCTGCAGGCCATTAACAATCAATGGATTTTTAATTACCAATTGATTATTTATGTAGCTAGCCTCATCGGCAACTATGGTTACGCCATTATTCAGCCACCAAAAATCTAAATCTACTATTGGAGCCCCTAAGGAGGTTGCAATTTCACGATTAACTTCGACTTCACCTTGGTAGGCGCGGACGTTGGCCTCAAATATTCTAGTAATTAAACTTCCACCATCATCTGAAATAAATTTCAGATAATCACGCAATTTAATTAGCCCCACGTATGAGTTGGCCCCGGAAATTGGAGTACCCGTTGTAGTAAGTTTGCTCACTAGAACTTTTTGGAGAGCGGATCGCTCATATAAATTCTGTGAGCCAAGAAACCTAAAATTCACGTTGGTAAATTGCATACCCTTGAGGGTATTTTCTAGAGCAGTTGCTTTTGCTTTAGTGGTTTCATTGGGCTCAATTCCCTTGCAGCAATAAAAAATTCGTATTGATATTTTTGGAAACTTATCAGCAAGCTTATCCATTGCATCAAGAAATCTTCGGGAAATTTCGACCACTTCCTTTTTAAAAAGAGGCTCCAGTTCCTCTTGTTTTTTTGTGTGATCCAGCAAGAGCGGTAAAGATGAGGCGAGTTTATCAACCGGACCCTCCTTAAATGAATCTTGGTTTTTGGATTGTATTAAATACAACTCAAGCTCAACCGGCTCTCGGATGGAGCTAAATTTAAAGTCTTCTGCAACTAAGTTTGTGTTTACAAAAATATATCCCGCATCCACACCGGCATCACGAGAGCCATCTATTAACCCACATTCAATTTCATCACTATTTAGGTCGTAGTTAACCAAGATATTGTCGGCGGAATAATATTCAAATAGAACATCATCAGATAAATCCGCTGGATATTTTTGCTTCTCTTTTTGAAGGATGCTATCAAGAAGGATTGAGCTCATCGGTTTTTGCCCCTGTTTTTATATGCGGCCAGCTTAAGCAGGGGCACATCATTTGAAAATGAAATTTAATTGCAATTAAAGCCTCAGTTTAAACCCCATAAAAGCTAGAAACACCATTGGACGTAGCAAACATGGTTTAGCGGGGGCAATAGATTTTAACAACCATCGCCATTTGAAATATATCTAGATAACCAAAGTTGGTGCCACATGGTCTCAGGCAAGCTCATGGATATGAATATTTTTAAAGTCTTATTAAGCTTTATTTATTTGTTATTATTGCAAATAAATTTATTTTTAATTAAAATAAAAATATGTGAATTACAGTCAGACTAAAGCACTATTTAAATAAGGCAGTTAGAATCCCTTCAATGACCTATCAAGAATTTAAAAATCACTTGGGTAAGGCTGGTCTTACCACCTATAGATTTGCGGATATAACAAAAATGAATCGCAGTTCGATTACCAACTATTCGCAAAAAGGGTTGGTGCCATCACATTTGGCATTAATTGCAGCGTTACTGGGTGAAATGAAAGAATGCAGGATTGATTTCGAAAGCATTCTCGAAAAGATTGATATCCAACCAAAAAAGTCGCGCGGAACTGCCACGGGGCGTTTTAGGGGTAGCCCGCACCCCACATCCTCAAGAATAGATCAGTGAAACTAAATACTGTATATTTATACAGTATTAATCATGACAATTAAGCGTTGTCATTAACATATAAAGTTGCGCATGGAACGACATATCCGAATTAAAGAATGCAAACCCCTTTTGCCAAGGGTTAAGCAACTTGGGCAAATTAAAACGAAAGCCCAAAAGGCACCCCTCCATGGATACCTCGAATTTTTTGCTGGTAGCGGCTTAGTAGCCTATGGAGTACAAAAGTACTTTAATGCGATTTGGGCAAATGATATTTGCGAAAAAAAAGCTGCCGTCTATTCCGCCAATCATGGCACAAAACACTTTCACCTCGGCTCAATTCTGGATGTTGATGGCTCTACACTTCCAGATGCTCCGCTTGCATGGGCAAGTTTTCCTTGCCAAGATCTTTCGCTGGCCGGGCTAATCGCTGGCATCGATGGGGAGCGAAGCGGTTTGGTGTGGGAATGGTTGCGTGTAATGGATGAGATGAAAAATACACCGTCAATCCTGGTGGCTGAAAATGTGGTGGGTTTAATGTCTGTTGATGGCGGCAGTCAATATAGAATGTTGCACGAAGGATTGCGCAATCGAGGATATTTAGTGGGAGTTGTGCAGTTGGACGCATCGCATTGGGTGCCTCATTCGCGACCCCGTGTCTTTGCTATTGCCATAAAGGAGTCGATCGATATTCCTGCAGCCCTACTGGCTGACGGCCCAACATGGGCTCATTCAAATGCCGTGGTATCAGCAGCTAGAAATTTGGAGGGCTGGCTGTGGTGGAATTTACCGGAGCCCAAGGCGCGCAAGAAAAATCTAGAGGACATTGTTGAGTGGGCAGCCGAGTGCCATGACGATAAAACATCTGCTCGCAACATTAGTTTAATACCTAAACGTCATCGTGATCTGGTATCAAGCGACTCTATTGCAGTTGCTCCGGGATATAAGCGCACGCGCAATGGAAGTCAGGTTCTGGAGTTGCGATTTGATGGAATTGCTGGATGCTTGCGAACCCCCAAGGGAGGTAGTAGCCGCCAGTACTTAGTTATAAAACATAGCAAAGGTTTGGCAACTCGACTACTAACGGTGCGCGAAACTGCTCGGCTCATGGGTGCTCCAGAGTCATATAAATTGCCTGGTTCATATAACGATGGCTATCAAGCCATGGGCGATGCTGTTGCCGCTCCAGTGGCTCGATATCTTGCTCGGCATTTATTAAGTAAGCTGGCGGTCCTAGCCTAATTTGCCCTAAAACCACTCAAACTTTGATAGAGCTCCGATAGCATCTATTCCAAGAGGATGAACGCGAAGTGAAATATTTCAGAGTCTTTATTTCAGGGTGCGGACACCTTTTGGATTGAGTGCTGTCACCCCCCCCACAGATGCTCTATTTTCTATAGCCAAGTTGTTCGTATAAATTCTTGAGCCTTTTACATTTGACCGGATCTTTTTCGCCCAGCATCTGCAAGAAAACTTCCTGCCCTTTAGTTATATTGGTCGAAATTTCGCCCCTATTTTTCCTATAAAAATGATATGCAGAATTCAGATTGCTCACCAAAAGAGTTCCTGACGACTTTAGTTGCACCGATTCTTCATCATCATATTGCGGGCGATTTCTTCTAGTCGGAAATACCCCCTTCCGTCCACATAGAATATTCATTGCTGCTAGTGCTTTAAAGGTAGCGCCGCACCTTTCCATCGCCTCTGAATCTGCGATTTCAGAAAGACATCTTTTAAAAACATCTTTTATTTCTTCAGCTTTAAGGTGATTAAACTCCAGGTGGTATTTTCGATACAGCGCTCCAAATAAAGCCAAGGAATCCAAGTTATCTGGAATCGAATCAAGCGTATTAATCAGGGACATCTTGAAGGAGCTTAGTTTTCGTCTATTCCAAAAATAGTCCTCAAAGCCATGCTCTTGTTGTTGATGAGCGTATTGCGCCCAAATTCCAGCTGATTTCCCACTAATCAATGCAACTTTATGTTTTTCAAAACACTTATTTAAAAATTGATTTGTTGCCTTCAAATCATAAGGCTCAAGAGTAAATAATTCCCAAATCAGGGAATCAAAATAGCATATGGTTTCAGGGTAGACATCGCCAACCCTTTCAATCAGATCAAACTTTCTCTTGGGGTGTTTGCCGCGACTGGGGACAGTCCCTTTGTTCTTAATCACCCCAAAGACGCGTGTTCTGCCAACGCCACCTGTTTCAATGGGCCCTTCCTCCTGCCCAAACTCCATATCTAATCTGTAATCCGATAATTGACTGTAGTGCCTAACAGCCCAGTACCAAACCTTGGCCCTAAAGCCTTCAATCTGCATACGCTCTTTTCTGCCGGCTTTAGATTTTTTTAACGGCGCGGGATTCGCGACTTTATTCATTTAACCCTGATTTTCGATTGGTACGATGAAATTGATCATTTCATGCTCTCAAGAATATCAAAAAAGGGTGCTATTAATAGCGATATTCAGTATTTTTTAATGGCAATTTGAGGCAATAGATGACATCTGACAACCTTTTGGAAAAGCTCTTGGAGCAGCATGGCCCACTGATGACAGGTGAAAATCTATACAAGGCGCTTGGATATAAATCCTGGGCTGGTTTTGCAAAAGCCGTACGAAACGGGGCTGTTGAAATCGATATATTTAATTTGCCCGGCCGTAAGGGCAGATATGCCAAAACAAGCGATGTAGCCAACTGGATTAATAGGCTAAATAACAATTCAAATGGAGGTGCCCCATGAATCCCAAGTAAAGAGTAGTAAAGCGAGGGATAAAAGCACAAAAACCGAATTCCGTTGTAGCGGATATCCGGTTTTTCATCAGTGCATCAAGCTTTGACGGCGATTGATGTCTGCAGTATCTCCTAGGTCATTTTTCATGTCAAGCCCATTTTTTGGGCATGGGGAAGTGCTTTTTCTTAATTTTCCAAACGCATTAGGGGCCAAGCCTTTGCTTGGCGTGAAAAAGCACTAAATGAGTATAAAAAAGAAGCAGGGGCAACACTTTCTCCAAAGTAGCGCTGTTAGAAGATTTTCCAGAAAGGACCTGATGGGGATCAGCGAGGAACAGGCATTTTGGAAGTTTTGTGAATTTCGCTGGGAAATGGGCGACAAGCAAGCTTGCCCAGACTGTGGCGAGATAAATAATCATTACTTTAAGCGCCAGAGAATGCAATTTACCTGCAGAGGTTGCTACAGGCAATTTAGCCCGACTTCTGGGACTATCCTTCATAAGCGAAAACTCAAATATCACTTGATATTAGATTTGATTCTGACTTTCGTGACCGCGCAGAAAGGTATTGCCGCACTTCATGTCGCAAATAATTTGGGAATTAACCCCAAAACAGTTTCAGTTCTGTTTGGTAAATTCAGGGAAATGTTTATTTATCAAGCGGATGTATCTTTTATGTCTGGAAATATAGAAATAGACGGCGGCTGGTTTTGCGGCATGAAACGTAATCCCGCCAGGAAAATTGAAGTCGACCCCAAGGTTAAAGCACGCATCATTGAGGAAAATTTAAAGACTGGTAAAACGTTTGTTCCAAAACATAAGACTTCCATGAAAACAATTCGAAATCGCAAGAAGAAGCGATTAGTCTTTGTCATCAGAAAAACAGTGAAAGGCAAAGGAGCTGGGCAGACCTTAACCTTTGTCGCTAGGTCCGAGAGTGAGCCAGAGGTTAAAAAAATTGTCTCTAGATTGGTTGCTAGAGGTTCAACCATCCAAACGGACGAAGCCCCTTGCTATGGCTGGTTATCTGCTTTTTATGACCACAAGACAGTGGTCCACTCCAAAGAATATGTGAGTGCTGAGGGTTATAACGAAAATCAAGCTGAATCATTTTTCTCCAGAATGAGAAGAAATGTCGTGGGAGTAACCCATGGAATGAGACCGACCTATTGTACGGACTACAGCTATGAGATGGTATGGCGTGAAGAGGTACGAAGAAAAACGAATAAAGAAAAAATGCAGGACATATTTACCAAGATTGGTAAGCACGGTACGTCAGTCTGGTGGAGGGGTTATTGGCAAGGGCACAAAAGAGGATGCGAGCTCACCATTGACGACCTTTTTGGGATTTGGGATGCCGTCGGGATTTAATTTCCATAAACCCTTTGCATTCCATGCTGGGTTATCTTTATGAACAGCAATAATCGTGCCTTTTCTAGACATTGCTTTAAGACGTTGCCTAAAAATTGGCCTTAACTCTTCGAAAGTTAATTCTGGATTATTTATCACTTTCATTAAGATTAAGGTTAAATCATCAGTACCAATAGCGGTTGGGTGTACTTGCCTAAGGCTATCAAGAATTAATTTTGTATAGCCACCATGCGGTAAATGCTTTTTGGCGTTGTTAACCCTTTTTGCTGAAATTAGCTTGGGATCTATTTGAATCTCATGCAATTTCATTGTCCCGTCTAAATTTTTTAGACTCACCTCAAGGGAAGCTATTCTTTCTTCCTCGGCGGCGATATATTCACTGAGATTTTTTCTGGCAGCATTAATTTCGCCCAATAATTGAGCTCTTTTATTTATCAACCAAGAAAGAGAAGGGGGTATGCGAAACATACCCCCTATTGTGGTGAAGCAACCTATTAAAGTCTTGGGTAACTGCTACCTAATAGTGCCAAGAAATACCAAAACCACCTTCGGGTGGTTTTTTATTGCCTGTTTGTTTCTAAAGTGGTTGATGGTATCTCCACCTTGCTTTTAGCGTAGTCGGTCAAATCCCATAGATTTAATCCGTCAATCAGGATTCCACCACTCTGTTTCTAGACTGGGTGTCTGGTTCATGAAGTGTCCTTTTAAAGGACGGTTCACGTAGACATCCCCGCATCAGTCGATGTCGTTTAAAACGACAAATTTGTTAATCAGGTATAGAATTTGTGCCATGTTGCCGCGTAGTAAAACCATCGTTTTATTGATTTGCCTCTTTTTGATCTCATTCAAAGTGGCCGCTGGGAGTATTTTTATCCAGGCCGCAATAGAGCGGGCAGAGCTTGCTGGTAGTTACAGCAATGCTTCAGTCTCACAACAAACACACAGCAGTTCTGAATCGGCTGACGATAAAGAGCAGGTTCACACCATGTATCTTATGAGTCATGTAACTGCAAATATTAGCGATGTTGGAATTTCCATTTTTCTTCCGCCAATAACTACCAATAAATTTACTCCTGCAAAAGAAGTTTTGTTTTCGCAAAACTTTCCTGACTCAGCGTTTAAACCACCCAAAGCTATTGCCTAATTTTCTTAGGTGGGGCGTGCTTTTCTAGCATGTCCCTTTGCTATTTGGCTACCAGTGCGTAGCTATATTTGGGAAATTTCATCATGTTTAAATTTGTAAAAATATTGCCTTTGGCATTATTGGTTTTATTCGTCTCCGCCTGCAGTAGCGTTAAATTAGATGACACTAATGGCGTTGCTACTGTTAATGCTAGGGGCTCTTCTGGTTACGATCCAATCAGTGATCCAAAGTCTAGCGTCTATGGCAAGCGTTCAATTTATTTTGAGTTTGATAGCTATACCGTAGATCCAAAGTATGTTTCCACTATCTCTGCTCATGCCGCATATCTAAAAGCATTTCAAAAACAAAAAGCATTCATCATCATTCAAGGCAATACGGATGATCGTGGAACTGCAGAGTACAACCTAGCCCTAGGCCAAAAGCGATCAGAAGCTGTTAAGAAGGCTTTAATTGCTCAAGGTGTTAGCGAATCTCAGTTAGAGGCGGTGAGCTTTGGAAAAGAAAAGCCAGCTAATTCAGATCAGACAGAGGCGGCATTTAAAGAAAATCGCCGCGCTGATTTTGTCTATCAATAACTAAAGGGCTACTCAATGAAAAACATATTTAAATTAAGTTTGATAGGAATTGCTTTCCTAAGTGGATGTGCGACAAACTTTGCACCCAATAATTCAGTGCAAGTTGCAAAGGCTCCGTCACCAATGACAGCTCCAGCACCAGATCACTCGGGGGCTGTAGCTAAAAGACTGAATGATTGTATTATCCGTAGCAATCAAAGTGCTGATGCATTATTGGTAGATAGTCAAATCATCTCTGTTACAAGAAACAACCCTCACGCTAAAGCACTCTTTAGTTCACCAGATAAATTGACTGATCAGCAAGCTGTGGCATTGACGAATTATTTGGTTGAAGCAAACTCTTGCCGGCCCATTGCTTTGGAGGGCTTAGGTTCCGAAAAGAAAATGATCTATGAGGATTTCTTTAAGAAGATTGATGGCGTGTATGCGGACCTTATCGCTAAAAAGATCACCATTGGTGTAGCTAATCAAGAAAGGCAACTGCTTATTCAAGATGCTCACATGAAGAAGCTGGCGCTTCAGCCTAAAAATAATTAGTGGGGGCTGTTTATGGCTAGATATAAATTTGTCTGTCGTTCTTGTAAGTTTGAATGCATCAGTGGCATAGGGAGAGAAGTTGGGCTTCACTCTTCTAGAGTGGCAATGGTCTGCAAGTCTTGTTCAACAATTGATGCATATACAGTTGCTCATCCAGGAAGCATTAATACTGAAATTAGTATGCCGCCAGTTTGTACCAGTTGCCACTCTAGTAGCCATTTGTCGGAGTGGGATGGGCTTACCTGTCCCCACTGCAATATGAATATGAGGGCCCTAGGCGGAGATGTGGACGCCGAGAAGCCATTTAAATATTGGTAAAGGAGAATTGTGATGAGTGAACATCAAAGAACCCTTGAGGAGCTATTCGAGCAGTTAGGGCTTTCCTCGCAACAGATTCATATGGAACGATTTGTAGAAAGACACCAATTAAAACCGGGGTCTATCTTGTCCGATGCCATTTATTGGGCGCCAGATCAAAAGGCTTTTTTGATTGAGGCTAAAGCGGATGACTCAGAGTGGTCGGAGGTAGTTGATCAATTGGCGAACATGCTCATTAGAAGGCCAAACTCATAAAAATATTGTTTAAAACAGCGCTTTTAATGAATTCCAAGGGTTATCACTAAGGCGTTGCTTTCTAAAAGTGGCTATTCTGATTTGAACCAAAAATACTATGGAGGAGATATCCATGAATTCAGAAAACTTTACTAATAGACGTAAAGTCATTACAGCGGCCTTGGCTGGTGGAGCCAGTTCATTATTGCCATCTTGGGCAATGGGAGCAGAGAAAACAAATTTACCCATAGCCTATGGTGAGCGCGAACTCATGGCCTTTCCTGAAAAGAAGCCCATGATTGTGTTGACCTCTAGGCCACCGCAATTAGAAACCCCATTTAAGTATTACGACAATCATGTCATTACGCCGAATGATGAATTCTTTGTGCGTTATCACATGGCGGGTATTCCAACATCGATTGATCCCAATACTTATCGATTAAAGGTTGGCGGTAATGTAGAAAAACCTTTAGAGATATCTCTAGAGTCTTTAAAGAAAAACTTTCCATCTCAACGCATTGTTGCTGTTAATCAATGCTCTGGTAACAGTCGTGGCTTGTTTGAACCTAGGGTGAATGGCGGTCAACTCGGTAATGGTGCGATGGGTAATGCCGCTTGGGTTGGCGTTGCCCTAAAAGATATTCTGAGGGCGGCCAATCCTGGTCGTGGTGCTAAGCAGGTGACTTTTAATGGATTGGATGAACCAGTATTGCCAAGTGATTCTGATTTTGTAAAAGGCTTAGACATTGATCACGCCATGGATGGCAATGTCATGGTTGCCTATCAAATGAATGGTACCGATATTCCTTTTCTCAATGGCTATCCAATTAAATTAATTGTTCCTGGCTATTACGGCACCTACTGGGTTAAACATCTTAGTGAAATCAAGGTGGTTGATGATGTGTATAACGGCTACTGGATGAATCCTGCCTATCGCATTCCAGACAATGACTGTAACTGTGTTGCGCCTGGAACTGCTCCCACTAAAACGATTCCAATTAATCAATTTACGATTCGCTCTTTCATTACGAACTTCACAGACAATAGTGTTGTCACTGTTGGTAAGGCCGTTCAAGCTCGAGGCATTGCCTTTGATGCTGGCTACGGCATTAAGAAAGTGCTTTTTTCTCAAGACAATGGACAGAATTGGACCGAGGCTAGATTGGGTCAGGACCTTGGACGCTTCTCATTTAGAGAGTGGCGAGTTGAGTTCACACCAAAACAAAAAGGCGTTCTTGATTTGAGAGTTAGAGCTTTTAATCATGCTGGCCAAGTTCAGCCGATGACGGCCAGCTGGATGCCTGCTGGCTATATGCGAAATATTGTTGAGACTGTCAAAGTCACGGCGGTTTAAGGAGAAGAATATGAAAAAAATTATCCTTCTTCTATCCGTTCTTGCTTTGGCACAAATGGCACAAGCTAAAACGATTGAGTTGCCAGCAGATACTATTTTATGGAGACCTTCAGATTTGCCTGGCTATCAGCTGACCTTACAGAAATGTTCCGCCTGTCACTCGGCCCACTATGCTGAATATCAGCCACCCAACACTGGAGTAGGATATTGGAATGCGCAGGTCTTGAGAATGAAAAATGTTTTCAAGGCCCAAATTACAGATGAAGAAGTCCCAGTCATAGTGGATTATCTAAATAAGACTTATGGGGCAAATAGGAAGTAGAGATTCAGAATCTAGCCCTATTAATACCTAAACCACCTTCGGGTGGTTTTTTATTCCAAGCTCGCCTGCTCTAAGCAACTTAATGCGATAAACACAAATTCAGCGTAGACTCAATCAATAACACTCAAAGGAGATCCAGATGAATCATATTAAAAGCGTATTAATTGGCTTGATTGCTACTGCTACATTGGCCGCATGTGCGTCAATGATGGGCGGAGGAGCAATGGCTCCGTATACAAAAGTTAGTGATGGCATGTTGGTAGGAAGTAATAACATGACCCTGTATACCTTTGCTAAAGATACCGCTGGTTCTGGTAAGTCTACATGTAATGGCCCATGTGCCGCTAATTGGCCTCCGCTCTTGGTTGACGGCAACCCGACTGTTTCTGGCGATTACTCTGTGATCACCCGAGACGATGGCAAAAAACAATTAGCATATAAAGGTATGCCCTTATATTTCTGGGTTAAAGATACCAAGCCAGGCGATAAAACTGGTGATGGCTTCTTAAATGGTGCTTGGAAAATTGTGAAGATGTAATTTAAGCCAAGTCGGATTAGACATCCTCGGCCCTGGTCGATTCCGCCCCGGGCCACCAAGAATCCATAAACCACCTTCGGGTGGTTTTTATTTTGCCTTAGCCTCATGTGGGGCTTTTTTGTATAGTATTTAGATATGACAAACCTAAATCAGCTCCCTACAGATCTACCTATTCCTCAAGATGACGGCTCAACCAATCATTTGAAGGGAATGAAACTACCCAATGTTTCTTTAAATGCTACCAATGGAATGATCATTAACTTTGGTGACATCAAAGGTAAGCTGGTTATTTATTGCTACCCAATGACAGGGCAGCCCAATGTTGCTTTGCCAGATGGTTGGGATCAAATTCCTGGAGCAAGAGGATGCACACCGCAGAGCTGTTCATTTAGGGATCATTACCAAGAGCTTCAATCATTGGGTGCCGAGGTTGTGGGTTTAAGTGTTCAAACCACTGAGTATCAAAAAGAGATGGCCGATCGACTTCATCTCCCATTTCCAGTAGCTAGTGATGTGAATTATGAATTTCAAAAGGCATTGAATATGCCAACATTTGTTGTTGCTGGAATGACTCTCTTAAAGCGAGTCACGCTCATTGCGAACAACGGCGTAATTGAGGCAGTTCATTACCCCATCTTCCCAAGCGATAGTGATCCAGCATGGGTAATTGATTATTTGAAGAGCCATTAAAAAACAGGGAGCATAAACTGCCCCCTGTTTAGCGCCTGAATTGCTCAACTACTCAAACATATCTGCGTTCATGACTTTGGTCCATGCAGCAACAAAGTCATTCACAAACTTTTCTTTGTTGTCGTCTTGTGCATAGACTTCAGCATATGCACGCAGGATAGAGTTTGACCCAAACACCAAGTCCACTCGTGTAGCAGTCCACTTGGTTTTGCCAGTAATGCGCTCAACGATGTCATAGCTATTGCGGCCGGTTGGCTTCCATGAGTAACTCATGTCAGTGAGATTCACAAAGAAATCATTACTCAATACGTCGGGCTTGTCCGTAAATACTCCATGTTGAGTGCCGCCATGATTTGTACCAAGTGCGCGCATGCCACCAACAAGCGCTGTCATTTCTTGGGCAGTTAGGCCCATTAATTGAGTGCGGTCAAGTAACAGCTCTTCAGGAGTGACTGCATAGTTTTCTTTCAGCCAATTCCGATAACCATCAGCCAATGGTTCCAGAACTTCGAAAGATTCAACATCAGTCATCTCTTGAGTGGCATCTCCACGACCAGCCTTAAATGGCACTTTGATATCAAATCCTCCAGCCTTCGCCGCTTGTTCGATGCCAATATTTCCGGCGAGAACAATGATGTCAGCAATGCTTACACCAGAGTCTTTGGAGATTTTTTCATACACACTAAGTACCCTTGCTAAGCGATCGGGCTCGTTGCCAACCCAATCTTTTTGAGGTGCCAGACGAATGCGCGCGCCATTAGCTCCGCCGCGTTTGTCTGAGCCTCGGAAGGTACGAGCGCTATCCCATGCCGTTGTCACCATATCGCCGATGGATAAGCCGCTAGCTTTGATCTTGTTTTTAATCGCTTCAACCCCATAGTCTTTTGAGCCGACTGGAATAGGATCTTGCCAAATCAAACTTTCCTTGGGAACATCGGGGCCAAAGTATCTTGCTTTAGGACCCATATCTCGGTGAGTTAACTTAAACCATGCTCTTGCAAAAGTTTCTGAAAAATACGCAGGATCTTGCGAAAATTTCTCTGAGATTTTGCGATATTCAGGATCCATTTTGAGGGCCATATCGGCATCTGTCATCATCGGCATGCAACGAATAGACGGGTCTTCAACATCAACAGGCTTATCTTCTTCTTTGATGTTTATTGGCTCGTATTGCCAAGCACCCGCAGGACTCTTGGTGAGCTTCCACTCATAATTGAGCAATAAGCGGAAATAGCCGTTATCCCATTGAGTTGGATGGGTGGTCCATGCGCCCTCAATGCCACTGGTAACGGTATCTCTGCCGATGCCACGAGTCTTATGATTCATCCAACCGAGGCCCTGCTCTTCAATTGGCGCCCCTTCTGGTGCAGGCCCAAGATTTGCAGCGTTACCGTTACCGTGTGCTTTGCCTACCGTATGACCACCGGCTGTCAGTGCAACAGTTTCTTCATCATTCATGGCCATGCGAGCGAATGTGACCCGCATATCTTTGGCTGTTTTCAGCGGATCCGGATTGCCATCAACACCTTCTGGGTTAACGTAAATCAAGCCCATCATCACTGCTGCAAGAGGGTTAGCTAAATCGCGTTCGCCAGAATAGCGACTACCTTCCCCGCCGCTTTTTTGTAGCCATTCTTTTTCTGATCCCCAGTAGATATCTTTTTCCGGATGCCAGATATCTTCGCGTCCAAATGAGAAGCCAAAAGTTTTTAGCCCCATGGATTCGTAAGCAATTGTGCCGGCGAGAATCATTAAATCTGCCCAGCTAACCTTGTTGCCATATTTCTTCTTGATGGGCCATAAAAGCCTGCGAGCCTTATCCAAATTGGTGTTGTCAGGCCACGAATTGAGCGGCGCAAAACGTTGATTGCCAGTGCCGGCTCCGCCGCGACCATCGGCGATACGATAGCTGCCGGCCGAGTGCCATGCCATCCTAATCATGAGACCACCATAATGTCCCCAATCGGCTGGCCACCAATCTTGGCTATTTGTCATGAGCTCTCGCATATCTTTTTTGAGTGCGCTCACATCTAGCTTTTTTAATTCATCACGATAATTGAATGATGGCCCCATCGGGTTGGTCTTGGTATCGTGCTGATGCAGAATATCGAGATTAAGTGACTTAGGCCACCATGCCATTGGAGTATTGCCAGACTCAGTGTTTGCTCCGTGTGCTACTGGGCACATTCCCTTTGATGTCATATTGATCTCCTTTTAGATAACAAATAATTTGATTTGTTAATCTCTGTCGTTCAGATTAAATGATAAAGCTATAAATAGTCTGTGTGCTAAACAGTATTTTTATTCGCCCGCCATATATGTAATGAGAATGCTCATGACATGCCCTCCTTGTTAAAAATTATTAATAATCTTTCCCCAGTTTTAGGCGCTTACTTATTGCTTGCTACGAACTCATCTTGTTCTTAGATAGATCATTAGTCAAATGAATTAAATTGAACTTATTGATCGAAAAAATAGATAATAAAACCGGTATTAAAGTTGCCCCTATTTCAATAAGGAACACAGTTGCTTCCATCACTCACGGACCTCAAGGCCATTAAGCGACAATAGAAACTCATAATAAAAAGCCGGAGACTGCATGTATAAGCTGATAGCCTTTGATGCCTATGGAACATTGTTTGATGTGTACTCGATGGGCCAGTTGGCGGAAGAATTATTTCCTGGCCACGGACAGACTTTTGCTTTAATGTGGCGCGATCGTCAAATTGAATATACCCGCTTAGTTACGATGAGCGATCCTAATCCGGGTGGAAGCAAACACTATCTGCCATTCTGGGAATTAACCATTCGTTCGCTTCGCTATGTTTGTAAGCGCATGGAATTAAATCTCACAGCAGAATATGAGAAGCGACTCATGGATCAGTATGCCAAGCTCACTGGCTTTAACGACAGCTTAAGCGTTCTTAAAACGATTAAGGATATGGGAATTTCTACTGCGATTTTGTCTAACGGTAGTAGAGGGATGTTGGCAACGGTAGTCGAAAGCAATGGGCTAGCACCATATCTAGATAAGGTTGTCACAATTGAGGATGTACGTTTGTTTAAAACGGCACCACAGGCTTATGAACTTTTATTAAAAGCTTTTCCAGTGAAGAAAGAAGAGATCTTGTTTGTCTCAAGCAATGCCTGGGATGCGCTAGCGGCGAAATGGTACGGATTTGATGTATTTTGGGTCAATCGTCTTGGCCATCCTTTCGAAGAGATTGGTGAAAAACCAAATTACGAAGGAAATTCTTTAAGCAAAGTTTTAGAAGTTATTTAAGGAGAAATAAATGTTGCTAATGACTTCAATTATTGCCGCAATCTTGACTATTATTTTCGTAAAGCTTTCTTTTGCGGTAATTGGCCTTAGAAGAAAAAATAAAGTTGGCCTAGGAAGTGGGGGTTACGACGATCTTGAAAGAGCTATTCGCGCTCAAGGTAACTTTGCCGAGTATGTGCCAATTGGACTCATTTTGATTGCTTGCCTTGAGTTAAATGGCGCCCCTTCGTGGCTTGTAATTCTTCCCGGCATCGCTTTAATCATTGGGCGCCTAATTCATGCCAAAGGTATTAATGAGCCGCCACCTAACTTTAGTAGTCGTGTATTGGGGATGAAATTTACTTTTGGGACTCTCATTACATTGGCAATTCTCAATGTAGGCTGGCCCTTGTATAGCCTAGTTGCATAGGGGTCATTCAATTCACGTTTAATTTTCCTGGTGAGGAATTCTAAGACCGCCCGTGGGCAGTTTTTATCAAAAGTTCTGCTATAAATTGGATATCTAATGGAGTGGATTTCATACATTCAATCGGGATAAAAAATCATGAAAAAATTACTTCTTACTATTACATCGACTTTAGTTGCTATGGCTCTAACAGGCTGTCTTGCCAGCTCAACCTCTCCTGATGGGGTTAACTGTAACTATTCTCAAGGTAAGCCCATGTGGGAAATGCCGCTAGATTGCCAGGGCGGTCGCTAAAGGATTGACTGGGTATTTATTTAGTCACCCACTGTTGATAATTTGAGATGAGTAAGCTTGCTTGATCTGATTCTTCAGGCTCTAGTTCTGGGTTCGCTCGGTCTGGGCGCCGGAGTTTTGGGTGGTGTCATTGGCTTTGGCACCACTATCATCCTAATGCCCGCTCTCGTTTATTTTTATGGGCCTATTCAGGCCATTCCTGTTATTGCTTTGGTTGCAACCGTAGCCAATCTCTCGCGTATTTTTTTGTGGTGGAATGTCATTCAGTGGCGCGTTTGTATTGCCTATAGTTTTACAGCAATACCATTCACGGTGTTGGGTGTGAATACTTTAGTGCGGCTTGATGAGCGATTGGTCGAAATGACTTTGGGCGGTTTTCTAATTTTGTTAGTTCCAATCCGCCGCTGGATGCGAAAAAAGAATTTTTATTTAAAGCTTTGGCAGATGGGCTTGGTTGGCGCCAAGCAACAAAGCGCTGTGATGCCCCAGGATTGTTGCGTGTAGAGCTTTTTTGAGGGGTTTTTATGGTTTTATGTTCAAGTCCACGTTCGTAGCAACAAATACAGGCTTGTTGGCGCCTATAGCTTTGCAATGATGGGCTTTTAAGTCCCACTGATCTTTTGTTCCATTTAGAACATCATCAATTTCAATGTGCACTTCACCCGTAGTTTGTAGGTAAATGCAATAGCCATCGACCAGCTCTTTAGATTTAGTTAGGGGTTCGTAATGCACAATCCATGACATCACAAGATCGGGTGTATTCGCTACGCCGCAAGCATCTAATTTCTTAAGCGTTCTGATTTGATCATCTGTTTTGGCGGTATGTTGAAATTGCTCATATTCATAAAAGTCCACTAGATACTTTTGGTTTGGATCATGAAGCTCCACCGATCCATTATAGATGGCTCGTCTAAATAATCCCTTGCCAAACAGGGTGTTGTACTTCTCATTGATAAAGCCTCTGATTGCGATTTCTCTCATTTATTTTCTCCTTGTGTTTTTAATTGAGTTCTCGTTGCTAGTTGCTTGGTTGGTTACAAGAGAGATCAGAAGAGATCAGTTGCAGTAAAAAGTCGCAGATCTCAAAGAGGAGTGACGAAGTTGTGTTGCTTGGTCAGAGTTACTCATTTGCCACTACGAGTAACTTACTAGTAACTACTCAAACTCAACTTTGCAACTTCTTTTTTCTTTATGCGACATCTACTGTGTAACCAAGCAACTCGCAAAAATATTTATGACAACCCAATAAAAACCATATTTTTTCTATCCAAAATGAGTCGAAATAGAAGAATTGGCAAAAAGAGGTCGACCAAATAAATAGATCGAAAACAAACTGCTTGTGCCCATTAACCAAAAGGAGAAAACAATGAGCGCATTAAGCAATTTAAAGTTAGTAGCAGTTAAAAAACCAACCCATATGCCTGCCGTCGTGATTCGCAGAAACAAACTCGGATCAAAACTTTGGGAGCAGATTCAGTTGGCAAAGAGTCAAATGGACGGCACGCCCTTTGTAGTCATGAAATATCGTTCCATTAAAGACCCTCAAACAGGACTTCGTAAGCAAGTAGAGGTTCCAAAAAGAATTAAGCCCTGGTGGTTCCAATCAGAACAGGGCAAGGTTTGTGTGTCAGTCAAATATGGAAGCTGGACCATAGAATTAGCAAAGGGTAAGCCCAGCGTTGAAGTGGCAAGTGGCCTTGAGCTAGTAAAAGCACTGGAGTCGATTAAGGCCGCTGTCGATGCTGGTGAGCTAGATGCTCAAATAGAAACTGCAAGCGCCAGCTTGAGGAGTGGGTTTAAGCGATAGTGATGTTATTAATGGCCACGATATCGCTCGTGGCCATTCGAGGGGATCTAGAAAATATTTTGGCACCAAAAAGAGCGCCTAAATATCTATATGAAAACATATCAATTAACCCTCAGAATTAATGGCTCAGAAGTGATGACAATTATTTACGCACCCAATCCCGAACAGGCTAAGGCTATAGCTCATAGTTGGGGAGCAACGCATATATTGGGTATGAAAGAGCTTTAAGGCAGCGCCATCCTCGCAAACTTGCGGGGTGGCCCGATCATGGTTCAACTAAATATCTATATGAAAAGATACAAGGCAACCGTTAATGCCGCTGGAATGTGGGTGGAAACTATTCTCTATGCCCAAAATCAAGCCCAAGCATATAAGTTATTTCAGGCCATATTTGGCGCTAGTAATGTGCCGCATCAACCGCTGCAGATTTGCTAAGGACAGAACCCATGAGATTTGATGAGATAGCCCCGCACAAACCGTTAAGCCCAGAGCAAGCTAGGCTTAAATCAATGAAGGATCGCTTAAAGCGAGATCAAGAAGCGGTTAAAGCAGAGCGAGCTAGACAACAAATTACAAAAGCACAGCAAAATTTGAGCGCAATACAAAGGCAGAAGTAAAGAAACCCCCTTTTTAAAGATCTAATTCTTATATTGTTGTAAATAAACACCCTAATAGATTAAGGCTTTAGATATCTGTACAATTCATTGCAACAACACCCCCCAAGCCTCTTAACAATGCTCACCCCGGGGGGTTTTTTACTTATGAGATATCAAAAGCCATCAACCTCGATTCAGGAGCAGATCGCGATTATGCGAAATCGCGGTTTGATTATTTCAGATGCGGATTATGCAGAGCAATATCTGAAGTTCATTGGGTACTTTAGGTTAGCTGGTTATGCATTGCCTTTACAAATCAATTACAACGAAGATGGATCTCACTTCTTTCTTCCTGGAACGCGATTTGAGGATATTGTTGATCTGTATGCATTTGATCGGAAGCTGCGCCTTCTAGTTATAGATGCGCTGGAGAGAATTGAGGTTGCTGTAAGAGCAACTATTAGCCAGGCTATGGCTGAACAATATGGCCCCCATTGGTATTTGGGAAAACAATTATTTGTTCCCACCTTTGATTACGCAGCATTCCTGGATCGGCTCAAAAAAGATATCGGACATGACCACTCTAGAAAGCCTGCAAGGCAGACATTTATTCAACACTATTACGATAAATATTCTGAGCCAGAATTACCGCCATCATGGATGGTGTTTGAGGTCTTATCTGTGGGTACTGTTTCTAAAATATTTAAGAATATTTCGCGAGAGTATCAGAAGCCTATAGCAAGAACCTATGATCTTGATGCTGGAATATTTGCTTCCTGGCTACATTCTTTAAGTTATTTAAGAAATCTTGCCGCTCACCATCAGCGTTTATGGAATAGAAAGTACACAATTAAGCCGGCTCTTACTAAGAGGGTGTCTATAGATCTATATCAGCAAGATCGGTTCTATGCTCAGGCCGTAATGATTCAGGTGCTACTGAAAAAGATTTCGCCAGGCTCAGATTGGAGCACTCGCCTGCTTGATTTATTTAACGAATATCCATCCATTGAGATTCAGCGCATGGGATTTCCTGAAAACTGGATCGCAAGAGATATTTGGCAATAGTTTGTCCGAGTTGCCGTACCGTCCAGCAGGATCAAACCTCCCCACTCAGCCAGGATTTACAAGATTTTCTCAAGAGTTAGCTGCGGTAGGCACATTTAGACGGCTTTCCATAAGTTTCATTTATAATTCCAACTCTTGGCCTGGTAGCTCAGTCGGTAGAGCAGAGGATTGAAAAGCTAGGATAGAGGACTAAAACAGTTCTGCACATTGGGTCTAAGCTGGTTGTAACCTACCGCCCTACAAGCACCGAATCTATTGGCTCGCAGCGGTTTCAAATATTTCCAAAATGGCATCGACAGCGTTGAGTTGGCGAGATTATTTAATAGAAATTTCTTTTATGTGTTCTACAAGTTTGTGAACATTGGTCATCGGATTTTCATTTTTAGTGTGACCGCGTTTTTCAAGCCAGACAGCATTAGCAATTGCGATTTCAAGTTTCCCGATTAGCTCCTGACAAATTGAATCATCAGCTTTTTTATAGGCTCGTATGTGATTTTGATTTGTAATATATCTAACCACTTCAGCAGAGTTACTAAATGAGCGATCGGTTTGTTCATAGTGGAGCAATATCCATAGCTCAAATGATGGGATGCTAATAGCTTCTTTAATGGGAAGGGGTTTTCTGCTGCGTTTATTTAAGGCTTGTATTCTTTCTCTGGCTCTGTCGAAACTTTCATGAATATCTTTATCAAACACGCAATAAATATGGTCGTAGCCATCGTTGGTTAGATTGAGCCGTTCTGCTCTGTTCACTAAATTAATTGGGGCAGAATCGGTGCCGTTATCACAAACATATATGCTGGCGGTAGTGAGTCTAAGGGTTTGACAAAGAGTTTTTAGATATTTTGTCTCTGTTTCGCCCTCGCAAACAATCAAGGTCACCTCTTTGGGCGGAGTCTTTCCAGCCTTTCTGGAAAAAGACCTTTCACTTCTTAATTTTGATAGCCTGCGAGGTGGCATTAATTAATTTCCCCCACAACAGGAACTGCCCCATACCTGCCTTTTAAGTATCCTCGCTCCAAAGCCTCTTCTTTGCGTGGGTTGTAATCGAGTAGGGAATAAAGGTATGTTGCCTTGCTATTGTTTTTCTCGACAAACCAAATTTGATCTCTTCTCAATAAAGAGGTGTCCAAAAGATTTGTATCGTGTGTTGTAAAAATTAATTGGGCATTGCTTTGATTTTTATTGCTATGAAAAAGCTCAACTAAAAATCGGGTTATCTTTGGGTGAAGACTTCTTTCAAGCTCATCAACCAATAAGGTTGCTCCAATGTCAAGAGATCTAATCCAGCCGCCAGTTAGGTTGAATAGCTTTCTGGTGCCCTCGGATTCGTCCTCAATGCCTAAATGAACCACTTCATTGGTTTCTGCATTTTTGTGCGTAGTTGTAACCCTAATCATTTTTGGCTTTTGTCCCGCTGTATCTTCAGGTCCGCCAGGGTTGAAGTTCAGTGCGCCAATCGCCTGCATAAAAGGATTGCCGCCCATGAACTGAGCTTGAGGGGGCAAATCCTCTTCTTTAATATCGATCCCATCAATTCCAATATCAGCGGCTTGCAAGTAATCAAGAATTTTGTGGCCTTCATTATTCTTAATGAGATTAATGCTGAGCAATGGGTTAAGGTCAATGCCCGATGTTATGACAATAAGTTGATTGGCTATCCAGCCAAAAGGCGTTTTAAGTTGTTCGTTGTTTAGCTGAACGGCAGTAGAAAAAAACAAAGAATTATTTCTTGTGAAATCTTGCCAAACTTTTTTCTCTGCCTTTTCGCCTTTAAACTTCGAGCCAAACCACCACTCGTATTTGCCGGTTGTTTTATTAAGTTCGCGCTCAAACCAACGCTGCGGTCTGCCATGGGGATAGGCAACCATCCACTCTTTTTCCACTGCTTTTGGTGTTGCAGAAAAATGATATTCATATTTCACTCCATCGCTTGCTATGAAGACGATGTTGAATTCAGAAGGCTCATCTGGAATATTCCCATCAAGCAGAAAAGGTGTAATCCCAATCATTGGAATGCCTTCTTGGGAGGAGGCGGAATGGAGGATAAGTTGCTGCAATACGAGCATCGCCTTTAAGAGGTTGCTCTTACCCGCAGCATTTGGCCCATAAACAACTGCCGATTTCAGGTATTTAATTGTCTCGCCAGGGAGCTCGATTACATTTTTTTCAGCATGTTCAGAGTCCGCGCTGGCCACCATGCTTAGGGTTTGGCGCTCAAGAATGGACTTGAAATTGGCGACGCTAAATTCTATTAACATGTCTTTTCGTGTAATTAATTTGTAATTTACGCAGTTTTTCTGCAAAAAACGAGTTTAAATGTAACATAGAAGAGTTTTTAAGTAAACCAAGTAATTTTCGCCTTAACTAAGACTGTATAAATTTACAGTTAATTATTGATGGTTAGGGCTTAAATTGGGAAAGAAAGCCATATGAACTTAATAGACTCTTTGTTTAGAAACGAGAATCGTCGCATTGCTTATAACGATTTTCTAAATTTAGTTGCGCCCCAAATAATCGTAGATCTTCAAAATGAGTTGGAGCACATTGATTTTCATTCTTTTGTGGAGCCTGTTATTGAATTTAATTCTCCAGCAATTAAGTTCACAGTCTCTAGCGACAACAGTGTTGGAGAAGTCTTTGTTTTGTTTGATTCAGTCTGGGGCACTTATGCTGTTGGGCAAAAGTCTTTGGGTGGCAACTTTAACTCAAGGCCGTTGCAAAACTCTAAAGATGCGAAAGAGGAGATTAAATCTAGACTTAGAAATCTGATGATGAGCTGGTAGAAGGCTTTAAGCGTCTAGTTACTGGACACTTAACTTCTTCAGGCAGTCTCTACACAAGCAGTGATCTTTTGATTTGTCTTTGAGTGACTGTTCAAGTTTTGCCTTATCAACCTGCACATCAAAACACCAACATTTCTTGTCACCAGTCATTTGGCAGTCGTTAGTCATTCCGCAAGCTGGGCAAATCGTTCCAATATCTTCCATTCTCATGTCTTGATTCTACGGGGTCAGATAGATAGAGGACTGTTTATTGACTGTTCTAAATGGAACAGTTTCGAGAGGCGTCTAGTTACGGGACGCTCAATGGCTTTTTCCGGCCAATAATGGACTATTTTATGTAAGGTTATTTTTAGTTTGAGAACTTCGGTATATTGGGTTCTTAGTAATAACTATAACCAATTCAGAAAGGCAGTTATGGCTCAACAGTCTCGCCGTAAATTCTTAAAAACTACGGCTCTTGGTAGCGCAACTGTCGCCCTTGGGGCATCTGGATGTTCTACGAAAGAGCCCACAAGTAAGAATGCAATGGACCACATGATTGTGGTGCTGTTTGAAAATCGCTCCTTCGATAATATTTTGGGGCATCTATATCAGGCAGGAGAAGTTCCCCAATTTGAAGGCGTAATTGGTAAGAATTTAAGTAATCCAGTTCCATCTTGGGCTCAGCATCCAGCCCCTGGCGGAAGGGTGTACTACGGTGTAAGTCCTTCAATGAATTGTCCAAGTTCAGATCCGGGTGAGGAGTATCCTCATACCAATACACAGATGTTCAATACCATTGATGAGCAAAATAAGTTCAAGATGGGTAAAAATATCGTCGCCCCTTGGAATGTGCCAAAGTCAGCCGATGCAGTTCCGAATATGCAAGGCTTTGTGACTGATTACATCAGTAATTTCACGGCTGATCATCTTCGTCAGCCTACTCTTAAAGAGTACTCTGAGATTATGACGGGCTTTACTCCAGAGCAAATCCCAGTGATTACAGGGCTGGCAAAGGGTTTTTCTTGCTTTGACCATTGGTACTCAGAAGTGCCATCGCAAACATTTCCAAATCGCTCTTTCTGGACCGCAGGTACTTCATCTGGCTTTGTGGTGAATTCCCCAGCTGATAACTTTTTAATGAACAACAAGGCGGAAACAATTTTCAATCGCCTGTCTGAAAAGGGAAAGACTTGGAAGATCTATGTTGGTCAACCTGACCCACTTTCGTTTACAGCATTGGTGAGCATGCCTGTATTAAGGAAGTACTTTGCTACCAATATTGTGCCGTTCTCTGAGTTTGAAAAAGATTGTGCAAATGGCACATTACCTAATTTTGCTTTTGTCGAGCCACCGTTAGTAAATGGTCACGCTGACTATCATCCAAGTGCTGGCATGGCGATGATTGCTGGCAAAGATTTGCCTCTAGATCCTCCGTCATCCACTTTAAGTGGGGAGGCTTATCTGTCAAAGATTTATAACGCATATAAAGCAATGGGCACTAAGCAGAAGGGTTCTAACGTTCTCAATACCACCTTGCTAGTTGGCTGGGATGAGCCAGGCGGTACCTATGACCATGTGCCGCCTCCACGAGTGCCGGCTCCTGAAGCGGGCGCACCTAAAGGACAATGCGATTTTGATTTCACCTTATCGGGTTATCGCACGCCAGCAGTATTAGTTTCACCGTGGATTCCTGAGAAGTCAGTTTTCACAGAAGAGTTTCGTCACACTTCATTGATTGCCACATTGCGCAAAGTCTGGGATCTAGGCAAACCATTTACCCAGCGTGATGCAAGCGCTAGAACATTAGAGACTTGCTTTACTCTACAAAAGCCTCGTGACCCAAGTACATGGCCTAATATTGTTGCAAGACCAGCGCCAGCTTATGTAGCTCCAGATCCTAATAATCTAGATACATCTTATTCAGAGTTGGCTCAAGCAATGGTTCCTGCAATTGTGACATTTGCGAGAAAAGAAGGTTTTGCTGTTCCTTCAATGCCAAAGGATCCGAAGGCCAAGATTACTGGCGCTCAGGCTTTAAATATTGCTAAAGAATTTGCCAATGAAATGTTTCCATTGCTGGCTTCTAAATAATAGATGCACCAATTTTTGGCGGTAAACAAGAACCACCTTCGGGTGGTTTTTCTTTGCCTCTTTCCACCCCCATTCCATCAAGCCTGGATAGATAGAGGATTTGTTTTTTGTCTGTTCCAAATGGAACAAATTTGAGGGGTGTCTAGTTATGAGATTCTTCATGTGCTATGTGCAAAAGCAGTGACTCAATTAGATTGTGAGTTTTGTCTTAACTTTCCTGGAGGGTAACCAAACTTCTTTGTAAATGCGCCGATAAAGTTATTCACATGAGAATAGCCAAGCCTAGCGGCAATGGTCTTTAGGGGTACGTCACTCTGCTGTATCGCCTCATAGGCTTCGGTTAGGCGTCTATCGGTAATAAATGAATACATTGACTGGCCAAACTCAACAGCAAATTGTTCATTTAGTCTCTTTGAGGAAATTCCAAACTTACCTCCTAACTCATCAAGGGTTGGAAGCTTGCCGTCAAGGTTAAGAAGGTACTCCCTAGCCGAGTGAGCGGCCTCTACTAATTTCTTATCGTTCTTCTTATGCTCAACCGGTTTATTGATATACGAAACCAGAGCACAGAAGTACTCAATAATCTTTGACTGCGCGTAGAGCTTTTGTAGATCACCGGCTACCGTGTGAGAGAAGCTCTCACGTAAAAATTTGGAAATACTAATGGGTGTGGGTATGGCTTTGATCGCTGGTGTTGGGTCCAGCTTTAGCGCGTCGTAAAGGCTGTTAACAATCTCATCGCCTAATAACTTCTTGAGACTAGAATCGGCCGCAATTACACCGTTCATTCGCAGTAAGGTGCTACTGCCATCAGCTAGTGGAGTAACGCTGAAATCTTTTGCATGTCTAAAAAAATCAATCCCGGGCTTAAAAATAATATCCATCTTGGGGATTTCTTCTTGATGGACGGCAATACCGCCTGTGATGGATTGCACCACTAGGGTCGGTTCAGGAAAGTTAAATGAGAACCTGCCAATTGAGATCATCTGGCCTGCTGCGGCTGGGGTGAATTCTTGAACTCCGTGAACTATTAGGATTCCCGGGAGAATTTCTAGCTGCTCGTAATACCCTGCGCCAAGTTCTTTTGGTATCTGGTAGTGGAGCCTTTGAACTTGGTTACCGCCAGATGTAATTGATGTCGACTGAATGGAGTCATCTTTAATTAACCAGTCGATCTTGAGTTTGCTCTGCATCGGTGGATTTTAAGCAGTTTTTCTTCTATGAATTGTTTGCTATCCACTATTCATAGAATAATGACGTCAATCCATAGAAGATGGGGATAGCTATGTGGGTTGTTGGCTGTGAAAATTTTGGCAATTCCAAAATTGACCAAAACACATATGAATAACAATCTGCATCACAAGCCCCGACTCAAATACATAGCAATCAGTCTAATTATTACTGGAGTATTAGGCCTAGGCTCATCTAGAGTATTTGCGCAATCGGCAACAGATGCCGTCAATTCAACCGCTGGAGCTGCAACTAGCTTAAATTCAGCGGGAATAGGGACAACAACCATCAATGGTTCAACTGGCGTCTACGACAGCAATACTGCGGGCACAGTCATCACCGGAACCAATACGAATGCAACTGCAGGTTCCGGTTCAATTGGAGTTTTAATTAACTCAAGCAACGGATTAATTGATATTCGAGCTACCGGTACTGGGGATGCGGCGCAATTCAATACCAACGGAACAACGACAACCCGTATTGGTAATACTGCGGCAGGTAACGGGGGAACTGAAATTTACGGTAGTGTTACATCATTAAATGGCGGGGGCTTGTACGTTAATCAGGCATCAAATTTTCGTGGCGCTGTGAACATTCAAAATCCATCAGCTGGAAATGTTACGACAGCTTCAATTACCACTCTAGGATCTGCATCTTTTACTGGCTTAAGTGTTTCTGGCGCCTCATCAACAACAGGTATTACCAATACTGGTGCTTTAACTAGTACTGGCGCTACAAATATCAATACCTCTGGTAGTGCTTCAACAAATATTGGTAATGCAGCATCAACCAATACGATTACTGGCACAAATAATGTTGTTGGCACAACATCCATTAATACATCTGGTTCATCAACCACACAAATTGGCCATACTGGCGGTGGATCTGTTTCTTTATATGGCACCTCTGTTCAAATCAATAACTCTGGTGCAGGATCAACAACGATTGGCACAGCATTCTCGCCATCATCTACCGCACAGGTATTTGGCGGCACAATTACGATTGGTAACGACGTAACTACTGCTGCCGCTTCCAATATTTCCTTTAATGGCAATAGGCTTCAGTCTGTTGGTGTTGCAACAAGCCAAACCGATGCTGTAAATCTAGGGCAGTTGCAGGATGGATCAACAGCAATAAGTGTGGCTAGCGTAAATGCTGGCTCAGGGATCATTCAAACAACAGGTGCAATACAGGCTGGTACATTAACTACCACTGGTGCAGCAACCGTAGGTAGTCTTAATGCCGGATCTGGCACGATTCAAACAACTGGAGCGGTGCAGGCGGGTACCTTAACTACTACAGGCAATACGGTTGTTGGTTCTGCTTCAAACTCAACTGTAACTGTTGGTAACCAGACTGGTGGCGTTGGCACTTCAACCGTTAGCTTTAATAACAATAAACTGCAGAATGTTGCAGCAGCAACTGCTCTGACCGATGCCGTCAACTTGGGTCAAGTCAATCAGTTAATTGCAGCGTCCGGCGGCGGAGCTTCACCTGCGCTCCAAAATCAAGTTAATGGTATTCAAAATCAAGTTAACAATTTACAAAACCAAGTTAATCAAAATAACCTAATCGCTCAACGCGGTGTTGCGGGCGTTAGTGCGGTAGCTAATATCCCAGCATTGGAGACCAATAAACAGTTTGCCGTGGGTATTGGCGTAGGTAACTACATTAGTGCTAGTGCGATTGCTGTTGGCGCACAAGCAAGACTTTCTGAGAATGTAGTTTTTAAGGTATCAGGTAGTTCTTCAACTGGTAGTTACACAGCTGGCGCAGGTTTAGGTATCAGCTTCTAATTATGAAGAGCACATTAAAATTCTCATTTTTGGTTGGCTGTCTATTCATATTGGCTCTTAGTGCTCAGAATAGTCAAGCCCAACAAAAAGCTCAAATGCAGTATGTCGCTACATTTGAAGCAGGTCAACCTGGCGCAGGAATTTACAAGCTTTATGACCAGTCTGACGACGTCATTTGTTATATATTGATGCCAGAGACAGCTTCAAGAAAGCAGGTGGATAATAAATGGGTTTATGAATCGAATTCATTGGGCTCAATCAGCTGTATTAAAGCTAATTCACTGGCAAAATCTGCAGTCAAGAAGTAGCTTGTTATAAAAGCATCATCAAGCCTCCATAGATAGAGGATGGTTAAAAGCGTGCCCAACCCCAACAAGCCACGCACCCCACAGCAAGCACGCTTAGACGCATTAAAAACGCAGAAAGACAATGTCAGCAGAGCGTTAGACACGGAGCGTAAGCGGCAGAAGGTGGCAAAAGCACAGCAGAATTTAACGAAGGCAATGTCTGCGTAAGCAGGAAAAGCAGAACACCGTTGAACAGGATTAAAGATCCTGATGTGGCAATGGATTGAGCAATTACAAGGCGATTGACAACAGTAGAGAACATTTTTTGAAAGTTCTACTACAGTTTGCGTATAATAAGCAGTCTTGGCCTGGTAGCTCAGTCGGTAGAGCAGAGGATTGAAAATCCTTGTGTCGGTGGTTCGATTCCGCCCCGGGCCACCAAGAAACACTAAAACCACCTTCGGGTGGTTTTTCCATTTATAGGAGCTCTACCCCAAAGTTTTTCATTGCTAGGGCAAATAGCCCGAAACAAATAACAGTCACAACAAGACTTACTCCCATTGTTAGCCAGAAGCCTAGCTTTGGAAGTAAGTATGGAAATAGCAGAAACATTGGTAGTGTGGGGATTACATACCAAAAAGTGTAATAAGCGTGATTGGCAATTTTCTCTTCAGGTTGGTTTTCTATGTAGAGCCAAGTGAGCGTAAGCAAAGTCATTAGAGGTAATGCCGCAATAAAACCTCCTAGCCTATCGCTTCTTTTAGCAACTTCGGAAATGAATACAACCATTCCAGCTGTTAAAAGATATTTGGTAATGATCCAAGCCATTTGAGCCTTTTGAAGAAGTGGTTATTGGATAGTCTAAAGCAGAGTTGGGAATCCTCGGCCCTGGTTAGATTCCGCCCCGGGCCACCAAGAAACACTAAAACCACCTTCGGGTGGTTTTTTCATTTTTAAGGGGTAGTATGAGATAACCGTCAATAAGATTGAATGCTAAAAATGAATTCATATTCCCGCCGCGCTATTTTTAAGATGATTGGCGCCATTTCATTTTTCTCGATGCTGGATAGCAATACATTATTGGCCGCCAGTGATCAGCCGCCAATTGCCTCAAATGTGATGACTCCTGAGGGCGCCCTTAAGCGCCTAATGGAGGGAAATAAAAGATATACGACAGGTAAGGTTAATGCTCGAAATTTCACAAAAACAAGGGCGGCACTAACTAAGGGCCAAAATCCTTATGCCTCTATATTGTCATGTGCCGACTCAAGAGTAAGTCCAGAGCTCTGCTTTGATGAGGGTCGAGGAGATTTATTTGTAAACCGCTTGGCGGGAAATTATGTTTCTCCAGATATCCTAGCAAGCATTGAATATGGCGCGGCAGTATTGAATTCCCCATTGATAATGGTCTTGGGCCATACTGAATGTGGTGCAATCAAGGCCTCAATCAAAGCCGATAAAGATAATGTTGACTTCCCTGGACACATTCAAACCATCACTACCAGCCTTCGTGGTGCCGTTAAGGCTGGGCAAAAGGATGGTGGCGATTTGCTTGCTGCGACCACATTAGAAAATATCAAAATCAATGTGGCAATGCTCAAAGATTCAACTCCATTATTGAGACAGTTGGTCGCAAATCAAAAATTGATAGTTGTGGGCGGCCTTTATCATTTAGACGCGGGCAATGTCGAGCTGGTTGCTTAGTCTAGAAACTAGATGTACGAATCCTAGGCTCTGGTTCGATTCCGGCCCGAGCCACTAAGAAACACCAAAAACCACCTTCGAGTGGTTTTTTCATTTACGGGCCCCTTAGAATGTTTCTTATATGACAAGAGAAGAACGCTTTCAGCAAATAGCCAAAGAGCTTGGATACAGCTTTGATGGAGAAATCAAGGTTGGGGGCAACTACGCTCCTTTGGTGCGACATCAAAACACCATCTATATCAGCGGACAAATCCCTCGCATTGGTAATCATGTAGTTATTCAGGGTGCCCTAGGGGCTGATGTCTCCCTTGAAGCTGGACAGGTGGCCGCAAAGATTTGTGTAATGCGAGCAGTTGCGCTTTTGCTAAAGCAATTGGGATCATTGGAACAAGTTCAAAAAATTTTGCGAATTTCTGTCTATGTGCAGTCTTCAGCCAGCTTTACCCAGCAAAGCGAAGTGTCAGATGGAGCCTCTGAAGTCCTATATTCAATCTTTGGTGATGCTGGAGTTCACTCAAGAACATCTGTTGGAGTATTTCAACTGCCCAAGAATGCACCAGTAGAAATTGATTTTGTGGTGGCGGTGGATTAGGCATTCCTAGGTACTAATTAATAAGCATTCTTCATAATAGTTGTATAGCTAACCATTTTGTGATATAGTGACTTCATGTTTGAACAGTGCCTATATTTCAACACTACCTCCCTTGCTCGTAAGTTAGAGCGGGAATGGACATTAGCATTCAAACCATTTGGCCTAACTCCATCTCAAGCATTCATGCTGAGAGTGATTTTAGAAAAGCCCCAGTCCTACCAAAATGCTTTAGCTAAAGAAATGAATATCACCAAGCCTACAGCCTCTAGAGGCTTAGATGGATTGGAGCGCTTAGGGCTAATAGAAAGATTGCCATCAGCAAATGATGCTCGTGAAATGGAAGTTCATCCCACTAAAAAAGCCAAGGCCATGAAAGATGGAATCAATGCTGCCAGCGGTGAGGTGACCAAGAAGTTTAAGAAGTTATTGGGAGCCGATGAGTTTTTAGATGTTGTAGGAAAGCTGAGGGGAATTAGTAGTGCTTTGTAGAGCCCCCTATTTTTTGTTCATATAGTTGTATAGCTAACTAATTAGAAGAATATTATGCCAATTTTAAATGTCAAGGTCAGCGGTAAAAAGTCAGCGGAAACCACCAAACGGATTAATGAATTGCTTCTAGATCTCACTCACAGAATTCTCGGTAAGAAGAAAGAAGTTACAGCGATTACGATTGATTATGTAGGGCATGATTCTTGGTTTGTTGGGGGGCATCTACTAAGCGAGCAAGGAAAAAATAGTTTTTACTTTGATATCAAAGTGACCGATGAAACTAACACCAAGGATGAAAAGGCCCAATATATTAAGGAGGCATTTGAAGGCTTTGAGCAAATTCTCGGCAACATACATGAAGAAAGTTATATCTATGTTCAGGATGTTAGTGCGGCATCCTATGGCTATGGTGGAAAGACTCAGGAATATAGATATCACAACTGATGCCGAATTTGATATCTCGGGCCAAGGTTGCACTAGTAAAGCCCAGGGAAATAAGACTACTAGGAACAAGGTCTCTATTGGCGATATTTATGTGTGAGAATGAATGCACTTGTCCTCAAAGATAAAAACAAAGGGAATTAATAATGATTAAAAATATCTCTCTATCAATTGGCGCTTTGTCTGTTTTAGTGCTGACTGCCTGTCAGTCAATGGAGCATGGAACTGGACAAAAGGCCTCTGCTGCTCTTGAGTCGCGTTCAGGATCAAGTGCCAAGGGTACGGTTAATTTTGTATGGCAAGGAAATGATGTCCTCGTCACTGGAAACTTTTCTGGCCTGAAACCTAATTCTGAGCAAGGTTTTCATGTTCACGAAAAAGGGGATTGTTCTGCCCCTGACGCAACAAGCGCTGGTGGCCACTTTAATCCAGATACAAAATCACATGGCATGCCTGGAAGCGGATCGAATCACGCTGGAGATATGCCAAACATCAAGTCAGATGCTAATGGAAATGCCAGCTATTCAGCAAAGTTGAGTGGATTTGCCGTTAATAGCGGATCCAATGGAATATTGGGTAGATCTGTTGTAGTGCATCGCGACCCAGATGATTACAAATCTCAGCCGGCCGGAAATTCAGGCCCAAGAATTGCCTGTGGACTGATTAAATAAGTTGGATAGTATTTACTTTGGCTCCGGCCGCCATCTTTAGTAAGTTCTAAACCACCTTCGGGTGGTTTTTCATTGAGTTCGTCGGATGATGCCCTACTAGTTTATCGAGCATCATCAAGAAATATTGATTTAAACGACAATACTAACGAATGCCAATAATGAGGAGACTGAATGTACAAGCTCATAGCCTTTGATGCCTATGGAACATTATTTGATGTCTATTCCATGGGAAAGTTAGCGGAAGAATTATTCCCAGGCAACGGCCAGCCCTTCGCCCTAATGTGGCGTGATCGCCAAATTGAATACACTCGCCTGGTCACTATGAGCGACCCTAATCCTGGAGGCAGTAAACACTATCTCCCCTTTTGGGAATTAACGGTTCGCTCATTGCGTTATGTATGTAAACGTATGAAATTAAACCTCACTCCTGAGTATGAGGAGCGATTGATGGGCCAGTACGCCAAGCTCACTGGTTTTGAAGATAGTTTGAGTGTGCTAAAGACAATTAAAAATAAAGACATCTCCACAGCAATTTTGTCGAATGGAAGCACCGAGATGTTGGCAACAGTAGTTGAGAGTAATGGCCTGACGGCTTACTTGGATAAAGTGGTCACTGTTGAGGAGATCCGCTTATTTAAGACCGCCCCCCAATCCTATGAACTTTTATTAAAAGCATTTCCGGTTTCTAGGGAAGAGGTTTTATTTGTGTCGAGCAATGCTTGGGATGCGCTAGCAGCCAAGTGGTTTGGATTTGATGTGTTTTGGGTTAATCGTCTTGGGCATCCTTTTGAAGAAATTGGTGAGAAGCCAAACTATGAGGGTAGCTCTCTAAGTAAGGTATTAGAGCTTATTTAAGGATGTCTCAGCGTTATTGAATACAGCAATTCTTGCATTCATTAGTCAGAGAAGATCTAGCAAAGTCAGCATCGGCAATGGTGACTCGGGGGGAGTCTTTCTCTTGCTAAGGTAAGGTAAAAAATAAGGGAGGCAAAGCCTCCCTTATTGGTAACTCATTACTGGATATTAATTAAAACAAATCTGCATTCATTGCCTTAGTCCAAGCGGCGACAAAGTCGTTTACAAACTTCTCCTTGTTATCGTCTTGTGCGTATACCTCTGCATAAGCGCGCAGGATAGAGTTGGAGCCAAATACCAGATCAACTCGAGTAGCTGTCCACTTGGTTTCTCCTGTATCGCGCTCAACAATATCGTAGCTATTTCTGCCGGTCGGCTTCCACTGGTAATTCATATCAGTCAGATTGACGAAGAAGTCATTGCTTAATGCACCCTCTCTTTCTGTGAATACACCCTGTTGAGTCCCGCCATGGTTTGTTCCAATGACGCGCATACCGCCAACTAGGGCAGTCATCTCTTGCGCAGTGAGCCCCATCAACTGTGTACGGTCTAAGAGCAACTCTTCTGGAGTGACAACATAGTTTTCCTTCAACCAATTTCGATAGCCGTCCGCTAGAGGCTCCAGAACTTCAAATGACTCTACATCTGTCATTTCTTGAGTGGCATCGCCACGGCCTGGAGTAAATGGCGCCTTAACGTCAAATCCCCCGGCCTTAGCGGCTTGTTCAATGCCAATATTGCCGCCGAGTACGATCGTGTCAGCGATGCTGATACCAGATTCTTGGGCGATTTTTTCATAGACTGAGAGCACTCTTGCCAAACGCTCTGGTTCGTTTCCTTCCCAGCTTTTCTGAGGCGCTAAACGAATGCGTGCACCATTAGCTCCGCCACGTTTATCTGAGCCGCGATAAGTGCGAGCACTATCCCAGGCAGTTGTCACCAGATCGCGAATCGATAAGCCGCTAGCCTTGATCTTGGTTTTTACAGACTCAATGTCATAGCCTTTTGGGCCCGTTGGGATGGGGTCTTGCCAAATTAAATCTTCCTTAGGTACGTCTGGTCCGAAATATCTCGCTTTTGGCCCCATATCGCGATGGGTTAACTTAAACCAAGCCCTAGCAAATGTTTCAGAGAAATAAGCCTGATCCTTGGAGAACTTTTCCGAGATCTTGCGATACTCAGGATCCATCTTCATCGCCATGTCCGCATCCGTCATCATCGGCATGCAACGAATCGAGGCATCCTCAACATCGACTGGTTTATCTTCTTCTTTGATATTGATAGGCTCATATTGCCAAGCGCCTGCCGGGCTCTTAGTGAGCTTCCAGTCGTAATTGAGTAATAGATGGAAGTAGCCGTTATCCCACTGGGTAGGATGTGCTGTCCAAGCACCCTCAATACCACTGGTGACAGTATCTCTGCCAATACCGCGAGTCTTGTGATTCATCCAGCCAAGGCCTTGTTCATCAAGTGGCGCACCCTCTGGGGCTGGGCCAAGATTTGCTGCATTGCCATTTCCATGCGCTTTGCCAACGGTATGTCCGCCAGCAGTCAGTGCAACCGTCTCTTCGTCATTCATCGCCATGCGGGCAAAAGTCACGCGAATATCTTGAGCAGTTTTCAAGGGGTCTGGATTACCATCCACGCCTTCTGGATTTACATAAATCAAGCCCATCATGACAGCCGCAAGAGGGTTGGCTAAATCTCGTTCACCAGAATAGCGACTTCCTTCCCCGCCACTTTTTTGGAGCCATTCTTTTTCGGAGCCCCAATAGATATCTTTTTCTGGATGCCAAATATCTTCGCGGCCAAATGAGAAGCCAAATGTTTTGAGTCCCATGGATTCGTAAGCAATAGTGCCAGCCAAGATCATCAGATCAGCCCAGCTTACTTTGTTGCCATATTTCTTTTTAATGGGCCATAAGAGGCGACGGGCTTTATCTAAGTTGGCATTATCTGGCCAAGAATTTAAAGGGGCAAAGCGTTGATTACCTGTTCCAGCTCCACCACGACCATCGGCAATACGATAGCTACCGGCAGAGTGCCATGCCATGCGTATCATTAGGCCGCCATAGTGACCCCAATCCGCTGGCCACCAATCTTGGCTATTGAGAAGTAACTCTTTCATATCCTGCTTGAGTGCGCCTACATCAAGTTTTTTTAATTCATCTCGATAGCTGAAAGATGGACCCATGGGGTTTGTCTTTGTATCTTGCTGATGAAGAATGTCGAGATTAAGTGATTTTGGCCACCATGCCATAGGGGTACTGCTGGATTCGGTATTGGCCCCGTGAGCAACTGGGCACATTCCTTTTGATGTCATTTAGATCTCCTTCTATATAGGTAAATCATTTTTGGTTTTTTCAACCTGACTGTTTCAGATTAACTGATAAACCAATTGTTTGTCTGTATGCGGCTGAGTGATCTATTCACCAGCCATAAATGCGATCAGAATATTCATAACTTGCCTTTCGTTGTTTGTTGCGATGAGGCCATCTTGTTCCTTATCAAGGGATCCGTCCAATGAATTAATATGAACTTATTAATCTAATAAATAGATAAGCAGATAAGACGACAACAGCGTGTTAAAGATGGAAGAAATCAAGAAAAAAGCTGCTCTGCCCAGTCAATGCACCCCCTTGCGGCATGCGAAAGCAGGTCGCCTTAATAGTCTCTAAACTACGGGCATGAAGCAGCTTATCTCCTTTTTTCTGATTACATCCTTTGGTATTGTCTTTGCACAAGAAGGATCTAATTCTTATGACTTAAGGGTGGCTGTTACTAGAGCGGGTGATCGTTTTCAGGTGAATGCAAGCTATGAGGTGCCGATTACTCCATGTGAAGCCTTTGCATTTATTACTGACTATGAGGGCGCCAAAAATTTGCCGGGAATAGTGGATTCAAAAGTACTTTCTAGATCAGGCAACAAAGTGAAGGTTGCCCGCATACTCGAGGAAAGAATTCTGTTCATTCCATTTGAAATGCGATCTGAGCTAGAGTATGTTGAGGTGCCTAATAAAGCATTACTCTTTGAGCAGTTAAGCGGAGACACAAAGTATTACAAGGGAAGTTGGCGGCTTTTGCCTGGGAAGGATTTCACCACTTTTAAATACGATGCACAAGTTGAACCAAGTTCTTTCGTGCCATCAGCAGTGATCGAATTCTTCATTAATAATATTGTGCGCCGACAGTTTGAATCAATGGCTGAGATGGCATCACTCAAGAGGCCACTGTCCGCAAAGGCCTGTAAATAATTAAGGTGAAATTCATGACTAGTATCAATCAGCTGCCCAGTGACCTACCCATACCCCAGGATGATGGAGCTGCCAATCATTTAGTGGGTATGCGCTTGCCTGCTATCTCCTTGAGCACAACTACTGATAGCCAATTCAATTTCGGTGAGATTAGCGGTCGCTTGGTGATTTACTGCTATCCAATGACGGGCCAGCCTAATGTCGCGTTACCAGAGGGCTGGGATCAGATACCGGGAGCAAGAGGATGTACGCCACAAAGTTGCTCTTTTAGAGATCACTATCAGGAGCTACGCTCCTTAGGTGCCGATGTGGTGGGTCTCAGTGTGCAGTCTACTGAATACCAGCAAGAGATGGCAAATCGCCTACATTTGCCGTTTCCGGTGCTAAGTGATGTGGATTACCGATTTCAGAAAGCCTTGCAGTTACCCACCTTCGTTGCTGCAGGCATGACTTTATTAAAGCGTATTACGCTGATAGTGAATGATGGCGTGATTGAGGCTGTGCACTATCCCATCTTTCCAAGCGATAGCGATCCAGCTTGGGTGATTCACTATTTAAAAAATAATCCCGCTTAATTTCGTTTCACCTAGGCACCTAGGCCGCCTGAATACTGATCTCAACCCCACTTTTATCCCAAGTAGCGGTTCAAACGGCGCGGGAGACTACAAATGGCATACAGAACAGCAAAATCCCCTTTTAGCGCGGCTTAATGCTGTTTTTTTGTAATAAGCACTTAATCTGACGAGGCTTTATGTTGCTTTGCAGCAATATTTGCTTGCTAAGTACAAAATTAGCCATTAATATGGTGCAGTGCAACAAATAACCCATTAAAGGAAACGCCATGTTCAAAAATCAATTTGCAGAAAATCAAGCTAAATCCGTAGAAAGCGCACGCGCGCTGAGTCAAACTGCCCTTGAGAATGCTCAAGAGTTAGCAGAAATCAATTACCAGGCTGCACAGCAAGCCGTAGCAAATGCGCAAGCGAAGGCCGCCGAGTTATTAAAGGGTAAAGATGCCAAAGCCGCATTAGACCTCCTGCAAAGCCCAGAAGTACAAGAGGCTGTTGCTGAAGTTGCTGCGTACCAGAAAAAAGTGGCTGCAGTATTGCGTCGCGGAAATCAAGAATTGGTTGAGGCTGTAGAAGCTGCCATTGATCAATCACAGGATGATCTGAAGAGTTTCGTAGCTGCCGCTACATCAAAGGCACCCGCTGGATCAGAGGCCTATGTCAGCGCCTTTACATCCGCATTCAATACAGCCATGCAAAATTTCGACCAAGTACGTTCAACGACTCAAGATGCTTTTGCAAATTTCGAGAAGAGTGTTGAAACAGCGATGAAGACTGCGCAAGGCCAATTTGGTCAGACTCCAAAGGCAACAAAAAGCCGCGCTAAGTAATTAGCAGACAATAGCCACACAAAAAGCCCCGTGTATGCGGGGTTTTTTTATGGCCTTACTTCAAAAAATTTAAGCAAATAGAGCCATCCATTACAGAAGCGAATATGCACGAGTTTGAAATGATCTAGCTCTCAGATTATTTTATTGGGCGACAGGATTAATTTCTCGTAAATCATGGGGCTAGGTATAAGCCAGTAGTCAAAAAATAACTTCAGGAGATATACTTATCTCAAGCAGGAGAGTGAGGTCATAGGCCTCCACCGAAGGCGCAAACTCCCATGAACGCTCAGGTACCCAACAGGAAGGTACTGCTTATCCTAAACAGCCGTCTGGAGAGCCATCATATTTATGGTGCACCGAAGGAGCAAGCACTCAGCTAGGTCTCAGTGTGAATCTCTCAGGTATCAAGGACAGGGGGAGCGGCAAGCGTGTGACGTATTCATTGCGCACGTGCATGTTAGGAGTCCTGTATGAATATCGTCCCCAGCTAACTCAGTAACAGCGAATTACCAATCCCTCCACCGGGAGCTATATAACTTACTGAATAAGGCATACAACATGAGTAATACCTATACCAAAGAAGCCCCATACCATCCAGGCTATGAAGATGCATCTTTTAAACAGGAAATATCAAAAAGTGTTTTGGAGTTAAGTGAACTTAGGCGAGTGAATGCGCGCTACTTAAAATTTGCCGATGCGATTGTAGATTTCTGTAAAGCGAGCCATGTGGCAACCAAAAAGGTGACCACTGGATAGGGCTTCTTGGGCAGTACACGCTAAAAAATTAAAAGCCACCTTCGGGTGGTTTTTTACATTCAATTCTTGATAAGATCATTTACCTAAATTAATTCTGAATACATCATGAGACTTGCCCGCCTAATTTCTATATTGTTAGTGGCCCTATTTTTCCTTGGCGCCTGCACTAAAGAAGAGTCATCTAATGTCATTAAGGTTGCCGTATCTCCTACGATACCCCCCATGCTTTTTGAAAAAGATGGCAAATACACAGGTATAGATTTAGAGATTTTCGAAGGCTATTGCAAGTCACGTGGCTGCACATTCAAAATGACTGCATACGATTGGCTGGGTATGCTGGGCGCGGTAACTAGCGGACAAGCTGATGTTGCATTTTCAGGAATCTCCATTACCGATAAGCGTAAAGAAGTAATGGATTTTTCTAACCCCTATTTCACCAGTACTTGGCAGCTGATTGGTTTAAAAAATCGCCATATCAAAATTACAGATTTATCCCAGCTAAAAAAATATACCATTGCTTATCCGACGGGTAGCGTGTTTGATGATTATGTAAAAACAGTCTTGCAGCCAAAAGGCTATTACTCAGTAGAGCAGGTCAAGCTATATCCTTCGCCAGCAGAGGCGCTGATCGCATTGCAAAATGGTAATGTGGATTTGGTGTTTGTAGACAACGTCATGCTAGTTAATTATCAAAAATCCTTAAACCTCCCAGTGAGTAGTAGCTACCAAGTGGTTGGGTTTGATAATTTGGGGTTTGCCTTTAAAAAGGGATCAAAGTTACGAGATGACTTTAATCTATACCTTTCTGAGCTAGGCCCAGAAAAGTTAAAAGCGATTATTAATCGTTGGACGCAATAAATTGAAGTGAATCCCGTATATTGGGTTAAAGTGCATCTTAAGCCGATTATTTCAATTATTCATAAGGAAAATATGTCCCATCATGACAAGTTAATTGCTGCTTTTGAAGCGTATCAATCAGAGAATGAAAAGTTCCATGGAAAAGGAATTAAAGCTTCTGCTGCAAGAGCTCGTAAGGCTTTGCAAGAGATTGCTGGTTCCTGTAAAGAGCGCCGCAAAGAAATTACCGCTGAAAAAGAAGCGCTTGAAGGCAAGCCAAAGGGTGAGGGCATGTCACAAGACGCTGCCCGTCACGCGCATATCAGAAAGTAAACCTTTTCTGAAAAGTTCAAAGTCACCTTCGGGTGACTTTTTACTTAGAGGTCAATATTTTCTAAGGCAGGACCCTCTAGGTGGCGAGTGTCGGCCCATTGCTCTACTGACCAGCCATTAAGTTCGCTATGGGTAATCCAATTTAATGAAGCATTTGGTACTGAAGCCACCCTTTCAGCATTTAAAGCTTGCTTGCTAGCAATCCGATACATCATGTCGAGCGTGCCGCCATGGCTAACAATCAAAATGGTTTTACCAGCATGCCTCACTTGGATTTTGTCTAGAGCACTTTGTACGCGTAATGCAAACTGCTGAATACTTTCACCGCCAGCGAGCTCATGCTCCAAGTCGCGAGCAATGTGGGCTTGCCAAATATCAGGCCTCTGCAATGGCGCCTCGCTAATTGAAAGTCCTTGAAGTGCACCAAAATGACGCTCGCGTAAAGTGCTATCTACTTGGGCATCTACGCCAAATAATTCAACGACAGCATTTGCAGTGTCAGCTGCTCTTTTAAGGTCACTGGTATACAAGACATCAAATGTGAGATTGATGTCTTTAAGGGCTTGTGCCATTTGGCGCGCTTGTAAGGCGCCCCTTGAATTTAAGGGAATGTCTGTGTGTCCTTGCAGACGTTTCTCCGCATTCCAGGAAGTTTCGCCATGGCGAATTAAGCAGAGTCTAGTTGTGAGCATATTGCTATATTAAGTTGAATTACTTTTTCAGTATCCAGGCGCGCGGGTTATGCTCAAAACCAAGATGTTCGTAGTAGGAGTTTGCCTTCGGGGCTGCTAGAAGCACAATCATGCACTCTGACCCTAAACGCTTTTGAGTTTCTTCAATGAGGCGTTTGCCTATGCCTTGCCGTTGGTATTGCTCATCGACCGCAAGGTCAGCCAAATAAGCCACATAGGAAAAATCTGTCAGGCTGCGACTGATCCCAACTAATTTGTCACCGTCCCATGCGGAGATGGTGAGGTTTGCATTGGCTAGCATTGCTCTAAATGTTTCAACATTGTTGATCGGGCGACGCTCTCCTAGCGTAGATCGGGTATAGAGATCAATTGCCTGTTCGGGATCAATGCTGGCATGCTCGGTATAAGTGATCATTTTTCTTGGCTACCAGTGTGGGTGAGCATGTCCCCATGGTTAAGTATTCCAGACTCAAGCGCTTCCGCTCTGAGACCGCCTCTACCTTCAAATACAGTCATAAAATCCGGCCTTCGAAGTAAGTTGGCTGGTCGCTGGCAGGGTACACACAATTCAGTACCTTTAAACGCCAGGCCCCCTAAATAGAAAATCTTGCCAACTAGGCTATTGAGTTCATCCTCAGAGATACCGCTGATCACGAGATTTCTGCGAGTATCGCCTTCGCTAAAGGGCGTCTGGTGTTTAGCGAGTAATTGACAATTAGCCCGCTCCACACCAGAGAGGGCGATAAGAGAAATATGGCGTATCTTAGCTTTAGTTTTGGAGAATGCGCCCAGGCCTAATGCATATCGATCACCCACAATTCCCGCGCCGGCAATAATGTCAGCTTGCTCGATTGGCATCATGGGCTCACCTGCTAGGTTAGCAATAAAAATCGAGTGAATCTGGGGGGATGCCTTCATAACAAGAGCATATTACATAAGAAAAAGCCCCGGTAATTTCGGGGCTTAGTATTTAGGCTGCTACTGGTGCAGCTACGGCTTCTGCTGGTGCTGGTGGTCGCTTATTGAGAGCTCTTTGAATCTTTGCTTTTTCTTTAGGCTTAGTGCTTGAGTCAAGCAATTTGCTGAGTTGAGCAACGTTAAGCGGACCCAATTTGGCTTTACCAGTTTTGCTAACCATGGGGTCGTTTTTTCTATTTCTTTGATTTTGGCCAACAGCCATATATTTTCCTAGAGTCTTGGAATGATGAACCTCTGAGATTGCTCAGTAGACTCCCCTATCTAGGGCGCGGAATAGTGATCACAAATCAGAATAACAGTTAACTGGATCAGGCGCTATGATTGGGGGGCCATTAGCCCTTTTAATGAACTCCGATGAATGTTCCAAATCTAATTTTTGCCGCCATCATGGGTGGACTCATGTCCTTGAGCATTACTTTAGCCACAACCTTTGTGCTGGTGGGTATTGCACAGGATTTCATTTGGGTATGGCTAGAGGCATGGTCAGTCGCCTATCCCATTGCGATTATTTGTATTTTGATTTATCGGCCATTTGCAAGCAAACTTACTGCAAGTTTGGTGAAGAAGCTTGAGAGATAGGGTTCGAATGATGCATCTTAAATATGTTTTGTTACTGAGCATCATTGGCTTAACTGCCTGTGCAGCGGTTTATACCGATGCATCAGACTCTAATCATGTCACTTTTTTAAATAGTGACGACGAATCTATTGCGTCGCTTACACCAAAAGCCAATGCGTATTGCGCGCAATATGGCAAGACCGCATCTTTTAGGAAGAGTGATACTCAGTTGGTGGCGGTATTTGATTGCAATTGGCCACAATCAAGCACACGCTAGATTTAGCCAGCGAGGTCTGACTGATAGATAAGGCCCGCATGCTCTCTTAGCGCATGGAATTGAATAGATTCCCAGCGCTGTTGAGCAACATCCAGCTCGGATTTATGGCTAGCAAGAAATACCGACGCTCCCACAACATCTTCTGCCATGCGGTGAATGTTTTCTTGTATGAACTTTTTGAGTGCTACAGGATCGTCCGAGCTTACCCAGCGAGCTAGGTTATAGCGAGCAGGTAGCAACCGAACTTCCGCACCATACTCCGTTTGCAGGCGATGACTCACCACTTCAAACTGTAACTGTCCAAATGCTCCTAGTAACATGGTGCCACCAGTCATGGGGCGGAATACCTGAATCGCACCCTCTTCACCAAGTTGCATTAAGCCTGTGCGCAATTGTTTGGAGCGCAATGGATCGGCAGACTCGACCATACGGAAAATTTCTGGGGCAAAAAATGGCAAGCCCGTGAATTGCAATTGCTCACCTTCGGTGAGCGTATCGCCCAATCTCAGAAGGCCATGGTTTGGTAATCCAATAATGTCACCTGGAAAGGCCTCATCTAGAATGTCGCGTCTTTGCGACAAGAAGGACAATGCATTATTGGTACGTACCTCTTTGCCGTTACGGCAAATCTTGAGCTTCATGCCGCGCTGAAAATGTCCAGAGCAAATACGCAAGAAGGCAACGCGATCTCGATGCGCAGGATCCATGTTTGCTTGAATCTTAAAGACCACTGCAGTGAATTTATTTTCAGCTGGACTTACTTCACGTTGTAGCGCTTTGCGTGAGCCTGGCGATGGCGCAAGCTCTACTAAAGTATTCAGAATTTCACGCACACCAAAATTATTAATGGCTGAGCCAAAGAATACTGGCGACTGACGGCCTGCTAAAAAGGCTTCCCGATCAAATGCTGGCATGGCATTTTTAATTAGGTCCACCTCGGCAAGTGCAGTTTCAAGATCAGCACCTAGGCGCTCCCTCAGTGCGGGATCATTGATATCAACAATCGCATGAGAATCTTCGGTTACACGATCTTCGCCAGCTTTGAACATGCGCATTTGAGAATTGGCAATATCAATCACGCCGGCAAATGATTTCCCCATGCCTACTGGCCAAGTAAAAGGAACCACTTCAATGCCAAGTGCGGTTTCAATCTCATCCATGAGTTCCATGGGTGGCTTTACTTCACGATCCATTTTATTAATGAAAGTGACAATTGGTGTGTTGCGTGCGCGACAGACTTCAAGCAAGCGCAAGGTCTGCGACTCAACACCATTCGCGGCATCAATCACCATCAGTGCAGAATCTACGGCAGTTAATACGCGATAGGTATCTTCAGAAAAGTCTTGGTGACCTGGGGTATCTAAAAGATTAATAATGCAGTCACGATATTCCATCTGCATGACCGAGCTCGCAACCGAGATACCGCGCTGTTTCTCAATCTCCATCCAGTCGGAGGTTGCGTGGCGACTTGCCTTACGAGCCTTCACGCTACCGGCAATTTGAATGGCCCCCGCGTATAGCAAGAGTTTTTCGGTAAGCGTGGTCTTACCAGCATCTGGGTGAGAAATGATGGCAAAGCTACGGCGTCTTAAAACTTCTGCGCCGGGAGTGCTGGAGGTGATGGTATCGATGGTAATTCTGCGCTTAATCTAATTGACAGAATTATAAGCGGGTGGAGCTTCTTAGAATTGCTCTTCAGGCCTTACAAATCGCCATTTCCCAGGGGGGAGTGCGCCTAGGGAAATTCTGCCCATGCGCACGCGCTTAAGACCCAAAACTCTCAAGCCCACCATTTCGCACATACGACGAATTTGACGCTTGCGACCCTCTCGTAGGACAAAGCGAAGCTGATCTTCGTTTTGCCAGCTGACTTGGGCTGGCTTCAAAACAACGCCATCTAATTCCAGGCCATGTTTTAGGCGATCTAGATCCTCAAAAGAGAGGGCGCCCTCCACTCGGACTAAATACTCCTTCTCAATCGGACTGTTTTCGCCAATGAGGAGTTTTGCAATGCGGCCATCTTGGGTTAAAACTAGCATGCCAGTGGAATCGATATCAAGGCGACCGGCAGGCGCTAAACCGCGGGTATTAAAGCGCGGGTTGCGGCCCTTATCCAGCGGGCTAGCAAAGTAATTATCTGGAGTAATGAGAGAGGCAGCGGGTTGATACTCTTGCTCGTCATCGAAGTGAGAGATAAAGCCGACTGGCTTGTTGAGAATGACTGTAATCCGGGATGCTTGCTGCGCTTTGGCGCCAGACTGGAGTTCAATCTTCTGATGACGAAAGGCTCGAGAGCCCAGCTCATTGACTACTTCACCATCGACGGTCACCAAACCTTGTTCAATATAAGAGTCAGCTTCGCGTCGGGAGCATAGGCCTAGCTCAGAGAGCAGCTTGGATACACGTATTTTTTCTTCCATGACTACATTATCGGGCAAGCTGCCAATTTATTCTGTTTGGCCGAGGGTATTATTGGGATTTGGCGCCTTATTCGGACTGCGTCATCTATTAAGCAAAGGAAATTAAATTGATACCCACACTAAAAAAGCCCCCAATTTACAAAATCCTTTACTTTCAGGTGCTTGTAGCTGTCGTAGTAGGCGTATTGCTCGGCCACCTATATCCGTCCTTGGGCGTAGATATGAAGCCATTTGGTGATGCTTTTATCAAGGGCATCAAGATGCTCATTGCCCCGATTATCTTTTGTACTGTTGTATTGGGTATTGCAGGTATGGAGGACATGAAGAAGGTGGGCAAGACTGGTGGCTTAGCTCTTCTCTATTTTGAGGTTGTGAGCACTATCGCCCTCATAGTGGGCTTAGTTGTGGTGAATGTGCTGCAGCCAGGCGCCGGCATGAATATTGACCCTGCGTCTTTAGATACCAAGGGAATCGCTGCCTACACTGGTCCAGGCAAGATGGCCACAACCACTGAGTTCTTGCTCAACATCATTCCCAATACAGTAGTTGACGCTTTTGCAAAAGGAGAAATTTTGCAGGTGCTTTTTATTGCCGTGTTGTTTGGGTTTGCATTGCATAAGTTCGGCGGCAGAGGAACCATGGTGTTTGACTTGATCGAAAAGACCTCACATGTTCTTTTTGACATTATTGGCATCGTCATGAAATTTGCTCCAATTGGCGCCTTTGGCGCAATGGCATTCACGATCGGTAAGTATGGAGTGGGCTCTCTATTTTCTTTAGGAAAATTGATGGGCGCGTTTTATATCACTTGCTTACTTTTTGTCTTTATTGTCCTCGGGACCATTGCGCGCTTAAATGGCTTTAGCATTTTCAAGTTTGTGCGATATATAAAAGAAGAACTCTTAATTGTTTTGGGAACATCCTCATCGGAGTCGGTTTTGCCGCGCATGATGGAAAAAATGGAATTGCTTGGCGCGAAAAAAAGCTGTGTCGGCTTAATTATTCCAACGGGTTACTCATTTAATCTGGATGGCACTTCAATTTACTTAACAATGGCAGCCGTTTTTATTGCTCAGGCGACGGACACGCCAATGACTATTACTCAGCAGGTTACTTTGTTGCTAGTCTTACTTCTGACCTCGAAGGGGGCTGCTGGAATCACTGGTAGCGGCTTTATCGTCTTGGCGGCAACTTTGTCTGCAGTAGGAAATGTGCCTGTTGCGGGCCTGGCGATTATTTTGGGCATCGACCGCTTTATGTCTGAAGCTCGCGCCCTTACTAATTTAGTTGGTAATGGCGTGGCGACCATTGTGGTGGCGCGCTGGACCGGTGAGTTAAATCAGGAGCAATTAACGGCCGCACTGAATCGCGATAGCTGGATTGAGGCTCAGGAGCCAGAAGTAATTCTGGATCAGAAGCAAGACAAAATGCATTAATTGCTACCTAGATCAGAGCAATGATCTAGGTTCTGACAATATGGACGCTGCAAGGGGCTTCTTCGACAATTTTTGTCATAGAGGTTCGCCATGGCGTTACTTTATTTGGCAGCTTGTGGGATGCGCCAATGAGGATAAGTGAAGCGTCGTTATCTTTGGCAAATTCCACAATTCGAGTGGCTGGATCTAGCGCTTCTAGTACGTGATATGAAATCCGTTCTGGCGGTAACTTCAAGGGCTTAGCCCATTCCATCAGCTGCACGAGATGTCCTCGGACAATGCCACTAGCAGTTTCACTCTCTTGATTGCCCTCAAAAGTCGGAGTGCTCGCAATAGTACTAATACATACAAGACGACTTTCAGGATAGGCCTGTAATAAATTCTTCGCGGTTATTTGCATACGCTCACGCAAGTCTGCATCAGATTGTCGTGTATCAATCGCCGCAATCATTAATGGCGCATCGTAATTTCCGATGCTAGGGCGCGGACTTGGGGAGGGTTCGTAACCTGCCGCACGGAACATGCGCTTCAGGTTTTCCCAAAAGCTTAGTGGGTCGACTCGGTCTGCGCGTTCGGTCAGAGTGACGCTCTCATGATCACGCAAGACTTGACGTAGACGAGTAGCGCTTTGATAGCGGTCGGCTGCGCGTGGCTCTAGACAACGCAAAACAATTTCTTGTAACCAGCGTGGGATCTCTTTGCGGATGGCGCGCGGAGGAAATGCTTGAGCCCACATTCTTTTTCGCAGACCACTCATAGACTGTGGATTACCAAAGGGAAGTTCGCCCGTTAGCAACTCATACAGAATGACGCCAATAGAAAAGATATCGCTACGATAATCCGAGCGAATTCCAGTCACCTGCTCTGGTGAAATATAGGGTGCTGAGCCAATTCCCTTGCGCATTTCTTCGGCGAGCAAGTCAGGGAAACGTGCGTGATGCGATAAGCCAAAATCAATTAAAGTAAGCTTGCCTTCATCATCAATCAGAATATTTTCTGGCTTAATGTCTAAATGAATGGCATCTTGTGCGTGCAAGGATTGCACTGCTTGCGCTAAGTCAGCGCCAATCTTTACTACCTCATCAATTGTAAAAACTTTACCTTCTTTGATGAAGTCCTCAAGTGGCCGCCCTGCCACGCGCTCCATTGCGATGTAGGGGCGTGTCGCCATATTGCCAGAGCCAAGATACTTAGGAACATATGGGCTCTTGAGTGAACGCAGAATAGTGAGCTCGGTCTCAAAGCCAATAAGACTTTCCACAGGCTGATCGCGGCCTACCCTAGGAATCTTTAAGAGAATAGGAACATCAATTCCCTCTTTGGTTGCAGAGTACAGGCTGGCCATACCACCACGATGAACTTCTGTTCCCAATACAAATCCATCAACTACTTTACCTTCTTGGAAAATCTCATCAACAGCTTCAATATCAGTATTCATCGACATGGATAAATTATTTGCCTGTGATGAGGCGGTTGGCTAGATCTTCCGGTAATCCTGCGCGACGTACTTTAGCCGCTGCCGTAAATTGATCATAGGGGGTGCGATGAAAAGTAAGTACTTCAATTTCTGGTTCAAAAACCGCAAAGCAAGCTTCTGGATTGCCATCTCGTGGCTGCCCAAGTGAGCCAACCACGCCAACCCACTGACGATGATGCATTACTGGAACCCCGTCACCTGGGTGGGGTGCAAAGCGAATCAATTTACCGACGGCACTTTGATAGAAAAGCGCTTGCTCATGAGAATGACCAACAAAAGTGTATGTCTTGCCAGAATTTTGTACACAACGCCAAGCACTCATGCTATCGGTGATGTAATTCCAGTCTGCGGGATTGTGGGCTGATGCGTGAACAAAACATATCGCATCCTCTTGAACCATTAATGGCAGATCTTTTAGAAACTGCACTTGAGTTGAGTTGAGTTGAGTTTTAGTCCACTCGATTGCTGCGTTTGCGCTCGCATTCATTTGATTGCTGTGGTCTTCAAAAACCGCTTGATCATGATTGCCTAAAACTGCAATCGCTTTCTTATTGGCAACCATCTCACCAATGCGATCAATCAGAGCACCAGGATCGGCGTTATAGCCAACAATATCCCCTAAGAAAACCATGCGAGTAACGCCCAGCTCTTTGGCCTGCTCCATGCAAGCATCAAAAGCTTCCAAATTGCTATGTAGATCGGCAAATAGCCCAATACGTTCAATCATTCTTTAATGATAGGACAAAAGCGCTTACAGAAGAAGGGTTAATAGGGCCCAGTTTCATTAAATGGCCTATTTTTAAAGCGCTTATGAACCCAATAGTATTCAGCTGGTCTGAGCCTGATTTCTTGTTCAAAAATTTGGTTTAAACGTGCTGTATCTGCCTCTGGATTTTCGGTTGGAAAATTCTCAAGCGGCTTACTAATAGTGCAAATATAGCCAGACTCATTCTTTTTAAGGGTCGTGATCATCATGCAGACTTGCGCCCCAGTGATTTTGGCAAGGCGAGATACGGCTGTGATCGTATTGGTTTGAATATTAAAAAAAGGAACGAAGGTGGAATCCTTGAGGCCTAAATCAATATCTGGCGCAATGATAATAAAGCTCCCCCTACGGATTTCTCTAATGAGCTCAAGCGAGTTTCCCTGGCGATCAATAGAATTTCCACCAAAGCGATTGCGCCACTCAATGATTTTTCTATTGAAGAAGGGGTTTTTCATTCTTTGAAAAAAACCAGAGGTGCGAGGCCAGCCTTTATCGTTAGCGAGCGCGCTCAAAATAATGCTACCTTCAATGCCAATGAAGTGCATATTCACCAAGATACGGGGCTGCCTATCACTCAGGTCGACTTCTGATCTGACTTCAATCATATCGCTGAGCTGTTTTTTACTGCCGAGCCAAATAATACTTTTCTCTACTAAGCTACGTCCGAGTAATCGCCAATGCTCTTTCCTGAGTTGATTAATTTCTTGCGCACTAAGTTCGGGGAAGCACAGTTCTAAGTTTTTCTGAACTACGCGATTACGGTCGTTAGGAATATGAGCCGCTAGATAGCCTAAGCCATATCCAATAGAAACCAAAGCTCTATAAGGAAGCGATGCTAAAAATCTAAGGAGTGCTACCCCAGAATAGTTTGAAAGGTTTTTAAGCAAAACTAAACTGATTCGGCGTCGTAGCGAGATAAAGATTTGGCGTAGCGCATATTCATTTCTTCAGTTGAGCTAATGGACATGCCTAAATCATTCACCAGTCCAGTCTCAAGGCGATAAGCCCAACCATGCACCGTTAGATCTTGTCCTCTCGCCCATGCATCTTGCACAATAGTAGTCTCGCAAACATTCACTACCTGCTCGATAACATTGAGTTCGCACAAGCGATCTTGTCGTTTTGGGGTGGGGATGAGATCGCCAAGATAGCGCTCATGCTTTTGATGCACATCCTTAACGTGACGCAACCAATTGTCGGCAAGTCCAACGCGTTTATCGGCTAGGGCAGCATGCACACCAGAGCAGCCATAATGACCCACCACTAATATGTGTTTGACCTTTAAGAGATCGATTGCAAACTGAATGACGGATAAGCAGTTCAGGTCCGTGTGAACTACGACGTTGGCAACATTGCGATGCACAAAGAGTTCGCCTGGCAAGAGATTGACAATGTCATTTGCAGGTACACGGCTATCTGAGCAGCCAATCCAAAGATATTCAGGAGCTTGCTGCGAAACTAGGCGCTTAAAAAAATCAGCATCCTTAGCAATCATAGCCTCCGCCCATTTGCGATTATTGGCAAATAGCTGGTCTAAGGCGTTGGAGTTCTTCATAATCATGTTTTGAGTTTAAAGTACTTTAATGATGCCTATTTGGTTAAAACAAACCCCCGCCGGCATTGTTCTTAATTTGCACTGCCAGCCAGGCGCAAAGCTGACCAAGATAGTTGGCCTTCACGACGGCTGCCTCAAGATATCCCTTCAGGCCCCGGCCCTAGAAAACAGGGCGAATGAGATGCTGCTGTCTTGGCTTTCAAAGCGCTTAAGAGTGCCGCAAAAACAAATTCAGCTCTTATCGGGGCAAAGCAGCCGGGTAAAGCGGGTAGAAATCTGGGGCTCAATCACCCCAGAGCAGATTATTGAGGCACTAAGTCCCTAAGGCTTACCAGAATATCGCCCACAAAATCCCTAAAATCAGAACCCACTTTCCAATGTAATAAACGCTGCGATGTTTTGCTTTGAGCTTTTTTGCCTGCGCTCTCAGATGATAAAAGTATTTAAAGAGAATATTTACAAATCCCACCTTCTCCCCTTCAACATTCTGGGAGGCGGCAGCGCTCATGACATAGCGCCCAAACCAGCGATTTAATAATTGCACCAATTTAGTGTGAACTGGTCGCTCCACATCGCAAAATAAGACGATGCGCTGGTGATCGGTTTCATTGGCTGCGTAGTGAATGTAAGTTTCATCAAACATCACTGGCTCGCCATCTTTCCAGAAATAGCGCTCCCCATCCACATCAATAAAGCATTTAGGATCGTTTGGGGTGACTAGCCCAATGTGATAGCGTAGCGAGCCTGCATAGGGGTCGCGATGCCTTACTAGCGTTGCCCCAGGGGGTAGTGAGGCAAACATCGCTGCCTTGATCGAGGGTATTGATTTGAGAAGGGCAACAGTTTTGGGGCAATGCAGTTGTGCGGATGGAATTTCTTTGCCATACCAATAGAGATGAAAGCGCTTCCAGCCTGTCCGAAAAAAGGAGTTAAATCCAATATCGTTGTAGCCTGTAGCTACTGCAATGGCACCGTCTGCATTTAAAGCGAGCGCTTCATCACGGATAATCTGCCAATGATCCTGAAGGGGTTTCATCTCTGGAAAGTCTGCAACTGGAATAAATGCCCCAGCCTTGGTTTTCGAGAATAGGTAGAGCAGGCAATTAACTGGCGCTAAAAGTACTTGGTAGTCTGTTAATGAGCGCACTAAGCCAAAACGCACCTTTCCTCTGAAGTAGACATAAATAGCCGAGACAACAAAGATCAAAAAAATGGCGTGACGTAGTTCCATAGGATTTACCAATTAGCGTTAATACTAGTATTTTAATTTGTATGGGGCGCCATTTCATCCCTATTTTTGTAATGAATATGCTCAAATGTTGGTAGAGGTCAAAACAGGCCGCGGGAAATGCGCCTAATTAGGGCTGCAAAGATGATTTGTTAAGGAAAACCACATGAATAGATTCGTAAAATGGCTTGTAAGCCTTATATTGATTGGCTTAGCCGGTTTAGCGGCTTATACCTGGATTATGCTCAATTGGAGTTATGGTAGTGGTGAGCGTGCTGGGTATGTCCAGAAGTTTTCAAATCGAGGTTATGTGTGTAAAACCTGGGAAGGTGAACTAGCTATGGTTTCTATGCCTGGAACCATGTCAGAAAAATTCCTCTTTACGGTTCGTGAAGATGCTGTGGCGCAAAAAATTAATGCTAATTTGGGTAAAAAGGTTGCCCTTAAATATGATCAGCACATCGGATTGCCTACAAGCTGTTTTGGCGATACCGAGTATTTTGTATCAGATGTGACAGTTCTAGAAGAGTAAAAAAGCGGTAATAAAAAAAATTGCTGTGACGCAGCTTTATTTTTGTAATTTTTTGTGGTTAAAATCATGTAAGCGCACTGTGCGCTGACATCAATATCTATAAGGAGCTTCACTTGAACAAAGCAGAACTAATCGCAGCGATTGCTGACGACGCTGAGATCTCAAAAGCCAAAGCTGAATTTGCATTGAATTCTGCTATTGAGCAAATCATTAAAGCTGTTACTAAAGGCGACTCAGTACAACTGATCGGTTTCGGTACTTTTGCTTCTGGTAAGCGCGCTGCACGTATGGGTCGTAACCCAAAAACTGGCGAGCCACTCAAAATTGCTGCTGCTAAAACTGTTAAGTTTTCTGCTGGTAAAGCATTTAAAGATTCAGTTAACAAGCGTAAGAAGTAATTCTTGCTTTGTTGATGAAAAAGCCCGGCATGCCGGGCTTTTTTGTTTCAAGAGATAGCGCAATGCGCCGTCGCAGTGATGCGAATTTTTAGCTTTGTACCAAACGTCGATGGCGATGAATACTCATCAAAATGCCAGCACCAAATCCCAGGGTCACTAGGGCAGTGCCTCCATAACTAATAAAGGGGAGCGGAACACCCACAACAGGTAATAGACCGCTTACCATGCCGATATTGACGAATGCGTAGGTAAAGAAAATCAGCGTAACGGATGCGCCAAGTAGACGTGTAAATAGATTGGGTGCGCTGGCAGAGATTGCTAGGCCTCGTTTAATTAAAGCGAAGAAAAGTGCCAACAAGACTAAGTTACCCAGTAAGCCAAATTCTTCAGAAAAAACAGCGAAGACAAAGTCAGTATGTTTTTCTGGAATAAATTCAAGATGCGCTTGTGTACCCTGAAACCAACCCTTGCCGAAAAATCCACCAGAGCCAATGGCGATCATTGACTGAATTGTGTGGAAACCTTTTCCTAGAGGGTCGCTACTTGGGTCGAGTAAGGTGCACACGCGATGTTTCTGATAATCATGTACGAGTGGCCACACAATGTCGTGTGCACAAATGGTTGAGCCAAAAATAATAATCAAGATGATGCCAAAGGCACCAATGCCAACAAATGGAAGAATCCATTTCCAGGGCAGTCCTGCGAGGATGATGACATACATGCCAGCAGCAAAAACGAGGAGCGCAGTACCTAGATCTGGTTGGCGTGCAATCAACAATACTGGAATGCCAAGAATAATTGCAGCCACCCCATAGTCCCAAGTTTTTTGTATGCCCTCGCGTTTTTGAAAGTACCAGGCCAACATCAGCGGCATAGCAATCTTCATTATCTCCGATGGTTGAATCACCACCCCAAGATTGAGCCAACGACGTGCGCCTTTTTTAATTAGGCCAAAAGCAGCAACCGCAACAAGTAGTGCAATGCCAAAACCGTATACCCAAACAGCTGCCATCTCTAACCACTTTGGTGGAATGCGAGAGACTATCCACATCACCACAAAAGATAGAGCGAGATTACGAAGCTCATCTTCAAAGCGAACGGGGGTGTTTTGGCTCGCGGATAAGAATGTCACAAAGCCAACAGTCGCTAAGCCAAGCAGAATAAGGCCAAGCTGGCGATCAAGCCCACTGAAAATACTCAGAAATATTTTCTTTGCTTTGCTTATGGCGCTCTTTTCCATTCAGGAATCTCCTTGGGCCATTTACCTTCAAGATAAAAATCTAGCGCTTTTCTGGCAATCGGTGCCGCATACTGCGCACCAAATCCAGCATTCTCAACAACCATGGCGATCACGATAGTCGGTTTTTCTGCAGGTGCAAAAGCAATATATAAAGCATGGTCACGTAAAAATTCCGCAGTTGCACCATGCTTATATTCTTTTGAATTCAAACTAAATACTTGTGCCGTTCCTGTCTTGCCACCAACTTGATAACCCGTACCTTTAAAAACAGAGGCAGAGGTTCCCGAATTATTTACCTCCACCATGGCCTTCTTGATGACCTCAATATTTTCTGGAACAAGATCAATGCGATAACTTTCTTTGGGTGTAGTGAGGGTACGATTTCTTGTGAAAGGATCTTCAATCGCTTTTACTAGATGCGGCTTCATCACAATTCCGTTATTTGCCATATTCGCCATAGCGTGCGCTAACTGCAAAATAGTGAATGCGTTATAGCCTTGACCAATACCAAGGGAAATCGTTTCACCCTCGTACCATTTTTGCTGCTCTGGTTTTTTGAAAGTGTTTTTCTTCCATTCAGTAGAGGGTAATACGCCTTTAGATTCACCCTGCAAATCAATGCCGGTAATTTGCCCGAAACCAAATGGCTTCATAAAGTCATGCATCATGTTCACGCCCATATCGCGTGCCAGCATGTAGTAGTAAGTGTCACAAGATTCGACGATAGACTTTTGCATATCTACAATGCCGTGCCCACCTTTTTTATCGTCGCGGAAAGTGTGATTTCCAAAATCAAAATATCCAGGATCAGAAATGGTTTGTGAGGGTGTACGCTTTTTATTTTCTAAAGCAGCAAGTGCCATAAAGGGTTTGTATGTTGATCCCGGCGGGTAGATTCCCTTAAGCGGGCGATTGTAGAGTGGCTTTTGTGGAGAGTCATTCAACTCTTTCCAAGTCACTGAATCAATGCCCTCTACAAAATCATTTGGATTAAAGTTGGGCTTAGAGACAAAGGCCAAAATATCGCCGGTCTCAGGCTCAATTGCTACAAATGCGCCGCGGAAATTACCGTAGAGCTGTTCAACTAAGTACTGCAGTTTGATATCAACTGATAGCACTATATTTTTTCCAGGCACTGAAGGTGAGCTAGAGAGCGTGCGTACTGGTTTGCCGCCCGCTGTAATTTCTACTTGATCGTATCCCGGCACTCCACGAAGAACCGTTTCATAACTTTGCTCTAGACCAATCTTGCCGACATACTGAATACCTGGCAAAAAAGAAGTCTGTAGTGCATCTGGATCATCCGCTTTGGAGCTCTCAATTTCTGCCTGCATTTTCTCTTTATCTCTTTGAGAAACGCGCCCGATATAGCCAATTAAATGGGAGGCTAACTCGTTGTAGGGGTACTCGCGAAAGCTGCGGGCACGGATCTCCACCCCCGGAAAACGATAGCGGTTGGCCATAAATCGGGCTGTTTCAGCCTCAGTGAGCATCGATCTAAGGGGAAAAGTGCCCATTTTTCGAGAATCTTCCAGAGAACGCTTGAAATTTCGGCGGTCTCTTGGAGAAATCAGCACAATTTGAGAGAGCTCATCGATGAGCTCATCAACATTGCCTTTAACTTCTTCAGCATTCACGTCCAAGGTCAATGCGGAATAGTTTCTGCCAATCACGATGCCATTGCGATCTATGAGAAGACCGCGATTAGCAGGCGCTGGCACTAGGGCAATTCGGTTGTTTTCAGCCAATAGGGCGTATTTGCCGTGGCTTACGAGCTGTAACCACACCAATCTCGTAATTAATAATAAAAAGCAAAAGGTGACAAACAAGGTCGCAATATGGATGCGTTCTTGAAACGAGTCGAGATCTGGTTTTTTAAATGAAACCATACTGCTCTTTAAATTGGACGATTGTGATCAACGTCAATGGGGCGACGTTGAGGTGACAACAAGATTCGCGTTGCCAGAGGCCACAGCATTGCCTCAATCAGGGCTTGAATGGCGCCAGTCAAGGCCCACCAATGTACCTCACCACTTAATAACCAATGAGCCAATACTGGAAATAAAGAAACCAATAAAAAGATTGGCAGCAGATGGAGGGCTTGCGTTAATACTGACAAGGCGATGATTCGGCGATGCCAGGAGATGGCGAGGTAAGCCACCAAGGAGTAGCTAAAAGCATGCAGGCCCAATAAGTCAGAGTTATGGACATCCATTAACAGACCAAGAGTGAAGGCGATGATTACGCCAACATAGCGATGCTGGTGGATATTCCAGAACACAATGCAAATGATGAGCCAGTCAGGAACCCAGCCGTAATTACCAATGGGCAACAGGTTGAGTAGTAGTGCGCAAAATAGGCTGAAATAAATAAAGACCGGATTTACCGGGCGCAGGATGTAGCCGCTTTGAAAATCGATCATTGCATTCCTCGCGCACGAGTTTGGCGGCGGCCCGGTGTATTTGTCAGTGACGTGCCGGGTTTGCTAGTGGCGGTAGAGGCTTTGGCATCCCATTGTGGGTCATAGAGCAGTGCCAAGGCTTGGCGATAGCGGTTGACTGGCGCAACCGGTACGCAAAATACATTGGAAGAATTTTTGTCGGCATTACGTTCTATGCGGCTAATCACGGCCACCGCAAAGCCAGGCGGGTAAACACCATCAATGCCCGAGGTAATCAGTACATCACCCACTTCTAAGTCGCTGGCTACGGGAAGGTAGCGAAGCTCAAGCGGGTTGCCACGTCCCGCACCAAATACTGCTGCCCTCAAGCCATTACGAGCAACTTGCACGGGCACTGCAAAGTCACGATCTTCTAATAAAGATACCTCTGCAGAGTGATCGTAAATACGCACTACTTGACCTAAGATGCCGGAATCATTTGCAATGGGATTACCTAGCTTTAGACCATCATCGCTGCCGCGATTAATCACAATGCGCTGAGAGATTGGATTGGGTGGGTTAAATAAAATTTCTACTGGCAGGGTTTTGAATGGAACATGCTTTTGCAAATCCATCAGCTGACGCAGGTTTTGGTTTTCTACCAGAAGAAATTCAGATTGGTTAGCAAGCAAAGAGAGCTCTGCTTGGCGCGCTTTCATTTCTTGATTTTCTTTGTCAAGCGTTCCACGACTAGTGAAATATTCTGAGGTCGCTTCATACGCATTGCGCGGCATCATCATCACATACTCTAGTGGGCGCAATAACCAGTTGACGTTATTACGAATAGGATCAAGCGCTTTAAAGCGAAAATCGATCAACATCAATGCGATGCTGATCGATAGACAGACAATCAGTTTGACTAAAGCCGGAATGCCTTGTCTGAAAAGAGGAGGAGCGCTATGTTGCAATTCCCTAATCGACGCTTAAGTCAATTACTCTTGTGAGAACACGCCACCCAGCTTGTCCATGCGCTCTAAGGCAATGCCGCAACCACGAGCGACGCAAGTGAGGGGATCTTCTGCAACATGAATTGGCAGACCAGTTTCTTCAAGGAGCAGGCGATCGAGGTCGCGCAATAGTGCGCCGCCACCGGTCAACATCATGCCGCGTTCGGCGATGTCAGATGCAAGCTCAGGAGGAATTTGTTCCAATGCTGCTTTAACTGCTGTCACGATTTGATTCAATGGATCAGTCAAGGCCTCGAGCACTTCATTACTTGTAACAGTGAAGCTACGTGGAATACCTTCAGAAAGATTGCGACCCTTTACTTCCATCTCACGCACTTCTTGCCCTGGGAATGCAGACCCAATAGTTTTCTTAATTAACTCGGCAGTTTGCTCGCCGATCAACATGCCGTAGTTACGACGAATGTAGTTTGTGATTGCTTCGTCAAACTTATCGCCGCCAACACGAACAGAGCCTTTGTAAACCATACCGCCCAATGACATCACACCAACTTCAGTTGTGCCGCCACCAATGTCGACAACCATCGAGCCAGCCGCTTCGGAAACTGGCAGACCTGCACCAATTGCTGCAGCCATTGGTTCTTCGATCAGAAATACCTGTGATGCGCCTGCACCCAAGGCGGATTCGCGAATTGCGCGACGCTCAACTTGGGTGGAGCCGCAAGGAACGCAAATAATGATGCGTGGGCTTGGCTTCAATAGCTTGCTCTCGTGCACCAGTTTGATGAATTGCTTGAGCATTTGCTCGGTAATGGTGAAATCGGCAATAACACCGTCTTTCATAGGGCGAATCGCCTCAATATTCCCAGGAACGCGCCCCAACATCGCTTTTGCTTCTTTTCCAACGGCCAAAATGGTTTTTTTGCCATTTGGACCACCTTCAGTGCGAATTGCCACAACTGACGGTTCATCAAGCACAATACCCCGTTCACGCATGTAAATTAAGGTGTTGGCGGTACCCAGGTCGATGGCCAGGTCATTGGAAAAGTAGGTGCGGAAAAAACCAAACATGATGTAGTGGGAAAATAAGTAAGTGTTAAAAAATATATATAGGAATGATACTCTAGCGCCCCATGAAACTTGATGATGTCCAGCGCATTGCGCACCTTTCCAGTCTTGAGTTAAGTCAAGCAGAAGCCGAGGCAGTTTTGCCCCAATTACAGGCAGTTTTTGCCTTAGTTGAGGAGATGCAGGCCGTCGACACAAGCGGTCTTGCCCCCTTGGCTCACCCCATACTCTTTTTGCGTGATTTGGCACAACCTTTGCGTAGCGATGTGGTTACCGAAACCGACCACCGAGCCGAAAACATGCAATCCGCCCCTGCTGTGCAGGATGGTTACTTCTTAGTGCCGCGGGTGATCGAATGAGCTGGCACCAAACCCCCATCGCCCTAATGGCCAAGGCATTGGCTGCAAAAGAGGTCTCCAGCACAGAGCTAACCAAGTACTTTTTGGATCGTATTGAAGCTGGAAAACGCTGGAATGCATACCTTGATGTAAGTGCTCGCTTAAGTTTAGAGCAAGCAGCTAAAGCGGATGCGATATTATCATCCGGTAAGGGTGGAAAATTGACGGGTATTCCAGTTGCCCATAAAGATGTCTTTGTGACGCGTGGCTGGAAGTCGACCGCCGCGTCCAAAATGCTCGAAGGCTACCTCAGCCCATTTGATGCTGCAGTAGTGTCGAATCTCGGAATTCCAGACGAACTTAATCCCAATGGTGCCGGCATGGTTTGCCTTGGCAAAACCAATATGGATGAGTTTGCGATGGGCTCCTCTAATGAGAATTCAGCATATGGCCCAGTCCTCAATCCCTGGAATTCAGAATATGTTGCTGGCGGCTCATCTGGCGGCTCTGCAGCGGCAGTAGCTGCAGGATTAGCTCCAATTGCAACAGGCACCGATACTGGCGGCTCTATCCGTCAGCCAGCCGCTTTTTGTGGGCTGACTGGAATCAAGCCAAGTTACGGGCGCGTATCTCGCTATGGGATGATCGCCTATGCATCCTCTTTGGATCAGGCTGGCCCAATGGGCAAGACTGCCGAAGATTGCGCCCTGTTGCTAACGGCAATGTCTTCCCATGATCCGCGGGACTCTACCTCTCTGGCTGATTCTGGTGAGGATTATGGTCGCTATCTCACGCAAAATTGGAAAGAGGGTAGCTCCAATTCAGCAAAACCATTAGAGGGCTTGCGCGTTGGGCTGCCAAAAGAATTCTTTGCCGAAGGCCTCGCAGAAGAAGTGGCTAACGCAGTCAACGCTGCAGCAAAAGCATTACAAGATTTGGGTGCAGAGTTGCTAGAAGTTAGTCTGCCAAAAACTAAGCTATCCATTCCGGTGTATTACGTGTTGGCTCCAGCCGAAGCCTCAAGTAATTTGAGTCGCTTTGATGGGGTGCGTTACGGGCACCGCGCAAATGAATACCGCGATTTATCAGACATGTATAAGAAATCACGTACCGAAGGATTTGGTGCGGAAGTCAAGCGCAGGATCTTGGTTGGCACCTATGTGCTTTGTCATGGTTATTACGACGCTTATTATTTGCAGGCTCAAAAAATTCGTCGCATCATTGCGGCCGACTTCCAGGCGGCATTTGAAAAGTGCGATGTGATCTTGGGGCCTGTCGCACCTGATGTTGCATGGCGCTTAGGTGAAAAATCAAAAGATCCAGTGCAAATGTATCTAGAAGATATTTACACGCTCTCCACGAATTTAGCGGGACTACCGGCGATGAGTGTTCCTTGTGGATTTAATTCAAACAAATTGCCTATCGGTATGCAGCTCATTGGTAATTACTTTTCTGAAGCGCGCTTACTTCAAGTGGCGCATCAATATCAGCAAAATAGTGACTGGCATCTGCGTCAAGCAAGCGAGGTGGCATGATGCAATGGGAAATCGTTATTGGTCTTGAGACCCACGCGCAATTACAAACACAATCGAAAATTTTTAGTGGTGCAAGTACGCGCTTTGGAGCAGGTCCAAATACCCAAGCATGTGCGGTCGATTTGGCTTTGCCTGGTGTTTTGCCCGTGCTAAATCGTCAGGCGGTTGAGCATGCCATTCGTTTTGGATTGGCGGTGGGCGCGAAGATTTCACCGGCGAGCATTTTTGCACGCAAGAATTATTTCTATCCTGACCTGCCGAAGGGATATCAGATCAGCCAGATGGAGCTCCCCGTAGTCGTTGGAGGGCAGCTAGAGATCTTGGTCGGCGATCAAGTTATGGTGGTTGAGCTCACGCGCGCCCATATGGAAGAGGATGCAGGGAAGTCAGTACACGAAGAGGGCTTTCTGGGTCCGCACGGCGAAGCATCCAGTGGTATCGACTTAAATCGTGCGGGCACACCATTGCTAGAAATTGTGACTGAGCCAGTGATGCGTAGCGCTGCTGAAGCAGTAGCTTACGCGAAAACACTTCATACCCTAGTGGTCTGGCTCGGAGTCTGTGATGGCAACATGCAAGAGGGCTCTTTCCGTTGCGATGCCAACGTGTCTGTTCGCCCGCTTGGTCAAAAAGAATTCGGTACACGTTGCGAGATTAAAAACTTGAACTCCTTCCGCTTTTTGGAAGAGGCGATTCAATACGAAGTGCGCAGGCAAATTGAGCTGATTGAAGACGGCGGCACAGTCATTCAAGAAACTCGCTTATATGATCCTGATCGTCAAGAAACTCGTAGCATGCGCAGCAAAGAGGATGCAAACGACTATCGCTATTTTCCTGATCCGGATTTGTTACCAGTTGTGATTGACGATGCATGGATTGCCGATGTACGCAGCAAGATGCCAGCGTTGCCGGCGCAACTTCGCGAACAGTGGCAAGGCGAATTTGGCTTAAGCGCCTACGATACGCAATTGCTCACGCAAGATCGCGACACTGCAAAAGTATTTGAAGAGCTGCTTGCCATTGTTGGCAAGTCTTTGGCAAAGGCTGCGGCTAACCTGATTGCGGGTGAGCTCGCTTCATCATTAAATCGCGCTGGAATTGCTACTGCAGATGCGCCCTTGAAGGCTGAACATTTAGCGCCGCTATTAACTCGCGTTGCAGATGGCACCATTTCTAATAAGATCGCAAAAGATATCTTTGCGATTTTGTGGGAGGAGGCGATCGCTGGTAAAGCCATTAGCACTGTTGATCAAGTGATTGATGCTAAAGGTTTAAAGCAAATTAGCGATAGTGGTGAGCTAGAGGCCATGATTGATCAGGTATTGGCAGCCAATGAAAAGTCTGTTGAAGAGTTCCGCTCTGGTAAAGAAAAAGCATTCAATGCTTTGGTAGGCCAGATTATGAAAGCCTCCCAAGGCAAAGCCAATCCAGGCCAAGTAAATGAGCTACTGCGTAAAAAGCTGGGCTAATACCAAGTTAATTGAGAAAGAAATAGATGAGCGCAATTGATCCTAAGCAGGCCGAACAAGAGGAATTGGTGGCGGAGTGGTTGCGTGCTACCCCTGGTTTCTTTGAGCGCTATGCCAATCTCTTAAATGAGATTCGCCTGAAGCATCCACATGAAGATCGCGCAATTTCTTTACAAGAGCGCCAAATGACTTTGTTGCGCACGCAAAACCAAGAGCTCAATCGTCGCTTGAGTGAGATGCTTCACTTTGGCAGTCGGAATGACAAGACTCAGCAAAGCCTGGTCGCTTGGTTGTTACGCCTGATGCGTGCCAACACAAAAGCAGATGTTGAGTCTGCAGTAACCGCTGGTTTGGCGGAAGTATTTGAAGTGGAGTCAGCGCAACTCCTGTCACCAAATACGGCATTTGGCCCCTGGATAGATACGCCTCTATGTGGCTCCGCTAAAGAGCTAGCTGCAGCAAGTGTAGATTTGTTGGCAACTCAAGCGAGCATCGATCCTGAGTGGCAAAGCATGGTAGCCATTGGCTTGCCATTAGGCAAAAGTATCGGTGCAGTGCAATCACCAGCAGTACTTTTGTTGGCGAGTAAAGATGAATCCCGTTTTACTGCAGATATGGGCGCATTCTATTTGCGTCAAATTGCCGAGCTAACTGCTGCAGCGTTGGATCGTATCCAGGCTTATGAGCCAAGTACCAGCTGATATTCACCCCTTGGTGCAAGAGTATTTGCACGAGCTGCATGTATTGAGGCAGCTCTCACCGCATACGCTAAAAGCGTATCGTATGGATCTTGCTGAGTTGCAGGCACTTGCAACAGATGATGCGGTGGAGTTATTGAAAGTCACTAATGCTCATGTACGTCGTTGGGCTGGTCGTTTGCACTCAAAAGGAAAGTCTTCTCGCACCATTGCCAGAGCTCTTTCAGCTTGGCGGGGCTGGTATGACTGGTTGACCGAGAAAGATGCGCGCCGTGATGCGCAAGCAGGAAGAGTGACCGCCAATCTCATTGCTAACCCCGTTGATGATGTGAAAGCGCCAAAACGTTTGAAGTCTTTACCTAAAGCGCTTTCAGTTGAGCAGGCGCTTGCCTTGGTTAATCAAGCAGTTAAAGAGGCTGAAGAAAAGCAAGATCTAGAAACGGTGCGTGATGCCGCGATCATTGATTTACTGTATTCCTCCGGTCTGCGTTTATCAGAACTACTTGGCATTGATGTAATACAAAGTAAGGATCGTCAGCATGAGTCTGCTGGCTGGTTGGATTGGGATGCTGCGGAAGTGACGGTATTGGGTAAGGGTGGAAAACGTCGCTCAGTTCCTATTGGTGGACCAGCGATGCAATCTCTTAAGGTCTGGCGTGCGGTTCGCGATCAGCTGGAGCAAGCGGATGTATCAATCGCTTTATTTATATCAGCTACCGGGGCGCGTTTATCACCTCGGACAGTTCAAGCTCGCCTAAGAACTCTGGCAATGAGGGCGGGCCTGCCAACCCATGTGCACCCGCACATGATGCGCCATAGCTTCGCTAGCCATGTTTTGCAATCGTCCCAGGATTTGCGGGCGGTGCAGGAGATGCTGGGTCATGCCAGTATTGCTAGCACTCAGATTTACACCTCTTTGGATTTTCAGCACCTAGCGCAGGCATACGATAAAGCCCATCCTCGCGCAAAGGCTGGCAAAGCCTGAGGAACTCGGTAAGATAGAAGGCTTCCCATTTGGGGGAATGTATTTATAGATTTTGATTGGATCAATGATGGCATTAATTCCGGTAACAATTCTCACAGGCTTTTTGGGTAGCGGCAAAACAACTTTGCTCAAACATATTTTGACGGAAGAACATGGTAAAAAAATTGCCGTGATTGAAAACGAGTTCGGCGAAGAGAATATCGACAACGACATCTTAGTTCAAGACAATCAAGAAAATATTGTGCAAATGAGCAATGGTTGTATTTGTTGCACCATTCGAGGCGACTTAGTTGAAGCGCTCAATTCACTCTGGGAGCAGCGGAAAGATAAAAAGATCAGCTTTGATCGCGTAGTCATTGAGACTACTGGGGTTGCTAATCCAGGTCCCGTGGCCCAAACATTCTTTATGGACGATGATGTCGCGGATCACTACGTATTGGATGCGGTAGTTACTCTTGTAGATGCTAAACATGGCCCACAGCAACTGACCGAGCATGAAGAAGCGCAGCGCCAAGTAGGCTTTGCCGATCAAATATTTATTACTAAGACAGATTTAGTGACACCCTCTGAAGTAGATGCCTTACGCAATCGTTTGATGCACATGAACCCCCGCGCTCCAATTCAGGGAATTTCTAAAGGAGTGGTGCCTTTAGATGCTGTTTTGGATCTCAAGGGCTTTAATTTAAATGCCAAACTCGATATAGACCCTCATTTTCTAGGGCAAGACGACCATGACCACGCTAATTGTGGTCATGACCATAGTCATGATCACCACGACCACAGTACTTGCGGACACGACCATAGTCATGATCATCACGATCATTCTGGCCATACTGACCGCATCCAATCCTTCGTTTTTCGTAGTGATAAACCCTTTGATCATAAAAAATTGGAAGACTTCCTTGGGGGCATTTTGGAGGTCTTTGGAGAAAAGATGCTGCGTTACAAGGGCGTCCTATATGTGAAGGGAAGTAACCGAAAAGTGGTGTTTCAGGGCGTCCATCAGATGATGGGGAGTGATATGGCTGGTTTATGGGGTACAGAACCCAAGCAAACCCGCATGGTCTTTATTGGGATAGATTTGCCTAAAGATACCCTGCTGGCTGGGCTTGAGGGCTGTTTGGCCTAGGGAATTTCAAGTACAATCCGGCGCCACGGCCAATATTGATGAATATTGGCAAAAGTGCAGTAAAACTTTGGCAGAATGAAGTAATAATGGTTCAAACCCATGGAAAGAATGAAATGACGGTAAAAACACCAACGAAATCTACAGCTACAGCAAAGGCCCCTAGTAAGGCTGCAAGCGCTAAGGTTGTTAAGGGTGCGCCTTTAACAGAAGCTGAATTGCTCAAGATGTCCGAGAAGGACTATATGAATGCGGCTCAGTTGGATTTTTTCCGTCAAAAGCTTCAGACCTTAAAAAACGATATTTTGAAAAATGCCTCTGAGACTACAGAGCATTTACGTGAAAACATTTTGGTTCCCGATCCTGCGGATCGTGCAACGATTGAAGAAGAGCATGCTCTTGAATTACGCACGCGTGATCGTGAGCGCAAACTATTGAAAAAAGTAGAGCAGGCTTTGGCCCGTATTGAGTCTGGTGATTATGGTTGGTGCGAAGAAACTGGTGAGCCGATTGGCTTAAACCGTTTAATTGCACGCCCGACAGCCAATCTCTCTCTTGAGGCGCAAGAGCGTCGCGAACTTCGTCAAAAGTTGTTTGGCGATTAATTTACTAGATCGAATATAAAAGTAGCAATGACTAAGCAATCCCCATCTATTAGTGAGATCCCTCCTTTATTAAAGGCGGAGATTTTGGCCGAGGCTTTGCCCTATATTCGCGCTTATCACGGTAAAACCATTGTGATTAAGTACGGCGGAAATGCCATGGTGGAAGAGCGCTTGAAGGAAAGTTTTGCGCGTGATGTCATCTTGCTTAAGCTGGTCGGAATGAATCCAGTAGTAGTGCATGGTGGCGGCCCGCAAATTGATGAGGCTCTTAAGAAGATTGGTAAGACTGGCACCTTTATTCAAGGTATGCGAGTGACCGACGAAGAAACCATGGAAGTGGTCGAATGGGTTCTCGGTGGCGAAGTGCAGCAAGACATCGTGATGTTGATTAACCACTTTGGTGGTCAGGCAGTTGGCTTGACTGGTAAAGATGGTGGTTTAATTCGCGCTAAGAAGATGTTAGTTGCCGATGAAAAGAAAGCTGGCGGAACCATTGATTTAGGTTTTGTCGGTGAGATTGAAGCAATTAATCCGGCGGTAGTTAAGGCATTGCAAGACGACGCCTTTATTCCGGTGATCTCCCCAATTGGATTTAGCGAAGAGGGTCAAGCGTACAACATTAATGCTGACTTGGTAGCTGGGAAGATGGCAGAGATTTTGCATGCAGAGAAGTTGGTCATGATGACTAATATTCCTGGTGTGATGGATAAAAATGGCACGCTCTTAACAGATCTAACGGCTCGTGAAATTGATGGCCTATTTGCTGATGGCACGATTTCCGGCGGGATGTTACCAAAGATTTCTTCTGCATTGGATGCAGCAAAGAGTGGGGTGAATTCGGTTCACATTATTGATGGACGAATCGAGCACTCTTTACTGTTGGAGATTCTGACAGAGCAAGCATTTGGAACGATGATCCGCTCGCGTTAAGAATTTAACAAGAGATACATACATGCGTGATTCTTTAGATTCTTCCTCGTCAGAAATCGAAGCCACAGTTGCTGATGAGGGTAAGACACGTAAGCGTCCGCGCCCAGGTGAGCGTCGCCTGCAGATTCTGCAAGTGCTGGCAGAGATGTTGCAAAACCCCAAGGGTGAGCGCGTAACTACTGCGGCCTTGGCGGCAAAAATCCAAGTTTCAGAAGCAGCGCTTTACCGACACTTTGCTAGTAAGGCGCAAATGTTTGAGGGCTTGATTTCGTTTATTGAGCAAACTGTATTTGGTTTGATTAATCAAATTAATCAAAAAGAAGAATCTGGTCTTGCGCAAGCTCGTGGCATGTTGCAAATGCTTCTATTCTTTGCTGAAAAAAATCCCGGTATGACTCGCGTTCTTTTGGGCGATGCTTTATTGCAAGAGGATGACCGCTTGCAAGAGCGCATTACTCAAGTGCTCGATCGAGTCGAGGCATCTATAAAGCAGGCGCTACGTATTGCTCAATCTCAGGGTGGTGCGTGGGCAAATGTATCTCAAGATGAAGTCAGTATTCGCGCAGCGATGTTGATGAGTTATGTCTTGGGTCGCTGGCATCGCTTTGCTCGTAGTGGCTTTAAGAAGCTTCCAACTGAAGCATCTGATATTAGTCTTCGTATTCTTCTGTCCGAATGAGCGAGCTACATCTCTCTAGAAACACTATCCACTTTGCCGAGCCCTTGCCTTTGCAGAGTGGCGCCATTTTATCGGGCTACGATTTAGTTATTGAAACTTACGGCAAGCTCAATGCCGATAAAAGTAATGCTGTGCTGGTTTGCCATGCATTAAATGCCTCTCACCATGTAGCTGGCCCTAATCCTGATGATGCTAGCGATATTGGTTGGTGGGACAACATGATTGGACCGGGCAAGCCTGTTGATACTGATCACTTCTTTGTCATTGGCGTTAACAACTTGGGGTCTTGTTTTGGATCTACAGGCCCAATGAGCATCAATCCCGCTACTAGCAAACCTTATGGCGCAGACTTCCCGGTGATTACGGTTGAAGATTGGGTAAATACCCAAGCGCGCTTGGCTGATAAGTTAGGCATTCGCCGTTTTGCTGCTGTAATGGGCGGGAGCTTAGGCGGTATGCAGGCATTGGCTTGGTCAATTCAGTTTCCAAAGCGCCTCGGGCATTGCTTGGTAATTGCATCCACACCAAAACTGAGTGCACAGAATATTGCGTTTAATGAAGTGGCGCGTAATGCCATTTTGTCTGATCCAGATTTTCATGGCGGCAATTACTACGAGCATGGCGTAGTTCCCAAGAGCGGCCTAAAATTGGCTCGCATGGTTGGGCATATCACCTATTTATCTGACGATGATATGGCGGAAAAGTTTGGGCGCGAGCTACAAAGGCCCAATGGCGAATCTCAAGACTATCGCTTTAGCTTCGATGTCGAATTTGAGGTTGAGAGCTATTTGCGCCATCAAGGCGATAAGTTTTCCACTTACTTTGACGCCAATACCTATTTACTGATTACTAGGGCATTGGATTATTTCGACCCCTCTCGTCGTTATGGTGGCAGCTTGAACCGCGCCCTAGCCGAAGTGCAAGCCAAATTTTTAGTTGTAAGCTTTTGCACAGATTGGCGCTTCCCCCCAAACCGCAGTCGCGAGATTGTGGAGTCTTTGCTTAGCAATAAGAGTGAAGTAAGTTATGCGGAGATTGATGCACCGCATGGGCACGATGCTTTCTTATTGGATGACTCTCGGTATCACAATTTGATTCGCGCTTATTTTGAACAAATGCTAGAGGCCAAATCATGAAGCGCGCTGACTTTGCCGCAATAGCCAACTGGATTGCGCCCAATAGCGAAGTGCTGGATCTTGGTTGTGGTGACGGCAGCTTCCTAGAGTATTTGCAAAAACAAAAACCCGTTCATGCTTACGGAGTTGAAATTGATGATGCACGCGTACTTTCTTGCGTACAAAAAGGTTTGAACGTCATTCAGCAAAACCTAGAGGGTGGCCTAGCTTTATTTGAGAATAATAGCTTTGATACGGTTGTGCTCTCGCAAACATTGCAAACGATTCATGAAACTGAAAAGATCTTGCGTGAAGTGGTCCGAGTTGGCAAGGAATCCATTGTTTCCTTCCCGAATTTTGGGCATTGGTCACACCGCCTAGCCGTAGGCTTTGGTCGCATGCCAGTTTCTAAAAGCTTGCCATACCAGTGGTACAACACCCCCAATGTGCGCGTTCTCACCGTAGCCGATTTTGAAAAATTAGCCTCGAGCCTAGGATTGCGGATTTTGGACCAATGCATTTTGCATGAGGGGCGACAAGTGACTTTGATGCCGAATCTTTTTGGAAGCCTAGCGCTGTTCCGCGTTCGACGTGCTTAGTAAGCTTCAGTCCTGGGCAAAAGATTTTCGGGTTTATCTCGAATGGCCTTGCCTCCGAATGCTCTTCTTGGGCTTCTCTGCAGGCCTACCCCTACTACTAATTTTAGGAACGCTCAGTTTTTGGTTGAGAGAAGCGGGCATTGATCGCAGCACTATTGGCTACCTTACCTGGGTAGGCTTGATTTACGCTTTTAAGTGGATGTGGGCTCCTTTAGTGGATCGACTTCCCATTCCCTTGTTATCAACATTATTTGGTAGAAGGCGGAGCTGGTTGCTCTTTGCGCAGCTACTCATTGTTCTTGGGCTGGTAGGTATGGCCAGTATTGATCCTAAGGTTCAGCTCACTCCGATTGTGTGGTGCGCACTCCTCGTTGCCTTCGGCTCTGCAACCCAAGATATCGCATTAGATGCTTTTCGGATTGAGTCCGCCGATAGTGATCATCAAGCAGCCCTAGCCGCCACCTATCAAACGGGCTATCGATTGGCCTTAATTTGGTCTGGTGCCGGCGTTCTCTGGTTAGCTGCTCGCGCTGAATCTAGTGTCGCTGGCTATGATCCAGCTGCCTGGCAATTTGCCTATCTTTGTATGGCTCTCTCGATTGGTGTGGGTGTCATTACTACCTTGTTTAGTAGGGAGCCAGTGCGTGTTGAGCTTGCTAAAGCCCGCAATGCAAAAGCATGGCTGCATCAAACTTTGATTGAACCATTTGCGGACTTTATTAAGCGCTATGGCTGGCACGCTATTTTAATTTTGTCCTTAATCGCCATCTATCGGATTAGCGATGTGGTGATGGGCATTATGGCTAATCCGTTTTACGTTGATATGGGTTACACCAAAGATGAGGTTGCTGCGGTTAGCAAGGTCTTTGGTGTGGTGATGACATTGGTCGGTGCATTCGTTGGTGGCGTGCTCACTTTGCGCTTTGGGGTGATGCGCATTTTATTTCTGGGGGCAATTTTATCGGCTGTTAGCAATTTGTTATTTGCTTGGCTTGCTACACAGGGCCATGACTTGCATGGTCTGATATGGGTAATCTCCGCTGACAACCTGAGTTCCGGAATTGCAACGGCAGCGTTCATAGCGTTCCTATCTGCATTGACCAATATTCAGTATTCCGCAACGCAGTACGCATTGTTTAGCTCGATGATGCTCTTATTGCCCAAGTGGTTGGCAGGGTTCTCTGGCGTCTTTGTAAATGCTTTCGGTTATTCAAGCTTTTTCATCAGTACCGCGATTATTGGCGCGCCAGTCTTAATTCTGATTTGGCTCACCATTCACTTCAAAGTGGTCGAATTTAAAAAACACGACTCTCAGGTTGCTAAATAGACCAGTCGTAATCTACCGTGAGTGGCGCATGGTCTGAAAAGCGCTCATCCTTATAAATGGCGGTATTTTTAGCGCTAGCTGCAATCCCAGGGGTGGTGATGTGATAGTCGATGCGCCAACCTACATTTTTTGCATATGCTTGGCCACGATTACTCCACCAGGTGTAGCAGGCCTCGGTCGCTTCTGGCTCTAATTTGCGATACACATCCACATAGCCAACCTTAGTGAATAGATTGGTAAGCCAGGCACGCTCCTCTGGCAAAAATCCCGAGTTCTTGAGATTGCCTTTCCAGTTTTTGAGGTCAATCTCATTGTGGGCAATATTGACGTCTCCACACAGCACAATCTCGCGCCCTGAGTTTTTAAGCTCAACTAGATGCGGTAAGAAAGAATCTAGATAGCGATACTTAGCCTCCTGCCTTTCAGGAGAGCTTGAGCCCGAGGGCATGTATACCGAGATCACTGACAGCTTTTTGAATCTAGCCTCTACGTAGCGACCTTCAGCATCAAATTCTGGATTGCCGTAGCCATAGAGCACCTCATCGGGCTTATGTGGGGTATAGATGCCGCAACCGCTATAGCCCTTTTTTTCTGCATGATGAAAGAAGCCGTGCAGGCCATCTGGATTAAGAACGGCATCTTCCAGCTCATCCTGTTGAGCCTTGAGCTCTTGCATACAGACAAAGTCTGCCTTTTGTTTTACAACCCAAGGCAAGAAGCCTTTTTTGACCGCAGAGCGGATACCGTTGAGGTTGGCAGAAATGATGCGTAACATATAGGCCTATGAGCTCAAAAAATTCTAATCAAGATAACTTCATTCAATTTGCCCTGGAGGCAAATGTTTTGTCGTTTGGGGAGTTTAAAACTAAAGCCGGCCGCCTTTCTCCTTATTTCTTTAATGCGGGTGGATTTAATGATGGCGCCCGTTTAAGTGCGCTGGGCCGCTATTACGCTAAAGCTTTGCAAGAATCTGGTCTTGAATACGACATGCTCTATGGACCCGCCTATAAAGGGATTACCTTGGCCGCTGCCACTGCAATTGCTTTAGCAGATGCGGGTCGTAATGTGCCTTATGCCTATAACCGTAAGGAAGCCAAGGATCATGGCGAGGGCGGCTCATTGGTAGGTGCTCCGGTCAAGGGTAGGGTAGTCATCATTGATGATGTAATTTCTGCTGGGACTTCGGTCAGAGAGTCTGTGAAGTTAATCCGAGATGCTGGCGCCGAGCCAGCGGCAGTATTGATTGCGCTTGATCGTATGGAAAAGTCAGGGACTGCTACAGAGATTGGCGATAAGTCAGCGGTACAAGCGGTGGAGCAAGAATTTGGATTGCCAGTAGTAGCGATTGCAAACTTGGCAGACTTGATGGCCTTCTTAACCAACTCAAGTAATTCCGAGTTAACAACGTATTTACCTGCAGTAAAAGCTTATCGTGAGAAATACGGCATTTAATCTCAAGGGCAGGTACAGTAGCACCGCTCTTTAGATGCTTGCTTCACCTTCAAATACAGTAACTGCTGGGCCAGTCATGATGACAGGCTGTGCGACTTCATTGATCATGCCACCCCACGCAATCTGTAAATCGCCACCACGGGTATGTACTTTGACTGGTGAGCTCAGTAGGCCACGACGAATACCCGACACTACCGCAGCGCATGCACCAGTGCCGCAAGCGAGAGTCTCGCCAGCACCGCGCTCATATACCCTTAACTTGATTTCGTTGCGATTCAAAACTTGCATATAACCCGCATTTACTCGCTTTGGAAAAGCAGGATCTTTCTCGATTGATGGACCCTCTTCGAGTACCGGTGCGCTATCGACATCACCTACTACTTGTACTGCATGGGGATTACCCATCGAGACCACGCCAATCCAGCTGTCGTGCGTGGCAGGCGTGGCAATCGGTAGCGCGTAGAGCATTTCATGAAACTCTTGTTTGCTGGCCAGGCCGTCTGCATTAAATGGAATTTTGCTATGTTCAAAAATAGGAGCGCCCATATCCACTTCCACCTGGCCGTCTTCATGAGACCTTAGGGTAAGAACGGTATGCGCAACCTCTACGCGTAAAGGGTTTTTTGTTGATAAGCTTTGGTCGAGTACAAAGCGTACAAAGCAACGTGATCCATTGCCGCATTGTTCAACCTCGCCCCCATCGGAATTAAAGATGCGATAACGAAAATCAGCATCAGGGCGCGTGGCCTTTTCAACAATCAGAATTTGATCGGCACCAATACCAAACTGGCGATGAGCTAGTTTTTGCCATTGCTCCTGAGTGATGTTGCTGAGATCTTGATCAATGCCATTGAGCACAATGAAATCATTGCCGGCACCATGCATTTTAGTGAAGCGTAATGTGCGTGTGGACTTATTTAAATGCGTACTCAAAAGAATTCCAATTAGTTGTAAAGGCTGGGCTCGCCAGGCGGCCGATGTTTGAAGCGTTTGTGTACCCAATAGTACTCTGCCGGCCTTTCTCGAACAAGGTCTTCGATGTATTTGTTCAGGCGGGCAGTATCAGCCGTTACATCATCCGTTGGAAAATTCGGAAGTGGTGCGCTGATGTTGCAGGTATACCCCATACGATCAGGATTTAAAGTGGTCGTCATGAGGCAGACCTCCGCACCACTGAGTCTGGCTAAACGTGAAACTGAAGTGATCGTATTAGTTTGGATTCCAAAGAAGGGAACAAAAACAGAGTCGCGCGGCCCTAGGTCAATGTCGGGCGCAATAAAAATAAAGTTGCCCGTTTGGATTTCACGTATCAAATCTCGTAAGCGACTTTGCCGCTCAATTGATTTACCGCCAAAACGATTTCTCCATTCAATCATCTTCTGATTAAAGAAGGGGTTCTTCATATTTTGATAGAGACCTGCACCGCGTGGCCAATCATGCTGACTGGCTAAAACAGAAAGCGCCATGAAGCCACCCTCAAGCCCAACAAAGTGGGGGTTGATTAAAAGTCGTGGCTTCCGATCACCTAGCGTAATTGCAGAGTTGATGGCGACGATGTCGGTAATCTGTTTCCCGCTACCAAGCCAAATACGACTTCTCTCCATCACGCTGCGTCCAAATAATTTCCAGTGCTCTAGCGCAAGGGCCTCAATTTCGTCTTTACTCAGATTGGGAAAGCAGAGGCGCAGGTTGGTTTTTACAACCTTGGCGCGTTCATTCGGAATATGGGCTGCTAGCCAGCCAAGACCGTAGCCAACATAAATAGTGAGGCTGTAGGGTAAAAATGCAAAAAGGCGCAACAGATTAAGCGCCAGAAAATTAAATACGTTTTGTAGCCAGGCCATGTTGAATAAATTATAAATTTATTAACTAAGGGCTTGGAGGTAATTCTGCTCCGCTGGGGTGCTTATAGCGGTTATAGGCCCAGATAAATTGATTGGGCGCAAGCAAGATTGCATTTTCAATTGCGACATTGAGCTCAGCGGCTGCAATAGTAGAATCCTCGGAAAGTGGTTCCAGTCTCTTCGCCTGCATGAGCCAACCCTTACCAAGGCCTTTACGTTTGGCGGTAAACATGACGACTGGCGTGTTGTTCCGATTAGCTAGGCGTGCTGGCAGTGGCGTGGTGTAAGCGGGGCGCCCAAAGAAGGGTACCCAAACCCCTTCACCGCCGCTGGGGACTTGATCGGGAAGAATGCCAATAGCTTCTCCGCGTGTCAGCGCCCGCGTCATTTGACGCACGCCATTCAGGTTGGTGGGTACGAAATGCATATTGGGATAAGCGCGACCCTCTTCCACTACTTCGTTCAGCCATTCTTGGCGTGAGGGTCGATACAGGATGGTGGCGGGGAAGTGCTGAGCTAACACCCTGGGGATAATCTCAAAGCCACCCAGGTGGGGTGTGAGCATGACTAAGCCATGACCTTCATTAATAGCAGTCTCGACTATGTCCCAGTCTTGCACTTCAACCAGTTTGATGGCCTTAGCTGGATTTCGCCAAATCCATAGACTGTCTGAAAAGAGTTGTCCTGAAGCCGCTGCCGCGCTCCAGATTTGTAGGGGTAGATGATGGCTTTTAACAACGGCCTCGTATTGAGGGCGAAAAAGTGATCGATATTGCTTTGAGCCTAGATAGGCCAATATCCCTAAAGCAGCCCCAATCGCCTGAACTAGGAATAGGGGCAATACCGCTATTGCAGCGAGGGTTAGCTTGAGAAGGAGTTTGCGCACCCTCTCATGATATTCAATGCTGGCGCTAGGGCCAAATTTCACGTTTGACTTGATGAATAAGGTGTTTGTCGGATAGAATTCGTCTATCGCTGAGTTAAGGCAACTTGCAGGGCGATTCATAAATTCTGCTAAAGCGTCGCCGTTGTAGTTCCTGGCACGTCGAGTTGTCCCTTAGATCGTGTTAATTTTTTAAAGGAATATGCAATGGCAAATGATTACTTCTTTACCTCAGAATCTGTTTCTGAAGGTCACCCCGATAAAGTAGCAGATCAAATTTCTGATGCTATCTTGGATTCAATCCTAGCTCAGGACCCAACAGCACGTGTTGCTGCAGAAACTTTGTGTAATACCGGCTTGGTAGTTTTGGCTGGCGAGATTACTACGAACGCCAATGTGGATTACATCCAAGTAGCGCGTAATACTTTGCGTGAAATTGGTTACGACAATACTGACTATGGTATCGATTACAAAGGTTGCGCTGTATTAGTTGCTTATGACAAGCAAAGTCCTGACATTGCTCAGGGCGTAGACAAAGCGCACGATGACGGCCTAGACCAAGGCGCTGGTGACCAAGGGTTGATGTTTGGATACGCTTGCGATGAGACTACCGAACTCATGCCTTTGCCAATTCATTTGTCACACCGCTTAGTAGAGCGTCAATCTCAATTGCGCCGTGATGGCCGTTTGAACTGGTTGCGCCCAGATGCAAAGTCTCAAGTGACCTTGCGTTATGTGGATGGTAAGCCTGACTCGATCGACACTGTTGTGCTCTCGACACAACATGATGAAGAAATTTCTCTTGAGAAATTGCGCGAAGCAGTGATCGAAGAAATTATCAAACCAGTATTGCCAAAGCATTTGATCAAGGGCGCTATTAATTTCTTAGTAAACCCAACAGGTCGATTTGTTATCGGCGGCCCGCAAGGCGACTGTGGTCTGACAGGTCGTAAGATCATTGTGGATACCTACGGCGGTGCGGCTCCTCACGGTGGTGGCGCGTTCTCAGGCAAGGACCCCTCTAAGGTTGACCGTTCCGCTGCTTATGCTGGTCGTTATGTGGCGAAGAACATAGTGGCCGCAGGTTTGGCAAGCAAGTGCTTGATTCAGATCTCTTATGCGATTGGTGTGGCTAAACCAACTTCAGTGATGGTAAGCACCTTTGGCACTGGGAAGATCTCTGATGAGAAGATTGCGCAACTGGTATCCGAGCACTTTGACCTGCGTCCAAAAGGCATCGTCAAGATGTTGAACCTCTTGCGTCCGATTTATCGCAAGACCGCTGCTTATGGGCACTTTGGCCGTGAAGAACCGGAATTTACTTGGGAACAGTGCGATAAGGCGCCTGCATTGCGTGCAGCTGCTGGCTTGTAATCTGCTTTCTAAGCAGTAAATTGGCAGTTTGTTTTGTATTGAGGCGAAATATGGCGAAATTGATTACAATTTCGCCATACCTTCAAGGAGCGTTGCAAGGAATGCTGAGAACCAGTGTTTCCCCAGGCTTGAAGGGAGTGGACTCCTAGGTAATCCCAGAGTTTGCTAATTGCAACTGCGCTCGCTAACCCATGATTCAATGGCTAGCGAGTTTCTACTCCAGCATTGGATCGTATTTAGCTGGAGCATTCATGAGTACCGTTTCCGATTTAAACAACTTTGTAGCAACCCGTTGCGCTATTGCCGATATTTCTTTGGCTGACTTTGGTCGTAAAGAAATCGCGATTGCCGAAACTGAAATGCCAGGCCTTATCGCGATTCGTGATGAGTTCGCATCACAGCAGCCACTGCGTGGCGCACGTATTACTGGTTCATTACACATGACCATTCAAACCGCGGTATTGATCGAGACTCTAGAGGCCCTTGGCGCTGAAGTGCAATGGGCATCATGCAATATTTTCTCCACACAAGATCACGCTGCTGCAGCGATTGCTGCTAACGGCACACCTGTATTTGCGATCAAAGGTGAAACTCTTGAGCAGTATTGGGATTACACCCACCGCATCTTTGAGTGGGCGGATGGCGGCTTCACCAATATGATTTTGGATGACGGTGGCGATGCTACTTTGCTATTGCACCTCGGTGCCCGTGCTGAAAAAGATCAGGCTTGCTTGAATCACCCAACCAGCGAAGAAGAAACTATTTTGTTCGCAGCCATTAAAAAGAAATTGGCGCAAGACCCAACTTGGTATTCCACGCGCTTAGAAAAAGTAAAAGGCGTTACAGAAGAAACCACTACTGGCGTTCATCGCTTGTATCAAATGTTTGCAAAAGGCGATTTGAAGTTCCCAGCGATTAACGTGAACGATTCTGTTACCAAGAGTAAGTTCGACAATCTTTATGGTTGCCGCGAGTCTTTGGTTGATGCGATCAAGCGTGCTACTGATGTCATGGTTGCCGGTAAGGTTGCAGTAGTTTGTGGTTATGGCGATGTGGGCAAGGGCTCAGCTCAAGCTTTGCGCGCTTTATCTGCTCAAGTTTGGGTTACTGAAGTTGATCCTATCTGCGCATTGCAAGCGGCGATGGAAGGCTACCGTGTCGTCACAATGGACTACGCTGCAGACAAGGCGGATATCTTTGTTTCAGCAACGGGTAATTACCATGTGATTACGCATGACCATATGGCTAAGATGAAGAACCAAGCTATTGTTTGTAATATTGGCCACTTTGATAACGAGATAGATGTTGCTGGTATCGAGAAATACAAGTGGGAAGAAATTAAGCCACAAGTAGATCACGTGATTTTCCCAGCAGCTAATGGTAATCCTGAGAAGCGCATCATCATCTTGGCTAAAGGCCGTTTAGTTAACCTCGGTTGTGGAACTGGACACCCTTCTTATGTGATGAGCTCTTCATTTGCAAACCAAGTGATTGCGCAGATCGAATTGTGGAATGCAGTGGGTACAGATAAATACCCAGTTGGTGTTTACACCTTGCCTAAGCATTTGGATGAGAAGGTTGCTCGTTTGCAGCTCAAGACCTTGAATGCGGTGTTAACTGTATTGTCTGATCAGCAAGCCTCCTATATTGGTGTAACGAAGCAAGGCCCTTATAAGGCTGACCACTATCGTTATTAATCTGCTCCTTGCTATACATTGTTCAATAGAGAAATAGAGATACAGGCCCAAGATCATGGAATTAAGCGTTGAATTCTTCCCTCCAAAAACACCTGAAGGTGAGAGCAAGCTGCATCTCGTGCGCGAGCGTTTTAGTGAAACGCTCAAGCCCGCTTTTTATTCTGTGACCTTTGGTGCTGGTGGCTCTACTCAATCTGGCACATTAAAGGTGGTAAGTGATATTCATGCTGCAGGCGCAGCGGTTGCCCCACACTTATCTTGTGTTGGTAGCTCACGTGAAAGCGTGCGTGAGATGTTGAAGCAATACCAAGCATTAGGCGTTAAACGTATTGTGGCTTTACGTGGCGACTTACCATCTGGCATGGGCCAGTATGGTGAGTTCCATCACGCTAACGAATTAGTGGAATTTATTCGCGCAGAAACTGGTGATTGGTTTCACATTGATGTAGCTGCATATCCAGAATGTCATCCTCAAGCCAAGTCGCCAGCAACTGATGTGGATTTCTTTGTGCAAAAGATGAAGGCTGGAGCCAATTCAGCGGTGACTCAGTATTTTTATAATAGCGATGCCTACTTCCGTTTTGTGGATGAGGCTTATGACTTAGGCGTTACTCAGCCAGTTATTGCTGGAATCATGCCGATTACCAATAGCACTCAACTACTGCGCTTCTCGGATACTTGTGGCGCGGAGATACCGCGTTGGATTCGCTTGCGTTTGCAATCTTACGGTGATGACACTGCTTCTATTCGTGCATTTGGTGAGGAGGTGGTAACGGATCTTTGTGATCAGCTCTTGACTGCGGGTGCGCCAGGTTTGCACTTCTATTCACTGAATCAAGCAGACGCTGTTCTAGCTATTGCGGATAATTTAAGTCTTAGTAAGTAATTACTAAGCCTGACTCAGTCAGCATGGCGTCCAGAGGCTCATCATGCGTTTGAGCCTGCCACTGCGCATCATTTAACTTTTGCCAATTAAAGCCTATACCGACACACAGTAGGTTTGGTTTGGCTTTGCGTAATTGAGCTAAGGTGCGGTCAAAATAGCCGCCACCATAACCCAGTCGCCAATACTGTGTTTTCTCACCTGCTGTAGATTCTGACCAGCCTACGCAAGGAATCAAAATGCAGTCTGGAACGACCTGAGATCTACGGGGGTTGTTAGGGTCAGGCTCTGGCACGCCGTGGCGACTTGGAATCAGCAGGTCAGCCTCCTGCCAGGTGTAAAACTCCAAATGCTTGTCAGGACGTGCAAAAGGAAGGGCTAGCGTTTTATCTGCTTTACTCTTAGCCCAAGTCAATAAAGTTGGCCTGAGATCTAGCTCATCTTGTATGGGGCAATACAGGGCAATAGATTGAACTTTCTCATCGTAATCGGCTAGAAAGTGGGTCAGATTGGCCAAGATGGTTGCTTGTGTCGTGGCATAGCTTGCGCTGCCCACAAACTGTTTTCTTTGGGCTAGCAAGTCCTGCCGAAGCGTTTTTGGAGAATTGCCGTGCATAGAGGCCATTATCAGGCGAAAATTAAGAGATATAGTAAATCGATAAGGCAAGACGGTGAAAAAGATGTTTGGTGTTTTTAGTGGTTGGCAAAAAACAGTGGGCCGGATTCTATTTCTGACCCTCCTAGTTTCTGCGCCCAGCATTTTTGCAGAGAAATCCAAGAAAACCATCCCTGCAAAAGAAAGCAGAATCTCAGCCTTTGAGATCACCGAAGGCGATCGTACTTTTATAGAGCTGCGTGAAGCTGCCAAAAGAAATGATGTGACTCGTTCGCAAACCTTGGCTGCCAGCCTCTCTAATTACCCGTATGACGATTACGTAGCTTATTTCCGCATCAAGCCCCAGCTATTTGATAGTGCTGGTGGCGCCCGAGCCGATAGCAGTGCGGACTCTCAGGTAGTGGCTTTTCTAAATCAATATCAAGGCACTGCCCTAGCCGATCGTATGCGCAATGATTGGCTGCTCGTTTTGGGTAAGCGAAAAGATTGGTCTCGCTTTGATGCTGAATACCCCAAGTTTGTTTTGGATGATGACACTCAGGTGAAGTGTTACTCGCTTCAGTCAAAATTGGCGCAAGGTGAAAATCCAACAAAAGTAGCGATCGATGCGCGCGCAATTTTATTAGACCCACGTTATTTTGGTCAGGCTTGCCAAGAATTGGTGCCTACTTTAGTTGGTGCTGGAGGTATGACGCCCAGCGAAGCAAAAGCAATTGGCCGCGCTGCCAGTGAGATGGGTTTTGACACTATGTCACGTCGCTTGGGAGGTGAAGATCCCATTGCTGAAATCGTGAAGGCGGCCAAAGCAGATCCTGCAAAAGCATTTAAAGATTTTTCACAAAATGCGTCTCGCTATAGCAAAGAAAATCAGGCGGTAGCTTGGGGTGTGATTGGCCAGTTCCTCGCAAAAAAATTAGACCCCAATGCGGATGATGCATATCGACTACAACAAGACTTGGGCTACAACGAACTTCTCTCTACTGAAAGCCAAGAGTGGAAAGTGCGTGCAGGCTTGCGTGCTAAAGATTGGACGTTGGTAAAGAATGCCATTGAAGGCATGAATCCTGCGGTACGTAGCAAAGATCCTGCTTGGACCTATTGGTATGGGCGCGCACTGAAGGTCGAAGGTCAGAATGAGAAAGCGCGTGAGAATTTTGAACTCATTGCTGATCAATACAATTTCTATGGCCAATTAGCTCGCGAAGATTTGGGCAAGTCCAATCATGCCCCCGTGCGTACTAAAGTCAGTGATGCAGAAATCGAGGCCATGTCTCAGCGCAAAGGTTTTGTCAGGGGTGAGCGCTTGTATGCCATGAACCTGCGCTTTGAGGGCAATCGCGAGTGGAACTGGGAGTTGCGCAACATGACTGATAAACAGTTGCTGGCCTCTGCCGAATACGCTAAGCGCATTGGTCTATACGACCGTGTTGTGAATACCGCAGATCGTACCAAGTTAGAGCATGACTTTAGCTTGCGTTACCCAACCCCCTATCGTGATGAGCTATCGCCAATTGCTAAGCAAATTGATTTGAACTTGGCGTGGGCTTATGGTCTGATTCGTCAAGAATCGCGCTTCATCATGAATGCCTCTTCCTCGGTGGGCGCATCGGGTTTGATGCAGGTCATGCCGAACACAGCGAAGTATGTGGCTAAAAAGATTGGAATGACCTCCTATACCAATGACAAGCTGGCTGATACCAATACCAATCTAACCCTAGGCAGCAATTACTTGAATATGGTCTTGGTGGACTTAGACGGTTCTTGGGTTCTGGCTTCAGCTGCTTATAACGCCGGCCCCTCGCGCTCGAAAACTTGGCGAGAAAAACTAACTAGCCCTACTGAGGGTGCTATTTTTGCGGAAACTATTCCGTTCAATGAGACGCGAACTTATGTCAAAAATGTTTTGGCTAATGCAACGTATTATTCATCGGTAATGCAGGGGCAGACACAGTCTTTAAAACAGCGTTTAGGCGTAATCACTCCTAAGGCGGCAAACGCATCTGAGCTACCTTAGTATTTCAACTACATGGGAGTTTTATGAAATATGACATTCTGCTAATTGGTGGTAACGGATTTGTAGGCAGAGTCTTGGCTGCCCAATTACAAGCAGAGGGCTATTCCGTTTTACTGCCTACTAGGCACTTAGCATCTGCACGTGAATTGCGCATGCTTCCAAAGGTGCATTTAGAAGATGCTGATGTGCATGAGTTTGATTCTTTGCAAGAGCTTTGCTCGCGAATTAAGCCTGGTGGCGCAGTTATTAATTTAGTGGGTGTGCTGCATGACAAGCCTGCGCAACCTTACGGAAAAGTATTTGAGGCGGCTCATGTAGAGCTTCCAAAAAATATCATCACCGCTATGCAGTTGCATGGCCTTAAGCGGTATCTGCACATGAGTGCATTGGGCGCAGATTCAAAAGGACCATCAATGTATCAGCGCAGCAAGGGGGACGGTGAGGCCGCAGTAAAAGCTAGCAATCTAGACTGGACTATTTTTAGGCCCTCAGTAATCTTTGGTGCTCAAGATCAATTTATTAATTTATTCGCCAAGCTAACGAAGTTGTTTCCAGCGATGCCTTTGGCAAACTCTGGAGCACAGTTCCAGCCTGTTAGCGTGGATGATGTAGCTACTGCATTTACCAAGTCTCTAAAAATGCCATCGACCATTCATCAGTCTTATGATTTGGTGGGGCCTACGGTTTACACTATGAAAGAAATTGTGGAATTTGCTGCGCGCAAGGTCAATACACGCTGTGCGATTATTCCAGTACCTGCTTTTGTCGGCTATCTTCAGGCCTTGGCTTTTGAGTTCTTACCAGTTCCGACCTTAATGTCCCGCGACAATATCGCATCAATGCAGCTGCCAAACATCTTGCCACTCAATGGTGTAGACGCCTTGACTCAAGTTTTTGGTATCAGTCGGCGTACATTAGAAGGTATGCAGTAATCAAATGAAGGTCTATGCAGTCGGTGGCGCTATTCGGGATACCCTCATGGGTTTGCCGGTGCATGATATTGATTATGTAGTGGTTGGCTCTAGCGTAGAGGAAATGATTACCCAGGGATATCGTCCAGTAGGAAAAGATTTTCCAGTATTTCTGCATCCAGATACACAGGCCGAATATGCCTTGGCGCGTACAGAGCGTAAAACGGGTAAGGGCTACAAAGGCTTTATGTTTTACGCTGACCCGAGCGTCACGCTAGAGCAAGACTTAGAACGTCGCGATCTGACTATTAATGCAATGGCACGGGAGGTAGGTGCTGATGGCAAATGGGTGGGGCCTATTTTGGATCCATACAACGGTCAGCAAGATTTAGCGGCGAAAGTATTTCGTCACGTCTCGGATGCTTTTGCTGAAGATCCATTGCGCTTATTGCGCATCGCCCGTTTTGCCGCGCGCTTTCCAGAATTCTCAGTAGCGCCAGAAACAATGGAGGCTTTGAAGGCGATTGTTCAATCCAATGAGTTGTCTGCACTTTCGGCCGAGAGAATCTGGCAGGAGTTGGCTAGAGGTTTTACTGCCAGCAAGCCAATGAGAATGTTTCAAGTTTTGTTGGATACTGGTGCAGCTAAAGTGTTACTGCCGTTGACGCTGACGTCCAATTTAGCTAAAGAAGAATATCGTGAGCAGCTCATTTCATATTTACACGCATCGGGTAGTCGCTTGGAAGATCGCTGCGCCGTAACGCTCATGGAGCTGCCTGCCAGTGACATTCGGTCTTGGTCAGAGTGTGTCAAGATGCCAAATGAAGTGCGTGATTTTAGTGAAATATTTACCGAGCTGAATGTGCTAATTAAGAAGACGGTCGGCGATACAGGTGGTGTATATCAGGCTGTCGATATATTGGCTTGGTTTAATCGTGCGGATGTTTGGCGCAAGTCGGATCGTGGACATGCTCTGCTAGATCTAGCAAAACGTATTGGCTTGAATGTCAGCGCTCTAATTACAGCGATGCATAGCACTCAGTCACTCAACACCGCAGGAGTGATTGACGGTATTCCTGTTGAAGATCGAGCTAATGGTGAAAGTATTCGACGTGCAGTAGATGCTGCAAGACTCGCAGCTATTGCTGCAGCGTTAAATACCTAGCCCACTTAAAGTCGGTTTCTGCCTCGAAGGCCAGGCAAATCCTCTAGGACATGATCCGGAAGCACATCGTGTAATTTCTTTGAGAATGCGAAGACCTTGAAGAGCTCACCCATCTCCGCTTCAGACAATAACTTTTGTAATGCATTTGAAATTGGCAAGAAAGTTTCTGGATTGCTCGGGTCACCGACCTCTAGGGCAATGTCGCCAATGCCAGCGTCCAGTAAGAAACTCGCTTGATTGCTGAGATAGACGTCATCAACTTGTTCTTCGAGTGCACTGCGTGCAATCTGAGACCACTCTACGTGAGTTGTTAAATCGCATAGTCCAGGAAGATGAAATGGATCTTGAATAGCATGATGGCGATGGTGCGCCATTAAGGTCCCCTCGAGACGTTGCGCGTGATAGTACTCGCTCTCCGGAAAGCCGTAATCAAAAGTGAGGAAGAGACCGGTATCGAGATGTTTCGCTACTTGGCGTATCCATGCATTTGCTGGCGCGTGTAGCTCTGTAACATAGCCTTCAGAAAAGTTGCCATGATGCAGTGCTTCCGGAAGTAGGGATTGTTCAACAGGCTTTCCTATCGCCCAAGCCAGCTTGCCGTCAATCACAGCAACCCCTTGCCAGTACCAAAAGCCATTTTGAAAAATGATGGCATCACAGGGAATGGCATCAATTACCTCATTGGCCAAAATAACGCCCTTGAAGTTATTGGGCAAAGAGTTGAGCCAACGGCATTGAGTGGATTGATTGAGCTGCTTGGTAAGGCTTTGAAGGCGCTCCTCTTGTCTTTGGGCTAGGTCGGGTGAGATCTCGATGATGTCATAGCGATCTAAGGAAAAATCAAGATCCTGTAGTCGGGTGAGAATGGATTCGGCCAGCTTGCCAGTGCCGGCGCCAAATTCCAGAATCTGGGTGGGGAGCCCTTGGGCTTGGAGGCCCTCCAAGACGGGTAACAGTGCCTCGACAATGGTTGCGCCAAATAAGGGGGAGAGCTCAGGTGCGGTCGTGAAATCACCACCAGCGCCTAATTTATGGGCTCCGGCACTGTAATAACCCATTCCTGGCTCATAAAGAGCCATTTCCATATACCTTGAAAAGGGTATCCAGCCACCTTGAGAGGCGATTTCAGCCATTATTTTTTGACTAAGAAGCTCAGTATGAGCCGTTTCAAGGCTGGTCAAGGTAATATCCATAGCTCGCTAGTCTAAGAGAATTTAAGTGAACTTGAGTTCAAACCCACAACATCAGCAAAATAAAGCGGTTTTAGTGACTGGCGCTGCCAAGCGTCTTGGTCGGGAAATTGCCTTGGAGTTTGCGCGTCAGGGCTGGGATGTGGCGGTTCATTATGGCCAGTCCGCATCGGACGCTCAAGCCACTGTAGCTGAAATTCGGAAGCTAGGGCGTAAGGCGGTGGCTTTTAAGGCTAACCTCGCTAGCGAATCAGAAATCAATACCCTGTTTGCCGCAGTGGTTGGTGAGTTCAATAATTTGGAATGCCTGGTCAATAGCGCTTCGATCTTTGAATATGATCGCGCTAATTCTGAGACGCCATTAAGTGGCAAAAGTCTGCAAGACCATATGCAGGTCAATTTAACTGCACCCATCTTGCTATCTCAGTTAATGTTTTCGCATCAGAAGAGCAAGGCAATTCAAACGAGTGAGAGCGGTTTTTCTATCCCCTCGGTAATTCAGTTGCTTGATCAAAAGTTGATTAACCTTAACCCTGATTATTTGTCTTACACATTATCCAAAGCCGCGCTTCTCACCTCAGTTGAAGTGCTTGCGGTAGATTTTGCGCCTCATGTGCGAGTCATCGGTTTAGCTCCTGGTATCACAATGACTTCTGGTGACCAAACTGAAGCGGGATTCGCTAAAGCACATCAGATGACGCCATTGGGTAAGTCATCAACGCCTAGTGATATTTCAAAAGCAGCAGTATTTTTAGCAAGTTCAAATGCAATCACTGGCACCACCTTATATGTAGATGGTGGACAACATCTATTACCATCTTCACGCGATGTGATGTTTAAAACAAATTAAAAATTTCAATACAGAATAAAAATTTATGCACGCCATTCTTTCTCATCCCTCACTTGCGGATTGCCGCCGCTTATTTCTGCGTGACTATGAAATCTATATCAATATCGGTGTACATGATTTTGAGAAGAAGGCTGAGCAGCGCGTCATACTCAATGTGGATCTTTATATTCCATTGAATATGAATACCCCCTCTAAGGATCTATTAGATGAAGTAGTGGATTATGACTTTATGCGTGAAACCATTAAGGCGCGGTCTTCCCAGGGACACATCCATCTACAAGAAACCTTCTGCGATGACATCGTGACCGCCATGCTGCTACACCCTAAGGTCATTGCTGCTCGCGTTAGCACAGCAAAGCCAGATGTCTATCCAGACTGCCACTCCGTCGGTGTTGAAGTATTTCGGATGAAGCAAATCTAAAGAAAATCCAGAAAAGAATTTTATAGCCATGAGTGATATTCGCAAAGTCGTCTTCGAAGAAAATAAGCTTGAGAAAAAGCTATGCCGTTTAGTTGGTCAAGCAATTGGTGACTTTGGCATGATCGAAGAGGGCGATAAGGTGATGGTGTGCTTGTCAGGTGGCAAAGATAGCTATGCCATGCTCGACATTCTTTTAAAGTTGCGCGAGCGCGCCCCAATTGACTTTGAAATTATTGCCGTTAATTTGGATCAAAAGCAGCCAGGATTTCCGGCGGAGATCCTGCCAAACTATTTGAAGGCTTTAGGTGTTCAGTACCACATTGAAAATCAGGATACCTATAGCATCGTGAAGCGTGTAGTTCCAGAAGGTAAGACTACCTGCGGGCTGTGTTCTCGTTTGCGTCGTGGGATTTTGTATCGTGTAGCAGATGAATTGGGTGCGACCAAGATTGCTTTAGGTCATCATCGTGACGATATCCTAGAAACACTCTTATTAAACATGTTCTTTGCTGGCAAGCTCAAAGGCATGCCTCCTAAATTACGTTCTGATGATGGTAAGCACATCGTCATTCGTCCCCTCGCATACGTTCCTGAAAAATTACTTGAGCGTTATGCAGTAGATATGAATTTCCCAATTATTCCGTGCAATCTCTGTGGTAGTCAGCCAAACTTACAGCGTGGCGCCATGAAAGAGATGTTGCGTGAGTGGGAGAAAAAGCACCCTGGGCGTGTTGAGAATCTATTTCGCTCAATGCACCACATTGTCCCGTCCCATTTAATGGATGGTGAAGCTTTTGATTTCAAGAATTTAGAGATTTCTACAGAACTAACAGGCATTGCTGCCAGATCGTCGGGAGATAGAGCGATTGATGAAGCAGAAATTGACAAAACGGCTTGCGGAACCATAGCCTATGGGGTTATAAGCACTCCGTGAGTTGACATGATCATGCCGATTGGAGTTAAAGACGGCCTATAATCAGCCTCTATGAACATCGTTATTTTGGCTGCTGGGCAGGGAAAGCGGATGAAGTCCGCATTACCCAAGGTTCTTCAAACCTTGGCCGGGAAACCACTTCTCCAGCACGTTCTTAATACGGCCCTTGACCTACAAGGCAAAAGCGCCAAAACTGGCCCCATCGTTGTTGTGGGGCATGGCGCTGCTGATGTCAAAGAGTTTCTCAAAGTCGTAGGCGACCAGGACTCTCGCTTCGGCAAAGTGGGTACTGCGTTACAGGCTGAGCAAAAAGGGACTGGCCACGCTTTATTACAAGCCTTACCTAAGCTAGATGTGAACGAGCCTACTTTAGTTTTGTATGGCGATGTACCTCTCACCAGTAAAAAGACGCTATCTAAATTGGTTAAATTGGCTGATGGCGCGCGTGGCCAAGATTCTGCTTTAGCGCTCCTGACCCAAAACCTAAGCAATCCAATGGGCTATGGCCGCATCGTGCGCGATATCGATCGTTCGGTAAAGGCGATTGTTGAGGAAAAAGATGCAACACCTGAGCAAAAGTCTATTCAAGAAATTAATACTGGAATCATGGTGCTGCCAACTAACTCACTAAAAAAGTGGTTGAAAGCTTTACGAGCCAGTAATGCTCAGGGCGAATACTATTTAACAGATGTCATTGCGATGGCAGTTAAAGATGGTGTACCCATTCGTACCGCACAAGCAGACGCCGAGTATGAGACCGTTGGCGTTAATAGCCGCGATCAGTTAGCTGCTTTGGAGCGAGTCCATCAACTCAATCAAGCAAATGTGTTGATGGATGCCGGCGTTTCTTTGGCTGACCCAGCGCGTATTGATATTCGGGGAACGCTGGAGTGCGGTACTGATGTCTTTATTGATGTCGGTTGCATATTTGAAGGTTGCGTAACTTTAGCTACGGGTACAAAAGTTGGTCCGTACTGCATCGTTCGAAACAGCGTGATTGGTAAGAGCGTCACAATTCATCCCTATAGCCATATTGATGGCGCCCAGGTTGGCGCAAGTTCGCTGATTGGCCCTTATGCGCGTTTACGTCCAGGCGCAGACTTGGCCAACGATGTGCATATTGGCAACTTTGTAGAAGTGAAGAACAGCAAAATCGCCGCCAATAGCAAGGCTAATCACTTGGCTTATGTGGGCGATTCGATTGTGGGCTCTAGAGTCAATATCGGTGCAGGCACAATTACCTGCAACTACGATGGGGTGAATAAACACCAAACAATTATCGAGGACGATGTCTTCATTGGTTCGGATACGCAGTTAGTTGCCCCGGTGCGAGTTGGGCGTGGCGCCACTTTGGGTGCAGGAACTACCCTCACCAAAGATGCACCGCCTAATCAGCTAACTGTGTCACGAGCCAAGCAAATTTCTTTACAGTGGCAGCGCCCTGTAAAGAAGGATAAGAAAGTAGCTGGCAAAAAATCTGTGAAGGCTAAAAAATAATGTGCGGAATCGTTGGCGCGGCATCGCGTAAGAATATTGTTGATGTCTTGATTGAAGGTCTTCGACGTCTCGAGTACCGCGGTTACGATTCCTGTGGATTTGCAGTAATCAATGGCGATGATGTTAAGCATCCAATAGAGCGCGCTCGCACTACTGCACGAGTTTCTGAGTTGGCTGAACAGGGTAAAGATTTCCATGGCACCCTAGGTATTGCGCACACTCGTTGGGCAACCCATGGCAAGCCAGATACGCAAAATGCCCATCCACATATTTCCGATGACTTAATTGCTGTAGTACATAACGGCATTATCGAAAACTATGAGTCACTCCGCACTGAATTAAAAGCTGCGGGTTATTGCTTTGATTCAGAAACAGATACTGAAGTGATTGCTCATTTAATTCATCAAGCGTACATATCTAGCAAGCAAGCTGATTTAGTGGATTCAGTACGTTCGGTATTGCCGCGATTGCATGGCGCATACGCTATTGGTGTAATTGCGCAAGATCGTCCAGGTATTTTGGTGGGCGCACGCGCTGGTTCTCCATTGGTTGTTGCGCTTGGCGAGAATGAAAATTTTCTCGCTTCTGATGCCCTAGCTTTAGCTGGTCGCGCACATGCGATGATGTATTTAGAGGAAGGCGATGTTGCTGTTCTCAAGGCAGAGAGCGTCGAGATCATTGATCAAATAGGCAAGATGGTGCAGCGAGAGCAAAAGCCAATGCCTGCCCAAGCCGACTCTGTGGATCTAGGCCCTTATCAGCATTACATGCAAAAAGAGATCTTTGAGCAACCGAGAGCAATTGGTGACACACTTGCCAATATTGCTAGTTTTGGCCCTGAGCTTTTTCATGCTGATCCCGAGCAGTGGAAAAAGTTTAATCAAATTTTGATCTTGGCCTGTGGCACCAGTTACTACTCGGCATGTGTTGCGAAGTATTGGTTAGAAGATTTGGCGGGCATTCCTACTCAGGTAGAGATTGCTAGTGAATACCGCTACCGCACTACCGTTCCCAATCCGAATACATTAATTGTGGTGGTCTCCCAATCTGGCGAGACTGCAGATACTTTAGCGGCTTTGCGTCATGCGCAGGCTTTGGGCCACCAATACACCTTGGCTATTTGCAACGTTGCAAGCAGTGCCATGGTTCGCGAAACAAACTGGAACTTTTTAACTAAAGCGGGCATGGAGATTGGTGTCGCCTCTACTAAAGCATTTACGACGCAGCTGGTTGCTCTTTATCTGTTGGCGGTCTCATTAGCTAAACGTGCAGGTAGGGTGAATGCTGAAGAAGAAAAAGTGCTCCTACGTGACTTACGCCATTTACCAAAAGCGTTGCATGCGGTCTTAGCCCTTGAGCCGCAAATTATTGCTTGGAGCGCTGCCTTTGCCAAATGTGAAAATGCCCTCTTCCTGGGTCGTGGCATGCATTATCCGATCGCGCTTGAGGGTGCCCTCAAACTGAAAGAGATTTCTTATATTCATGCTGAGGCCTACCCAGCTGGTGAGCTAAAGCACGGCCCACTCGCACTAGTTACTGAGAAGATGCCAGTGGTTACTGTGGCGCCGAAAGATGATTTGTTGGAGAAGCTCAAATCTAATATGCAGGAAGTTAAAGCTCGTGGTGGCAGGCTGTATGTTTTTGCAGATCAAGACACTGAGATTACGAGTAGTGAGGGCATCAATGTGATTCGATTGCCGGAGCACTACGGCAATCTTTCCCCAATCTTGCACGTAGTTCCCCTGCAGCTCTTGGCTTATCACACTGCATGCGCACTAGGCACCGATGTGGATAAGCCACGCAACCTCGCAAAGAGCGTTACGGTCGAGTAACTCTAGCTACGTCGCTAGAGCATGCTCTTTCTAAGTAAATAAACCCACTTGAATATTTAGCGCAGTTGTTCCTGATGAAGTCGAAATGGAGGGTTGTAGACTTCCTACATCGTCATAGGGAAATCCATAGGCAAGCTTATTTGCATTAAATTGATGAAACTTTTGAGCCCAAGTATTAGAGGGTGAATTGAAATAGTTCTCGCTCAGTGGTGGAGAGAAGCTGGCACTATTGGAGTCGTCTAAAGAATAGTTTGCGGCATTCATTGTCCCCCTCTGAAATGCGGCGGCGATCATTTTCTGCACGTTCTTTTGACTGCCAGTTCCGCTGGCCAGTGAGTTTGCGCACTGCCAAACATCGTATGAGATTATTTGTGAATTGGTAAATTGACCACTAGTGCTTGCACTTATCCAGCTTGATGCGGTGCTGTAGTTACCTTGCTTAAAGGTTAACGTTCCACCAACAACCATTCCCGAGTAATAACCTGTGGCCGTATCATTTGTTACTAATGGAGTTGTTGTCCAATTGGTGTACCAGGTATTAATAGTATTAGTGAAGTAACTATCGCTGACTGTAGCTACGGTTTTTGGTGAAACTGAGCGTAGCGTGTTGTTAGTGTAGATGCTTGATGGGTATGCATCTGTGTCCACTCCGCTTGTAGGGACCGGAACTGCGCTATTAAACAAAGAGCTGGAAAGCCCAGCTAAATTGTTAATGATTGCGGAGCGACTGGTATTAAGTACCCCTTGTTCTCCTCCACTCATGCCGACTCCTGAGGCATTCATGGAGATGGGAAAGCCAAATTGATCAACCTGTGTTGTATTGATGTTCAGGGCTTGATTAATGTCAAAGGAAAATTCTAGCCAATCAAAGAGGCAGAGCGAGCCAACGCTACCCGATGCAAGTGCAGGAGCGGTGTAGCCCGTTACGGGGCTCCCACTTAGTTGATCTGCATTGACTCCTGCACGTGGAGTGAAGGGAATCAGGGGCTTTCCTACTGAAATATAAATACGACCACTAAATGCATTGGTGCCTGTCCCAAGTCCTGGTAGATTAGTACCATTAAAGCTGGCCAAGTCAGCAACTACAGTGGCGCAGCTACGATCCAATGGAATGGAGTAGTTTGCCCAAGTTGTGGGGCAATTGATAAGGGCGCTAGCGCCGTTGGTGGTCATTCCGGAGCAAGTGCCAGCCGCATTCAAATTATCTAGGGTAGACATTAGAACCGGTTTGTTCTGCGTAGCGTCGTAGCGGTAATAAGAGTTCCCACCAGAAGCAGTAAGACCAACAATATAGGCAAACATAGGGACAGACGCTGGAATGCCTGTTGCGGTTACGCTTGCATCAATAGTCAGGGGGATCGTAGCGGTTGAGCCAGTGCAGATTGGAGCGCTTGGCCCCTTTGTAGAGGATGAGCTTGATGGGGTAGCGCTATCAGAGGAACCTCCCCCACACGCTACCAATAGGCCTGACGTACCAAGAAGGCCAATGCCTTTAAGAACGAGACGACGATCTGTATTGAGGGCTTTCATATCCAATCCTTTCAAATTTTTAATCTATCTGAGGACTTCGCAACATCGGGTGCTTATTTTCATTAGTATCTGTCTACTCGGAAAAAAATACTAGAAAAAATTAAAGAAAATACTGATTTTTTGGATTGATTCACCCTAATTTACAGGTTAGTGTTTTCGTGCTCCTTGTATAAACCCTTTTTGATGGAGTCTTGCAATTAGTACGAACTAGTACTAAACTAGTACGCATACAGACTAAATTGAGGTATTGACATGAATCACTTGTCGCTCGTTAAGGAATTAGTGCAGACATACCAGGCTTTCGAGGCTCATTCGGCGGCCCATATTAAAGATATGGGGCTGACTACAACCCAGTTTGACATTATTGCAACCCTGGGAAATCAGCCGCCAATGACTTGTAAAGAGCTGGGTGAAAAAACACTGGTTTCTAAGGGGACCATGACAGGGGTTCTTGAGCGCTTGGAGGCTAAAGGGTTCATAGAAAAATTGATGAATCTAGAGGATGGCCGTAGCTACAAGATTGGCCTCTCTAAAGCAGGTGACAAGTTATTTAGGAAGGTATTTCCAGAGCACGTGGATTATCTAAGTAAAGCTTTTGGAAAGTTAAGTAAAAAGGAATTAGAGCAAGCGGTCATAGTTTTAAAAGAAGTTAAAGCAATTTTTAATTAATTAACATTTCAGTAAAAAACATAAAGGAATATCAAATGAATACATATCAAAGTGCACTCAATTTCATCGGCCGATTGCTTATCGTGGCCTTATTTTTGCCAGCGGGCCTTGGAAAGATTTCTGGATTCGAGGGAACGCTAGGCTATTTCGCCTCATTGGGAATTCCTGCTCCAGTATTTGCATTGGTAGCCACGATCGTGATTGAAGTGGTTGGCAGCATTGCTTTGCTCGTAGGCTTCCAAACCAGGTTGGTTGCAATCATTATGGCGGCCTTTACTTTGTTAGCAGCGGTAACTGGCCATGCCTTCTGGGCGGCTCCCGCCGACGCTGCATTCATCGCACAATTGTTGTTCTTCAAAAATATCGCCGTAATGGGTGGTTTGTTGGTGCTGGCTTCTGCTGGTGCCGGTAGTTTCAGTATTGATGGTCGTAAAGCGGCACAGTAATTTAATTTATCTAAGGAGATGATGATGACTAAAGTAGCAGTTGTATTTCATAGTGGCTATGGCCACACTGTTAAACAAGCTGAAGCTCTAGCCAAGGGGGCCAATGGCACCCTAGTGGCGATTGATGCTGAAGGTAATATCACCGATGCTCAGTGGGAAATTTTAAATACTGCTGATGCTATCGTATTTGGTTCTCCAACCTACATGGGTACAGTGAGCTGGCAATTCAAGAAGTTCGCTGATGCTAGCTCTAAGCCATGGTTCACACAGCAGTGGAAAGATAAAGTATTTGGTGGCTTCACTAACTCTGCCACTATGAATGGTGATAAGCATTCCACATTGCATTACTTCTTTACTTTAGCTATGCAGCATTCTGGTGTTTGGGTTGGTACTGGTCTAATGCCTTCTAACGCTAAAGCAGCTAAACGTGATGACGTTAATTATGTTGGCTCTTTTGCTGGCGCAATGATGCAGACACCTTCAGATGCAAGTGCTGATGAGGTAAATGCTGGCGACTTGGAAACGGCACGTCTTTATGGTGAACGTATCGCCAAGATTGCTAGTGAACTTAAAGCTAAGTAAAGATTGTTGATCTAAAAAATTGGGGGAATGATGAAACAACTCATTGGTTTGCAAGGTAATGATCGGGGTCACTGGGTAGGTGATGGCTTTCCTGTGCGCACCCTGTTCTTCTATCAAGACCTAGGAAAGCAAATGAGTCCATTCTTGATGCTGGACTACGCAGGTCCAGCAGACTTTCCCCCAACAACTGAACACAAGGGCGTGGGATCACATCCCCATCGTGGTTTTGAAACTGTCACCATTGTTTATGAGGGTGAAGTGGCGCATAAAGATTCAACAGGTCAGGGCGGTGTGATTGGGCCTGGTGATGTTCAGTGGATGACAGCTGGCTCTGGAATCTTGCATGAAGAGTTTCACTCAGAAGGCTTTGCCAAAGAAGGCGGAATACTGAATATGGTTCAGCTATGGGTGAATTTGCCGGCTAAGCTCAAAATGACTGAGCCGGGGTATCAAGCGATTCTGGATAAACAGATTCCCGTGATTGATCTAAAAAATAGCGCTGGGCAAGCCCGTATTATTGCCGGGGAGTTTGGAGGCCATAAAGGACCCGCCAACACATTTACACCAATGAATGTGATTGACCTTAAGTTGAACAAAGGCCCAACCAATATACCCGTGCCAGAAGGTTGGAATGTCTCTCTAGTGGTTCTCAAGGGTGCCGTTGAGGCTGGCGATGGCGTGGTGGCCAAAGATGCTCAGATGCTGATGTTTAGCAATCAAGGTCAGGATATTCAAGTGAATGTGCTTGAAGATTCAATTGCCTTGCTCCTGAGTGGCGAACCTATTCATGAGCCTATTGTTGGCTATGGCCCATTTGTCATGAATTCCAAAGAGGAGATTGCTCAGGCTATGCAGGATTTTAATAGTGGTGCTTTCGGAAGAATTTCCCATTGAAAATCAAAGACGTCCAAATTCTATTTGACTTCTTTGTTTAGCTGTGTACAAAAAATACCAATTAAATCAATGTGTTACAAGAATTGATTGATAAAAGTGTGTTCTAATAAACGTTGAAAAGGATATTTGTCACAGTTCATGCTCTGCTCTAAAGATTTCTCTAGTTTGCGTTTACTCTCGCTACTTTCTGTGGGGCTACTTTCCGCCTGTGCGGTAGGCCCAGACTTTAAGCAGCCTGATGCTCCCAATACTTCTACTTACACCGATACCACTCTCTCCAAAAAATTAGCTACTGCACCAGGAGTGCCCGGTGGTACTGATCAAGAATTCATTGAGGGTGCGGATATCGAGGCTCAGTGGTGGGAGCTATTTAAATCTCCTGAGCTAGATGTACTCATTAAAAAAGCTTTGCAGCAAAATCCAAACCTAGGAGCTGCTGATGCAGCTCTGCGTGCTAGTCAAGAAAATGTCAGCGCGCAAATTGGCGGACAGTACTTTCCGGCCATTGGCTTGGGCGGTGGAGTTACGCGACAGCTACAACCCTCCGCCATCTATGGCTTGCCTTATGGCTCCGATACCTACAATCTCTATAACGCTTCTGTAAATGTCACCTATAAGCTCGATGTCTTCGGTGGCGCACGCCGCGCGGTTGAGGGCGCTAAAGCACAGGCAGAGATTGCTCAGTTTCAGTTAGAGGGTGCATATCTTTCTTTAACGGCCAATATTGTGACTAGCGCTGTACGTGAAGCTGCTCTGCGTGCACAAATGCAAGCTACCGAAGAAATTTTGAAGGCGCAAACGAATTTAGCGGAAGTTACTGAGAAGCAGCTCGTAATTGGTACCGTCTCTAAAGTAGATGTGACGTCACAAAGAACTTTGGTCTCTAACTCTCAAGTAGATTTATTTACCTATGAGCGCAATCTGGCTTTTGCACGCAATCAGTTAGCAGTATTGGTTGGCGAGTTGCCTAGCAATGCCAACATCACCAAGTTCGATTTAAAGTCTTTGCATTTGCCAGAGAAGTTACCGCTATCAGTGCCATCAAGCCTAGTAAGGCAGCGTCCAGATGTACGCGCAGCCGAGGCGCAGCTGAAGGCTACTAATGCATTGGTTGGTGTTGCTACAGCGAACTTGTTGCCACAATTTAATATCACGGGAGCCATTGGTTCTGCGGCATTAACTAGCGCAGCCCTGTTTGGACCGAATGCTACTTTGTGGTCTATTGCTGGGGGCATCTTCCAGCCACTCTTTCAGGGCGGTCAGTTGCTAGCCCAACGTCGTGGTGCGATTGCAAATTACGAACAAGCGGTTTTTCAATATCAAGCAACCGTACTTAAAGCATTTCAGGAGGTAGCTGATGCCTTGCGCGCTTTAGAGACTGGTGCCCAAGCATTAAAGTCTGCATCCGATGCAGAGCGTTACGCTTACGAAACTTTGGATTTAGTACAGCAGCAATATAAGCTAGGTACCGCTAGTTACCTCGCCGTTCTCTACTATCAAAATCAGTATCAAATTGCAAAAGTCAAATCGGTTTCTGCACAAGCAACTCGGTTCTCTGACACAGCAGCATTATTTGCAGCATTAGGCGGTGGTTGGTGGAATCGCACCGGCCCAGCCTTTCAACCAAAAGCCATAGCGAACAAAGATCAAAATGAAACTTCTGGAAACAATTAAAACCAAAGTAACTGCTGCTGCGGTTGCCTTGTGGGCTTGGATGCTTGCGAAAGCGGAGGAGTGGAAGCTACGCGAGAAACTTATTGCGCTTTGGGAAAAAGCAAAAGGGTTATGGGCGCGCTTGCGTGAACGCTTCATGCGCAGCAAGGCCTATGCCAAGCTACAGACTATGAGTCCTTTGGGTCGACGCATGACCATCATGTTGTGTGGCGTATTTCTGTTACTGGGTTTGATCTTTGGTTTTAATCAACTCAAGACTTTCATGATTAAGCATTTTATTGCTGGCATGGGATTGCCCCCTGCAACGGTTTCAACCATGGTTGTAGAAACTACCGCATGGCAACCCAAGTTATCTAGCGTTGGTAATGTGCGTGCATTTAGAGGGGTAGATCTCAGCACCGAAATTGGCGGTCTTGTACAAACCGTACCCATTAAATCGGGTATGGACGTAAAGGAAGGCGACTTACTGATTAAATTGAATGATGCTTCCGATGTCGCGCAACTCAATTCATTAAAGGCTCAAGCAGATTTAGCTAAAGTGATTAATGAGCGGGATAGACAGCAGCTGGCTATTCAAGCGATTAGTAAGAACGTGTTCGATACCAGTAAGGCGGATGCGAAATCTAAGCAGGCTCAGGTAGAGCAGCAAACGGCTTTAGTGGCTAAGAAGAATTTAAGAGCACCCTTCAGTGGCCGTGTAGGTATTGTGATGATGAATCCAGGTCAGTTTGTTAACCCCGGCGATAAGTTACTCACCCTGCAAACTTTGGATCCTATTTTTGTGGATTTCAATCTCCCACAAAGTAATGCTGAGCAAATTCAGGTTGGTCAAGAAATTGTGGTGACAACAGATGCATTCAAAGATGCTAGCTTTACTGGTAAGGTCACTGCGGTAAGCCCTAAGGTAGATACTAATACTCGCAATATTCAGATTGAAGCTCAGCTAGCTAATCCAGATAAAAAGATTTTGCCGGGCATGTTTGCTAATGTGAATATTAAGTTAGGTGACGAGGTAAAGATGCTTACTTTGCCCCAAACCGCCGTAACTTATAACCCGTATGGCTCAACAGTTTTTATTGCCAAGCCAACTGGTAAAAAGGATAAACAGGGCAAGCCTGCGCTTGAGGCTCAGCAAGTCTTTGTGACTACAGGGCCAACGCGCGGCGATCAAGTGGCGATCCTCAAAGGCGTTGAAGAGGGTGCTACTGTGGTCACTAGTGGTCAGCTCAAGCTGAAGAACGGCACTCCACTGATTGTGAATAACAAAGTGCTGCCTTCGAATTCTCCAAACCCACAGCCACAGGAATAAGTCCTAGATGAATTGGACTGACATATTTATTCGTAGGCCAGTGCTATCACTGGTAGTGAGTGCGCTTGTTTTGGTATTTGGTTTGAAGGCGGTTGGTTCTTTGCCAGTGAATCAATATCCGCAAACCCAAAATGCGATCGTTACGATTACAACGGCTTACTATGGCGCTGACCCCGAGACGATTGCAGGATTTATTACCCAACCATTAGAGACGGCGATTGCTCAATCGCAAGGTATCGACTATTTATCCTCCACGAGTGTGAGCGGTCTCTCAACGATTACCGCCACTCTCAAGCTGAATTACGATTCCAATGCGGCATTAACGCAAATTCAGACCCAGATTAGTTCTGTCAAGAATCAACTACCGCCACAAGCCCAGCAGCCTGTATTAACAGTGCAAATTGGTCAGTCGACTGCAGCGATGTATATGGGCTTTTATAGCGATGACATTCCAAATAATGCGATTACTGATTACTTATTACGGGTAGTGAAGCCAAAGTTGGATTCTGTAGATGGCGTACAAAATGCAGAAATTACTGGCGGTCGAAAGTTTGCGCTGCGTGCTTGGCTTGATCGCGAGAAGATGGCTGGCCTTGGTGTGGGTGCGGACGATGTCTATAGCGCTATGTCCGCTAATAACTATTTATCAGCAGTTGGTAGCACTAAAGGTGACATGGTTGCCGTGGACTTAGTGGCTGGCACTGATCTACATACGCTCGATGAGTTCCGCAAATTGGTTGTCAAAAAAGATGGCATCAATATTGTGTATCTTGATCAAGTGGCGACCGTGAGCATGGGCTCCGAGGACTACAACACAAATGTCGCCTTTAGTGGCAAGAGATCTGTCTTTATTGCTATCAAGGTTGCGCCTCAAGCCAATCTACTTGATGTAGCTGCGCGCGTTCGTGCCGCAGTACCAGATATTCAGAAACAATTGCCAACCGGCATGTCGGGCAAGGTGGTGTATGACTCCACTATGTTCATCACTACTTCAATTGATGAGGTTGTGGCGACTCTGTTAGAGGCGCTATTAATTGTCACCGTGGTGATCTATTTATTCCTAGGAAGCGCTCGCGCAGTTGCGGTACCAGTGATTGCTATGCCACTCTCTTTGATTGGTACATTCTTCTTAATGCAGGTTCTAGGCTACTCCATTAATTTGCTAACACTGCTGGCCTTGGTGCTAGCTATTGGTCTGGTAGTGGATGATGCGATTATTGTGGTCGAGAACGTGGACCGCCATATGAAGGAAGGAAAGTCTCCACTGGAGGCTTCTTTAATCGCTGCGCGTGAATTGGGTGGCCCTATTTTGGCAATGACGATTGTGTTGATCGCAGTCTATATTCCAATTGGTTTTCAGGGTGGCTTAACGGGTGCACTTTTCACTGAGTTCGCCTTTACTCTAGCAAGTGCTGTAGCGGTATCTGGTTTGATTGCTCTGACACTTTCTCCGATGATGTGCTCGCGTATCTTTACCGAGGAGCAAGAAGCTTCCCCATTTGTTCAAAAAATTGATCGTATTTTTGAAAAAGTTCATCACAGCTACCAAACAACTTTGCGCGATCTCTTGAGTACTTGGCAGGTCATTATTGTGATGGGTGTCATTTTGCTAGGTGGAGTAGCTTATCTTTACGCTACTGCTCGCGCTGAATTAGCGCCAACAGAAGACCAGGGTATTGTGTTGATGCAGGCATCAGGACCACCTAACAGTACAGTCAATCAGATGCAGACCTACGCTGATCAGATATATCAAATATCAGCAGCAGAGCCTGAGTATGAGCAGATGTTCCAGATCACTAGTCCAACTAGTAGCTTTGGTGGCGTGTTACTCAAAGATTGGGATAAGCGTAGCCGTAATGCGACGAAGTTTCAAGAAGATATGCAGAATAAATGGAATACGATCGCCGGTGCTCGCGTAGCAGCCTTTCAATTTCCAGCTTTGCCTGGTGCACAAGGCTTACCAGTTCAAGTCGTAATTAATACTACCGAGTCTTATGAGCAGCTCAATGAGGTATCTCAGGCGGTGCTAGATAAAGCGCGCCGGAGCGGTAACTTCTTCTTTGTGGACTCCGACCTGAAGATTGATAAGCCACAAGATGTTTTAGAAATTGATCGTGAAAAAGTAGCCGCACTGGGTATGACTCAGCAGCAGGTAGGTAGTGCGTTATCTGCCGCATTGGGTGGCGGTTATGTTAATTACTTCTCTGTCGCTGGTCGCTCCTATCGCGTTATCCCACAAGTTAAACAAGTGGACCGCTTAAATCCAGATCAAATCTTGGATTACTACATTCGCACTCCTAGTGGGCAGATGATTCAGGCGCGCACGATTGCTACGATTAAGCAGAAAGTGGTTCCACAATCGATCAATCACTTTCAGCAGCTGAATTCGGCAACAATCTCTGGGGTGAGTACCCCATTTATTTCTCAGGCGGATTTGCTTGAGTTTATGCGTCAAACTTTAAAAGAAGTCGCGCCGAATGGTTACACCATGGATTACGCTGGTCCGTCCCGTCAGTTCATGGCAGAGTCTGGCGGTTTCTTGGTCACGATGTTCTTTGCGATCTTGATCGTGTTCTTGGTCTTGGCTGCACAGTTTGAAAGTTTCCGAGACCCAATCGTGATTTTAGTTTCAGTGCCGCTCGCCTTATTTGGCGCACTCATCTTTATTAATTTAGGATTCACAACTTTGAATGTGTATACCCAGGTGGGACTCGTTACCCTGATGGGCTTAATTAGTAAGCATGGTATTTTGATTGTGGAATTTGCCAATGAGCTACAAGAAGCTGGACGTAGTAAGGTGGACGCTATCGTAGAGGCAAGTAGCGTACGTTTGCGCCCCATCTTGATGACAACAGCGGCAATGGTACTGGGCGTAGTACCTCTGGTGATCGCCTCGGGTGCTGGCGCTGCTGGCCGTCAATCTATGGGTATCGTGATCTTTACTGGCTTATCGATTGGTACGTTGTTTACATTATTCGTAGTACCAGCAATGTACTTATTTATTGGCGCTGATCACCATCAGAGGAAATTCAAGCAACAGTAATTTAGTTGATAAGGTAATAAATGAAAAGGGTGAACACAGTTCACCCTTTTCATTTGAGCCAGTAGCTTCTGAGAGTCTAGGAAGCAGCAGACTTACTTCATGATGTTAAGTTCTTTTTCTGCGACTACACTATATTGAGTTTCTGCCTCGATGCGCTTCATCCATGATTCGATATTGGGCAGAGAAGTGCGTGGCCCAGTTTGATCTGGAAAGGTTTGATTCAATAGAAGCCATCTGCTGACACAGAGTGCTAATGGGATATCTCCAAGATTGAAAGAGTCTCCAGAGCAATATTGTTGATTGGTTAATTGCTGATCCAATAAGGCAAGCAATCCATTGGTGCCTTGATAAGCTTTACGGATGGCTTCGTAGTTACGTTCGATTTCAGGCGTACGAGTTAGCCCCAGAAAAGCAATGCGTAAGGTTGGCCACATCGTTCCTAGCTGCCAATCCATCCACTTTTCAGATTGGTATTGCTTTTGAATATCCGCAGGAAAGCGCTTCGACTGATCATACTGACGAATGAGATATCGCAAAATAGTATTGGATTCCCAGAGCACAAGATCACCATCTTCTAGGGTTGGAACCAAGCCATTGGGATTGAGCGCTAGAAATTCAGGAGTTCGATTTTTCCCAAAATGTAAGCCGGCATCGATTCGCTCAAAATCCTTACCTTCCTCAAGTCCTAACTCTGCAAGACACCACAGCACCTTCTGCACGTTGATGGAACTTTTTCTTCCCCATAAGCGAATCATGAGAATTCCTATTTTGGTATTTTTAAAGTGATGAATCTAAACCCATAAATTTGCTGTGAGCAAATATGAGTGGATGACTTTCTGGGGCGTGTTTTAGGTTGATGACTTTAGCAACAATAATGTTGTGGTCACCGCCGGTATGCACGGATACAGTCTCACATTCAAAGTAGGCAGAGCATCCTTCAATTTGGGTGAGGCCACTCGCTGCGATTTTGTGAGAGATACCCACAAATTGATTTTCTTTAACGGTGGCAAAGTGCATTGCCATTGACTCTTGGGAGCGCTCCAGCACATGGATTAGCTGTTTGTGACCTACTTCAAAGTAGGGCATTAAACGCGAATGCTTCTTGAGGCTCCACAAAATGAGTGGCGGCTCTAATGAAACGGTATTAAAAGAGCTGATAGTGATGCCGTGAGCATTCTGATCCGTATCGAGGCAGGTAATGACAGTGACCCCAGTTGCAAAGGAAGAGAAGCCTTTGCGGAGCTCTTGGGAGGTAAAGGGGGTCATCTTACTTTGCTTATTTGGTGACTTACTTTGCTGCAGGAGTATCAGCGGGGATAGTCGTGCCGGGGATTGGAGTCAGGATTTCATTTTCTTCGGCTTTAACGCATTTAAAGCGATATTCCTTACCAGCCTTAGAAAGGAAGCTTGCGCCTTGGTAGAAATCATTCTGACAGGTCGTATTGGCAAAATCCATGACATCTTGTGGTGCCGCACTGGAGGTAATCAAGCGCATGTTACCCATAGACATGTTAATTTGGCTTGAAGAGCAGCCAATCAGCACTAAACCGGAAATCGAAGTTAATAGTAGAATTTTTTTCATGGAAACCTCCATAATCAGCAATGCTCGTTAGGATAAACCTATTACGTATTTGCTGTGGAGAATGCAGCGCTTTTAAAAGGAAGAGACATGTTTAACGCAATTTTGGTAAATAAAGATGATCAAGGTTATCGGGCTGAGCTTGCTCAAGTCGATGAGGCTAGCCTGCCTGAGGGGGATGTCAGGGTTAAGGTGCTCTATTCCACACTGAATTACAAAGATGGTTTGGCAATTACTGGTAAAGGCCCGGTAGTGCGTAGCTTCCCTATGGTCCCCGGGATTGATTTTGCAGGCGAGGTCTTAGAAAGTGCTAGCCCAGAATTTAAGGTTGGCGATATGGTGCTACTCAATGGTTGGGGTGTTGGTGAAGGTCATTGGGGTGGACTAGCCCAGCAAGCACGTGTGAAGTCTGAATGGCTTATTCCTTTGCCGAAGGGTTTCACCGCTAAGCAGGCCTTGGCTATTGGTACTGCGGGCTACACCGCAATGCTGTGTGTAATGGCTTTACAAAAGCATGGTTTGAAGCCTAGTGATGGAGAGGTATTAGTGACTGGTGCTGCAGGTGGGGTTGGTAGCTTCGCTATAACTCTTTTGAGCAAATTAGGATTTACGGTTGTGGCCAGTACAGGACGGATGTCTGAGGCTGATTATTTGAAGAAATTGGGCGCAAGTGAAGTCATTGATCGAGCGGTTTTGTCAGCTCCTGGCAAGCCTTTAGCTAAAGAGCGCTGGGCGGCAGTGGTCGATAGCGTTGGTAGTCATACCTTAGCTAATGCCTGCGCACAAACTAAGAGCGATGGGGCGGTCGCCGCTTGTGGTCTTGCTCAGGGAATGGATTTTCCATCGTCTGTTGCGCCATTTATTTTGCGTGGGGTCACTTTGTACGGTATTAATAGCGTGACAGTGCCAAAAGCAAAACGTATTGCTGCCTATGAGCAATTAAGCAAGTTAGTAGATCTCAATACTTTAGAAGAGATCTCTCATGAAATTAGTCTTGAGGATTCTTTAAAGTACGCCGCAGAACTCATGGCTGGAAATGTTCGTGGTCGTTTAATTGTGGATGTAAATAAATAAGCAATTAGCCATTAGCAATATTTACTGTGGTGCTTGAGGTTTGCGCGTTTCTAGTTTTTCCCAAACCTCAAGTTTGTCCGAGTTAGAAAGTTCAGACCAGTCCGCAATCTCAGAAAGCGTGCGATAACAGCCACGGCAAAAACCATTTTCAGGGTTGATGTCGCACCAGTTGATACAGGGCGATGGAACTGTTGTCAAAGCAAACCTAGAATAGAAATAAATGAATACCAAAAACCAATCCAGCGATCTTAGTTCTATTCATTATCCCTTAGCCGATGCTTTACCGGAAGTGGGTAGCTCAATGGAGGTTGCGCCTGGCGTGCGTTGGTTGCGGATGCGCCTGCCGTTTGCTTTAGATCACATCAATTTATGGCTACTGCGTGATGAGTTTGAGGGTATTCAGGGTTGGACAATTATTGATTGTGGTATTGCTAATGAAGAGACAAAAGCGTCCTGGGATCAGATCTTTGCTACTCAGTTAGAGGGCTTGCCGGTGCTGAGGGTGATTGTGACACATATGCATCCTGATCACGTGGGCCTCTCCCAATGGCTTTGTGAAAAATGGAATGTGCCGCTCTGGATTTCCATGACGGATTATTTAACTGCGCAATGGCTTAGCCATAAAGAGGGCGGTGCTGCTATTGGTGCGCGCGCTGGTGGCGGTGGTTCAGCGGATCACTTTCAAAAGCATGGATTAAATGCGCCAGAGGATTTAGAAAAAATTCGGGCGCGCTCCAACTACTACAGCAATATGGTTCCAGGTGTGCCCAGACAATATCGCCGGATCATTGATGGCGAAATGATTTTGATTGGTGGCCATGAGTGGCGAGTCATTATGGGATTTGGTCATGCGCCAGAACATGCCTCTTTGTATTGCAAAGATTTGGGCGTACTGATTTCGGGGGATATGTTGTTGCCACGCATTTCTACGAATGTCAGTGTTTACGATGCGGATCCGGATGCGGATCCTTTGGGCTTATATCTAAGCTCTTTAGATCGATATCTGCCATTGCCTGACGACTCTCTAGTGCTGCCATCACATGGCAAGCCTTTTACAGGGATGAAGCCGCGGATCGATCAGTTGAAAGCGCATCATGATGAGCGCTTGGCGGAAACACTGGGAGCATGTAAAAAACCGGCAACTGCTCGTGAGATAGTGCCGGTTTTATTTAAGCGTGAACTAGATATTCACCAAATGACATTTGCCATGGGTGAGGCTATTGCTCATCTGAATTACCTACTTCGTCGAGGTAAGTTGAGTCGCCAGCTTTGCGACGACGGCGTGTTGCGGTTTTGCGTGGTTTAGAAGCCTTAGTTCCAGATTCTTCAGAAGACCCCCCAGTTGCCGCGGCGGCAGTTGCTGAAACGGCATCCCCAAAAGATTTGAGCGCCATCATGGTGGCGTGCTGCACTTCAAGGCCTTGAATGGTGGACTTCAAGATGTTGAGATTGAGATTGAGCCAGTTTTCTACGCTTTTAAGGTCCTTGATGCGTTTTTCAAGTTCGTCTGTATCGAGCCCTGGAAAAGCTGACCCAAACCCTCCTGCCGCCTTAGAGGCGTCTGTGGTGAACGGAAATTGGCCTGGGGTCTGTCCAGCTGCCCCTTGACCCCACATAGTTTTCATCATTTCAAGGCTTTGGTTGAATTCAGGGATAGTTCCAAACATAGGGCGGGCTCCAGGTCAGATAAAAGTGGCTTATTGCCAATACAATAAGAGATTCTAGAGATTAATCCCGGTTAAGCAATGCAATCTAATGGTTTATCCCAGCCTTACACCCGCGGTCAGGCACTTCCCGAGCTACTGAAGCAGCGCATTCTGATTCTGGATGGCGCCATGGGCACCATGATTCAGCAATACAAGCTGAATGAGGCAGATTACCGTGGCTTGCCTGCGAATACCCGCTTTGAAGATCATCCTGGCGATATCAAGGGTAATAACGAACTCTTAGTTCTCACGCAGCCTCAAATTATCAGCAAGATTCATGAGCAGTATTTAGATGCGGGCGCTGACATTATTGAGACCAATACTTTTGGCGCCACCTCTGTTGCGCAAGAAGACTACAAGATGGCTGGCTTAGCGCGTGAGATGAATGTGATCTCCGCGCAGTTGGCTCGCGCTGCTTGTGAAAAATACTCTACGCCAGATAAACCCCGTTTTGCAGCGGGCGCGATTGGACCTACTCCAAAGACGGCGAGCATTTCTCCTGATGTAAATGATCCTGGTGCGCGCAATGTGACCTTTGACGCGTTACGAGCTTCCTATCGCGAGCAGATTGAAGGCCTTTTTGAAGGTGGCGTTGATTTATTTCTAGTTGAAACTATTTTCGACACACTCAATGCCAAAGCTGCACTGTTTGCCTTAGATGAATTCTTTGAAGAAACTGGCGAGCGTTTACCGGTAATGATTTCAGGGACAGTCACCGATGCTTCTGGTCGCATCCTGTCTGGCCAAACTGTTGAGGCATTTTGGAATAGCCTGCGTCACATTAAACCGCTGACCTTTGGCTTGAACTGCGCTTTAGGTGCTGCGCTGATGCGACCTTACATTGCTGAACTGGCGCGCATCTGCGATGCCGCTGTATCTTGCTACCCCAACGCGGGTTTGCCTAATCCGATGAGTGACACGGGCTTTGATGAAACTCCAGAAATTACTTCTAGCTTGGTTGATGGCTTTGCAAAAGATGGCTTAGTCAATCTCGTAGGCGGTTGCTGTGGAACTACTCCGGACCATATTCGTGCGATTGCTAATGCGGTTGCTAAGCGCCAGCCACGCGCTTTCTATCGCGAGAGCGCGGAGGTATCAGTATGAGTAAGACTGTAAAAGTAATGCCACCGATGAAGCTCTCAGGTCTAGAGCCTTTCAATGTCACGGCTGATGTTGGTTTTGTCAATATTGGGGAGCGCACTAACGTAACGGGCTCCAAAGCATTTTCGCGCATGATTTTAAATAATCAATTTGATGAAGCCTTGGTAGTTGCAAGACAGCAAGTTGAGAATGGTGCTCAAGTCATTGACATCAATATGGATGAGGCGATGTTAGATTCTGAAGCTGCGATGACGCGCTTCCTGAATTTAATTGCTTCCGAGCCAGATATTGCTCGTGTACCGATCATGATTGATTCATCTAAATGGAGTGTGATCGAAGCGGGTCTGAAATGTGTTCAAGGTAAGCCGATTGTTAACTCGATCTCACTCAAAGAGGGTGAAGAGCCTTTTAGAAAACAAGCGCGTTTAATTCGTCGGTATGGCGCAGCTTCTGTAGTGATGGCATTTGATGAAGTGGGTCAAGCAGATACTTTTAAGCGCAAGACAGAAATTTGCCAACGCTGCTATCAAATACTGGTTAATGAAATTGGCTTCCCAGCAGAAGACATTATTTTTGATCCCAATATCTTCGCAATCGCCACTGGCATTGAAGAGCATGACAACTATGCTGTCGATTTCATTAACGCCACTCGCTGGATTAAGGAAAATCTGCCGGGCGCGAAAGTGAGTGGTGGTGTTTCGAATGTCAGCTTCTCTTTCCGTGGCAATGATCGCGTACGTGAAGCTATCCATACGGTTTTCCTGTACCACGCTATTCAGGCTGGTATGGATATGGGTATTGTCAATGCAGGGCAGCTCGGCGTCTACGCAGACCTTGATCCTGAATTACGTGAGCGTGTTGAAGATGTAGTGCTAAACCGCTTTAAGGAAAAAGAAGGCAAGACCCCAACTGAGCGTTTGCTGGATATTGCTGACCAATTTAAAGGTGGTGGCGCAAAACAAGTAGAGAACTTGGTATGGCGTGAAGCCCCAGTGCGTGAGCGTTTAACCCATGCCTTGGTGCATGGCATCACCACCTTTATTGAAGAAGATACTGAAGAGCTGCGTGCCCAAATTATGGGTGCGGGTGGTCGTCCAATTGAGGTCATTGAAGGCCCTCTAATGGATGGCATGAATGTCGTCGGCGACTTATTTGGCGCTGGCAAGATGTTTCTACCTCAAGTAGTGAAGAGTGCGCGTGTGATGAAGCAAGCGGTTGCGATTTTAATTCCCTATATCGAGGAAGAAAAGCGCCTGCATGTCGCCTCTGGTGGCGAAGCAAAAGCCAAAGGTAAGATTGTGATGGCGACCGTTAAGGGAGATGTGCACGATATTGGTAAAAATATTGTGACAGTGGTGCTGCAATGTAATAACTTTGAAGTTGCCAATATGGGTGTGATGGTTCCTTGCGCAGAAATTCTTAAGCGTGCCAAGGAAGAAAAAGCAGATATCGTTGGCCTGTCTGGTTTGATTACCCCATCTTTAGAAGAGATGACCTACGTTGCTCAAGAGATGCAACGTGACGACTACTTCCGTGAGCGTCAAATTCCACTAATGATTGGTGGCGCCACAACTTCTCGCGTGCATACCGCGGTAAAGATTGCGCCGCATTACGATGGCCCAGTGGTCTATGTGCCGGATGCATCCCGCTCTGTTTCAGTAGCATCGAGTTTGCTTTCTGATGAAAGCGCTAAGAAATTTATTCAAGAATTACGCGATGACTATGTGCGTATTCGTGAGCAACATGCAAACAAAAAAGCATCCCCTACTATCTCACTACAAGCAGCTCGCAAGAATCGTGAATTAATTGATTGGGCTCACTATGTGCCTGAGAAACCTAAATTTATTGGGCGTCGCATTTTCAAGAACTTTGCTCTCAGTGATATTGCTAAATATATTGACTGGACGCCGTTCTTTCAGACTTGGGATTTAGCTGGTAAGTTTCCGGCAATCTTGGATGATGAAATAGTTGGTGTAGAGGCTCGTAAAGTGTTTGAAGATGGCAAGGCGCTATTAGATAAGTTAATCAAGGGTCAGTGGTTGCAAGCCGATGCGGTAGTGGCTTTTTATCCAGCCAACACGATCGGCGATGACATTGTCTTGTATAGCGATGAATCTCGTGAACATCCATTGTTTGTATGGCACAACTTGCGCCAGCAGTCTGAGCGTCCAGTAGTGGATGGCGTACGTCGACCTAATCGTTGCTTGGCAGATTACGTGGCTCCAAAAGATTCAAGTGTGGCGGATTACCTAGGCTGCTTTGCAGTTACAACTGGCCATGGTGTGGAGAAAAAGGTTGCCGAGTTTCATGCGAAGCATGATGACTACAGTGCAATCATGCTGCAGTCTTTGGCTGATCGTTTAGCGGAAGCATTCGCAGAGTTGATGCACCATCGTGTTCGTACTGATCTTTGGGGTTATGCCACTGATGAGATTTTGACGAATGAGCAAATGATCAATGAGGAATATCGCGGTATCCGTCCAGCGCCGGGATATCCAGCTTGTCCTGCGCATGAAGTGAAAAAAGATTTACTGCGCGTGATTGGCTCAGAAGATATTGGTATGACCTTGACTGAGTCGATGGCCATGAATCCCGCCTCTAGCGTCAGTGGTTTTTATCTAGCGCACCCGGATGCACGTTATTTCAACGTTGGTAAGCTTTCAGTAGATCAGATTGAGGATCTTGCTCAGCGACGTAACGAGTCTGTTGAGGATATCCGCCGCCAGTTGGCGAGTTCAATCGACTAAGTCGGGCGTATTCAGTGATGTGGCGCTTTAAACGCCCCACATCACCGGCTCATCTTTGGCTTTAGCCTGTTTCATCAGTTCAAGGAAGGGGTAGGCGCGCTGTCCCAGCCTGTCGGCAAGCTTCGGTTTTTCGCTGTTTTCTTGATCAGCCGTATTGCTGCTGGCACGCTCTTCCAAGTCTTTCAGAATGGCAGTTTCTAGGGCGATGATGAGGGCTGGTAGTTGCTCAACGGTCAAAATCCCTCTGGGCTCTAATGGGCGGCCCAAAATTTCAAAGATTCGCTGGGTCAGATCAGCCAGCATGATGACGTCAGGACCCGCTTTGGAGCGAAATTGATAGATCATTTCGATAGCTTACCACCTGATAAACTCACTTATCTATGTTGTTAACTAATAAAAATCGTTTAATTGAAATGCTGAGCGCAGCTCTGCAGGGTTTGGCTCAGGAGCGTGGTTTAGGAGATGCCCCTGCGCCTCGTTTAGAGCGCCCCAAGGCAGTTGACCATGGAGATGTCGCTTGTAATATTGCCCTCCAACTCTCCAAGGCTTGGAAGTTGAATCCTAGAGAGCTGGCAGAAGCCCTGGTTAAGCGTTTGGAGCAGCAGCCTGGCTATGGTGAGCTCATTGCTTCTTGCGAAATCGCAGGACCTGGTTTTATTAACTTTCGCCTTAGTAATGCCGCCAAAACTACTGTAGTGCAAGAGGTTCTTGCAGCAGGATCCCGATTTGGTCAACTTACCCCGGAAGCGGCCACAGTGGCTAGTGCCATGATTGAGTTTGTGTCTGCCAATCCTACTGGCCCGCTGCACGTTGGTCATGGCCGTCAAGCTGCGCTAGGCGATGCCTTGGCTAACTTGTTGGCTACACAGGGAATCAAGGTGCATCGCGAGTTTTATTACAACGATGCTGGAGTGCAGATTGCGAATTTAGCGCTCTCAGTAAAGGCTAGATTAAATGGGCTTAAGCCAGGCGACACTACTTGGCCGGAGAGTGCTTATAACGGTGAATATATTGCAGAGATTGCGACTGCTTTTAAGGCTTCATCAGAATATAAAGATGATCTTGAAGCCATTCGTCAATTTGCCGTAGCGTATTTGCGTAATGAACAAGACATTGATTTAAAAACGTTTGGTGTGGAGTTTGATTGTTATTACTTAGAGTCTTCCTTGTATACCGACGGTAGTGTTGCGAAGATTGTTGAAGAGTTGCAGAGTATTGGTAAGACCTATGAGTCTGAGGGCGCGCTTTGGCTTAAGACCACGGATGATGGTGACGATAAAGATCGCGTCATGCGTAAGTCTGATGGAAGTTTTACCTATTTTGTGCCTGATGTCGCATATCACACCAGTAAGTGGAGTCGTGGCTTTGAGAAGGTGATCAATGTTCAAGGTAGCGATCATCATGGCACGATCGCCCGTGTGCGTTCTGGCTTGCAGGGTGTAGCGCAGAAGCGCGGTTGGGATATTCCGAAAACCTACCCCGACTATGTTTTGCATAAGATGGTCACAGTGATGCGCCATGGTGAGGAAGTCAAAATTTCTAAACGTGCCGGCTCATATGTCACTGTGCGTGATTTGGTTGAGTGGTCGGGTGGCGTTACACCAGAAATGACTGCTGATGAGCGTGAGTTAGCGCTTCAGCGCGGAAGAGACGCCGTGCGTTTCTTCCTCATCTCCCGCAAGGCCGATACTGAATTTGTTTTTGATGTTGATTTAGCGTTACAGCAGAATGATGAGAACCCAGTGTTCTATGTGCAATATGCCCATGCTCGCATTTGCTCAATCTTGACTCAATGGGGTGGACAAGTTTCTGATCTGAAGGACGCAGATCTTTCTTTACTGCAAAGCAAAGCCTCGGATCATTTACTGCGTCGTTTGGCTGAGTATCCCGAAATGCTCACCGATGCTGCGGCAGACTTAGCGCCACATGCTTTAGCTTTTTACTTGCGTGATTTAGCGGGAGACTTTCATACTTTCTATAATGCGGATCGCGTTTTAGTGGATGACCCTGCATTGAAATTGGCTCGCCTTGCCTTGCTCTCGGCGACTCGCCAGGTGCTAGAAAATGGATTAAAGGTATTGGGTGTTTCAGCACCCGCTAAGATGTAAGCTGTAGTTACTTGCTAGCGCTTAAGTGGTAAAAAGAGGTATGGAGATAAGATGAAAAAAACAAATCAACACACCAGCTTCACCCCAAAGATGCAGTCATCAAGCCCGGAATATGGTGGCACTATTCTCGGCTTTATTCTGGGACTTGGGGTTGGCTTAGGGGTCGCTTTCGTGATCGCTTTTTACCTTTCTAAGAACACCCCTCAAGAGCGTCCAGGAGTAAGAGCCCCTAATCTACCTTTAACAATTAAGTCAGGACCAGCGCCTGCCGAAGGTGAGTCAGCTGCCCCAGCAGAGGCCTTAGACTTGAATAAGCCTTTACAAGGTAAGTCGGCTGCGCCTGCCGCTAGCGCGCCAGATCCAATTGCTGATCTAGCTAATGGCAAAAAACCAGTAGAGGCGGCTCCGACCCCTACTGCAAAGTCGGATGCAATCTATTTCTTACAAGTAGGCGCCTTCAATAAGCGTGCTGATGCGGATGCACAAAAAGCTAATCTAGCTATTCAAGGTATTCAGTCTCAGTTAAGTGAGATTAGTAGTGAGGGCAATACACTTTGGCGAGTGCGCGTTGGCCCATATAACAGTGTTGAAGAAAGCAACCCCGTGCGAGACAAACTGAATGGCATGGGCATTAAACCGAGCGTTATTAAATCTAGCAAATCATGATTACATTATCTAAGTCTAAGCGAGTCTTTTTATCTGCCGCCGTTCTTGGCTTGGCATTTTTATTTTCAGGGATTGCTACTGCGCAAAGTCCTAAGATCGAAGAGGGATTTGATTATCGTATTCTGCCCACCCCTCAGCCAGTTGAATCTAAAGGTAAGGTCGAGGTCATCGAGTTTTTTTGGTATGGTTGCCCACATTGCTATGACTTTGAACCAGAGTTAAGTGCGTGGGTAAAGCGCCAACCTAAGGATGTAACTTTCCGTAGAGTGCCCGTTGCCTTCCGTGATGACTTTATGCCGCATAGCCAGTTGTTCTATGCCTTAGAGGCCATGGGCAAAGGCGAGGCGATGAATGAAAAAGTGATGTATGCCATGCATAAAGAAAATAAACGTCTCATGACAGAAAATGAGATTGCGGATTGGGTCGCCTCTCAGGGTATCGATCGCAATACTTTCTTGGCTACCTATCGTTCATTTGCTGTGGTGTCTAAAGCGCGCGCTGCAAGACAGATGGCTGATGCATATCGTATTGATGGTGTTCCAACGATTGTGATGCAGGGCCGCTATGTAACCTCCCCATCAATTGCTGGAACTAAAGCCAAGGCGATTGCGGTAATGGATTACTTAGTACAAAAAATCCGCAAGGATAAGTACCAGTAATTCAGAATCTTAGATTTTGACGAAGCGCCGTACGATCCAGAAGTACAGCGGGTAAGGTAGGATTCTGAGGAACTTTAAGAATCCTGAAAACCGCTTGGGGAAGTGAATATCAAATTCTCCAGCCACTATTCCTGCTAGGATTTTATTTGCAGCCGCTTCAGCAGTGATCAGTGCTGGCATCTCAAAATCATTCTGTGCAGTAGCTTCAGTAGCGACAAACCCTGGAGAGATCATGTGCACGCTCACACCCTGCGGTAGTAAATCGTAATATAGGGTTTCACAGAAATTAATAATCCCTGCTTTACTTGGCCCATAGGCCAGGGCTTTTGGGAGTCCGCTATATCCAGCTACGCTACCAACGATAGCAATATGACCAGCATGATTTTTGAGCATATTAGGTAAGACCACGCCGACTGCCCTCATAGGCCCCAGCAAGTTAGCATCAATGGTTTTTTGTGCGATCTCAAAGTCAAAATTGTCAGCGCGTAAGGGGGTATATACGCCCGAAACAAAAAGCAGTAGGTCCAATCCGCCCCAGACCTCTAAGATGCTGTGATAGGCTGTAGTGAGTTGCTCTTGCTGAGTGACATCTAGTGGGAGTGCTAAAGCTTGTCCAGGCTCTCCGGAATGTGCAAGGGTATTTAGACGCTCTGCACGACGGCTAGAAAGGGCAACTTTTGCACCTGCCTTAATAAAGGCTTTTGCGCAGGCCTCACCAATTCCACTGGAAGCCCCAATGACCCAAATCCGTTGGTTTGCAAAAGAATTAATTCCTTTTTGTTTCATGGGCGCAGGGCATCGCTTGAGCAAACGATATTTTGGTGTTTTAGTGTGTACTGCACGACATCAATGTTTTTTTCAGTGAATCCAGCGGCACAATACATTAGATAGAAATTCCAGAGTCGAATAAAGGCCTCATCAAAACCGAGGCGATAGATTTCTTCAATCTTGTGATTAAAGCTATCGCGCCACAAACATAAGGTTTTGGCATAGTCAGCACCAAATGCAAATTCGGCCTCTACCTCTAAGCCTGCACTGGCTGCAGCAGCCTTGAATTTAGTGGGCGAGGGAAGCATGCCCCCTGGGAAAACATACTGCTGAATAAAGTCAGTATTTTGGCGATAGCGATCAAACAAATCTTCCGCTATCACGATTGTTTGGATGCAAGCTCTACCGCCGGTTTTTAGTCGCTTCGCAACCGTTTGGAAGTATTCGCCCCAATGATTCTCGCCAACCGCTTCAAACATTTCAATAGAGGCAATGCCATCAAATTGCTCTGCGCAATCTCGATAATCTTGCAGGCGAACTTCAAATTTCCTTGCATTACTTGCTTCTGCAGCGACGTTCTGAAGTCTAGAATCTGCAAAAGCTTTTTGCTCCGTCGATAAAGTCAAACCAGTGATCTGATTACCATTGCGCAAGGCTTCTTCCATAAAGCCGCCCCAACCACAGCCTATTTCCAAGAGTTGATCACCTGCTTTGGCATGAATAGAGTCCAGAATACGTTTGATTTTGGCGCGCTGAGCATCCATGAGTGATTGCTTGTCACCCTCAGAGAACCATGCGCTTGAATAGCTCATCGTGGGGTCTAACCAAAGGGTATAGAAGGCATTACCCAGGTCATAGTGCGCATGAATATTCTTGCGACTTCCCGATTTAGAGTTATCTCTAAACCAATGTCTCAGACGATATGCGATGGATCCTAGCCAGCTTCCATAGATTGCTTTTTCTAGGATGGTGCGATTTCGAATGGCTAGCTCCAGAACAGTCTTGAGATCAGGCGTATTCCATTCGCCCCGAATATAGCTCTCGGCAAAGCCAATATCGCCATGAGATAAAACTTGCTTAAACACGGACCAGTCTAAAACTTGAATTTCAGCATGTAGTTGGTCTGAACTGTTACCAAACTCCCTTACTTCCTTATTTGGCAGAGTGAGTACCAGATGGCCGCTGCGTAATTGCGCCAAGAGACTTAATAAGGTTTGCGTGCTGGCGCGATATTGCTGTTGTTTAGACGTCCGTTTCTCAGGGCGAGAGAAGGTAAGGCGAGATAGCAGTGATTGACCGGGGCGATTCATCGGGTAATTTCAAGTTCTGGTGGTTTAGGTTTGGAATAAAAGGGTACACCTTTTAACCATAATTTCAATGCCTGCCAGTGAATTCGGCCAATAACGCCTAGACTCATCAGAGGGTAGCGCAGGAAGGCCAGATAGAGGGCGCTTTTACTCAAGGGTTGGGATAAGCCGCTGATGCTGGTATTGATCAACGGGGCGCCATCTTCGTGGAGCTCAATCCGGCACACAATATTTCGCTTTGATTTGCTGTCTTGGGGAAATAAAAAGCGGAAGTGGTATTCCCCTCGTACGTCACAAAAAGGGGACACATGGAATACCTTCTTGCTTACCAGAGTTTCTCCAGATTGTAGGGCTTCACCAGAGTCATGATGGAGTAGGTAGCAGTGTCGTTCGCCAAAGGTGTTATTCACCTCAGCCAGTACTGCTTGAACTTGACCATTGGCCTGGGTACAGATCCAAAAGCTGACGGGATTAAAGACATAGCCGAGCACTCGTGGAAAAGTTTGAAGCCAAATTTCACCATCAACTCGATGTATGTGATTTTCTTTAAGGATCGATTCGATCCAGGTCAGACTATCCTGATTACCTAATCCATGATCTTGATCAAAGAAGGAAAATAGACCAAATTGTTTGTCTTTTAGACCGCGCTTGCTAAGTAATGTTGGATCCTGTCTGCGCGCGCGCATCGGAATAGATAGAGTAAAGACGCCATAGCCAAACGCATTTATGGCGGGGCGAAAACGCCGATGTTTTACCGCCCCAAAATTAATCGTTGGCAAATTCATTTACTGAACATCTTTAATGGAATTGGGTTTAACGCGATGAGAAATGCTTTCCATCAGATCCATTGCCACCAACTCGCCTGAGCGAAGCCCATCCTCATGAAAACCAAAACAAGTCCATGCACCGCAATACCAAATTGAGGAGTTACCCTGAATCAAGGGGAGTGCTTTTTGTGCCTGTACTGCACGCATATCAAAGACTGGATGTGAGTAATGAATTTCTTCATGCACTAATTCTGGATTTGGATCTGTTTGCGGATTTAAGCTCACAATAATCTGGGTGCGCTCGAATGCTGTAGGCAATGGCTGTAGGCGGTTGATTAAATAATTTACGCTGACATGTTGTTGTGCGGTTGGTGTTGTACCAGATTTTGCGGTGTAGTTCCAGGCTGCCCAGCAACGCTCTGTCTTCGGCAAGAAATGAATATCAGTATGCAAAATCGCACGATTTTTTTGATAAGGAACTGAAGCCAAAATATTACGAGCATCTTGGTCAATGCCATGCACTAATTCTAAAGTCTGGTCGCTATGACATGCCATTACCACTTCATCAAACCAGTACGATCCTGAGGGAGTCATTACTTCTACTGGAGAATGCTCGGCTTGACTCGTGTTGACGCGAGAAACAGATTCACGTACAAATTTGACCTGATGCCTCTCCAAAGCCGCTACTAAGAGTTTCACATATTCTCTTGAACCACCTTTAACGGTAAGCCATTGCGGTCGATTCTGGATTTGTAAAAGGCCATGATTGTGACAGAAGCGTACCATCGTTTGAATCGGAAATTCCAGCATCTGCTCAACAGAGCATGACCAAATAGCGCCAATCATCGGCAAAAAATAATTTTCTCTAAAGCTGGTACTAAAACGATTGCGGTCTAAAAAATCTTTAATGCGTTCATCTGGCTCTGAGTACTCAAGCTTGGATGTTATCTGTTCTTCTGCGAGTCGGGTAGCGAGACGATTAAAGCGCAAGATGTCATAAGCCATTCTCCAAAATGAGAATGAAAACAAATTTGATCTTTGCCCAAAGAATGAATTGAGATCATTGCCAGCCCATTCAATTTTTTTGCTTTGCCCCATTTTTTTGCTGGCATCAATCGATACTGAAAAAGACATTTCTGATGGCGCAATTGGAACCTGAATTTCCTCAAACAAACGCACTAAACGGGGGTAGGTTTTACGGTTAAATACTAAAAATCCAGTATCTACTCCATGCGTCACCATACCTTGAGGAGTTTCTAGTGTGAGATCTACCGTATTACTATGACCACCAATATGATTGCCACCTTCGAATACAGTGATATCTAAATCAGGGTGCTGTCTTAATGCATATGCGCATCCTAAGCCAGATATACCAGCGCCAATGATGGCAACTTTTTTCTTACCCACTAAATTTTCTCTCCAAGAAGTTTTTCTATCTCGCCAGTAATGCTACTGCTTGTTGGTTTAGTCATGCTGCCAAATGCTTCCACTACATTCCCGTTGCGATCTATGAGGTATTTGTAAAAATTCCATTTAGGAGTTGTGCCAGTTTTGGCAATAAGCATCTTAAATAAAGGATTGGGATTGTTACCGCTAACGGAGCTCTTTGCAAACATGGGGAACTTCACGTCATAGGTATTTTTACAGAAGTCGGCAATTTCTTTATTGCTGCCTGGCTCCTGCTGGCCAAAATCATTGGATGGAAATCCCAATACAACTAAGCCACGATCTTTGTATTTGGCGTACACCTTCTCAAGCCCCTCATATTGGCTAGTGAATCCACAAAAACTGGCTGTATTCACAACCAATATGACTTTGCCCTGATATTGGCAAAGGCTTTGAGGCGCCTCATCCTGCAATCTTGGAAAGGTATGGGATAAAAGGGGGCTGCAGTTTGGTGCGGCTGGGGGAGCTGCCTCCACCAATTGCATTGCCGGTAGCAGCAAAAGTAGTGCTAATAAATATCTCGGCATATTGCGAATCATCTTGAACCTTTAGGTGGGGCGGGGATATCCAAGTCTAAGACATTCTGGCAAATATCGTTGAGCCTAGCTCAATGCTATTAATATGACGCTATGAGTACCTTACCTTTACCTTCTTTTGAGTCCAAAGTCTGCCCTCCGGCAGAGCTGGAGGCTCGAATTGCTGCACTTCCGAGGCCACTAGTATTTACGAATGGCGTCTTTGATATTCTGCATCGCGGACATGCCAGTTATTTGGCCCAAGCGCGCGCCTTAGGCGCCAGTCTTGTGGTGGGGGTAAATTCGGATGCTTCAGTCAAGATGCTGGGGAAAGGCGATGACAGGCCCATTAATAGCGAGGCTGACCGCCAAGCGCTCTTGGCGGCACTGGAGAGTGTGGATTTAGCGGTGTTGTTTACGGACCAGACCCCGGTAAATCTCATTTCTAAAATTCATCCAGATATCTACGTCAAGGGCGGAGATTATGAAATCGATTCTCTCGAAGAAACTCGCTTGGTGAAGACTTGGGGTGGCACAGCAGTTGCCATTCCGTTTTTATACGAGCGCTCCACAACAACGCTGCTAAGCAAGATTCGTACTAACTAAGTAGTGCAAATAAACGTGGGCTGGTTTAAAGGTTTTGTAAGAGCCAGGCCCAAAGACCGCGAAGCACTAGACCTTCAATCGGTTCGATTGGCAGTACTGCTAGCTCTGGAAATTGTTTAATCTCATTTGCCAAAATTTTGGCATTACCGCCATCAAGCCAAATTCGCTCGACTGGATGGTTCATTGCTTTAGCTAAATAGACGGCGCGCAGTATCGCTCCCATTTGCGCGGCATCACAACCACCAGTAATGGCTTCATCTGTTGTTATGCCAAAGCGAGCTTGAGCATCAGATTGGTTGGCGCGCACTGCTAATGGAAGCTGAGCGGTATTTTGCTGCAGGCTCTCTTGCATCAGGCTCAGACCCGGCAAGATCCAGCCGCCGTAATGAACGCCATTACCGCCTAGCAAGTCAATAGTGGTGGCGGTCCCAGCATTAATCACTAGCGTGTTGGTGTTTGAGAGTGCCCTTGCCCCAATCAGCGCGGCCCATCGATCTGCGCCCAGCTTATTTGGATCTTGATAGAGTGTGCGTACACCCTCATAAGAGCTGCTACCGGTTAATTGCTTCCACTCCAGATCCTGCCATTGTGGAAAAAGACCACGTAGATTGTCAATTGCAGCATCGCCAGCTACACAGCAAAAAGCGATGGCATCAGGCTTGGGTAAAGTTTTAGAAATATAGTCGGATAGCTCGGCGCGCAGCTCGGGGGATTGGAATGATTTATTGCTGATCGATCCAGAATACGCCCACAGTTTTTTATTACGATCTGCAATGTTTTGCGTGGACTCAACAGCAGCCCATTTAAGGCGAGTATTGCCAAGATCGAATACTAAATACAGACTCATGATTGAACTCGCAAAGAAACATCGCCCGCATGAATGGCAATTGATTTGTCATTTTGCTTGAGGATAAGCGCGCCAGTATCGTCTACTCCTACAGAAATTCCAGCAAGAGATTCTTTACCAGTGCCAGATATACAGACTGACTGACCATCGAATGCATCCCACTGTGCCCAGGAGTTCTTAAAATAACTAAACCCATGCCGTTCAAAGTCGATCAAATGTTTTTCAAATGACTCAATCAGTTTGAGCCAAATGAACTCATTATCAGGAATCGGTGCCTGGTGTGGCATGAGTTGATCTAGAGCTGCAACCTTGAGAGAGGTGCTGTCCTTCAGACTCTTTTCAATTAGCTCCCCATGACGTAAGTTCAGACCTAGGCCGATCACCATCCAAGTGGCTGATTCTGGATTGCTCTGTCCGCCTTCAATCAGAATGCCGCCAAGCTTGGCATTGTTTAGTAGCAAATCGTTAGGCCACTTCAGTCGAAGGCCTTGTTGATGGAGCTCAGCTTCACTGATTCCTAAGGCCCCGGCAATACCAGCAACCACGGCCAGTCCAATTACTAGGCTGAGTCCGCTTAGTTCATTGGGGCGCTTACAAAAGGGGTAGGCCAAGGAGAAGCACAGGGTATCTTCAGGACGAGAAAACCAAACCCTTCCAGCTCTGCCCTTGCCGGAGGTCTGCTCATGGGCGATTCGAGCAACTGGATCAATTAATTCCCCGGCACGCCAACGGGCCAATAAATCATCATTAGTCGATTTGGTGGTGGCAACACGTTCTAGTATGCAATTCGGGCTCATTTTCCTATTGTAGAAAGATCTGACTGGGCTGACCTAGAATGAGGGAATGCATCGTGAAGATCAGCGTCCTCGCAAGTTTGTTTGGCCCCTCCAGGCAATGCCATTGGCTAGGGCCATTAGCTTGAGCTACGCGCTATTAATCGTTTACGTTAGCCTAAATCCCTTTGATTTCAACTTTGACAATGGCATAACTGCATGGGCATGGTTAGATGCCCCTTTGCCCCGCTTTATTACGCTCTTTGACGTTTCGGTCAATATCTTGGCCTATATCCCCCTGGGATTTTTGCTGGTCTTTGCCTGCTACCCGCGTTGGCGTAATTTTGTTGCCCTGGGCATTGCTTTGAGCTTTAGTGCGGTATTGGCTTTTAGCGTGGAGTCTTTGCAAACTTGGCTACCCACTCGGATACCGAGCCAAATGGATTGGTGGGCCAACGTGTTGGGTGGTTTGATGGGTGCCTTATTGGCGATCCCCCTAGGTCCCCAGTGGCTCTCCGGTAGTGCGGTACGCCGTTGTTTTGACCAGTGGTTTGGCCTGAATTGGGCTGCTTGTGCCCTGTTTCTGCTCTTTCCTTGGGCTCAGATTTACCCTCAGAGCTCTTGGTTGGGTACAGGGGTCTGGGGGCATGCCATTTTTGCCTCAGTTGATTGGGGCACGATGGTGGTGAATCATGTTGTCCAAGAAGCCGTTATTACGGCAGTATGTTGGCTAGGGACTGGGCTCTTACTATCCCTGGGAATGCGCGAAAAAGCGCCTCAGTGGAAAATCTTGAATAGTTTGCTTTGCTTCACTGTGTTGGTAAAGATTGCTTTCACTGCTTTGCAATTCGGGGCGGAATTTAGCTTGCTGTGGCTTACCGCGGGGGCTATTTGGGGAATGGTGCTGGGAAGTCTGTTGCTCAGATGGTCTCTCCAGTTTTCTGTTTCCGGTAAAGCTTGGCTTGCGATCGCTTGTTTGGTTAGTGCCACCTTGGCAATTAATCTCTTACCCGCCAACCCGTATTTCATCCTGACTTTACGACACTGGTACCAAGGTCGGCTATTACACTTTAATGAATTAATGCAGTGGGTTTCAGTAGTATGGTTGCCATTAGCATTATTTTGGGTGCTTCGAAACAGGACTGCCTTTAATTTAAAACCTTAATTGAGATTCCATATGAGTTTTAAACACCATGTTTTTTTCTGCCTAAACCAGCGCAGTAATGGAGAAGATTGTTGTGATCGTCATAACGCTTTTGCATTGTTTGAGTATGCAAAAAAACGCGTGAAAGAGTTGGGTTTATCTGGCCCTGGAAAAATCCGTATTAATAAGGCTGGATGTTTAGATCGTTGTGCTGACGGCCCAGTGATGGTGATCTATCCAGAGGGTGTTTGGTACACCTTTGTGGATACTGAAGACATTGAAGATATTATCCAGTCACACCTAATACAAGGGCGCCCAGTAGAGCGCCTGCAGTTAGTTTAAAAAGATTTAAGAAAGCTCTTCCATGAATAGCCGTACAAAAATAATTCATATTGATGGTGTTGTGGGTCAAATTGAAATGTCAATTGATTTTCCTGATGAGTTAAAAAATAATCCTAATTTTTTGGTGAGGGGTTTGGCCTTAGTTGCGCATCCACACCCACTAATGGGTGGAACGATGGATAACAAGGTTGCGCAAACTATGGCGCGCGCCTTCAATCAATTGGGTTACGTCAGTGTGCGCCCTAATTTTCGTGGAGTAGGCGCTACTGCCGGTGTACATGATGATGGTGTTGGCGAGATGGAAGACTTGTTGCATGTTACTGATTGGATGCGAACCCCTTCGAGCTGGAATCAATTCGAGGCTACTTCTCAACAGGCATGGATTCAGACTGCAAATACATTACCTTTAGTAGTTTCAGGTTTTTCATTTGGAAGTTTCGTTGGAACGCATCTAGTGCAACGCTTGGCAGAGCTAGGGCGTACTGCCGAGCGCCTAGTCATGGTGGGTAGCGCAGCGGGTAAGTGGGTCTTAGCACCTGTGCCTGCCGATACGATTTTGATTCATGGTGAAGTAGATGAGACTATTCCTCTGATCGATGTCTTGGATTGGGCGCGCCCTCAAGAATTAACAGTGCAAGTCGTGCCAGGGGCGGATCATTTTTTCCACCGACGTTTGCATTGCATTCGAAACATCATCACTAGTGCTTGGTTGGGTATGCCCGATCACCGCATTAAGTAAAGTAAAAGAAAAAATAGAGAGAAAGATAAAAATCAATGACTGAAGATAAAAAATCCCTCATCGAGTATCCATCTGAATTTCCAATTAAGGTGATGGGTAAAGCTAATCCAGAATACCTACCGGCGATTTTGCATATTGCCCGTCAATTTGATCCTACATTTGATGAGAGCAAGGTTGAGCAGCGACCCTCTAAAGACGGTAATTATCTTGGCATTACTTTGCCAATTACCGCGACCAGCCGTGAGCAGTTAGATGAGTTGTATCGAACTCTATCTACACATCCTTTGATTAGCATAGTTCTCTAAATTGCCTGCATGAGTTTTTTAGTAAAACATTTAGGAGTGGCTGACTACGAGTCGACATATCAAGCGATGCGGGATTTCACGCAGCAGCGAGATAGTGATACTCCAGATGAAATTTGGATCCTCGAGCATCCTCCAGTGTTTACTTTGGGTTTGGCGGGGGATGCCAGTAATTTGCATTCCCCTAGCAATCAAATTCCATTAGTACAGGTAGATCGTGGTGGTGAGATCACTTATCACGGGCCCGGGCAAATCGTGGTCTATCTGCTGCTTGATCTGAGGCGTTTAGGGATCTTTGTTAAAGAGCTGGTGTCTCGTATTGAGCAAGCTTTGATTGATACCCTGGCGGACTTTGGTATCCAGGCTGAAAGACACGCTGGTGCGCCTGGCATTTATGTTGCCCAAGAGAGCCCAGCTCCATTAGAGTATCGGGGCGCTAAGATTGCCGCTTTGGGCCTTAAGGTCTCCAAGGGGTGCTCCTATCATGGGCTTGCCTTGAATGTATCAACTGATTTGGCGGCTTTTTCCCGGATTCACCCATGCGGTTATGAGGGCTTAAGGACGGTGGATATGCAAACCCTTGGGATCAAGGACAATGTAGACATTATTGGCCAAACCCTTTTAGGGCATTTGCAAAAGCAACTGATTTCATCATGACTATCAATAAGCCGGATCTCGATTCCACTGTCACTAGCAATAGTCGGCAGGATCTTAACTACGATGCTTCACGTAAGCAGAAGTCGAGTGAGAAAACTGCGCGTATTCCGATCAAGATCGTGCCTTTAGAGCAAGTTCTCAAAAAGCCAGATTGGATTCGAGTAAGAGCCGCCTCTGGAAACTCTCGTTTTTCTGAAATTAAAAAGATTCTTCGTGAAAATGAGTTAGTCACGGTTTGCGAAGAAGCAAGCTGCCCCAATATTGGTGAGTGCTTTGGAAAAGGTACCGCTACCTTCATGATCATGGGCGATAAATGTACGCGTCGTTGCCCGTTTTGTGATGTGGGTCACGGCAGACCAGATCCGCTAGATACAAAAGAGCCTGGTAATTTGGCGCGCACGATCGCCGCCTTGAAATTGAATTATGTAGTGATTACTAGCGTAGATCGCGATGATTTGCGCGACGGTGGTGCGATGCATTATGTGGACTGCATTTCTCAATCCCGAGATCTCTCCCCCAATACACGCATTGAGGTTTTAGTTCCGGATTTTCGCGGGCGTCTAGATAAAGCTTTAGATATTTTTTCTCAGCATGCGCCGCAAGGCCTGCCTGATGTGATGAATCACAACTTAGAAACTGTGCCGCGTCTTTATAAACAAGCACGACCTGGAGCTGATTACGCACATTCCCTGAAGTTATTAAAAGACTTTAAAGAGCGCTTCCCACATATTCCAACTAAGAGTGGCTTGATGGTTGGCTTGGGTGAGACGGATGAAGAGATCTTAGAAGTCATGCGTGATATGCGCGAACACAATATCGACATGCTGACGATCGGCCAGTATCTTGCTCCCTCAGGTCATCATCTCCCAGTTCGGCGCTATGTGCATCCGGATGTATTTAAGCATTTCGAGGAAGAGGCTTATGCCATGGGCTTCTCACATGCTGCCGTTGGCGCCATGGTGCGCTCTAGCTACCATGCTGACGAACAAGCGCATGGGGCTGGTGTTGTCTAAACCTGTGTTCCAAAAGCTCGGGGTATTTCTAGCATTTGCTTTTCTGCTTACTGGCTGTAGTCCCAAGCTGGATTGGCGGACCGTGCAGTCTCCACAAGAAGGCTATAGCACTTTATTTCCGGGCAAACCTGAAAAGATTGAGCGACGACTGCCATATCAAAATCAAGACATTCCGCAAACCTTAGAAGCGGTAAAGATTGAGGATGATATTTATTCAGTGAGTACGATTCACTTGAGTAAAGATCAAGCTGCACTAGCGCCTAAATTATTAGAGCAATTACAAGGCAATTTACTGAATCGTGCAAATGTCAATTTAGAAAGTGCTGTTAGTGTCGATGCTCAGTACCAGACAACTAATCGTCAGCGTCTTTCTACTAAAGATTATTTCCTGGAATTTAAATCTAGTGGTGCAGTAGAGCAGTCAATGCGGGTACGTTGGATTACCAGGCTAGCACCAGATAACGGGATTTGGATTTATCAGATCTCAGTTTTACATACAGCTCCAGCAAGAGTGGATGCAAAAAAGTTTTTCTCTGAAGAGGCTTACTCCAACTTCTTTGATGAGTTTCATCCAGAATAGTTTCTAGATGAAACTGAAGTCCTAATTAAGACTTTTCTAATGCGGCTACTTTAGCTTCGAGAGCCTCTAACTTTTCTCTAGTTTTAGCAAGCACTTTAGATTGCAGATCAAATTCTTCTCGAGTAACCAGATCCATTTTCTGAAAACCTTGATTCATCATAGCGCGCACATTTTTTTCAATCTCTTGCGCTGGTGAATTACGAATCGCATCACCAACTTTGTTTTGCATATCGCTAGCAATACGCTGAATTTGTTCGAGGATTTCACCTGGTTTTTGCATGATGCTGCCCGCCATTCTATAAAGAGTTGCATAAAAGACACAGTTAACATTTTATGTTGTTGGGCCAAAAACAGGCAAAAACAGGCAAAAAAGGGCTAAAACTGAAAAATTGCCCCAAAAAGAACGGAAATGGTGCAAAGCAAAGCACCAAAATAGGGCATTAGCCTTATTTAGGGGAATTGCACCAAATGGAGAAGGGGTCCGAGATTCATGATCACTCCATGCAATAAAGCATTTATCCCTTTTTCATGACCACTAAGGAGTTTCAAATGAAAACGATTCAAAAGACAGCCATCGCACTAGCGGCTTCTGGCTTATTCGCAACAGCGGCATTTGCGCAAACAGCGCCAGCAGCAGAGGCTCCAGCGGCTCCAGAAGCTAGCCCAGTTACAGCCAATGTGACCATAACAAATAACTATATTTACCGTGGTATTTCACAGTCAAATTACAAGCCTGCTATTCAAGGCGGCTTTGATTATGCACACGAAAGTGGTTTCTATATCGGCAACTGGAACTCTTCAATTAGTTGGGTTTCAGACGGCGGTGCAGCTACAAGCGCTCCTATTGAAATGGACTTTTATGGTGGTTTTAAGAAAGATCTAATTGCAGAAGGATTTGCTTCTGATGTTGGTCTCTTGCAGTACTACTATCCTACTAGCGGGATCATTGCTGGTTTTACGAATCCAAATACAACTGAAATTTATGCTGCACAAAATGCGACATTTGGCCCAGTTACTGGTTTCTTGAAATTTTCTTATGCTTTAAGCAACACTTTCGGATTTGCGAGCAGTACTGGATCAAGTTATCTTGATTTAACCGGTAATTACGATACTGGTTTTTATGGTATTGCCTTAAATGCGCACGTCGGTATGCAAAGAATTGCTGGTCAATACTACACAGCTCAGCAAGCCACGGCTAGTTACACAGATTGGAAACTGGGCCTTACTAAAGATTTCGGGGGCGGTTTATCTGCTTCAGCGGCGTATGTTGGTACAAATGTTAAGCAGGGTAGCGGAGGTTCGTATGCTTATGTTTCCCCAACTGGTAGAAACCTTGGTGGTCAAACAGGCTTGATTTCTCTTACAAAAACTTTCTAATAATTTCCTCTGAACGGAGAAACGTATGAAATTAATTACCGCAATCATCAAGCCCTTCAAGCTTGACGAAGTGCGCGAAGCTCTCTCAGAAGTGGGAGTTTCGGGTATTACCGTCACTGAAGTTAAGGGCTTTGGCCGTCAAAAAGGTCACACCGAGTTGTATCGCGGTGCTGAGTATGTAGTCGACTTTTTGCCTAAAGTAAAAATTGAAGCTGCTGTTGAAGATGGCATCTTGGAGCGAGCGATTGAAGCAATTGAAAAATCTGCTCGTACTGGAAAAATTGGCGATGGCAAGATTTTTGTCTCCCCAGTTGAACACGTCATTCGCATTCGCACCGGTGAAACCGGCGCGTCAGCACTTTAAAGAGAGGTTCAAAATGTTAACTTGGATGAAACGACTCCTAGCTGGAAGCGCAATGGCCTTGGCTATTGGTGCAACCAGTGTCATGGTGGCTTCCCCAGCCTTTGCTGATGAAGCTAAGCCGGTTGCCGCTGCTGCAGCCGCTGCAGTTGCTGCTGCTCCTGCATTAGTCCCAAATAAGGGTGATACAGCTTGGTTGTTAGTGTGTACAGCATTAGTGATCTTGATGACATTGCCTGGTTTGGCTTTGTTCTACGGTGGTTTAACACGTAGCAAAAACATTCTGTCTGTACTCGTACAGTGCATGTTCGTTTTCGCATTGATTACCGTGTTGTGGTCTCTCTATGGATATAGCTTTGCATTTACTGAAGGCGGCGCGTTCATTGGTGGACTTGATCGTTTGTTCTTGCAAGGCATTACTCCAGACTCAGTTGCCGCTACGTTTAGTAAAGGCATTGTGATTCCTGAGTATGTATTCATGGCCTTCCAAGCTGCATTCGCAACCATTACTTGCTGTTTGATCATTGGTTCATTTGCTGAGCGCGCTAAGTTTTCTGCAATCGTTTTGTTTGTGGTTCTTTGGTTCACTTTCAGCTACTTGCCAATCGCTCACATGGTTTGGTTCTGGCCTGGTCCTGATGACATCAAAGATGCTGCATCACTTGAAGCAATCACAGCGCGTGCTGGTTGGTTGTGGCAGAAGGGTGTTCTCGACTTTGCTGGCGGTACCGTTGTTCATATCAATGCAGCGATTGCTGGCTTGGTAGGTTCGTTCGTGATCGGCAAACGTTTAGGTTATGGCAAAGAAGCTATGAAACCCCATAACTTAGTGTTCGTGATGATTGGTGCTTCACTCTTGTGGTTTGGTTGGTTTGGTTTCAATGCTGGCTCTGCTCTCGAAGCAAACGGCAGTGCGGCCTTGGCATTCGTAAACACATTGTTGGCAACTGCGGCTGCAGTATTGAGCTGGTCAATTGCTGAGTGGGTTCACAAAGGTAAGCCTTCCATGTTGGGTGGTGCATCTGGTTGCGTAGCAGGTTTGGTTGCTATTACTCCCGCTGCTGGTTTTGTTGGCCCAATGGGCGCGCTGGTTATCGGTGCCGCTGCTGGTGTAGTTTGCTTGTGGGGTGTTTCTGGTCTCAAGAAGATTTTGGGCTCAGACGACAGCTTGGACGTATTCGGTGTGCATGGCGTGGGCGGTATCTTGGGCGCTTTGTTAACTGGTGTGTTCGCAGACCCAGCTTTAGGTGGAACAGGTATTTGGGATTACGTAGCTAATGCTGCGGCCCCTGATTACTCTATCGCTAGTCAGCTGTGGATTCAGAGTCAAGGTGTCATCGTTACCTTAATTTGGTCAGGCGTAGTTTCTTACATTGCCTACAAATTGGTTGATATGGTGATTGGCCTGCGCGTTAAAGAAGATGCAGAGCGCGAAGGTTTGGATATCACTTCCCACGGTGAGTCTGCTTACGAGTCTTAAATAGCGTTTTTTACCCCTCACTGGGCGGCTTTTGTTGGTTGCCCAGTTTTTAAGCGCGGGATCCTCGGATTCCGCGTCTTTCTTTTAAAAATCTTACAATGGTGAAATGGTTCCACATCTCATCACTGCCCTTAGCGGCCCTCTTCTCGATCTCGAGTCGAAGGTATTAGAAGCAACCCCGACGATTGAGCGCTGGTTCAGGCTTGAATGGCAGGAGCACACGCCCCCGTTCTACTGTTCGGTTGACCTGCGTAATGCTGGCTTTAAGTTAGCACCGGTCGATACCAATCTCTTTCCAGGTGGTTTTAATAACCTTTCACCTCAGATGTTGCCTTTAGCAGTTCAGGCAGCAATGGCGGCAATTGAGAAAATCTGTCCTGAAGCAAAAAACTTACTCTTGATACCTGAGCGACATACTCGCAACACTTTCTATTTACAGAATATTGCGCGCTTGTCTTCAATCTTGCGTCAAGCGGGCCTGAATGTCCGCCTAGGTACTTTGTCTGACGAAATTAAAAAACCAACTTGGATTGATTTGCCTGATGGCAATCGTCTTTTAATGGAGCCTTTATCGCGTCTGGGTCTGAAGAAGCAACGTCTTGGATTAAAAGATTTTGATCCATGTTCTATTCTGCTGAACAATGATTTATCAGCCGGCATTCCCCCGATTTTAGAAAATATTCATGAGCAGTATCTTTTGCCAGGACTACATGCTGGTTGGCATGTCCGTCGCAAGTCTAATCACTTCGCAGCCTACGATGAAGTGGCTAAGAAATTTGCGAAGGTGGTCGATATTGATCCATGGATGATCAACCCCTATTTTGCTAGTTGCTCTAATGTGAACTTCCATGAGCGCAAGGGCGAAGAGGAATTGCAGGCTGCTGTAGAAAAAGTTCTCAAGAAAACTGCTAAGAAATACCGTGAGTACGGCATTAAAGAAAAACCTTACGTCGTTGTTAAGGCAGATGCTGGTACTTATGGCATGGGTGTGATGGTGGTGAATGATCCCTCACAACTCAAAGGCTTGAATCGCAAAGATCGTAACAAGATGAGCGTAGTAAAAGAAGGTCTTGAAGTAAGCGATGTATTAATTCAGGAAGGTGTGTATACCTTTGAGAAAGTGAATGAGGCAGTTGCAGAGCCAGTGGTGTACATGATTGACCGCTATGTGATTGGTGGCTTCTATCGCGTGCACACTGACCGTGGTCCTGATGAGAATCTCAATGCGCCTGGTATGCATTTTGTCCCCTTAGCGTTTGAGCAAAACTCTATGCCAGATATGGGCGCTAAGCCTGGCAGCGCACCGCCAAATCGTTTCTACCTTTATGGCGTCGTGGCTCGCCTAGCTTTGCTAGCCGCCTCTTTGGAGTTGGAGCGCTCTGATCCCAATGCTGAAGCTGCTTAATTTATTCAGGTACTGAGATGAACCTTCTTTTCATTGCCGATCCCTTGGAGTCTTTCAAGATAAGCAAGGACTCTACCTTAGCAATGATGCGAGTTGCGCAAGAGGCAGGACATCAACTTTGGTTTTGTGAAAGTCGCAACATTCTCTGGAGAGATGATTTTGTAGTGGCTGATTGCCAAGCTCTCGACATTAAGCCAAGCGGTACGGGATGGTTTGAATTAGGCTCCATAGAGGGCCGCCCTTTAAACACCTTTAACGCAGTCATGATGCGCACTGATCCACCATTTGATATTGAATATCTCAATACCACTTGGTTGCTGTCTGCTGCAGTTCGTCAAGGCGCAAGGGTATTCAATAATCCAACAGCGATTCGAGATCACTCCGAAAAGATATCCATTACTGAATTTCCAGAACTTATTCCCCCAACTTTAGTGACGCGTGAACTTAGCGCTATTGAAGTATTTCATCAAGAGCATCAAGACATTGTGATTAAGCCCCTAGATGGTATGGGTGGCATGGGCGTGTTTCGCGTAGGGCCGGATGGCTTAAATCTTGCCAGTATTGTTGAGACTCTAGGTGAGAATGGTGAGCGTACTTTGATGGTGCAACGATTCTTGCCGGAGATAGCTCAAGGCGATAAACGTGTTCTGCTAATCGGTGGTGAGGTGGTGCCATTTGCTTTGGCTCGCATTCCTCAGGGTAGTGAAATTCGAGGTAATTTAGCTGCTGGAGGCAAGGGGGTGGCAATGCCACTATCTGATGCCGAGAGGAAGGTTGCAGAGCGTCTCGCGCCTATTTTGAATGCCCGAGGCTTGTTCTTGGTAGGATTAGATTTAATTGGCGCTTATGTCACTGAAATTAATGTGACTAGCCCAACATGTTTTGTAGAGATTACTGAGCAAAGCGGATTTGATGTTCCGAAATTTTGGTTAACAGCGCTCGAAAAGGCATTGGCTTAAACATGGTTGGAATCCTAATAGTTGCCCACACCCCGGTGGCAAGCGCGATGCTCGGTTTTGCTGAGCATGCATTTGGTGTGGTGCCGGAGAGAGTTAGGGCTGTCGATATTCCGCCCTATGAAGATACAAAAGCTAGCTTCGATCGAGTTTTAAAAGCGGCCTACGGGGTCAACAGTGGCCAGGGCGTTTTAATTCTGACAGATGTGATGGGAGCTACACCTGCTAATGTTGCCTCTAAGCTTGAGGCTTTAGGGCCACTATCCGGTTTGAATGCGCCTGTAATTGTTTTGGCGGGATTAAATTTACCCATGCTGATGCGTTGCATCTCTCATCGCGGCGAGAGCCTGGAAGAGTTAGCGCATAAAGCGCTTCAAGGTGGTCAAAATGGCATTCTGCGTTTAGGTTCCAAAGCCCCACAAGTCACTACGGAGAAATAGGATTCGCTATGCCTGTTGCTGAAATCGAAATCATTAATAAATTGGGATTGCATGCTCGTGCATCTGCCAAGCTATCTCAACTTGCTGCCGAGTTCCCCTGCGAAATCTTCTTATCTCGCAATGGCCGTCAAATCAATGCCAAGAGCATTATGGGCGTCATGATGTTAGCTGCCGGCATTGGTAGCACAGTCACTCTGGAGGCCGTTGGTGAACAAGAGGATGAGGCAATGCAGGCTTTGACTGCCTTAATCAATGATCGATTTGGTGAGGGCGAATAAGGATGACTTTTGCTTTGCACGGAATTGCAGTATCTAAAGGCATTGCTATCGGCAAAGCCGTACTGATATCGCGTGCAGCATTAGAGGTTAGTCATTACTTAGTTGAAGCTGGGAAAGAAGAGGCTGAAGCTAAAAAGTTATTAGATGCTTTTGAGCAGGTGCGCCTGGAGTTGGTGCAATTGCGGCAAGGATTGCCTAAAGATGCGCCTCAAGAAATGGCCGCCTTCTTAGATGTGCATGGCATGATTTTGGCGGACCCAGCTTTGGCTGAGAAGCCATTAAAGCTGATTCGTACACAACGGTTAAATGCTGCTTGGGCATTGACTACTGAGCTCAATGATCTCTTGGAGCAATTTTCAGAGATTGAGGATGCCTACTTAAAAGAGCGGGCGAATGATATTCGTCAGGTGGCAGAGCGTGTGCTCAAAGCGCTCAATGCGCAGCAAAAAGATGCTCTAGACAATTCTGATTTGTTATCACCTAGCGATGTTGGTGTAGATGCCATCATTGTGGCGCACGATATCGCACCACATGATATGTTGCGCTTTAAAGAGCATGCCTTTACCGGATTTGTGACGGACTTGGGTGGTAAGACTTCACATACTGCGATTGTTGCGCGCAGTATGGAGATCCCCGCCGTGGTGGGGGTACGCCATGCTAGTGAAATGATTCGCCATGGAGATTGGTTAGTTATAGATGGTGAGCATGGTGTAGTAGTGGTTGCGCCTGACGAGCAGCTACTTTCTGAATACCGCCTTTTGCAAGAGAAAGCCATTCAGGAGACGCGTAAGCTTCAGGAGCTTAAGCATTCGCGGACCACTACAGTTGACCACGTTGCGATTGAATTGCTAGCTAATATTGAATTACCAGAAGATGCTACTCAGGCAGTAGATCTAGGTGCAATTGGTGTTGGTCTATTCCGCTCAGAATTTTTATTTATGGATCGCAAGCAAGCCCTTCCAGATGAAGAGCAACAATACCAAGAATACCGTCGTGTAGTTGATCTGATGCATGGCTTGCCAGTCAATATTCGTACTATTGACGTTGGTGCAGATAAGGCTCTGGGTGCTGGCTCTGACTTATCGGAGACGGGTACTTCACCTCTAGGTTTGCGAGCAATTCGCTGGTCTTTGACTGAGCCTGAGATCTTCTTGACGCAATTACGGGCGATCCTGAGGGCTTCGGCGCATGGTCAGGCGCGGATCATGATTCCGATGCTGGCTCATGTTAAGGAAATTGATGAGACCTTGCGTTTGATTGGAAAAGCGAAGCAGCAGTTACATCAACGTGGTCAGGCATTTAATCCCAATATCCAAGTGGGTGCCATGATTGAGATTCCAGCTGCCGCTTTGGTATTACCTTTATTTATTAATCGCTTTGATTTCTTATCTATTGGTACCAATGATTTGATTCAGTACACCTTGGCTATTGACCGGGCAGATCATGCAGTTGCTCACCTCTATGACCCCTATCACCCAGCTATTTTGAATTTGTTATTTAACATCATTGATCAAGCCAAGCGCGCCAATATTCCTGTGGCAGTGTGCGGAGAGATGGCGGGCGATCCCTCAATGACTAAGTTGTTGCTCGGCCTGGGATTGACAGACTTTTCAATGCACTTTAGCCAGCTGTTATTGGTAAAGCGAGAGATCTTAAAGGCGGATGTCGGTTTATTGAAATCCCGTATTGGTGCAGTTCTCAGGGCAATTGAGCCTGAAGAGCAGGCCGAAGCGCTGGAAAATCTACTCTCTTAAATAATGTGCGGTTTTGAGGAGCCCTAGGTTTAGCGGGCTTGACCGCATACCAAGCACTCAGAATTTCTAGAGATACGAATCTCATCAATCTGAGTATTGAGCGCATTCCAAAGCAACATTCTCCCTACTAAAGGCTGACCAAAGCCAATCAGTACCTGTAAGGCTTGAGCTGCTTGCATGGCGCCAATAATGCCAACTAGAGGTGAAAAGATGCCCATGCTAGCGCAGCTCACTTCTTCAAACTGTTCTACTGGGGAGAAGAGGCAGGCGTAGCAGGGTGATGTTGAATGACGAAAATCAAAGACGCTTAATTGACCATCAAATTTGAGGGCAGATCCAGAGACGAGCGGCACCTGATGAGAAAAGCAAGCTACATTAATCAGTTGGCGAGTAGCAAAGTTATCCGTGCAGTCCAAAACGAGATTCACTGTTGGCAAGAGTTCTTCCAACAAATTCTTAGATGCTTTCTCTGCGACTGCATTAATCATTAAGGTTGGATTAATGCTTTGCAAAAACTGCTTTCCAGACTCCACCTTATTCTTGCCAATGGACTTCTGGGTATGCATGATTTGTCGTTGCAAATTGGTTAGTTCGACTTTGTCATGATCGACCAGCGTTATTTTTCCTACGCCAGCCGCTGCTAAATAAGGTGCGGCAGCACTTCCTAATCCGCCAGCACCAATGATGAGGACGTGCGAGCCAAGGAGTGTTTCTTGGCCAGCAACATCAATTTCTTCTAGCAGTAAATGCCGCGAGTAGCGAAGTAGCTGCTCATCATTCATATGTAGGCCTAATTACTAGGACTTACTCTAGCTTAGAGGCGGAGCGTTTTACAGGCTCACCATTGATAAAGGCAACAGCCTGAGAAAGCATAAAGTCATCTGCGCTGCCAAGTTCGACAGGCTTCTTAGACTTTTCTTTTTCTTTCTCCTCTGGAGTCTTCTTGGCATTTTTTTCTTCAATGCGCTGAAGCTCTTCTAGGCGACGTTTTTCACGATCAGCAACTAGCTTTTCTTCCGACGATTGTTTATTGCGCAAATGCTTCTCACTATCGATTTCACGGGTGATCAATACATCATCAGGATCGCCATCTTTATTTTGATCAACCGCGATATCAGGTTTGATACCATAAGCTTGAATCGATTTGCCGCTCGGCGTGTAGTAATAAGCCGTAGTGATTTTCAATGCGGAATCATTAGTAAGCGGACGGACTGTTTGGACAGAGCCTTTACCAAAAGTGGTTTTTCCGATAATGGTTGCGCGCTTGTAATCTTGTAATGCACCAGCAACAATTTCAGAGGCAGAGGCAGAGTAGGCATTTACCAAAACTACCATCGGTAATTTTTTATACATCGCTGGTACGCTAGCTAAAGGATCACCAGGCTCGCTGAGGCGATACATCGCTGGTGTTGCATTGAACACTTGCTTGGAGTCAGCGGTCTGACCTTTGGTAGAGACGATCACAGCATCTGCTGGCAAAAAGGCAGCAGCAACTCCAACAGCACCTTGTAGCAAGCCTCCGCCATTGTTTCTGAGATCAAGAATGATGCCCTTCATTTTTGGGTCTTGAGTTGCAAGCTCAGCTAATTTCTTAGCCAGATCAGGAACAGTTCGTTCTTGAAAGCTAGTTACTCTGACCCAAGCAATGTCGTTATCCAAAATTTTGGCTTTGACGGATTGCACTTTAATTTCAGCGCGAGTAATCGTCACCGGAAAGCTACGCTCTTCACTTTTGCGGAAGACGGTTAATGTAATTTTTGTGCCTGGTGTACCGCGCATCGTGCGTACTGCTTTATCCAGCGACATGCCGCGAACTGGTTTGTCATCTAGGCGCGTAATCAGGTCGCCAGCTTGTAAGCCAGCGCGCGCAGCAGGACTATCTTCAATCGGATTAAGCACTTTGACAACACCATCTTCTGAAGTGATTTCAATGCCCAAGCCAGCGAACTTGCCGCTAGTTTGTTCCTGCATTTCAGAGAAGTCTTTTTTATCAAGATAAGTGGAGTGAGGATCAAGACTGCTCACCATACCCTTAACAGCATCAGTGAGTAACTGTTTATCTTCAATCGGCTCAACATATTCACGTTTAATTTGAGCAAACACATTGGATAGTGTTCGTAGCTCATCTAAGGGTAGTGTTGCTCCCTGCTGTGCAGTAGCGGACAGTTGGATGGTGGCTGCAACCCCGGCGATGAGGCCAACAGATACGAGGGCAAAGTTCTTGAAAAATACGCGCATGCTTTTGTTTTACCTTAATCCAAATAAAAATGCTGAATAGGCTTGAGGTTGTCATCGAGCTCATATACGAGCGGGATGCCATTAGGAACGTTAATTTCCATAATGTCTTCGTCAGAAACCTGGTCAAGATACTTAATTAAAGAGCGAATGCTATTACCGTGCGCTACTAGCAGTACTCGCTTGCCTGCTTTGAGGGCGGGGGCGATAGATTCATTCCAGAGTGGTAATACACGCTCGACGTTATCTTTAAGGCACTCACCTAAAGGAATATCAGAAGCACTCAGTTTTTCGTAACGTCGATCATTTTGGGGATTACGCTCATCATCTTTTTCTAAGAGGGGTGGACGTATATCGTAGGAGCGACGCCAAATATGAACTTGGGCATCTCCATACTGTTGGGCAGTTTCAGCCTTATTCAGGCCGGTGAGGGCGCCGTAGTGACGCTCGTTCAATCTCCAGCTATGAACTACGGGCAGCCACATCAGGTCCATGGTGTCTTGAACGTGCCACAGCGTGCGGATGGCTCTTCTGAGAACTGAGGTGTAGGCCACATCGAACTCATAGCCTGCTTTGCGCAGGTTTTCACCTGCAGCTAGGGCTTGTTCAGTACCTTTTGGGGTTAAGTCAACGTCCGCCCAGCCAGTGAAGCGGTTTTCAAGGTTCCAGGCGGATTCGCCATGACGAATAAGGACAAGTTGTTTCATAGAGCCATTCTATAATCCGGTGATGAACTTTCTCACGCAAATTGATAATTTAGCGCTTATCGCCCTCCTGCTTGTTTCGGGCGCAGCACTCTTCCTTCCCACATTATCTACGCTTATTAGCGGAAAAGGCTTATCGCCTACAGAAGCCACTATTTGGATGAATCGCCGTAAAGCGGCCGTTTTGGATTTGCGTCCAGAATCGGACTTTAAGGCCGGCCATCTGCCTGGAGCAAAACATATTTTGGCTGAGCAAATCCCATCTGGAATTGATAAGCTCAAGCTAGATCGCAAAAACCCCATCATTTTGGTGTGCCAATCTGGTAATAGTGCTCGCAAGATCGTTCCAGATTTGAAGAAACTGGGATTCGCTGAAGTTGCTGTCTTAGATGGCGGCGTTCAAGGTTGGCAGGCTGCGGCCCTGCCGCTGGTCAAATAATTCAGAGAGTCTCAGATATGCCAACAGTCATGATGTATAGCACCCAAGTTTGTCCTTATTGCGTTATGGCAGAGAAGCTATTGCAAAAGAAGGGCGTTGCAAATTTAGAGAAGATCCTGATTGATCGCGATCCTGCGCAGCGCGAGATCATGATGACTCGTACAGGCCGCCGTACCGTACCGCAAATTTATATTGGTGAAACTCATGTTGGTGGTTATGACGATCTAGTTGCTCTAGACCGTGCCGGCAAACTTGATCCACTATTAGCTTAAAAATTTACTCAGAAAGTTTTCCATGACTGAACAAACTACTCCCTCTCCAGACGCAGCAGACAATTCAAAAGAGCCTGGTTTTCGTATTCAACGGATCTATCTCAAGGACCTGTCTTTAGAGCAGCCAAACGCACCACAAATTTTATTAGTTGCGGCTGAGCCTCAAGTAGAGGTTGAAGTCGATGTAGCAGTCACTCGCTTGAGCGATGAAATTTTTGAGGTTGCCTTGATTGGGACCGTAACTGCTAAAGTTGAAAGCAAAGTACTCTTTTTGGTTGAAGCAAAGCAAGCGGGTATTTTTGAATTTAGCAATATTCCCGCAGAGCAAATTGACCCAATGCTGGGTATTGCCTGCCCAACGATTTTGTATCCTTACTTGCGCTCGAATATTGCTGACACCATCAGTCGCGCTGGCTTCCAGCCAATTCATTTGAATGAGATCAATTTCCACGGTATGTACGAGCATCGTCTCATGCAGGCTGCCCAGGGTGCGGCAACGGAAAAGAGCTCGGCCGATGAAAGCAAAATCATTCTTCCTCACTAAGCTCAATTAGTTAAAGCCCACAGATCATGAAAGTGACGCTGCTTGGAGCTGGATCGTGGGGCACAGCTATGGCCGCACAAGCTGCGCGCCATCTTCAGTCGGGCGATGTTTGTCTGTGGTCACGCAGTGCTGAGCAGTTAGAGGGTATTCAGAAGTCGGGCGAAAACACAAGCTATTTGCCTGGGATCATCTTGCCTAAGGGCTTGCAATTAGAAGTGAGTTTTGAGCGGGCTATTGAACGCCTTTCTGAAAGCGATCTGTTGGTGATTGCAACTCCGATGTCAGGTTTGTCAGAAACGGTAGCGCAGGTATTGCGCATTGCAAAACATCCACTCAATATTGTTTGGTTATGTAAGGGCTTAGAGCCCAGCACCACCTTATTGCCACACCAAGTAGTAGAGCGTGAAGATCAGCTGTATAGCCATGGCCTACATCATTCTTATGGCGCTCTATCGGGACCAAGTTTTGCGCAAGAGGTTGGCAATGAAATGCCATGCGCATTAACTGTCGCTAGCAAATCCAATGCCTTATGTGACATCGTTCAAGGCGCTTTCCATCACGGTAATATGCGCATTTATGCCAGTGATGATTTGGTTGGTGTTGAACTGGGCGGGGCGATTAAAAACGTCCTAGCAATTGCTGCTGGTATTGGTGATGGCTTGGGTCTTGGCTTAAATGCACGTGCTGCAGTATTAACTCGCGGCCTTGCAGAAATGATGCGCTTAGTAAAAGCTGCCGGGGGTAGACCTGAGACCTGTATGGGATTAACTGGCGTAGGTGATTTGATTCTGACTGCAACTGGCGATCTCTCACGCAATCGTCGTGTTGGTTTAGCGCTTGCCGCAGGAAAACCTTTAACTGAAATTTTGGGTACTTTAGGGCACGTTGCTGAAGGTGTCTTGTGCGCCTCTGCGGTTGGTAATCTGGCAACTCGTTTGGGTGTTGAAATGCCCATTACTGCCATGATGGGTGAGGTCTTATCTGGAAAACTCTCACCACAGGAAGCCGTTAAAAAACTAATGGGGCGCGATCCTAAAGTCGAAGTGTAGGTTTTCTAACTTCCGCCAAGCAATCCGTTTTGGCGCCAAGCTTCAAAAACCACAATCGCTACCGTATTCGAAAGATTCAAGCTGCGACTGCCATCTTGCATCGCTAAGCGCATTTGGTTGGGCGCTGGAATAGAGCTTCTTACTTCTTCTGTGAAGCCTTTGGTTTCTGAGCCAAAAACAAAATAATCTTCAGGTAAATATTTACCATCATGAAATTTTCCAGATCCCTTAGTGGTCAGCGCAAAAATACGCTCAGGCTGAGGTTGCTCATCAATCAGAAATTGTGCCCAATTTTTGTGAACCTTTACCTTGGCGAACTCGTGATAATCCAAGCCTGCTCTGCGAAGTTTGGCATCCTCCATCGGAAAACCGAGTGGCTCAATTAAGTGTAACTTAGCGCCCGTATTTGCACACAGGCGAATAATGTTGCCCGTATTAGGTGGAATTTCTGGTTCGAATAAAACAATATTAAACATGGGTTGATCTTTATATTCACTTCATGAGCTTGGGTACAGCGTTCGCAGCAGAACCCAATTGATAACACGAGATACGCCATTGTCCTTCAATACGCGGGCTATTTCATTTAAGGTCGCCCCGCTAGTCATGACATCATCAAACACAATTACTGAGGCAGACTCTAAGCAGTCCTGATATTGAGGGTTGATGTAGAACATGCCTTGAATAGCGATTTGACGATTGGCGCGGTTTTCCTGAGCCTGATGCTGGACATGGTGATGGCGCCTCAAGATGTGCGGGTTTTTATGAATATGCTTGTCACAATCAATGCGCCTAGCTAATTCCCAGCTTTGATTAAAGCCGCGGGCGCACAGTTTTTCTGAACTGAGTGGCACTGGTAGCAAATAGTTTGCTTGTGAATTCATTAGACTTCCACTCATCATTTGATTCCATGCCGATGCTAGCCCATGCCCGCAAGCAAGTCGTCGCTGATATTTCAATTGATGCAATGCGGATTGCAGTCTGCCATCGTAGCGATCAAGACAGTGGGTCTCATCAAAGTCGGGTGGATTGGTTGAGCATGCTCGGCAACGTTTTTCTTTTAGCTCATCCACTACTAAAGTAAGGCCGCATTGCTGACAGCATTCGTAATTTAATAACTGCTCTGATTCCAATAGGAGGGAGCAATCAATACAGAGAGTATGTTGCTGAAATGCCCCGCAAACAATACATGCGCTAGGCAACAGGTGAGAAAAAATTGTCTGGAAAATATTCTCTATTGGATGCATGGGCCGCTGAGTATACTGAGCCAATGACCCAATCAATCAGATGGCTTCAGGATGAAATTGCAGACCGCATGTTGCAAAAATTGGACATTGTGAAGCTAGAGGTAAAGGACGTCCTGTTGATTCCAGATTTCCCTGGAGCGCATGCCCCTTTTCTGACAAAACGTTTTCCTGGAATTCGTTTTCACAGTGCACCAGAATGTGAGCTTTCTAGTTTTAGTTTATTCAAGCTGAGGATGGCTCGTTTTTGGAACTCAAGAATGAAGTCCGCATCCTTGGTTTCTCTTGATGATTACAAAAAAACAGGCCGCATTAATCTTCCCAATAATTCTGTTGATTTGGTAGTGAGCGTTCTCTTGATTCAGGATTTGGCTGACCCCAAGCATTTCCTGCAGGAGTGCTGGCGAGTGCTCAAAGAAGGGGGATTACTAACCTTGAGTTACTTGGGTCCCGATACAGCGAAGGAGCTCAACTCCGAACTCCTAGCGCAGCAACTGCCACTTCAGAAGTTGGCTAGCCCTTGGGATATGCACGATATGGGAGATGCTCTCCTGGGAGAGCGTTTTTCTGATCCGGTGATGGATATGGAGTTCTTGGGCTTGGATTACGAGTCTGACGCGGTTCTCTTGTCTGATGCTCGAGCTCTAAATTTGCTTGTTCCTGGTGATCAACATTGCGCTCAATTGACTCCATTGCCCAAAAAACTCACTTTAGAGGTGGTTTATGGGCATGCTTGGGCTTTAGGGAAGCACCTTGCTAGGGCCCAAGATCATGTCGCCTATATTGATCCAAATCAAATCGGACGCAAGACTAGGAGTGATTCTGCTTAAGTGTGAGTGCTTACTATCTTTTAAACCATTGCCAAGATTGAAGCAAGCATGGTTTACCCCGTTTGTTCTGGAACTCAATTAACCCTATAATCAGCGCTGGAAGTATTGGCTTGATACCGCTTTTTTGGACCATCTGGAGCAGTATTGCTACAGAAGTTCACGACAATAAACAGAGAATAAGATGAATTTATTTGGAAAAGTCACTAGGGCTTCGCTCTATTTAGTAGCAGCCTTTGGCACTGCATTTGCACAAGCGGCTGAAAATATGCCAGGCGGCCCAGCTGTCATGCAGTTAAATTTCACTGCCCCGGCAACCAAAATCATGCAAGAAATCCATTGGTTGCATTGGATGATGTTGATCATTTGCGCAGTGATTTTTGTGGGCGTTTTTGGGGTGATGTTTTATTCCATCCTTAAGCATCGCAAATCCTTAGGCGCCAAATCTGCCTCCTTCCATGAAAGCACCACTGTTGAGATTATCTGGACAGTTATCCCATTGTTAATTGTTATCGGCATGGCTTTGCCAGCAACAAAAACTGTTGTTGCGATGAAAGACACTACCAATTCTGATATCACTATTAAGACCACTGGTTACCAGTGGAAATGGGGATATGACTACATTAAAGGCGAGGGTGAGGGCATCAGCTTCTTATCCACCCTGTCTACATCACGTGAAGCCATCAATAACTTAGCCCCTAAATCAAATACGTATTTGATGGAAGTGGATAACGAGATGGTTGTACCGGTCGGTAAAAAAATTCGCATGATTACTACCGCTAATGACGTGATCCACTCTTGGACTATTCCTGCATTTGGCGTTAAGCAAGATGCGATCCCTGGTTTTGTGCGTGATGCTTGGTTCCGCGCTGACAAAATCGGCACTTTCCGCGGGCAGTGTTCAGAGTTGTGTGGTGCCGAACATGCCTTTATGCCTATCGTAGTCAAAGTAGTTTCGCAAGAGGACTATACAAAGTGGGTAGAAGAGAAGAAAAAAGAAATGGGCGCGGCCTCTGATGATCCTACTAAGGTTTATACCTTGGACGAACAAAAAGAGCGTGGTGCTAAAGTTTATGCGGCCAATTGCGCAGCATGTCATCAGCCTAACGGCAAGGGAGCAGGCGCTTTCCCGGCGTTGGATGGCAGCAAAGTAGTTAATGGACCAAAAGCCGGTCAGTACAACATTCTCATCAATGGCAAAGGTGCAATGCCGAAGTGGGCTGGTGTGATTTCTGATGGCGACATTGCTGCAGTTATGACATATACCCGCAATGCTTGGGGCAATAAAACGGGTGAAGTGATTCAGACCCAAGATATTGTTTCTGCGCGCGCTGGCAAGTAATTCATTTATTAATACAGATCAAACTAAACCGGAGTAATCCATGAGCACAGTCTCTACTACCCACGATCACGCACACGACCATGCGCATGATGATCACACGCCACATGGCTGGCGTCGTTGGTTGTTCGCAACCAACCATAAAGACATCGGCACGATGTACCTTATCTTTTCATTCATCAGTCTGTTGGCTGGTGGTGTGATGGCTTTGGGCATTCGCTTGGAATTGTTCCAGCCAGGTTTGCAATTCTTCCGCCCTGAATTCTTTAACCAGTTAACTACCATGCACGGTTTGGTAATGGTGTTCGGTGCGATCATGCCGGCCTTCGTCGGATTTGCGAACTGGATGATTCCTTTGCAAATCGGCGCATCGGATATGGCCTTTGCCCGTATGAATAACTTTAGCTTCTGGATTCTTCCAGTAGCGGCTTGCTTGCTGTTTGGATCATTTTTAGCTCCTGGTGGTGCACCTGCTGGCGGTTGGACTTTGTATGCTCCATTGACCTCACAAATGGGCCCAGGCTTAGATATGGGTATTTTTGCACTCCACTTATTGGGTGCTTCTTCCATCATGGGCTCGATTAATATCATCGTGACCATCTTGAACATGCGCGCTCCTGGCTTGACCTTGATGAAGATGCCAATGTTCTGCTGGACTTGGTTGATCACAGCTTATTTGTTGATCGCGGTAATGCCTGTATTGGCTGGCGCAATCACCATGGTTCTCACAGACCGTCATTTCGGCACTTCTTTCTTCTCCGCAGTTGGCGGTGGCGACCCAATTATGTTCCAGCATATTTTCTGGTTCTTTGGTCACCCAGAGGTGTACATCATGATTCTTCCAGCATTTGGAATCGTTAGTGAAATCATCCCTGCTTTTTCTAGAAAAACATTGTTTGGCTATAGCTCAATGGTTTATGCGACTGCATCGATTGCGATCTTGTCATTCATCGTTTGGGCTCACCACATGTTTGCAACAGGTATGCCGGTAACTGGTCAACTGTTCTTCATGTACGCCACTATGTTGATCGCGGTTCCAACGGGTGTGAAAATTTTCAACTGGGTAGCAACTATGTGGAAGGGTTCGATGACATTCGAAACTCCAATGTTGTGGGCAGTTGGCTTTATTTTCGTGTTCACCATGGGTGGTTTCACAGGATTGATCTTGGCGATGGCGCCAATTGATATTGGTGTGCAAGATACCTACTACGTTGTTGCTCACTTCCACTATGTGTTGGTAGCGGGCTCATTGTTTGCGATGTTTGCTGGCTTCTATTACTGGTGTCCTAAGTGGACTGGCTACATGGCCAATGAAACTCGCGGCAAGATCCATTTCTGGACTTCCATGATTTTCTTTAACATCACCTTCTTCCCAATGCACTTCTTGGGCTTAGCTGGTATGCCACGTCGTTACGCTGATTACCCAACTCAGTTCGCTGACTTCAATATGGTTGCTTCTATTGGCGCGCTTGGTTTTGGCTTATCCCAGGTTTATTTCTTGCTCTTCGTTGTTTTGCCAGCTTACAACGGCAAAGGTGAAAAAGCGCCAATGAAGCCATGGGATGGCGCTAAAGGTTTGGAGTGGACTGTGCCTTCACCAGCACCGCACCACACATTTGAAACCCCTCCTAACGCTGCAGAGTTAAATGCCGCAGGAATCTAAAGTAGCTACACAAAAATCCCAATCTGCCAGCAATCGCAGATTGGGTTTTATCCTTTTAAGCGTTGCCATTATTTTCTTTATTGGCATCGTAATTAAGCGGAGCGTACTGGGTTAAGGCCCTTCGCATCATCATGTCCGCTATTGCCTCTATAAACCGCCAAATCTTGCTGAAACTCCTGATTGCTTCTGTCATGATGTTTGGTTTTGGTTACGCATTAGTGCCGATGTATAAGGCCTTGTGTGAAGTGACTGGTATTAATGTGGTCACTAGCAAGAATGACTATGGCATCCGAGCTTATAGCGCCAATAAAGTCGGCAATACTCAGGTTGATTATTCCCGTAAGGTGACTATCGAATTTGACTCCAATAGTCGCGGCCCTTTTACGTTTCGTCCAGTGAAGAACTTTCTAGAAGTGCATCCAGGCGAAATGACAGAGATTGTCTACGAGGTGACCAATAATTTGAATCGCCCCGTTGAAGCTCAAGCGATTCCAAGTTATGCGCCTAAAAGCGCCATGGAGTTTTTTACTAAATTAGAATGTTTTTGTTTTCAGCAACAAACCTTGGCGGCTCATGAAATGAAGAAGATGCCGGTAGTGTTTGTGATTGATGCGGGCTTGCCTGCTGATGTGAAAACAATCACTTTGTCTTACACCTTCTTTGAGTTGGGTGTTGGCCAGCAACCGGCAGGCTCTACAACCCCTAAATCGAAATCGGTGTCATGAGCAAGAAAAGTACCTTTATGCAATCCATGATCGCTGTATTGTGGGCTTTTTTGGGTGTGCGTAAAAAATCAGGATTGCAGGAAGATGTTGCTTCATTAAGTTTTGTCCACATTATTATTGCGGGAGTAGTTGGTGCCTTGATTTTTATGGGCGTACTCCTCTTGATAGTTAAAGCAGTTGTGTCCCATTGATTATTTTTTGATTGAATAGAGAGAATAAGATGTCATCCAATTCAACCCCTTACTATTTCGTTCCTGGACTATCCAGTCATCCAGCTGCAGCGGCTCTGGGTTTACTCGCTTTTGCCGCCGGTATGTCTGGCTGGGTAAACCATGCAGCTTGGGGCGGTCCCGTAACTGCTTTAGGCGTTCTCTGGGTTTTATTTGTTCTCTACAACTGGTTTGGGGACACTATTGCCGAGTCTAATGCAGGCAAAAACGGCTTGAACGTTGACATTTCTTATCGCTGGTCGATGGCTTGGTTCATCTTCTCGGAGATCATGTTCTTCGGCGCCTTCTTTGCGGCATTGTTTTACGCGCGCAATATTGCGATGCCTTGGATGGGTGATGTGGAGAGCAAATTACTTTGGCCTAACTTCACAGCGGTTTGGCCAAATGATGGCCCTGCAGGTTTGGTAGAGAAATTTACGACCATGGGTCCATGGCCAATTCCGACCATCAATACTTTATTGCTCTTGAGTTCAGGTGTCACTGTTACTTATGCCCACCACGCGCTTCGTGAAAATCACATGAAGCAAGCGATCATGGGCTTGGCGGCAACGGTTGGCTTAGGCTTTGTATTCTTATGCTTCCAAGGCTACGAGTATTACCACGCTTACCATGCACTGAACTTGAAGTTAACTTCAGGTGTTTATGGCTCAACATTCTTTATGTTGACTGGCTTCCACGGCTTCCACGTATTCCTCGGTGGCTTGATGCTAGCGATTGTGTTGCGCCGTATGATCCGCGGTGACTTTACAGCTGAAAATCACTTTGCATTTGAGGGTGCGGCTTGGTACTGGCACTTCGTTGACGTAGTCTGGCTAGGTCTCTACATCGCTGTTTACTGGATGTAAGGAAATAAAAAATCGGGGCGTTAAGCCCCGATTTGTTTTGGAGTGCTGCTGAATATTGCTTAGTTTGTACCCACCCGAACTCCGGTAGCTTCAATGTAGCCAAAGTAGTGGGCAATCAAGATACCCAGAAACAGAATTATTGAAAGTCCAATACGCAGCATGAGAGACTGAACCATTCTTGAGCTACCGCCTTTATCTTTCATCATGAAGTAGAGAGCAGATCCTAAGCTTCCTACAATCATGAGTAGTGCAACTGGAATAATCCATTTCATCTCAAAATACTCCTGTGAATATGTTTTCTAGCTTGATTACTAGTCGTATTGTCGCTACTTTATCAGCCCTACTGGTGGTTTTGGTGGGCTGTGGAGCAGGCGTTTGGCAATTAAATCGGGCGGATCAAAAAATTAGTCTGGGTGAATCCCTGGCTGCCAAATTGCAATTGCCCGTATTAAATGCCAATGCCGATAGTTTGACCTTAGAGCAGGCTCTGGAGCGCCGTATCGTTGCCCGTGGCCGCTTCATTCAACAAGAGGCAATCTGGCTGGATAATCGTCCTCGCCCCATTCCAGAGGGTGGTGCTGGCAGTGCTGGGCAATCCGGCTTTTACCTGATGATGCCTCTGAAATTGGATGGCCAGGAGTCTGTACTTTGGGTTAATCGGGGTTGGGCTCCCCGCAATAACGAAAACCGTATTGAACTTCCCCCAGTGAAGACTGCTGATGCAGAAGTGACTATTGAGGGGGTTGCCTTTGCTCACCCAGGAAGGGTTTATGAGTTGGGTCAAAAGGGTGATACGAAAGCCATCCCTAGAATTGAGCAGAATTTTGATTTGGCGCTTGAGGCTCAAAGTCATGGTTGGCAGCAATTGCCGTTCATCGTTCGAGAATCGAATTCAGATAAAAATGACGGTTTAGTAAGAAATTGGCCCTCCCCAACAAATGGAGTCGATCGCCATTATGCTTATGCCTTCCAGTGGTTTGCATTGGCATTGGCTGGATTTTTATTTTGGCTCATTAATGGGCTCATGAAATATCGGCGAGAGCTTGCTGTGAATGGAGATAGAGTGTGAGTGATAAAGAATTATTGATCCCAGCTTCGCAAATGGATTCCGCAGCGATTAATGCGCAGACTCGCCGTGGCCGTTTGCAGATGCTTTTTTTATTGCTTGCGTGCGCAGCACCCGTAATCGGCTCTTATTTGGCCTATTACGTCTTTAAACCTGAGGGCGGTAAAACTAATTTCGGAACCTTAGTTCAGCCTGTGCAAGAGGTGAATCCTGCTTGGTTTGATATTCCCTTTAATGGTAAGTGGACTTTACTGGTTGCTAGACCTGCTGGTGAATGCACTATTAAAAATGAATCCTGCCTTGAGGCTTTATTTTTAATGCGTCAGTTGCGCATTGCTGTTGGGCGTGAGAGTAGTCGCGTGCAGTTGGTATGGGTCAATACCGATGGCAAGCCGGTAGATCCAGAAGTATTGTTAGCCTACGATCAGAAGACGGCCGGTTTTCAGATTCTGAGTTTGCCTACCGATCCAAAGTTGAAAGCCGAGTTTGATGCTTGGCTTAATCGCGATGGTACTGGTCAGAAAATTCAGCTGATTGATCCAAGCCCAGCCAAGATGATGGTTTTTCCAGTGACCAACTCACCTAAAGAGTTTGGCAGTATCAAGAAAGATCTTGAGAAGCTACTACGTCTCAATCGTAAAGGCGAGAATTTGCAATGAGTAGTTTGTTATTGCTTGCAGAGTTAGCTGCAATCGCAATTGTCTTTGCTGGCCTACCTTTGGCTTACCTCTGGAGTAGGCCTGGCTATAGCTTTTTCCAAAAACTGAATTGGGTTTTGGTCTTCATGACTTTCGACTTGATTGTCTTTGGCGCCTTTACCCGTTTAACGGACTCTGGTTTAGGTTGCCCTGATTGGCCTGGTTGCTACGGTACATCGAACCCATGGCATGCGATTGGTGAAATTCAGCTAGCTGAAGCCAATATGCCCACTGGCCCAGTGACGGTTATCAAGGCTTGGATTGAAATGATTCATCGTTATTTAGCAATGACAGTCGGCGCATTAATTTTGATTCAAGTGGGCCTCGCATTCAGTAAAGTAAAGAGCTTAGGTAAGAAGCCTTTGTTGGGTAGTCTCGGCTTATTGGTTTTGGTTTGTACTCAGGGAGCGTTTGGCGCTTGGACAGTAACACTCAAATTGCAACCTATCATTGTGACCATCCACTTAATGCTTGCTTTGGCTTTGCTGGCTTGTCTGACAGCTTATGCGCAGCAAGAGTGGGAAGAAAAATATTCCTCTATTCTGCGCTTTCAAACGAAACCCCTTTCCGCGAAGTTACTCCTGCTTGCTTCAGTGGCTTTATTCACCCAAATCTTTTTGGGTGCATGGGTGAGTACGAATTACGCTGTATTAGCTTGCCCCGATTTTCCAACTTGCATGGGATCATTTCTACCAGAAACGGCTTGGCAAGAGGGCTTTACTCTATGGCGCGGCCTAGGTCTAAATGCTCAAGGCGAATCGATTTCCCCTATAGCCTTACAAACAATTCATTGGGCGCATCGCTTATTTGCGGTGATTGCTATAGCAGCCTTAGGCCTCTTGGGAATCAGCGCTCTCCAGTTGAGTAATTCCACATTGTCAGGAATGGGTAGGATGGCTAGGTTATTGTTAGGTTTATTAATTCTTCAAGCGCTGACAGGTATTTCCAATGTGGTCTTCCAGTGGCCACTCTTTGCCGCTTTAATGCATACAGCTGGTTCTGCTGCATTAGTGTTCTGTTTGGTTCGTCTGGCTCAATGGTCTTCTTGGAGCGCTCCCATTCATCTTAAGATAGTTAAATCATTATGAGTAGCCCTACTTCTTCTGCTCCTGTAGCTATGCCGCGTTGGCGTCAATATTGGGTTCTCACTAAGCCCCGCGTCACTCAGCTAGCAGTTTTCTGCGCAGTGATTGGTATGTTCTTGGCTACCCCTGGCATGGTTCCTTATCCCGTTCTGATTGGTGGCATTGTTGGTATTTGGTTGTTGGCGGGCGCTGCCTTTGCAATGAATTGTTTGATTGAGCAAGCCGTTGATGCCAAGATGAAACGTACTGCTTGGCGGCCTTCCGCGACTGGTGAAGTGACGCCTTTTCACATTACTATTTTTTCGATTGTTCTCGGTAGTTTGGGAATGGTCATCTTATGGAACTTCTGTAATCCATTGACTATGTGGCTCACCGTAGCAACTTTTGTGGGTTACGCTGTGATTTACACCTGGTTGCTCAAGCCAGCGACACCACAAAATATTGTGATTGGCGGTCTTTCTGGCGCCATGCCACCGGCCTTAGGTTGGGCAGCAGTCACCAATGGCTTATCTGCAGAGGCTTGGCTCTTAGTGCTGATCATTTTTGTTTGGACCCCTCCACATTTTTGGGCTCTGGCGCTTTATCGTCGCGATGACTATGTGCAAAGTGGTTTGCCAATGCTACCGGTCACTCATGGTGAGCGATTTACGTTACTGAATATCTTGTTGTATACCTTAATTTTGATTGCTGCGACTTTGCTTCCCTATATCTATGGCATGAGTGGCATAGTGTATTTAATCTCTGCCATGATTTTAGGTTTAATGTTCCTCGCCTATGTGATTGCTTTGTTTGTTTCTTATAGCGATGCGCTGGCGAAAAAGACTTTCCGTTTTTCGATTACGTATTTATCTCTGCTGTTTGCAGCGCTATTAATCGATCATTATTTCATTTGAGATGAATATGAATTTATCAACATTTTCCATTCGCATTGCGCACATCTTTATGTTGTCGCTGATTGGTTTGGCTTTGGTGGCTTGTAGCCCCAAGCAGAGCTTTAAGAATGTGGATATTACTGGCAGCAAGGCATTTGGCACTGACTTTAGTTTACTGGATCCAGATGGGAAAGTAAGAACGCTAGCTGACTTTAAAGGCAAAGCGGTTGTGATGTTCTTTGGCTATACACAGTGCCCTGATATTTGCCCTACAACCCTGACGGAGATGCAGCAGGTGATGACCTTACTGGGCCCTCAGGCCGATAAAGTGCAAGTGCTGTTTGTGACAGTAGATCCTGAGCGAGATAGTGCAAGCATCTTGAAGCAGTATGTTCCTGCATTCGATGCACGTTTTTTGGGTTTACGTCCAGCTGATGAAGCAGCATTAGAAAAAGTGACCAAGGACTTTAAGATTTATTACAAGAAAGTACCTGGCACGAGTCCAGGTTCATACACCATGGATCACACAGCAGGAAGCTATGCCTTCGATCCTGAGGGACGTTTACGCCTTTATATCAAGCATGCGCAAGGTCCTGAGACCTTGGCGCAAGACTTGAAAGAACTACTGAAGTAAAGCCGTAGTGAAAAGCGAGGCGACTTAAGCAGCTTCAGCTTGTAAGAGGCCGCGCATCTTTTTGAGAGCAGCAGTCTCAATTTGGCGAACTCGCTCTGCAGAGATGCCGTATTCACTTGCGAGATCATGCAATGTTTTTGTACCATTGCCTTCCGCATCCATTGCCAGCCAACGCGATTGCACAATGTTGCGACTACGCTCATCTAAAGCCATGAGCGCTTGATCTAGTTGAGGACCATGTAATGCATCAGTCGCAGCGGCAGCCATCATTTCAGTAGGCTCTTGACTGTTATCAGCTAGCCATTGAATCGGTGCATAGGCGGACTCATCGTCATTATCGTCACCTTCTAAGGCAACGTCGCCACCAGCAAGACGCATTTCCATTTCTTTAACGTCAGAACCTTTTACATCCAGTGCCTTTGCTAATGCCTCAACCTCATTTGGTGTCAGGGCAGCTAGGGTGGGCTTGTTGCTACGCAAATTAAAGAACAACTTGCGTTGTGCTTTAGTTGTCGCAACTTTGACTAAACGCCAATTCTTGAGAATGTACTCATGAATCTCCGCCTTAATCCAGTGGATTGCATAAGAGACTAAGCGTGCGCCTTGGTTTGGGTCGTAGCGTTTAACGGCTTTCATTAAGCCAATATTGCCTTCTTGAATTAAGTCGGCATGTGGAATGCCATAACCTAGGTACTGACGAGCCACAGACACCACTAAGCGGAGGTGCGAGAGAACCAAAGTTTTCGCAGCATCCACATTTTCAGTGCGACGAAATTCTTGCGCGAGGTGAAGTTCCTCGGCAGCGCTGAGCATGGGTACGCGATTGACGTACGAGATATAAGAGTCGAGCGTGCCAACCCCAAGGGAAGGCAGCATCGGAAAGGCAAGCGAAGCCGCAGCAGTCTGCGCTGCTGGCAATGTTTGCCTTGCTTGCGATTGCGGTTTGTATGCTTTCTTTTGAACCATTTTCTTTTTATATATTTTAGGTATTAACAAGCTTACATTTTAGCACTCTTGTCAAGAGAGTGCTAATGGTTTTTTATTACTATAAGTATCTGATTTAATTGAATAATTCAGAGGAGTACTGGGTAGCCGTGAAGGGGGCTAAATCATCAATTCCCTCTCCTTTACCTAGTGCTAAAACAGCTGGTTTTGTGGGGTCATTAAGAGTGTGGGCGAGTGCGCAAATCACCCCGCCTTTAGCGGTGCCATCTAATTTAGTCACGATTAAGGCAGAAAGCCCTAAAGCGGCATGAAAGGCTTTTACTTGGCTTAAACCGTTTTGACCAGTATTCCCATCAAGAACTAGCAAAGTCTGGTGAGGCGCCCCAGGAAGGGCCTTCCCGATCACTCTTTTGACCTTCTTTAACTCTTCCATAAGGTGGTCTTGAGTAGCCAGTCTTCCGGCTGTATCAATAATCAAAATATCGCTCTTACGAGAAATCGCCGCATGAATGGCATCGTGGGCAACTGCTGCCGCATCTCCGCTCTCTTGCATGATGACATCGACCTGATTGCGACCGCCCCATTCAAGCAGCTGGTTGCGAGCTGCTGCTCGGAAGGTATCGCCAGCTGCTAGTAAGACGGACTTACCTTGCGACTGAAAGAGTTTGCAGAGCTTACCTATTGTGGTGGTCTTGCCCGCGCCATTGACACCAATCACTAGCCATACCTCTGGCATGGTCTTTTGCTCATGCACATATAAGGGATTGGGGACGGGCTCCAAAGGCTTTAATAGGCTTGCCACTTCTTGGATGAGTAGTTGCTTAAGATCTTCTGGGCTATTCGCTTTTTCTGATTTAGCGGCTTTACGAAGTTTGTTAATCAGTTGTTCGGTCGTAGGCAGACCCACATCGCTCAGAATGAGAGATTCTTCTAGGGCATCAAACCAGGCTTCATCAGTCTGATTAGATTTGAATAGGGATCCGAGGGTTTTACGTAGGCCGAACATAATCGATACAATTTAATCCTTGCATCTTATCAATTTAATTCTTGGGATAGGTGATCTTACAGATGCGCTCCACTTTATTGTGTTTTTCTTTCTATTTAATGCTCTGTTGTCCTACCGCTTGGGCGGCGACGGAGTCAGGCCAAGCTAATACCCACGAGTTTCAACTCTCTAATGGTCTCAAGCTGATTGTGCGTGAGGATCATCGAGCACCTACGGTTGCGCACATGGTTTGGTACCGTGCTGGCTCCATGGATGAGGTCAATGGTAAGACTGGGGTGGCTCATGTGCTGGAACACATGATGTTTAAGGGTACTGACAAAGTAAAGTCAGGCGAATTTTCTCGTTTGGTTGCGGCAGTAGGAGGGCGAGAAAATGCGTTCACTTCTCGTGATTACACAGCGTATTTTCAACAAGTTGAAAAGTCCAAGCTAGATGAAGTCATGAAGCTAGAGGCTGACCGTATGTCTAATCTCAATTTTGATGATGCGGAGTTTTTGAAAGAAATTCAGGTAGTGATGGAAGAACGTCGTTTACGCACTGAAGACAATCCTAGTAGCTTGCTAAACGAATCCCTCATGGCGACTGCCTACATGAGCTCTCCTTATCGTCATCCAGTAGTCGGTTGGATGAATGACTTAGCTAATATGAAGGCTGCAGATGCACGTGATTGGTATCGCAGTTGGTATAAACCAAATAACGCAACGGTTGTTGTCGCAGGTGATGTTGATCCTCAAGTTATTTTGAGGGCAGTCGAAAAATATTATGGAGCTGCTTCCGCAAGAGAGTTGCCCGTGCGTAAACCTCAGATCGAGCCTCCACAAAAAGGCATTAAACAGGTTCAGGTAAAAGCGCTTGCAGATAGTGCACAGCTAGCCATGGCATGGAAGGTTCCCAAACTTCAAGTGGGGAAGCTGGATGATGATGAGCCGTATGCTTTAGAACTATTGGCCGCAGTACTTGATGGCTATGACAATGCTCGCTTGAATCGCACCTTGGTGAAGCAAGAGCGCGTAGTCAATGATGTGGGTGTCGGTTACGACATGGTCTCTAGAGGGCCGGAACTATTTCTCATTAATGTCAGCATGGCTAAAGGTAAAACAGTAGAGCAGGCTGAGAGCAGTATTCGGAAGGCTTTAAAGGAGATTGCCAATAAGGGCGTTCTAGAGTCAGAGCTCAAGCGCATTAAGGTGCGTATTTTGTCTGATCAAATCTATAAGCGCGACTCGATCTTTGGCCAGGCAATGGAAATCGGCGGTACGGAGATGGCAGGATTCTCTTGGCGAGATATTGATGTCATGTTGGAGAAGATGCAAATAATTACTCCTACACAAGTCCAAGCCGTTGCAAAAAAATATTTAGTCGACGAGGGCTTAACAATTGCAGTGCTGGATCCCCAGTCACGTCAGTCGGGCGAGAGCAAGCAAGGGGGCAATAGTGCTGCTAAATAAATTGATCAAGCAAGTTTTTCTTGCGATGGCATTGATGCTTGGGTTGCTGTCATCCGTCCATGCGATATTGCCAATTGAAAAATTGGACTCTTTTAAGGGCACGCAAGCTTATCTAGTTCAAACCAAAGCGCTACCCATGGTGGACATTGAGATCAGTATTGATGCAGGAGATCGTTATGATCCGGCGGTGAAGAGTGGCTTAGCAACTATGGCTGGCCAACTCATGAACTACGGCGCCAAGTCCGAGAAGGGTTTATTGACTGAGGCGCAGATTGCGGATGAGATTGCCGACTTGGGTGCAAACCTCGGCGTTTCTGTTAGCGGTGAGCGTGCTGTTATGCGTATTCGGACTTTAAGTCGAAAAGATTTACGTGATCGCGCCATTCAATTGGCGTCAGCTATGTTGAGCGCACCGACTTACGATGCCAAGATCTTGACGCGTGAGAAGCAAAGAATGACTACTGCATTACTAGAGTCAGAGACTAAGCCTGAGCCAGTGTTGGATCGCCGTTTTAGAAAATCAGTCTATGGAAACTATCCATTAGCCAATTCACCAACAGTGCAAAGTATTGCAAGTATCAGTGCACTAGATTTGCAGCAGTTTCATAAACAGTTTTACCGTGGCGATCGAATGATTGTCAGCATCGTGGGCGATGTCAGTAAAGTCGAGGCTGCAGAGATCGTTCAGGGTTTATTGCAAAGAGTACCTCAGTCTGGCCCTACTATTGCAAAGCTACCAGAGTTCGAGCGTTCGCCAGTAGAGCCTTTAAGTCAGCGCGAAGTAAGTATTCCATTTGATTCTCAGCAAGCGCATATTGCTATGGGAATGACTGCGGTAAGTCGTAGCAACCCCGATTATTTTCCATTGCTAGTGGGGAATTATGTTTTGGGCGGCGGCGGCTTTGTATCGCGTCTGATGTCAGAGGTTCGTGAAAAGCGTGGCCTTGCCTATAGTGTGTTTAGTTACTTCGCGCCTGGTAAGGATGCGGGGATTTTTCAGGCGGGTCTACAAACCAAGAATGATCAGGCTGCTTTGGCGCTAGAAGTGATGAGCTCCACCATTGCACAATTTATTGCTGATGGACCTACACAATCTGAGCTTGATGCTGCCAAATCAAATTTAGTGAATGGCTACCCTTTGAGAATTGATAACAACCGCAAGTTGCTCGATAACGTGTCATCCATTGCTTGGAATCATTTACCCCTTGATACGATGGAGGTATGGACTAAGCAAGTAGAGGCGGTGAGCTTAGAGCAAGTAAAGGCAGCATTTCAAAAATACTTAGCCATGGATCGAATGAAGATTGTGGTTTTGGGGGCTAAAAATCAATAAGCTAGTAAAGACGGGAAAGCATGCGGAGCTCCCACAGAAAATTCGCATTATTGGTGGTGTGTGGCGCAGTCGTTTGTTAAGTGTGTTGGATTTGCCTGGTCTACGTCCCAGTACTGATCGCGTTCGTGAGACCTTATTTAACTGGCTTGGGCAAGATCTAGTCGGTTTGAGTTGCTTAGATTTATTTGCTGGGACTGGTGCTTTGGGTTTTGAAGCTGCTTCACGACATGCTGATGTAGTGACTCTATTAGAAAAAGATAAGAAGGCGCATGCCAAGCTTTTGGCTAATCTTGCATTGCTACAGTCATCTCCTGCTCCTGGAGAAGTGCGGATTTTGCACAGAGATAGTTTGGAGTTTTTAAAGCAACAAGCCGATCGCTCTAGCAATTTGATCTTTATAGATCCTCCCTTTCAGGAGGAGGGTTTATTAAATCAGGCGCTGACAGAGGCTGCTCGTGTTTGCGATGATAGTGCGGGTGGGGGCATTTATGTGGAGTTTCCTGCCAGCCGCTCCCGCGAGGAGATTGAGGCTCTAGTGCCCGATTGGCATTGTGGAAAGTACTTAGAGGCCGGGCAAGTAAAAGCTTGTCTATTTCGCTCTAAGAGGGACTAAACTCTTGCGTGTAGCTGAAAAAGCCTTAGGAGAGTTATGACTGTTGCCGTATACCCTGGAACATTTGATCCCTTTACTCGTGGTCACGAGGACTTAGTGCGTCGCGCCTCAAGTATTTTTGGCGAACTCATTGTTGGCGTTGCTGATAGTCGTAGCAAGCGCCCTTTCTTCAACTTAGAAGAGCGCATTGAGATTGCTAAAGAAGTTCTTGGCCATTATTCCAATGTGAAGATTGTTGGTTTTACAGGCTTGTTAAAGGATTTTGCCCGCGAACACAATGCACGCGTGATTGTGCGTGGCTTGCGCGCAGTCTCTGATTTTGAGTACGAGTTTCAGATGGCCGGTATGAACCGCTATTTATTGCCTGATGTTGAAACGCTATTCCTTACACCATCCGATCAATACCAATTTATCTCTGGAACCTTTGTTCGTGAGATTGCTTCTATGGGTGGAGATGTTAGTAAGTTTGTCTTCCCATCTGTAGAAAAGTGGCTAGTCAACAAGATTTCAGCTGCCAATCAAAATAAAGAGTAAGGCTAGCAGACAAATAAGATGGCTTTATTGATTACGGACGAATGCATCAATTGCGATGTATGCGAGCCAGAATGTCCAAATGATGCAATCTATATGGGTCTAGAGATCTATGAGATTGATCCCAATAAGTGCACTGAATGTGTTGGCCACTATGATGCGCCACAGTGTCAGCAGGTCTGTCCAGTGGATTGCATTCCACTGAACCCCGCGTTTCCAGAAAATAAAACACAGTTAATGGCGAAGTATCAAGCTTTAACTGCTGCCAAAAAAGCCCTCGCTAAATAAGCGATTGGCGCAAGTACGCCAGTCTCTTTTAGTTAGTTTTAGAGTGCAACTCCAGCATCGCTGCTTGGATATCGCCTTTGAGGAATAAGGGCAGAATTTGCAAGCCATTTTCAATGCTGGCATCAATTTGTTTTTGCTCTGCTTGTAAAGGCCTTCTCAGTACATAGTCAGCCACATCCATTACTCGCGCACCTTCTGCAGCAAGATCGCGTGGGTGACCAATACCCAAGCGTAAGCGCCAGTATTCAGGGCTTCCAAGGTGGGCTTGGATGTCTTTTAAGCCGTTATGCCCCCCAGTACTTCCGCCAAGTTTGATGCGTGCGGTGCCTGGCTTCAGATCAAGCTCGTCCTGAACCACCAGCACATCTTTGGGGGTAATTTTATGAAAGCGGCAGAGCGCCCCTACGGCTTGACCGCTGAGATTCATGTAGGTAGTTGGCTTGAGCAAGAAGAGATCTTCATTTTCCCATTTAGCCTTCGCTACTTTTCCATGAAAACGCTTTTCAGTTTCAAAGCGGGTATTGAATTGTTTAGCAAGGGCGTCCAGAAACCAGAAGCCAGCATTGTGCCGATCTTCAATATGTTCTTCGCCTGGGTTGCCGAGGCCAACAATTAATTTAGTCATGATGAGTGCATAAGGATAAAAGCATTTCTACAAAAAAGAAAACCCGCTTGGTAGCGGGCTTCCTCTGTCGCAAAGATAGCGCCTAAATATTAAGCTTTATCCTTTGGTGCTTCAGCAGCAGGAGCCGCAGCAGCTGCAGGAGCAGCTTCAGTATCGGCAGATTTCACTGCTGGGATACGTGCGTTAGCTAATACTGGATTTTCTTGCTCAAGATGCAATACCAAGGAAACGCCTTTTGGCAATGCGAGGTCTTTGGCATGAATACCGTGACCAACTTCAATTTTGCTCAAGTCCACTTCAATGAACTCTGGTAAGTCTGCCGGTAAGCAAGACACTTCCAATTCAGTTGAAATATGGCTGATTACAGCGCCTTGCAATTTCACTGCAGATGAAGTGTCAGCATTGATGAAGTGCAATGGAACGCGCATGTGAACTTTCTCAGTCGCTGAAACGCGCTGGAAGTCGATGTGCAGAACCAACGGCTTAAATGGATGCATCTGGTAATCGCGTAACAACACTTTTTGTGCTTTTCCGCCGATTTCGATGTCAAGGATGGATGAGTGGAATGCTTCCTTGCGGAGAGCATGAAACAGTGCGTTGTGATCCAACTCAATTACAGTTACGGCGTCTTTACCGCCGTAGATAATGCCCGGAGTTTTACCGGAGTTGCGCAGACGGCGGCTCGCACCCGTTCCCTGTACGCTTCTTTCAAAGGCTACTACTTTCATATCGAATTCCTAAATTAAGGTTAATTTCCGTTCGCGACCAAACAGAAAAGCCTTTGATTATATCTTGGGAATCGAGGTTTTTGCCTAGAAAAGGCTCAAAACTAGCAAAAACAGGGTTAGAAACGCTATTTTTAGCTTATTCGGCGAACATCGACATGACTGAATCACCCTTGCTAATACGGGAAAGGGTCTCAGCTAAGATGGGGGCAACGCTCAATTGGCGAATTTTGGCTACTTTCATTGCTTCTGGAGTCAATGGGATAGTGTCAGTTACAACCAATTCATCTAATTCAGAGGCGGCAATACGGGCTACGGCACCACCAGAAAGCACAGCATGAGTACAGTAGGCGGTAACGCCCTTGGCACCACGCTCTTTAAGCGCCTCAGCGGCCTTACAGAGTGTTCCGCCAGTATCGATGATGTCATCCATGATGACGCAATGGCGGCCTTCTACCTCGCCGATTAAGTGCATTACTTCTGATACGTTTGCTTTAGGGCGGCGTTTATCAATAATTGCCAAATCTGTGCCCAATTGCTTGGCCATTGCGCGGGCGCGAACAACGCCACCGATATCAGGCGAAACAATAATGAGGTCTTTTTTAGTTTTTTGAGCTTCTAAATCCGCCAGCAGGACTGGGGAGGCATAGATGTTATCTACCGGGATATCAAAGAAACCCTGAATTTGGTCAGCATGGAGGTCCATAGTCAAGACGCGCTCAACGCCAGCAACGGACTGGAGCATATTCGCCACGATCCTGGCAGAGATAGCAACCCGAGCTGAGCGTGGGCGACGATCTTGTCTCGCGTAACCGAAGTAAGGGATCACTGCGGTTATGCGGCTTGCTGATGCTCGTTTTAGGGCATCAATCATGATCATGAGCTCCATCAAACTATCATTCGTTGGAGCACAAGTTGATTGGATTACTACAACATTCTTACCGCGGACGTTTTCTTGAATTTCTACCTGAATTTCACCGTCAGAGAAACGACCAACAAATGCTTTTCCCATCGGGAGATTGAGCTCTTTGGCTACTGCATGGGCCAAAACCGGATTTGCATTGCCTGTGAAAAGAGTCAGTAAATCAGCGTTCATTGGGGCGGACATAAGTGATTTTGGAATTTTGGTAGGGGTCGGATGGATGTCTTTTGGTCGTATCTACAGTGGTTGGCAGGGGAAGAAGGATTCGAACCTTCGCATGCTGGAATCAAAATCCAGTGCCTTAACCAGCTTGGCGATTCCCCTACAGGTCAATCTGAAGAAATCAAATTGTAAGCGGGATTTTTATTTAGCCCCCGAACAATTCGACCTATCCATCCTTTTGGAAGCTTTTGCAGAAGAATTTCCAGATTCGCTGTGTCCGTCTTAGGGTCTAAGGCGGCAAATACGCTACTTCCGGATCCAGACATGCAAGGCGCCGAGTTTGGCACTGCCTTGGAAATCCAATCTAATGCTTGCTTCACTTCAGGACAATTCTGCACCGCTACTGCCTGACAATCATTCGACTGATATGACCTTGGCGATGCAAGAAAGCGATCTATTGTAATCGGTGCGTGATCTCGGGTCAATTCAGGGTCTTGAAAAATCTGAGCTGTGGCAATTCCCTGATTCGGGAAGATGACTACAAAGTCTTGGGATTCAAGGGAAATCGCCTCTAATTTCTCCCCCACGCCCTCCACAAAGGCATTTTGACCAAAGATGAAAAATGGCACATCAGCCCCCAGCCTTAGGCCAAGCTGGCAAAGTGTGGGTGTATCCAGATGGAGACCCCAAAGCCTATTCAGGCCAATCAGGGTGGATGCTGCATCCGACGATCCTCCACCGAGACCTGCGCCCATGGGGATATTTTTCTCAAGGTTGATTTCGACGCCCTGATCGGTCTTGCAGAAATCTTTTAACAGTTGGGCGGCGCGAACTACTAAATCGTGTTCTGGGGGAAGCTCTGGAATGGGATCAATCCGACGAATCTCATTTTCCGGAATAGGTTTTAAGGTGAGAAGATCGTACCAATCAATCAATTGAAAAACAGATTGCAAGAGGTGATAACCATCTTCACGGCGTCCAACAATGTGTAGAAAAAGATTAAGCTTTGCGGGGCAAAGCAGTTCAATCGCATTACTCATTCGGAGTATCAAATACCAAACGGATGTCAATTGATCCGATATTAGAGCTACGAGTCATTGTGAGTTTTTCTAAGCGCAGATCATTGCTCCAGAGGTAATTTAAAGTCCAACCATCTTGCGTAATCTTGCTTACTTGCCCTTTGGCATTGCGCTCAACACTCGCATTGCTACCAGGACGAGTTTGTCCGCGCAACCAGTCAGACAAACCGCGAGCAGGCAGTGGCAGTCCTAATGCATTTTGAAGCAAGGTATCAGCATCAATTGCAGTAGTTACTTGACCATCACGTTCAAGCGAAGCCTCTCCTGGCCTAATCGTAATTTTGGCAATCGATCCACCAACGGGATTACGAATTTCCAAAACATCAGTTAGCGCATCTTGAGTTAAGGTAAATCCACCAGAACCCCCTTGATTTCTGCTTTCAGTTAAGCCGGTGACCTTCACCGCGAAACGACCATCCCATGATCCTTTGAGGGTGGTATCAGCTACCGACCAATCTGGTTTCATACGCTTCAAGGTTTCTTTGAGAGTCGGGTTGTTAGCATCCAGTTGTTGTCCTTGACGCCAAATATCTTCTGCCTCGACTGGGCGATTCATGACCCACAAGACTTCACCGATATGCGCAGCAATATCCGCCTCAGGCTTCATGCTAAATGCTTGTTGCAGTTGTTCAAGCGCCAGTGCATTTTTGCCCATGCGAAAGTTCACCCAGCCAAGACTGTCCAAAATAAAACCATCTTTCGGTGAGAGTTGATGTGCTTTGCTAATCAGTTTGAATGCTTCTGGCAACTTCTGATTGCGATCGGCCAGTGAGTAACCAAGGGCATTTAGGCTATTTACATCATTCGGATTCTTGCGCAAGATTTCGCGCAGAGTTTTTTCCATCACATCAATATGCCCAGACTTTTCAGCAGACATGGCGTAGGTATAGAGTAGCCCTGGATCTTTTGGCTCTGGTTTTAATGTCGAAACAATGTCGTAGAAAGCTCTTAAGGCCTCTGTTTCATTAGTGGCTTTGGCCAGTAGTGCCTGAATCTGCAGTAAGGTATTTTCTCGTTGTGCTGGGGTCTGCTGATTCAATATGGAGATGGCTGGTTTAACCGCATCTGACCAGCGTTGATTCAGAATTAAGAGGGTAAGGAGAACTTCTTTGGGTTTGGTCTGTTTAGGTCCGGCTAAGCTATCCCAAGTTTGAGCGGCTTGGAGCGCAAGATCGGGCGCGCCTGCCGTAATGGCAATCTCCATAGCCCTTTGCGCTAAGCGGGGGTCATCAAGTTGGCGAGCAAGCTCTAAATAGGTTTTGTACGCTAGACCAGCTTCTCCGCGTTGTAGGGCGATTTCCGAGGCCAAGACCTCAAACACGGCTTCACCACTATCTAGGCTATTGGTTCTGGCAACAGCGTAACTGGAGACCAGGCCCAAGCCCAGCCCAGTCACTAGTATTAAGGCCCTTAAAGAAGGCTTGAGTGAAAATTTGGTCATGAGCACATTCTAATCCGCGAATCTACAATCCATTTATGCCAGAACTCCCAGAAGTCGAAGTAACCCGATTGGGTATTCAGCCCCATTTAGAGGGGCGCAGGGTCAGTGCGGTCAAAATTATTGATGGCCGTTTGCGTTGGCCGGTCCCGAGCAATTTGAATAAGCTCCTTTCTGGCCAGAAAGTGTTGGGAATAGAGCGTCGCGGTAAATATTTATTAATGGAATTGGATGCGGGCTATCTATTACTTCACCTAGGTATGACAGGAACTTTGCGGGTGCTCCCTAGTAGTGACCTCCTCAAATTACATGATCGAGTGACCTTCGAGTTTGAGAATCTCAGTTTACGTTTGCATGATCCCCGAAAGTTTGGCGCTGTTTTATGGCATCCAAAATCTAAAGGACCGATTGAAAATCATGCGCTCTTGCAAAAGCTCGGGGTTGAACCCTTTTCGTCAGAGTTTTCTGGTGAGCTCGGTGCGGATGTTTTATATCAGTGCTCACGCAAGCGGAGCGTTGCGGTAAAGCAGTTTTTATTGGCAGGGCAAGCGGTAGTAGGTGTTGGCAATATCTATTGCTCAGAAAGTTTATTTGAGGCGGGTATTCATCCATCAAAAGCTGCCGGAAAGTTAACGCGCCCACAATGTTCTCGACTCGCTGCCGCAGTGAGATTGATTTTGAAAAAAGCGATTGCCGCGGGTGGTAGTACTTTAAAAGATTTTGTGAATAGCGAGGGTGACCCCGGGCATTTCATGGTGCAAACCAAGGTCTACGATCGCAAAGACCAGCCTTGCAAAGTATGTAAAACGCCGATTAAGCAAATAGTGCAAGGTCAACGCTCCACTTATTTTTGCCCCCAATGTCAGAAGCGCTGATTAAGCACTTCGCCACCAAACTGATTGCCTGGCATGGCAAGGATGGGCGTCAAGGTTTGCCATGGCAAAGTATTCGAGACCCCTATGCAGTTTGGGTTTCTGAAATCATGTTGCAGCAAACTCAGGTAGCCACTGTTCTGGAGCGATATCCCCGCTTCATGAAACGTTTTCCAACCGTCAAGAAATTGGCTGCCGCCCCATTGGATGATGTTTTAGCGGAGTGGGCGGGCCTCGGCTACTACACGCGAGCGCGTAATCTCCATGCCTGCGCTAAGCAGGTCATGGAAGAATTTAGTGGGAAGTTTCCAGAAGATCCAGTATTACTTGAGCAACTCAAGGGTATTGGTAGATCTACCGCAGGGGCCATTGCCGCTTTTGCATTTCATGAGCGAGCACCAATTTTAGATGCCAATGTGAAACGAATTTTGGCAAGACTGTTTGGTATAGGGGGCGCGATTCAAGAAAAAGCGGTGAACGATGAACTATGGCTCCTCGCCAAAACAATGCTCCCTAAAAAACCTACAGACATGCCGGTGTATACCCAGGCACTCATGGATTTTGGGGCAACGTGGTGTACCTCCCGCAAACCCGTGTGTGTGAGTGGGGCAAAGATATGCCCATTTGCAAAAGAATGTCAGGCCAATCTAAGTGATCAAGTTTTGCTATTGCCCCGTAAGGTGGTAAAGGCTAAATCTCCTGAATTTAATTGCGATATGTTGTTACTTCGGCATGGTGATTCAGTCTTACTGCAGAGGCGTCCAGATAAAGCCATCTGGGGCGGACTTTGGTCTTTGCCAGAATCGGCTTGGAGAATTAAAGAGAAAGACTCCAAGCCTCTAGCTAGCGATGCAGTTAGTTTGACTCTGAAGGAATTATTGAATCTGGTAATGCCAGAGGAAAAGACTTCTATCGCCGTAAAGAGTTACAAATCAATTGAGCGGGGATTGGAGATTAAACATGTCTTTACCCATCGACGGTTATGGATGCAGATCTGGAGTGTGGCATTAAGTGATGCCGTGAAATTCTCTGGCGAGGACTTGAAGTGGGTTCCTTTGCGTCAGCTAGGAAAATACGGTCTGCCTCAACCCATTAAATTGCTGTTGCAGGGATTGAGTCTAGCTCGCGGTGACGACTTAAGAAATTGATTTGGAGTGCTGCTAAATCTTTTTGTGGCAAAAAATGCGCAATGATGCGACTTACCAGATAAACCGAGCGATGCTGCCCACCAGTACAGCCAATGGCAACGGTAAGGTAACTACGACCATCTGCAATGTAGTGGGGTAACCATTTTTCGATAAATTGAATAATGTCATTTTCCATGCTGACTACTTCAGGGATTTTTTCTAAGAACTCGCGAACGGGTTGGTCTTTGCCAGACAGAGGGCGTAAGACTTTGTCATAGTGAGGGTTAGGTAGGCAGCGAACATCAAACACGAGATCGGCTTCACTTGGCAAACCTTTTTTAAATCCAAACGATTCAAAAATCACAGTGAGCCCTTGCGGCTTATCTTTAAGAAGATCATGTATCCACGAGCGTAGGGCGTGGGCAGGAATGTTACTGGTATCAATGCTGTGTGCTTGAGAACGTAGCGGCTCTAAGAGGCTACGTTCCTTGTCAATTGCCTCGATTAGGGTGGCAGCTTGAGTCTGTTGAGTTTTTCCAGATAGCGGGTGACGCCTGCGAGTTTCAGAGAAGCGCTGGATCAACGTATTGGTATCGGCATTTAAGAAAACAATTCGTACCTGATGGTTACGTCGCAGGTTTTCTAGGATTTGAGGCAGATCTGCAATGGACTGACCACGGCGCGCATCTATGGCTACCGCAACGCGCTCACTCCTTTCACTTTCTAGCGTAGTGATAAGATTTTCTAGGAGGGTAACCGGTAGATTATCTACACAGTCGTAGCCCGCATCCTCAAAGGCTCTCAGCGCAACTGATTTACCTGAGCCGGAGATGCCGGTAATCAGATTGATTTGCATATTAAATGAGTCGGCCTTGTGATTTTGAAGACTCTGCCTCCGCATTCATTTGCAAACGCTGGCGCTCCATAAACTCTTTTAAGGTGTCTATACCCCGCAGTTGCAAAATGGTGTTGCGCACTGCCGCTTCTACAAGAACCGCTAAGTTGCGTCCTGCAGCCACTTGAATTTTTACGGTTCTAATCGGGATACCCAATACATCAATATGCTGTGTTTCTAGGGGGAGGCGCTCGAATTCACCATCATTACGGCGGACCAGCTGCACAATCAAACGTAATTTCAATTTACGACGCACAGCGGTTTCACCAAAGATGGTGCGGATATCCAGTAAGCCTAGCCCACGAACCTCCAAGAGATTGCGCAAGATTACAGGGCAGCGACCCTCGACATAGTCAGGCCCAAGGCGAGCAAAATCTACCGCATCATCAGCGACCAAACCATGGCCACGAGAAATCAACTCCAGGCCTAATTCGCTTTTGCCTAAACCAGACTCTCCCATGATTAAGACGCCTAAGCCCAGAATATCCATGAATACGCCATGCATGGTGATCTGGGGGGCGCCAATCTTGGTGAGATAAGTACGCAGGTGGTCAATCACCTCAGCGGCCGATATCGCCGTTGTAAACAGTGGGGTAGAAGATCTTTGGCAGAAGAGTTGGAGATCGGCGTCAGCTGTTTTGCCGTCGGCCACGATGACGCAAGGTGGCGTTTTGGAAATTAAGCTGGAGATCTGGTCCTGTCTCTGCTTTGGTTCAAGTTCGGCGTGATAGTCAACCTCTTGTTCGCCAAAAATCTGAATCCGGCTTGGGTGAATCAGGTTTAAGTGACCCACCAGGTCGGAACTAGCTGCGGCAGCTTTAACGGCCTCTGGTGGAAATGTTCGATCAGCACCTTCTAGGCCGCCAATCCAAGATAACTTTAAGTCAGAGACATTGTCATCAAAGATCTGTTGGGCGGTTACCCCCTCAAGGAGTAGGGGCTGAGTAGTCAAGCCGAGCCCCACGTTTGTAACAGCTGGCACACCTTCTCTGGATTATCTTCTGAGGCAAGCAGCTTACGAGCGTCTTGGTCAGAGAGGAGTTGTGCAATCGAAGACAGAATTTCTAGGTGTTGCTGGGTAGCTTTTTCCGGAACGAGCAAAAAAATCAAAATAGAGACAGCTTCACCATCAGGTGCAGCGAATTCAATAGGCTCTTTTAATTTTACAAATGCAGCAATCGGATGCTTTAACCCCTTTACACGACCATGCGGGATGGCAACACCCGCACCTAGTGCGGTAGAGCCTAAGTCTTCGCGGGCATTTAAGAAGCCAACAATTGCTTCTGCTTCTAGTCCTGCTTGTTTGGCAAATAGTTGCCCTACGGCCGCAAATGCCTCGGCCCGGTTTTTAGAGGGGCTATTTAAGGCAATGCGGTCTAAGGCGAAAAGATCGGTCAGGGCATTCATGTAGATTGATTATAGGTGTCCCGACACTTCAGATCACTCAAAGTGCTTTTCGTGGTGATGATCTTGGATTTTTTCTTTGTGCTTCACTACTTGACGCTCAAGTTTATCGACTACCGCATCCATGGCGTGGTAAAGATCGGCGTTATGCGCTTCAGCAAAAAGATCCTTGCCTTTGAGGTGAATAGTGATCTCGGCTGCTTGACGAAGATTTTTTTCCTTAGCGTTATCGACAATCAAAAATGCAGAGGCATCTAAGACGTGATCAAAGTGCTTGCGAATTTTGGCTAACCCAGCCTCGAGATGGGAACGCATGGCTGGAGTAACTTCGACATGACGGCTATTAATTTTCAGATTCATCAGCAGCTCCTATTCATAGCAAAACAAAATGCATGCGCAAATAATTACCCGGGGTGCGCAGCATGCCCCTGTAATGTTCTACTTGTTTATATGGGAATGAACTTCATGAACCTCCAGCGTATCAGCGATTTTGCTGAAAACCAAGGGGGGAGATCATGTTTATTTAATAAATAGTCGAAAAACTCCGAAAATTTACATGCGGAAGTTTTCGCCTAGATAGACTCTTCTGACGGCATCGTTCTCGATGATTTGGTCTGGTTTGCCTTCTGCTAGCACACTACCTTCGCTGATGATGTAGGCGTGATCACAAATACCTAAAGTTTCTCGAACATTATGGTCGGTGATGAGGACGCCAATTTGACGATCCCTTAAGAAGCGCACAATCCGCTGAATCTCTCCAACGGCAATCGGGTCAACACCGGCAAACGGCTCATCCAACAAAATAAACTTAGGCTGGGAGGCGAGGGCTCTAGCAATCTCAACGCGGCGGCGTTCTCCACCAGATAGGGAGAGCGCTGGGTTGTCACGGAGATGGCTAATTTGGAGTTCGCCCAAGAGTTCATCTAAGCGATGCGCTATCTCGGCCTTACTCAATGGTTTGCCACCTTGAACTTGTAGTTCTAATACCGCTTGAATATTTTCAGCTACATTCAATTTTCTGAAAACAGAAGCCTCTTGCGGAAGGTAGGATAAGCCCATGCGCGCTCGTTCATGAATGGGGAGGTGGGTAATATCCGTGCCATCCAGAACAATGCTGCCGCCGTCCAAAGGAACTAGGCCAACAATCATATAAAAAGAGGTTGTTTTGCCAGCGCCATTCGGCCCCAAGAGTCCAACCACTTCGCCGCACTTAACCTCCACCGATACATCCCGCACAACCGTACGAGACCCATAGCGCTTTTGAAGATGTTGAGCACTTAAGGTTGCTGGGTTTTGATTATTGCTGGAATCCGTGGTCATTTCTCTAGTGTAGCTTTTCTTCTTGGTGAAAGGATGGCCCTAGCCAGTGGCAAGTCTTCTGGTTTGGCATTGGCAGGCGGCGAGACTTGGTAGTGCTGCTTGACATCGTCATAGTCAATTTTCCAGCCACGTAATTGGTCCAGCATTTGCATGTTCTGAAGACGCTTTAAGTTGGCATCCCCAGTCAAGGTAAGTAACTCAGTTTTTGCATTGTAGGTGACCGTTTGACCGCGACCCTGCATAAACTCATTAGCCGGACCTTCACGTCTTTGTCTAAAGCTGGCAGTGGATTCAGGGTTGCCTTGAACATCAACATACTCATAGCCCTCGGGATCGACTTTGATATTGCCCTTCTCGCCCGTAATCAAAATACTGCCTTTAATTAACAGTACTTCACCGTCAAGTTCATAAACTTGTTGCACGTCGTTCACGGAAACTTTTTCTGCTTCCAAAATAATCGGCTTGTCTTGATCGGCTTTCTCAGCGTGAGAAGTAGTAGTAAAACAAGCGACTAGCAACATAGTTGCCATGATCCGATTGATCGATAGACTCATGGTTGACCACCTTGCTGCACTCGTTCAATGCGACCTCTTACTTGTCCTGATAACACCATGCTTTGCTCAATATTGTTAAATACCCCGCCATCGGTTGAACGAATCACGGAAACTCCTTGCTCAAGCGTAATGGGCTTATCAGTCTCAATAATGTCATCATTAATGAGCACCTTGAAATAAGAAGAGCGTGCAAGCATGCGAGGTCTTGCTGGCTCAGTTGCTGTGGCGGCTTGAGGTGGACGAAAAATTTCGGCGTTATCGATGAGATCCAGAATGGTCAGATCACCATCTAAATGGCCTGTATCTGCTTTAACGGTAACAGGTGATTTTTCAGGTGGGAATAGGCGTATACGAGGCGTTTCAATATCGATCGATGCATCATCATCGTAATGCGTTACCTTTTTACCTAAGACGCGATATTTGGTATTTCCAGCTTCATTTAACGCGGATAGTGCGCCATTATTAATAATGTAGTCAGGCTCATGAAGGCGTACACGTTCGATGGCGGATTTCTCTGCAGGAGTATTTTTCTTGACTAGCCAAAACGTGACGAGGGTTAGTGTGCTCATCAATATCAAGGGCATGAGACGTAATAAGGTACGCCAGATACTCAGTTTGATGTGTTGGGCATTCAGTTGCATGACGAAAGACCTTAAGCCTTAGCCTGAGCAAGTAATTCGTCGTAGCGGTTTTGCGCTTTTAAGATCAGGTCACAGACTTCACGTACGGCGCCACTGCCACCAGAACGAAGAGTAACAAAGTGAGCAATTTCCTTAACTGCTTCATGTCCTTGGGCGGGGCATACTTTTAAGCCTGCAGACTTCATCATTTGAAAATCTGGCCAATCATCCCCCATGACTGCGCAGTCGGATGACTTTAGTCCAAGCGATTGCAGGATATTTTCCAAAGCCAATGCTTTGTTATCTACACCCATATGAACATGCTGAATACCCAGCTCTTCACAACGCGCCAAAACCATCTTAGAGCTACGTCCCGTGATAATGGCTGTTTGAATACCGATCTTCTCTAGCAGTTTGATTCCCAATCCATCCTGAATATCGAAAGCCTTCAGCGATTCTTTGCCGTTATCGCCAATAAATACTTGGCCATTTGTGAGAACACCATCGACATCCAGAACTAGAAGTTTGACTGCTCCAGCGCGCTCCAATGCCTGTGGATATTGACTTAAAGGGTTGGTGTTGTGAACGTGAAAGGCGCTAGGCATGTGAGTGAGTCAGTGAATGATTGAAAAGTAAGCGCCTTAAATAACCTTGGCGGCAAATAAATCATGTAGGTTGAGTGCTCCAAGTAATTCACCTGTAGGAGCAGTCACCACTAAATGATTAATGCGATGTTTTTCCATCATCTCAATCGCCTCTTCCGCTAATAACTCAGGAGGAATTGTGCGAGGAGCAGAAGTGATGGCATTCTTTAGCGTTAGTCCATCGAGATTGGTACTCTTCTCAAGTAGTCGACGCAAATCACCGTCAGTAAAAATTCCGGCAACCTGATTTTTTTCATCCAGTGTGACAACCATGCCCATGCGTTTAGCGGTCATTTCAAGTAGTGCATCTTTTAATGTGGCGCTAATGGAAATTTTCGGAGTCTCATCAAAGCTACGCATAACTTCACTGACATGCATTAGCTGTTTGCGACCCAAGCGTCCGCCTGGGTGTGAGCGTTGGAAGTCTTCAGCCTGAAAGCCGCGAGCATCTAAAAGTGCAACTGCCAAGGCATCGCCCATGGCGAGCGCTGCTGTTGTGCTTGTAGTTGGGGCTAGATTGAGTGGACAGGCCTCTTTTTCAACACTAGTGTCCAAATGAGCGTCTGCCAACTTTGCCAAAGAAGAGTTTGGTGCACCAGTAAGTGCGATCAGTTTTGCACCGGTACGCTTGACTATCGGTACGATGGTCAGTAGTTCATCGGTCTCACCAGAATTGGATAGCGCAACAAAGACATCATCACGAGTCACCATTCCAAGGTCGCCATGACTGGCTTCCGCAGGATGCACAAAAAAAGCAGGGGAGCCGGTAGAGGCAAAAGTAGCCGCAATCTTTCGGGCAATATGACCTGATTTACCAATTCCAGAAACGACGATGCGGCCTTTGCAAGAATGCAATAGATCAACTGCCAATACGAGGGCATCAGCGTTTGCGCCTTCTAGGCGATCACGCATTGTGTGCAGTGCAGCAGCCTCAATGGTGAGGGTGTCGCGCGCAAGCTTTAGGGTTCGGTCACGAGTCTTAGCTATCATGGGGTGAGTATATGCCGTCAGTCCTTCAGTTAACTCTCATCTTGCTGGCCTCCGGAGTGGCCGGGGTAGTTATTTTCCGCTATTTTGGGCTACCCCCTATTTTGGGGTATCTAGCCATTGGCGTCCTTATTGGGCCGCATGCCCTTGCTTTGGCTAATGATTCCGCCACTGTGAAGTATTTGGCTGAATTTGGCGTGGTTTTCTTGATGTTCTCGATTGGCCTGGAATTTAATCTCCACAAGCTGCGGGCTATGCGGACTATCGTATTTGGTTTGGGCGGCAGTCAGGTGGTTTTGACCATGTTGCTGGCAGTTCCAGCTAGCTTACTGATGAACTGGATTTATCCAATTTCTTGGCAGGCTGCCATCGCACTAGGGGGCGCCCTAGCGATGTCCTCAACAGCCATTGTGACCAAGCTCATCTCAGACCGCTCCGAAATTGAAACTGAGCATGGACGCAACATCATCGGCATCTTGCTATTTCAGGATTTGGCGGTAGTTTTCTTATTGATTTTGTTGCCCTCTCTGGGCAAAAATCCAGGTGATTTATTTTTAGCATTGACGGCAGCGTCTATCAAGATCACGGTAGCCTTAGTGCTTATTTTCGTAATTGGCCAAACCTTGATGAGTCGCTGGTTTAGCTTAGTCGCTAAGTTACGTTCCCAAGAATTATTCATGCTCAATCTGCTACTCATTGTTTTGGGTATGGCAGGTCTTACTGAACACTTTGGCTTATCGCTAGCGCTTGGGGCTTTCTTGGCGGGGATGTTGATTGCAGAGACGCCTTATCGCCATCAAGTCGAAGAGGACGTCAAACCCTTTAGAGATGTGCTCTTGGGTCTCTTCTTCATCACCGTTGGCATGCTCTTGGATTTCGAGGTGATCTATCAACAGTGGATGCTCGTAATACTCTTGCTCATTGGCCCTTTAGTCTTTAAGTTTGGCTTAATTGCTTTGTTGTCACGTACCTTTGGCTCGAGTCCTGGCATTTCTATTCGGACGGGTTTATGTTTGGCGCAGGCTGGTGAATTTGGTTTCGTTCTTTTAAATCAAATCGATGGTTTGGATTTAATTGATCCCGCCTTGAGTCAAGCAGTATTGGCGGCGATGTTGCTCTCGATGTTTGGGGCGCCCTTCTTAATTCAATATAGTGATCGCATTGCGATGCGTTTCTCTAGTAACGAGTGGCTATTGCAATCATTGGCACTCACTCGTGTGGCCGCAAAAAGTGTTCGTACAGAAAACCATGTTGTTATCTGCGGATTCGGCCGCTCAGGACAGAGCTTGGCCCGTATGCTGGATCAAGAAAAGATTCCTTATATTGCTTTAGATATGGATCCTGATCGCGTGAAAGAAGCTGCGGCTGCAGGTGATAACGTCGTCTATGGCGATGCCAGTCGAGAAAATTATTTAGTAGCTGCCGGCTTATCAAGAGCAAAGGCAGTGGTGATTACCTATGCAGATACCCCCGCAACTTTAAAAGTGTTGCATCAGGTAGAACACCTTCGCCCAGGTATGACGATATTAGTGCGCACAAAAGATGATGCAGATTTAGCAAAGCTGCAAGCGGCTGGAGCGACTGAGGTGGTGCCAGAGTTAATTGAAGGTAGCCTCATGATGGCATCGCACGTCTTGTTGATGATGGGCGTTCCCATGCGTAAGGTGGTACGTCGCATTACGAGTGCGCGTGAAGCCCGCTACAGTCTTTTACGTGGCTACTTTCGTGGCGCTGCCGATGATGCTGAGTCCAATGAATCTTGGCGCTTACACTCCGTCACCTTGTTGCCTGAGTCAGCTAGTATTGGCAAGACGCTGGAAGAGTTGCATCTTGAAAATGAAGGCGTGAGCGTACAAGCGGTGAGACGAAAGATTGGAGGCTCTGATTATGTGAAGTTGGAGCTCACTCCAGAATTGCGTTTACAGGCTAACGATATCCTGGTGCTCTCAGGTAACTCAGAAGCGACTGATTTAGCCGAATCTAAATTACTCTGATTGCAAATTAATTCCGAGCGAATTACTTTTTCTTTTTACTAGCTACGGGCTGTTTACGAACCAATAACGGTGCTAAGTAATGTCCAGTAAAGCTAGCCTCATTTTTAGAAACTTCCTCAGGTGTACCGGTAGCAATAATCTGTCCACCACCAGCACCCCCTTTAGGACCTAAGTCAATAATCCAATCCGCAGTTTTGATCACATCTAAATTGTGTTCAATGATGACGATCGTATTGCCCTGTTTCTTCAAGGTCTGTAGAACGGTCAGCAGTAGCTGAATATCATGAAAATGCAGGCCAGTAGTCGGCTCATCCAGGATGTAGAGGGTTCTGCCAGTATCGCGTTTAGAAAGTTCTAGCGAGAGTTTGACACGTTGAGCTTCGCCGCCAGATAAGGTGGTGGCGCTTTGGCCTAGCTTAACGTAGCCTAAGCCCACATCAAGCAAGGTTTTGAGTTTACGTTTAACAATCGGAACCGCTTCAAAAAATTCATGGGCTTGCTCGATTGTCATCGACAGCACCTCATGAATATTCTTGCCTTTATAGCGAATATCTAAAGTCTCACGGTTGTAACGTTTGCCATGACAAACATCACAAGGCACATACACGTCTGGCAAGAAGTGCATTTCTACTTTAATAACGCCATCGCCTTCACAGGCATCACAACGACCGCCTTTGACGTTGAAAGAAAAACGTCCAGCTTCATAGCCGCGTTCACGTGAAGCAGGTACGCCACAAAAGAGTTCTCTGATCGGGGTAAATAATCCAGTGTAGGTGGCAGGGTTAGAGCGTGGCGTTCTACCAATCGGGGACTGGTCTACGCTAATGACCTTGTCAAAATTCTCTAAGCCTTTGATTGCATCGTGTGCTGCCGGTTCTGCATTAGAGCCGTAGATATGCTGCGCAACTGCATGGTGCAGTGTGTCGTTAATGAGCGTGGATTTACCAGAGCCAGATACACCAGTGACACAGGTTAATAAGCCAACTGGAATCTTTGCATGAACGGATTGCAAGTTATTGCCACGCGCGCCAATAATCTCCAGGAACTTATCATTAACCGGAATGCGTTGTTCGGGAACGGCGATCCACTCACGACCAGATAGATAGGCACCCGTCAGCGATTTAGGGTTGGCCTCAACTTCTGCAGGAGTGCCTTCGGCAACAACTTCACCACCATGCACTCCAGCACCAGGACCAATGTCGATGACATAGTCAGAAGCGCGAATCATGTCTTCATCATGCTCTACCACTAGAACGCTATTACCTAAATCGCGTAAATGCTTGAGGGTGCCAATGAGTCGATCGTTATCGCGTTGGTGTAGGCCAATGGAGGGTTCGTCCAACACATACATCACGCCAGTCAAGCCAGAACCAATCTGAGACGCTAGACGAATACGCTGCGCCTCGCCGCCTGAGAGGGTATCAGCACTTCGCTCTAGTGAGAGATAGTCTAGTCCGACATCATTTAGGAAGCGCAGACGTGAACCGATCTCTTTGACAATCTTGTCGGCGATTTCTCGTTTAGCACCTTTAAGTTCGAGCGACTCAAAATACTCTTTAGCTTCTTTTAAAGGCAGGGCGCTGATTTCATAAATGGCACGTGACTGCTTACCATCACCCACTTTGACAAAGCGCGCCTCTTTACGCAAACGACTGCCGCTACATTCTGGACAGGTTTGTACATTTTGATAACGCGACAATTCTTCACGAACTGTTGCTGAGTCGGTTTCGCGATAACGTCTTTCAAAGTTCGCAACGATGCCTTCGAAGGCATGCTCGCGAATGCTATTTTTGCCGCGCTCATTGATATATTCAAAAGGAATGGTGACGTCACCAGAACCAAGCAGAATGAGGTCTTGCTGTTTCTTATTTAAAGTCTCGAAGGGTTTCTCGACATCAAAGCCACCATGCTTAGCGAGTGTTTGCAAGAGTTTGAAGTAAAACTGATTACGACGATCCCAGCCTTTGATGGCGCCAGATGCTAGCGATAAATCAGGATGAGCAACAATACGTTTTGGGTCAAAGAATGATTGATGGCCCAGGCCGTCACAAGAGGGGCACGCACCCATCGGATTGTTGAATGAGAAGAGGCGTGGCTCAAGTTCTTGCAAGGAGTAGGAACAAATTGGGCAAGCAAACTTACTGGAGAAAATCATCTCTTTGCCAGTATCCATGTTGACGATCATGGCTTTGCCATCAGCGAGGCGCAAAGCGGTCTCAAAGGATTCAGCTAGACGTTGCTGAATGTCGGGACGTACTTTGATGCGATCTACAACTACTTCAATAGAGTGCTTATCGTTCTTCTTGAGTGTTGGCAGCTGGTCAACTTCAAAGATCTCTGCTTTGGCAGTATTGGTTGTGCCGCCGCCTGAGCGCACACGAAAACGCACAAAACCTTGTGCTTGAAGGTCTTGGAATAAATCTACGAATTCACCTTTGCGCTCGCTGACTACTGGAGCCAGAATCATGAGCTTGGTATCTTCAGGCATTGATAGAACGGTATCGACCATTTGAGAAACGCTTTGCGCTTCTAGCGGTAAATCATGTTCTGGGCAATGTGGAGTTCCAGCGCGAGCAAATAGTAGGCGCAAGTAATCATGAATTTCTGTAACTGTGCCTACGGTCGAGCGAGGATTGTGGCTAGTGGCCTTTTGCTCAATCGAGATCGCGGGAGAGAGGCCTTCAATCGTATCGACGTCCGGCTTTTCCATCAGTTGCAAGAATTGGCGAGCGTAGGCAGACAGGGACTCAACATAGCGACGTTGACCTTCGGCGTATAGGGTATCAAAAGCCAATGAGCTCTTGCCGGAGCCAGATAGGCCAGTCAAAACGACCAATTTCTCTCTAGGGATATCTAGATTGATATTTTTGAGGTTGTGCGTGCGCGCACCGCGGATCTTAATTTCGTTATTCATGATTTTTTAGCGTAACTTGTTAATATAGCCCTTTCTCATGAATCCTTCTGAACTTCGCTCCACTCTGGCCTTAGCAGGCATCTTTGGCCTCCGTATGCTGGGCCTATTTCTGCTTTTGCCGGTTTTCAGCATTCATGCGCGAGGATTGCCCGGTGGCGAGCACGCCCTGTGGGTCGGCTTAACCCTTGGAATCTTCAATATTGTGCAGGCCTGCTTTTATATCCCCTTAGGCCGACTTTCCGACCGAATCGGCCGAAAACCAGTCGTTTTATGGGGACTTTCCTTGTTTGTAGCTGGGGCCTTAATTTGCGCCGCCCAAGATGACCTTCTCTGGATTGCTATTGGTCGTGGGGTAATGGGTGCCGGCGCGGTTTCAGCGGCGATTTCTGCTTGGGTTGCTGATTTGACGCGTGAACAGGTTCGCACTCGGGCGATGGCTTTAGTGGGAGGCAGTATTGCGCTTTCATTTGCTTTGTCGCTCGTGATTGCCGCGCCAATCTATCGCTTAATTAGTTTAAGTGGAATTTTTGTGGTCTTAGCAATACTAGGTGTTGGGGCAATGTTTGTTGCTTACTATGTTCTGCCAAGCACTAAGCCTGAACCCAAGGTGCAGCAAGCAAGCTTGAAAGAAGTGTTTTTGCGTTCTGAGTTGATGCGTTTAAATGCAGGGGTGTTTGTATTGCATGCAACTCAAGTGGCGATGTTCTTGGTTGTGCCTCGCCTGCTAGTTCAAGCAGGTCTGCCGCTGGCATCTCATTGGCAGGTTTATCTCCCAGTAGTGCTACTCTCTTTTTTCTTGATGGCCCCAATTCTGATTTTTGGTGAAAAGAAACAGCAGTTAAGAACCATCCTATTGGTGGCGATTGTGTTGCTCCTAGTCGCAGAATTTGTATTTACAAGCACCCACTCCATCGCTGGTATTGCTACTGCCTTATTAATTTACTTCGTAGGCTTTAACTTGCTTGAAGCATTGCAACCATCATTAGTCTCTCGCTTTGCCAAAGAATCTAAAGGCACAGCATTGGGTGTTTACAACACTACTCAGTCGATTGGTCTCTTTACAGGCGCTGTAATTGGGGGTTACTTAATGGATAGCCATGGCGATTTATCAGTCTTTGCTATGGGTGGAGCCCTGCTTTTATGCTGGCTTATAATTGCTTGGTCGATGCGCGAATTGCCTGCGAAAGTAGTGGATTCAAAGGATGTGGCGGCAAAGATATAACCGTAGCTTCACTATTTTGGTTAAGGCGAGTCGTTTATTTTTTAGTATTAATAACAGTAGTATTTTTCTTCGGGAGACAACATGGCTTCGGTAAATAAGGTCATCATCGTAGGTAACGTCGGGCGCGACCCAGAAACACGTTACATGCCAAGCGGCGACGCAGTAACAAACATTTCAGTAGCGACATCAGATCGTTACAAAGATAAGCAGTCTGGCGAAATGAAAGAAACCACAGAATGGCACCGTGTTGCATTCTTTGGAAAGCTTGCAGAGATCGCTGGTCAATATCTGAAAAAGGGTTCGCAGGTTTATGTAGAAGGTCGTTTACGTACGCGTAAATGGACTGATGCTAGTGGCCAAGAAAAATATTCCACTGAGATCGTTGCAGAAACAATGCAAATGCTTGGTGGCAAGCCAGTAGGCGGTAGTGGTGATGGTGGTGGTGAAAGCTATAGCCGCTCAAAGCCGGCTGAGCAGTCTGCGCCAGCATCTTCAAATGCTGCATCCCTTGGTGCTATGGATGATGACATTCCGTTTTAATTGAGACGGCAGCAGTCATTTGACTGTGCATTAATTAACCCCAGCGAGCTTTTGCTTTCTGGGGTTTTCTTTTTGCTGCAGGGATAGACCAACACTAGATTTTCTATATTCACCTTAAAATGAATCCATGAAATATTTAGGGACACTGAAATCTCCACTTTTGGCATGTGTAGCCATTTTCATTGCTGTTTTGCCTCAATCAACTCTGGCGGCTCCTTTTTTCTTTCCAGATATGAACCCCTCATTTGTCAAAGGGGATCCTCCCGATTGGTTGCATGATGGGCGAGGTAATGATGGATACCTCACGATTAGCTCAGAGGTGATTCCTGTTAGTAGTTGTACACAAATGGCAAGTCGCAGTTTTTGGGGATCGGATAAAACACAACTCGTGTTATCAGTGGTGACAAATGGTTTCAAGGGCAAGCTCGATAAGCTAGAAATTCCGATTGCTACTTTTGATGGCAGGGAGGGTGGCTCTGAATGCGCCTCACTGAGCACCACTCCTTTATCAATAGTTCCAATGACCTTACTGGGAACCTACTCCATATTTAACCCAGGTGCGCTCTCTTTGGTTCTCAATGTCAGGAGCTCAAGTGACTCCAATCAGGATTTCATTGGATCTGCCAAATTATTACTGGGAGCGGCTGCGATTGTGGCAACGGGGGGTTCAGCAGCAGCTATTGGCGGGATTTCTGCGACTGTCGGAAATTCAGTAGTAGGCGAGACTCAAAAGAAAGCCAATGGCCTTTTGCAGGGAATGGTTGATGCTAAGGTGCCCGTCACTTTGAGTTGGTCTGAATTGCGCAAAGGAATTCAAGCGGTTGAGATCTTAGTCTACAAAGCCGATCAAAGTGTTGGTAGTTTGACTGACAAACAAATTCTGCAATTACAAAAAGATCCTAAGGCGGAAAAGCAACTTCTATTCACGGTGAAGTTAGAGTTTCAATTTTTCCGCAGTGTGTTCTATCCGACGGTTTCCCATATTGAGGGATTGGCAAGTCGAGAAAATCTCTCATCTGAATATATCCTGAACTTCCAGATGCCTGGCGCGGGCCAGAACTTTATGCAGATCTTAAATAGCTCTGCCCCCAGCTTATTACAGCGTATTGCTAAAGCAGAAGGTCTTGATTTAGCAAAAGCCTGCTCCTCGGGGTTTACAAAACTAAAGGCTGCGGGCCTTGATGATGTTGACAGCGCTATAGTGATGAAATCATTTATTGATGAAGCAAAGGGTGATGCCGATTGGTATGCCAACCCAGCTTTAGTAAAAAACTGTTTTTCCCAGGTACCTAGTATTCAAAAAAATCTTGAGCTGATCTATGGCCCCAGCAACGCACAGCAAAAGCGGGCACTCGAACCCTAGTTATTGCCTTGCGTGGCGAGTATTGTCAGGCCAGGGAGCATTGTGATCGGTACGGAAGGGGTTGATGTCCAGTCCGCCGCGTCGGGTATAGCGAGCATAGACGGAGAGTTTCTCTGGTTTGCACTGTCGCTTGATGTCGGTAAAGATAGTTTCAACACAATGCTCATGAAACTCACCTAGTTGCCTAAAGCCGATGAGGTAGCGAAGTAAACCTTCTTCCAGGATTGGACGGCCTTGATAGCGAATTTGCACACTTGCCCAATCTGGTTGACCGGTTACCGGGCAATTCGATTTGAGTAAATGAGAAACTAGGCATTGCTCAATCGGCCCAAAAGAATGATTCACTTCAAGTAAGCTTGGGTCAGCATACAGACTCGGATCAATTTCGATATCGAGGCGGTCTATCAGAACACCACTCATCTCCTGAATCCCTTTTTTGGCAACGGCTTCAGGTGCATTAATGCGTGTAGAAATCAGGCTACCGGCTACTGCCGATAAATCGGCAATTAATTTTTGACGAACCTCATTCTCGTCTTCAAAGCGGGCGCTATTAAGGCTATTCAGATAAAGCTTGAAAGACTTGGATTCAATCATGTTTGGCGAATCTGCTGGAATCTGAAATTCCGCTAAAGCAATCTGCGGCTTCCCTTTTTTATTTAACCAGCTGAGCTCAAAGGCATTCCAAATATCAACACCCACAAATGGTAAGGCTTGATTGGGTTTAATGTTGAGCTTGAGACGATTTTCAGAGCGCGGAATAGGAAAGAGCAAGCTGGGATCGTATTGATCGGGATATTGTGTCGCTTGACCAAGAGGAAGTATGGACATTAGCTTTTAGGTTTATTGGATACGCCAGATACAACGTGACCAGTAGGCGCTACTGATGCGGCAGATTGGCAGTGACCCGTTTGGTCATCAAAGAAAAAGTCTGGCTCAAACTCGCGCAGGAACTCACTTTTGGAAAGTCCACCGAGGAACATAGCTTCATCTACGTCAATACCCCAAGCCATTAGCGTGCGAATAGCGCGTTCATGTGCAGGTGCGGAACGAGCGGTCACTAGGGCAGTGCGAATACGCATGCCTTTCTCGCTGGTGCTGCGTTGCAAGCGATGTAGCGCTTCTAGCAAGGGTTTAAATGGACCGGGTGGCAAAGGTATCGCAGCCTTCTTGCTTTCATGATCCACAAAGGCTACCAAGCCTTCACTCTGAAATACTTGTTCGGCTTCATCGGAAAAGAGAACAGCATCTCCGTCAAACGCAATGCGGATTTCATTGGGGTGAGACTCTGCGGTCTTACTAGATTCTGGATAGACGCGAGCTGCAGGAAAGCCAGCATCAATGGTGGCTCGCACATCATCTTCATTCGCGGAGAGAAATAAGTTGGCATGCAAGGAGCGTAAGTAGTGATAAGGCGGGCGCCCTCTTGTGAATACACCACGTTCTAAATGCAGGCCATGGTGCTCGGCCGAACGGAACACGCGTAAGCCGCTAACAGGATCATTGCGCGACAGGATCACTACCTCGACACATTGTTCACCTTCTTCATTAAAAGCAAGTAACTTCTTTACCAATGGAAAAGCAACTCCCGTTTGAGCGGCCTCAGATAGGCGTTCTAATTGCAATTTCATATAGGCACTGTCATCAGTAGATTCGAAGATGCGATTCTCTTCTTCGAAATCAAATAGTGCACGCGATGAAATCGCAACAACGAGTTTTCCGGTAAGTGTGTATGACATTGACGAATTACATCCTACTTAAGAAATAGGCGATAAGCCGGGTTATCAGTTTCATTCCAATGCGGATAGCCGAGTGATGCTAGGAAACTTTGAAATTTCTTCTGCTCATTTTTCGGCACTTGTAGGCCAACTAGGATGCGGCCGTAGTCTGCTCCATGATTCCGGTAATGGAAAAGACTGATATTCCAATTGGGTGCCATGCTAGTGAGGAACTTCATGAGTGCGCCTGGACGCTCTGGAAACTCAAAGCGGTAGAGCAATTCATCTTTGGCGAGAGTAGAGCGTCCACCCACCATATGACGCAAGTGAGATTTTGCTAACTCATCATGCGTTAGATCGATGGTGGCAAATTTTGCCTTGCGAAAATGTTTTGCAATGGCGGTGCTATCAGTCGCCTTTTGTGTACCAATGCCAACAAAGATATGCGCTTCGCTTTGGTCGGCAATGCGGTAGTTAAATTCTGTGACATTGCGATTACCAAGTAATTCGCAGAAACGTTTAAATGAGCCACGCTCTTCAGGAATAGTGACGGCAAAAACAGCTTCGCGGGATTCGCCAACATCAGCACGTTCAGCAACAAAACGTAGGCGACTGAAATTCATATTGGCACCGCAAGCAATCGCTACCAATGTTTTCTTTTTGAGTCGATGCTTTTCTACATACTTCTTCATGCCAGCAATGGCTAAGGCGCCAGCGGGCTCTAGAATGCTGCGAGTGTCTGTGAAGACATCATTGATAGCAGCGCAGATTTCATCGGTATCGACAGTGATAATGTCATCCACAACGCGCTTGCAAATACGAAAAGTTTCTTTGCCAACTAGCTTCACTGCCGTGCCATCTGAAAAAAGACCAACGTCTTTCATTTCGATGCGCTTATTGGCTTCAAGCGATCTTCGCATAGCATCCGAGTCTACTGATTGAACACCAATGACTTTAGTCTTGGGACTAACCGCTTTGACATATTCTCCAATGCCCGCAATTAAGCCTCCACCACCGATAGCGACAAAAATCGCATCAATTGGCTCTTGGTATTGCTGAAATATTTCCTGGGCAATCGTACCTTGTCCAGCGATGACGTCAGGGTCATCAAAAGGGTGGACAAAGGTTAGCCCTCGTTTTTTTTCTAAAACTTCAGAATATTGGAAGGCATCACTATAGGATTCGCCATGCAAGATCACTTCAACCCAGGATCCGCCACGCGCCTTGACGGCATCAATCTTGACGCTGGGAGTAGTGAGCGGCATCACGATCACGGCTTTGCATTTCATTTTGGCTGCTGCTAGGGCTACGCCCTGCGCATGATTGCCTGCTGAGGCCGCAATTACCCCCCTTTTTAGGGCTTCCTGAGGTAAATGCGCCATTTTGTTATAGGCACCACGCAGTTTGAAGGAGAAAACCGGCTGGTTATCCTCTCTTTTGAGCAAAACTTGGTTGCCTAAGCGCTTGGTGAGTTCGGGGGCTACTTGGAGCTCTGTTTCCCTGGCCACATCGTAGACTCGGGCCGATAAAATTTTCTTTAAATAGTTCGTTGCCATGCGATGAGCGTACCATGAATGGGCTCTAAGCCCTTAGATTTGCAAGGGTTTATCGCCTTAGACCAACATCTTTCTTGGTTTCCTGCCAATATCAAGATCCCTCAATTAAAATGCATATTTATCAAATATGACGCTATGAACGCTCCATTAGCTTTGAACCAGTTGTTGGATGCCGAAGCCGGCTCCCCCCGCCTTCGCGAAATCCCCTACAACTACACCTCTTTTTCCGATCGTGAAATCGTTATTCGCTTGTTGGGCGAGGAGTCATGGCGTGTTCTGAATGACTTGCGCGGCGTTCGTCGCACTGGCCGCTCAGCCCGTATGTTGTTCGAAGTCTTGGGTGATATTTGGGTAGTCCAGCGTAATCCTTTCTTGCAAGATGACTTATTGGATAACGCCAATCGTCGTCAGTTGTTAGTTGATGCTTTATGGCATCGCTTGGGCGAAGTAAAGAAAAGATCCAGCGGTGAATCTGTTGAGCAAGTACAGGTTTTATTGAAAGCGGCGCATCGCGCGGTTGAAAGTTTTGAGCAGGGCTTTAGGGAAGTTACGGAGATTCGCAAACGAGCCCGTAAAGAGCTTGGCCGCATTACTGCCTCTGACAATATTTGTTTTGACGGTGTTTCACGTGCAGCGCATGTGACTGATGCGACGGACTGGCGGGTTGAATTCCCACTGGTGGTTCTCAAGCCGGATTACGAGTCAGAAATTCCTGGGCTGGTTAAAGCTTGTGTTGAATTAGGCTTAACTATTATTCCGCGTGGAGGTGGTACGGGTTATACCGGCGGCGCTATTCCTCTCTACGCGATGTCGGCAGTCATTAATACCGAGAAACTTGAGCAAATCGATGGCGTCAAGCTCAAACATTTGCCGGGCGTGGATCATGAAGTTTCCACGATCTTTACTGGCGCTGGTGTTGTAACCCGCAGAGTCTCAGATGCTGCAGAGCGCGCTGGACTGGTGTTTGCTGTCGATCCCACTTCAGCTGATGCGAGTTGTATTGGTGGCAATATTGCCATGAACGCTGGCGGTAAGAAGGCGGTTCTCTGGGGTACTGCCCTGGATAACTTGGCCAGCTGGCGCATGGTAGATCCAGAAGGTAATTGGCTCGATGTTGAGCGCCTTGACCACAATCTAGGAAAAATTCACGTTGCAGAAAAAGTCCGTTTTCAACTGACTTGGTCGGATGGTTCGAGCGAGCCAGGCGAACGTATTCTGAAAACAGAAATTTTGGAAGTGGAAGGTAAGCGCTTCCGAAAAGAAGGTTTAGGTAAGGATGTGACTGATAAGTTTTTATCAGGCTTACCTGGTGTTCAAAAAGAAGGTTGTGATGGATTAATTACAAGCGCAACTTGGATTTTGCATCGCATGCCTAAACACATGCGCACTGTTTGCCTGGAATTTTTTGGTCAAGCACAAGAGGCGATTCCAAGCATCGTGGAAATCAAAGCTTATCTCGATGGTTTGAGCAAGGATGGCGGGCCAATCCTCGCTGGCTTAGAGCATTTGGATGATCGCTATTTGAGGGCAGTTGGTTACTCCACCAAATCAAAACGGAATGCCTTGCCTAAGATGGTATTGATTGGCGATATCGCTGGTGATGATGAAGAGGCTGTAGCGGCAGCGACTAGTGAAGTCGTGCGCATGGCCAACAATCGTGTTGGCGAGGGTTTTGTAGCGGTGAGCGCTGAGGCGCGCAAGAAGTTTTGGTTGGATCGTGCGCGTACTGCCGCAATTGCTCGCCATACTAATGCTTTCAAGATCAACGAAGATGTGGTGATTCCATTGCCACGCATGGGCGAGTACACCGAAGGTATTGAGCGTATCAATATCGAACTCTCCCTAAAAAATAAATTACAAGTTTTAGATGGTCTCGAAGCATTCTTGAAAAAGAGTGCTTTGCCGCTTGGTAAGAGTGATGAAGACTATGAAATCCCCAGCGCTGAAATCTTGGGTGATCGTGTTCAGCAAGCTCTTGAGCTCATTTCTAAAGTACGAGCGCGTTGGTCAGACTGGCTTACGCAGATGGATACCTACTTTCCGGATCTGCAGAATTTTAGTTTGCGTGCCTCATGGAAGACGGAAGTTCGTGCAGAGCTGAGAATTATTTTTGGTGGCTTGGCGTTTGAGCCCATCCTCAATGAGCTAGAGGCTATTCATAAAAATATTCTGCGCAAGCGGGTATTTGTAGCTTTGCATATGCATGCTGGTGACGGCAATGTCCATACCAATATCCCGGTGAACTCGGATGACTACGAGATGCTGCAAGATGCGCATCGCGCTGTCGATCGGATTATGAAATTAGCCCGCTCATTAGATGGTGTGATTTCTGGTGAGCATGGCATTGGTATTACGAAGCTTGAGTATTTGACTGAGGAAGAGCTTAAGGATTTTCGTGCGTACAAAAAACGCGTGGATCCTGAGGGACGCTTCAATAAAGGCAAGTTGATGCCGCATGCGGATCTCAGCATTGCCTACACGCCGAGCTTTGGTTTGATGGGTCATGAGTCCCTCATCATGCAACAGAGTGACATTGGCGCGATTGCCGATAGCATCAAAGATTGTCTGCGTTGTGGAAAGTGCAAGCCGGTCTGCTCTACGCATGTACCACGCGCTAATTTGTTGTACAGTCCACGCGACAAAATTTTGGCAACCTCTTTGTTAATCGAAGCCTTCTTGTATGAAGAGCAGACGCGTCGTGGCGTTTCGATTCGCCATTGGGAAATGTTTGATGATGTTGCTGCACATTGCACTGTGTGCCATAAGTGCTTAACACCATGCCCAGTCAAAATTGATTTTGGTGATGTCACCATGAATATGCGTAACCTATTACGCAAGATGGGTCAGCAGCGTTTTAACCCTGGAACAGCAGCTTCAATGCTCTTCTTAAATGCTACTGATCCAGACACAATCAAGTTAGTTCGTAAGAGCATGATTGGTTGGGGTTATAAGCTCCAGCGTTTAGGTAATGATGTTTTCCGTAAGTTAGCTCGCAAACAAACTGCGCATCCTCCCGCAACCGTCACAAAGCCAAACATAAAAGAGCAGGTCATTTTCTTTGTGAACAAGAAGATGCCCGGCAATTTGCCGAAGAAAACTGCCCGTGCGCTTTTGGATATTGAGGATGCGAATTACGTTCCTATTATTAGGGATCCTAAAACGACTTCTGCTGATACTGAAGCGGTGTTTTATTTCCCAGGGTGTGGCTCTGAGCGCTTGTTCTCTCAGGTAGGTTTGGCTACGCAAGCAATGTTGTGGAATGTCGGTGTGCAAACTGTTCTGCCTCCGGGTTACTTATGTTGCGGCTACCCACAGCGCGGTAATGGTGACTTTGATAAAGCGGAGAAGATGATTACGGACAATCGCGTTCTCTTCCATCGCGTTGCCAATACTCTTAACTATCTGGATATTAAAACTGTCGTGGTTTCATGCGGCACTTGCTACGACCAGTTGGCAGGCTATCAGTTTGAACAGATCTTTCCAGGTTGTCGCATTATTGATATCCATGAGTACTTGCTTGAAAAGGGCGTCAAACTTTCAAACGTGACTGGTGTGAAGTATATGTATCACGATCCATGCCACTCACCTATGAAGTTGCAAGACCCACTTAAGACGGTGAATGAGCTGATTCAGCAAGAGGATGGCAAAGCTATTCAGAAAAATGATCGTTGCTGTGGTGAGTCTGGAACTCTTGCAGTGACACGCCCTGATATTTCAACTCAAGTGCGTTTCCGTAAGCAGATTGAAATGGAGAAGGGCGCAAATGAATTGCGTAAAGACGACTTTACTGGTGAAGTCAAAGTACTAACTAGTTGCCCTTCTTGCTTACAAGGCCTCACCCGTTTTGATGCAGATAGCGATACGACTGCCGACTACATCGTGGTTGAGATGGCACAAAAATTATTGGGCCCGGACTGGATGCAAGATTATGTTGCCAAGGCAAATCAAGGTGGAATTGAGAGGGTATTGGTTTGATGATCCCAACTAACGTTGTAGTGCACCAGCAGTCGAAAGTGCTAGAGCTCGCTTATGAGAATGGCAATACCTATCGCCTTCCTTTCGAGTTTTTGAGGGTGGTATCTCCTTCGGCTGAGGTGCAGGGTCATGGGCCTGGGCAGGAGACTTTGCAAACTGGTAAACGTGAAGTGCTCATCGCTAATATTGAGCCAGTAGGCCACTATGCGCTGAAGCCTTCATTCTCAGATGGGCACGATTCAGGTTTGTATTCCTGGGACTACCTTCAATTTTTATGCGAGAACCATGAGGTATTGTGGAAAGAGCACTTGGATAAATTGGCTGCTGCTGGTCTGGACCGCGATACTCCAATGAGTGTTGCCGGTGGCAAATCTTGCGGCAGTCACTAAGCATTAAATAAGATAGAGCGAACAATATGAGCAAGACTCACTTTGGATATCAAAGCGTTGATGAAGCTGAAAAAGCGGGTAAGGTCGCAGAGGTATTTCATTCTGTAGCTAGTAAATACGATGTCATGAATGACTTGATGTCATTTGGTCTTCATCGCTTGTGGAAGAAAGTCACGATTGCTCGTGCTCAAGTCCGCCCCGGTCAAAAAGTGCTAGATATTGCTGGAGGCACAGGTGACCTAGCGGCTGCCTTTGCACGCGCAGCAGATTGGGGTCATAACCCTGAAGCTCAGGTATGGTTAAGTGATATCAATGCCTCTATGCTGGGAGTTGGTCGTGATCGTCTTTTAGATAAGGGCCTGGCTTTGCCCTGTGTTCAGTTTGATGCAGAGAAAATCCCTTTTCCTGCCAATCACTTTGATGTGGTCACGGTTGCGTTTGGTTTGCGCAATATGACTTATAAAGACCTTGCTTTAAAAGAGATGTTGCGAGTGATTAAACCGGGTGGTCGAGTGTTGGTCTTGGAGTTCTCCAAGCCAGATCCCTTTCTGCAGCCGGTTTATGACACCTACTCATTTAAAGTGCTGCCTTGGTTGGGTGAAAAAATTGCTCAAGATTCTGAAAGTTATCGTTACCTGGCTGAATCCATTAGGATGCATCCAGACGCACAAGCCCTCAAAGAGATGATGTTGGGGGTTGGTTTTGATGAAGTGGATACCCATAGAATGACTGGGGGTATCGTTGCACTACATATTGGTATTAAATACTAGTGAATTTGTAGTTTTTAGCAGTCAAGAATTAAAGCAGTTTTATAGGGGATAAAAATTATGAATAAGCATTTTTTCAAGGCAGTTCTATTAAGTGTCAGCTTAATATTTGCTACCGTTGGTCATGCTGATGCTGCCCGTTTAGGTGGTGGTAGGAGTATCGGTAAGGCGCCAAGTGCGCCGATGCAAAAGCAAGCCGCCCCTGTTCAAAAACCAGCTCAACAAGTTCAACCAGCAACACCAGCTACGGCTCCTCAAGCGCCAGCACCAAGCCGTTTTGGTGGTGTGGGCGGTATCTTAGGCGGTCTTGCGGCAGGACTTGGTATTGGATACCTCTTATCGCATTTTGGTTTGGGGGAGGCTGCATCCTCACTCATTACTGGATTGTTAATTGCTGTTTTGGCAGGCTTTGCCATTATGTTTGTCATGAGAAGACTGATGCCTGCTTTATCTGGCGCCAACAAAGGCCCTCAAGTCACCTCGCAGGGAATCCAGCGCGCAAGCATGGATCAAGCCCCTAGACAGGAGCCTGCATTTACGCCAGCTGCAAATGCTTTTGGAGGTGTCTCTAGTGAGCCGGCACCATTTCAATCAACATTACCCCCGGGTTTTGATGAATTCGCATTTTTGGATAATGCGAAGCAATATTTCTCAACCTTACAAAAGGCTTGGGATCAAGGGGATTTAGCGGCCTTGCGTGAGTACACTACGCCTGAAATGTTCGCAACAATTGAGCAAGATCTATCGGGCCGTGCTGATAGCGCCAATCAAACGGATGTTGTTACGCTCAATGCTCAGCTACTAGGAATTGAGACAACTGATAATGTGTATTACTGTAGCGTGCAGTTCACTGGCATGATCCGTGAGCAGGCGGGCGCACAGGCAAATAATTTCTCTGAAATTTGGAACTTAAGTAAGCCAGTAAACGGTCCTGGAGGTTGGGTACTGGCGGGTATTTCTCAGTTAGTTTAAGCTTGAGGTACTTTCCATTGAAAGCCCGCACTTGTGCGGGTTTTTTACGCTTATGACCACCATTTCTCCCACTACCCACCACATTGCAACTTCTGCCGCTTGCCGAGGGATTAACCATGTGCTGAAGGCTGAGCCATGGGCTATGTCAGAGTTGGCGCGCCATGCTGGCAAAGTCATCTTGCTAAGCCTGCCAATGGGTAAGCTCTGTTTTAAGCTAACACCCGAGGGTTCATTAGTTGCCTTAACGAATCTTGATGTTCCATCGCTTGAACTGGAAGTCTCCACTGAAGCGCTCAGCGCCCTAGCCGGGGGTACTGGTAATTTACGAGAGCAGGCCATGAAGTCAGTCAAGATTACTGGTGATGCTGATCTAGCGCAATTATTGGGTCGTTTAGCAGGTCAGATACGTTGGGAGTATGAAGAAGACTTGGCGCGTGTCATTGGAGATGCCCCAGCTAACTTTGCTGTACTTCAAGGTAAAAAGTTAGTTTCAGCTGGGAAATCTGCTGCTACTGATCTGCTGGAAAATGTAGTGGAGTATGTTAGCGAAGAAAGAAAAGTACTTTTGAATAAACGAGATTTTATAATTCGAAAAAATGAATTAAACGCATTGCGTGATGCGGTCGATCGTATGGACAAGCGCATCCAACTCTTAGAGCGAAAAGGTTAATTCATTGTGCGTCGTCTAGCTCGTCTTTCTTTTATTTTCTTCACTGCATGGCGCTATGGCTTATTGCCATTGTTGCGCGACATTTTGAAGCCTGGCATTCGTCGTGGTTTGTTAACAATTCTTTGTTGGACTTCTCCGGGTCAGGATCTGCCTAGGGGTGAGCGTATACGTTTGACCCTAGAGGCCTTGGGCCCAATTTTTGTGAAATTTGGACAAGTACTTTCTACTCGGCGCGATTTATTGCCAGAAGATATCGCTAATGAATTAGCGAAGTTGCAAGATCAAGTACCGCCATTTTCTAATGATGAATCTTGCCGTTTGATTGAACAGGCTCTTGGGCAATCCATCGAAGAGGTGTTTATTAGTTTTGATGCAACCCCCGTGGCTAGTGCCTCTGTGGCACAAGTGCACTTTGGTTTATTGCGTGGGACTGAGAAGCATCCAGAGTGGGAGGGTCGTGCGGTAGCGGTTAAAGTTCTGCGCCCCGGGATTTTGCCAATCATTGATGGCGATCTTGCTTTGCTCTATGACTTGGCAAAAATTATTGAGAGACTTTCGGAAGATGGTCGTCGCTTAAAGCCCCGTGAGAATGTTGCAGAGTTTGATACTTATTTGCATGATGAATTAGATTTGATGCGCGAGGCGGCAAATGCAAGTCAGTTGCGCCGATATTTTGTCGACTCTAAAAAGTTGATGATTCCAGAGATGTATTGGGATTTATGTCATACCAATGTCATCGTGATGGAAAAAATGAATGGTATCTCGATTGGACGTACTGCGGAGTTGCGTGCCGCTGGCGTTGACTTCAAAAAGCTTGCAGCTGATGGCGTAGAAATATTTTTCACACAAGTTTTTGAGCATGGCTTCTTTCATGCTGACATGCATCCTGGCAATATCATGATCAGTCTCGAGCCAGAAACATTTGGGCGATTTATTTCCTTGGATTTCGGTATTGTTGGTGCCTTAAGTCAGTCTGATAAAAGTTATTTGGCATTAAATTTCCTCGCTTTCTTTAATCGTGACTACCGTCGTGTTGCTGAGTTGCATATTGAGTCTGGCTGGGTCCCAGCGAATACACGCGTTGAAGAGCTTGAAGGTGCAGTGCGTTCCGTTTGCGAACCTTATTTTGACCGTCCCTTAAAAGAAATCTCCCTGGGGATCGTGCTGATGCGTTTATTTCAAACCTCCCGCCGCTTTAAGGTGGAAATTCAGCCCCAATTAACCTTGCTCCAGAAGACTTTATTGAACGTTGAGGGTCTTGCGCGCCAGCTTGATCCAGATCTGGATCTCTGGAAGACTGCTAAGCCAATCTTGGAAAAATGGGTCAGCCAGCAGTTAGGGTGGAGGGCTTTGGTGGATGGCATTAAGGCTGAAGCACCAAGCTGGGCGCAAATCTTGCCAACCTTGCCGCGTCTGATTGCAGAGAGTTTGGCGCAAACGCGGGCCCCTCACAGAGAGCAAAATGTGGAATTAGAGGTCTTAAAAGGCCTTTTATTGCAGGAAAGGCGTACTCATGGCCTTCTGGTAGGGGCATTGCTATTCGCAGGCGGCTTTTTGGCTGGGATTCTGATAATCGGCCTTGGTCTTTACTAGTCTGTCGCCGGCCGTCGCTTAAACCGCTAAAATGTCAGGTTAGGCAAAGCGTAAGCATGGGCAAATGAAAAAATACTTTATCGCAGGCATTCTGGTGTGGGCACCGATGTCAATCACCATTTGGGTGATTGCATGGGGCTTGGGCCTGCTCGATGGTGTTTTTGGTTCCGTAATGCATGCCATTATTGCGGTATTCCCTAGCCAGTTTGCGGCTGATCTACAGCACTTCCGTGAGTTGCCGGGTGTTGGAATTCTGATTGTTGTTTCAGTCATCATGATTACTGGATTACTCGCAATCAGTTTTGCAGGACAGTGGTGGATGAAGGTATGGAATCGGTTTATGAATCGAATTCCAATTGTTCGATCAATCTATTCCAGTGTGCAACAGGTATCCTCTACCTTATTTTCTGGCAGTGGCCAAGCCTTCAGTAAGGCGCTATTAATTCGCTATCCCCACGCAGACTCTTGGGCGATTGCATTCCAGACTGGCATGCCAGCAAAAGAAGTGGCTGCTAAGTTAGGCGAGGACTACGTCAATGTATTTCTTCCAACTACTCCGAATCCAACCTCTGGATTTTTTATGATCGTCCCACGTGCACACACCATTGAATTGGAGATGAGTGTCGAAGAGGCGCTCAAACATATTGTTTCAATGGGATCTGTTCCTCCCACCAGTTCACCTGGCTTGACTGCTATTGGGTCAAACCATCATCTTTGATTTATAGGAAATTGTTATGTCGATGCGAAGCCATACCTGCGGTCAGGTAACCGAATCACTCATTGGTCAAGAAATTACCCTCTGCGGCTGGGTTAATCGTCGCCGTGACCACGGTGGTGTGATCTTTATTGACTTGCGTGACCATCAAGGTTTTGTGCAAGTAGTGTGTGACCCAGATCGCCCAGAGATGTTTGCGTTGGCTGAGCAGGTTCGTAATGAATTTTGTATTCAGATCAAAGGCCTGGTGCGCGCGCGTCCTGCTGGCACTGAGAATAATGATTTAGTCAGCGGCAAGATTGAAGTGCTTTGTCATAGCTTGGTGATTTTGAATGCGTCTATTACTCCCCCGTTCCAATTGGAGGATGAGAATTTATCCGAGACCACTCGCTTAACCCACCGTGTTTTGGATTTACGTCGCCCGCAAATGCAAAAGAATTTACGTCTGCGCTACAACGTTGCCATGGAATGCCGTCGCTACTTAGACGCTGCAGGCTTCATTGATATCGAAACACCAATGTTGACCAAGAGCACCCCTGAAGGTGCGCGCGACTATTTGGTGCCTTCACGTGTTCATGATGGTCAGTTCTTTGCCTTGCCACAATCCCCTCAGTTATTTAAGCAGCTGTTGATGGTGGCTGGCTTTGATCGCTACTACCAAATTACAAAGTGTTTCCGTGATGAAGATTTGCGTGCTGATCGTCAGCCTGAATTTACACAAATTGACTGTGAAACAGCTTTCTTAGATGAATTGGAAATCCGTGAGTTATTTGAAAACATGATTCGTCATATTTTCAAAACAACGATGAATGTTGAATTGCCGAATCCGTTCCCAACAATGCCTTACTCTGAGGGTATGGCGCGTTTTGGTTCAGACAAGCCAGATTTGCGTGTGAATTTTGAATTCACTGAATTGACAGACTTAATGAAAGATGTTGATTTCAAGGTGTTTTCTGGTGCCGCAAATCAAGAAGGCGGTCGCGTAGTCGGCCTATGCGTCCCGGGTGGTGCAGAGATTAGCCGTAGTGAAATTGATGACTACACTCAATTTGTAGCAATCTATGGTGCCAAAGGTTTGGCATGGATCAAAGTGAACTCTGTTGCCGAAGGTCGCAATGGCCTGCAATCACCAATCGTCAAGAACTTGCATGATGCTGCTATCGAAGGCATCTTGAAGCGTACTGGCGCTAAAGACGGCGACATTATTTTCTTCGGTGCTGATAAAGAAAAAGTAGTGAACGATGCTATCGGTGGATTACGTCTGAAGATTGGCCACTCGGCTTGGGGTAAAGAACATGGCCTCTCTACAGAAGGTTGGAAGCCATTATGGGTAGTTGATTTCCCAATGTTTGAGTACGATGAAGACAATGCTCGTTGGGTTGCATGCCATCATCCGTTTACTAGTCCTAAAGACGAACACATGCAGTATCTCGAATCGAGTCCTGGAAAGTGCTTGGCCAAAGCCTATGACATGGTTCTGAATGGCAGCGAGATTGGCGGCGGATCAGTCCGTATCCATCAAGAGGCAGTTCAGAGTCAAGTATTCCGTGCGCTGAAGATCGGTCCTGAAGAAGCGCAAGCGAAATTTGGATTCTTATTAGATGCTTTGCAATACGGCGCGCCTCCGCATGGTGGTATTGCATTTGGTTTGGATCGCATTGTCACTATGATGACTGGCGCCGAATCTATTCGTGACGTCATTGCCTTCCCTAAGACACAACGTGCGCAATGCTTGCTTACACAGGCTCCTAGTCCAGTAGATGAGCGTCAGTTAAAAGAGCTGCATATTCGCTTGCGCCAAGCGGCTCCAGCTGCTTAAGCAAGAGAGTATTTAAAGTATCTTGAAAATCCCCATTTCAGTTTTAGTTGTTATTTACAAATTGAATGGGGAGGTCTTGCTAATAGAGCGAGCCGATAAAGCCAACTTTTGGCAATCGGTTACTGGCAGTGTTGATTCTGTCGATGAGGATCTCAGATTAGCTGCTGCGCGCGAAGTCCTTGAGGAAACTGGGATTGATGTTCAATCTCTTCCAGCAGGCTCTTTGCAAGATATGGATCACCAAATCGAGTATGAGATTTATCCGCAATGGCGTCACCGCTACGCCCCTGGTGTTACCAGAAATACTGAGCATTGGTTTTCATTACTAGTGCCAGATGACACTCAAGTCCAATTAGCGCCTAGAGAGCATGTTGCTTATGAGTGGTTACCCTTTACGGAGGCTGCTAAAAAATGTTTCTCTCCCAGCAATGGTGAAGCGCTTCTAAGGCTATTTTCTGCGCGCCAGAGCATAACTGACTAAGATAGAGCGATGAGACATTCATCAGGGCATCATCATTCGGTAGAAGATTCAAAATCATCACGAGGAAGCGACTGGAAAGTCATTCGCGATTTACTCCCCTACTTATTAGAATACAAATTTAGAGTCGCGATCGCTCTAACATGCTTGGTGGCTGCCAAGGTTACGAACCTAGGTATTCCGATTTTGATGAAGCGATTGATCGATGCGCTTAATATCAGGGCAGATTCTCCCCAAGCATTATTAGTAGTTCCCGCTGGATTGATTTTGGCCTACGGCCTCTTAAGAATTTCCGCCTCTTTGTTTACTGAGTTGCGTGAATCTCTTTTTGCGCGTGTTACCCAAAATGCCGTTCGCAAGGTAGCCTTACAGGTTTTTGAGCATTTACATTCTTTAGCTCTGAGCTTTCATTTGGCTCGTCAGACCGGTGGGGTAAGTCGAGATATTGAGCGCGGTACACGTGGTATTCAGTCTCTCATCTCCTATTCGCTTTACAGCATTCTGCCGACTCTGATCGAGTTTTGTTTGGTTCTAGGTTACTTTGCTTATGCGTACGATATTTGGTTTGCTGCTATTACGCTGGTGGCTTTGGTGCTCTATATTGGCTTTACTGTTGTAGTGACTGAATGGCGGACGCATTTCCGCCGCACCATGAATGACATGGATTCCAAGGCTAATCAGAAAGCAATTGACTCCCTTTTAAATTTTGAGACCGTAAAGTATTTTGGTAATGAGGCGTTTGAAGCGAGTCGCTATGACCAAAATTTAGTGCGCTATCAAGCTGCCGCAGTCAAATCACAAAAATCCTTAGCAATCCTCAATTTTGGTCAGCAGACCATTATTGCTACTGGTCTAGTGATGATTCTTTGGCGCGCTACCCTAGGTGTGATTGATGGATCCATGACCTTGGGTGATTTGGTCTTAGTCAATACCTTGATGATCCAGTTATATATTCCGCTCAATTTCTTGGGTGTGATCTATCGTGAGATTAAGCAGGCACTGACGGATATGGATCGCATGTTCTCTCTTCTCAATACAGAGAAAGAGATTGCTGATGCGCCTAATGCACGGCCTTTGCATATTAGCAATCAAGGCCGGGGCCCAGATGTTCGTTTTGAGAATGTGTCTTTTCATTACGACGCTAAGCGTGAAATTCTGAAGGATGTCAGCTTTAACATTCCGGCCGGAACAATTACTGCAGTCGTCGGACAAAGCGGTGCTGGTAAAAGTACTTTAGCGCGCCTGCTGTTTCGTTTTTATGATGTTCAGTCAGGCAAGATCCTGATTGATGGTCAAAATATTACGGATGTCACTCAATCGAGTTTGCGCAAGGCGATTGGTATCGTTCCACAGGATACGGTTTTATTTAATGACACGATTGGCTACAACATTGCCTATGGCAATCCCGAGGCCTCAATTGATGAAGTCCATGAGGCTGCGAGAGCTGCGCAGATAGATCGTTTTATCAAGCATCTCCCCGATGGTTATGACACCCAAGTGGGTGAGCGTGGTTTGAAGTTATCTGGTGGAGAGAAGCAGCGCGTTGCAATTGCACGCACCTTGCTTAAAAAGCCAGCGATGCTAATTTTTGATGAGGCGACATCAGCGCTAGACTCCAAAACTGAGCGGGCTTTTCAGGAGGAGTTGCTTAGCCTGGCTAAAAACCGTACGACTTTAATCATTGCTCATAGGCTATCCACCATTGTTCATGCTGATCAAATTTTGGTTATGGGTCATGGCCAGATTATTGAGCGTGGCACACATGCCGAACTGTTAGCTGCTAATGGCCGATATGCCGAGATGTGGCAAATGCAAGAGCGAACTGCTCTTGATTAGAATATCCGCATGAGCCAGCAAGAATCTATCCTCAAAAATGCCTTTGAAGCAGCTTTAGGGGTTGCTGACCCAAAGCAAATCGTCCCTGAATATCTCGCCAAGATCTTTCCTCAAGGCTCAGAGCCTAGAGGTAGATGTTTAGTGGTTGGTGCTGGAAAGGCAAGCGCCTCAATGGCGACCGCTCTGGAATCGCATGCAAAGACCCATTGGCCCCAAGCAAATCTTGAGGGCTTGGTACTGACTCGTTATGGCCATCATTCGCCAACAAACCATATTCGAATTATTGAAGCTGGACACCCCGTGCCTGATCAAGCGGGCATGGATGGCGCTAGAGAAATCTACCGTTTGGTTGGTGAATTACAAGCTGGTGACATTCTGATTGCATTGATCTCCGGAGGCGGTTCTAGCTTGCTCACTATGCCCCAAGCGGGTATCAGTATTGAGGATATACGTAAGACTACTGAGGCCTTATTGCGATCTGGCGCGCCGATCGAAGAGATGAATGTGATTCGTAAACACTTATCAGCGATTCAAGGCGGTAATTTAGCTAGACTCGCGATTGCAAGAGGCGCTCGAGTTGAAGCTTTATTGATTTCTGATGTTACGGGGGATGCTCCCGCGGATATTGCGAGCGGACCTTGCGCTCCCGATTACTCAACGTACCAAGATGCTTTATCTATTTTGGAAAAACACCACCTAGGAAGTGAAATCATTCCAGCTTCTGTTTTATCGCATTTGCATCGTGGAGTTGCTGGCGAGATTCCAGAGACTTTAAAAGAGGCTGACCTAAAAAATACTGCAGTAAGTAATCATGTGATTGCTACTGCTTATCAGAGTCTTGAGGCAGCAGCGAACTATGTCCGCACCCAAGGTTACGAGCCAGTGATATTGGGTGACACCATTACCGGAGAGGCTCGGGATGTGGGTATCGAGCAGTCTACATTGTCGCGTCAGCATTTTTTGACCGAGACTACTAAACCAATCGCCCTCATCTCTGGTGGAGAGTGCACGGTAACTATTCCCAATGGAATCAAAGGTCGCGGTGGTCGCTGTAGCGAATACCTCCTTTCACTCTTCGCAGCCTCTACAGATCTGCCGAATATTTCTGCTCTGGCTGCTGACACCGATGGTATCGATGGTAGTGAAAAAAATGCTGGTGCGTGGTTTACTCCTGCGATTCGCCAGGCAGCTCATGAGCAGGGTCTAATGCCTTCACAGTATTTGGCTCAGCACGATTGTTATGGTTTTTTTGCTCAATTAGATGCTTTGGTAGAAACTGGCCCTACACTGACGAATGTGAATGATTTCCGCATCATCTTGCTCGATAAATAATTATGTCCAATAGCCCAACACAAATCCAACTGATTCAGCCAGACGACTGGCATTTACACATTCGTGATGGTGAAATCATGAAAGATGTATTGGCAGATACCGCGCGGCAATTTGCGCGCGCCATCATCATGCCAAATTTGAAGCCTCCAGTGACGACTGTAGATTTAGCAAATGCTTATCGCGGTCGGATTGAAGCTAGTCTTCAATCTTTAGGTGTGACTGGTTTTACGCCATTGATGACTTTGTACCTCACTGACAATACTTCAGCTGCTGAAGTACGCAAAGCAAAAGCTGTGGGTGTTGCCGGATTTAAGCTCTATCCCGCTGGGGCGACAACCAATAGTGATGCTGGTGTGAGTGATATCAAGCATTGCTACGCTGCGCTTGAAGCAATGCAGGAGGTCGGTATGCCCTTGTTAGTGCATGGTGAAGTCACTAGTGCTGATATTGATATCTTTGATCGTGAGGCAGTATTTATAGATCAAGTGCTCGAGCCTTTGCGCAAAGATTTTCCGGGGCTGAAGATTGTCTTTGAACACATCACTACCAAGCAAGCTGCACACTATGTGCGAGATGCGCAAACCAGTGGAAAAAATATTCTAGCAGCTACTATCACCCCACAACATTTGCTGATGAATCGCAATGCGATTTTTGCTGGCGGGATTCGTCCGCATAATTATTGCTTGCCAGTACTTAAGCGTGAGGAGCATCGCATTGCCTTGCTAGAGGCGGCAACCAGTGCTAGCCCTAGATTTTTCTTAGGCACTGATAGTGCGCCACATGCCAAAGGCGCTAAAGAGGCGGCTTGTGGCTGTGCAGGATGCTATAGCGCCTTCAATGCTCTTGGCTTATATGCTGAGGCATTTGAAAGTGTTGGCAAGCTGGACAAGCTTGAAGGCTTTGCTAGCTTCTATGGCCCTGACTTTTATGCATTGCCACGCAATACTAAGAAAATTACTTTGGTAAAGCAGGCGCAAAGTATTCCAGCAGAGCTTCCATTGGGTGATGCGACGATTGTGCCCCTACGCGCTGGCGAAACTGTTGCCTGGTCTTTGGCTTAAGTCCCCCAAGATTCTTAGAATTCATTTTTAGACTAAATTTCTGCGACTGCGTTAGACTGCAGTCGCAGAGTCAATTGGGCAATCGCCGCCTCTTTATTGAGGGGGAGGAAAGTCCGGACTCCATAGGGAAGGGTGATGGCTAACGGCCATCCACGGTGACGTGAGGAATAGGGCCACAGAGACGAGCGTATTTAGTTACGGTGAAACGCGGTAACCTCCACCTGGAGCAATCCCAAGTAAGCAGGCGATGAGGCGTCCCGCTGAGTCTGCGGGTAGGGAGCTTGAGCCGTCAGGTAACTGCCGGCCTAGAGGAATGATTGCCCCTAGATGCAAATCTAGGCGACAGAATCCGGCTTATCGATTGACTCTGCACTTTTCAAATACCTATCAAGTACTTTTAATCGTCGTTCAGGACATCGATGGAATAAGTGATTTCTGCAGTTTTGGCGAGCATTGTGGTAGCTGAGCAGTATTTTTCGTGAGATAGCTTTACTGCACGCTCAACCTTGGCCAAATCTAAGTTTTTGCCCTTAACCGTGAAATGCAGGTTAATTTTCGTAAACACCTTGGGCTCGGTTTCCGCCCTCTCTGCAGTTAGCTGGACATCGCAGGCGCTAATCTCTTGACGGGAGCGCTGTAGGATTAAAACCACATCAAAGGCAGAGCAACCACCAGTGCCAGCCAAAATCAGCTCCATGGGCCTTGGGGCGCTATTGTTTCCCCCAGCTTCGGGTGGACCATCCATTTTGACTTGATGGCCGCTACCAGTTTCCGCTGAAAAGGCCATTCCGCCGTTACCCAACCAACTTACTCGACATTCCATGCTAGTGACCCTTAAATTGCAAAATTAATCAATATTATCAATAGTTTACCAATAATGATGGGTTCCAGCTGAAGGCCCGTTTTTGCAAAAAAGCATCAAAAACTTGATTTTGATCAACTTTCTTGCATTGCACCATATTTATTGTGTAGAATGACCATATTGGTAGTCAGTCTTATACAAGACTGCGACTTACCTCCCAGTGTCTCCTCCACTTAAAACATAGGTGGATTCCAACCCAGGACTCGTTCCTGGGTTTTTTTTGGGTTACAATTCAAGGCTTTACTGAATTACCGAACCAGTCAGCGGTAATTGTTGTACCAAGTGAATTACAGAATCTGCGAGCTTGCAAACATAAGCAGGGCCAAGGTGGACGTAGTTTGATTGGAGTAATTTTTTTTGACTATAACAATTTGAGAAATCATGAAAACTTTTTCTGCAAAATCCCATGAGGTAGTGCATGAATGGTTCGTGATTGACGCTACGGACAAAGTCCTCGGTCGTGTCGCCAGTGAAGTGGCACTCCGTCTACGCGGCAAGCATAAACCTGAATACACCCCACACGTTGATACCGGCGACTTCATTGTTGTCATCAACTCTTCTAAGCTGCGTGTTACAGGCACAAAAGGCTTGAACAAAATTTATTACCGTCACAGCGGATACCCAGGTGGTATTAGCTCGACCAACTTCGACAAGATGCAAGATCGTTTTCCAGGTCGCGCTTTGGAGAAGGCTGTGAAGGGTATGTTGCCAAAAGGCCCACTAGGCTATGCCATGATTAAGAAATTAAAAGTCTATGGCGACGCCAGTCATCCGCATGCGGCTCAACAGCCAAAAGCGTTAGAGATTTAAGGAAACCAAATGGCTATTAATTACGGAAATTGGAATTACGGTACTGGTCGTCGCAAGAGTTCTGTGGCGCGTGTATTCATTAAATCTGGCAAGGGCGAAATCATTGTTAATGGTAAGCCTATCGATGCTTATTTTGCTCGTGAAACATCACGCATGATTGCTCGTCAGCCTTTGGCTCTCACAGCTCACCTAACTACCTTTGATATCAAAGTAAACGTTAGCGGTGGCGGTGAAACTGGCCAAGCTGGTGCGGTTCGTCACGGTGTTACTCGTGCATTGATTGACTACGACAACGCATTGAAGCCAGCCCTGTCAAAAGCAGGCCTGGTAACTCGCGATGCTCGTGAAGTTGAGCGTAAAAAAGTTGGTCTGCATGGCGCGCGTCGCCGTAAGCAGTTCAGCAAGCGCTAATTTCTTTCGGTCGCTTCAGTTTTATCGAAAGGGTCGCGCAAGCGGCCCTTTTTGTTTCTACAATCTAGGTATTAAAGAAATAAAATTCATCAGTCGGTATTTTGGAGAATGGCATGATTAAAGTTGGTATCGTAGGCGGCACTGGATACACGGGAGTGGAATTACTGCGTTTGTTAGCGCAACACCCCGACGTAAAGATCCAGGCAATTACTTCTCGCACAGAAGCGGGTATGCCAGTGGCTGAGATGTTCCCTTCTTTACGTGGCCGCATTGACCTCAAGTTCACGACCCCAGACGAAGCTAAGTTAAATGAATGTGATGTGGTGTTCTTTGCAACTCCACATGGCGTTGCTATGGCGCAAGCAAAAGAGTTGCTCGCCAATAATGTGAAAATTTTGGATCTCGCTGCTGACTTCCGTTTGAAGGATGTCAAAGAATTTTCCAAGTGGTACGGCATGGAGCATGGCTGTCCAGAAATATTGGCAGAAGCAGTTTATGGCTTAGCTGAGATTAATCGTGAGGCTATTAAAAAAGCGCGTGTTGTCGGTTTAGCTGGCTGCTACCCTACTTCAGTACAACTTGGACTTGCCCCATTACTTTCACCAAAGTCCACCAGCGGTAAACAGCTGATTGATGGCAAACATATTATTTCCGACTCTAAGTCAGGAACATCCGGCGCTGGACGTAAGGCAGAGATTGGAACCTTGCTGTCAGAGTCTAGCGATAACTTCAAAGCCTATGCCGTTAAAGGTCATCGTCATCTTCCAGAGATCGTCCAGGGCTTAAAGGCAATTGCTGGCCATGATCAAATTGGCCTGACATTTGTGCCGCACTTGACGCCAATGATTAGGGGTATTCATTCAACGCTTTATGTGCGCTTGACTGAGGCTGGAATGAATGTGGATTTCCAAAAGCTATACGAGGATTTCTACAAAGACGAGCCTTTTGTGGATGTGATGCCTGCAGGCAGTCACCCAGAAACACGCTCTGTACGGGGGAGTAATGGCTTACGTATCGCCATTCATCGTCCCGGCGACGGCGATACTTTAGTCATTTTGGTGGTTGAGGATAATCTGGTTAAGGGCGCCTCAGGTCAGGGCGTTCAGTGTATGAACCTCATGTTTGGCTTGCCTGAGACCACTGGATTAACGCAGATTGCTGTTTCCCCATAAGGAAAGACCCTTCAGCACACTTGGTATTAAAAGCCTAAAATAGATCATCGCCTTTTGAATTAGGAGTAAATCATGACCCAATTAGCAACGCAAGAAACTGCGCAATCTGTACAAGATTTAGCCGAGCCACCAACTCCTTTGGTGTTTACGGATAGTGCTGCTGCAAAAGTGGCTGACTTGATTGCCGAAGAGGGTAATCCTGAATTAAAGCTACGCGTGTTTGTTCAGGGTGGTGGTTGCTCAGGATTTCAATACGGCTTCACATTTGATGATGCTGTGAATGAAGATGACACACTCTTTGAAAAGAATGGCGTGACTTTATTGGTTGATTCAATGAGCTTCCAATACTTGGTTGGTGCTGAGATTGATTACAAAGAAGATATTAACGGTTCACAGTTTGTAATCAAAAATCCAAATGCCCAAACTACTTGTGGTTGCGGATCTTCTTTCTCTGCTTAAGGGAATAGAAAACTACGCAGGATAGCAAGCGCCTAGGATTCTAGGACCCTTCGCTCCCGTAACGGCTGGCAAATTTGCTGGCCGTTTTTCTTTGTGGGCCCAGGCAAGCCATGCGAATGCAAGACCTTCTACTAGTTGTGGATCAATGCCAAGCGCATCACTTGTCACAATCTCTAGCGATTTTTTAAACACTTCATTGGCTCTGCTTTTAAATAAATCTAGCAGAGCGATATTACGAGCACCACCACCACAGACAATCAGCGTCTGGGTTTGCGGCGCATGGCGTACTAAAGCCTGTAAAGCTGAGTTCACAGTGAGATGTAATAGCGTGGCTTGGATATCTTCAGCGTTAATATTTTCTGCATCAATATGTTTTTGTAGCCACGCTAAATGGAAGTCGTCGCGACCGGTACTCTTGGGCGGAGCTTTTGCAAAAAATGGATCAGCTAATAGTTTTTCTAAAAGAGCTTGATTGACCTCGCCTTGCAATGCCCAGGCACCATTTTCATCAAAGGTATGCCCTTGCTGATCAGCAATCCAGGCATCCATCAGCATGTTTCCGGGGCCACAATCAAACCCTTTTACCTCACCATCTTTTGGCAGTAGCGTCAGGTTAGCAATCCCACCAAGATTGAGTACGGCAATGCTCTTGTTAGCAGTAAATTGTTGCGCATGAAAAGCGGGTACTAGAGGGGCGCCATGACCACCTGCCGCTAGATCACGACTTCTAAAATCGGCGATCACATCGATGCCAGTTAATTCAGCTAACAGGGCTGGATTGAGAGTTTGGTGGGTATACGCAAGATGATGAGAGAGATCAGCCTGATGGCGAATAGTTTGGCCATGGGCACCAATAGCGCTGATTTCTGCAGGGCTTACTTTGGCTTTAGCGAGTAATTGGTGAACAGTATCTGCATAAGCAGTAGCCAGGGCGTTGGCGGCCTGATTTTCTCGGTGAATCTCGTTTTGTCCAGGACTTTGTAAGTCCAGCAAGGCTTTGCGTAACTCGGCACTAAAAGGGGTGCTTACGTAGTTTAGAAGGCAGGCCTCCCCAGAGGCTTCAATCTGTGCCAGCACGGCATCAATCCCATCTAGGCTAGTGCCAGACATCAGGCCAATATAGAGGGATTGCGGCTTATTCATGCGGTATCGGGACTTTGTTCTCAGGAATGCGACAATTATGCTTTAGCAATTTAACTCCTAATTTAACCGACTACGTAAGTAACTAAGTTAACCCATCAGCATGACGGCTAAACCAGAACAAAAATATCCACTAACTCCTGAGGTTTTTACAGCTCTTGAAGTGACCAAAAGAGGCTGTGACGAGCTATTAGTCGAGGCCGATTGGATTCAAAAGCTAGCTAAGAGCCAGGCTACGGGTACACCTTTACGGATTAAGTTGGGTTTAGATCCTACTGCGCCTGATATTCATTTGGGCCATACGGTAGTTTTGAATAAATTACGTCAGCTACAGGATTTGGGCCATACAGTCATTTTCTTGATTGGCGACTTCACCAGCATGATTGGCGATCCTTCTGGACGTAATGCAACGCGTCCACCACTGACTGCTGAAGAAATCGCCGTCAATGCGCAGACTTACTATCGTCAAGCCAGTATGGTGCTAGATCCAAGTAAAACTGAAGTGCGTTACAACAGCGAGTGGTGTGATCCACTGGGCGCACGTGGCATGATTCAGTTAGCTGCTCGATATACCGTTGCCCAGATGCTAGAGCGTGATGACTTTACAAAGCGTTACCGCAGTGGTGTACCTATCTCTGTGCATGAGTTTTTATATCCATTGATGCAGGGCTATGACTCTGTTGCCTTGAAGAGTGATTTAGAGCTCGGTGGCACCGATCAAAAATTTAATCTTTTAGTTGGGCGCGAACTTCAACGAGAGTATGGCCAAGAGCCACAATGTATTTTGACAATGCCACTCCTCGTTGGTTTGGATGGCGTGGACAAGATGAGTAAGTCCAAAGGCAATTACATTGGTATCAGCGAGCCTGCTAGCGAGATGTTCGGTAAGCTCATGAGTATTTCTGATGACTTAATGTGGGATTACTTTACATTGCTGTCATTCCGCCCCATGGCTGAAATTGATTTAATGAAGCAAGAAGTCGCTGCTGGTCGTAATCCACGCGATTGCAAAGTACTGCTCGGTCAAGAAATCGTAGCGCGCTTCCATTCTCAGGCTGCTGCAGAAAAGGCGCTTGAAGACTTTAACCATCGAGCTAAAGGCGGAGTACCTGATGAGATTCCAGAAGTCCATTTAACTGGTGCCCCTATGGGGATCGCCAGCTTACTCAAAGCTGCAGGCCTTGCGCCATCAACATCTGAAGCCATGCGTAATATTGAGCAAAACGGCGTGAAGATTGATAGCGTAACTATTGGTGATAAACAATTGAAGGTTGAAGCGGGAACTTATGTAGTTCAAGTGGGTAAGCGAAAGTTTGCTAAGGTTGTATTGGTATAGATTTTCAATGATTTGCTTACATTAATTCTTCCATATAAAAATTCCCCATGAATCTAATTGAAATTATTCGAGATGTAAGCGATGTCATGGATGCCTTAGGGGTAGCAGTTGTTTCTCTAGGAGTGCTTTGGGGTTTATGTATCTTTGCTAAAGAGTTGCTTACTCAATCAGCGGATATTGCTTACAAAGGATTTCGCATTCAAATTGTGCGCTCATTAATTTTGGGCCTTGAAGTACTGGTTGCTGGCGATGTGATTCGCACGGTGGCAATTAGCCCAACCTTAACTAGTGTCGCGGTACTCGGAGCTATTGTGCTTATTCGATGCTTCTTAAGCTGGTCTTTGACATTAGAAATTGATGGCCGCTGGCCATGGCAAGCTCCAAGAAAAGATTAGCACCTGCGCTTAAATAAGCCGAGTGCTATTCCAAAGGCTCTGAGTTCGATAAATTACTTGGCGCTTTTAAACCAAAATGCTCATAAGCTTGTCTAGTGGCAACGCGTCCACGAGACGTTCTTTGTAGGTAGCCCTGCTGGATTAAGTAAGGTTCTAAGACATCTTCAATGGTATCGCGCTCTTCACCAATCGCGGCGGCCAAGTTATCAATACCTACTGGGCCACCATCAAATTTGTGCAAAATTGCTTCGAGCAGTTTACGGTCCATCACATCAAAGCCGCTTGGATCTACATCGAGCATCTTCAATGCGGCATCGGCCATATCTTTAGTGATGGTACCGTTACCTTTGACTTCGGCATAGTCACGCACTCGACGTAATAGACGGTTGGCGATACGTGGAGTACCTCTAGCGCGCTTCGCAATCTCAATTGATCCTTCGGGATCGATATCTGCCTTCAGTAAGCTCGCGGAGCGGGTGATGATCTGAGTAAGTTCTTCAGTGGTGTAGAACTCCAGTCTTGCCACAATGCCAAAGCGATCACGCAGTGGGTTGGTGAGCATACCAGCGCGAGTGGTTGCACCGATCAATGTAAATGGCTTGAGATCAATCTTGACACTACGTGCGGCAGGACCTTCACCAATCATGATGTCGAGGCTGTAATCCTCAAGGGCTGGATATAGAATTTCTTCAACCACAGGAGAGAGGCGATGGATCTCATCAATAAAGAGCACATCGTTTGCTTCTAAGTTAGTCAGTAAAGCGGCAAGATCACCAGGCCGATCTAATACTGGACCACTGGTTTGGCGCAAGTTCACGCCAAGCTCTCTAGCAATGATGTGGGCCAAGGTGGTTTTACCTAGCCCGGGAGGGCCAAATAACAGAACGTGATCTAAGGCTTCTTGACGGGCTCTAGTTGCGGTAATGAAGATTTCTAGTTGGGCGCGTGCCTTAGTTTGACCAACATACTCATCAAGCTGTTTTGGACGCAAAGCCCTTTCAAAGACGGCCTCAGAATTACCTGCTGCACCGCTGACGATACGATCATGGTCTTCCGGCAAATCTTCAGGAATAGAGCTCAGGTCTTCGGTATGTATTGCCATACTACAAGTGTAGTGGTTTTAAGATTTTGAGAGGTATTTCAGGCCCATACGAATACCATCTGACACAGTCGTATCAGGTGGTATTTGTTTGAGGGCTAAATGAGCCTCTTTTTCTGAGTAGCCCAGCGCCAAAAGCGCTTGTAATACCTCGCTACTCGCTTCAACCGCTTGGGGCTTGCCACCAGTAATCTCTAAGTCGGGAGCTAACTTCCCTTTGAGTTCCAGGCAAAGGCGCTCCGCAGTTTTTTTACCAATACCAGGAACCTGAGTAAGTCGACCCGCCTCCTGCATTGCAATCGCTTGAGCGAGTTCGTTCACGCTCATACCAGAAAGCACGGCGAGAGCAGTGCGTGAGCCAACACCACTAATCTTGATCAGTTGTCTAAATGCTTCACGCTCTGTCTCGGTAGCAAAGCCAAACAGTTGTTGGGCATCTTCGCGGACTTGGAAGTGGGTGAGTAGCGTAATTTTTTGATTGGTCTCAGGCAATTGGTACAAAGTACTCATAGGTACATCAATCTCATAACCAACGCCTTGGCAATCTACCAAGAGGCGGGGAGGATGAACTGAAACGAGAATTCCTTGAATGCGACCAATCATGTGAAGATCTTAACCTGTTTGTATTGTTATTTCTTGCCAGTCTTTTTGGGCGCAAGTGCGGCAGTAATTGCTTTTGGAATCTGGGCGTGATGGGCGGCGCAAATAGCTACCCCCAAAGCATCTGCCGCATCCGTTCCTGGAGCACGGCTTAAACGCAATAAACGTTTAACCATTTCTTGTACTTGGGGTTTGGTAGCTCGACCAGTCCCAACGATAGATTGCTTTACTCTGAGGGCGCTGTATTCAGCGACGGATAGTTTTTCAGAAACCAGTGCGGCAATCACGGCGCCTCTAGCTTGACCCAGCATCAGGGTAGAGCGCGGGTTGACGTTGAGAAACACTTCCTCAATAGCGGCTTGCTCTGGGTGGTAGGTCTCCAGCACTTCTTTGATTCCCGCGTACAAGATTCCCAATCTCTGTGGAAGTCCTTGGGCTGGATCACCACTTTCAATCGTCCCAGATGCTACATAAGTCAGTTTTTGGCCATCAACATCAATGACACCAAAACCAGTTGTTCGTAGACCTGGGTCGATTCCTATCCAGCGCATGAGTGGTTTACTAATTTCTTTGCTTAATGACGGAAGTGGCGTGTACCAGTAAAGATCATGGCAATGCCATGCTCATTAGCCGCAGCAATGATTTCATCATCACGCATACTGCCACCTGGTTGAATGGCACAACTTGCACCACCATTGACCACGACATCTAAGCCGTCACGGAATGGGAAGAAGGCATCGCTGGCAACTGCAGAGCCTTTGAGGCTCAAGCCAGCGTTCTCAGCCTTAATACTTGCCATACGAGCAGAGTCAACGCGGCTCATTTGGCCGGCGCCAATCCCGAGCGTCATGCCGTTAGCACAATACACAATCGCATTGGATTTTACGAACTTCGCAACACGCCATGCAAACATCATTTCGTGCATTTCGCTTGGCGTTGGAAGGCGCTTGCTCACAACACGCATTTCATTCTCAAGTACGTTCTTCGCATCTGGAGACTGAACTAGCAAGCCACCACCAACGCGTTTTAAATCAAAAGTATTAAATGCAGTGCCTAGAGGAATTTCCAGGAGACGGACATTTTGTTTGGCAGCAAAGATGGCTTTTGCTTCATCACTAAAGCTAGGCGCAATCAATACTTCTACGAACTGCTTAGCAATTGCTTCAGCTGCGACACCGTCACACGGTACATTGAAGGCAATAATTCCACCAAATGCTGAACTTGGATCTGTTTTAAATGCTTTTTGATAGGCCTCAAGCGCATTGCCACCTACAGCTACACCGCAAGGATTGGCATGTTTAATAATGACGCAAGCTGCTGCACCACCGACATTACCAGTAAAGCTCTTAACGCATTCCCAAGCAGAGTCGGCGTCAGCGATGTTGTTGTAAGAGAGCTCTTTGCCTTGCAATTGTTTGTAATTGGCCAGTGCGCCATCGACTGGATAGATGTCTTTATAGAAGGCTGCGGATTGGTGTGGGTTTTCACCGTAACGCATTTCTTGCACCTTTTCGAAGGCAAGGTGCAGAGTTTCTGGATAGGCAGAGCGCTTTTTGTGATCAAGGTCATCGCCTAGGGCGGATAAATAATTTGCAATCGCACCGTCGTATTGTGCGGTATGGGCAAATACTTTTTTAGCCAGACCCAAATTGGTTTTATAAGAAACCACATTCTGATTGGCTTTCATTTCATTTAATACTGGCGCGTAATCTTCGGGGGAGATCAGTACGGTCACATCTTGATGATTCTTGGCGGCAGCGCGCAACATCGCTGGCCCACCAATATCAATATTCTCAACCGCATCTTCAAATGAGCAATCCGCTTTAGCAACGGTCTCATTAAATGGGTAGAGATTAATAACCAGCATATCGATCGTATCGATGCCATGCTCTTTTAAAGCAGCCATATGCTCCGGAAAATCTCGGCGAGCCAATAAGCCACCATGCACCATAGGGTGCAGAGTTTTTACGCGGCCGTCTAGCATCTCTGGAAACTTAGTGAGTGAAGATACTTCCACTACGGGTAAATCATTTTCAGCTAAGAGCTTTGCGGTACCGCCAGTAGAGATCAGCTTGACGCCTTGATCATGTAGGGCTTTGGCGAACGGCACAATGCCATTTTTATCGGAAACAGAGAGTAGGGCTGTGCGGATCATATTTTTCAGAAGGTTTAATTAATCAAGAATTTGCGAATGGATTTGGCTTATTTGAGGAGTTGGTGTTCAAGCAACTTCTTGTGCAGCGTATTGCGGTTGATGCCAAGATACTGCGCAGCCAAAGATTGATTCTGCTTCGCGTGCTGCATCACTAATTCCAACATCGGCTTTTCAACCACTGCGAGAACCATTTGGTAAAGATCAGATGGGGGTGTTCCTTTGAGGTCATCCAAATAACGTTGGAGTTGAGTCTCAATACATTCGGTAATAGGGTGCTTATTGGTCATAGATAAATTGAATAACTAAAAAACTAAATTTAGGCTGCTTCTAAAAATAACAAACGATCAGAATGGGATTTCATTTCATTGAAAAAATCATTCACCATTTGCAATTGGGTTTTGCAATCATCGGCAGTATTCATTTTTTGTCGAAATGCACGAGAGTCTCGCAAGCCCTTGCAATACCAGCCGATGTGCTTACGCGCAGTGCGTAAACCAATATATTCGCCGTAGAACTCATAGTGATCAATGAGATGAGCATTCATGATCTCTTGAATCTCATTAATCTGTGGAGTTGGTAATTTACCGCCAGTTTCCAGAAAATGATTAATCTCACGAAAAATCCAGGGACGCCCTTGCGCGGCTCGACCAATCATGATGGCATCAGCACCCGTTTCTTTTAAAACAAATGCCGCTTTTTCTGGAGTCGTGATGTCGCCATTAGCCACTACTGGAATGGCAACGCTATTTTTCACTGCGGTAATGGTCTCGTACTCGGCTTCACCGTGATACAAATCCGCTCTTGTGCGACCATGAACAGTCAACATGGAGATACCGGACTTTTCTGCAAGACGCGCAATATCAATCGCATTTTTATGCTCTCGATCCCAGCCTGTCCGAATCTTTAACGTGACAGGAACTGCATTGGGGCCTATGCCTACAGCCTGAACTACGGCTTCTAAAATTTGCCGCACTAAAGGTTCATCTCTTAATAGCGCAGAACCGGCTGCAACATTGCATACTTTTTTAGCAGGGCAACCCATATTGATATCAATAATTTGGGCGCCATGGTCGACGTTGAGTTTGGCTGCCGCAGCCATCATCCTGGGATCAGCCCCAGCGATTTGAACTGCGATCGGCTTAAATTCACCTTGGTGATTAGCGCGACGCTGGGTTTTTTCACTCTTCCACAGCAAAGCGTTAGAGGCGATCATTTCAGACACGGCATAGCCAGCACCCAGCTTTTTGCAAAGCTGACGAAAGGGGCGATCCGTTACCCCTGCCATCGGGGCAACAAATAATCTATTTGCGAGAAGGTGTGGGCCAATCTTCATGTATTTCAGGATGGATTCTGGAGCACTTCTAGAGCTAGGGAAAGGGTGTCACTTTAGCACAAGTCAGCCTAAATCTGCCTAAAAAATAGGCAGATTCCGTGACTTAGGTCAAACTGGTAATGCGGGTATTTGGTAGGCTATTTAAGCCCCTTAGCGCCTGCCAAACATCATCTGGCGGGCTAAGGCTGTTTTGACTGGGGGAAGCCATTGGAGGGCTGATAAAGCTAATCCTCGGCCGATCACAAGCGGCAGAAGATTTGAGGTGAAGATTCTGGCCATGAAGTCGGTCAAGCCAATGGTGGCGGATCGATCCGCCTTGCGGCTTTGAGCATAGTCTTGCAGGGTGCTTTCTATGGCGGCAGCGGTTTTATGATCTTCAGGTTTGGAAAATAAGGAGCTGAGTTTTTCGGCTAAAAGATAGGCATCCCTCAACCCAAGGTTGAGGCCTTGTCCTGCAACGGGATGCAAAGCCTGGGCTGCATTGCCAATCCAGACCTCATTAACCCGAGTAATTTCTTTGCGGTAATTGAGCCCCAGTTCGTAAAGGCGGCGATCTTGGATTTTAAGAAATTGCCCGATACGCGATCCAAACTCAGCTTGCAAGCTCTTCAAAAAATCAGCATCACTTAAAGCGAGGCGTGTTTGCGAAGAGCTTGGGGTACCACACCAAACGAGATTGAGAATATTGGGGCCATAGTGGCTTGGCAAAACTGCTAAAGGCCCTTCAGAGGTAAAGCGCTCCCATGCCTGATGAGGCGCTGCATTCTCGACCTCGACCAATCCAACTAAAGCGGATTGTTCATAGTCTCTGCCAGATTCCACCCAATCCTGTTTTTTAAACAAGCCACCTTCAGCATGAACTACACATTTAGCTTCTATGTCAGCAATATCTGTATTGGTATCGATATGGCGCCACACAAAATGTGGACTATTTGCTTGAATAGCTCTTAAAGCTTTACGCAGTGTGAGGTGAATATCACGATAGCGAATGATGTGGCCCAGTGCATCTTGTTTCAGCTCTTCACGAGTCATGAGTGCGCGACCAAAACGGCCCGCTTGCGATACGTGTACCCGATAAATGTCAGCACATTCGGTAGGCCATGCATCAATGGTGTCTAGCAATAATTTACTGCCGTGCGATAAGGCAATCCCTCGGCTGTCAGCAGCCGCTAAATCAGCATCATCCACCGGATTGCGGTCAAGTAAGGCGATGCTTGCTTCTGGAAATTTTTGCAGACACCAGGCGGCGCAGGCTAAGCCTACTGGGCCGCCACCTTGAATCAGGATATCGAAGTTCTTTGCTGACATGCTTGGGAATTTAATTATTCTTCATTAGCGCTTCAATCTCATCGGCATTAACCGGCACGCCACGAGAAATTAATTCGCATCCGACATCGTTGACTACGACATCATCTTCAATGCGGATGCCGATATTCCAGAAGCGCTCATCTATATCATTTGCTGGGCGCACATAAAGGCCTGGCTCGATAGTGAGCACCATGCCGGGCCTTAGATGGCGCCATGGTTTTTCTGAAGAATCTGTTACTGCGCTAAGTGGTTCACGATAAGAGCCAACATCGTGCACATCCATGCCTAACCAATGTGAGGTGCGATGCATATAAAAACGACGATAGGCAGCAGTCTCAATCGCGTTCTCTAGTGAACCTAGCTCAGCTAAGCTGAGAAGCTTCTCATCAAGCAAGCCTTGAGTCAGCACTTTGAGCGCTGCCTCATGTGGCTGCATAAATGTATTGCCAGGCTTAGTTGCCGCGATGGCAGCTTCTTGAGATGCGAGGGTAATGTCATACAGAGCGCGTTGTGGTCCTGAAAATTTTCCATTTACTGGAAAGGTACGAGTGATATCGGAAGCATAGCCATCAAGCTCGCAGCCAGCATCTATCAAGCATAAATCACCACTTCGGAGTTCGGCATCACTAGCGCGGTAATGCAAAATGCAGGAGTTGGCGCCGCCAGCAACAATACTGTTGTAGGCAACGCTTTGTGCACCGCTATAGCGGAACTCGTGAAGGAGTTCCGCTTCGAGATGGTACTCCCGGATTCCCGGTTTACAAGCTTGCATGGCGCGAACGTGGGCGCGCGCAGAAATTGCGGCAGCACGACGCATGATGTCAATTTCATGTGCATCTTTAAAGAGACGCATTTCATGAATGAGACTCTCAATGTCATGAAACTCTGAGGGTGGATTGACGCCAGCACGAGCCTGAGCTCGCACTTCTTCCATCCAATGACGCAAGCGACGATCTATCTCGGCACTCTCTGACAGGCGGATATAAACAGCATCTTGATCAGCTAATAAATTACTCAGCTTGCCATCAAGCTCATGATTGCTGTGGGCATATTCCACACCCAATACCGCCGGTGCTGCGTCTGGACCTAGGCGAATGCCATCCCAAATTTCTCGCTCTGCATCTTTAGGCCGGCAAAAAAGATGTGATTCCAGTTGAGGTTGTGAGGTTGATCCAGCAATTTTTAGTACCAGTGTTGCGCCCGGCTCTTCAAAGCCGGTAAGGTAGAAAAAATCACTGTCATGACGATAGGGAAACTCGCTATCTCGATTGCGAGCAGTCTCAGGTGCTGTACTGATGATGGCAATGCCCCCACCGGTTTTGGCACAGATCAGTTTTGCGAGTTCAACTCGACGTTGTTGGTAAATAGCAGATTTATTCATTAGCTACATTGAGCTCTTGTAATCGTTGGGGTGTACCTACATCGTGCCACGGACCGATATATTTTTCACCAGTCACCCTATTTTCAGACATAGCCTCTCTGAGAAGTGGGGCAAGCTTAGCCGGCACATCTAGCTCTAAATCCTGAAAGAGGTCCAGGTGATAGAGCCCAATACCGGAAAAGGTAAGTTTTTCAGTGCCAGCGAGAGGCTCACCAGTCACCTGGGAGTCTTTGAGATGAAAGTCCCCATCAGGGTGTTGAGGCGGGTTTGGAACCATCAAAAGATGCGCTAAAGGCTTGTTTGGCAGGCTGCGTAAGACGGAAACTTGGTCCAAAAGCTGCTTTATTGGCAGGTTTGGGCTAAAAACATCACCGTTGATGACTAGGAAATAATCACTAGGGTTTAGTAGGGGTAATGCCTTGCGAATGCCTCCTGCTGTTTCTAGGGCGCTCGCTTCTGGAGAGTAGGTGATATTGAGGTTAAATTGGCTGCCACTGCCCAGAGCCGATTCAATTTTCTGGCCAAGCCAGGCATGGTTTATTACAACCTTTTGAATGCCTGCTTCACTCAAGGCTTCTAGATGCCAGGCTAGCAAGGATTTGTTTTTGATGGTGAGTAGTGGCTTGGGCAGCTCATCCGTTAATGGGCGCATGCGCTCACCTCGACCAGCGGCTAGTAAAAAGCACGGAATGAGAGTGGGCTTATTCATGAGGAGTGACCATCAATCCTGAGTGGGCCGCGTCGATTCTAGAATACGGGCCAAGGGCTTCAATTCGATATAACGATTTGCAGTGGCAATCGCATATTCGAGTACCAAGGGGATGTCTTTGAGATAGCCATCTTTACCATCGCGATGATAGAGTCTGGCAAATATTCCCAAGACTTTTAAGTGGCGTTGCAAACCCATCCATTCAAAGTCACGATAGAACTGACCAAAATCAGTTGGCATGGGTAAGCCTGCTTGACGACCTTCTTCCCAAAACTTAATCACCCAATCAATCACGCGTTCTTCTGGCCATGCAATGTAAGCATCACGCCAGAGTGAAGATGCATCGTAAGTGATGGGGCCATACACTGCATCTTGAAAATCGATTACTCCAGGATTATTTTTTTCCGTCACCATCAAATTACGTGAATGGTAATCGCGATGTACATAGACTTTTGCTTGGGCCAAATTATTTTGAATAATCAATTCAAATGCTTGCTTGATTTGAGAATCTTGAAGTGCTGTTAACTCGACATGTAAGTGTTTCTTAAGATACCACTCAGGAAATAAATCCAACTCATGTTGTAATAGCGCTTCATCATAGTTTGGCAATCCATCTGACTTACTTGCTAATTGCATTTGAATTAAGGCATGGGTCGCATCTTTGTATAGATGGTCAGCGCTCTCAGAGTTGAGTTCTGCAAGGTAAGTTTTAGTACCCAGATCATTGAGTAATAAAAATCCCTCGGCTACATTTTTTTCTAAAATTTTAGGAACATTAAGACCGGCATTTTCAAGCAATAAATCAACCTTAATGAAGGCATCTAAGGGCTCATGTTGGGGTGGGGCATCCATCACGATCAAAGTCGGAAAATCCGGGTTTTTGGACCTAATTCGGAAATACCGCCTAAAGCTGGCATCTGCCGAGGCAGGGGCTAAAGTGGGGAGATCTAATTGCCAGCGAGGTTCAAGGCCTTTTAGCCAGTTGCGGAGGGTGTCTAAGCGAGAGTCAGTCATGGTCGATTCGTATAATAAGGCGGGTCTGGATCTATGAGTCATTATCGCCGTCGCGCCGGCCTTTGCGCCCCTCTTTTTTTAGCTGTCACCCTGCGAATAATGATGGGGGTTGGATTGTCGCAATTTGCCCTCCCAAGCGTTGCTCAAGCACCCGCTCCTTTGCCTCCAATCAGTGATCCAAATAAAGCCCAAAATACAGTTTTAATACCTGATCGTGGAGACGTCACTGTCTTAAAATTGGATGATCAACTGCGTGTTGGAAAGCCTATTGATGACGGTCGAGCTTTAACCTTTACCTCCAGCGATTCGATTGATGGAATTGTCGATCGTGAAATGCGTTTAAAAGGGCGCGCTCAAATTCGTCGTAATGGCGCAGTGATTAAAGCGGATGAAATTAAATACGATCCCGATTCTGATGTAGCCAATTTATCTGGCAATACCGAATTTTCAAAAGGCAATGCATCGTTCAAGGGGCCGAAAGCGCGCTTTAGGGTAGACGCGCGTGAAGGGGAAATGGAAACTCCTACTTATGAGTTGCGTGATAACCGTGCCAGCGGAAATGCAAAAAAATTAACGATCGAAACTTCTGACGTGTTTGTGTTTGATAAGGCCACCTACACAACCTGTACTCCAGAAAATTTAGATTGGTATTTCACGGCGAGTACGCTGGAGATTGATAACGAGCAAAAAGAAATGGTTGGCACACATGGTGTCATGCGATTCTTCGATGTACCCATTGCTTATGTGCCTTATTTCACCGCACCAACATCGAATCAACGTCGCTCTGGAATATTGTCACCGGTAGCAGGCTACAACTCCAATAATGGTATTGATGTGACGCAACCGTATTACGTCAACATTGCACCTAATCGCGACTTGTTGTTGATACCTCGAGTAATGGGTCAACGCGGCGTTCAGCTGGGCGCTAAGTATCAATTCTTAGACCCGCTTTATTCCGGGACTCTTGGTGGTGATTACCTGCCATATGACCGTAAAACAGGAACAGATCGCTGGCGCTATGACTGGCAGCAGCGTCAAGCCTTTACTGGTGGTCTTGGACCCGGTGGTATCCCCATGCCTGGCTCTTGGACTGGATATGCCAACGTTGCCCGTGTTTCGGATAGCTTGTACCCTACCGACTTTTCTCAGAGCATTGCGGGGGCAGTTACCAGTCAGTTTCGTCAAGAAGTGGGCACTACCAAGAACCTGACTGGAAGTTTGAGTAACTGGAATGTTTCGGCAAAGGCGGTCACTTTCCAAACCTTGCAGCCTGACCTAACTGCACCAGTTCAGTCGCCATATAACGTATTACCAAATATCAATGCGAGCTATAGCAATCGTTTGACGCCAACGGTCGCAGATGCTAGCGGTAAGTACCTGGCATTGCCCTCTGGGCCAGTCACTACGTTCTCAACGGATTACACCCGCTTTGCATATAACGTAAATAGTAACCCTGCTTATGCACCAGCAGGCTATCTCTACAGCCAGGCAGATCGTACTGTCATTAAAGGCGCAATGTCTTTACCTCAAATTACGCCGGGTTATTACATCACTCCGAAGGTAAGTTTTCAGTCCAATACTTACGCGGCTACTGCCGCTGTGACTGCCAATAATCCCTTGGGCGTTGCTCCTCCAGTGCAAGGTTTTACGATTCCAACATTTAGTTTGGACTCAGGTCTTGCTTTTGAAAGGGATGCTGCAGAATTAAAAGGTTTCTTCGGGCGCGATATGTTGCTCACAATGGAGCCGAGAGCCTTTTATGTCTACACCCCCTATCAAAATCAGGCTCTTACCCCTTTGTTTGACACGACGGATGCTGGTTTTGGGGTGACTCAGATATTTAGTGAAAATACTTTTGTTGGTAATGACCGTATTGCGGATAACAATAAACTCACTGGCGGTATTACTAGCCGCATGATTGAGGCCAATACTGGTGCCGAACGTGCAAACGTGACTATTGCCCAAAGACAAGACTTTACCGGCCAACGGGTGGGGCTCAATGGCAATATTGCCAATCCCACAACCTATTCAGATACCTTGGGTTCAGCCGCGGTTCGCCTGCTTGGAAACTTTAGTGCAGATATGTTCGGGCAATACAACACTCAGTTAAATAAATTTGTACAGACCACGGTGGGTGGCAGTTGGCGTCCCACACCAGGTAGAAGCTTGAACTTTGGGTATCGAAACGTTTGGACTCCGCCAACGCAGGCTTTTGGCCCCACTCCTGCTACCTTGGCACAGACTACAACAGACCAATACAACGTCTCAGGTCAGTGGCCCCTTACTCGTGAGGTATCGGTCTTGGGCCGCTGGGGTTATGACGCCTTAACGACCAAAACGCTAAATACGCTGGTGGCTTTAGAGTGGATGCGCGACTGTTGGACTCTGCGCGGAGCCTATTCACAAATGCTCAATACCTCACAAATAACCACTACCCAGGTTTTATTCCAAATAGAATTTAGGGGCTTTGGTAGTGCTGGTAGCAATCCAGTTGATATCATGAAGCTTAATGTTCCTGGATATATGCCTACTTCCAAGCCTATACCACCCTCAACCTATGAGAACTATCAATGATGCGTAGGAATCGATTTAACCAAGCCCTTGCAGCCATGATTTTGGCTGGCGCCGCTGTTCTGTCTCAATTTGCATTTGCGCAAGATAGTTCAAAGCCATCTAGCGATAGCAAAATTCGCAATATTGATGGAGTTGCTGCGGTAGTCAACACTGGCTACGTTACTCGTAAAGAGATTGATGATCGCATTGCTGCGTTACAAAAGCAGGGCACTAAATTGCCTGATGCTGTCACTTTGCGCAAGACTATTCTCGAGCGCCTCATTATTGAAAAGATCCAGTTGCAAAATGCTGAGCAAGAAGGCGTGGTCGTTACCAATAAAGAACTCGACAAAATTATTGCTGATATTGCCGCCAAGAATAAATTAACCGTAGCTGAGTTGAAGGTAAAAATTGCCGCAACTGGAAGTAGTTATGAGCGCTATCGTCAGATGTTGCGTGATGATGTTGTTATTAGTCGTTATCGTGAGCGAGAAGTTGAAGGCAAGATTAAGATTTCCGATGCAGAGGTTGATAATTTTATTGCCGATCGTAATCGTGCAGTAGTTGGCGGAGGAAAACCAGTGCGCTCAACTCCGGCTGCAAAAGGTGAGCCTGAAGAAATCGATGTGGCGCAGATTTTTATTCCTGCTGATGCCGCTGCGGGTGCCGGTGCCCAAGCGGAAGCAAAGAAAAAAGCAGAATCACTATTGCGTGAGGCACGTGGCGATGTGGATTTCTTGCAATTGGGTGCAATGGCTGCAAAAGACAATCCGAAGATTAAGTTTCAAGAGCTGGGCTACCGTACTCCAGATCGCTTGCCACAATTGTTTTACGAGGCTGTCAGAAATACGGGCGGAGGCCAGGTTGCCAATGCCGTTGTTAAAAGTCCTGCCGGCTATCACGTACTGAAGGTCCTCGATAGACGTGCGCTAGTTGCAGGTGCTCCTGAGCCACAGCAAGCCGCACCCCAGGATACTGCTTCTACCCCACAAAACATCATGGTGACTCAGACTCTGTCGCGCCATATTTTGTTGCGTAGCCGTGCAGGCTTAACTGACCAAGATGCTGAAAGACGCCTAGCGGGCTATCGTGATCAGGTTCGCGCTAAGACTGCTGATTTTGGTGAGTTAGCAAAAAAATATTCTGAAGATGGATCCGCTGCGAACGGTGGCAATCTGGGCTGGATGGGGCCTGGCGATTTAGTTCCCGAATTTGATCAAGCAATGAATCGCCTGCAAATTGGCGAGGTCAGCAATCCAGTGAAGACCGAGTTTGGTTGGCATTTAATTCAGGTGCTCGAACGTCGTGAAGCGCAGTTAACGGTCGAGAAGCAGCGTCAATTTGCTCGCGCAGCGATTCGTGAGCGTAAGTTTGAGCAGGCTTATCAAGATTGGTTACGTGAATTACGCGACACCGCTACGGTAAAGATCATTAACGCAGATGATCCAGCAGCCAGCCCTCGTTAACCTAGTCATCAGCTCTGGAGAGCCTGCAGGGGTTGGTCCAGAGGTCTCTATTGCAGCTGCGCTGGCCTTCTTGCAAGAGCAGCCTGCATGCACGATTACTTTAGTTGGGGACCCAAGCTTATTTCCCATGCCTGGCATCTCCAAGGAATTATCGACTCGCTTAAAAGTCGAATCTATTTCGCCGGCTTCCCCAGTAACTGCAGGCCAGTTAAATCCTGCCAATGCGCAGTATGTCCTCCATCTTTTAGATGTTGCAGTTCAGGGATGTCTTGATGGACGCTTTGATGCTATGGTGACTGCGCCAATACAAAAGAGCGTAATTAATGAGGGGGCTGCTTCAGGCGATACCTTATTTACCGGACATACTGAATATCTAGCCAAACTTTGTCATCAAGAGCATGTGGTTATGATGCTTTGCGCGACATTACCAGCAGGATTTTTAGGGCTTCAGAAAAGTCGTGATCTTCGGGTGGCTTTAGTAACAACCCACTTGCCTTTGAAAGAAGTTCCCGAGTCACTCAATCACCAACATATTCTAGAAACCATTCAGATTGTCGATCATGACTTGCGGACAAAATTTAATATTACTAATCCCGTGATTCGAGTGGCTGGTCTTAATCCGCATGCGGGTGAGTCAGGCTATCTTGGACGCGAAGAAATTGATGTGATTGCGCCAGCTATTGAGGTGGCTAAAAAGTTAGGTATTGAAGTAAGCGGACCCTATCCAGGTGACACGATGTTTGATGCTAAAGCCTTAGATAGTGTAGATGCGTTTATTGCGATGTATCACGATCAAGGTTTAGCACCATTTAAGTTTGTTAGTTTTGGAGGCGGGGTGAACGTCACTTTGGGCCTGCCGATCATTCGTACCTCGGTAGATCACGGCACCGCCTTAGATATTGCTGGCAAAGGTATTGCGGATTCAGGCAGCATGTTAGAGGCGCTGCGACTCGCCCATCAATTAGCGGTAAACGTAAAGAATCTAAAGACATGACGCATCGCGCTCGTAAACGATTTGGCCAAAACTTTTTGCAGGACTCAGGGGTAATTTATTCCATAGTTGCGGCTATTAATCCCAGTGAAAATATGCACGTGATTGAGATTGGTCCTGGTCTTGGCGCACTCACAAGACCCTTATTAAGCAACCTAGATCGCTTAGACCTACTGGAAATCGACCGAGATTTGGTCGCATATTGGAATCAAGAAAATCTCCAGGGCCTCAATGTCATTGAGGGTGATGCGCTGAAGTTTGATTTCTTAGAATGGGCAAAGACTCGTCCAGCTAATAGTGGCTTATGTAAGGTGGTTGGTAACTTGCCTTATAACATTTCCTCCCCACTACTCTTTCATCTCGTTTCCGCCGCTCCTGTGATTGATGAGCAGGTATTTATGCTTCAGGCCGAAGTGGTCGAGCGCATGGTGTCTAAGGCAGGTGGTTCGGAGTTCAGTCGCCTGTCTGTGATGCTGCAAGCTCGCTATGACATGGAGCAGGTTTTAGAAGTCCCCCCTGAGGCATTTGATCCCCAGCCTAAAGTGAACTCGGCGGTAGTGCGCATGATTCCGCGAAGAGATTTCAGCTTAAGTGATGCGCAGTGGCATGCTTTGGAAAAGGTAGTCGCGGCAGCATTTTCTCAAAGAAGAAAAATGCTGCGTACTAACTTATCAGCCTTTGCTGATCGATTATCTTTATCTGAATCTGAATTAAAAGCGCGTGCCCAGGATATTCCAGTAGAGCGCTATATTGAGTGGGCTAAAACTTTAGCTGATTGATCTCTAGGTTTTCTGGTAAGCCGTAGGATCGATTACTCGCATCTCTGCTTCAATCCACTGCTCTACTTCTTGGTGAAGTTGACCACCCGTTTTTCCAGCAGAGCTAATTGCGGGACCAATTGAAAATATGACAGTACCTGGTTGCTTTAGAAAGCTGTTCTTAGGCCAGCAACGACCTGCGTTATGCGCAATTGGAATTACTAAGGCCTCAGTAGCACTCGCTAGCCTTGCGCCACCCTTGCTATAAGGTTTGTGTGATCCAGTGGCCGTTCTAGTGCCTTCCGGAAATAGCAAAATCCATTTGCCTTCACTTAAACGTTTTTTCCCTTGGCTGACAACGGAGAGGGCTGCGGTTTCTTTACTGTTGCGATTAATATGAATCATCTTGAGTAGAGCTAAAGCCCAGCCGAAGAAAGGAATCCAAAGCAACTCTCTTTTGAAAACGAAGCAGACTTGCTTAGGCAGTAAAGCGATATAAAAAATTGTTTCGTAAGCGGATTGATGTTTGCTAAGAACGACAATGGGTTTATCTAAAACCGCCATCATGTTTTCCATGCCGCGAATCTCGTAGCGAATGCCGCAGAGGGGTTGCAAGATCCAGATTACGACCTTATTCCAAAGGCCGATAAAGCGATAGCGATTCTCAGGACTGAGGAAGGGAAAAACCAGGATGCAGAGTATCGACCAGATAGGCGTGAATATCAGCAAGAATAGGGTAAACAGGGCTGAGCGAATAAAAGTCATATCTGCATTAAACCTTATCTTGTAAGAGCCCATTAGCAAACGCCATTAAATCCGCATGAATCTGCGTACCCTCAGGAAGCTTCCCTTTTTCTAAGGTTTTACTACCCTTGCCAGTCAATACTAGATGCGGGCTGGCACCCAAGGCAATACCTGCTTCAAGGTCGCGTAAGGAGTCGCCAACAATCGGCACCCCTAATAAAGGCAGGGAACTTTGATTTTTTTTGTAACGAAGGGCAATCTCTTTCATCATCCCCGGCAGAGGTTTGCGGCAATCACAGGCATTGGCATCGGTATGTGGACAAAAGAAAATACTGTCAATGTGGCCGCCGAGGGGTTTAAGCAGCTTATCCATCTTGCTATGCATCGCATGCAGATCATTGATGTTGAAATAACCGCGCGCCAGGCCTGATTGATTGGTTGCTATGGCAATTTGGTATCCAGCTTGATTAAGCAGTGCAATCGCTTCAAGGCTGCCTGGTAGCGGAACCCACTCATCACTCGACTTCACATAATCATCTCGATCTTCATTGATCACGCCATCGCGATCAAGAATAATTAGTTTAGAAGAGCTGGTGCTCATGCTAATTTGCCGAGGTCGGCAATGAGATTCATTTTCTGGTGAAGTTGTTGCAGGAGAGCTAGGCGGTTATCACGCAACTCTGGATTTGGATCCATCACCATGACATCGGCAAAGAATTGATCAATTGGGGCGCTTAAGGCTACTAGTGCTTTTAATAGATCCACGAACTGACGTTTCTCATAAGCGGCAGTGAGTGTTGGGGTGAGCTTCTCGAGAGCCTGATGAAGTGCGATCTCGGCTGGAACCTGCAAGAGAGTGCTTGAGCAGGTTGCTGGTATAGCGGTAGCATTCTTTTTCAGAATATTACTAATGCGCTTATTGGCGGCAGCTAATTGAGCAGCTTCTGCTAGGGCGTTAAATTCACGCAATGCAGTTAAGCGATCAATTAAATCATTAAGCTGAGCAGGTGACTGACTTAATACAGCATCAATCTCCTCGGTAGTGAATGGCTTGCCAGCAACCGCTTGATCGCGTAAGTAAGCGCGCAGACGATCAATGATGAAAGCGTAAATGTCTTCAGCCTTTGCTTTTTCTTGCACGTCTTTCTGTGGAAATTGTTTACGAGCCAGTTCAATTAAGTCGGGCAGGTTCAAGCTGAGATTCTTCTCTAGCAAGAGTCGGCAGATTCCCAAAGCATGGCGACGTAATGCGTAAGGGTCTTTATCTCCAGTAGGGGCAAGTCCAACACCCCAAATACCAACGAGAGTCTCTAATTTGTCAGCAATGGCCAGAATGGTGCCGGTTTGAGTCTGCGGTAATACGTCACCAGCAAAGCGTGGCATGTAATGTTCGCTACAAGCAGAGGCTACTTCGGCATTCTCACCATCATGGGTAGCGTAGTAACGACCCATGATGCCTTGGAGCTCCGGGAACTCGCCAACCATATCGGTCAGCAAATCTGTTTTAGCAATTTCAGCAGCGCGACTGGCTAGTGCCTCATCGGCTGATAAGGCTTTTGCAATGCCCACTGCAATTCCTTGAACGCGCTTGGTGCGATCCAATTGATTGCCGAGCTGATTGTGATAAACCACTTTTGCAAGATCGGCAACACGGGATGCTAGCGGACGTTTTTGATCCTGCTGGAAGAAGAAGCGTGCATCGGATAGACGTGGACGAACGACTCGTTCGTTTCCGGAAATAATGGCTTCCGGCTTATCCGTCTCAATATTGGAAACAATCAGAAAACGATTGCGTAACTTACCTTGCTTATCAGTCAAAGCAAAGTATTTCTGATTGGTCTGCATTGTCAGAATTAAGCATTCTTGCGGCACTTCCAAGAACTCTTGATCAAAATGACACTCATAAATTGCTGGCCACTCAACTAGAGCCGTCACTTCATCTAATAGGCTATCTGGCATCAAAACTAGATCACTGCCAGCGGCTTTTAATAAAGCGGATTCGATAAATGCACGGCGCTGATTAAAGCTTGGTAATACTTTTGCCTTGGTAGTAAGGTCGGACTCATACTGATCTGCAGAGGCTATAGTAATAGTGCCTGGGGCTAGGAAGCGGTGACCCTCTGTTTGATTTGCTGCATCAATACCTAGGGCGCTGATATTCAATATTTGTTTGCCATGAAGAGCAATGATGCTGTGTGCGGGACGTGCAAACTCGACATCCGCCAATTCACCATTTTTCTGCAACACTTGGTAGTGCATCATTTTGGCGATAGGTAATTTATTGAGTGCCTGCTCGAGCGCTTGTTGAGCAGTTTGCTCTAATGCTGCGCCTTTGGCGATGATGTTGAGATACAGAGCTTCATTTTTTCCTTCACCTGCTTTTTCCAAGGTCGAAAGCTCAATATCAGCGTAACCCAAAGCGGCTAATTTTTTTTGCAGCGGTGCAGTGGGCTTTCCGTCTGCGTCAAAGGCAATGCTGGTCGGCAGCAATTTTTCACGTACTGGATAATCCTGCGCTTGACTCAAGACATGAGTAACTTGAACTGCAAGGCGTCGCGGTGTGGCGTAACCAGTGGCAACGGAGCCTTCGCTCAAGAGCCCTGCAGCCTTCAGGGCGGAATAAATACCTTCGCTAAACGCATCACCTAAGCGGCGCAAAGACTTTGGTGGAAGCTCTTCGGTAAATATTTCAATCAGAAGATTATCTGATTGAGAGAGGGAGTTCTGTGTACTCATAATTGGATCGAGCTGGTTAGGCTTTGGATTGACGTTGGCACATCGGGAATCCCAACTTCTCGCGAGACTCAAAGTAAGCCTGCGCTACTGCGCGAGATAGATTGCGGATGCGTCCAATATAGGCCGCACGCTCGGTAACTGAGATGGCGCCACGGGCATCAAGTAAGTTGAAGGTATGTCCAGCCTTGAGCACCATTTCATAAGCGGGTAAGGCTAATGGGACCTCCATCAAACGCTTGGCTTCACTTTCGTAGTTGGTGAAGTTGGCAAATAATAGGTCAGTGTTGGAATGTTCAAAGTTGTAGCAAGACTGCTCTACTTCATTCTGGTGATACACATCACCATAAGAGATGCCATCCGCCCAAACGAGGTCATATACGTTGGAACAATTTTGGATATACATCGCTAAGCGTTCGATACCATAGGTGATCTCACCTAAAACGGGTTTGCAGTCAATACCACCCACTTGCTGGAAATAGGTGAACTGAGTTACTTCCATGCCGTTAAGCCAGACTTCCCAGCCTAAACCCCAGGCACCCAAAGTTGGGTTTTCCCAATCGTCTTCAACAAAACGCACATCGTTCTTCTGAAGATCTAGGCCTAGTGCAGCAAGTGAGCCAAGGTAGAGCTCCAGAATATTTTCTGGAGCAGGCTTAAGTACTACCTGGTACTGATAGTAGTGCTGTAAGCGATTTGGATTTTCTCCATAGCGGCCATCTTTTGGTCTGCGTGACGGTTGGACGTAAGCGGCTTTCCATGGCTCAGGGCCAATGGCCCTCAAGAACGTGGCTGTATGCGATGTACCGGCACCGACCTCAAGGTCAATAGGTTGCAATAGGGCGCAACCTTGTTGGTCCCAGTAATCTTGGAGTTTGAGAATGATTTGCTGAAAAGTAAGCATGATTAACCTGGCTAAGCCTTTGATTTTACATGGCTAAGCTAGTCAACCATGAAATAGCGATTAAATTCGTTTTTGGCGAATGAGGCCTAGGATGAGTAGGAGGCAAGAAAGACTCAAAATGGGTGCATTTCCCCAAAGTACGTATGGGGTTGTGCCTGAGTAGGCCTGAAGCTTTAGGTTGAGTACCCCCTGGGTAAAGTCATCTAGTTGCGAGAGTACTTTGCCATCGGACCCAAGAGCTGCAGTAATGCCCGTGTTGGTAGCTCGCAATGATGGGAGGCCAGTCTCTAGTGAGCGCAGTTGGGACAAGCGCAATTGCTGGGCTGGCGCTTGAGAATCTCCAAACCATGCCAGATTAGTCATATTGATCAACAGGTTGACAGGTTTACTGCTGTGATGAATTCGGGAGGCCAGTTCCCCGCCAAAGACATCTTCATAGCAAATGGTAATGGCTGCATTAATAGGCTCTTGGCCAGAACGCAAAATGCTGAAAGGGGGTTGATCCAACTTGCCACGCGCAAAGTCGCTCATGGGTACATGGAAAGCATTCACAAACCAATGAAATCCAGGGGGAATAAATTCTCCAAAGGGTACTAGGTGAGACTTGTCATATTGATAGCTCGGTACATTAGGAGAGAGTCCAAGTGCGCGATTGGTGTATTGCACCCCAGTGGGGCTGCGTACTTCTCCAATCACGCCAAGTAAGACATTGCTAGAGGTAGTAGTAGAAAACTGTTGGAGTGATCCTAATAAGCCAGCAGGCAAATTGCTTTGGGGCCAAGGATAGGCGGTCTCTGGGGTGATGATCAGATCAGCTGATTGGTGCTCGATAGCATTGGAATAAAAACTAAATTGCTCTTCAATGGCCTTGGGATTGAACTTGAGGCTTTGCTCAAAATTACCTTGGATTAAACGTACACTAAGTGGCTCACCCATTGGGCTTGTGAAAGTCCAGAAGCTGGCGAGTTGAGCGAGGGCGATGGCAGAAATGATGCAGATGCCGCTAAAGAAAATATTCTTCTTTAGCTGTGTTATTTCCCATGAAATCCACACCACCAAAAATGTGCAGGCTAAGCCGCCGAAGAATGGCGCCACTGGCGCGAAGGGGCCATTGAATTGCGCTTCAGCAAATCCCATCCAAGGAAAGCCAGTTAACACCACACTACGCAGATACTCGATGAGTACCCAAGAAGCCGCTAGTACCAAACCCGTTAAGTGCCTGCGCCTTTGTAGGCAGAGGGAGAGCGAGGCGCTAGAGAAAAATAAAGCCATTCCTGCAGCTAGCAAAAAAACTGCCAAGCAAGAGACGACAGTGTGCATTCCGCCGACATCATGCAGGCTAATGTAGATCCACCATAAGCCCAGAACAAAGTAGCCAAGGCCAAACAACATTCCGGAAATAAATTGATTTTTAATAGAAGCAATGGATTGTTGACTCATCCTCCACCAAATCAAGCTCAAGATGGGGATTTGTATCCAGCCGCCATAGGGTAGCTCTGCTGCAGCAGCTAGTAGTGCCCCTAGAAAAAATAGCAGCAATAGATTGAGACTATTCCTAGGTCTTGCTGATTGCCGATCAATCAAGGTAATTCTCAGGAAGACTTTTTCGGGAGTTGTCGTGCGAGCAGAATATGTATCTGTCTTGGGTCAGCGCGCTGAACCTCAAATTCAATTCCGTCGATCTCAATTAGTTCACCCATCTTAGGTACTCGACCCAGATGCTGAATGACTAGGCCGGCCACTGTTTCAATACCCTCAGCATCAAATTGGGTGCCTAAGGTCTCATTGAATTGTTCGAGCTCAGTAATTCCTTTAACGCGAATGTCGCCATTATCTAAAGAGATAAGGTTATCCGCTTCTTCATCAATGTCATGCTCGTCTTCAATGTCGCCGACAATTTGCTCAAGTACATCCTCAATCGTAATGACTCCAGCAACACCGCTGTATTCATCCACCACAATCGCTAGATGATTGCGGTTATCTTTAAAGTCACGCAGTAAAACACTCAAGCGCTTGGATTCAGGAATAAAGACTGCTGGGCGAAGCCAGTCACGCACCTGAAAATCTTTTTCGCTGGAGTGCCGCAACAAATCTTTTGCTAATAAGGTGCCGATGACGTTATCGCGAGTGCCTTCAAATACAGGGAAGCGTGAGTGAGCTGCCGTGATGACGCTCTTAATAATTTCGGATAAAGGCAGGTTGATGTCAATCCAATCAATCTGAGCTCTTGGAATCAAAATATCACGAGCACACAATTGACCTACCTGGAATACACCTTCAATCATCGATAGGGCATCCGCATCAATTAAGCCCTCAGTCTGAGCCTCTCTGAGGGTATCAATCAGTTCTTGACGACGTTCTGCTGGGCTGGTTGGCTGTGGCGTTAAAAAATCAGCCAAGCGCTCTAAAAGGGATTTATTGGGGTCAGGCATATAGCAAGAATATCGCAGAAATAAGTAAATTCAATGAAGGAAGCGTTAAAGATGCTTTAAATGGGTGCGTAGGGATTAGCATAGCCCAGGGATTGCAGCAGGCGGATTTCTCGACCTTCCATTTTTTTCGCTTCTGTAGCGCTCTCATGGTCAAGGCCTTGGGCATGCAAGCAACCATGAATAATCAGATGAGCTAGATGAGCCTTCACAGTCTTGCCTTGTTCTGAAGCCTCTTTTTGAATCACGGGAAGACAAAAAATAATATCAGCAGCTAAAGTATTTTTACTGAGCTCATACGGAAAGGTGAGTACGTTAGTTGCCTTGTCTTTATTGCGAAAAGCCAAATTGAGTTTTTTACCTTCAGCTGCATTAACAAAGCGCAAGGTGATGAGGCCATTTAACTGAACTGCAGTTTTTACCCATCTTTTAATTGCTGCTAGAGATGTCATCGCCAGTACTTTGTCTTCAATAGCAACGCTAGCAAATTGAATATCAATCTCTAATTTAGAGGTGGATGTTTGCTTGGCCGTCATGTTAGTGAGTTTGGGTGGGAGTGAGTTCGGTGATGAGATCACCCCGGAGGGTGTAATTGAGTACTTCAGTGATGCGGATGTCTACCATTTGACCTATTAGCGATTCAATATCCGCTTCGGGCGCAGTAAAGTGAATCACGCGATTATTCGTAGCGCGACCTTGTAGGTTCACACCATCCTTCGCTAGGCCTTCAACGAGCACTCGCTCGGTGTTACCCAACATATTTTTGCTGATCTGATTTGCTTGTGACTCAACCAGGGCAAGTAATGTTTGTAGTCTCTTGAGTTTGACTTCATAAGGAGTGTCATCACTCAAGTTAGCCGCAGGTGTACCAGGGCGCGCGCTGAAGATGAAGCAAAAACTGTTATCAAAATTGAGCTCTTCAACCATCTTGAGAAGTTTTGCAAAGTCTTCATCGGTCTCACCAGGAAAGCCAACAATAAAGTCACTAGAGAGCGTCAGGTCGGGCCTCACAGCGCGCATCTTACGAATAATGCTCTTGTATTCCAGGGCGGTATAGCCACGTTTCATCGCAGACAAAACAGAGTCAGATGCATGCTGTACGGGCAAATGCAGATGGCTTACTAGCTTAGGAACTTTTGCGTAGACATCAATTAAACGCTGTGTAAATTCTTTGGGATGGCTGGTAGTAAAGCGAATTCTTTCAACACCGGGAATATCTGCGATGTATTCAATCAGTAATGCAAAGTCTGCGATCTCTTCACTGCCACCCATCTTGCCAAGATAGGCATTGACGTTTTGACCGAGCAAGACAATCTCTTTCACGCCTTGACCCGCAAGACCAGCCACTTCAGTCAAGACATCATCGAAGGGGCGCGATACTTCTTCGCCGCGAGTGTAAGGAACTACGCAGTAGCTGCAATACTTTGAGCAGCCTTCCATGATGGAGACGTAAGCAGAGCCGCGAGTTTGGCGTGAGGCAGGGAGATGATCAAACTTTTCAATTTCTGGAAAAGAGATGTCTACCTGGGATCTGCCAGTCTCACGACGTTGTGTAATCAGGTCGGATAAGCGATGTAGTGTTTGTGGACCAAAGACCACATCTACATAGGGCGCCCGACTAATAATTTGTTGTCCTTCCTGGCTGGCAACACATCCGCCAACACCGATCAATAAATTGGGTTTGGTTTTCTTGAGTTCGCGTAGACGACCTAAATCAGAAAATACTTTATCTTCTGCTTTTTCCCGAATCGAGCAGGTGTTTAAAAGCACCACATCTGCATCTTCAGGTGTATCAGTCATAACCATGCCGTCATTGGCATGTAGGAGGTCGGCCATCTTGCCCGAGTCGTACTCGTTCATTTGACAGCCAAAGGTTTTGATATAGAGCTTTTTCATATGCCGTTCTCAGGTTTATAGCTGGGGGCGAAGCTCAGATTTTACGGGATAAGACGTTTAGAGGATGCGTAGTGCCAGAATCGCAACAATGGTGGGGGGAATGGCTGCTACCAATAGCAATCCTGCAGAAACTGCCGCATTAGGGAAGTAACTACGCAAAATAGCCAATCCAGCTGGGTTGGGTGCATTGGCGATCACGGTTAAGCCGCCGCCAGCAACTGCACCGCCAACCAAAGCCAGCTTAAATTCTGGAGAGGTGCCTTGTACTAGCGAGCCCAAATACGTGAGCGCCGCATTGTCGGTAATCGCTGTTAGTGCCAAGCTGCCATAGAACACGGCAGTGGGGCTCATAGTCTCCAGGATCGGTTGCAACCACCACCCTTGTAGTCCGCCCAATACGACTAATCCGCCCAAGAAGAATCCGACTAGCAAAGCTTCACGCAGAATTAACGGGCTCTGATGTTTTGGATAAGCGGTGGTGTAGCCAATAAAGAAGAGTAGCAGCCACATAAAAATCACTGGGTCATGCGCAAATCCCACGATACCTAACAAAAAGAGTAGATGAATCGCGGTAATCGTTAGTGGAATGCGAGTCTGATCAGATTTGCTGGTGGGCTCAATTAATTGTTTATGAAAGAGTAGTGTCGCAATCGTTGCATTGATAAAAATCGCAATCGTTGCCTCAAGGCCAAAGTTGGCAAACATGAATGGAGTATCCCAGCCCCAAGTAGAGGCCACCATCAGTACGGGGGGCGCGGCAAAATTAGTCAGCGTGCCACCAACCGAGATATTGACGAACAACACGCCCAAGGTCCCATAGAGAAGAGAGGTAGAGCATTTGTGGCGATAGACTAGGTCTCGCAATAAGAATGCTGCCAGCGTCATTGCTGCAGGCTCAGTAATGAGTGAGCCCAGTAAGGGAGTGATGCTCAGGGTTAAGAAATATAGAGTCGGTGTTTGCTTGGTACGCAAGACCAATTGGATGAACTTGCCGAGTTTGTAGAGAAGCTGGGTTGCAATATGCAGAATCGGTTTACTACCAGCCACAACCATGATGGCAAATACAAATAGTGGTTCTGTGAAATTACGTTTGTTTGCAAAATCTTTGGCTGTCGCTAGATCGTTTGCAAGCCACATAAAAATAATCAGGATGGCCGCCCAAAATCCAAAGACGATTTCTACTTCACCTAATAGATGCCATAAACCAGCATGTCTTGGAGATTTTTTAGCGAGCGCTTCAAAATAGGAGGTACAAAAAGTATGCAGTACTGCGATGGCAAAAATAATACTAGCGCCAAGCTCTGTAGGGGTAAAGTTCATGCAGACATATTATCAGGGCAAGCCTGTCAGAATAGGTATAAAGCTAATTCAGTAAAAGTATTGGCAATTTAGGAGATGTTGATGAAACTGAAACTGGGTTATCAGGAGTTAATCGCAAATGCGATGGTTCAAATTGAGACTATTTCATTAGACCAAGCGCAAAAACTCCTGGGTGATGAAAACACCATTTTTGTCGATATTCGGGATGTGAGGGAGTTGGAGCGTGATGGCATGATTCCAAACGCAATACATGCACCCCGTGGCATGCTGGAGTTTTGGGTTGATCCTGACAGCCCTTATTACAAGCCGGTTTTTGGTGAAGATAAGCGTTTGTTGCTCTACTGCGCATCCGCATGGCGCTCGGCCCTGGCAACAGAAACCCTTCAAAAAATGGGGGTGCCTGGAGTTTGCCATTTAGAGGGTGGATTTAGTGCGTGGAAAAAGGCTGAATTGCCGGTAGCGGAAAAGCATTCAAAGTCGCACCCAGGCTAAATTTCTGGCTTCAGAGATCTTGAAATGCATTAAATAGCCCCCATGTATTGGAGGTTATGTTCATTGATCAAGAGGGTATTCGTATGACTGTAGCTAGCAAAGAGACCTTAGGCTTTCAGGCTGAAGTAAAGCAACTTTTACAACTAATGATTCATTCCTTGTATTCCAACAAGGAAATTTTTCTCCGTGAGTTGATCTCGAATGCGTCTGACGCTTCTGACAAGCTCCGCTTTGAGGGAATCGAGCATCCCGACTGGTATGGCGATGACCCTGATCTCAAGATTAAAGTCAATTTTGATAAAGCCGCTAGAACTGTGACGATTTCCGATAACGGAATTGGTATGAGTCGTGAGGAAGTGATTTCTAATTTAGGAACTATTGCGCGGTCTGGTACTAAAGAATTTTTCTCTAAACTCTCTGGTGATCAGCAAAAAGATGCTGCTCTGATTGGCCAGTTTGGAGTGGGTTTCTACTCGGCTTTTATTGTGGCTGATCGCATTACTGTTGAGACTCGTCGAGCTGGTCTACCAGCGACCGATGGTGTTCGTTGGGAGTCTGATGGCTCGGGAGAATTCACAGTGGAAAGTATTGATCGCCCTCAGCGTGGTACATCGATCACGATGCATCTGCGTGAAGGCGAGGATGACTTCCTTTCCACTCATAAGCTCAAATCAATTATTCGTAAATACTCTGATCATATCTCCTTACCTATTCAGATGAATAAAGAAGAATGGGATGCGGATAAAAAAGAGCAAGTCATTAAAGATGAGCTCGAAAGTATTAATCAATCGAGTGCTTTGTGGGCGCGTGCCAAGTCGGAGATTACTGAAGAGCAGTATGACGAATTTTATAAGCACCTGTCACATGACTACGAAAATCCCTTGTGCTACTCCCTCAATCGGGTAGAAGGGCGCAGTGAATTTACACAACTTCTGTATGTGCCTGCACGTGCACCGTTTGATTTGTGGGATCGCAATAAGCGGGGCGGCATTAAGCTGTACGTGAAGCGGGTATTCATCATGGATGATGCTGAGCAATTAGTGCCGATGTATTTGCGATTTGTTACGGGAGTTATTGACTCGACGGATTTGCCATTAAATGTCTCCCGTGAAATTTTGCAGGAATCGCGGGATGTCAAAATCATTCGCGAAAGCTCCACTAAGCGTGTGCTGAGCATGTTGGAGGATCTCGCTAATAGCGATGACGAGGCTAAGAAAGAAAAGTACCGCACCTTCTGGACTCAATTTGGGCAAGTACTCAAAGAGGGTGTGGGTGAGGATCAGCCAAATCAAGAGCGCATCTTAAAGCTCTTACGCTTTGCAAGTACGCATTCCGATTCTGCAGAGCAAACGGTTTCCTTGGCTGAATACGTTTCGCGTATGAAAGAGGGTCAGGACAAGATTTATTACGTGACTGGCGATACTTTTAATGCTGCTAAAAACAGCCCGCATTTAGAAATCTTCCGCAAGAAGGGTGTCGAGGTGTTATTACTCTCTGATCGAGTTGATGAATGGATGCTTTCTTTCTTTACCGAGTTTGATGGCAAGCATATGACCTCAGTAGCCAAAGGTGGACTTGATCTTGGTAGCTTAAGTGATGAAAAGGAAAAGAAAGAGCATGAAGAAACCGAGAAGAACTTCAAGGACTTACTCGATCGCATGAAGTCGGCTTTAGAGGAGAAAGTGAAGGATGTTCGTGTGACCTTCCGTCTAACCGACTCCCCAGCATGCTTAGTCTCTGATGAGAATGAACTTTCTGGAAATTTATTACGCATGTTAAAGGCTGCTGGCCAGCAAGCTCCTGATACCAAGCCTATTCTAGAAATTAATCCAGAGCATCCTTTGCTGCTCAAGCTGAAGTCAGATGACCAGCATTTTGACGAGTGGACTCAGGTCTTGTTTGATCAGGCCCTCTTGGCTGAAGGCGGTCAATTAAATGATCCAGCCGCTTATGTAAAGCGAGTTAATCAGCTATTGCTTTCATAATCAGAAAAGCTCTCAAAGGCATCCAAAGAAAAACCCGACTTGCATTGCGCAGGTCGGGTTTTTTGTTTGCTACAACTAGAACTCAATCTAGCTTGTCATGTTGATTTTTACTGAGGAGCTTTAGCTGGCTGATTATTTTTTCCAGCGTTGTAACCAGAGTTGTACTCGGAGGCTTGCTCTTTTTTGTATGCATCGTATACGTAGCCAGATGCTGCACCTACTGCTGCACCACCTACTGCACCCCAAATTGGGTTGCCGTGGAAAATAGCAGTGCCAACTGCACCAGCAGCAGCGCCGATACCGGCACCAGATAAGGTGCGTTGCTCAGTGTTGCTCATATTGGAGCAACCTGCGATTGCTAGAGTTGCTGCGGTAATAGCGATAATTTTTTTCATATCAACTGTTCCTTATGTCTTTAAATATTGAATTAACTAAATGTCTTGAATTATTTTCTGGCGCAAGGAAAACGTGACGCCAAGAAACCCAAGAACACACCCGCAGCAGGCTTATCCAAAACCTGTTGATTAGCTTGTCCAAATTTCACAAACTCACCAATTACTTCATCGCGTGAAGGGGCTGGTTGTTTTACGCAAATATAAGGTTTTGCGCGTTGTGGGTGACGAGTAGCTAAGTAAGTGTCATAAATACCAGTCGAATAACCAACGCAGAAGCTACGGGATTCTGGACTAGCTGGTAATTTACAAACATTCACGAGCTCTTGAGTACTTAGTACCTGAACTTTTTCTTGAGCTTGTACTAAGCCAGAAAATGCGCCTAAAGTGGCCAATAGAACTAAAACTTTTTTCATGGGTTCTCCCTTGGGTGTGTGTAAATTCGATAATAAACCATATTCAGGACGCTAAATTGCACTAAATGAGTGCATTAATGCCCAAATTCGGTCTCTGAATTCCCCATAATGATGCAAAAAACAGGGGGAGTATTTCGGTGGAAACTTTGAAATCAGGCAGCGATGTCTTATTTATTTTGCTCGGCGCCATCATGGTTCTGGCTATGCATGCGGGGTTCGCGTTTCTTGAGCTTGGCACTGTTCGCAAAAAGAATCAAGTTAATGCTTTAGTCAAAATCTTGGTCGATTTTGCAGTCTCAACCATTGCTTATTTCTTTATTGGCTACAGCATTGCTTATGGCGTTGACTTTTTCTCTGGCGCTGAGTTGCTGGCAGAAAAAAATGGCTATGAATTAGTCAAATTCTTTTTCTTACTCACCTTTGCTGCTGCTATTCCGGCCATCATCTCTGGCGGTATCGCTGAGCGTGCGAAGTTCAATCCCCAATTAATTGCTACCTTTATTTTGGTTGGCTTCATTTACCCTTTCTTTGAGGGCATTGCTTGGAATCAGCATTACGGCATTCAGGCATGGATCAAGTCTCTTACTGGTGAAGAGTTTCATGACTTTGCTGGATCCGTTGTGGTGCATGCTGTAGGCGGCTGGATCGCTTTGCCCGCAGTGATTCTTCTGGGCGCACGTCGCGGTCGTTACACCAAGGATGGCAACGTCGCAGCGCATCCACCCTCAAGCATTCCGTTCTTGGCATTAGGCGCATGGATTTTGGCGGTAGGTTGGTTTGGATTTAACGTCATGAGTGCGCAGACTATCGACAAGGTCAGCGGCCTAGTAGCGATGAATTCCTTAATGGCAATGGTTGGCGGTACTTTGGCTGCATGGGTCATTGGGCGCAACGATCCAGGCTTTACCTATAACGGCCCTTTGGCTGGCTTAGTGGCAGTTTGCGCGGGCTCGGATTTAATGCATCCCATGGGCGCTTTAGTGGTTGGCGTAATTGCTGGCGCTCTCTTTGTGTATATGTTTACTTTGGTACAAAACCGCTGGAAGATTGACGATGTTTTGGGTGTATGGCCTCTACATGGTCTGTGTGGTTTATGGGGTGGCTTGGCCGCAGGCATCTTTGGGACAAAAGCATTGGGTGGTATTGGCGGCGTAACTTTCCTGGGTCAGTTGATTGGAAGCGGTCTGGGAGTTGCGATTGCCTTCATCAGCGGTTTTGTGGTCTATGGACTGTTAAAGGCGATTCTTGGCATTCGGATGTCCCATGAAGAAGAGTATGACGGTGCGGATTTGAGTATTCACCGCATTTCTTCAACTCCCGATCGTGAGCCTAACTGGTAGGCTTTCCTAAATATAGCCATTACCTATAATGAGTCATGGCTATATTTGAACTAGATGGAAATGCTCCTCACTTGGCTGAGGGAGCTTGGGTCGCCGAAAGCGCAGAAGTGATCGGCAGAGTCGAGCTTCACCAAAATGCGAGTGTGTGGCCCAAGGTAGTTATCCGCGGCGATAACGACCTTATTCAGATTGGCGAGGGTAGCAATGTGCAAGATGCTTCAATTTTGCATACCGACCCTGGCTACCCCCTCATTATTGGTAAGCAGGTCACCGTTGGTCATCAGGTGATGCTTCATGGTTGCCATGTTGGCGATGGCAGCTTGATTGGAATTGGCGCAGTCATTTTGAATGGCGCCAAAATTGGCAAGAACTGTTTAGTCGGCGCTGGCGCACTAGTCACTGAAGGTAAAGAATTTCCAGATGGCTCGATGATTTTGGGCTCACCGGCTAAGGCGGTGAAGACGCTGACACCAGAGCAGATTGCTGGTATCGAAGATATTGCGGGTCGTTATGTCAAAAACGCACAGCGATACCAGAAGACTCTGAAGAAAATTGCTTGATCTAAAAAAGTACGCCTAAATTGTTCTACGTCTTTAATGTCGTCTTTCCGGTATTTGCGCTCATTCTGATTGGCTATATTTGTGGCAGAACAGGCAAGCTCGGTGAAAGCGCGTCCATTGAGTTAAATCGCTTTGTAGTGTGGCTGGCACTACCTGCACAGCTATTTAATTTCGCCTCTAGTAGTAGTTGGCAAACGCTTTGGCAGCCAGGATTTATCGCCGCTTTTTTTCTGAGTTGCTTAGCGGTATTCTTTTTTGTACTGGCAATCAGTTGGATGCGTAACCGAGATTTAGTGGCTGCGAGTTTTTCGGGCTTGAGCGCGTCTTATTCCAATACGGGATATATGGGCATTCCGCTTTGTGTTTTAGCGCTTGGTCAGGATGGTTTAGCGCCAGCAATCATTTCTACTTTTATTGTGTTTGTGATGTTTGCTATAGCAACCGTCCTCATTGAGGTCGGCATACAGTCCCACAAAAAATCCCATGAAATTTTTTGGAGCGTACTCAAGTCGCTCTGTACAAATCCCTTATTGATTGCACCGGTTGCAGGTTTGTTATGGTCATCTACAGACTTCGTTTTATATGAGCCATTGGCTCAGGTGATTGCTTTTTTGGCGGCAGCCGCAACGCCTTGCGCACTAGTTTCTATTGGCCTATTTTTGATGCAAAAAGAAAAGTCAGCGCCTCAACAGGCATGGGGCATTACTTTTGCAAAGTTGATTATTCAGCCACTAGTCGCTTGGTTCATAGCAGGGCCAATATTGGATCTGCCTGCGTTGTGGGTGAGTGCCATCGTAATACTGGCTGCTCTTCCCACTGGAACTGGCCCATTTATGCTGGCTCAGTATTACAACGCAGATGGCAGAATAATTTCTAGGGTAGTGCTCTTAACTACGATGGGATCTTTGGTAACGCTGTCTTTATTCCTGTGGTGGAATAGGGGGGTTTAATCCCTCTGCATCGATTTGTTTTTCCCAAGAGGCATCTATAAATGCCGGTAGCTTCATGCACTCATAAAATATCTTCATTAATGTTGGATAGGCTTTCGTATCGATCTTGGCGCTGAGGGCATTAAATACTTGAGGCACCAAACAAATGTCAATCAAGCCAGCTTGATCACCATAGGAAAAACGACCGACCCGAGCATCTGTGCTTAATCGCTTTTCTAGACTTTCTAAACCTAAAGTCATCCAATGTTGACTCCAGGTATCTTTCGCGTCAGAGCTCACGCCTAAAGTTTTGATGAGGTAACGCAATACCCTCAGGTTATTCAGCGGATGAATGTCCATCGCAATATCCATTGCTACCGCACGCACCCATGCTCGATCAATCGCGGTCTGCGGTAGTAATGGAGGATTTGCTTGAATCTCATTGAGATATTCAATGATGGCAAGAGATTGATGGATAGTATGACTACCATCGGTATAAAGCGGCACCAAGCGATTGGGATTTTTATTGGCATAGTCAGGGGAGACTTGTTCGCCTCCATTCTTCACTAGGTGCACCGGAATCACTTCGTAATCAAGTCCTTTTAAATTAAGGGCAATACGTACTCGAAAGGCTGCCGAGCTACGCCAAAAACTATAGAGCTGAGTTTTCATGAGAGATTCCTTGGGAATATAGCCCTCAGTATATTCAGGGCCTCGAAGATTATCCCCTTGGGTGATTTAGACTATGGAACATGGATCAAATTAATTTCTGGATTGGCATCATTGCCACGATTGCTTTTGCGGTGACTGGAGTTCTAGCCATTGCCGATAGGGGCGTTGACCTTTTTGGCGTGCTGGTCTTAGGAGTCATTACCGCCATTGGTGGTGGAACTGTGCGTGACATCATTTTGGATGTGCCTGTGTTTTGGTCGATTGCTCAAATTTATATCTGGGTTGCATTAGGCGCATGCATCGTGACCTTTGTGGCTGAATCTTTTTTTACACAACCGCAGATTTACCGCTGGATGCTCTACATCGACGGCCTTGGCGCTGCTTTGTTCGGAATTCAGGGGGCTGATAAGGCTTGGAACTTAGGGTTTGGATTGCCGGTTGCGCCAGTAATCTTGGGTGTTGTTACCGCGATTGGTGGCGGCTTGCTACGTGACATCTTGGCGGGTCGGAAAACTCTACTCATGTCGCACGAGCTATATGCAATTCCCGTCACTTTGGGTTGTTGTATTTACATCCTGATTTTGAATTTCTTCCCCGCGTACACGCTAGAGGGATCAGTGATCTGCATGCTTGCTATTTTTGGATTACGCGCAGCCGCCATTTACTGGGATTTGCGCGTACCCAAATTATTTATTACTAAAACGCGCTAACGGCGCCGTCGCTACGCGGATCCCAGCCGCCATGAAGTGTCCCGGAAGGATCACGAATAATGCAGCCTGCGTGACCAACAGTTTCATCAAAGGCATCAAGCATTTCAATCTCATGACCTAAGGCATGCAGTTCTTTGGCTACCCATGGACTAAAGCGTGACTCCAACTTTAAGCTGTCGCTAGTTTGTCCCCAGGTTCTACCTAAGAGCCAGCGTGGGCGGCTGATAGCATCTTGTGGATCAAGTCCGTATGTGGCCGTGCGAGTGAAGACTGCGCATTGTGTTTGGGGTTGGCCATCGCCACCCATCGTGCCGTAAACCATTGAGCGACCATCCTTAAATAAAGCCATGGCAGGGTTCAATGTATGAAATGGTTTGCGATAGGGCTCAAGGTGATTTAGTGTCTTTGGATCAAGAGAGAAGCTGCAGCCGCGGTTTTGCCAGTTCACGCCAGACTTGGGTAGCACAATGCCAGCACCAAACTCGTGATAAATACTTTGAATGAAGGAAACGCAATTTCCATTGCCATCTATCACCCCCATCCAAATCGTATCGGCCGGGCCTTTACCTTGACCCCAAGGTAAGGCTTTTTGAGGGTCAATATTTTTTGCTAATTTTTTTAAGAAAGCAGGAGACAAGAAAGCTTGTGCGTGCTTTGTCATGTAGGCGGGATCAGTCACATATTGATCTCTGACTTTAAAAGCTTGTTTTGTAGCTTCAACACAGTGATGAACATACTCCGCGCTATCCACTTTGAAGCGTTTGAGATTAAGTTGATCCAAGATTCCAATGATCATCAGAGATACGACACCTTGGGTTGGTGGCGTCATGTTGTACACATTACCCATGCTGTGTTTGAGTTCGAGCGGGTCAATTAGTTTTGCTTGATGACGATGGAGATCTCCGAGTCTGATCGGGCTACCAATTTCTGTGAGTTCTTTGGCGATGAGATCGGCCAAATCACCACGGTAGTAATCCTCTGTTCCCTTGCGAGCAATTTGGCGCAAGGTTTTAGCTAGACGTTCTTGCTTAAAGATGCTGCCTACTTCAGGTGCTTGACCATTAACCAGGAATGTTTCGGCAAACCCAGGAATGTCTTTCAAGTCGCCCTGTTTTTTGGCGGTGAGGCTTGATTGGCTAAATGTGACTGGTACACCAGCTTCGGCGTAGTGAATCGCATCGGCTAGTAGGCGGGATAAGGGAAGCTTTCCACTCAAACCTTGTTTTGAAAGTTGTTGTGCCGCTCCCCAGCCAGAAATGGTGCCAGCCACGGTGTTGGCTGCAACGGCGCCTCGGAAGGGGATAGCCTTTGTGATTCCACGCTCTGCATACCATTGCTTGGTTGCTAGGCCAGCTGCTGCACCACAGGCGTCAATTCCACCAATAGCCTTACCGGGGGAGTGAACTACCCAGAAAGAGTCGCCACCAATCGAATTCATGTGGGGATATACAACTGCGATCGTTGCTGCTGCAGCGATCATGGCTTCTAGGGCATTTCCACCCTCTCTTAAAACTGCTAACGCAGATTCAGATGCCAGAGAGTGGGGCGCCACTGCCATACCCCGAATACCCCATTTTTGCTGCATGCTAATTTCTCCATTGAATACTTTATTGAAAAAGTTTTTATTATTTGTATTGAGGCTCTATTAGAGCGAATTTTGTAGCCTTTATAGACAGAGTGTGCACTTTAATTGGGCGTATTGCTTGATCTGTGTATTTAGAGCCCTTCCCTTCCAATTGTTGTTTAGATTCCATCTAATCGCTAAATTCTCGGGAAAACCCCGATCTGATTTGATGAGGAATTACCCTAAGTAGTGGATTTCTTTGATTTTTTTCAAAGCATAATCGACCCGTTGTTTTTTATTTCAATAAAAATAGTTAGGAGCTACTGATGTCAACATCAACTAAAGCAGCCCCAATGACCGCTGAAGAACGCAAAGTTATTTTTGCTTCCTCTTTAGGTACGGTTTTTGAGTGGTACGACTTTTATCTTTACGGTTCATTGGCCGCCGTTATCGCCAAGCAGTTCTTCTCAGGCCTAGATGCAGGCTCAGCCTTCATTTTCGCATTGCTTGCGTTCGCAGCCGGTTTTATCGTTCGCCCATTCGGCGCTTTGGTATTCGGTCGCTTAGGTGATTTGATCGGTCGTAAATACACCTTCTTGGTGACGATCCTGTTGATGGGTGGTGCAACATTCATCGTGGGTATTCTTCCTAACTACGCCACTATCGGTGTTGCTGCGCCTGTGATCTTGATCGCATTGCGTATGCTTCAAGGTTTGGCTTTGGGCGGTGAGTACGGCGGTGCCGCAACTTATGTTGCTGAGCATGCTCCTCATGGTCGTCGTGGCGCATACACAGCTTGGATTCAGACAACAGCTACTCTTGGCTTGTTCTTGTCCTTGTTAGTGATTTTGTTCACACGTGAATTCACTGGCGCAGACTTTGATGTTTGGGGCTGGCGTGTTCCGTTCATCGTTTCTATCGCTTTGTTAGCTGTTTCTGTTTGGATCCGTTTATCAATGAACGAATCCCCAGCCTTCAAGAAGATGAAAGAAGAAGGCAAATTATCTAAAGCGCCATTGACAGAGTCATTCGGTCAATGGAAGAACTTGAAGATTGTTATCTTGGCATTGTTTGGTCTGGTTGCAGGTCAAGCGGTGGTTTGGTACACAGGTCAGTTCTACGCTTTGTTCTACCTCACACAAGTGTTGAAGGTAGATGCTAAGACTGCGAACTTGTTGATTGCTGCTTCATTAGTAATCGGCACACCATTCTTTGTAATCTTCGGTAGCTTGTCAGACAAGATCGGCCGTAAGGTCATCATCATGGGTGGCTTGTTATTAGCTGTAATCACATACATTCCAAATACACCAGTTTCCGTATTTAATGCTTTGACCCACTTTGCTAACCCAGCGTTAGAAAAAGCAATGGCCAGCGCACCAGCTACGATTACTGCTGATGTGAATGAATGTACATTCCAGTTCAACCCAACAGGTACAGCCAAGTTCACTAGTTCTTGCGACATTGCAAAACAAGTGATGGCTTCCAACTCTGCTAGCTATAGCACTGTTGCGGGTCCTGCTGGTGGTACGGCTGTTGTGAAGATTGGCGACATCGAAATCCCTGGCTACTCAGCTAAAGGTTTAGCTCCAGCTGATGCAAAAGCAAAAGATGCTGAGTTTAAGGCTGCGATTCGTGATGCCTTGAATAAAGAGGGTTACCCAGCTAAAGCAAACCCAGCCGACATTAACTATGTTGCTGTATTGCTCTTGTTGGTTTACTTGGTACTTTTGGTAACCATGGTTTATGGCCCAATCGCAGCGATGTTAGTTGAGATGTTCCCAACTCGCATTCGTTATACCTCTATGTCCTTGCCATACCATATTGGTAACGGTTGGTTCGGTGGCTTGTTGCCAACGATCTCCTTCGCCTTGGTAGCGCAAAACGGTAATATTTACTACGGTCTCTGGTACCCAATCATCATCGCTGCGATGACATTGGTAATCGGTGTACTGTTTGTTAAAGAAACTAAAGACGTAGATATCTACGCTAAAGACTAAGCTTTACTAGTCCGTTTCAAAATTAAACCCGACCACAAAATGGTCGGGTTTTTTATTGCCTAAATTAATCCCAAAGATTTTTTTGATTGCCACGATTAAACATGGCTTGATTCTGGTCGGCGATAGACGTCAGTCTTTGACCTGGGATCACTTTGATCTCAGCGCCCGCTGTAACTAGGCCTGTGTGATTAACGCGTAGATACCATCCACTAAAGCCAGATTGCAGCATGGCCTTGGCTGCGCCTTTATACCCCATCTTGGCATTGAACTTAAAGCAGGGTTCACGTAGTTTGACTACAGTAAATTGCAGATCACCAATCTGCATTTGATCTCCAATAAATATCTCAGTTTCTAGTAAGCCTTCAATAGTAAAGTTTTCGCCGAAAGCGCCTAGGGGAAGCTCGACTGATTTTTTGGTTTCTCTGGTGAGGAGCGAATTCCAAAAATCATAGTGCTCAATTGGATATACGTAAATGGCTTTCTCAATACCGCCATGCACTGATAGGTCTGCTTGTTCGTCGCCTGCAACACCCAGTCGAGTGATTTCAATGGGGGTAGGGGAGGCAAGATTACTAATGGACTTTTTATCGATAGCCGAGGCTACTGTTGAGTAGTTCGGGTGATGGGATCCAAAAAGCGGCATGACTTTGCCGGAAGATATTGAGAGAAGTCGCATAAGTTCAGATGGCTGATAAGATGAAATGATCAAATTAAGAAAGTAAATAATGCATCTTTATAGAGTATTAGTGGCGGCAATGCTTTGTATGCTTGCCAGTCAGACTGCATTCGCTAAGTGGGATGAGGAACGGGATGTCACTACCAATGGTAAAGATGAGCTGGTTTATTACTTCAAGACTAATGATCAGGGCCAAAAGCTGGTTTTAGATAAGTACGTGAAGCGCCTCATTTTCATTCAGCCTGACCGTCTTTATAAACGCACTATTCGCCTCATTAAAGTCGATGGACAGGCTATCGAGGTGATGAGTGATCCTTTTTCGCGCTTTCCAGAGCAAACCGCCATCATTTTTGAAAACAAGGATGAGGTTCTGAAAAAGCTCTTTCTAGCCAAGAAAATTGAGGTTTTTGTGCGCTATAACCGAGATGAGGCGCTAAGCGTCTTTCAGATTAGGTAGTGCGAGCCCTTTGGTTTAGACAGAAGGCGTCTGATCATTTACAATTACGAGTTCGGCGAATTAGCTCAGCTGGTTAGAGCGACGGAATCATAATCCGCAGGTCCGGGGTTCAAATCCCTGATTCGCCACCATATCAAAAGGCCATTGCCCACCGGCAGTGGCCTTTTTCTTAGTAATGTCGCTTGGGTTCGATCGATGGCTAAATTTTGGAATTTCGTCCTTTTCCAGATTGGTTGGTTTACCTGCATTATTGGCGCGGCCAATGAGCAGGTTTTATGGCCAGTCATCGGCACGCTGTTGTATCTCGCAATACATATTTGGCGCTCAGAGCATTCAAAGTTAGAGCTAAAGCTCATATTGAAGGCGGTTGTATTTGGAGTGAGCGCTGACACACTTATAGCCAATTTAGGCTTTTTATACTTTAAAGATGCCTGGCCCAGTCCTTACTTATCCCCTTTTTGGATGTGGACCCTATGGGCATTGGTGGCAAGCACCATCAATGGATCTTTGTCCTGGTTGCGTGGCAGACCATGGCTGGGGGCGGCCTTAGGCGCAATAGCAGGTCCAATGTCTTATGAAGCCGGCATCCGTATGGGCGCAGGTTCATGGGGGCCTAATGGGCAGTTAGGAGGCCTAACGCTCTTGGCTATCGTTTGGGGTGTTGCGATGCCACTGTTTTTCTATTGGCATCGCCGTCATGTGGGATCAAGCCCAATACAAAATCAGTAAATTCTTTTTAAAAGCCACTTGCAAATAGTACTGGTTTTATATACAGTGAGTCGTATGTCAATAAAAAGCACAAAAAACTCAAAAAACAGCCTAACAAATAGTGAAAAGGGATTAAACATGGCCTTGGACGATAAGAGAAAATCAGCCTCATCCGAATTTGACGGTATGAGCGGAGATAAGCAAAAGGCATTAACTGCAGCCTTAGCGCAAATTGAGAAGCAATTTGGTAAGGGCTCAATCATGAGATTGGGCGATGCAGAGATTCATCAAGATATTCAGGTAGTTTCTAGTGGTTCATTGGGTTTGGATATTGCTCTTGGAGTTGGTGGTTTGGCGCGTGGGCGCGTGATTGAGATTTACGGTCCAGAATCTTCAGGCAAAACAACACTGACCCTGCATGCGATTGCTGAGATGCAAAAGATTGGTGGCACTTGCGCCTTTATCGATGCTGAGCACGCCTTAGATGTTCAGTACGCTTCACGCCTTGGTGTGGATGTAAATAATTTATTGATCTCCCAGCCAGATACTGGCGAACAAGCTTTGGAAATAGCCGATGCTTTAGTGCGCTCGGGCTCAATCGATTTAATTGTGATTGACTCCGTAGCCGCTTTGGTTCCAAGGGCGGAGATCGAGGGCGATATGGGGGATTCATTACCAGGCCTCCAGGCTCGCCTAATGAGCCAAGCCTTGCGTAAGCTGACTGGCGCAATCAAGCGTACCAATACAACAGTGATCTTTATCAACCAGATTCGTATGAAGATTGGCGTGATGTTTGGTTCGCCTGAAACGACTACTGGCGGTAATGCACTGAAGTTCTACGCTTCTATGCGTTTAGATATTCGTCGCATCGGCAGCATTAAGAAAGGTGATGAGATTGTTGGTAACGAGACCCGCGTCAAGGTAGTGAAGAACAAAGTATCCCCACCGTTCCGTGAAGCAATCTTTGACATCATGTACGGCGCTGGTATTTCAAGAGAAGGTGAAATCATCGATATGGGTGTAGAAGCCGATATCGTTGAGAAATCAGGTTCTTGGTATGCCTATAACGGCGATCGCATTGGCCAAGGTAAAGACAATGTTCGCGAGTTCTTAAAAGAGAATCCAGCCATTTCACAAGATATTGAAGCAAAGATTCGTGCCAAATTAGGTGTTAAAGCTGGAACCGCAGTGATTAGTGATGTTTTGAGCGAGGAAGAGGAAGCGTAATTCTTCGATGTCAGAATTGGGTAGCACCGTTAAAAAAGGTAAGAATCAAAGCCCGAGTCTCAAAGCTCGGGCTTTGCGCCTTTTATCTATGCGCGAGTACAGCCGTAAGGGGCTAGCTGCGAAACTCGAAGAGTCTGCGGCAAGGATGCTGAAGTTCAAGTTACCCGAGGAAGAGTCCGAGGAAATTATCCCAGCCGTTCCCCTAAACATCCAGATTGAAGCGGTTTTAGATGATTTCGAAGCCCGCGGTTGGCTTTCTGACCAGCGCTTTGCGGAGGCTCTAGTTCGGCGCCGTAGCGAGCGGTTTGGGACCCGCAAAATACAGGATGAGCTTTCTCAGGCTGGGGTGGATAGCTCAAAAACAGCAGATCTGCTCAAGAATCTCAAAGAAACTGAATATCAGCGCGCTTATGAGCTATGGCTCCGTAAGTTTGGTGCTGTGGCAACAGAGCAAAAGGAACGAGCTCGTCAGTATCGTTTTCTGGCCTCTAAGGGCTTCAGTTCGAATGTGGTGTCTAAGGTGATAGCTGGTCGCCCTGACTAGGGCAATTACGGAGTAAAGAGGCATAGTTGCCGCATTGCAGCATGATAGACTTATGAAGTCGGCAGAACCGCTTCCATTTATTCGGATGAACACCTATGGGTTGTCCATTGAGTAGATAGGTGATTAAGGTGAAACCGGTTTTACTAATCCTCATCGCTTGCTAAAAAAGATACCGTTTCGGGAGTAATAATGAAAATTCACGAGTACCAAGGCAAAGAATTACTACGCCAATTTAATGTGCCTGTTCCAAATGGCATTCCTGCATTTAGTGTTGATGAGGCAATTAAAGCTGCCGAAAAGCTAGGCGGCCCAGTATGGGTTGTTAAGGCTCAAATTCATGCGGGTGGTCGCGGTAAAGGCGGCGGTGTGAAGTTAGCTCGCAGCATGGACGAAGTGAAAAAATACGCTTCTGAAATTTTGGGTATGCAATTAAAAACCCATCAAACTGGCCCAGAAGGTCAAAAAGTAAATCGCCTCTTAATTGAAGACGGCGCTGATATCAAGAAAGAGTACTACTTTAGTATCGTTACCGATCGTGGCACACAGAAGAATGTGATCATGGCGTCCAGCGAAGGTGGTATGGATATTGAAGAGGTTGCAGAATCTCACCCAGAAAAAATTATTAAAGTGTTTGTTGATCCATTGATTGGTTTAACTGACGCTGATTGTCAGATCATTGCGAAAGGCATTGGAGTTCCAGATGCTTCTATTCCAATGGCAAGCGATGTGTTTAAGAATTTGTACAAGACCTATTGGGAAACCGATGCTTCATTGGTTGAGATCAACCCATTGATTCTTGAAGGCAACGGCAAGATCAAGGCGCTTGATGCTAAATTCAATTTTGATCCGAATGCTTTGTATCGTCATCCAGAAATCGTGGCTTACCGCGATATCGATGAAGAAGATGCGGCGGAGATCGAAGCTTCTAAATTTGATTTGGCTTACATTTCACTCGACGGCAATATCGGTTGTTTGGTAAATGGTGCTGGCTTGGCAATGGCTACGATGGACACTATTAAGTTGTTTGGCGGCGAGCCAGCAAACTTCTTGGACGTTGGCGGTGGCGCAACTGCAGAGAAAGTAACAGAAGCGTTCAAGATTATGCTCAAGAACAAGAGCGTTGAAGCGATTTTGGTAAATATTTTCGGCGGCATCATGCGTTGTGACGTAATCGCTGATGGCGTAGTTACAGCATGTAAAGCGGTGAACTTGACTGTACCTTTGGTTGTACGCATGAAGGGTACTAATGAAGAGTTGGGCAAGAAAATTCTTGCGGACTCAGGTTTGCCAATCATTAGCGCCGATTCAATGGCAGAAGCTGCTACTAAGGTAGTTGCTGCTGTTGCGAAAAACAAATAATCAAGGAACTTCAATATGTCTATTTTGGTAAATAAAAATACTAAAGTAATTACTCAAGGTATTACTGGTAAGACTGGCCAATTCCACACTGAGAAGTGTCAAGAATATGCAAACGGTAAAAACTGTTTTGTTGCTGGTGTAAATCCTAAAAAAGCGGGCGAGTCTATTTTCAATATTCCAATTTATGGAACTGTAAAAGAAGCCGCTCAACAAACTGGCGCAACTACTTCTGTAATTTATGTTCCGCCTCCTGGCGCTGCTGCTGCAATTTGGGAAGCTGTTGAAGCTGACCTTGATTTTGTTATCTGTATTACTGAAGGCATTCCAGTCAAGGATATGTTGGAAGTACGTAACAAGATGACTGCAAAAGAAGCGGCTGGTGGCAAGAAAACTTTATTGCTAGGACCAAACTGCCCTGGAATCATTACTCCAGACGAAATCAAAATCGGCATCATGCCTGGCCATATTCATAAAAAGGGCCGCATTGGTGTAGTTAGCCGTTCTGGTACTTTGACTTATGAAGCAGTTGGTCAATTGACGGCAATTGGTCTAGGCCAGTCCACAGCAGTTGGCATTGGTGGCGATCCTATCAATGGCTTAAAGCACATTGACATCATGCGCATGTTTAATGAAGATCCGGATACTGATGCGGTCATCATGATTGGTGAAATCGGCGGCCCAGATGAAGCTGAAGCAGCTCGCTGGTGTAAAGCCAATATGAAGAAGCCAGTTGTTGGCTTTATTGCAGGTGTAACAGCACCTCCTGGAAAACGTATGGGCCATGCTGGCGCATTGATCTCTGGCGGTGCAGATACAGCTGATGCTAAGCTTGCCGTTATGGAAGAATGTGGCTTTAAAGTAACAAGAAATCCTTCAGAAATGGCCGCTTTGCTCAAAGCCATGTTGTAATCAAAGAAGCATGCCGATTCGTCGGCATGCTTTTTGTAATACCTTGTAGTCAAAACTAAAATATATAAAAGTACGGAGACATTATGGATTTTTCAGCATTTTCAGATGCAACCTTTTGGGCGGCATTACTCTCAATCATCGTTGCAAATATTTTGTTATCTGGCGATAACGCGGTTGTGATTGCTTTAGCTTCCCGCAATCTACCGCCCGCTCAACAAAAGAAAGCTATTTTTTGGGGTAGTGCGGCAGCGATTGTTTTGCGAGTGATTTTGACTATCACTGCCGTTGCATTATTAAGTCTCCCATATCTAAAAATTGTTGGTGCAATTTTGCTCGTCTACATTGGCGTTCAGCTATTGGCTGATAGCGACGGTGAGGAGCATCTGGAAGGCAAGACCAGTATTTGGGCTGCCATCCGCACCATCTTGATTGCTGACTTAGTCATGAGTTTGGATAACGTTTTGGCAGTTGCTGCTGCTGCTCAAAAAGGTCCTGAAGAGACTCGTTTATTGCTCTTGATTATTGGTTTGGGTATGTCAATTCCATTAATCATTTTTGGTAGCGCCATGTTGCTCAAAGTGATGGAGCGCTTCCCAATCATCATTACCTTAGGCGCTGGCCTATTGGGCTTGCTAGCTGGTGGTATGTTGGTTGAAGATCCGGCCATTAAGGATAGTATCCAGGCAGCTTTGGGTGATGCTAAGTTGGCCTTTGAAATTATTGGTGTGGCTATCGTCATTCTTGTCGGTACCTACTTTAAGAAAAAGAACGCAGCTAAAGAAGCGCATTAATTTTCTTACGCATTAATCAGAAAAGCCGGCCTTCAAAGCCGGCTTTTCTGACGTTAGGACGCCTTGAGTATGTTGGGTATAGACTGGATGATGGGGTATTTAACCTCAGGAGCAAAATAATGTCTAAACAAGATCAGCACCAAGAGTCTGGATTTACATTAATTGAAGTAATGGTAGTTGTCGCCATCATTGGTATTTTGGTGGCTGTTGCAGTTCCTCAATACCAGGACTATATCGCTCGTAGCCGCATCGTAGAAGGCATGAATCTTTCTTCTAGCGCTAAGCTGGCAGTGACCGAGGCGTTTGCAAGTAGAGGCACCGTAATGATGGACGAGGCAACCCATGGTTCCTTTACCTTTGTACCCACTCGAAGTGTGAAGTTAATTGAGATCACACCTTCTGGAGCTATTGCTATCGACTTTCAGAACAATGTCGCACCTGAAAATAAAAATACATTACATCTTATTCCGACAAATGACCCAGATGCCAATGTTCCCAAAGCGATTGATTTATCTAAGCCAGAGGGATCAACTTGGGCTGGTGGTTGGTCTTGTCGTTCTACTGACACTAATCTTTTGCCGCAGTTACTACCTTCGGAGTGCCGTATCACCAAATAAAATAGTTACAAGTAATCTATAAGAAATTTAGCCACCCTAGGGTGGCTTTTTGTTAAGCTAAACCCATGAATGTAATGCTTGCAAAATTGGTGCAGTCCCTATGCGTTATTTTGTTGGCGCTTAGTGTTGCTAGAGCCGAACCGCTAATTGGTGCTCCCTGTTTTATAGAAATTGATAGTAGACAGGTTGGGAAAGGCTCAATTGAGTATTTAAAGGCTGGGAGCGGTAGTTCAGTCTTTTTATTACATGGGCTCTTTGCTCAAAAAGAGCAGTGGATTGAGATGGCTTGTGCGCTCTCATCAGCTGGGTTCATGGCCATTGCACCAGATCTGCCTGGATACGGAAAGAGCATTCCTTTTCCAATTGAGGATTACCGGCTAGAGAATCAGGTAGTACTCCTGCATCAGTTAGCTAATGCATTAAGCCTTGGCAAGGTGCATATTGCAGGCAGTTCAATGGGTGGGGCAATTTCTAGCATGTATGCCAATCAATACCCAATGCAGACTCGCTCTTTGGCGTTTATTGGCTCGCCTTTGGGCATAGGACCCTGGGGTGCAAAGGTAAAAGATCTCCTTGCTCAAGGGGTTAATCCATTTATTCCAATCACAATGGAGCAGCTAAATTTAGAGATGAATTTATTGTTTTACAAGCCACCAGTAGTTCCAGAAACGATCAAGGATCAATTGCTCGATGATTATCGGAAATCAAATCGACATTACCAGCAGGTGTGGGATATTGTGAATTTATATTTGAACCAGATTGCAAAGAGCTCTTCGGTCCGTACTCCAGCCTTGATACTCTGGGGAGATCGGGATGAAATTTTCTCCGTGGTTGATATCAGCGCCTTGCAATCAAAGTACCCCGGCAATCAGCATTACGTCATGCCTGATGCGGGACACCTGCTGATGTTAGAAAATCCCACAGAAGCAAGTCGGAGATATATTGAGTTTTTGAAGCAGCGTTGAATCGATTAAATTGGGTTAACAACCTTCCATTCTCCAGACTTGCCACCACTCTTTTCTAGTAGGCGAACATCACCAATGACCATACCCCTGTCAACGGCTTTTGCCATGTCATAAATTGTGAGAAGGGCGACTTGGACTGCGGTCAGGGCTTCCATTTCAACGCCGGTGGGTCCAGTAGTCTCTACTCTTACTTGGCAGGCAATGCTACTGGTTTCCTGGTTTAGGGCAAACTCCAGGCTTACGTGTGTCAGGGCTAAGGGATGGCAAAGTGGGATTAGGTCTGAGGTCTTTTTGGATGCCTGAATGCCTGCAATTCGGGCGATGCCTAGAACATCCCCTTTTTTATGGGTGCCTGCTTCGATCATGCTGAAGGTCTCTGGCAGCATGGTGATTCTGCCTGTAGCAATAGCAATCCGATGGGTATTGGGTTTGTCTCCAACGTTGACCATATGGGCTTGGCCGCTGGCATCAAAATGAGTTAGTTTGTTCATGAGATAAGTTTTACCATATAGGGATGCGAGTCATAAAGACATCACGAAAATCTTCGTTATTTAGGCGAATTTTGGCTGGCCAGCTCATTCTGGCCTTGGCTTGCCCTAGTGCGGGCCTCGTATATGCGGCCGGACCTCCCTCTTCTTCGGTAATAGGAGATGTGTCAGTACAAGGTGACTCGGCTGCTTTGCAAAACTTGGGTAGGGCGGTTCAGTCACCAGATGCCCGCTCTTCGAATCTGCCATCACGCAATGCGCCCCAAGCCCAACCCAGCTTTGTTCTCCCAGATATGGGTGATCCTGGTGGCGATAGCTTAAGCCGTATGGATGAGAAAAAGTATGGCGAGATGATCATGCGCCAGATTCGTCCAGATGCCGATTATTCCAATGACCTGCCAATCTATGATTTCTTAAATCAAATGGAGCGGCGCTTATTGCAAGCTGCAAAACGGCTGCAATTGGGCGGTGCTAACGAGCAGGGTAGTGGGGCCTATAACTTTGAGGTATTCGCTGTTAAAGACAGCAGTATTAATGCGTTTGCATTGCCTGGTGGGTTTATTGGTTTCCATACCGGGTTATTGGTTAGCGCTGAAACAGATTCTGAAGTAGCCTCAGTTATGGGTCACGAGACGGGCCACGTTTTGCAGCGTCATCTAGCACGTCAAATGGATAAGCAAGCTACCAACACCATGATTGCGCTTGCTGGTATTTTGCTAGGTGCGCTAGCGGCTTCACGTAATCCTGGCGCAGCTTCTGGGTTAATGCAGGGCGGTCAAGCGATGGCCGTGAATAACCAACTCTCCTACTCAAGAGATGCTGAGCGCGAGGCTGACCGTATTGGCTTTCAGATACTTAGTGCAAGTGGTTATGACGTCAATGGTGCGCCAGGTTTTTTCCAGCGCCTACAAAAAGCAACTGGCATCATGGATAACGGGGTTCCAGCCTATGTACGTACTCACCCGTTAACTACAGATCGTATTGCGGATATGCAAGATCGTGCTCGCAATATCCCTAATCGCAATGTACCTACGGCCGTTGAGTTTTACTTGGTAAAGGCGCGCGCCCGCATGGAGCAATCTGGAAGTTCTAGTCAGATGTACGACTTAAAAAATACCTTTGAAGGTTTGAGTAAACAGTCAGCTCCTGGCAAGCAGATGGAAGGCTTTTATGGGCTTGCACTCGTTGCCCAAAAACAAGGTAAGTTTGATCAGGCCACCAGCTATTTGCAACAAGCGCGTAATCTTGCTAATAGCGCTAGCGCTCCAGGATCACCTATTCAGCGGCAAAGCCTCTCTTTAGATATCACGGCTTCTGAGTTAGCATTGGCTAAAGGTAAGGGTGATGAAGCCTTGCAAATTGCGCAGGCTACTTTAAAAGCTTACCCACAGTCCTATGCCGCTGGTGCGGCGATGATGAATGCTTATCTCAAGCTGGGTCGTACCAATGACGCCATTACTTGGTTAAAGGCGCGAACTAGAGCGCAACCCAATGAGGTGGTGTGGTGGACCATGCTATCCAATGCCTATGATCAGGCTAAAAATATCCCGATGCGTCATTACGCGCTTGGGGAAAAGTATGCGCTTGAGGGTGCATGGCCTTCAGCAATTGAGCAGCTCAAAATTGCTAGAAGCTCTGGTGGTGCTGACTTTTATCAAGCCTCCAGCATTGATGCGCGCCTTCGTGAAATACAAAAGCAATATCAAGAGGAATTGAAGGAGCAGGGCAAAAATATGCCCAGCTAATTAATTGCTAGGTGCTTTAACGAATTGAAATCGCTCACTCAGTTCAGCGGAGAGAATGGGCTCAATTGGTAGGTCCTTGCCTTCCCATTGCCAAGTACCCCTAAAGCTACAAGCATCTTCTTGCACTTTGGATTGCTCTGAAAAAAGATCTAAGTCGTGATCGTGTAATAGTGCAACTGATAGAGATTCTGTTTTAGTAAATACTGCGCCATCAATTTGATCGGAATGTGATTGCGGTATTAATCCAGTGATGTAGATATTGCCTTTTTCATCACTCAGGGCGCCATCTGGTCTTATCTCTGTACCACACTGGGTTAATAGTTGATGACCACTTTCACTGGGAATGATTCTGGCAATCCAGGGCGTTGCATCTAGTGTGATGAAAACCCTTTGAGGGCCATTCTGAAAAAAATACCTACCCAAAGAATCATGCGCATAATTTCTGGAGATAAATTCATTGAGGGCGGCGTGCTGGATTACGCTCCCAGCTAAGTGATTGGCTTGTGCGAATTCATCACGCATACGCCATTGACCGCGGCGATCAAGGGCTAGCCAGCCAAAACAATGAGGTACATTGGGCCACTTGATTAGAGACCGCAGTACTTGCTCATCCATAGCGTGGCAATCTTGGCAACATTACCAATTAATGCAGTCCGTGTGGAGTAGAAGGTGCATCAAAGGTCTCTTCGGTCGAGTGACTGGCATGCAGGTGGGCAATGCGCCAACCTTGACTATCCTGCAGGAGAACCAGGGTGATGTTGAGAAAGAACTCCGCCTCAATTTGATCATCGCGCAGATGCACTGCTTCAGTAGTGTCGTATACCGCAGCACCTAAAACAGAATGGCTAATGCAGGCAATCGGCTCTAAAAAAAGAGCTTGTTTCGCCAAGAGGCGCTCTAAGCCCGCCCTGATTTCTGCATGACCACTCAGGCGTTGACCCTCTGGAAGTACACAAGTAATCGAGTCATCATCTAACCAGATTGCTAGAGCCCCTTTAACATCACGATGTTTTAAGGCATCGCGCCATGCTTCTACTACCTCATCGGCGTTATGAAAAAGTCTGGCAAGTTTAGACATAGCTTACTTTCTGATGATGTAAGAATCTACAAAATTAATCGAGTGTTTTAGTGGAGCGTTTGTATTGCGCCTAATACTGTTGTAGGCGAAATATCTTTTAAGCATTTGAGATGGCCCAGTGGACACTCTCTTTTATGGCAAGGACTACATGGTAAGTTAAGCCAAATCACTTCGGCTCTATCGGACAGTGGTGGAGTATGGTGTGGGTCGCTTGACCCAAAAATCGCCACCTGCGGTACTTTTAAAGCAGCACCAATATGCATTAAGCCAGAGTCATTACTGACCAGTGCCTTACTTAAGCCAATGAGCGCGATCGCTTCATCGAGTGAAGTCTCCCCACACCAGTTCTGTATCTGAGAAGTATTTGCCATTTTTGAAAGAATTTGTTCGCCTAAAGCGTGATCACTCTTGCTACCCAGAAGAATCACATGAGCGTCTGGTTCGTTTTCAATTAACTGCTGCGCAAGATTAGCGAAGTGCTCGGTAGGCCAGCGTTTTGTTGCTCCGTACTCGGCACCCGGACACAGCACATAGATTGATTTCTCATTAATGGATGCCGCTTGCAACTTTGTGCCGATAGATGCTTTGGCTACAGGTGAAATATTGAGTTTAGGGTCTGCAGGCTTTTTGCTATCAATTTCTTTTAAATGGTTCATTACATTGCAGAGCGCAAGGTAATGATTTGCCATGGGTGGACGATGAATCTTGCTTGGATTATCTAAAGCAAAATTAATTAAACCAAAGCGCATCTCTCCACGATAGCCAATCCGAAGCGGAATGTTGGCGAGCCAAGGAATGAGGGCAGATTTCAAGCTATTGGGCAGAACAAAGCAGGCATCGTATTGATTCGACTCCAGTTGCTTTGCGAGTTGCTTGCGTAAGCTCCATTGCAATTGCTTGTGTTCTAGCCGCGCTTCGATGACTTGCTGTACTTCTGCGCAGGCGCGATAAATCGGCGCAACCCAAGGGCTTGCTAAAACATCAATTTGAGACTGCGGGTAAATTACTTTGAGATTCGCCAGCAGAGGCTGGGACATTACGGCATCGCCAATCCAGTTGGGCGCGATGATCAGAATACGATTCATATGAGGTATCCCGACACAGCACCCCACTTAGGGGTGCTGATAGGCTTAGTGCCCGTGGGGCTCGGTACCAGGAATGAGTTTGTACTTGGTGCCGCAGTACGGACACTTTGCTTCACCCGTTTTAGCAACATCTAGAAATACACGTGGATGCGAATTCCAGCTAGGGGTTTTATTGGTAGGGCAATGCAAAGGTAAATCGGTATTGCCATTAACCATTACAACTTGAGCATCACTCATTCTCTGATTTCCCATTACTTAACGTAAGTTAACCAAGCTTTGTACTGATCACTTCTACCGTAGACCGCATCAAAGTAGGTCTTTTGGATTTTCTCAGTAATCGGACCCCGTTTACCATCACCGATAGTGCGATCATCCAACTCGCGGATTGGTGTTACTTCAGCGGCGGTGCCGGTGAAGAAAGCTTCATCCGCTGAATACACCTCATCACGAGTGATGCGTTTCTCACGCAATTCGTAGCCAAGGTCTTTGGCGATTTGCATGATGGAGTTACGAGTAATGCCATCTAAACAAGATGCCAAGTCTGGGGTGTAAATAATTCCGTTGTTAACGATGAAGATATTTTCGCCAGAACCTTCGGAGACATAGCCCTCTGTATCGAGCAGAAGGGCTTCATCGTAACCATTTGCCGTTACTTCTTGATTGGCCAAAATGGAGTTGATGTAGTAACCGGATGCCTTAGCGCGAACTAGTGAGGAGTTCACGAAATGGCGGGTAAACGAGGAAGTTTTAACGCGGATGCCCTTGTTGAGACCATCTTCACCCAAATAAGCGCCCCACTCCCAAGCGGCGATCGCGGTATGAATGCTATTGCCTTTGGGTGAGATGCCGAGCTTTTGGGAGCCGATAAAGATAATTGGGCGGATATAGCAAGATTCCAACTTGTTGCTATTCACAACATCAATAATCCCGCTGGAAATCTGCTCAGGAGTCCATGGCATATTCATCTGGAAAATCTTGGTGCCATTGAATAGACGCTTAACATGCTCTGGCAGGCGGAAAATGGCAGTGCCTTGAGGGGTTTTGTAGGCGCGAATACCTTCAAATACACCCATTCCGTAGTGAAGACTGTGGGTTAGCACATGAATATTGGCCTCACGCCAAGGAATCAGCTTCCCATCGGACCAAATAAAGCCATCGCGGTCGGACATCGACATTTTCTCTACCTTTTAAATATTTAATAAATTGGGTGATTCAATTGGGTAAAACAGTGTGCCAGGCCGCTGGGAAGCCCCAAGACCTGAATTACGTCCAAGCCTTTATTGTAGAGCAGGGAGCGCATTAGAGGAGCCCAATTCCTTTGTGGTGGCAAGCCCAGACGATTTAGAATAGAGCATTCCCCTTAAACCACTTAATTCGCCCATTCTCATGCCGGAATCTCTCTTCAAAGTAAAACGCCTTAGTGAACTAGCTGCAGCGGGTCTTCTTAAGGGAAAACGGGTTTTAATCCGTGCCGACCTCAATGTTCCCCAGGATGATGTGGGCAATATTACCGAAGATACTCGTATTAGAGCCTCCATGCCGGCAGTGCAAATGTGTTTGGATGCTGGTGCGGCTGTCATGGTCACATCCCACTTAGGTCGCCCAACTGAAGGTGAATTTAAGCCTGAGGATAGTTTGGCTCCGGTGGCAGACCGAATTGCCGCACTCTTAAATCGTAAAGTTCCTTTAATTAGCGATTGGGTGGATGGTGGTTTTGAAGTGAATCCAGGCGAGTTGGTATTGCTGGAGAACTGTCGTCTCAATGTGGGTGAGAAAAAGAATAACGATGAGCTAGCTAAGAAGATTGCCGCTCTTTGTGATGTGTATGTCAATGACGCCTTTGGTACCGCTCACCGTGCAGAGGCAACTACAAATGGTGTGGCTAAATTTGCTCCGATTGCTTGCGCCGGTCCTTTGATGGCCGCAGAGTTAGATGCCTTGAGTCGCGCTCTTGCAAGCCCTAAGCGTCCGCTTGTGGCGATTGTGGCAGGCTCCAAAGTATCTTCGAAACTTACCATTCTTAAAGCGCTGGCTGACAAGGTGGACGAGTTGATTGTGGGGGGCGGTATTGCTAATACTTTTATGTTGGCTAAAGGTTTGCCAATCGGTAAGTCATTGGCAGAGCCAGACTTAGTTGATGAGGCTCGAGAAATCATGGAGATTATGGAAAAGCGCGGCGCGCACGTTCCCATTCCTGAAGACGTAGTGGTGGCGAATGAACTCTCTCCCTTGGCACGCGCTAACCGTGTACCCGCAGATCAGGTCGCGGAAGATGACATGATTTTAGATATTGGGCCTAAAACTGCTGCGCGTTTATCCATCATGTTGGCGCATGCTGGCACGATTGTCTGGAATGGTCCCTTGGGTGTATTTGAGATTGATCAGTTTGGCGGTGGCACCAAAATGTTGGCAGCAGCCATTGCACATTCACCGGCATTTTCGATTGCGGGGGGTGGCGATACCTTGGCGGCAATTGCGAAGTACGGCATTGAAAATCAAGTGGATTACATCTCTACTGGCGGTGGCGCCTTCCTAGAATTCTTAGAAGGCAAGACCTTGCCAGCCTTTGCGGTATTGGCTGAAAGAGCGAAAGACTAAATATGTTGAGAGCAACAAAGATCATTGCCACATTAGGGCCTGCATCCGAAAAGCCTGAGGTATTACGCGAGATGATTCGTGCAGGTGTGGATGTCGTGAGAATGAACTTTTCTCATGGCACTGTTGCTGACCATAAGGCTCGCCATGATTTAGTTCGGAGTATTTCTGCGGAAGTCGGCAAAGAGGTCGGCATCATGGCCGATCTTCAAGGTCCAAAAATTCGCGTTGGCAAATTTGCAGAAAACAAAATTCTTTTAAAAGAGGGCGCACAATTTATTCTAGATGTCGCTTGTGAGCTCGGCAATCAAGAGCGCGTCGGTTTGGATTACAAAGAGCTGCCGCAAGATGTCAAACCAGGTGATCGACTCCTATTGAATGATGGCTTAGTTGTACTGCGAGTAGAGGCCGTGAAGGGTGGAGAAATCATTACCCTCGTCGAGCAGGGCGGGCCACTCTCGAATAACAAAGGTATTAACCGCGCCGGTGGGGGTTTGACTGCGCCAGCGCTGACAGAAAAAGATATTGCGGATTTGGATGCCGCGATCGCGATGGGCGTTGATTTTCTGGCGATCAGTTTTCCAAAAGACGGCGCAGACATGGCTTACGCCCGCAAGTTAGCAGATGCCGCTAGTACAAAGCATGGCGTTGGTAAAGTTCGTACGATTGCTAAGGTTGAGCGCGCAGAAGCAATTGAGCCTGATGCACTCAATAGCATCATTGCTGAGAGTGACGGCATCATGGTCGCGCGTGGAGATTTAGCGATTGAAGTTGGTAACGCCGCTGTCCCAGCCTTGCAAAAGCGCATGATCAAGTTAGCACTCGAGGCTGATAAATTTACAATTACTGCGACCCAAATGATGGAGTCCATGATCAATGCTCCAGTGCCTACGCGTGCTGAAGTGAGCGACGTAGCTAATGCGGTCTTGGATGGAACGGATGCTGTGATGTTGTCCGCGGAATCTGCTGCTGGTATGTACCCGGTGCAAACTATCAAGGCGATGGCTGAGATTTGTGTTGAAGCTGAAAAGTCGGACCGCGTAAAACTCGATACTGATTTCTTGGATCAAACTTTCTCACGCATCGATCAAACCATTGCCTTGGGCGCGCTATTTACGGCGCATCACCTCAATGCCACTGCGATTGCCGCCTTAACAGACTCCGGATCTACTGCGGTATGGATGAGTCGTCACAATATTCATTTACCTATCTTTGCTTTAACTTCAAAGATTGCAACTCAGCGTGCCTTGAGCACTTATCGCAATGTGTTTCCAATTGGCTTGAATTACACCAAGCAACGCGATACTGCTTTGCAAGAGGTGGAGGATTGCTTGAAGAAGTTAGGGGCAGTGAATAAAGGCGATGTAGTGGTTTTGACTTCAGGTGAACCCATGGGTGAGCCTGGCGGTACTAATTCGCTCAAGATTATTCAGGTGAAGTAATTCACTTTTTTAAGATTTTGATTCATATCATTTATTACTAACATTTCAATTAAGAGACCATCATGGCTTTAGTATCTTTACGACAACTATTGGATCACGCAGCTGAAAATGGCTATGGCTTGCCAGCATTTAACGTTAACAATTTAGAGCAGGTTACTGCGATTATGGAAGCTGCCAATGAGGCAGATTCTCCAGTCATCATGCAAGCCTCTGCTGGTGCTCGTAAATATGCTGGCGAATCATTCTTACGCCATTTAATTTCTGCTGCGGTTGAGGCGTATCCGCATATTCCTGTCGTCATGCATCAAGATCACGGTCAAAGTCCAGCGGTGTGTATGGCTGCGATTAAGAGCGGCTTTACCAGTGTGATGATGGATGGTTCTTTAGAGGCCGACGGTAAGACGGTAGCCAGCTATGAATACAACGTCGAAGTATCTAGAGAAGTAGTGAAGTTTTCCCACTCTATTGGAGTTACTGTTGAAGCTGAGTTAGGTGTACTTGGCTCACTAGAGACCATGCAAGGCGACAAAGAAGATGGTCACGGGGCTGATGGCAAGATGACGCGTGAGCAGTTGTTGACTGATGTTGAGCAAGCGGCTGACTTTGTAAAAGCTACGCAGTGTGATGCTCTAGCTATTGCAATTGGTACTAGCCACGGTGCCTATAAATTTACTAAGAAGCCAACAGGCGATATCTTAGCAATCGAGCGTATTAAAGAAATTCATACACGTATTCCGAATACGCATTTAGTCATGCATGGTTCCTCTAGCGTTCCGCAGGAGCTGCTTGCTGAGATTCGTGAATTCGGCGGCGATATGAAAGAAACTTACGGTGTTCCTGTTGAGGAAATTCAAGAGGGTATTAAGAACGGCGTTCGTAAGATCAATATCGATACCGATATTCGTTTGGCGATGACTGGCGCTATCCGCCGCTATATGTTTGAGAACCCAAGCAAGTTTGATCCACGGGATTATCTGAAGCCTGCGCGTGAAGCGGCTAAGAAAGTGTGTATTGCGCGCTTCAATGCGTTTGGTAGTGCAGGCCAAGCATCCAAAATCAAGCCAATTCCTTTGGAAAAAATGGCCGAGCTGTACAAGAGCGGCAAATTAGCCCAGATTGTGAAGTGAGATAAATATGCCAGCTTTATACGCATCCTCCATCAAGTCGCTGCCTTTGCTATCAAAAGGGAAAGTGCGCGATGTTTATGCCCTTGGTGAAGACAAGCTATTAATGATCACGACTGATCGTCTATCTGCCTTTGACGTTGTGATGGGTCAACCTATTCCTGAGAAGGGCATTGTGCTCAATCAAATGGCCAACTTTTGGTTCAATAGGTTAGCTAAGGTGATCCCCAACCACTTAACTGGGATTGCCCCCGAAAGTGTTGTGCTTGCCGATGAAGTAGAGCAAGTGAAGGGGCGAGCTGTAGTGGCTAAAAGACTCAAACCGATCTTGGTTGAAGCGGTAGTGCGTGGCTACCTCGCTGGTAGCGGCTGGAAAGACTACAAAGAGACTGGCAAGGTATGTGGCATCGCATTGCCAGAAGGCCTTGAAAATGCCCAGAAATTACCTGAACCTATTTTTACTCCTGCTGCAAAAGCAGAGGCGGGTGAGCATGATGAAAATATCTCTTTTGATAAAGTAATTGAGATGATTGGTGAGAAGTTAGCCAATCAGATTCGTGAGGTCAGCATTCGTTTGTACAAAGAGGCTTCTGAGTACGCTGCAACTCGCGGGATCATCATTGCTGATACTAAGTTTGAATTTGGTTTAGATGACGCTGGTCAATTGGTATTGATGGATGAGATATTGACCGCAGATTCCTCCCGCTTCTGGCCTGCTGAAACCTATTATGTGGGCGCAAATCCTCCCTCCTATGACAAGCAATTTGTACGGGACTGGCTCGAAACGGCCATGGTGGATGGCAAGCTTTGGTCAAAAACAGCTCCAGCACCGACTCTTCCAGTCGATGTAATTGATAAAACAGCCGAAAAGTACCGCGAAGCCCTCGCTCGCTTAACTAAGGTCTAATTTTCTTGGGGCCCTAAAAAGGCTGGGATAATAAGGCCTTAGATAAATTAATGAATTAGATCAGGGCATTTGGAGAGGTCAATGAGTAAGAAGCCAGTCGTCGGAATAGTAATGGGCTCCAATTCAGATTGGGACACCATGCAGCACGCCGCTCAAATGCTGGAGCAATTCGGCATCGCTCACGAGGCTAAAGTCGTCTCCGCCCATCGCATGCCAGACGATATGTTTTCTTATGCAGAAAATGCCTCTAAAAATGGTCTCAAGGCCATTATTGCTGGTGCTGGTGGTGCGGCGCATTTGCCGGGTATGCTGGCATCGAAAACAATTGTCCCTATCTATGGCGTTCCAGTAGCTAGCAAATATTTACGCGGTGAGGACTCTCTGTATTCCATCGTGCAAATGCCTAAGGGCATTCCAGTGGCAACATTTGCTATTGGTGAAGCAGGAGCTGCAAATGCAGCCTTACACGTGATTGCCAATTTAGCAGTCAATGATCCTGCTTTAGCAAAACAGCTAGAAGAGTTTCGTGCAAAGCAGTCAGATACCGCGCGCTCCATGAATTTGCCAGGATATTCATAAGATGGCAGATCGTTTGGAGCCCATATTACCGGGCTCGTATTTAGGAATTTTAGGTGGCGGTCAATTGGGGCGGATGTTTACACAAGCCGCTCAAGCTATGGGCTACAAAGTCTGCGTTCTTGATCCTGGATCTGATAGTCCCGCCGGTTCCATCGCTGAAAAATTCATTCAAGCAGATTACACCGACTCCGCCGCATTAAAAGAGATGGCAGTTTTATGCAAATCCGTTAGCACTGAATTTGAAAATGTTCCCGCACAAGCTTTAGATGAGTTGGAATCTTTAGGTGTCTTCGTGGCGCCCCGCAGCAGCTGTGTTTCCTTGGCTCAAAATCGTGTTGCTGAGAAAAAATTCTTAGCTACCTGGAAAGCGGAAACTAATATTGGCCCTGCGCCTTACTGTGTAGTCGAGCACGATGCCGATATTGAGCATGTTCCTGCAGAGTTATTTCCTGGCATTCTGAAAACCGCCCGCATGGGTTATGACGGTAAAGGTCAAATTACGGTTTATGACTCTGCCAACCTAGTTGCCGCTTGGTCTGAATTAGGTAAGGTACCTTGTGTTCTGGAAAAGCGGATGGACTTGGACTTTGAAGTGTCTGCTTTAGTAGTGCGTGGATATGATGATGCAGTCGTGGCATATCCAGTTTCGCAAAATATTCATCGCGATGGTATCTTGCATACCTCGACTGTGCCGGCACCATCACTTAAGCCCGCCCAGGAGAAAAAGATTATTGAAGCTGCTAAAGCACTCATTCGTAAGATTGATTACGTGGGTGTTTTATGTGTGGAGTTCTTTGTGCTCAAGAGTGGCGATATCGTAGCAAACGAAATCGCACCACGCCCACATAACTCTGGTCACTACACGATGGATGCCTGTATCAGCAGTCAGTTTGAGCAGCAAGTTAGAAGCATGGCCCGCTTACCCTTAGGCGATACCCGCCTGTTAGCCCCAGTCTCTATGCTTAACCTCTTGGGTGATCTTTGGTACGAAGGCAGTGAAGATAAGGCAAGGGAGCCTGCCTGGGATAAAGTACTTTCTCATCCAGATGCGAAGTTGCATCTTTACGGTAAATCCGATCCACGTATGGGTCGCAAGATGGGCCATATCAACTGTTTAGGTGAGTCGCTCAATCAGGCGCGCCAAAATTGCGCAGCCGTCGCTGTTGAATTAGGGATCGAGCCCTAGAAATGTCCAGCGATAGTAGCGCACTGCATTCTTCCGCAGTCATTAATGAAGCAGTGCAAACTTTGCGAGATGGTGGCTTAGTCGCGTTTCCGACGGAGACGGTATATGGCTTGGGTGCGGATGCGAAGAATCCTGAAGCAATTAAACAGATTTTCACTGCCAAGGGTAGACCTTCTAATCACCCGCTGATTGTTCACTTGGCAGCCCCTAATAAGTTCGATCAGGCTCAAGTTGACTGGGTGCCAGTATTAGCGCCATGGGTAAGGGATTTATCAGAGGATGCATTAAAGCTTATCAATGCATTTTGGCCGGGTCCGCTAACCCTAGTCTTTAAAAAAGATAAAAGTGTTTTGAATGAACTTACAGGCGGTCAGGATACGGTAGCGATTCGGGCGCCTGCCCATCCCATTGCACAAGAGCTGCTGCGCAAATTTAAAGGTGGAGTAGTTGCCCCTTCTGCCAATCGTTTCGGTAAAGTATCTCCAACGAGTGCCTCAGATGTCCGTAGCGAATTTGAAGGCATGTTGGATCTCATGATTTTGGATGGCGGTGATTGCGAGGTTGGCATTGAATCGACCATCATTGATTTATCGTCTGGTGATCATCCTGTCTTATTGCGCCCTGGACTCATTACTCCTGGAGAAATTTTTGCCAAGACAGGCATCAAAGTCTATTTGCCTGGTGAAAACACCTCAACACAGCAGCATGGCGACCTACCTAGGGTCTCTGGCAGTCTGCGTGCCCACTATGCCCCTACAACCCCATTAAGAATGTATGCACCGGGCAGAGTCTTGGATGCACTCAGTGAGTTTCCAGATATCAAGTCACGGGTAGCGGTTGCAGTGTGGGATTCAGATTCTTCTTTGGGGCATGATGGTCATCCTTCTGTGCACTTTGAGGAAGTCATCGTTCCCAGTAATAGTACCGCCTTCGCAAGTCGCTTGTATCGTTCTTTACGAGATTTAGATCAACAGGGTTGGGATCTGATTCTGTTTCCGGAGCCGCCAGCAGGCGAGGAGTGGGATGGTGTTAGAGACCGACTTCAGCGCGCCTGTTTTGGTTCTGGCCCATCGTCTAGTAGCCACGCCAATAGTTGATCGTGTGCCTCTAGGCCTCTCCATGCATTGGGGTGGTTTATGAAGGAGGTCACGGCATACATCTTTCCAGATTTACTCATCACATAACCTGATATCGCTCTAACATCGGCAAGTGATCCTGTTTTAATTCTGGCTTCAGGCTTTTTCTTTAAATGCAGAAATTTCCGTAAATGCGCCATGAGGCGATTTCTCATGGTGCCGTCTGTTCCGGCAATGGGTAGGCTGTTATAAAAAGTATCCGCTACGGATAAGTTACGAGCTGCCACTAATAATTGAGTCATATGCTGGGCAGAGATTGCCTCATTACGAGATAGGCCCGAACCATTCTCAATTACCAACTCTGGAAACTGCAGTCCCACACCCTTTAACCAACTCTGAATGACGAGCTCACCATTTTCAGTAGTTGCTGGCCTACCCATTTTCTCAAGGGCTAAGGTCAACATTAATTGCCGAGCCATCACATTATTGGAGTACTTATTAATATCTTGTACATCGTCTGCCAAAGCGATGCCTTCAAACTGCAGTAGCAGTCGAGCTGCTAGGGGAACGGCGCCAGACTTTCCGGTTGGTGCCTGGATCCACGTTCCACCAGCCAACTCCCAGGCTGCAGCAAATCCCTGGGTAAGGAAAGTATTGGCATCTAAAGCAACGACGTTGTAGTTCACTCCCTTGCAGGCATTGGGAAAGCTACCAGAGAACTGCGCAGTTAGGAGTTGGTTGGTAGTGGCTTCATCTCCTTCGGGATCCAGGTTAAAGCGAATATTGCTTTTCCAGCTATCGCAGGATTGATCGACCAATTGCATTTGGTTGATCACCTTGAGTTGAGAGAGTGGCGGTGTGTAGCTGATGTCAATAAAGTCTGCGGTACGCGATTTTCCTAGCTGGAATGACAGGGTTCTAAAGGCGTAAAGCAGGGGATCTGGGGGCACGTTATAGGCGCGCAATGACTCGCCATCAATAGTGTTGTGCTCCATGACGCTGGGAGCATAGGCGCTTCTATCAAAGAATAGGTTGCCATCAATTTTCTGAATGCCTAGATTTTGTAAAGCCTTCATCATCTTGGCCATTTCTTCAGGGACTAGCTTTGGATCACCAGTACCTTGTAAATAGACATTCCCCTTGAGGGTTCCTTGACGAATGAGTCCGTCGGTATAGACATTCGTGCGCCAGCGATATTGAGGCCCCAAGACATCGAGCCCTGTGAGCGTAGTGACCAGCTTCATAGTGGATGCAGGGTTCATTGCCTGCTTAGAGCGCCAGTCCAATTCTGTTTTGGCAGTAATTTTTCCTGGTCGTCCTGGCTCAATTTCAACTACTGAAATGCTGATCGCATCTTTAGGGATCTGATTCTTTTCAAGGCTAGCAGCAACAGCTTTGGGGATGTACTGCAAAGCAGTCTCTTGAGAGACTAGATCGGCAGAATAGGCCTGTTGACTAGCTAACAAGCAGACTAAGAGGCTGGCTAGCAGTGCAGCAGTGGTGGGCGAAGGGTTTTGGTTGCGCATTCCCCATAGGATAAACCTTGGCGCTCACCGCCCAATAACTATCTTAGCCATCCTAAATTACTGTTGGTATCTTTTCCTGTAAGTCTCAATAATTTGGTTTTGTTCTTCAAGAAGGGTGATGAATCGCTCAATGCGCCCTGAAAGTGAACCTTCAACTTCAAGTGAATCACAGGCATAGATAAATTCAGTAGCTTGCAGCAGTTGCGCCCCACCTTTGACTTTATGAACCAGACTCTGAAATTGCGCTTCATCCATTGCTACTTGATTGCCGTCTGAGCTTAATTGACCCAGAGTTTCAAGATGAACCTTTTCAATTTCTTCTAGGATGACGACGATTTGGTGGGGGTCGTTTTTGATGAGACTGGAGAAGGCATCAAACGAATAAGCATCATTAGTAAAGATGGGTTCTTTGCCGGACTCAAAATAGCGCATGAGTTCATTCTCAAGGGCGCTCAAGCTCAGCGGTTTGATGAGTACGCCATTCATGCCGGATGATAAAAATTGATGTCGCGAGTCTAGGGCATAAATATCCGCTGTGACGCCAATAATGATTAAGTCACGATTTCCAAGAGATCGAATTTGTTTGGCCAATTCGGAGCCTTGCATACCGGGCATAGATTGATCTGTCAGCATGAGATCGAAATGATGATCCTTCATTAACTCTAGTGCCATGGCGGCACTCTCACAAACGCAAGCCTCAATCCCGAGCGCCTCTAATTGCAGCGATAAAATTTGGCGGCTGGCTGGGTGATCTTCCACTACCAATGCATGAATGCGACAGTTTTTTCGACCTGGCCTTTTTGAGATTAAGTTTGTAGACGACGGTCCGAGAGAGTCGACACCTGTAACCTGTGGAGCGGCAATACTAGTTCTAGGGAGTGCTACTGAAAAGTGAACATTGCTGCCAAAGCCCGGAGCGCTTTCAAAATAGAGATGACTATTCATGGAATTCACCAGATGATTCGTGATGGTGAGTCCAAGGCCTGTCCCCCTATTTTGCTCTGATAAGTAAGACTCTTGTGTAGCGGGCAATTGCTCAAAGGCTTGCAGAGCCAATTTGACTTGCTCACTACCCATTCCCATTCCAGTATCAATCACTCTGAACTCTAATAATTGTCCAGCATGATCATCAGCAAGTACGGTAATGGAAAAGTACACCTCGCCCTCGGTGGTGAACTTAATTGCGTTACTGAGTAAATTCTGAAGAACTTGTCTCAGACGCAAGGAGTCAATCATGAGCACTTCAGCGATCCTAGGATCAATCGAAGTATGGAGCAGTAGATTCTGTTTTTTGGCCACCGTAGAAAATGCAGCATGAATATCCATGATCAATTGATGTGGATTACAAGGTTCTAGATTAAGAGTCAGCTTGCCAGCTTCAATCTTAGAAATATCCAATACTTGGTTCAGCATGCCTAAAAGAGATTCTGCTGAAGCTTGAGCACTCTTGAGGAGTGATTTATCTTTTGTAGGAAATTGTGCGCTTCCAAGTAGTAGTTCTTGTACCCCCAAAATGGCATTCATCGGCGTGCGAATTTCATGGCTCATGGTCGCCAGAAATGCGGACTTGGCAGCATTCGCTTTTTCGGCTGACTCTTTGGAGTGCTGTAATGCAAGGGTGATTTGCTTCTGATGAAAATATTTTCTTTGGAGTTGATACAACATCGCCCCGCCAAACACGAAGATAAAGATAGCGCTTAACCAGGGCAACATGGTTGCTCTTACTGGAGGCTCATCGCCTAATGCAAAGAGCTTGCGTGATGCAATTGGATCCAAGTCATCTAAAAAGTGACTTAGTACATCGTGCAAGGGCGCATCTTGATCTGAGATCAACCAGCGATAGGCAAAAGGAGTTCGACTGTATAGGCCGTCTATCTTTAAGTCTGAATTTTGGGAGCTTTGGAGGAGTTGACGTGCTAAGCGAATGGGCATGACTAGTGCCTCGATATCACGTTTAATCAGTGATTGAATTAAGTCATTAGCAGAATATATTTCTTTGTTTTGACCATGGGTATGTGAGGGCGCATTCTCCAGACCTCGATCGAAGTACGCAATTTTTAGATTGGGCGAGTCCAGCTTAATTGAGTTTTGAGTGATGACAGCATCATGCCCCCAAAAAATGGCTTCTGATAGAGAGCCAAATTGCAATACGTGGTCGTTAATACTAGGCGGATCGATGATGAAATCTACCTCGCCTTTGCTAAGTTGTCGTAGACCTTCTAGATCAGATTTTCTCCATACTGGTAAATACTGCTGATGAGTGCACTCTTCAATCTGTGACAGTAGCGCTTTAAAGGGACCAGTGCCTTCTTGATTATTTGATTGAGCAAGGTAGGGTGCGTATTTCTCGTGAATACTATATCGTACGATCGGATGGGCATCGATCCATGATTGCTCTTCAGCACTGAACGGTCCAGCCTGAGCCAGACCTGCATAAATGCAGCAGAGGGGTAATACTTTTTTCAATATGGATCGATGCATACTGGCTTTAGCTTTCGATGATGTTATTCATGCGGCAGAACAAGATCAAATCGGCAATATTGTTAATGCCTAGTTTGTCAAAGACTCTAGTCTTGTAGGTTGCTACTGTCTTATTGCTGATATGTAGAAGGTCTGATATCTGCTGATTACTATTGCCTTTGCCAAGATATTTCATGACTTGCAGCTCGCGATCAGATATCAATGCCAATTTATCGTTATCACTTAGAGAGGTATTGCCGTTCTTTCCGTGCGTGAAAAACGTATATCCCTGTGAGATGGCAACACATGCCGCTAGGATGACATCTGCTCCAGCGGTCTTATTAACAAACCCATGGGCGCCTAAAGATCTCACCCTGCCACCATAGACCGCCTCATCTAGGCTAGATAAGACCAGAATACGAACTTCGGGATGCATCAAGCCAATCCGGCGGATGACATCAAACCCATCCGTCTTAGGCATATCCAAATCTAAAATCACCATATTTGGATTGACCTCTTTGATTGAGCGTAGACACTCTTCACCATGCTGCGCTTGTCCCGCTATCTCAAAAAGCAATTGGTCCTGCAACATACTTTTTAAAGCCATCAGCATAGCTGGATGGTCATCCACCAACATCACGCGTTTTCTCATTACTTGTCTCCATTTAGGTTTTTATGAGGGTGCAGCGAAAAAATGGCCTTAGCGATACGGCTATCGTTCAGGTGTAGCATTTGATGTCGGCTTACCGGCGGCATCATGAGTCCGCCATAGCTATGGTGTGCGCCCATTGCGATGACATTGTCTAAATCCTTCGCTAAGGTGATGTTGCTGGCATAGATTTCAGTGTGGAATTTCTGGCCAAGAGAAATCATCTCGTTTGGCAAACCATTGGCTCGGAATTGCCCTATCTCAATGTGGATACCCTCTGGCTCCATTTGTTCAATCCATTGAATTTGTGAGTTTGTCCCACAAAATCGAGAGCATGGATTAGGACGCCAAGACGACGCATTCGTAATAAGCCCTCCATACAGGAATCCACGGAGTCGGCCTCGTTGAGTTTGTGGACTCCTAAGCTTACGAGACCAACAGGTAGTCGAGAGTTCAGAATCAGGTCGCTTAAAGCGTCTATGAAGTTGCTGGACGCCAGGTGTTGCGCTGGCAGGGGCAAGATGCCCGGAATGAAGCGACCGCTACGGTACCAATACGTAATGGTGTCTAAGCCCTCCATGAATAATCTAAGGAGCTGCGTGTCGGTGGCGGTCAGTAATGGTCTAAATAAAGAACTGGTCAGCTTGCTTCCTTGGCTATTAAAGATGGGTTCGTTACTAATCGCTTGTCGCTGGGACCAGGATTGGTGTTCTTCAAGCACTTCGCCGCTAAGACCAAGCCAAGGCTGGCCGCAGGCATCGCGCACTTCTTGGAAGGGTTTGTTCTTCCAAGCCTTTACAAGCGTGTACAGCCGGGATTTCGGGCTCATCAGCATTCTCCAATCATTGAATAGCCAGTCTAGGCAGGACAGATTGGAGCGGTAAGGGCTTAAGGCTTATTTATTTGTAGGAATCTACCTACTTGCCTGCCCCTATTATAGAAAGTGCAGGAAGCCCATTTGAAATTTAAGGCAATTTTGCTGTTGGGGTTCTTTAAGGATTGAATTCTTAAAAACAAAGATTCTCTTTAAAAACAACGAGGTACTAAATTATCCAAAAGAAGATACTTCTTGATATGGTTCGTTAACGAAGGAACTTATGAGTAAAAAGTTCGATAGCGATGATACTTTTTGAGATGAGATCCAAAAAAAAGACCGCCGAAGCAGTCTCTAGTCTAGCTGACACTCTATCTACATATAGAGTTCTTCGCTGCTTCTCTTTCTGATTGGATTTTTAAAGCCAATAAAGATGCGGTTGTTATCTGAGCATTCAATATAAGCCATATGAAAATTAACTATCAGTCGCTGAGTATCAGTGAGGGCATAGCTAGAATTTATTGAGACTGCTTGATTTTCTGAATTCAGAATGTAGGGCTCTACTGAATATTTACCGAATCGGCAAATTTTGAGCAGGTAATCTTGCGCAATCAGCTTGTCATGGGTTTCTTTGTCGGAAGAGTGTCGAGCGCATGATTTCGTAAGGTCTGCATTGCAATGGAGGCAGTATTGCAAGGCTCGTTCATTTTTCTGTGCATCAAGCTTGAGGTTGACCTTATTTGTATGTTGATGTTCCCCGCATTCTGGGCATTCATCGTGCATTTTGCCTTGATGCTCTGGGCAGACTGTCCAAAATTTGAGGCGCCACTCTGGGCGAAAGTGCGGAATCTTGTCTTGTTCTAGGCAGTGAGGACAAAAGCGAGAATAAGGGGTTTTATTAATTTCCTTTAAAACCGCTGGTTTGGCTCGTGAGCTTCTCACTAAGGGCTCAAACCATTTTGCTATTGCATCTAGGTGGCTTGGCGGTATATCGCCGCTGTAGGCAAATCGTTTGAATAATTTGCAATAAGAGGCGATATCAATATCTTTTGGCGGGCCTAATCTGTGAGAGGTAAATACATCATCGAATTTCATTTGATGTAAATAACATAATCTTAGTAGCCAAGAAGCAGGCGATTCTGTTTCAATAACGCGCGGGGCGGTTAAAAGTCTGTAGTGTTTTCTCATGTGTAGTAGTTCCGAAAAGAGTAAGTTGATTGTGAGTGGTCAAGCTAGGTAGCTTTGACGTAGTGAGGTCTTTTTCGATAATTAAGTTAATTAGATATTGAATTTTTAGCTGGTCATTCCATGGGGTGTCTTTCTTGAGTTGTTTAATTCCGTTGATATAAATACTTGATGAGAGTTTTCTTCTCTTGACTTGGTGGTTAAGGGTCTTGTAAATACGCTCTATTCCCTTTTGTACTACTTGCCCCGCAATAGCAGTGCTTGGAACCTTTCCGGGCCGAACTGCAAGGCTATGCCCATCGTCTTCTAACTGTCCAAATGACCAAATGAGGCGTAAAGCCGTATCTAATTGAAGATTATTTAGAAATGATAGGGAGTGATTTTTTGGTTCAAAAATCCCAAATAGTTTTTCCCAAATTAATCGAGATACATATATTTCTGCTTTGCTAGCCAATTTACTTGGTTGATGCATGGGCAAAAAAGATGCCCCGCATTGGCAGTTGATTAGGCTACTTCTACGCCATGTGATTTTCCGTCCACATTGAGCACAGCTATCAATGAGTTGATTGTGGTGAATGTGACAGGCGGTCACTAGCGTAATATCCCACGCTAATTGCACAATGCGCTTGCTTGCCAAGCAATGTGGACATATCTGCGGGTGACGCTGACGTGCTAAGTATGGCTTTTGAAGCTTATGACCCAATACAAAAGTAGTAACAACACTCTTTTGTTTGGATTGAGCGACAAATCTTGGCACAAGCTTAGAGTGGTTGGCTCCAAATAGCCTGCAAATCTCAGGAATACGATTATCGGGAATGTAAGTAAAGCCAGTTAATCCCAAAATATTGGAGATATCGCAAAATTGCACAAGATTTAAATCGCACATGCGCAGGACGTAGCCAGGACCCGATTCCTCGTCGTGAATCTGGTCATGATTGGGAAAGGTGGTGGGCCTTAGCCAGTCCAATTGCATCTTAAGCGGCCATGAGGGATGGAAAGATTAGGTCTCTTGCATCTAGCAGGTGCTGCGCCGTTAATGCTGGCGCCTTTTCCTGCTCAGCCGCATCAATTGCGGTAGTTAGCAGATTGGCTAAGTTACGCAGGTTGCCTCCAGTCCACTCATGCAGTTGTGAAAATAGATTTGGAAGGATGCTGATGTCATAGATTTTGGTTGTTTGTGCAACATAATCATTTAAAAGACGCACCCAACTGGTATCCATTGCGAATATCGGCAGCTCAAACTTTGATGGAAAGCGTGTACGAAATTGTTCATCTGCAATTTCAAACAATTGTTCAAGAGCTGGCGTTCCAACCAAAATAATGTTGATTGAGGTATCGCTCAGTAGATGCTTAATCATCACCAAGAAGTCTTGTGCAAATTGTTTTTTATTGCGATTACTAAAGACATCGCTGACTTCGTCAATAAAGAGCGTGCCAACATGCCCTTTAAGTGCGCACACCACAAGCTTTTGTAGCTTATCTGCCGTAATATTTTTATCTTCTCGCTTGTCGGTAATGGGATGGTTAAGTTCGCCCAAAATACCAATGTAAAAAGATTTAATAGTTGTGTCGCTAGAAACCTTGGTAAGCAATACGGGGGCATTAAATTGCCCGGCATACTTTTTATTTAGATAGCTCTTAAGGTGTTCTATGGCAGTGGATTTGCCGGTACCACCGCTACCCATAATGGCGATACCTTTATTTGAGCGATTAATGCGCTCGCCAGATTGGATAATCTTAATGCACCCATTAACCACTTTTGCATAGGCATCATGGGTAATAATTACATTTCTCATCTGCTCGGCTACTGAAATTGGTTTGATGATGTTCATATGTGCCTCCTTTTTTATTCTTCGATAAGCTTGTTATTGGATGTGCCAACAGTCTCGGGCATAAAGTCCCGCCCAATTGTGTTTTGGGTAATTTCCTTTACCTCGACATCGATAAGCCCTCTATCACCGTTCGGATTACCCCCATGAATGTTGCTAGCCCTTGCTTCTTTGCCGCTAATTTTTTCAGGTCTTACCCCATTAGCAACGAGTTGCGTTACGGCATCAGATTGAGTTATGCGTGCATTCCAGTCCTTTTGCTTAATGCCATTATCAAGAAGGTCTTGATTTATTTTTTTACGCTCTAACTTATGTTTGTAAAGGGGCTTGCCTTTGGCCTGGGAATAGTTTTTTTCTGGAACGCTAATCCATTGATTGGTTTTAGGATGCAGTACAAAAACTTCGCCAATATCATTGACGTCTTGGCAAATTCTCAGTTTTTGCTTAGGGCCTATAGAGTGGACTAGTTCGCTTAACTCGCGACTTCTGTAAGTTAGCCCATTGAGCTCAATCCCCCCATGCTTGCAAGCTCTGTCAAAAGGGAGGGAGGTGAGGATTCTTAACTCATCCGATAAGGGTGTGAAGTGAATCTTAGGTAGACTGCCATGCTCTCTAAGGGCTTTCTCCATCTCAATATAAGGGCTGGTATTGGTTCTCTTATTCAGTTTGTGGGGATAAATATCCACTACAAACTGATGAAGGTATTGAACTAAATCATCAAAATACACCCGAGCCTTTTCTAGTTTCTTGGACTGCTTTGACTTAACTTCAGTGGGCTTAGTGGGGCGACCATGATGTGGCAGCGCTCTAGTAAATTGCAGCATTAAATTTTCAACAGAACCTTTTTCCCATGGCGAGCGAACTGCAGAAAATTCGATACTAAAGCCAAGGTTTTTAGCCATCGAGTGCAAAATCTCTGAGTGATGAGATAAGGCGTTATCTAGAACCAGTTTCTCCCAAACGATGGGTGTAGTGAGCCATTCGTGTGAAAGTCCATATTCATCTTTAAGATGCCTCTTGTCTTCTAGTGCCCCGCTAATAGCCCTCACAATTCGCCCAATGGATTCGCCTTCATAGCCAATCCACATGCTAAGGATGTAGCCCGTATAGCGGTCTTTGAGAACCGTAATCGTAGGCCTTGCCATTTGCTTTCCTGTAAGGCGGTCTACTACGTTTAAGTCCAGCACGGTATGGTCAAGCTCAACCGTTTCAAAAGCTCTGGTTGGCCATCTGCCACCTGATGAGTGGCGATGTTTGTACTTTGCCTCTGCCGTTCCAAGGCGAATGCGGTCTCTTTCGTAAGCTGGCACTCTGTAAATCATTCTTTTGACAGCGCTCATGCTCATGCTCTCGTCAATGCCACGTCTTTCAAACTCTAGATTAATTCTGGCGGTACAGGTTTCAATATCATCCGGTTTTTGGATGCCTGTTTTAGGGATGAAATAGTAGTCATCAAGAATTTCTTTGGCAATTTCAAGAATTGCTAGTGGTTTCTTGGAGGCTCGTTTTTGCAATAGGAAGCTCTGGGTGACGTTTTTATAGTTGGCGGGATTTCCGCCGGCTTCTCGCATCCAGCGCATTGCGGTTGATGTGCTGGGCGGTTTGTCATCTACAATTTCTTGAGCAATCTGTCGTATTGCTGCCTCAATTTGTTTGCGCATCCCTTTGGAGATGCCTCTTTGCTCTAATCCTTTGCAGTAGGCATAGACTTGGGCTTCGTAGTGGAGCTGGTATGGAGATTTTTGTACGTGTACATTCTCAACTTGGCCTGGCTTGGTCATTAGCCCGCTGGTGAGTACTTTCATTTCGCCATGGTCAATCTTTTGGCAAATTTCATGCTCTAAAAATTCAACGGGTCGGTTTTCTGCCCGATTAATGAGTGATACGGTACGTTCTTGTGGTCCAGGGGCACTCATGCGTTCGAATGAAAACTCTACGCCGCCATAGCTTGCTGAAAATCCGTTTTGAATTGAATATCCAATCATTTGCATTCTCCTTTCAATGGAAATACAAGACTGTCTAGGGAGTACTCAAAAAAATGATTGAGCTTGAGTTGACGTAAGCCAACGCAGTGAAGAATATGGTCAGTTAATAGGCCAGTAATAGCTTGCAAATCATCCATTCGTATTCCCTGGGGGTAATTGCTCACTGCTTGAATGATTTTTTGACTTTGCTCTACAGGTATTAATAATCTTGCGCAACGATGAATATATGCGGCTCTGAGATGCCTGTCTTTCTTTTCTATTTCCCAGTCCGATATCCACTCATAATGGATTCCTTGAGATTTGTAGTATTCAAAGGCAGCACAAATCTTTGCCCACATTTTTTTCTCATATGCAAATACAGTTGGTTTTACTTCTACATAAGATGGTGGCCCTGACTTATAAATAACCCGAAAATCAGGTGTATATTCCCCGCATTCACCTAAGCTGATGGTCTCGGGCTGACACTCAATGCGAACCACTTCTGGATTGAGTGCAAGAATTAAGGCGCAATCACGCTCTAGTATGGATTCGCAGATGATGAGATCATCTTGCAGCGCTGGAATATTGAGATAGTTAATCCGGCGATGTGGCGCTTTTCTTTTACCTCCAGGTTGCCTTACAGGTTTGTAAGTTGTGCTTACTTGGTTTTTAGTGGAAATTAAATTTCCGTTTGATGTTGCATTAATTGTGTTCATGTATTTCTCCTTCATGACATTTACTTTGCGAATTCTTTGTTTTTTAGGTAAAGAATCCCCCTCGCTCGATAGAGCGTTTTTCATTAAAAAAATTGAGGGAATTTATTTGCTTGTCAAAAAAGAAGCGGGTATACTTTCGCTACGATACGCAGTAACCCGATTTAATCGGACAAGCCGGTTTAACCCTCAAGGTTAACTCGGCTTTTTACATTTTGGGTGCCTCGTTTTCTTCTGAGTTGAATTCGAGGGGCAGGCTTGGACGGCTTTGTCCATGCAACAGCTTTGTTGGTGCTAAATACTGCAATTTTTTCGAAGATGCGTTAATTGTGTAAACGCGAGATAAGAGGCTTATGAGAGCCTTATTGATTAGCTTGCCATATTGTTGAGAAGCTTTTGGATATTGAAACCAGGTTGCACAAGTGTTGAACCGGGTTGTAATGATGCTCGATGCATTCATATTAATTGCTGACTTTCCGAAGAGCCATCCCCTTGAAGGACGACGATTTGCTATGAGAGAGTAGCCATCATAATCCAAGATCGTCGATTTGTCAATACCCCACATGATAATTTTGTAAATGTCAACACTTTTTCTAAATTTTGAACAAATAATTTTAGAGCTTGTTGGCCAGTGGAATGGCCTGCTTAAGGTACGGTATTTTTCTGGTGTGTTCATAAGGCTCTTTAGGCGCATGGGGGGTATTGACTGGCCCCGTGTAAATAGTTGAATGGGTCGTTGGGTACTTGAGGCAGCCCAACTTTAGGCGCGCTATAGCCTATTGAGATGGGCAAACCTGATTAACTGGGTTTCTTATCATTTAGCGAGTATCAAAATTTCGCTCATTTTGGGACGGGGTTCACATAAACTCAAGGAACAATGAATCAGATTCAATCGCCCCTGCCCATGGAATTGGAAGTAAAAAAGTCTAGAGGCGGACAAAGAAAGACATCCCTTGCAATAGCGCGGGCTAAGTTATGGTGCCTGGAGGTAAAAGAGCGCACAGCCCTTCCCTATAAGGCGCTGGACGAGATGTTCTTGGGCAAGGATCCTGGGGAAGTTTTTTTTGAGCCCCCTAAAGCATTTGAAAAAATATGGCGACGTGGAATATATCCTCGGGAAGCTGGCCATAGAAGAGGTATTGAAGAGCTGGTTGAAGTTGTAGAGATGCATCCTGATTTTCAGGGCACCTCGATTGTTTTCAATTCCAGGCTTTGGGACTTATTTGAGCTGAACTCAATTAGTGAAGCAGAGGTACTTAAGCGAATTGACGAGGTGTTTCTTGATCATCAAGTGAAACGACACCCCCTCCCGCAGATTGAAAGCTGGCGTTACGGAAGAAATCCCGAGATAGATGTTCAGCATCCAGTAAGCCCATTGGAGATGCTAGGTTTACAGGCGGCAAATTTAAACAAAATTACTTGGATGTATCTGACAATACTTTTCTATTTTTTTGTTAAAACAACAATAGCAGCCAGATCTGAGCGGGTCCTTAAGCTTCATACAGATGCATTAAGAGATTATTTCGAGGAAAGGCTGGGGGATTTTGGTCAGGAGTGTTTTTTAGTGGCGCTCAAGAGCATTCAAAATGTTCAGGTAATTCGCGTTTTTGAAGCGCCCTAGCCAGCAAGCTCTAGCCCCTTATTTAAGCAATTGCAGCCATTAAAGCTGGGAAATTTTATAGATTTGGCCGTCTCAAATCGGCCAATAAGAGACGCTAGAGAGCAGTTATAAACCTCCTCCGCCAAGTCAAAAAAAAGACCGCACAAGGCGGTCTTGAAAGGGAGCTACAAGTTGTTACTGAATGACCATCAAAGTAAATGGATATACATATGCTTGAAGTGTCACAAAAATACCCACTAAGCAAGCAAGTGCTACTGAGTGGAAGAAGACATAACGCAAGATATCGCCTTCATGATTAAACCAACGGGTTGCTGTTGAGGCGACAACAATAGATTGTGCATCAATCATTTTGCCCATTACACCTCCAGAACTATTAGCGGCACCCATTAGATTGGGGCTTATTCCAATTTGCTCAGCGGCAACTTTTTGCATGCCACCAAATAGAACGTTAGATGCTGTATCAGAGCCTGTAAGAGCTACACCCATCCATCCCATTAAAGTGCCAAAGAATGGATAGAACATACCTGTAGCAGCAAATGCTAAACCGAGAGTGGTATCAAGGCCGGAGTAGCGCGTCAATGTACCAAGACCTAGCATCAACACGATAGTGATTAATGAGTAACGAACGAGCCAGAATGTTCTGAAATAGCTTGTTACTAGGGTAATAGGGTTGTACTTCATAAACAAGCCGCCTAGGATTGCTGAAAATAGAATCCCAGTTCCGGTGGCAGATAGTAGGTTTAATACATAGACTGCAGACTCTTTGGTTGGCTTAGAGACTACAGGGGCAATCTTCTCAACCATCAAATGCAAGCCTTCGATTGGGAATTTAGGTGCAAAGATACTGTTTAAGTAATTCTTAACATCTGGCAAGCCCCAAATAAAGACGAACACAGTCAAAATACACCAAGGCATCCAAGCTCGTATTACATCTGCACGTGGGTGAACGGTTGGGACAGTTGGGGCAATGGATGCGCCTCCATCACTTTCATGCCCCTTGAGGGATGTAGATCTCCAAATCTCTTTTGGTTTCCAAACTTTTAGGAACATGACCAAAGATGCCATTGAAACAATAGCAGCGATAACGTCTACTAATTCTGGCCCGATGTAATTGGATACCAAGAATTGAGCGATTGCGAATGTTGCGCCAGTTACCAGAATAGCCGGCCAAATTTGCATCATACCTTTTCTGCCGGCGAAAGCCCAAATCAACCAGAAGGGAACGATCAGAGAGAAAAGTGGAAGTTGACGCCCAACCATCGCTGAGATTTCCATTAAATCGTAGTCATGCACTTTCGCTAAAGTAATAATTGGGGTACCGAGCGCACCAAAGGCTACCGGTGCAGTATTGGCAATTAAAGAAAGACCAGATGCGGCAAGAGGTGAGAAGCCTAGGCCAATCAAAATAGCAGCTGTTACCGCTACTGGCGTACCAAAACCTGCAGCGCCCTCAAAGAAGGCGCCAAAAGCGAAGGCAATCAAAAGTAATTGCAGGCGTCGATCTTCAGTAATACCAGCGATTGAGTCCTGCAGAATTTTGAATGAACCATTCTGCTCGGTAAGTTGGTGAAGGTAGATGATGTTCAATACAATCCAGCCAATTGGGAGTAAGCCTGTTAGACCCCCCATGAGAGCGGCTTTACCTGCCATCTCTCCAGGCATTCCGTATACAAAGACTGCAACGATAATTGCGCTTAATAAGCCTGCTCCTGCAGCTATATGTGCTTTTAAATGTAAAAATCCTAATCCAACCAACATGACGACAACAGGGATAGCCGCAAGAAGGGTGGAGAGGACCATATTCCCAATTGGGTCATAAATTTGTTGCCAAACCATGATGATCTCCTTAAATAATTTTTTAAAGTAAAACTAGATGTGAATCCTATTCCTCAGAATTGCATTCAGGCTCTAGGGCTAATACCTAAAAACTCATCAAACTTTTCACCTGGTTGGTGAATTGTTTTAACTGACTTTTGTGTTGATACTTTTGATATCAATTGATCAACGATCTCGATCCAATGCAGCACTGGAGTGTCATCTTGCTGTAAATGGGTGATGCAACCAATGTTTCCAGAAACAATCACTTGAGCGCCGGACTCTTCGCAAGCAGCATTGAGATGGGTGAGTTTGTTATGACGCAGCTGCTCTGATAACTCTGGTTGAGTAACAGAGTAAGTTCCTGCTGAGCCACAGCACAGATGGCTATCGGCACACAGGCGTACACCAATACCAATGCTAGATAGCAGACCTTCAACCTTGCCCCGAATTTGTTGGCCATGTTGCAGGGTGCATGGCGGGTGATATACCACGCCAGGTTTGGGGTCTGCTCCGATTAGGGTGATGAGCTCTTCTTGAAGTGCTGGCAAGATTTCTGAAATATCTTTAGTGAGATCAGAGATCTTTTTTGCTTTACTTGCATATTGAGGGTCATTTGCAAATAGATGTCCATAGTCTTTCACCATGACGCCGCAACCAGATGCAGTCATCACGATGGCTTCTACACCTTGCTCGACTTGTGGCCACCAAGCGTCGATATTCTGTTTGGCGTTATCAAGGCCGCCAGCTTGATCGTTTAGGTGGTAACGCAATGCGCCACAGCAAGTGGCATTAGGCGCGCTAATCAATTCAATCTTGAGTGCATCTAAAACACGTGCCGTTGCTGAGTTAATGTTTGGCAGCATACCTGGCTGTACGCAACCCTCGAGCAAGAGCATCTTACGAGAGTGACTTGCTTGTGGCCTAGCGTAGGGATTGGTATTACTGGCTAACGCTTTATTTTTGACTTCTGGAATTTTGCGTTGGATGCCAGCGGGCATGAGTGGGCGAACCAAGCGACCAATTGCCATTGCGGAATTAAATAATTTAGGGCTAGTTAAACCTTCTTTGAGAGCCCAGCGGGTTAGGCGCTGACCAAGGGGGCGCTCAGGGGTGTTTTCTTCTGCCCACTTGCGACCAATATCTACCAGGTTGCCGTATTGCACGCCGCTCGGACAAGTACTCTCACAATTGCGGCAAGTGAGGCAGCGATCTAAATGCATGCGTGTTTTTTCAGTCGGAGCTTGCCCTTCAGCTATTTGCTTAATGAGATAGATGCGACCACGTGGTCCATCGAGTTCATCACCCAGAATTTGATAGGTGGGGCAAGTGGCGGTGCAGAAGCCACAGTGCACACATTTACCAAGAATTCTGGCGGCCTCAATACCCTCAGGGGTATTGGCGAATTGGGGGGCGAGTTGAGTTTGCATATAAAGATTTAAGGAAGGCGTGAAGTAGCAAATACGCCTGCTGGATCAAAGGCGGCTCTTAGGCGTGCTTGTACTGCTTCTAAAGCAGTTGAGTGTGCTTGCTCACTCAGAAGGGTAAAGCGTTGATTACTTGGGTCAACATCATTTCCTTGTTTAAATCGAGTGGCATGTCCGCCGTGACAGTGAGCTAAGGCTTTGAATAATGCAAAAGTTGCATCATCGCCAGGCGCTTTAATCCAGCGCTGCTGACCATGCCATTCCAAAGCAATATCGCCAACGGCATTCTCAATTGCTAGCGGGCCGCATGCGGCTGGTAGAGCTAAGCGATAGAGTGTGTCAACGCTATCTAGGTTTGTGAAAACAGCTAAACGCTGTTCACGTAAATCATTCCAAAATACTTGTGCAATTGTCGAATCCAATTCAACAGCATCAATAGCGGCATTCATTAGGGGGATAGCGGCTTTAACCGCTGCAAGAGCACCAGCCAAGCGAATTGTCAGCTCGCCATCTTGTCTTGGCTTACCAATCCAGCAACTGGCTGATAGTGGCAGCGGTTGCCCAGCCCATTCATTTAAAACCCGTAAGGCTTTTTCTTGAGAGATCTGGCAGCGGAGCGTTGCAGTCGCTGCTGGCTTGGGCAATACTTTGACAGAAGCCTCAAGTAACAGTGACAAGGTTCCCATGGATCCAGGCAGTAAACGTGAAACGTCATATCCAGCGACGTTCTTCATAACCTTGCCGCCAAACGATAAGTCTTGACCTTTGCCATCGAGGATGCGTGCGCCTAGAACAAAGTCACGCAAGTTGCCAGCACTAATGCGGCCAGGCCCAGCTAAGCCTGCGGCAATGGCGCCACCAAAAGTAGTGTTATCACCAAAATGGGGTGGCTCAAAAGCCAGCACTTGATTCTTCTCAGCCAGAGCCGCTTCAATCTCCTTTAAAGGTGTGCCGGCACAAGCCGTAATCACCAGCTCTTCAGGCTGGTACTCCAAGATCCCAGAGTAGGAACGGGTATCTAGCTTGGCAAAAGAATTAGCGTTTCCATACCAGGATTTCGTACCGCCACCTTCAATGGATAACGGGGTTTTGTTTTTGGCTGCCGCCAAAATTTGCTCACGAAATAAATCAATATTCATATTATTGGACTGAGACATTAGAAGCGCTCCAACTCAGGATGCGGCAAGTTGCCACCACTAATGCGCATACGACCATATTCAGCGCAGCGATTTAAAGTCGGAATGGCTTTATCAGGATTAAGGAGTTTTTCTGGGTCAAATGCGGCTTTAACGCCCCAGAAAGATTCACGTTCACCTTCGCCGAATTGAACGCACATGGAATTGATCTTTTCAATACCAACACCATGCTCACCGGTAATCGTGCCATCGAGCTCAACACAGGCTTCTAAAATTTCAGTACCGAATTCTTCAGCGCGATGCCACTCTTCTTGGTCAGCACCATTAAATAAAATGAGTGGATGCATATTGCCATCGCCCGCATGAAATACATTCAAGCAAGCAAGGCCATATTTCTTTTCCATTCCCTGAATGCGTCTTAGTAGAGTGCCGATATTTCTGCGTGGGATCGTGCCGTCCATGCAGTAGTAGTCAGGCGCTAAGCGTCCAGCTGCAGGGAATGCATTCTTACGACCGCTCCAAAACTTCAGGCGCTCAGCTTCATTTTGAGAAATCTGAATACCGCTAGCACCTGCTTGTTCGAGCACTTTAGTCATACGCTCAATTTCTTCCGCTACCTCTTCAGGCGTTCCATCTGACTCGCATAGGAGAATGGTCTCAGCTTCAAGGTCATAGCCTGCATGAACAAATTCTTCAACGGCACGAGTAGTGGCTTTATCCATCATCTCTAGGCCTGCCGGAATAATGCCAGCAGCAATGATGGCGGCAACAGCATCTGCACCTTTTTCAATATCGTCAAAGCTCGCCATGATGACGCGCGCCAATTTTGGCTTAGCAATTAACTTCACTGTAACTTCAGTCACAACCGCAAGCATGCCTTCGCTACCCATCACGATTGCTAATAAATCAAGCCCTGGAGAGTCTGGCGCAAGACTGCCAAATTCCACAATCTCGCCGTTCATCAAAATGCCGCGGACTTTTAATACGTTGTGAAGCGTGAGTCCATATTTAAGGCAGTGCACACCACCAGAGTTTTCATTCACATTGCCGCCAATAGAGCAGGCAATCTGTGATGATGGATCTGGCGCGTAATAAAGGCCAAGATGGGCAACTGCCTCGGAGATGGCTAAATTTCGTACGCCTGGCTGTACCACCGCAGTTCTGGTAAAGGGGTCAACGCTGACGATCTTTTTGAGTTTGGCTAGTGAGAGCACTAAACCCTGAGAAATGGGCATGGCACCGCCAGATAGGCCCGTGCCAGATCCGCGTGGGACGATGGGCACTTGCATTTCAAAGCAAATCTTCAGAATCTTGGCAACCTGCTCCTCAGTCTCTGGAAGGGCAACTGCCAGTGGCATGCGCCGATATGCTGCTAAGCCGTCACATTCGTAGGGAATCGTGTCCTCAGGCTCCCAAAGCAAAGCATGCTCCGGGAGGATGGGGCGCAGGGCCGATACTAATAGTGACTGCTTGCTTAGTAGAGCGGCAGTCACTTCATCTAAGTTGTCAGCAGTGGTTGATGTGGTTTCCATGGGCTCACTTTACGAAGAAAGGAGCCAATCGGTGATGGAAGATTTACATGTAGAAGGTGAATAAAATTCACCATTGCTGCAGAGTTAGCCAATTTACAAAAGATTGAATTTCTGAGAAGTTCTTATTAGGGTTTTTGACAATATAGTAGTTGTGTGGAGAGGTAGATTCAATATCGATCAATTTAATAATTTGACCCGTGCCCATCAAGGATCTAACCATTCTAGGCCGCACCAATCCGACTCCCATGTCAGCAACTACTGCCTCAATCAGCAAGCCAAGATCATTAAATTGTGGACCCACATCGGGCTCTTTCCAATCTAGACCAGCGGCATCAAACCAGGGTTTCCATGGCTCTAGCGGGCTTCTCAGTAAAACCAGGTCTTTGAGATCTTTTGGTTTCTGTACTGGGTTGAAGATTGATGAGCCGCCAATTTTCTGAAAGTAATTTCTGCTGCAGGCGGGTACACAGGGCTCAGCAATCAGGGTAATTACTTCGAATCCAGGATAGTGGCCATCCCCAAATCGAATCTCAATGTCTACTTCTTCTGCATTGACATCCATTAAAGGGATCTGAATGTGAAGCTCTATGTCTATTTCTGGGTGAAGCCTTGTAAATTCACTTAGTTTTGGCAGCAAATGTTGTCTACCGAATGTTGGTGGAGTCGCAATACGAAGCCTGGTCTTCTTAGCCTTGAACTCGGGTCTTGCGAGGGTATTTAGCGACGTGAGTGATTCTTTCACCTCGCGTAAATACCTTGCTCCAGCAGTTGTAAGTCGAAGTTGATTGCCGGTTCGATTGAAAAGCTCGATACCCCACAACTCCTCTAAATTCTTTATTCGATGGGAAATAGCTGATGGAGTGAGGGCCAACTCTTCTGATGCTCTTGCAAAACTACTATGACGGGCTATCGCCTCAAATGCAATTAGCAGATGCAGTGGAGGAATTCGATTGAACTGGTTAGTCATGGGCAATGTATTCCATTAGCCCTTAGGCGGAGGAATTTCAATCGTATATATTTTTTTAAGATGATTGATAAATTCTTTAACCTTAGTTGGCACGATTCTTTGGTGCGGGTATACCGCCATGATGTTGTACCCTGGAATACTAAACTCATCAAGAACTGTGATTAGTTTGCCATTAAGTAACTCATTCTGGACTTCCCAGGTAGATCTCCAAACAAGTCCAAGTCCATCAATTGCCCAATTTTTCAAAATCTCACCATCATTGCAATCAATCGTACCATGGGTTTTTACTTGGAAAGGTACCCCATTCTCTTGAAAGTGCCAGGCATTAGATGAGGTATCTCTGTAATTGAGAACTAAGCATTCGTGATTGAGCAAGTCTTTAGGGTGCTTTGGCATTCCCATCTTCTTAAGATAGCTCGGGCTTGCACATACAACCCGCTTATTGACTGCAAGTTCTGTTGCCACAAGGTTTGGGTCAATGGTGCCCCCGATACGAATAGATAAATCGTAACCCTCCTGAACAAAGCCCAACACTTTGTCAGTGAAGTTAAAGGAGAGCTTAACTTTTGGATGCTGCTTTAAAAATGAAGTTGCATGTGGCGCAATGTGGATTCGTCCAAAAGCTGCAGGTGCTGTGACATTGAGATAGCCGGAGACTTCTCGCGGACCCAATGAGATCCCATCCTCTACTTGATCCCATTCTTTAGTCAGTCTGCGACAGTCTTCTAAAAATGCAATACCTACATCCGTGAACTTAATGGATCTTGTGCTGCGGTGCAATAGCTTAACTCCAAGCCTTCTCTCAAGCGAGTCTAAACGCCTGCTAATGACTGCTGGAGTAACGTTTTCCTGAACCGCTGCTTTTGCAAGACTGCCAAAATCAGCAACCAGAATAAGTGCTTTTGCTTCTCTGAATTTATCCATTCGATACTTTTTTTAAGTATTCAGTTGATTAAAGCATTGTCGATGTTTCCAAAAAGTATACCTATGATTCGAACCTAATAAAACTTTTAATGGAGATCGATATGGCAAAGATGCGGGCAATTGATGCGGCGGTATTGGTAATGGAGAAGGAGGGTGTGAATCAAGCATTCGGTGTTCCGGGGGCCGCAATTAACCCAATGTATTCCGCTTTGAAAAAGCATGGTGGGATAAGTCATATCCTTGCGCGACATGTTGAAGGCGCTTCACATATGGCTGAAGGCTATACCCGTGCGAGAGCGGGCAACATTGGAGTTTGCATTGGTACATCTGGACCGGCTGGTACTGACATGATTACCGGCTTGTACTCTGCGAGTGCTGACTCAATTCCAATTTTATGCATTACAGGGCAGGCCCCTAGAGCACGTTTGTATAAGGAAGACTTCCAGGCGGTTGATATTGAGTCAATCGCTAAGCCTGTTACTAAATGGGCTGTCACAGTACGTGAACCAGGCTTGGTACCTCGTGCATTCCAGCAAGCCTTCCACCTAATGCGCTCAGCAAGACCTGGGCCCGTCTTAATCGATCTTCCAATTGATGTGCAGTTGGCAGAGATTGAATTTGATATCGATACTTATGAACCATTGCCGGTTTACAAGCCACATGCATCGCGTAAACAGATCGAAAAAGCAATCGATATGTTAATGAGTGCTGAGAAGCCCTTGATTGTCGCTGGCGGTGGAATTATCAATGCGGATGCATCGGATTTATTGGTTGAGTTTGCAGAAATTACGGGAATACCGGTAATTCCAACCCTTATGGGCTGGGGAACTATTCCTGATGACCATCCCTTGATGGCGGGAATGTGCGGCTTGCAAACAAGCCATCGCTATGGAAATGCTTCGATGCTCGCCAGTGATTTTGTAATCGGTATCGGTAACCGCTGGGCAAATCGTCATACAGGCTCAGTTGAAACATACACTAAAGGTCGTCGTTTTGTGCACATTGATATTGAGCCCACTCAAATTGGTCGTGTATTTACGCCAGATTTAGGCATCGCTTCTGATGCTGGCTCTGCATTGAAACTTTTAGTTGAAGTCGCCAAAGAGAGAAAGGCAAAAGGCCAGCTAAAAGATTTTAACGAGTGGGCGGAACGTTGCGCGGATCGTAAGAAGATGATGTTACGTAAGAGTCACTTTGACAACATCCCAGTAAAACCGCAAAGAGTTTACGAGGAGATGAATAAGGCATTCCCACGGGATACGATTTTTGTATCGACAATTGGGCTATCTCAAATTGCAGGTGCCCAGTTCTTGCATGTATATGGTCCAAGAAATTGGATCAACTGCGGACAGGCAGGCCCACTTGGTTGGACAATACCGGCGGCCTTAGGCGTTGTTGCCTCTGATCCAACGAGAACCGTAGTAGGTCTCTCAGGTGATTATGACTTCCAGTTTTTAATTGAGGAGTTAGCAGTTGGTGCGCAATTTAATCTGCCCTATGTACATGTATTGGTTAATAACAGTTATCTAGGTTTGATTCGTCAGGCACAACGCGGCTTTGATATGGACTATTGTGTTCAGTTAGCTTTTGAAAATCAAAATGTAGAAGATCCAAACCTAAAAGGGTATGGAGTGGATCATCAAGCGGTAATTGAGGGCTTGGGATGTAAGACATTGCGCGTAACTGATCCAGGAGAGATTCAGGATGCTTTAGTGCAGGCCCAAAAGATGGCACGTGAGTTTAGTGTCCCAGTAGTTGTCGAGGTAATTTTAGAAAAAGTAACCAATATCGCTATGGGTACTGAAATTGACAACATCATGGAATTTGAAGAGATTGATTGTAAGCACCCAGAAGGTATTAAGGGGCTTGAGCTTGCTGGCTTGCTTGATTAAGGAGATGACATGATTAAGTTATCAGCCAATTTATCGATGCTCTTTACTGAAGACTCATTTCTGCGCCGCTTTAAACGCGCAGCAGATAATGGATTTGCAGCGGTTGAATTTCTTTTTCCCTATGAATACAAGGTGGAAGAGATACAAGAAAAGCTAAAACAATTCCACTTAAAAATTGTTTTACATAACCTTCCGGCGGGAAATTGGGAATCTGGTGAACGAGGGATAGCCTGTATTCCTAGCCGCGTTGATGAATTTAAGAAGGGTGTAGATCTTGCAATTGAGTACGCGAATGCTCTAGGCGTTAATCAATTGAACTGTCTGTCGGGAATTAAGCCAGAAAATGTCAGCGATGAGGATGCGGAAAATACACTCATTAGCAATCTACAGTACGCTGCTGAAAAACTAAAGGGTGCAAATATTAAGTTGCTGATTGAGCCTATCAATAACTATGATATTCCTGGCTTTATTTTGAATTCAACTAAAAAAGCCATTGGAATCATGGATGCAGTGGGTAGTGACAATATCTACCTGCAATATGACATTTACCATGCGCAGCGCATGGAAGGTGAACTATTGGGCAATATCTCAAAGTATTTTGATCGGATCGCCCATATTCAAATAGCCGATAACCCGGGTCGAAATGAGCCTGGAACTGGTGAGATTAACTACAAAAATATATTTAAGTCGCTAAACAGGCTTAACTATCAAGGTTGGGTAGGTTGCGAATATAAGCCGGCCAAAGATACGGTTTTGGGGCTCGTATGGGTTGATACACATGGTTTAAATCATCAGTAGCAAAAATATAAGGGATAAAACATGAAAGAGAAAATTGGATTTATTGGTTTAGGCATTATGGGTACGCCCATGGCTTTTAACTTGTTAAAGGGTGGCTACGAAGTTAATGTCTTTGATTTTAAGGCTCCATCTAAAGATCTTTTAGATGCTGGTGCTGTGGTTTGCAATAGCTCAGAAGATGTGGCAATAAAATCAAACATCATCATTACGATGGTTCCCGATACGCCACATGTAGAAGCCGTTCTATTTGGTGAAAATGGTATTGCTGATGGTCTGAAATCAGGCGCCAAAGGAAAAATCATTGTGGATATGAGCTCTATATCACCGATGGCAACAAAGGAATTCGCTAAAAAGATTAATGACATTGGAGCCACCTATCTCGATGCGCCAGTTTCTGGCGGTGAAGTGGGTGCAAAAGCTGCAAGCTTGACTATCATGGTTGGTGGTTCGCAAGCAGATTTTGATCGCGCCAAACCATTATTTGAGTTAATGGGCAAGAATATTACCTTAGTTGGCGGCAATGGTGATGGCCAAACAACCAAAGTGGCAAATCAAATTATCGTAGCTTTAAATATTCAGGCTGTATCAGAGGCTTTATTGTTTGCATCTAAAGCTGGCGCAAACCCAGCTAAGGTGAGGGAGGCTCTTATGGGTGGATTTGCCTCATCAAGGATTCTCGAAGTTCATGGTGAGCGAATTGTTAAAAGAACATTTGAGCCAGGATTTAGGATTGAGCTTCACCAAAAAGATCTAAATTTGGCTCTACAGGGCGCAAAACAGCTCAATATTTCGTTGCCAAATACTGCAACTACTCAGGAGCTAATGAATGCTTGTGCAGCCAATGGCTTAAGCAAAATGGATCATTCAGCCCTATGCAGAGCCATTGAGATTATGTCAAATCATCAGATTGCAAATTAAGTAAGCGCAATATGAACTCAAGCTCAGCACAGAATTTATTAAAAGAACTCTTTGCTGTTGCAGTCAAGGCAGCAAGTCCAGATTTTTTAAAATTCACGGACTTGTTTCCTGATCCACCTAAAGGCAAAGTGATTGTGGTGGGTGCTGGCAAAGCATCCGCATCTATGGCCAAGTCCTTTGAGCAGGCAGCTAAAGCTCTATGGCCGGAGAGTGAGTACGAAAAAATCTCTGGACTAGTAATTACGCGTTATCAGCATGGGCTAGGTTGCGACAAAATCGAGGTGGTTGAAGCATCTCATCCAGTTCCCGATGAGGCCGGTGAGCAAGCAGCTCATCAGATAATCCAAAGAGTTAGCGGCTTATCCGCGGATGATTTAGTCGTTTGCTTGATTTCTGGTGGAGGGTCAGCTTTATTGACTGTGCCAGCCGATGGAATTAGTCTGGATGAAAAAAAAGATGTCAATAAGCAATTGCTGTCTTGCGGAGCATCTATTTCAGAAATTAATTGCGTAAGGAAGCATCTCTCAAAAATTAAGGGTGGACGTTTTGCACAATTTTCCTCCCCGGCCAGGGTAGTAACTTTTGTCATCTCTGATGTACCGGGTGATGATCCTAGTGTGATTGCCAGCGGGCCTACTTTGCCAGATGAGACTACTTGCAGAGATGCGTTGGAAATTATTAAAAAGTACAACATTCAATTGCCGATGCGGATATTAAATAGCCTTGCTAATGGTGAACTAGAAACCCCGAAAAAAACAAATCCTATCTTTAGCAACGTTGCAAAACCTGTGGTGATGGGTACTGCAAAACAATCATTGGATGCGGCGAAAGAGTTTGCAGAGAAGCAGGGAATTAACGCTGTCGTGTTATCTGACTGTATAGAAGGCGAGGCTAGAGAAGTTGGCGGGGTGCTGGGTTCAATTGCCTTGGGCTTAGCTAATATAAAGTCCGAGGCCTTTACCAAGCCTTTACTCCTATTAAGCGGTGGAGAAACTACCGTAACAGTTAAAGGCAGTGGAAGGGGTGGTCGCAATGCCGAGTTTTTGCTGGGTCTTACAGAATCATTGCATGGAGATAAAAGAATTTTCGCCCTTGCGGCTGACACTGATGGAATTGATGGCTCAGAAGATAACGCGGGTGCAATTACAACGCCAGAGACTATTCAGTTAGCTGCTGAAAAGGGTCTTTCTATTAAGGGCTATATGGCGCGCAATGATGCCTATACCTATTTTCAACAAGTAGATGCCTTAATTAGAACTGGGCCAACCAGAACTAATGTAAATGATTTTCGGGCAATTTTAATTTTAGAAAGCTAATCATGCGTAAAGCAAAAATAGTAGCGACTTTAGGTCCTTCGAGTAGTAGCGCCAAAGAAATAGAAATTTTAGTAAAAGCTGGAGTAGATGTATTTCGCTTGAACTTTAGCCACGGAACACATGACGACCATAAATTGCGATATCAAACTATTCGGAAGGTTGAGGATAAGGTAAAGAAACCTTTAGCAATTTTAGCTGATCTACAAGGGCCAAAATTGAGGGTGGGAACATTTACCCAGGGATCGGTTGTTCTCAAGCAGGGCCAATCATTTACTTTGGATAGTAAAAATAAACCTGGTAACAGCCAGAGAGTGTATCTTCCTCATCCTGAATTATTCAAGGTGGTTGCAAAAGGACAAAATCTGTTGATTGATGACGGCAAGGTGCGTTTAAAAGTAATCGGCTCTACCAAAACAGAGATCAAGACAGAGGTAGTGGTGGGAGGGGCGATTTCAAATAGAAAAGGGGTTAATGTTCCCGACGCGATCCTACCTATTAAGGCTTTAACGGCTAAAGACAAAATTGACTTGGAATTTGCTCTGTCATTAGGCGTCGATTGGATTGCCCTATCGTTTGTGCAGCGGGCCGAAGATATTCATGAAGCTCGTCATCTGGTTAAGGGTAAGGCCTGGATCATGTCTAAATTAGAGAAGCCAGCAGCATTGAAAAGTCTAGATGCAATTATTCAGGCCTCTGATGGTGTGATGGTTGCCCGAGGCGACCTTGGAGTTGAGTTACCGCCGGAAAAGGTGCCCCAAGCACAGAAAAATATCATCGCGCTTTCAAAAAAATACGGCAGACCCGTAGTTGTAGCTACGCAAATGTTGGAGTCCATGATTAACACTCCTGTCCCAACGCGCGCCGAAGCATCAGATGTAGCGCATGCAATCTATGACGGAGCAGATGCAGTGATGCTTTCCGCAGAATCAGCTAGTGGGAAGTATCCAGTTGAAGCAGTGACTATGATGGATAAGATTGTCAGTGAAGTAGAGCAGGATCCTGGCTACTCCAAAACAAATGCATCAGACGCGCAGCAATTGGGCGCTAAAGTATTAAATGAAGCTGATGCAATTTGTGGCGCCTTAAGAGATGTGGCTCAAGCGATTAATGCTGCAGCTATTGTTACCTACACCAGTGGCGGCTATACAAGTCTGAGAGCTGCGAGACAGCGCCCCGATACAAATATATTGAGTATTACTCCAAATATCAGCACAGCTAGACGTCTTTGCATGGTTTGGGGGGTGCGTTCAGTCATTGGTGCTGAATCAAAAAACATTGAAGAAATGGAAAGATTGGCAATTGATACCTGCTTAGATATGGGGTTTAAGGCTAAGAAAAAGATTGCAATTAGCGCGGGAATTCCATTTGGAAAACCGGGATCAACAAACCTTCTGAAAATTGCAGAGCTAAAACGATGAGCGCCATTGTTGACATCATCGGTAGAGAAGTTTTAGATTCACGCGGCAACCCAACAGTTGAGTGCGATGTATTGCTAGAGTCTGGCGTTATGGGGCGTGCTGCAGTGCCTTCAGGGGCTTCCACGGGTTCACGTGAGGCCATTGAGCTTCGCGATGGCGATAAAGCGCGCTACTTAGGTAAGGGCGTTCTCAAGGCGGTTCAAAATATCAACATCGAGATTGCTGAATCGATTTTAGGTCTTGATGCTAGCGAACAAGCTTTCCTTGATCACACCTTAATTGAATTAGATGGAACTCATAACAAGGCTCGATTAGGCGCTAACGCAACTTTAGCTGTCTCTATGGCTGTGGCGCGTGCTGCTGCAGAAGAGGCTGGCTTGCCTTTGTATCGCTATTTTGGCGGATCTGGCGGCATGCAATTGCCAGTGCCAATGATGAACATCGTCAATGGTGGCGCGCACGCCAATAACAGCTTGGATATTCAAGAATTTATGGTGATGCCAGTCGGCGCACAAAGCTTCCGTGAAGCCTTGCGTTGTGGCGCGGAAATTTTCCATGAGTTGAAGAAAATTTTAGGCGCACAAGGTATGCCAACTACTGTTGGGGATGAGGGTGGTTTTGCCCCGAACTTCAAGAGCAATCAAGAGTGCTTGCAGACCATCATGAAGGCTATTGAAGGCGCTGGCTATCAAGCGGGTGAAGATGTCTTATTGGCTTTGGATTGCGCTGCCAGTGAGTTCTATAAAGATGGCAAGTACCACTTGTCAGGTGAAGGGTTGCAGTTAACTTCCAGTGAATTCTCAGATTACCTTGGCAATTTAGCCGATCAGTTCCCAATCGTATCGATTGAAGATGGCATGCATGAGAGTGATTGGGATGGATGGGCAGACATTACTCAAAAATTGGGTAAGAAAATCCAATTAGTCGGAGATGATCTCTTCGTTACCAATACTCGTATTCTCAAGGAAGGGATTGAGAAGGGTATTGCTAATTCGATTCTGATTAAGATTAATCAAATTGGCACCTTGACTGAGACCTTTGCGGCGATTGAGATGGCTAAGCGAGCCAATTACACAGCAGTAATCTCTCATCGCTCTGGTGAAACAGAAGACAGCACGATTGCCGATATTGCAGTGGGTACGAATGCTGGACAAATTAAGACTGGCTCTTTATCACGCTCTGATCGTATTGCCAAATACAACCAACTGTTGCGTATCGAAGAAGATTTGGGTGATGTAGCTACTTATCCAGGTAAGTCTGTTTTCTACAACTTAGAGAGTTGACCATGTTACAAGCTTATATGATGAGAAATAAAAGGTCATCCCGTACATTTCCAATACTGGATTTGTTATATAAGTCTTGTGAGTTAGACTCAGAGGCTATTGTTCATTATTGGTCTCAGCAGTTATTAAATGCAAATGAAATTTTGCAACTACATCAAGAGCTGATTCAGAATTCATTCGAGCGACTTTCATATTTAGCAAACGAGCATCAATTGGATTCTTATTACAAAGATTTAGTAGTTATGCTTAGCAAGAATTTGTTTGTACCTATTCAAAAAAGAATTGCAGATCCCGTTAATAGTCAAAAGGTGCTCTCAGAATTTATTTTGATAGCGCATGAATGCTTTCTAGATACAGCGATAAATTATTTTATGGCATCCTCTGACGCCGTCCTTAAGCCGATTTATGACCAGTATCATGAGAAAGTTCATAATCTACGAAATTTATCTACAACTGAAATCTAAACAGGCCGTTAGTCAGATCAGATGCTTGATATTGAACATTATTTTTCAATCCACAATCGATCCTGGGATTGCTTGGGAGAAATATCTGCCCAAGAAAAGCAATCTCGTATTGACTTGGCAATCTGTTATAGGCTTTCAGCCAAAATGCAGTGGGATGATGCATACCCAGTAGTTGATTCAGATCGTCCAAAGAGATAATCTGCTAAAAGCCCCCCAACTTTTTCATTGGTACTAATTGGTTTCACACTAATGACGGCTATGGGTCGAGATGCGACCGTTAGTTGCAATTGACTTCATAGTCTCAAATCGGCCAATATGAGCCTGTGGTTACTTCTGGTGTCTGGATAGCCCCAGCAATTTTTCAACGCCAATGGGCTCATCTTTAAGAAGGGGTAACACTGCATATCTAGTGGCGTAGGTGTTGGCTACTAGATCAATTTCAACCAATTCGTTTTGTGCCCGCTTTCTAAGAAGTGGTGAATGGGGGTTTGATGCTGCCACACTATTGTTGATTACCCAAGCCCACGGCTCGATTCCCGCTCTTCTTAAGTCTGCCTGTAGGTTGGCAGCTTCCAGTACTGGGGTCGTTTCGGCTAATGTGACCAAGAGTACTTTGGTTTGTTTTGGATCTTGTAGCTGCATCATTGGCGTTGTGTAATGCGTATTGGTTTTACCCATTTGGCGCTCAATATCACGATGGTATGAGCCGGTAGCATCTAGCAATAGCAATGTATGCCCAGTTGGAGCAGTATCCATAACAACAAACTTCTTGCCAGCCTCACGAATAATTCTAGAAAAGGCTTGGAATACTGCGATCTCCTCTGTGCAAGGGGAGCGCAAATCTTCTTCTAATAATCTGCGCCCAGCGTCATCAAGTTCTTTACCTTTGGTGTCCATGACGTGTTGTTTGTATCGATCAATCTCGGCATGAGGATCTATGCGACTAACTGTTAAGTTATCCATGGCGCCATTTAAGGTTTCATTGATGTGCGCTGCTGGGTCCGAAGTGGTGAGATGAACAGCCAGGCCGCGATGGGCAAGCTCTACGGCAACTGCTGCAGCAATCGTAGTTTTACCAACCCCACCTTTACCCATGGTCATTACTAAGCCGTGACCATCTTTGGCAATTTCATCTACCAAGGTGGATAAGTTAGGGGCATTAAGGGTAATTGCTTTAAATTCAGAAGGGTCAGGCTCAATAATCTGATCTTTAAGTAATAGATGCAATGCATCTAAGCCAACCAGGTTGAACGGCTTTAATTCAATGATGTCGGTAGGTAAGGTCTTAAGGACCTCCGGAATGGAGGCAAGAACTTTTTGCTCTCTCTCATATATGGCTTTTGCTAACTCATCTTGAGATGCTTCACTCTTTGGTAGAACACCATTGATAACTAGGTGTTGTTTAGATAAGCCAATGCCAGCTAATTCATCATGGGTACGGGCAGCTTCACGCAAGGTAGATGCTTGGGCTCTAGCCACCAATATCAAGCGTGTACGCTCAGGATTTGCTAGCGCATCAACTGCTTCTTTGTATTGGGTGCGCTGCTTTTCTAGTCCAGCTAAAGGACCTAAGCACGAGGCGTCTCCTTTACCTTCCTCTAAAAATCCACTCCAAGCCCCTGGCAGTTGCAATAGTCGAATGGTGTGACCTGTAGGGGCTGTATCAAAAATGACATGATCATATTGAGCAGTTAATACGCTGTTGGTCAACAGTGCAGTGAACTCATCAAAGGCCGCAATTTCAGTAGTACATGCGCCCGAAAGCTGCTCTTCAATGCCTTTAACCACCGTATCAGGTAGCTTACCTCTTACGGGGCCAACAATGCGATCCCGATAGAGTTGGGCGGCAGCTTGTGGGTCAATCTCTAGGGCCGATAAATTCGGTACAGCGGGTATAGCAGTGATGTTATTGCCAATTTTTATGCCAAATACTTGGCCAACGTTCGATGCAGGGTCGGTACTCACTAGCAAGATTTGTTTGCCTGATTCAGCTAATTCAATCGCTGTGGCGCAGGCAATAGAAGTCTTCCCAACACCACCCTTACCAGTAAAGAATAAAAAGCGAGGAGGGGAGTTGAGAAATTGCATCATTATAAAAAATCCTTAATTAACAGCACTTACTTCCAGCGCAGCAGCTTGAGGCAGGCTTTGCTTCTGCAGTTTGAATAATGCCTGCCCAACGAGTTAATTCAGTACGATTGGGATAACGACCAGCTAGAGCCATTTCACCATCGACCAGTATTAATGGCAGGGCTTCTGCGCCAGAGCGTTCTAAAAATGAACTCACTGTTTTGTTGTCAGCAAATGCCATTGGTTCAGATGAAAGATTAAATCGCTCAATCTTGGCGCCATTTTGTTTTGCCCATTCCACATCAGCAGAAAAGGTGACTAATGCTTGGTCTACATCGACGCCGCATACACCTGAGCTGCAGCACATTGCTGGGTCAAATACTTGAATTGTCTTCATAAGAACTCCTTGTTAACGTGGCTAGTCTATGCCTTTATTGTGGCAAAAAGGTTTAGCCAATCATTTGATCCATGTCATAAAACTGTCATATTATTTCCATTATCATCGAAATATGAAAAATACAGAAGCCGTACAAGCATTTATCGCCTTAGGACAGGAATCACGCCTTAACGTGTTTCGATTGATTGTTCAAAAAGGGGATAAGGGTTTAACGCCGTCTCAGATCCATGAGATGCTGGGTATACCCAATGCCACGCTGAGTTTTCATTTAAAAGAGCTCTATCAAGCCAATTTAATTTCGGTAGAGCGTCAAAGTCGCAACCTAATCTATCGCCCTAATGCCAATTTAGTTCAAGAGTTAAGCCAGTTTTTGCTGGATAACTGTTGTGGCGGTCAATCCTGTTTACCTATTAAATCTTCCAAAAAGGTTAAAGCACCATGAAGCAATACAACATCCTGTTCTTGTGTACTCATAACTCTGCTCGCTCTATCTTGGGTGAAGCACTAGCATCTACACATCCAAGTGGTAAGTTTGTTGGTTTTTCTGCTGGCTCTACTCCAGGCACATCTGTTAACCCAATTGCTAGAGAGCTAGCGTTGGAGATGGGTTTGGACCCAGCGAAATTAAAGTCTAAAAGCTGGGATGTATTTGGAGAGGCTGGTGCTCCTAAGATGGATTTCATCATCACTGTTTGTGACAATGCGGCTGGCGAAGTTTGCCCAATATGGCCAGGAAACCCAGCAACAGCACATTGGGGCTTTCCTGACCCATCGCAGGTAGAGGGTACAGACCTGGAGAAGAAAGCGGCTTTTGTAAATGTAATGAACGGCCTCAAGAAGCGTATTGATATTCTTGCTGCCATGCCTTTGGACAAATTAGATTCAATGAGCTTGAAAGAAATCCACACAAAAGCATGAGAAGTTATGTAAGTGAATTTGTAGGTACAGCTTTATTGTTGGCAATTGTGACGGGCTCAGGAATGATGGGCGAGTCATTGGCAAGTGGCAATAACGCTGTAGCTCTACTCGGTAATAGCATTGCTACTGGGGCAGGATTGTATGTATTAATTACCCTACTTGGACCTATTTCAGGGGCGCACTTTAATCCAGTGGTTAGTGCTATGTTTTGGAAGCTCGGGCACATTAGTAAGAACAAGCTCTTTGGTTACTGGCTTGTTCAATTTTGTGGCGCTATTGCTGGAATTTGGCTTACCCACACTATGTTCGGATCACCCATTCTTCAAGAGTCAGTTAAGGTGCGAACGGGTACAGGAATTTGGGTTAGTGAATTAATTTCTACCCTGGTTCTGCTCTCTGTGATTCACTTGGGGGATAAAGTGGCTAAAGATAAAGTTCCCATGCTGGTTGCGCTAACAGTGACTGCTGGCTACTGGTTTACCTCTTCCACCTTCTTTAGTAATCCTGCTGTGGCAGTTGCTAGGGGCTTTACAAATACTTTTGTAGGGATTTCACCAAAGGATATTGGCCCATTTCTGATAGCTGAAATTGCCGCTGTAGTAATTTTTATGGCGCTGTTCTGTCGTTCGGCAAAAAAACCAAATTTTGGAATGTAGGGTTATTGTTTGGTGGATTAGCCATGAGGTCGGGTCAGACCTCAAGGGCTCCTTTGGGTCGATATTTGCCTCCAGTAGCTAACTAGCTTGAATGGCTGCTTTTGAGATTTCTAGAGTCCTTGCTGATGCCATTAATTCAGCGCAAAGTGATATTCCCTTTCACATAAGGAGAATGTCATGGAACAGCTTATTGCAACTACGCATAAAGAACCCTGGAACAAAGGCAAACTGACAGGGCAGAAAGCACCACTTAAGTTAAAAGATATTTGGGCCATTCGGGTCCGACTTCAACTAAATGGCAACAAGCGGGATTTAGCTTTATTTAATTTGGCTATCGACAGCAAATTAAGAGCTTGTGACCTAGTTAAGTTAAAAGTTCGAGATATCGCGACTGGAGACCATGTTTCATCTAGAGCCAACATATTGCAACAAAAGACCCATCGACCAGTTCAGTTTGAAATTACTGAATTAACAAGGACTGCAGTTGAGCAATGGATTCAGGCGGATGGTTTGCACCTGGAGGATTATCTATTCCCCAGTCGGATTAAAGAATCCCCACATTTATCGACTAGGCAGTACGCTAGGATTGTGCATAGTTGGGTTAGCTCTATTGGCTTGGAATCAGCAAACTATGGAACGCACACCATGCGCCGCACTAAGGTTTCTTTAATCTATCGCCGGACTAAAAACCTACGAGCAATTCAGCTGCTGCTGGGTCATACCAAGCTGGAAAGTACAGTTCGTTACCTAGGCATTGAAGTAGATGATGCTTTAGAGATGGCAGAACAAACTGAGGTTTGAAATTGGGGAGGCTGCGTTAATGCCATCGCCGCAGTCTACCCCTCTCACATAAGCAGACAGTCAGATGGACTTTGGGCGATAGGCTCAATCCGACCCAAAGCAGCCCCTCGCACTTAACAAAAAAGACCTGCTCAAAAGCGGGCCTCTTATCGAGGGCTGAGTTACCAACTTTACAAACCAACCGTATAAGTCGCCATCACAGTAGTTGTAGAAACTGCTTGTTAAGCTTCTTGTCTATAGATAGTCCATAGAGGCTGCATTCGGAAAGGCCTAAGATCCAAATTGGGCAGAGAAAGACTGAAAAACATATCAACATCGATGGATAGCAACGGATTTGCGGTCACTCAGAGACTATTTTTTAATTTCTTTGATGTTATTACCTTCTCCAACTAAGATAATTTTAGGGGTATGGCTTTCCAGATCAACTTCACTAACCTGACCATAGGTACAGATGATTAAATGATCCCCAACATGCGCTCTTCTTGCGGCCGCTCCGTTAAGAGAGATCACTCCAGATCCACGAGCCGCTTTAATAATGTATGTTGAAAAGCGCTCGCCATTATTAATGTTATATAGCTCAATTTTTTCAAACTCCCGCATATCTGCCGCATCTAACAAGTCCTCATCAATCCCACATGAGCCTTCATAGTGCAAGTCAGCCTCAGTAACTTTTACACGATGCAATTTTGCTAAAAGCATAATTCGATTCACTTGATTTTCCAATTTTAAAAGTAAAGCCACGGCTATTCCTAGCTGGGCTATCGCATCATCTATGGGGTAGATGGGCTTATTTTTGAAGACTTGCAGAAATGTACTATTACCTCTGAAAATCTAAGGTAGCGAGCATTGATTTTTCTAAAGCTCTCTAATTCTGCCAACATTGGTGAAACCTCATGTTGATAAGCGGCATCCTCATATCCAGGGTGGAATGGGGCTTCTTCAACGAATTTGTTAGTCATGATGAATTCCTAATTTAATAAATGAAAATTTAAATAACAAAAGTTCAGAAATAAATTAGCCAGGAAGGCTATGCATGCGAGTTCTCCTAAAGTGCCATAGCAATATGGCTGCCGCTCCCCCTGTCCCTGATACCTGAGAGATTCACACTGCAGCGTGGCTGAGTGCTTGCTCCTTCGGTGCACCATAAAGATGGTGACTCTCCAGACGGCTATTTAGGATAAGCAGTACCTTCCTATCGGATACCTGAGCGTTCATGGGAGTTTGCGCCTTCGGTGGAGATAAAACCTCACTCTCCTGCTTAAGCAGAGTATATCGTTAAACTCTAAGCCCAACCACTAAAGAATGTACTGCAGCTCTTTATTTGAGTATCTGGTTATGGCGTTTACGAGATGGTGAGCAGGCCTTCATCCCAACCAAGCCAAGATGGCGTAATTCGACCCATAAGGGACTATGGCAGAGCAATCCCTTCGCCAACGAAATAGAAGCTTTATTGACCCGGTACTTTATCCGGCTGCCAACTATATCCACGCGCCTTCATGCACGCTGAATAAAGCTCTTGATTTGTTTGAACGCCAGAGTAGCCGTTATATCCTCCCCATCCAGGACCCCATCCATTGCCCCAACCATAACCGCCTTGACTGTACCCATAGGGTTGCTGCGACTCCTGAAGACAAGCGTAGTTATCCTGATTAAATTGCAGTGGCGCAACACCGCTCTTGATCCATACGCCCGACTGAGTTGCACAGGAGGCAAGAATCATGATCAAGGGAGACAAATAGAGATTATGAAAACGCATATTGATACCAATACTTAATTTAATGATTCTTGGTGGGCCCTGCGTGACTCGAACACGCGACCAAAAGATTAAGAGTCTTCTGCTCTACCAACTGAGCTAAGAGCCGCATTGCCCTGCTCTTACTTGGAGACGTATTTACTTATGCTCCCATTAAAAGACATTTTCTAGGTATCGCCTATCTTTTGGGCTCGCTTTTAAGATAGCGATATAAGGTATTCCTACTAATACTTAAAAGCTTGGCTGCAAGAGAGATGTTGCCATTTGTCTTCTCTAGGGTTTTCTGAATAGCAATTCTAGAAAGCTGTTTTAACGCTCCCGATTCAAATTCTTCAATGTGGCTCACATTAGCTTGTTCCTCAGATAAGTCGACGGCAATATCGAAGTTCTTCGTTTGGTGAGAGCGGGCATATGATGAGTTCAAAGCAAATTTAAAAAATAAAGATTTAGAAAAATGGGTTCTTAATTCATATATCTTACTTTGGTCTTTTTTGGCGTAATCCAATATTCGATCCAATGAAATATCTAAAAGTTGTTGAATCTTTACAGCTCCAATATCCAAGGCATTGATTTCCATTAGCGAAAGCGCGGCACGATCTACTCCAAGTACAGTGCCATTTTCATCGAGTCCCATGAGACCCTCTCCCATTGACCCAAGTCCCTCAGGACTACTATGCACTTTTAGGACAAGAGTGTATTGGGACTCAATAGAGCAAAACAATTGTTTTTCTAGGGAGTGAACAGTTGCTTTGACGAGTCCAATGGTGTGGGGGTGATAAGCGTTTTTGTCCGTTGAGATATCTAAAACACCACTAATGCTTCCATCTGGCGCAAAGATTGGTGCAGCTGTACAGCTTAAAAACCCATTGTTTTCTAAAAAATGTTCAGGTCCATTAATTGAAACTGCAGTTCGTTCAACTAAAGCAGTGCCAATTGCATTGGTCCCGCGATGCTTTTCTTGCCATGAAGCGCCCGTCTTAAGTAATACTCGATCAGCTTTAGAAACAAATTGAGCATCTCCCACAGAATGGACAATAACTCCTTGGTGGTCAGACAAAATAATAACCCCGCCACTGCCAGACATTAATCCATGCAAATAATTCATGGTGGGTTTCGCTAAAGCAATGAGATCACGTCGTTGATCAATGCGAGATTGCAATATAGAGCCACTTAAAATATTGTCAGGTAACTGCTTTTGAAATGCCTCCAGCCCCGAGTGCAAGCACCTTTGCCAAGAACGGTAAACCGTTAAGCCTAATTGTGACTCGAGATTTCCGGCAGGCACGTCTCCGCGAAGAAGCCAGCTTCTTCTGATATCCCGGAGATTGGAAACTTTCATTTTGAGTCCACTAATGAGTTAGGTCAGTACTCGCTAGAGTGTCACATAAATGAACACTTGTTTATTTCGCCACTCAGGAAATACCCTTGTTTATAGCTCTTTTTGAATATTTGAAAAATTGCTGCACTGCATCTGATTGCGTAATTTTTCTGCTTCGATGAAATTGCGCTCTATTGCTATTTCTTAATTGGAATAAATAGCATTTCATAAGCACATTCATAGGAGAAAATCTTGATCTACGAAGCCCCCGGCGCTGCAGGCGCAAAAATTCAATACAAATCTCAGTACGACAACTTTATTGGCGGCAAGTGGACTCCGCCGGTGAAAGGCCAGTACTTTGACGTCATCACCCCAATAAGTGGCAAGGTATATACAAAAGCTGCGCGTTCAAGCGCGGAAGATATCGAGTTGGCGCTAGACGCCGCTCACAAAGCGGCTGATGCTTGGGGTAAGACAGCTGCTGCTGATCGAGCCAATGTCTTATTAAAGATTGCTGATCGCATTGAAGCCAACCTAGAGCTCCTTGCTTATGCTGAAACTGTAGATAACGGAAAGGCTATTCGCGAAACTCTCAATGCGGATATTCCCCTCACAGTTGATCATTTCCGTTATTTTGCAGGCTGTATTCGCGCTCAAGAAGGGGCACTCTCTCAAATCGACGAGACCTCTGTGGCTTATCACTATCACGAGCCTTTGGGAGTGGTGGGTCAAATTATTCCCTGGAACTTCCCTATTTTGATGGCAGCTTGGAAATTAGCGCCCGCAATCGCGGCTGGTAATTGCGTAGTACTAAAACCAGCAGAATCTACCCCTGTTTCCATCTTGGTATTAATGGAGTTAATTGCCGATCTGTTGCCACCTGGAGTACTCAATATCGTCAATGGCTATGGACGTGAAGCCGGGATGCCATTGGCCACAAGCAAACGTATTGCGAAGATTGCCTTTACTGGATCCACCTCTACTGGTCGAGTCATTGCTCAAGCTGCTGCGAACAACTTAATTCCAGCCACCCTCGAATTAGGCGGAAAATCTCCGAATATCTTCTTTGCGGATGTAATGGATAAGGATGATGGCTTCTTAGACAAGGCCATTGAAGGTTTGGTGCTATTTGCCTTTAATCAGGGTGAAGTTTGTACTTGCCCATCTAGAGCCCTTATCCAAGAAAGCATTTATGAGAAATTTATGGAAAAAGTTCTCAAGCGTGTAGCGGCTATTCAACATGCCAATCCTCTTGATACAGACAGCATGATGGGTGCGCAAGCCTCCAAAGAGCAGCTTACTAAGATCTTGTCATATTTAGATTTAGGGAAACAAGAAGGTGCAGAAGTGTTAATCGGTGGCGCACAAGCGAACTTGGGCGGAGACCTTGAAGGCGGCTACTATGTTCAGCCCACCTTATTTAAAGGTCACAATAAGATGCGCATCTTCCAAGAAGAAATTTTTGGACCAGTCTTAGCGGTAACGACATTTAAAGATGAAGCTGAAGCTTTAGAAATTGCCAATGACACACTCTATGGTTTGGGTGCTGGAGTATGGAGCCGTAATGGCAACGTGGCATACCGCATGGGCCGCGCCATTAAAGCTGGCCGTGTCTGGACTAATTGCTACCATGCATACCCTGCCCATGCAGCCTTTGGTGGCTATAAAGAGTCTGGCATTGGAAGAGAAACCCATAAAGTAATGCTCGACCACTATCAGCAAACCAAAAACTTATTAGTCAGTTACAGTGAAACTAAGCTGGGATTCTTCTAAGTGGATAGTTAGTGATTTAATCAAAGGGCGGAGTAATCCGCCCTTTTTTATTCTTGGAGTTAGGAAAGGATTAAATATGGTTGAACGCGTTATAGCTACAGATGAGGCGCTAGCCCTGATTGCTCAGCTACAGGCTGAGCATAGTGAAATCATGTTTCATCAATCTGGGGGATGCTGCGATAACAGTGCAGCTAATTGCTATTTACCAACGGACTTGACCATTGGTCCATATGACATCAAATTGGGTGAAGTTGGTGGTGTGCCATTTTTTATTGGCAAGCTCCAATATGAGTATTGGAAACATACACAACTAATTCTGGATGTAATCGAGGGGCATGGTGGAACATTTTCTCTTGAAGGCTCAACTGGAAAAGCATTTCATACTCGTTCACGCCTCTTTACTGATCAAGAATGGCAGTTAATTGAATCCCAGGTCCTGAAAGATTTGAGCTGAAACAATATTCAATATGTAAACGTCTCTTACTGGCCGATCTCCGCCCCACAGGAATCCTAAATACTCTATTTTGAATGACTGCAATTGAATGAAAAGCGGTCGGCACCTAATTAACCGTTGCCGTGACTTTGGTTGCTGACGGCATTATTTACAGAAAAATTAGATAACTTCCCTCAATAAATATTCGCCTATATTTAATGTCAAAATTTGTGGAAAAATCATATCTCTATGATTTTTATGGATTTCTCAGTTCAATCACGGGTATCCAGAGTTCAATCCTTAAGAAACTCCAACAATTTGCCCTTGAAATCCCTAGAATCAGACCTATATAATCAGCACTCCCTACACGCGAGTGCTAAAACAGGCTTACTAAGCTTAAAAGCTTGTTGCCTTCGTGTTAAGAGATTGCAACACATTGATTTATATTGGTTTTTTAATTAGTTAACACTTACTAACATAGGAGAAGGAATGAATCTGCGTCCTTTACATGATCGCGTAATCATTAAACGTTTAGATCAAGAATCAAAAACTGCCTCTGGAATCATCATCCCGGATGCTGCTGCTGAAAAGCCTGACCAAGGCGAAGTATTGGCAGTTGGCCCAGGCAAGCGTGATGACAGCGGTAAGTTGAATGCACCAGACGTCAAAGTTGGCGATCGCGTGTTATTTGGCAAATATGCAGGTCAAACAGTTAAGGTCGGCAGCGATGAGCTTCTCGTAATGCGCGAAGAAGACATCATGGCTGTTGTACAGAAGTAATCGGTACCTAAGAAAGGAACTCAATCATGGCAGCAAAAGACGTCGTATTTGGAGATAACGCCCGTACCAAGATGGTAGAAGGCGTAAACATTCTTGCGAACGCAGTAAAGACAACTTTAGGACCAAAAGGTCGTAATGTAGTTATCGAGCGTTCATTTGGCGGCCCAACCATCACTAAGGATGGCGTATCCGTAGCAAAAGAAATCGAACTCAAAGACAAGCTCCAGAACATGGGTGCTCAGATGGTGAAGGAAGTTGCTTCTAAAACTAATGACATCGCTGGTGACGGTACCACTACCGCTACTGTATTAGCTCAGTCCATCGTTCGCGAAGGTATGAAATACGTAGTTTCAGGTCACAACCCAATGGACTTGAAGCGCGGTATCGATAAAGCAGTTTCAGCTGCAATCGAAGAGTTGAAGAAAATCAGCAAGCCGTGCACAACTACTAAAGAAATCGCTCAAGTTGGCTCTATTTCAGCTAACAGCGATCACAGCATTGGGCAGCGTATAGCTGAAGCAATGGAAAAAGTAGGTAAAGAAGGCGTCATCACTGTTGAAGATGGCAAGTCTTTGGAAGATGAGCTTGAAGTAGTTGAAGGTATGCAGTTTGACCGCGGTTACCTCTCTCCATACTTCATTAACCAACCTGAAAAGCAAGTTGCCGTATTGGAAACTCCATACGTTCTCTTGTTTGACAAGAAAGTTAGCAACATTCGTGACTTGCTCCCAGTACTCGAGCAAGTGGCCAAGTCTGGTCGTCCATTGTTGATCATTGCAGAAGATGTTGAAGGCGAAGCCTTGGCAACTTTGGTTGTAAACAACATTCGCGGCATCATTAAGACTTGCGCTGTTAAGGCTCCAGGCTTTGGCGATCGTCGTAAAGCCATGTTGGAAGACATCGCGATTTTGACTGGCGGTACTGTGATTGCCGAAGAAATCGGTCTTACACTCGAGAAAACAACTCTTGAGCACTTAGGTCAAGCGAAGCGCATCGAAATTGGCAAAGAAAACACCATCATCATTGACGGTGCTGGCGATGCTAAAGCAATCGAAGCGCGCGTAAAGAATATTCGTGTTCAGATCGAAGAAGCAACTAGCGACTATGACAAAGAGAAATTGCAAGAGCGCGTTGCCAAGTTGGCAGGCGGTGTTGCAGTGATTCGTGTTGGCGCTGCTACTGAAGTTGAAATGAAAGAAAAGAAAGACCGCGTTGATGATGCATTGCATGCAACTCGCGCAGCGGTTGAAGAAGGTATTGTTCCTGGCGGTGGCGTAGCTTTATTACGCGCAATGCAAGGTATCAAGGGCTTAAAAGGCGACAATCCTGATCAAGACGCTGGTATCAGCATCGTATTACGCGCAATGGAAGAGCCAATTCGTATCATCGTTTCTAACGCAGGTGATGAAGCCAGCGTAGTTGTTAATGCGGTATTGGCCAGCAAAGGCAATAACGGTTACAACGCAGCAACTGGTGAATATGGCGACCTCGTAGCTCAAGGCGTGATCGACCCAACTAAGGTAACAAAAACTGCATTGGTTAATGCAGCTTCTGTTGCAGCCCTATTGTTGACTACTGATTGCGCAATCTGCGAAGCTCCAAAGGATGATTCCGCTGGTGGTATGCCTGATATGAGTGGTATGGGTGGTATGGGTGGAATGGGTGGCATGATGTAATTGCCGTCAATTTCCTCAGCTCTCAAGCTGTAGAAACAAATACGCCTGGTTCAAAAGACCAGGCGTTTTTTATTTATGTACTTTGATTATTAATAATCAATATGAAAAGTGACATAAATAACTTTAATTGAAAGTCGTGGTGTTTGCGGGGCATTCACAATACCATTTGCATATGCAAAAAAATGACCAATCAGAGTATTTATTGCTTTTTGCGGAAGTTGTAGCAATCAATAAGCGGTATGGACTTACTTCTTACAATGAGGTGTCAGTTCTTAATGCCGTGCATTCTGCAGTGTTGGATAACAATCGCTTAAGAGTGCTTGATATTTTGCTTATGGAGGACATTGCCTCCCAGCCAACCCTGCATGCCATATTGAAGAAATTAATTGCAAAGAATCTACTGCTTACCAAAGTCGATTCTGAAGATGGTCGGGTAAAAATTGTGCTGCCCACAAAGCTCGCCCTAAAAAGGCTAAAAGAGTGCGAAGCATTGTTGCAAAAAATCCAAAAGAAGCGATGAAAATATTCTGCTCTTCCATCTGCAGGGCGAAAGAAATTTTTAAGCCCTTGGCTTTTTTGGCCATACTATTTGTGGGACTGCATTCATCGAATGCGCTTGCTCAAACAGTCGATACCAAACAAATCATTTGTTATAGAGAGTCTATTAAAAACCCTTATTCATTTATGGGATTCTCTGGTGATACTTTTCAGCCATCCGATGGTTCTAGTTGGAAGGTTTCTGGTGGTCAATATCAAACGATTTCTCCATACAATGGGGGCGCTGTCGTTGTCTGCCCAGACTGGGGTAAGTTGATTATTGGAAGTGTGGCTATCTCGATTCAGAAAGCTAGCAAAGGAAGCTGGTAGGCCTCTTGCTTACGCTATGTCAGACCAAAACCGCCTCTGGGCGGTTTTTAAATTTGAATCCAACTAGTAGATCTTCAAGAAGCTGACCTAACCATATCCTCTACAACCTTCTTCGTATCACTAAAGACCATCATGGTTTTATCTATATAGAAAAAGGTTTGCTATCAAGGTCGGCATTACCTGCAGCCATGGAGTCTGCGAAGCTCCAAAAGAGTAGACGTTTTTTATTGCTCTAGATTGGTGCATCCATGGAATGCATGATGCACCAAAGCGGTGATTGAGCTAGGGATTCCCCTTGCCCTAAGGAACACAATGAACTCCTAAGGATTGAATTTAAAAATTCTAGTATTTTGAATAAGGAGACTTGTATGAGTTCAGTAACAATGAGTGCGGCACCTGCTAGCACTAACCCCCTGAAGTCCAAATGGGTGCAGCTTGCCCTTGGCGTCATTTGCATGATGTCGATTTCAAGCCCTCAGTATGTCTGGGCGCTATTTACCAAACCCATCATGGGTCAGCTTGGTGTAACTCTGACTGAGTTGCAGGTAACCTTTTCGATTTTGATTGTGCTGCAAACTTTCTTCTCGCCATTTCAGGGTTATTTGGTAGATAAATTTGGACCTCGTCTTTTGCTATCTATTGGTACGATTCTCACTGGTCTAAGCTGGGTTCTCTCCGCAAACCTCACAACAGTTTCTAACCTCTACATCACTTATGGTGTGCTTGGTGGTCTGGGTACCGGAATTGTGTACATCGGCGTTGTGGGTCTGATGGTTCGCTGGTTTCCCAATAACCGAGGTTTTGCAGTCGGAATGGTTGCCGCTGGATATGGTATCGGCGCACTTTTAACCACATTTCCTATCGCTACCAGCCTCACTGAGACTGGTCTCCAAGGCACTTTAACATTCTTTGGGTACATTATTGGCGCCGTAGGCCTGCTAGCTGCGCAAGGTATTCGAGTGCCACATGCTGACCGTATTCAAACTGCTGGCCAGATTGAAGCCGCTGCGTCAGGTGTTACTCCTAAAGCAATGCTCAAGACCCCAGTTTTTTGGTTGATGTTCTTGATGATGTCCATGATGTCCACATCAGGTTTGATGGTAATTTCTCAAATGGGTGCATTTGCGAAAGATTTTGGCATTACTGGAGCAATGGTTTTTGGAATGGCTGCATTGCCTTTGGCTTTAACTATTGACCGTGTAACCAATGGCTTGACACGTCCATTATTTGGTTGGGTATCAGATAAAATCGGACGCGAATACACAATGACCATTGCATTTGGTCTTGAGGCAGTAGCAATGTTTTTCTGGGTAATGACACGCTCTGATCCCGTCATGTTTGTGATTTTGTCGGGTATCGTGTTCTTTGGCTGGGGTGAGATTTTCTCTTTATTCCCATCAACCTTGACAGATACTTTTGGTCAAAAGCATGCAACAACTAACTATGGTTTCTTGTACATGGCTCAAGGTGTTGGATCCATCATCGGTGGCCCAATTGCAGCTTACATCCATGGTGTTACTGAGAGTTGGATCCCAGTGTTTGCCATCATGATTGCTTTAGATGCAACCGCAGCACTTCTTGCCTTCTTTGTATTGCGTCCAATGCGCGCAAATTACCTAAAGGCTAAAGCAGCATAGGTTTAATATTTTTGAAATTGTAAAAATAGAGCTCTTGTAGCTCTATTTTTATTTGCAGTTCATTTCCTTGTCCTTACGAATCCTAGTGCTCACGTATAACTAAGGCGGTGCCTACTGTCCCTGCATAGACAATGATTAGGTCAACTGGCTCGGTCCCTGGATTGGAGCCCAAATGCCACTCTTTAAAAAGTTCAACCAATGGTTCGCCTGCTTTCACTATTACTTTTTCGCCGGCTTTGGTCAGGATATTGAGCTCACCCTTTAGTAAAACGCCGGCATTAATGACGGGGTGCATATGCATCGGTATTGACGCCCCAGGGGCAAATGTATATCTCACGATGGTAATTTCAGGCTGACCTTCGCTGTATGCTGGAAGTGTGGATCCATTCCAAGACTTGGTAGTTTTGATTAAAACATTCGCCTCTACGCCTGGAATATCTGTGTAATAGTGCTTTTGAGTGTCCTCAGCATGGCTATGCCAAGAGTACGTCAACGCAAAAGCTATTAAAATTTTTTTAGGTAATGTCATTAGAGTTTTTCTTGATATTCGACATAAAAAATGGCTAGTAAATTAACTTACTAGCCATTCTGGTTTAGTGCTATTACAACTCTAAATTACTTACATTAGCTAACAGACTTCACCATATCTTCTACAACTTTCTTCGCATCACCGAAGACCATCATCGTTTTATCCATATAGAAGAGTTCGTTATCAAGACCGGCATAACCAGCAGCCATGGAGCGCTTGTTCACAATAATTGTTTTAGCTTTGAAAGCTTCCAAAATCGGCATGCCGAAGATAGGGCTACCTGGAGTGCGAGCAGCAGGATTTACTACGTCGTTTGCACCCAGCACCAACACCACATCAGCCTGACCAAAGTCGCTATTGATATCTTCCATTTCAAATACTTGATCGTATGGAACTTCAGCTTCAGCCAAGAGAACGTTCATGTGACCAGGCATACGGCCTGCAACAGGGTGGATCGCATACTTTACAGTTACGCCGTGATGAGTCAATTTCTCTGTCAATTCTTTCAGAGCGTGTTGAGCACGGGCAACTGCTAAGCCATATCCAGGAACAATCACAACTGTGTCGGCATTTTCCATTAGGAAAGCCGCATCTTCTGGAGAGCCAGTTTTGTAATTTTTTGGACCACCATCATCAGCGCCACCAGCAGAAGCTTCGGCACCGAAGCCACCAAGCAACACTGCCAAGATAGAGCGGTTCATCGCCTTACACATAATGTAAGACAGAATGGCACCAGAAGAGCCAACGCAAGCGCCTGCAATAATCAATACTGGATTGTTCAATGTGAAACCAATACCTGCAGCTGCCCAACCAGAGTAGCTGTTGAGCATCGATACCACCACTGGCATATCCGCGCCACCGATTGGGATAATTAAAGTAACACCCAATACCAGGGCGATCGCACACATGACCAAGAATGCTTCATGGCTACCCGTCATGAAGTACATGACTCCACCAGAAACCATACCGATAGCAAGGATGAGGTTGAGTAAATGTTGGCCAGCAAATGTCACTGGCTTGCCGCTAACCTTGCCAGATAGTTTTCCGAAAGCGATTACAGAAGCGGTAAAGGTAATTGCACCAATAAATGCGCCGATAAAGAGTTCAATCTTTTGCGCGCCGGTATGGTCATGAGCTGGGTTGTATACCGCTGCAATAGCAATTAAGACAGCCGACAAACCAACAAAGGAGTGCATGAGCGCAACGAGCTCAGGCATCTTCGTCATCTGCACACGCTTGGCTGCGAGCGTTCCAATGATCGCGCCGCCAACAATGGCGCCAATAATCAATGAGAAGACTGGCTTAAAGTCAGGGATCATGAAGGTGGTAATCACGGCAAGCAACATGCCGATCATGCCAAAGGTATTACCTTGACGTGAAGTGGTTGGTGATGACAATCCACGCAAGGCGAGGATGAAGAGCACTGATGAAATGAGGTAGGAAATCGCGGTTATGTTTGACATTATTGTGGTCTCTATAAGATCTTGTTCTAGTTTTATTTAGTTCCAGTCGCATCAGCCTTGGGAGCTTTTTTCTTGAACATCTCAAGCATGCGACGGGTAACCATAAAGCCACCAAAAATATTGATTGAGGCCAGGAAGACTGCTACGGCGCCAATAATGCTGGTGAGAGTGATCTCATCGCCACCAATCACTTCAGTTTGAAGTAGGGCGCCAACAATAATGATTCCAGAAATAGCATTAGTAACCGCCATGAGTGGTGTATGTAGTGCAGGAGTGACGTTCCAAACTACGTGGTAGCCAACAAAAATAGCCAGTACAAACACGGTGATGTTTTGGACGGTGAGGATGCTTTGAAAAGCAGCGAGATCCATGATATTTCCTTCGAATGTTCTTTATTAGTTTTTACGGACAGCTTGGCCATCACGACACATGAGGCAGGCAGTTACGATGTCGTCATCTGTTGGGATCACTAACTTCGCTTCTGGATCGACGATGAGTTTCATGAAGTCGAGCAAGTTACGTGAATACAAAGCCGAAGCATCTGCGGCAACCATGCTGGCAAGGTTGGTGTAACCAATAATCTTCACACCATTCTTTTCAACAATCTTGTCTGCTTCAGTCAAAGGGCAGTTACCTGAACCGTTTTCACCTCGACCTGCTGCCAAGTCGATCACGATGGAGCCAGGTTTCATATTGGCAACGGTATCGCTGTGCAATAAGACTGGTGGCTTACGTCCTGGAATCAAAGCGGTAGTAATCACGATGTCAGCTTGTTGAGCGCGCTCCGCAACAAGGGCTGCTTGACGCTTCATCCAGGCTTCTGGCATTGGGCGGGCATAGCCACCAACACCTTGTGCGATTTCACGCTCTTCGTCAGTTTCATAAGGAACATCGACGAACTTCGCGCCGAGGGATTCAATTTGCTCTTTAGCAGCAGGGCGTACATCAGATGCTTCGATGACGGCACCCAAACGCTTAGCAGTCGCAATTGCTTGGAGGCCGGCAACACCAGCACCCAAGATGAGCACGCGCGCAGCTTTGACGGTTCCTGCAGCGGTCATGAGCATTGGCATAAAGCGCTGATATTCATTTGCGGCAACTATGACTGCTTTGTATCCAGCAATATTGGCTTGTGATGACAAGACGTCCATGCTTTGGGCGCGAGTAGTGCGTGGGGCAGCCTCTAATGAGAATGCGGTTACACCTTGCGCAGCCATTGCGGCAATATTGTCGTTATCAAATGGATCGAGCATGCCGATGAGCACGCTGCCAGATTTAATTTGTTTGAGTTCTGCAGCTTCGGGAGCGCGAACCTTGAGAACGATCTCCGCTCCAAAGGCATCAGCGGCGCTACCAATGGTTGCGCCCACTGCTTCATATGCAGCATCTGGCTGGCTGGCGGTTACACCTGCATTCTTTTGAATAACAACGGTGTGGCCTTGACCAATCAGTTTCTTAACGGTTTCTGGTGTGGCAGCAACACGAGTTTCCCCGGGTCTGATTTCCAGCGGTACGCCTATGCGCATGGCATGTCTCCAAATACAAATTTTTCGAAAAATCTATTTTAGTTAAATAGGCAAAAAACTACCTATCTATTTACCCTGATCACCATTCGTTTGGTTTACTTCAAATCTTGGTAAGTTTGAAGGAAGACTTCTACAATGGGGTTTTCAGCTTATATTGAATTCTCGCATTTTTTGATGATCCCGCTCAATTCTTCCGCAATACCCGCCTCAAAACCGTCCAAAGTCGTCGTTGGGATGTCTGGAGGGGTGGATTCGTCTGTAGCAGCTTGGATGCTCAAGCAACAAGGCTATGAAGTTATTGGTCTTTTTATGAAAAACTGGGAAGACGATGATAACGACGAATATTGCTCCTCACGCCAGGATTGGCTAGATGTCGTTTCTGTGGCTGACCTCATTGGAATTGATGTTGAGGCAGTCAATTTCGCAGCTGAGTACCGTGAGCGGGTTTTTGCAGAGTTTTTGCGCGAATATGCTGCCGGCAGAACGCCTAACCCCGATGTATTGTGCAATGCAGAAATTAAGTTCAAAGCCTTTTTGGACCATGCCATGAGTTTGGGCGCAGATGCTATTGCTACTGGCCACTACGCGCGGGTGCGTCATGAGGGTGGCCGAGTGCAATTATTGAAGGCGCTTGATGCCACCAAAGATCAAAGCTATTTTTTGCATCGCTTAACTCAAAGCCAATTAGCAAATGTTCTTTTTCCTTTGGGAGAAATCCCAAAAACGGAAGTGCGCAAAATTGCTGAACAAATTGGTTTGCACAATGCACGCAAAAAAGATTCCACTGGTATTTGTTTTATTGGTGAGCGCCCCTTCCGCGAGTTCTTAAATCGTTACTTACCTCGTACCCCTGGACCCATCAAAACTCCTGAAGGTAAAACGGTGGGAGAGCATATGGGGCTTGCTTTCTTCACTCTAGGTCAGCGCAAAGGCATTGGCTTAGGGGGTAGTCAAGACGGCAATGGTGATGCTTGGTATGTGGCTCGCAAAGATGTAGCTAACAACACTCTATATGTGGCTCAAGGCCACGAGCACCCATGGCTATTAGCCAATCAGCTTTCTGCAATTGATGCCAGCTGGGTTGCGGGGGAAATGCCTGTGTCTGGGCAGTATTCAGCAAAAACCCGTTATCGCCAAGCAGACTCTGCGTGCTCGCTTGCCGCAGGAGCAGAAGGTGCTTTGAGTTTTCAGTTGGCTTTTCCGGAGGCGCAGTGGGCAGTGACCCCTGGCCAATCCGCTGTTTTGTATGACGGTGATATTTGCTTAGGCGGCGGAATTATTTCCGCCTAAGCATGTTTAATTCTCTGAATTAGGCAGCTGGAGGCGCTGTTTCAGCAAAAGAAGGTCTTTGCATCAACTTTTGATACAGGGCGTCTAGATTCGGATATTGGGACTGCCAAGTAACATTCGGGAAGCGAAACAGCAAGTAACCCAATGCGCAGCCCACAGCAATGTCAGCCAAAGTCATTTGATTACTATGGCACCAAGCGTTTTCGCCTAATTCACGGGACATTTGGGCTAAAGCAGCGTCAATTTTGCCCATTTGGCGCTGAATCCAGTCTGGACTCTGCTGCTCAGGTGGGCGCAAAGTCACCTCTAAACGAGCCAAAATTCCAGCATCCTCAATCCCATCAGCTAAAACTTCCCAGGTTTTGACAGTAGCGCGTTCACGGCTGCCTGTGGGGATCAGCTTTCCAACTGGGCTCAGGGTGTCGGCATACTCCGCAATCACACGGGAGTCGTAGATAGCTTCACCATCATCTAAAAGCAGGCAGGGAACCTTGCCTAAAGGGTTGTTATGGGCAATTTTGGTGTCTGCAGCCCAGACATTCTCAAGTTCTAGGTCTACATCAACCTTTTTTTCCAAGAAAACAATGCGTACCTTGCGTACGTAGGGGCTAGTGAGGGATCCGATAAGTTTCATAGGGGTCAGTATAGCCAAGCCGGCCAGATTGGGTCGCCTCCAAGAACGATTAAAATCAGGGTTTATTGAAACATTCAATGTAAAGGCAATATTCGTGAGTCAGCCGATTTCTACCCTCAATGCACTTTCCCCTTTAGATGGTCGTTATGCCGGAAAGCTAGATGCCTTACGACCATGGTTGTCCGAAGCTGCATTTATGCGTCAAAGGGTGTTTGTAGAGATTCATTGGCTGCTGGCTTTGGCCTCTGCAGGCTTGCCGGATGTGCCGAAAATTAGCGCTGCTGATGAAGCTTTTTTATTGTCCTTGCCAGAAAACTTCTCAGATACAGATGCCCAGCGTATTAAAGATATTGAGGCAGTTACTAATCATGATGTTAAGGCGGTTGAGTACTTCTTAAAAGAAAAAGTGGCGGGTCGTCCAGACTTATTAAAAGCCAGTGAATTTATTCACTTCGCCTGCACCTCTGAAGACATTAACAACACTTCGCATGGTTTGATGTTGCGTGGGGCGCGTGATGAAGTTTTGCTGCCGCAACTCAAAAAAGTACTTTCCGTACTTACGGATTTAGCAATTGAGAACGCTAAAGTTCCCCTCTTATCCCGCACTCATGGTCAGCCAGCATCTCCAAGTACATTGGGAAAAGAGTTAGCCAATATCGCTAAACGTTTAGAGCGTGCGATTGCGACGATTGCCGCAGTACCTTTGTTGGGGAAAATGAATGGCGCAGTTGGAAATTACAACGCCCATTTGTCTGCCTATCCTGATTTTGATTGGGAAAACTTTTCTAAGAATGTAGTTGAGAAGCGTTTAGGTCTTACCTTCAATCCGTACACCATTCAGATTGAGCCGCATGATGGCATGGCTGAGTTGTTTGATGCGATTGCCCGTGCCAACACGATCTTGTTAGATATGGACCGTGACTTCTGGGCTTATATTTCGATTGGTTACTTTAAGCAACGCACTAAAGCAGGCGAGATTGGTTCTTCCACTATGCCGCATAAAGTGAACCCGATTGACTTTGAAAATTCCGAGGGTAACTTAGGCGTCGCGAATGCCTTATTGCGCCACTTAGCTGAGAAGTTGCCAATTTCTCGCTGGCAGCGCGACCTGACTGATTCAACCGTATTGCGCAATCTGGGCCCAGCCTTTGGTCACAGTGTCTTAGCTTATGACAGCGCCTTGCGCGGTCTGAGTAAATTGGAAGTGAACCATGCTGCCATTGCTGCTGACTTAGATGGATGCTGGGAAGTATTGGCGGAGCCAGTGCAAACCGTCATGCGTCGTTATGGCATCGAGAATCCGTATGAGCAACTTAAGGAGCTCACTCGCGGCAAAGGCATCAACCAGGCTGATTTACAAACCTTTATTCGTGGTTTGCAAATTCCGGATGATGCAAAAACACTGCTGCTAGAGATGACACCATCTTCTTATTTAGGTAAGGCGGTCGAATTGACCGAACGTCTGAAAAAGTGAGTTTGACTCCAAGCCTTGGGCGCGCACCGCAGGATTCTAAATACGGTGCTCGTCCCAAGTTCTGGTTTGCTGTTTATCAACTGCTGTGGCATCTGCTACTGCCTTTTGCATTCATTCGCCTTGCTTGGCGCACACGATACTCATCTGAATATTTAAACCACTTCTCTGAGCGTCTTGGCTTTGCTTACGGAAAGTCGATTACTCAAGGTTCAATCTGGATTCATGCGGTATCGGTTGGTGAGACAAGAGCCGCTCAACCTCTGATTGATGCGTACCTAGGGCGTGGCGAAACGATTTTGCTCACACACATGACATTGAATGGTCGCCGCACTGGTGCTACTTTATTTGCAAAAGCTATTGCTGCAGGCCAGCTACGCCAAGTCTATTTACCGTATGACCTTTGCTGGGCAGTTGCTAATTTCATTCGGGCGTTTAAGCCAAAGTTTGGTTTGTTCATGGAAACCGAAGCTTGGCCAACCATAGTGTTTTATTGCGCAGAAATTGGCTTGCCATTATTTTTGGTGAATGCTCGTTTATCTGAACGTAGTGCTCGACGTGTCAATCGATTTGGTAAAGCAGGAAGATCTTTATTTCAGGCTTTTGCCGGCATCTTAGCTCAGACCGAATTTGATGCAGAACGCTATCGTAGTCTTGGTGTGAAGAAAGTGGAGATCGTTGGTAATTTGAAGTTTGATGTTCCGCTGGATCCGCTGCTAGTGCAGCAAGGAAAGTCCTGGAAGCAAGAGTTGCATGGGGGGCTGCGACTGATGGTGTGCGCAGCCAGCACTCGCGATGGTGAAGAGGCGATTATCCTCAAGGCCTGGAAAGATCTCTTACTTAGCAATACCTTTGAGATTGCCCCATTGCTCTGTTTGGTGCCGCGTCACCCTGAACGCTTCGCCGAAGTTGCTAATCAAATTCAGGATGCTGGCTTGAAATTTCGACGCCGTACAGAATGGATTCAGACGCCAAAGGATGAGGTCGATGTGGATGTGATTCTTGGGGACTCGATGGGTGAGATGCCAATGTATTACAGTGCCGCTGACTTGGTTGTCATGGGTGGTAGCCTACTGCCTTTTGGTGGGCAGAATCTAATTGAAGCTTGTGCTGCGGGATGTCCAGTATTGCTTGGTGAGCATACTTATAACTTTCAACAGGCAGCATTAGATGCTATTGAGATGGGTGCCGCGAAGCGCATTAAGGGCGAACTCTTATTGAGTGAGCCAGTTGCCCTCATGGATAGCTTGAAAGAATTGCTATTAAATACCGCTGAGCTGGAAAAGATGTCGAGCGCCGCAAAGACTTACTCGATTGAGCATCAAGGTGCGACTAAGAGAATATTAGCCGCCCTCGAGCATCAAAATTTCAAGCTAAGTTAACAACTCAGTGAAAACTTAGACCTGCGCCCCAAAGTTTGGGTCGTCATTGCGAGTAGGATCTTCAGGTTTGCGCTCGCCTTTAACTAAATCCTCACGGGTCACACCAAGCCACATGGCTAGAGCCGCTGCCACGAATACTGAAGAGTAGATACCAAATAAAATACCGATGGTCAGAGCTAAAGCAAAGTAGAAGAGGGTCGGACCACCAAAAATCAACATCGCCAGAACCATCATCTCGGTACTACCGTGAGTAATTACGGTACGGCTGATCGTACTGGTGATGGCGTTATCAATAATTTCGCGGGTGTTCATCTTGCGGTATTTACGGAAGTTCTCGCGAATACGGTCAAAAATCACTACTGACTCGTTTACCGAGTAACCCAACACAGCCAATACCGCTGCCAATACTGAGAGTGAGAACTCCCACTGGAAGAAGGCGAAGAAGCCGAGAATGATCACGATGTCATGCAAGTTCGCGATGATGCCCGCGACAGCAAATTTCCACTCAAAGCGGAAGGAGAGATAAACCACAATCCCGATGATCACAAACAGCAGTGCCATCAACCCATCCATTGCGAGTTCGCGACCAACCTGAGGACCAACAAACTCCACACGTTGTAGCTTGACGCCAGAAGTTGCTGGTTCAAGTGCCTTCATCACTGCGGCACTTTGATCCGCTGAGGAAATCATTTTTCCTTCAGCATCTTTTTGCAGTGGCAGGCGAATCATCACATCACGTGAACTACCAAAGTTCTGGATTTGAGTGTCAGCGTAACCGAGCTTTTCAACATTGGCCCTGATCGAGTCTAAAGGTGCTGTTTGCGGATAAGTGACTTCCATCACCGTGCCGCCAGTAAATTCAATCGACAGGTGAAGGCCGTTATGCCAGAGGAAGAAAACGGCAGCTAGAAAGGTAATTAAAGAAACCGCATTAAGCACCAATGCATGGCGCATAAAGGGAATATCTTTTTTAATCCGGAAAAATTCCATGTCTTATTTCTCCTGTGGACGCCAAACTTGGCCGATAGCGAGTTTTTGAACTTTTTTACCTCTGCCGTACCAGAGGTTAACCAGGCCACGTGAGAAAAAGACTGCTGAAAACATTGAAGTCAAAATACCAAGGCAATGCACTACCGCGAAGCCTTTGATTGGGCCAGAGCCAAATGCGAGAAGTGCAAGACCAGCAATCAAGGTGGTGACGTTCGAATCCAGAATGGTTGCCCAAGCCTTATCAAAACCAACCGCAATAGCTGTTTGAGGAGCGGCGCCATTGCGCAACTCCTCACGAATACGTTCGTTAATCAAGACGTTGGAGTCAATCGCCATACCCAGTGCTAAGGCCATCGCAGCGATACCTGGCAACGTTAAGGTGGCTTGCAACATCGAAAGCACAGAGATCAACAGTAATAAGTTGACTGCCAGAGCTACGACTGAGAAAGTACCAAACAGGAGGTAGTAGGCAATCATAAAGACAGAGATTGCGGCAAAACCAATGATGAGGGATTTAAAGCCCTTCTCAATATTTTCCGCGCCGAGGCTTGGTCCAATCGTGCGCTCTTCAATAATTTCCATTGGAGCGGCTAAGGAGCCCGCGCGCAACAAGAGAGCTAAGTCATTAGCGCTCTCGGTAGTTGGTTGACCAGTGATCTGAAATTTAGAACCAAACTCACCTTGAATCGTGGCAATCGTGAGAACCTCACCTTTACCTTTTTCAAACAAGATCATGCCCATTGGCTTACCAATGTTTTCACGAGTAACTTCTTGCATGACGCGACCACCAGCAGCATCTAAGGAGATATTCACCGCAGGGCGTTGGTTTTGATCAAAGCCTGCGCTTGCATCAGTAATGCGATCACCACTAAAGATCACCGATTTTTTGAATACACCTTGACGGGTTTCACCAAAGCGGAAGACGTCCATACCTGGAGGAGGAGTTTCACCAATCGCGATAGTTGAAACAATTGGATCAGCGAGTCTAGATTCGAGGGTTGCGGTACGACCAATAATATCTTTGGCGCGAGCGGTGTCTTGAACGCCGGGTAGTTGAACAACGATGCGCTCGGCACCTTGCTGTTGAATGACTGGTTCTTTAACAGCCAATTCATTCACGCGCTTATTGAGTGTGACGATATTTTGTTTGACTGCGTTATCTTGAATTTCTTTCAAAGCAGTAGGTTTGAATTCGCCCACGAGTTTTGGAGACAAGCCAGTAGGTTTAATTTGCCAGGTCAACTCAGGCTGACTTGTCATCAAAACAGTACGTGCTTTTTCTGCGTCTTCAGTGCTGCCAAAAGTGAGAGTGATAGTGTCTTGACCGCGCTCAATACCTTGTTGACGAATCGATTTATCACGCAACTGGCTACGAATATCCGTTGCTAAAGAAGTCACCTTCTTCTGCACCGCACCCTTCATGTCCACTTGCAGCAAGAAATAAACACCGCCACGCAAGTCAAGACCCAGGGGCATTGGTAATGCATTTAGCGCATTCAACCATCCAGGCGTATTGGAGAGTAGATTTAATGCAACCGTAAAGTTGGGTTCGTTTTGATCGATGTTCAATTTCTGCTGCAGCAAGTCGCGTGCGCGAAGTTGAATGTCGGTATTGTTAAAGCGGATTTTGATTGAACCTACGTTGCCTGTAGATTCAAAGAAGATGCCGGTATTACTAATGTTGTCATCAGTCAGAATCTTTTCGACTCGAGACTGAGTCGCCAAATCAACCTTAATGGTTGGTTTGGCGGATGAGACTTGAACCGCTGGAGCCTCTCCATAGAAATTGGGTAATGAATACAGTCCTCCGATTAATAAAGCAAATAGGATGACTATGTATTTCCAGAGAGGGTAGCGATTCATATTGAGATACTTTTAAACAAGCGTATTAAGCAGACTTCAGTGAGCCCTTTGGCAATACTGTTGTGATGGCGCCTTTTTGCATCTGCACTTCAGTGCCAGCAGAAATTTCAACAGTCACTACCTGATCTTTCAATGCGGTCACTTTGCCGATGATGCCGCCAACAGTGACTACTTCGTCGCCAACAGACAAAGATTCAAGCATGGCTTTAGTTTCTTTTTGACGCTTCATTTGTGGGCGAATCATGATGAAGTACAGCACTGCAAACATCAAAATCAGGGGGAGAAAGCTCATCAAGCCACTAGAGTCTGAACCCGCGGCTGGAGCCTGGGCAAAAGCGTTACTAATCCACATACAAAACCTCCATTAATTACCAATTGAAAACTGCTTCAGTTTTAGGCTTTTAAAGCGAAGCCGTAAACCCGCAATTCTAAACTGTATGGGGCTTTGAGGGCCGATTTACTGCCCAGGGGCTATTAATCCTGTCCGGGCTCTACACCGCGTTGGCGATTTCGATGAAATTCCTCGCGATAGGCGCTAAAACGGTCTTTGGCTAGAGATTCCCTGACCTCCTCCATTAGTTGGAGGTAGTAGGAGAGATTGTGGATGGTATTGAGCTGTGATCCGAGGATCTCATTCGCCTTTTGGAGGTGATTTAAGTAGGATCTGGTGAAGTTTTTGCAGGTGTAGCACGCACAGGTAGGGTCTACAGGTCGATCATCGTCCTTGTACCCTGAGTTACGCAGCTTAAGGTCGCCAAAGCGGGTAAAGAGCCAGCCATTGCGGGCATTGCGAGTCGGCATCACACAGTCAAACATATCAATGCCCAAGCTGACGCCCAGCATCAGATCTTCTGGGGTTCCCACGCCCATTAAGTAGTGGGGCATGTGCTCAGGTAGCTTCGGGGCTGTGAAATTAAGAATGCGCTCAAATTCGGGTTTTGGCTCACCAACGGACAAGCCGCCAATAGCAATCCCATCAAAGCCCTGTTGACTGACGGCATCTAAGGACAATTCACGGAGATTTTCAAACATCCCGCCTTGAACAATGCCAAAAAGACCATTGCCTGTCTCGAGCTCGCGAAAGCGTTTCAAAGAGCGATCACCCCAGCGCACCGACATTTCTAGTGAGGCGCGTGCAGTTTTTTCTGAGGTTGCTTGTCCCTTAACTTCGTAAGGAGTGCATTCGTCAAACTGCATCGCGATATCACTATTGAGTACCGCCTGAATTTCCATCGACACCTCTGGAGACATAAATAACTTATCGCCATTGATCGGCGATGCAAAGGTCACACCTTCTTCGGAGATCTTTCTCAGCGCACCTAAGCTAAAGACCTGAAAACCACCTGAGTCCGTCAGGATTGGCTTATCCCAGGCCATAAAGCGATGTAAGCCGCCATGTTTTTTGATGACATCCAGGCCTGGTCGTAACCATAAATGAAAGGTATTGCCTAAAATAATTTGAGCTTTGGCTTCATGAAGATCCCGTGGGGTCATGGCCTTCACGGTGCCATAGGTTCCCACTGGCATAAAGATCGGCGTTTGGACGCTACCGTGAGGAAGGTCAAGCTGACCAAGGCGTGCAGGGCTGGCGGAGTCGCGTGCCAGGATATTGAAGTGAACAGGTTTTGTCATGAGCTTATTTAGTTAAGGCGGCTTAAGAACATCGCATCGCCGTAGCTAAAGAAGCGATATTCATTTTGAATAGCATGTTGATAGGCGTTGCGGATATTGTCCACCCCCGCAAAAGCGCTTACCAACATGAGCAAGGTAGATTTGGGCAGATGAAAGTTCGTCAACAAGCAATCCACGGTTTTGAAGGTATATCCAGGCGTTATAAATAAATTCGTTTCGCCGCTGGTCTGTTGGGTTTGGGCTTGACTCTCTAGGGCGCGTAAGCTGGTCGTACCGACTGCAATGACTCTGCCGCCTGCTTTGTGGGTATCTTCAATTGCCGCAATAGTTTCAGCGGGAACAGAGAACCACTCGTAGTGCATCTTGTGTTTGCTGAGATCTTCTTCGCGAACTGGGGTAAAGGTGCCTGCGCCCACATGCAGGGTAACAGTGGCCTGTTTAACACCGAGTTCACCTAGTCGCTTGAGAATGGCTTCATCAAAGTGTAGGCCCGCCGTAGGGGCTGCGACAGCGCCAGGATTCTTTGCCACAACAGTTTGATAGCGATTGGCATCCTCTTGATCTGGCTGATGCTCGATATAAGGTGGTAGAGGTAATTCACCGAAGCGCTCCAGCAAATCAAACACATTCTCAGGGAAGCGTACTTCATAGAAGCGGCCGTCATAGCCAATCATTTCTACAGGGAAGGTCTCACCCGCTTTATTGTGTACGTGAACAATGCTGCCAGTCTTAGGAGCCTTAGAGGCTCTAATTTGTACCCAAGCCTGCTTATCTCCGCTGATGCGTTCAATCAGAAGCTCTACATTCCCACCAGTCTCTTTTTTGCCGTGTAAGCGAGCGGGTATGACCTTGGTGTCATTGAAGACTAGTAAATCCCCAGGCTTAATAAGGTTAAGAATGTCCGGGAACTGCCGATCGATCATTTGGGCGGCATTACCCCTATCCGCCCTAAGTTCCAGGAGGCGACTATCCGTTCTATTTGCCAGCGGGTGCTGGGCAATTAGTTGAGGGGGGAGGTCGTAATTGAAGTCGGAAAGTTGCATAGCATTACCATCAGGTATTGGATTTTAACGATGACGACTAAGCGACCGCCAACTGCACTCGAAAAGATGGGTTTAAACAGCCCTATGGCACTTGCTTTGCATCTGCCATCACGTTACGAGGATGAGACCGAGCTCTTCACTATTGAGGAAGCCCTGGGGCTAGGGAGATTCCATTCCATTCAGACTCAGGGTGTGGTTATCCGAAATCAGGTCATGTTTCGCCCTAGACGACAGCTTTTAGTCACGATTGAGGATGACTCTGGCTCTCTCCAACTCCGTTTTCTGAATTTCTATCCTAGCCAGCAGAAGCAGATGGCTGTCGGCAGTCATGTACGGGTGCGCGGTGAGGTCCGTGAGGGTTATCAAGGCGCGGAGATGGTTCATCCCACAGTGCGCGCTGTAACACCGGATTCACCATTGCCAGCGAGTTTGACCCCGGTGTATCCAGCTAGTGCGGGAATCTCGCAAACCATTATTCGTAAGGCAGTCTTACAGGCCTTGCGTGACGCTAGTCTGAAAGAAAGTTTGGCTGAATTTTTACCGCCTAAGCTCATGGCGGAAATATTACCAACAAACGACTGGCCCCCTTTGCAAGATGCGATTGCCTATTTGCACCAACCGCCTGCGGACGCAAATACCCAATCACTGCTTGAACGTACGCATCCTGCTTGGCGCCGTGTGCAGTTTGAAGAATTGCTTGCGCAGCAGATTTCCCTAAAGCGGGCGCATGCTATTCGTAGAGAAAGGCGTGCCCCAAGTTTTGAGAAGAGTGAGCAAAAAACCAAAGCAGCAAATAAAGAAAATCTTGGTATTGAAGACGGCTTGCTTAAAGTCTTGCCTTTCGATCTGACTGGCGCTCAAACACGTGTCTGGTCTGAGATTGGGCTCGATCTATCAAATACCTTTCCAATGAATCGCTTATTGCAAGGTGATGTTGGTAGCGGAAAAACTGTGATTGCAGCCTTGGCCGCTGCCCGCGCTATGGACCATGGCTATCAAGCTGCGATCATGGCACCAACGGAAATTCTGGCGGAACAACACTATCTCAAAATGAAGGAGTGGTTTGAGCCTTTAGGTGTGAAGATTGCTTGGCTTTCGGGTAGCTTGAAAGCAAAGGAAAAAAGACTTGCACAAGAGATAATTGAAAGTGGCGATGCGCAACTTATTGTCGGCACGCATGCCCTCATTCAGGATAAGGTAAGTTTTGCGAAGTTAGGTTTAGCGGTGATTGATGAGCAACACCGTTTTGGCGTAAGACAACGTTTAGAGATTCAGCAACGGGTTGGCTCCGAATTATTTTATTGTCACCAACTCATGATGTCGGCCACTCCCATTCCTCGCACGTTGGCGATGACCTATTACGCTGATCTCGATGTTTCGGTGATTGATGAATTACCTCCGGGACGTAAACCCATTGCCACCAAAGTAGTGAAAGCAGCGCGCCGGGATGAAGTAATTAATGGCCTACATGATTGGTTGGTTAAGGGTCTACAGGCTTATTGGGTTTGCCCTTTGATTGAAGAGTCTGAAGTCCTCCAATTGCAAACAGCCGTTGAAAGTTTTGAGCAGCTCACGCAAGCTTTGCCGAATTTCAAAGTTGGTCTAGTTCATGGACGCTTAAAGAGTGAAGAGAAAGCTGCTGTGATGGCGGCTTTTAAGGCCAATGAAATTCAACTGCTAGTTGCTACTACAGTGATTGAAGTGGGTGTGGACGTTCCTAATGCAGCACTGATGGTAATTGAGCATGCCGAACGGTTTGGTTATGCGCAGATTCATCAGTTGCGGGGGCGCGTCGGGCGAGGCTCAGCCGATTCAGTTTGTATCTTGATGTATGCAGAGCCCTTATCTTTGGCTGCCAAAGAGCGGCTACAGACTTTGCGAGAAACATCAGATGGATTTGTAATTGCAGAGCGGGACTTATCACTTCGTGGCCCTGGCGAGTTGCTAGGTGCAAAGCAGTCTGGCGATGCCATGTTGCGATTTGTGGATCTTCAGCGCGATGCGTGGTTAATTGAGTTGGCACAGACCGCGGCAGAGCGCTTGCTAGCTGAGCATAGTGATCTAGTAGAAAGACATCTTGAGCGTTGGCTGGGATCTCGTACAGAATTTTTAAAGGCTTGATAATTGCGCCATGACAATTCTTGTAAATAAAGAAAGATGATTTCTCTAATGCGTAATCGTATTGTTGACTATGCCTACTTGATTCGTTTGGATAAGCCAATTGGAACTTTGCTTCTATTGTGGCCAACTTTATGGGCGCTGTGGCTAGCCAGCGGCGGTTTCCCCGAGTGGCATCTCCTCATTATTTTTACCCTAGGAACTTTTTTAATGCGTAGCGCCGGTTGCGCTATCAATGACTATGCAGATCAAGATTTTGATCGTCATGTATTGAGAACAAAGGATCGCCCCATTACGAGTGGAAAGATTTCTGGGAAAGAGGCTCTCGGAGTAGCAGCTGCTCTAGCGTTGATGGCCTTCTTGCTCATTCAACCCCTGAATGCTTTAACTAAAGAACTCTCTTTCTTTGCCTTAGCGGTCGCGATTCTCTATCCCTTTACCAAGCGCTTCTTTGCTATTCCACAAGCAGTCCTTGGTATTGCCTTTGGATTTGGGATTCCGATGGCCTATGCAGCAGTCCTCGGTTTTATCCCATTAGAAGCTTGGGTTTTATTTATCGGCAATATCTTCTGGGCCATTGCGTATGACACCGCGTATGCCATGGTTGATCGCGAAGATGATTTGCGTTTAGGTTTGCGCACCTCCGCTATTACCTTTGGACGTTTTGAGGTGCTCGCAATTGCTCTGAGTTACGGGGCACTATTTCTCAGTCAGATTTGGGTGGCTCAGCTGGCGAACCTCAATAATTACTTTTGGGTAGGCTGGTGCTTAGCTTTAGCTTGCGCTGTGTATCACCTGAAATTAGTGTCTACTCGTAAGCGCGAGGATTGCTTTAAGGCTTTTCGTCACAACAACTGGTTGGGCGGATTCCTATTTCTAGGAATCCTCTTGGGCCTTGCTCGTATTTAGCTCGCCTTCAGCTCTTTCCTAGTTCATCACCCATTGCTTTGCCACGTTGGCTGGCAGCGTCAATTGCTTTTTCAAGCGCTCCATGCCAATCGAGCTGCTTCAGCATGTCCAATGCTGCGGCTGTTGTACCACCCTTGGAGGTGACTCGTTCACGTAGTACACCTGCATGTTCATCTGAGTTATGGGCTAGCTGGGTGGCACCTTCTAGGGTCGCATAAGCTAGCTTGCGGGCAGTGGCTGCATCGAGCCCAAGCTTCTCGCCACTAGATTGCATTGCCTCTAAAAAAGCAAAAACATAGGCAGGACCACTTCCGGAGACAGCAGTAACGGCATCCATGAGTTTCTCTTCATTTACCCAGACTGCTTGGCCTACTGCACTGCAAATAGTTTCCGCTAGAGCGCGGTCAGATGTATTGACGGCAGCATCGGCGAATAGACCAGTTATGCCTTTACCAATCAGGGCTGGCGTGTTCGGCATGGCGCGAACACAACGCTCATGGTCAAGCCAACGACTCATATCTTTGAGACGAATGCCAGCGGCAATACTCAGGATCAACGGACCGGGTGAGGTGGCATGCTTAAGCTTCGCACTTAAAGACTTGGCTACAACATTAAAGTCTTGAGGCTTAATGGCCATAACTACGACATTGTTCTTTGAAAAGTCAAAAGCGATTTGATCTAAAGCACCAATGATTTGAACGCCAAAATCTTGATGTAATTGCAAGCCAGTGCTGGCATTGGCCTCGACTACAGAAAGTTGATTGGCTTCAAAGCCGTTAGATAGCAATCCACTAATTAATGCGCGGCCCATATTGCCACCGCCAATAAAGGTGATATGGGCGTTTTGGTTTATTTGTTGTGTGCTCATGCTTTTATCTTATCGCGCTTCCCAAAAATGGCGCTTCCTACACGTACCATGGTACTGCCTTCAGCGATTGCAGCTTCCATATCATCCGACATCCCCATAGAGAGAGTGTCAAAGAAATCATACCCAACATCATTACTATGCTTCGCTTTAATGCTAGCAAAGCACTCTCTGACGGCCGAAAACGCTTGGCGTTGTTGATTCACATTATCGCTAGGCGCAGGGATAGCCATCAGTCCGCGAAGAGCAAGATTAGGCAATTTGGCAATCGCATCGCAAAGTACTTCTACTTCCTCAATTGCTAAACCACTTTTTGATTCTTCTTCGCTGACATTAATTTGAACGCAAACTTGTAATTCGCCTAAGTCAGGAAATTCTCCGCGCTGGCTAGAAAGACGTTCTGCAATTTTGAGACGGTCAATACTGTGCACCCAGTCAAAATGCTCTGCCACATCACGCGTTTTATTACTTTGAAGTGGGCCAATAAAGTGCCACTCTAGCCAGGGACGTAATTTAGCGAGTTGCTGAATTTTTTCAACACCCTCCTGGACATAGTTTTCGCCAAAAGCGGTTTGGCCAGCATGCATAGCCTCCTCAATCGCCATGGTCGGAAAAGTTTTGCTCACGGCAAGCAGTTGGATATCCTCGGGCTCGCGTTTAGCCGCTAGCGCTGCTAACTCCAGTCTTTGCCTTACCAACATCAGGTTGGCAGTAACTTGACTCATTGTTTGGTTCGGTTCTGTTGGCTAATGAGTTGATCAACAATCTCGATCCAATGAAGAACTGGAGTGTCATCTTGCTGAAGATGCGTGATGCAGCCAATATTGCCAGAAACAATGACTTCTGCGCCAGACTCTTCACATGCAGTTTGGAGGTGACCTAATTTATTTTTACGCAATTGTTCAGATAACTCGGGTTGGGTTACTGAGTATGTGCCTGCGGAGCCACAGCAAAGATGACTATCGGCACAAAGGCGTACGCCAATACCAATGCCAGATAGAAGACCCTCTACCTTTCCACGAATTTGCTGACCATGTTGCAGCGTGCAGGGCGGGTGATAAACCACACCAGGTTTTGGATCAGCGCCCACTAGAGTAATAAGCTCTTCCTGAAGTGCTGGCAAGATTTCAGAAATATCTTTAGTGAGTTCGGAGATGGTCTTGGCCTTAGCCGCGTATTGCGGATCATTTGCAAATAGATGTCCGTAGTCCTTGACCATCACACCACATCCAGAGGCAGTCATCACAATCGCCTCTACACCTTGGGCAACCTGTGGCCACCAGGCATCGATATTTTGTTTGGCGTTTTCTAGGCCACCAGCTTGATCGTTGAGGTGATAGCGCAACGCGCCGCAGCAAGTGGCATTAGGTGCGCTAATCAATTGAATCTTGAGCGCATCTAAAACACGTGCAGTCGCGGAGTTAATATTTGGTAGCATGCCCGGCTGCACACAACCTTCAAGCAAAAGCATCTTGCGAGAGTGGCTGGCTTGTGGTCTGGCGTAAGGATCAGTGCTACTCGCTAAAGCTTTATTTTTTGCTTCTGGAATCTTGCGTGCGATACCAGCCGGCATGAGTGGGCGTACTAAGCGCCCCAGAGTCATTGCGGAATTAAATAACTTAGGACTGGTTAAACCTTCTTTGAGGGCCCAGCGTGTAAGGCGCTGACCAATAGGACGCTCTGGAGTATTTTCTTCTGCCCACTTGCGGCCGATATCAATCAAGTTCCCATATTGCACGCCACTAGGGCAAGTGCTTTCGCAATTACGGCAAGTCAGGCAGCGGTCTAAATGCAAACGTGTTTTTTCGGTTGGCACTTGCCCTTCTGCCATTTGCTTAATTAAGTAGATGCGACCACGAGGACCGTCTAGTTCATCACCTAAAATTTGATAAGTAGGACATGTGGCGGTACAGAAGCCACAGTGCACACATTTACCAAGAATTCTGGCTGCCTCAATACCTTCAGGGGTATTGGCGAATTGGGGGGCGAGTTGAGTTTGCATATAAAGACTTAAGGAAGACGTGAAGTAGCAAATACGCCTGCTGGATCAAAGGCGGCTCTTAGGCGTGCTTGTACTGCCTCTAAGGCAGTTGAGTGAGCTTGCTCACTCAGAAGGGTAAAGCGTGGCTTGCTTGGATCAACATTGCTTCCTTGTTTAAAACGAGTTGCATGCCCACCATTTGCATTAGCTAAAGCTTTGATGGACGCAAAGGTAGCGTCATCACTAGACGCTGCAAACCAACGTTGTTGCCCATGCCATTCCAAAACCAGGTCACTACCGATATTTTTAAGGGTCAGTGGACCGCAGGCAGCTGGAAGTGCAAGGCGATAGAGGGTGTCATCGTCCTTGAGATTGGTAAATGCAGGCAATTGTTGCTCGCGCAGTTGATGCCAGAAAGTTTGGGCAGCGTTTGGATCTAATTCTGTTGCATTGACTGCTGCACCCATGAAAGGAATGGCTGCCTTCACGGCTGCGGCTGCACCTGCCAGACGAATAGTGAGCTCACCATCACCGCCGGTTGAGCTTCCTATCCAGCAACTAGCTGAGAGTGGCAGAGGCTGGCCCGCCCATTGATTTAAAAGTTGCAGGGCGCGCGCTTGACTAATGTTGCAGCGAAGTGTTGTCGTGGCTGCTGGTCGAGGCAACACTTTTACGGAGGCCTCGAGTAATAGCGACAGGGTTCCCATAGAACCAGGTAGCAAACGAGAGACGTCATATCCTGCGACGTTCTTCATGACCTTGCCACCAAAAGATAAGTCCTGGCCTTTGCCATCCAAGATGCGTGCACCGAGAACAAAGTCGCGTAAGTTACCAACGCTAATACGGCCTGGCCCCGCTAAGCCTGCGGCAATCGCTCCACCAAACGTTGCGGAGTCACCAAAATGTGGGGGCTCAAAAGCCAGTACTTGATTCTTCTCGGCTAAAGCTGCCTCAATTTCCTTTAATGGCGTACCGGCACAAGCGGTAATCACCAGCTCTTCAGGTTGATATTCCAGGATCCCAGAGTAAGGGCGAGTGTCTAACTTAGTATATGAATTGACGTTGCCATACCAAGACTTTGTGCCACCGCCTTCAATAGATAGAGGGGTTTTATTTTTGGCTGCTGCCAGAATCTGCTCGCGAAATAAATCAATATGTAGATTATTGGACTTGGACATTAGAAGCGCTCCAATTCGGGATGCGGTAAGTTACCGCCGCTAATACGCATGCGACCATACTCAGCGCAGCGATTCAAGGTAGGAATGGCTTTATCAGGATTCAACAGTCGTTCGGGGTCAAATGCGGATTTAACGCCCCAGAAAGATTCACGTTCACCTTCACCAAATTGAACGCACATGGAGTTGATCTTTTCAATACCAACGCCGTGCTCACCAGTAATCGTGCCGTCGAGCTCAACACAGGCTTCTAAAATTTCAGTACCAAACTCCTCAGCGCGATGCCATTCTTCTTGATCGGCACCATTAAATAGAATGAGTGGATGCATATTGCCGTCACCCGCATGGAATACATTCAAGCAGGCTAGGCCATATTTCTTTTCCATACCCTGAATGCGTCTTAGCAGTGTTCCAATATTTCTGCGTGGGATAGTACCGTCCATGCAGTAGTAGTCAGGCGCTAATCGCCCGGCCGCAGGGAAAGCATTCTTTCGACCGCTCCAGAACTTCAAACGCTCAGCTTCATTCTCAGAAATCTGAATACCGCTAGCGCCCGCTTGTTCCAGCACCTTAGTCATGCGCCCAATTTCTTCTGCAACCTCTTCTGGCGTACCATCAGACTCGCAAAGAAGGATGGTTTCAGCTTCTAAGTCATACCCTGCATGAACAAATTCTTCTACCGCGCGAGTAGTCGCTTTATCCATCATTTCTAGGCCGGCAGGAATGATGCCGGCGGCAATGATGGCGGCAACCGCATCGGCACCTTTTTCAATATCGTCAAAACTTGCCATGATGACGCGTGCCAACTTAGGCTTAGCAACCAACTTAACGGTGACCTCTGTTACCACCGCAAGCATGCCTTCACTACCCATGACAATTGCTAATAAATCGAGTCCTGGAGAATCTGGTGCAAGACTTCCAAACTCCACGATTTCACCGTTCATCAAAATGCCGCGAACTTTTAATACGTTGTGAAGCGTAAGGCCATATTTAAGGCAATGCACGCCGCCGGAGTTTTCATTCACATTGCCGCCAATAGAGCAGGCAATTTGTGAGGAGGGGTCTGGGGCGTAATAGAGGCCAAGATGGGCGACCGCTTCCGAGATGGCTAGATTGCGTACGCCAGGCTGCACAACCGCAGTTCTAGTAAAGGGGTCAATGTTGATGATTTTTTTCAGCTTAGCCAGTGAGAGTACTAAACCTTGAGAAATAGGCATGGCGCCACCGGATAGGCCGGTACCAGATCCACGTGGGACGATGGGTACTTGCATTTCAAAGCAAACCTTCAGAATCTGGGCAACCTGCTCCTCAGTTTCAGGCAGGGCGACCGCCAGTGGCATGCGGCGATAGGCTGCCAGACCATCACATTCATAGGGAATCGTGTCCTCAGGCTCCCATAGCAAGGCATGCTCTGGGAGGAGGGGGCGCAAGGCCGATACCAATTTGGATTGAAGGGCGGTAATAGCCGCGAGTTCGGGGGGTGGGGTCACCATATTCATAGGAATCATTTTAGCCATTTACCTATAATTAGTTTTATGGGAAATCGACTTTCAAAAATAGCCACCAGAACTGGTGATGCGGGCATGACTGGGCTTGGTGACGGTAGCCGAGTGGAAAAGGATCATTTGCGCATCTGCGCCATGGGCGATGTGGATGAATTGAACTCCGAAATCGGTGTTTTGATGACCGAATCCATTCCTGAAGCTATTGCCGATGAGTTCAAGGCCTTATTTTTGCAGGTGCAGCATGACTTATTTGATTTGGGTGGTGAGCTCTGTATCCCCAATTACACCTTGCTCAAACCTGAGCAGGTAGCCCAGTTAGATATTTGGCTGGAAAAATACAACGCGACTTTACCGCCTTTAACTGAATTCATTCTTCCGGGTGGTACTCGCGCAGCTGCGCAGGCGCATGTCTGTCGTACGGTATGTAGACGTGCCGAAAGATCGATTGTGCGTTTGGGTTGGGAAGAGCCGTTATACGATGCTCCACGTCAATACGTCAATCGCCTGTCCGATCTTTTGTTTGTATTGGCGCGTGTACTCAATCGTGGTGCAGGTGGTCAAGATGTTTTGTGGAGGCATGAAAAAAAAGAGACTAAATAAATTAGTCTCTTTTGATAATGCAGTCGCGTTTTACTTTTTTACTTCTTTGTTTTTCTGCGATTCTTCACTGCCAAAGCTAAGCGCTGCAACACATTCACTGAATCTTCCCAGTTAATACAAGCATCAGTAATACTTTTTCCGTATTCCAACTTGCTTGGATCGTCTTTGCCGGGTGAGAATTTTTGCGCACCATCATTGAGGTGGCTTTCAATCATCACACCAAAAATTTGATGTGATCCAGATTCAATTTGCTCGGCAATATTTTCTGCCACAACAATTTGGCGCTCATGTTTTTTGCTGGAGTTCGCATGGGATAAGTCAACCATCAAACTGGCTGGAAGCTTGGCAGCTTCTAGCTCAGAGCAGGCTGCTTGAACATATTGAGCTTCATAGTTAGGCTCTTTGCCACCACGCAAAATAACGTGACAATCTTTATTGCCTTTAGTTTCCACAATAGAAACTTGACCATTTTTGTGTACTGATAAGAAATGGTGTGGGCGACTGGCTGCCTGAATAGCATCAGTCGCAATCTTGATATTGCCGTCGGTGCCATTCTTAAATCCGATTGGCGCGGAGAGGCCTGAAGCGAGTTCACGGTGAACTTGACTCTCGGTTGTTCGTGCTCCAATAGCGCCCCAAGAAATGAGGTCGGCAATATATTGTGGAGAAATGACATCCAAAAATTCACTACCTGCAGGCATACCAAGGCGATTAATTTCCATCAACACTTGACGGGCAATTCGTAAACCTTCTTCAATACGATAGCTCTCATCTAGGTATGGGTCATTAATCAAACCTTTCCAACCAACAGTCGTACGAGGTTTTTCAAAATAGACGCGCATCACGATTTCGAGTTCACCGGCAAAACGATCGCGTTCCGCTAGCAGTCGTTGGCAGTACTCTAAAGCCGCACGGGGATCATGAATCGAGCAAGGTCCGATGATGACGAGTAAACGATCATCTTTCCCATGAATGATGTCGCGAATCTTTTTACGTGTTTTGCTGATGAGCGCTTCAATAGGGGTTCCCGAGATTGGGAAGAAGCGTATCAAATGCTCTGGTGGTGGCAGAACAGTAATGTTATGAATGCGTTGATCGTCTGTGTCTGACGTTTTGTCGACGGCAGCGTACCAGTTTGCGGGATTAGTATTTTGTTGGCTCATACGGCTATTTTAAGCCGTATTAAGCGGTTCCCCCGACAGTCAGGCTGTCGATACGTAAAGTTGGCTGCCCAACACCCACTGGGACACTCTGACCTTCTTTGCCACAAACCCCGATGCCACCGTCTAATTTCAGGTCATTTCCAATCATAGAGACCTGTTTTAGGGACTCTGGGCCGCTACCTATGATAGTGGCGCCTTTAACGGGGTATTGAATTTTGCCGTTTTCTACCCAATAGGCTTCCGAGGCTGAAAACACGAATTTTCCGCTAGTAATGTCGACTTGGCCGCCTCCAAAGTTCACTGCGTAAAGGCCACGTTTAATACTGGCGACGATTTCCTGAGGATCATCCTTGCCGGCCAACATGTAGGTATTGGTCATGCGAGGCATAGGTAGGGAGGCAAAACTCTCACGCCGACCGTTGCCCGTCAGGGGCATATTCATGAGTCTGGCATTGAGACTGTCTTGAATGTAACCCTTCAAAATACCATCTTCAATCAGGGTGGTGCACTGGGTCGGTGTGCCCTCATCATCGATATTAAGCGAGCCGCGCCGACCAGAAAGTGTTCCGTCATCTACTACAGTGACGCCTTTAGCGGCAACACGCTGCCCAATGCAACCAGCGAAAGCGGAAGAGCCTTTACGATTAAAGTCACCCTCAAGGCCATGGCCTACCGCTTCGTGCAATAGCACTCCTGGCCATCCTGGCCCCATTACCACTGTCATTGGACCAGCTGGAGCAGCGCGAGAATCTAGATTGATCAGCGCGCCATCAACGGCTTCATCAACATATTGATTGATGAGTTCAGTATTGAAGTAGTGGTAATCATGACGAGCGCCACCGCCAGAAGATCCAGATTCTCGACGACCATTCTGCTCGGCAATCACATGAACTGATACCCGCACTAGTGGGCGTACGTCAGCAGCCAATAAACCATCCGCTCTGACTACTAGTACGACATCAAACTCGCCAGCTAAGCTAGCCATGACTTGAATGATGCGCGGATCACGTGCTTTTGCGCGCCGCTCAATACCTTCAAGCAATCTAATCTTTTCTTGTGGAGCAAGCGAATCTAAGGGGTTTAAGTCTGAGTAGAGCTCGTTGGAGATAGGCGTAAATATTTTGCTAGCAACAGCACGCGTCCCACCTTGTGGACCAATAACGCGAGTAGATTTAGCGGCCTTGTTTAAGGCTTCTAAATTAATTTCATCGGAGTAAGCAAAGGCAGTTTTGTCGCCATAAATCGCACGCACACCAACGCCCTGGTCAATACTGAAGCTACCCGATTTCACAATACCTTCTTCCAAACTCCAGCTTTCACTGCGGGTGTGCTGGAAGTACAGATCAGCATCATCGAGCTGGTGCGTAAACATATTGCCAAAGGTGTGGTGCAAATCTTGTTCAGAGAGACCGGTGGGCTCAAGCAGGATAGATTTAGCCAGCTTGATAAGGTCAGCTTGTTTCTTGGGCTTAGTCCAATCACTTGGAAATAATGCTTCTGGTGCTCTCATCTTGATTTTGCTGAACTTTCTTGGTTAAAGCTTGCGGTGTTTTAGTGCGGGTAACTTAGAGCGTACCTCTTTTAATTTATCTTTGCTGAGTGTGCCTTGAATAAATCCCTCACCCTCAGGAAGCATGCTCAATATCTCCCCCCAAGGGTCAATGAGCATGCTTTCGCCCCAAGTACGTCGTTGATTGAGGTGGAGGCCACCTTGTGCTGAAGACATGACATAGCATTGGTTTTCAATAGCGCGAGCGCGCAGCAGAATTTCCCAATGATCTTTGCCCGTAGTGTAGGTAAACGCAGCTGGAATGATGTGGCAATCAACCTGTCCAAGGGCGCGGTATAGCTCTGGAAAGCGTAAGTCATAACAAATACTTAAGCCGAGACACCAATCAACTTTATTAATATTAATAGTGACTTTACCCGGTTGATTGCCTGCTGCAATAGTCTCGGATTCTTCATAGCGCTCTGTTTCAGTCTGAAATCCAAATAAATGAATTTTGTCGTAGCGAGCGATTTGCTGGCCTTGAGGATTAAATACTAGGGAGGAATTAAGAACTTTATTAGATTCTTTAGCTTCCAGAGGGATAGTGCCGGCAACTAGGAAAATATGGTTATCTTGTGCCATCGCAGCAAGGCGCTCTTGAATCGGGCCAGATCCAGCAACTTCTCGGGCATTTACCTTATCGGTATCTTTTAACCCCATTAAGCAGAAATATTCGGGCAGCACAGCAAGCTGAGCCCCGCGAGCTGCGGCTTCTTTAACCAAACGCGCAGCTACTTCGAGATTCTCATCGAGGCTGGGGGTCGACACCATTTGTATCGATGCCATATTGAGTTCAGAGGTATTGGTTGCCATATTCATCTATTTAGCCTGGCATTTGGATGGAGTTGCTTTGGTTCACAGGTGGACTTGTAGGAGCGGAATTTGGTGCGCTAGGTTTCGTTTGCTCTTTCAAAAGATTTTTGGTGCGAATCGTTTCTAAGGTTTTGGCGTCGAGAGGTTGACCCTTCTGATCGAGCGGAATCACTTCTGGATTTTCCCAGGAGCCCTGAACTAAATAATCGGTCTGCATAGTGCGATTAATTTGATTGGTAATGAGGTACTGACCCAAGACCGCTCCTAGGCCAATGATGGGGTTGATCGCAAATGCCGCTAGGGAACCAGCAGTCGCATCAATAGTAGGGAATATGGTGATACGCAAATCTTGAGTTTCTTTGGGGATATCGATTTGACCCGTCATCGCGACACGCGCTTGGTCCAGAATCATCGTGAATTGTTTAGTCTGTGCAATTCCTTGCGTGATTTCAAAGTTGCTATTAATTGAGTTAAAGGGTGTGCCCTTAGTCGCCAAATTACCTAAACTGCCTTTCAGGTCCAAGGTTGCAAACCTAAATAAACTTTGTAGACTCAGAACGTCCAGGAGCTTCGCGCCATCAGTATTGACTTCGAGCAAGCGACCTTTGGCAAGTTCAAGAGTGACATCGCCAGTCAGAGAGTCATAGGCTGGAGAAAATAGTGGCCCAGACCAAGAGAGTGAAGCATTAAGCTTACCTACGCCACCCTCTACTGGCTTAGCACTAGTCCAGTGAGTAATAATTTGGCCCGCATCCTTGATATTCATGTCCACAGTGACAGAGCTCTGTTCCGCAGTGTTTTGAGTGCGGGCACTCCATTGACCTTTAATTGTGGAGCTGCCTTGCGGATTGTTAACCTGAATAGATTCGACCCGCATCAGGTCCTGACTCGTTTTAGATTTGATTTTTACAGAGCCTAGTTGAGCTTTCGTCCAACTTAAGTCATCGATCGCTAAATCTAGGCTGGGTATGGCATTTGGGCTAACAGGGGTCTTGAGGGCGCTTGGTTTTGGTGGAGCGCCTTCTTTGGAAGGTAAGTTTGGCGGGGTACGTTGGTCCGGTACTTTCAGGCGCGCCAGTCTTCCAGAAATGAATCCACTAGGGTGATCGCCGCCGCTAGGATTCCATTGCACTTGACCAGCAATTTGAGGTGAATTTAATCTCAGCTGCCAAGCCATATTTTTTTTCTGCGACTGGATGTTGACATCGAGCCACTCCCGATCCAAGGCAATCAATTTTTTTACCTGAGCTGAAATTTGAATATCTTGTTCGGGAGCATCTGATTTATTCGTTTCACTCTTCAGCTTTCCTGGGTCCAAAAACTCCACCCATTGATCAAGGTCCAGCTCATTGCTTGCTAAGTGCAATGCAATGCCTTGTGGCGGCAATGGTGCCGACGACCCAATACCTAGTGCATTTTTTACTTCGCCAGTAGCATTGAGATTGCCTTGAATGAAATATTGATCCCCTAATTTTCCAGACCAATCCGCGCGCACTGGATTATTTTTATTAGCTGCGTAAGTTTTTAGGTTGAGCTCGCCCATCATGGGAGTTCCTGCTAATTTCTTGGCAGGAACTGGGGCAGAGCTTGCCCAATTACGCAAATCAAACTTCAGATTGGTTTGACTTCCGACTTTATTAAAATTGATCAAGCCTTCGTACTTGGCTGAACCGCTCATCGCGGTAAGTAGCGCTGGTTGGGTTCGAGATTTTAAATTTCCTGAAACATAATCTTTGATAAAGCTGGCATTGATGTCGCCTCCAATGTTAAAGCTGGTATTTCCTGCTGCAGCGGATGCACTTGAAATCTTGAAGGCACCACCCAAAAAGTTTGCAGTGACATTTTCAAATTCTGGATTGACCTCAGTAATTCGAATCTTTCCCTTTAAATTTTCCAGAGGGGGGATGCTCCCCCATTGAGCCTGATTTCCTGGCAGGGTAATTTTTGCATCAAAGTTGGCATCATCATTTCCGGATAGAGGAATCTTTAAATCAAGATCCAGATTAATTGGACCCTTTAAGCTCAAATTCTTTGCCACGCTGGTTTGTTGAATGCCTACAGGGGATGCGAATACATACTCTAGGATTTCAGAGCCATCACCAGCAACTGATCCATTGATAAGTAGGTTAAGGTGTTTAGCGCTGAGATTAGGGATTTGTGATTTGACATTCGTAAGAGCTACTTTTTTGTAGCTGGCTTTATCAATATCAATATTGAGAGTCGCTTGCTTCATATCGATATTGCCGCTGACATTGCTAAATGCTTGCCAAATCCCTTGGTTTCTTGGAAGCAAGGGTGCTGGCTTAAAGGTAGCTTTTGAAATAGGTAAATGGAGTGTGAGCTCGCCAACCGTTCCTGTTGGGAAGGGGACTTGGTCGGGATCTCCTTTAATGTGGAGGGAGCCGTTTTGAATTTCTCCTGCTTCGAATGCCTTGCTGAGAAATTGCCTAGTTTCTTTATCAATATTGACGGGTAGGTAGCGATATGCTGTTGCTAAATTAGCTTTAACAAACTCCATATCTAATGTCATTTGATCAGGCTGTTTGGGGCCGCCAATCAGATAGCTTAGGTCAAAATTAGTAGTGATGTCAGAGTTGCTCAGTTGCAATTTCTTGGCATTGATGAGCCAGCCACTTTTTTGCTTAGACCATGTAATGTCACCTTTCGCACGGTCTAGTTGAATTTCGGAGGCTGATAAAAAATCACTCATCTCCAGCTCAAGATTGTTGGAATCCAGCGTGAAGTTGCCTTGCTTCTGGTTGCTTACTAGGTTGCCAGATAAATGCGAGGCTGAGGGCATGGATTTGTTTACCCCGGTGAAGCTAATGTCATTGAGTTTTGCGCTAATAGTGAAGTCGAGCTTGCTGGAAGAAAACCAATTTCCCGGGATTGGTAAAGCCGATAGGGCGGATTGGCTTTCGGACCAATTCATTTCCAAATTCTGTAGCTCGCCATCCGCCTCAGAAATCTTGATCCATTGATGAATCTTTTTTGGTAGAGGAAGATTGAGCGCGAAGAGTGCAATATCTTCCACTTGTATTTTTGGTGATGAGAAACCGAACTCTTTAATCTCACCACCATCTTTTGTTGGCCGCCAACGGAAAGTAACTGGGCTTAATTTTTCAAGTGGTGCAGTCTTCGGACTGTCGATATTGCGCCATGCCAAAGTTTTCGTGGTGATAGAGTTAAGACCGCCATCTGTCTCTTGTACTAGATTGGTTTCTAGTCTGCCGAACTCAATGGGATCCTCATCTTTATTTAATTGGACTCTGAGGTTATCGGCTGTTAAAGACATTTGTCCACCATTGGCCTTGCCAGCGTCGAGCTTCAGACTACCCTTAGAGTTGAGCTTGCCACCGAGGTCGTAGAGTGGAAGACTGAGATCTTTAGAGGTTTGGTCGAGATTCAGTTCAGCTAGGTCCCATGAAAAACTACCCACCCAATCACGCCAATCACCAGCTTGTCCGCCAAGGTGGTGCACAAAGTCGACCTCAAGTTTGATTGGGTTTGGACTCCAAGGGGTTAGGGTGACTAGTTGACCTTCATGACTGCGAATGCCATTTTTTAGGTGGAGACTCTGAATATCAACAGAGGTCTTTAGCTTTCGACTGTGTTGGTCTTCCCAAAAAATTTTGGCATTGTTAATCTGAATATCGCTTTGAGACAGTAACCAGTTCTGTGTCGCAAAATCATCGGCCTCGCTATGTATTGGAATTCCGGCAATGGATACCGCACCCTTTGCATCTCGTTGTGCGTAGAGCTGAACCTGGTCAAATGTGATCTCATGAAAATAAGGGGCTAAATGATAAAAAGATAGCCAACTGAGTTGCCCGTTAATGTTTTGAATGAGCAGGGGCGGGGTGGAAGCGCTTTCATTGTTGAAGCGCAATCCCTCAATCGAAAAGCTTGGGCGAATTCCAGTCCAAGAAACTTGCACCTTATCCATCGTAACCTTAGTGCCCAAACGAGCGCTCATTAAGCGCTCTAAGGTAGGTTTCGATTTCTCAATCTGAGGCCATAAAATAAAACGCACGCCAAGATGACCAAATACAAAAAAAGCCACGGTGATACCGGCAAGGATTAGGGCACGCTTACGCCAACGACCGCCAGAATCTGGAGGACGTTTTTGAAGCACGCTCTGCAGGCGAGTCCGGATGATATTTCGAAGCATGAGCTCTATTATCCGTCAGCCATTGGGTGAGCGCCAAGCTTCTGAGGTTTGAGTCTAGAGTCGGATTAAGATGGAGTTATGACCGATTTTGCCGCCCAAATTGAATTTTTAAAGCAGCATTCCAGCTATGCTCAACGTTGGCTCAATTCTCGCCCTGAATGGCTGGAGTGGCTTCAGTCCCAGAGTACTTTTAAAGTGGATATCGCTGGAATTAGGGGTTTATTAACGCCCTGCCAGGATGCATTAGCTATTCCAGAGCAGAATGAGGCTCAATTTATGGCAGATCTGAGGCTAGCGAGACAGCGCCTCATGCTCTGGATTGCCTTTCGAGATCTGAACGGTATGGCCGATCTTAGTGAGGTGACGCACGCATTGAGTCATTTTGCGGAAGAGGCAGTTGCCCTTTCCATTGCGTATATTCGCGCAGATCTTCAGCGTCGTTTTGGTCTACCTTGGAGTTCAGTGACGGACTCAGAGATGCCCTTGATGGTTGTGGGTATGGGTAAGTTGGGGGGTCTAGAGCTCAATCTTTCCTCTGATATTGACCTTATCTTTTTATACGAGCATGAAGGTGATACTCAGGGCGGACCTAAGAGTTTGTCTTATCACGAGTGGTTTACGCGCATGGGTAAGCGTCTGATCAAACTATTAGCAGAGCATGATGCGAATGGTTTTGTATTCCGGGTGGATATGCGCCTAAGACCGAATGGGGATTCTGGCCCTCTGGTATGTAGTCTTGACATGTTAGAAGAGTATCTATTGGTGCAGGGTAGGGAGTGGGAGCGTTACGCTTGGATCAAAGGTAGATTAATTTCACCCCTGCCTGATTCACCTGCCTTTGCCTATTGCGAACGTGAGCTTGACCAACTCATTCGCCCGTTCGTGTATCGCCGACATTTGGATTACGGCGTGATTGCCTCTATCCGTGAATTGCATGCGCAGATACAGCATGAAGCTGAGAAGCGCTCATCCAACCATCATGGTCGATCCAGAGACATTAAGTTAGGCCGTGGGGGTATTCGTGAAATTGAATTCTTAGCGCAAATGTTTCAGTTGATGCGTGGTGGTACAGATCCCCGCTTTCGTATTCGCCCCACCCTTAAAGTATTGGAGCTGGTGAAGCAGCAAGGAATTTTGCCGGCCGATGAAGTCGAGGATCTAAAGGCGGCTTATGTTTACTTGCGTCGCTTAGAGCATCGCATACAGGTGTGGGAGGATCAGCAGACGCACTATTTACCAGAAGATGAAGGTGCTCGGATTCGCTTGGCGGAAAGTATGGTTGGCCCTGATCGTGTTCAAGAGAAGGCCGCATTTTTGCCCGAGCTCGACAAACATCAAATGGCAGTAGCTCAGTATTTTGAAAAAGCTTTTGTGCTGGACGATTCCGCACGCCTAGACAATACCTCCTTACCCGCAGGATGGGAGCCTGATAGCACGCTCTTCCCAGAGTCTGCGGCTCGTTGGGTGGCTTGGGCCGATAGCTCTAAGCAAAGACAGCTATCTGAGAAAAGCAGGATCATTTTTAATAACTTGATTCGTAAAGCTGCGGATAGCCTACAAGTAGATCAGCCTGCTGCAATTAGTGCGGACCAAACTTTACTGCGCTTTTTTGATATGTTGGAGGCGGTTGCTCGGCGTAGTGCTTATTTATCTATTCTTTCTGAATATCCACAGGCGCTATCCAATGTATTGGCTTTACTCAAGGCATCGCAATGGGGTGCGGAATATTTAACTAGGCACCCCCATTTGTTAGATTACTTACTCAACTCGCGCACTGAAAAGGCCTTGATTGAGCATCCAGAACAATATTGGCAAGAAGTAAAAGCCACTCTAGAAATGCGGCTTGATGATGTGATGGCGGATGGTGATGGCTCAGAGCAGGCAATGGATATCTTGCGTATTACCCATCACACCGAAACCTTTATTACTTTATTGGCGGATTTAGGAATTGGTGTTGATCACGAGCTTTCCGTTGAGAAAGTCAGTGATCATTTATCTGCTTTAGCCGACTTAATATTAGAGACTACCTTCGAGCGTGTTTGGCCTAGTGTGGTTAAAAAATTTAGCTTATCTGTAGATGCAAAAGCACCTTTTGCGGTGATCTCTTATGGAAAGCTGGGTGGTAAAGAGTTGGGGTATGCGTCTGACTTAGACCTGGTATTTTTGTATCAAGCAGAAGAAACCGATTTTGCGGCTCAAGAAATTTACGCTTTACTCGCCAAGCGCATGATTAATTGGTTAACCGCCTATACATCTGCCGGCAGCCTGTTTGAAATCGACACCCGTCTTCGTCCAAATGGCTCTGCTGGATTTTTAGTGACCAATGCTAATGCGTTTAAGAAATATCAACTGCGTGAGGGGGATAACGCGGCATGGGTGTGGGAACATCAAGCCCTAACGCGAGCTAGGTGTTCTGCGGGCAGTAAATTAGTTGGAAAGTTCTTTGATGATGTGCGTTTTGAGGTTTTAAGTCAGAAGCGCGATGTTGATCAATTGCGCCATGAGATTTTAGAAATGCGTCGCAAGGTTCATGCTGGACATCCAAACCCCAGTCCTGATTTTGATTTAAAGCACGATGCTGGCGGCATGGTTGATATTGAATTTATTGTGCAGTTTTTAGTTCTGGCATTTTCAAATAGTCACCCGCAACTTATTGGTAACTTGGGGAATATCGCCTTACTGCGGATTGCGGGAGAGGTGGGGTTAATTCAAGCCTCGATAGCCCAAGAGGTAGGGGATGCCTATCGCCTGCTCCGAGCTCGTCAACATCGCTTACGTTTAGATGGCGCGGAAAAGACGCGGGTAGATTTAGGGCTTGAGCCTCAACTAGTTCAAGCAAGAGAAGCGGTGTTGGCTTTGTGGCAAGAGATATTTCTTGCCCCTTCGGATGTTTGAAAAACTTAGTTTTGCTCTAACAGTTCTCGAGCATGACGACGCGTAGTGTCAGTGATAGTTGCTCCGCCCAGCATGCGAGCAATTTCTTCTACTCGCTCAGACCTGCCTAGAGGCGTGACTTGGGAAAGGGTTTTATCCCCCGCCTGAGATTTACTCACCTTAAGATGGTGATTGCCTTGCGCCGCCACTTGTGGCAAATGGGTGACGCAGAGAATCTGATGTGACTCGCCAAGTTGACGCAACAATTTTCCAACTGTCTCGGCAACCGCTCCCCCGATACCCGCATCTACCTCATCGAATATGAGCGTGGGTGTAAATGACGCTTTGCTGGTGATTACGCTAATGGCTAAGCTAATGCGAGCCAGTTCACCGCCAGAGGCTACTTTTGCTAATGAGCGTGGGGTGCTACCAGCGTGGCCCGCAACCAGAAATTCAATTTGTTCGAGACCATGAGCACCCCCTTCGGCTAGAGGCAGCAAAGCGATTTCGAGCTGTCCGCCTGCCATCGACAAGTCCTGCATTGCGGTAGTCACTTGCTTGCCTAAATCCAGCGCAGCTTTGCTACGTTTTTGTGAGAGCTGCTTTGCTTGCTTGAGATAGGCGAGCTCTTCTTGCTTCACTTTCTCGCGTAAAGCTTCCATATTTTGAGAGGCAGTCAATGCCTCTAAACGTTCAGTAGTGTCTAGTAGTAGTTTTGGCAAGCCATCTGCTTCGGTACGGTATTTTCTGGCCGCGCCATGGAGTGCTTGCATACGCTCCTCAACTTCACTGAGGCGCGCTGGATCTAAATCCAGTTTTTGTAAATAGCGGTTGAGACTATGAACTGCTTCATCTATCTGAATTTGTGCCGACTCTAGTGCTTGGCTGATATCGCTCAGTGCAGAGTCATGTTCCGCTAATGCGCTCATATTGGCGCTAGCTTTAGAAAGAGTGGACTCTACAGAGTTGTCAGCATCGCTCAGAACTTCAATTGCTTCTTGGCAGCCACTAATAATTTTTGCGCCATTCGCTAGGCGAGCATGCTCTCCTTGAATAGCGGCCCATTCACCTTCTTGTGGGGAGAGCTCGGTGAGCTCCTCTAGCTGCCACTCTAGGCGATCACGTTCTCGCTCAACATCTTGACCAGCATTTTCAGCTTGGTCTAGTCTGTGACGCGATTCATTCAGTGTTTTAAATAATTGCGAGACCTCAATAACAAGATCCATGTGATTGGCATGGCGATCCAGTAGTTCACGCTGGGCACCACCTTTAAGTAATAGTTGATGCGCATGTTGTCCGTGAATATCTACTAGCTGATCGCCCGCTTCACGGAGTTGTGCCAAAGTTGCCACGCTGCCATTAATGAAAGCGCGGCTTCGACCATTTGCCTCTACAGTTCTTTTGAGAAGCAGGCTTTGTCCTTCATCCTCAATCGGAAAGCCTTGCTCATCAAGCCATTGATTGAAGTGCTGAATTTGCTGTTGATCAATTCGAAAGTGGGCGCTGATTTCAGCGCGATTACACCCCTCACGGATTTGGCTGCTATCCGCACGTTCACCCAATACAAGACTGAGTGCATCCAAGAGGATAGATTTGCCGGCACCCGTTTCACCAGTCAGGACTGTGAAGCCCGAGGAAAGGTCTAGCTCTAGCTGGTCAACAATGACAAAGTCGCGAAGCGATAGGGTTTGAAGCATGCCTTAGAGTACCAAATAATTCGACATCAGAATGTCGATGGATACTCATTCCAATGTAACTTCTCTCGCAAGGTTTTGTAGTCACTATGACTGCGAGGATGAAGTAGGGTGATTGTTTTTTCAGATTGACTGACTTCAATTGTGTCGCCTGATTGCAAGTGAGTTTGTGATTGCATATCAAAGTTCACAATCACTTCTCTGCCATCTACGACCTCGATACTCACCACAATATCTTGTGGCAATACGATAGGGCGATTGGATAAAGAGTGCGGCGCAATTGGCGCCAACAGAATCCCTGCCACCCGTGGATGCAAAATAGGTCCACCAGCAGAAAGGGCGTAAGCAGTTGAGCCCGTCGGTGTTGACACAATCAATCCATCAGAGCGTTGGTTATACATAAATGAGCCGTTAACGCGCACTGCGAGCTCTACCATTCCAGAGATTCCAGAGCGATTGACTACAACATCATTTAAGGCGAGTGCTTGATTAATCTTTTTGCCATTGCGCATGACCACCGCATCCAGCAAGGTTCTAGTGTCTGCTTCGTATTCACCGGCAATAATTTGCGGTAAGACAGTCTGGACATTCTGAATAGGGATGTCGGTCATATAGCCCAAGCGGCCCATATTGATGCCAACTAGAGGGACATCACTCCCAGCCAGCTGACGTCCAATCCCGAGCATCGTGCCATCACCGCCCAAAACAACTGCCAAATCAATGGCGTCGGCGAACTCCTCAACCTTTTTAATAGGGTAGGCAGTTAGCCCAAGATGGCTGGCGGTAGCGCTTTCAACATAGACTTCGCAGCCTTGCTGGCTTAGTAGTATCGCCAGGTCGTTGAGGCGTTCCTGCATGCCGTCAGCCTGATATTTACCGACAAGCGCAACCCGGCTAAATGCCTTTTTGCTGGAATTTGGGGATGGGCTTAACATATAACGATTAAACCATACGCATAAAATCCCTTCCACTATGGATGATCGCTCCCGCGCCTTACTGAAAACCCTCATCGAGCGCTATATCGAAGAGGGGCAGCCTATTGGCTCACGCACTCTGTCTCGATTCTCGGGCCTGGATCTTTCTGCGGCCACGATTCGCAATGTCATGGCGGATTTAGAGGAAATGGGCCTAGTAACTAGCCCCCATACCTCGGCTGGTCGCATACCAACCCCAAGGGGCTATCGCCTCTTTGTGGATACGATGGTGACCGTTCGCCCCTTAGAGGAAATTGCCGCTCGAGAAATGGAAAAAGGACTTTTGCCAGATTCTCCACAAAGGGTGATGAACTCCGCGGCGCAAATTTTGTCTAATTTGACCCATTTTGCCGGGGTGGTGATGACGCCTAAGCGGGCCCAGGTGTTCAAACACATCGAGTTCTTACGGCTTGGCGAAGGCAAGATCTTGCTCATTATGGTGACCCCCGAGGGGGATGTTCAAAATCGTATCCTTCCCACCACGCAGGATTACACCCCAAGCCAGCTGGTGGAGGCGGGCAATTACATCAATATGCAGTTCGCAGGTAAGAGCTTTGCTGAGGTGCGGGCACACCTCGCTTCCGACCTGGATAACTTACGTAGTGACATCTCTGGACTCATGGCCTTAGCCTTGCACAGTGGCGTTAGCGATTACGGTATGGGTCAAGGAGATATGCTTTTGTCAGGTGAGCGGCGCTTACTGAATGTTGGCGATCTCAGCACCAATTTAGATAAGCTGCGCAAGATGTTCGACATGCTTGAGCAAAAGTCGGTTCTCATGCAATTGCTGGACGTATCGAGCCATGCTGATGGTATTCAAATCTTTATTGGTGGTGAAAGTGACTTGCTGCCATATGAAGATTTGGCAGTCATCAGTGCACCCTATAGCGTGGATGGGCAGATCGTTGGAACTCTCGGTGTCATTGGCCCTACTCGCATGGCATACGATCGGGTCATTCCGATTGTCGACATCACCTCTAAGTTGTTATCTGGCGCATTGAGTTCCCCGGTGAATTCCTAGGCACTATTATTTTTTTAGCTCTCTTAATTAAGATGGATCTCTCTTGAATCAAAACCCTCACTTACGCCCCTCTAAGACAGCAGTGCTATTGCTGAACTTAGGCACTCCTGCCGCGCCAACTGCCAAAGCAGTGAGGGCTTATCTCAAAGAATTTCTATCGGATCCACGCGTCGTAGAAATTCCTCGCATTATTTGGTGGTGCATTTTGAACGGCATTATTTTGCCGATTCGTAGCGGTGCCTCCGCTAAAAAATACGCTTCAATTTGGCTGCCAAAATTAGGCTCACCTTTAATGCATTATTCACGCTTGCAAGCCAAAGAATTGGGTGAAAAATTCGCTAATCATGGTCAAGTAGTATTGGTAGACTTAGCGATGCGCTATGGTCAACCATCGACCCAGCAAGCCCTTGAAGCCCTTCAGGCACAAGGTATGGAGCGTCTTTTGTTGTTACCACTGTATCCACAATATTCAGCAACAACCACTGCTTCAAGTTTTGATGAAGTGTTTCGTGTGCTCGGAACATGGCGCAATCAGCCTGAGTTACGCTTGGTGAAACACTATCACGACAACCCTGAATACATTGCCGCATTGCGTGACCAAGTGCTCGGTGCATGGGATAAGGACGGACGCCCAGATTTTGCTGCTGGCGATCGTCTCGTCATGTCTTTCCATGGACTACCTAAGCGTAATTTAATGAAAGGCGACCCCTATCACTGCGAGTGTTTAAAAACAGGTCGCTTGTTAGGTGAATCCTTAGGTTTAGTACCTGGACAGTACTTGGTGACCTTTCAGTCTCGCTTTGGTAAAGCGGAATGGCTTAAGCCTTACACGGCACCAACAATTGAAAAGTTGGGTAAAGAAGGTTGTCAGCGAGTGGATATTTTTTGTCCAGGCTTTCCAGCGGATTGTTTGGAGACCCTGGAAGAGATTGCCATGGAAGCCCGCGAGATCTTCTTGGAGCATGGCGGAAAAGACTACCGCTACATTCCCTGCCTCAATAGCAATCCAAAGTGGATTGATGCGATGTACGATATTGCCCAGCAGCATTTGGCTGGTTGGAATCTGGGTGTGGAGTCGGATTCAATATTGCAGGAGCGTGATCGCTTGGCTGATTTGGCAAAAGCTAACATTGTCTAAACTTCAGTAGCTTCAGTAACTCCAGCGCACTTGAAATTGCCTTAATCGACCCCATATTGTTGAGAAGTAGCCATTCTGATAGAAAAGTGAATTTGCACCTATGACCCAAGAAAATCAAAACCCATCTCCTGAGCAGGAAAATATGACCGCCGATCCTCAGGCTGAAGGTGGTGTTGATGTAGCCCCTACCGATGCTGAAGTAAAGACTCCAGAGCAAGAAATCGCTGAGTTAAATCAAAAACTAACCGAGATGCAGGATAACTATCTTCGCGCTAAGGCCGAAGGTGAGAATATCCGCCGCCGTGCCGCTGAAGATATTTCCAAGGCTCATAAGTTTGCAATTGAGAGTTTTGCCGAGCATCTCGTGCCCGTAACTGACAGTCTGTACGCCGCCCTGAATGCAGAAGCAGTTGATGCTAAAGCCTTTAAAGAGGGCTTGGATATCACCCTTAAACAGCTACTTTCAGCATTCGAAAAAGGTCGCATAACTGAAATTAATCCTGCTGTAGGCGATAAGTTCGATCCCCACCATCACCAGGCAATTGCCTCGGTACCCTCAGATCAAGAGGCTAACACCGTGGTTTCAGTACTGCAGAGGGGTTATTCCATTGCAGATCGGATCCTTCGCCCAGCCTTGGTAACTGTGAGTGCGCCAAAATAAGCTATTTAAGGCCCTAAATTAGGGGTTTCTGGTGGAAAAAGAGATAAAAAAGGCAGAAATCTGCCTTTTTTGCTTTTTTAGCCCTTGAATTCTCCTCATTCGGCCCCATTTATTGTATATCGATTTATTCGCAGTTTTACGAAATTACACATAACTTAATTTTTTTGGAGCCATTATGGGAAAGATTATCGGAATTGACTTGGGAACCACGAACTCGTGCGTTTCCGTTGTTGAAAATAATGCACCTAAAGTTGTCGAGAACGCAGAAGGCGGCCGTACAACTCCATCGATCATTGCTTACGTTGAAGACGGCGAAGTATTGGTTGGCGCGCCTGCAAAACGCCAATCAGTTACCAACCCTAAAAACACCATCTATGCGGTAAAGCGCTTGATGGGTCGCAAATTTACTGATGCTGAAGTGCAAAAAGACATCGGTCTAATGCCTTATAAGATTGTTCAGGCAGATAACGGTGATGCTTGGGTTGAGGCACGCGATAAAAAAATGGCGCCACAACAAGTATCAGCGGAAATCCTGCGCAAAATGAAAAAGACTGCCGAAGATTATCTCGGTGAAGAAGTCACTGAAGCGGTGATTACTGTTCCCGCTTACTTCAATGACAGTCAACGTCAAGCAACTAAGGATGCAGGTCGTATTGCTGGTTTGGACGTAAAGCGCATCATCAATGAGCCAACTGCAGCGGCATTGGCATTTGGTTTAGATAAGCAAGACAAAGTGGATCGCAAGATCGCTGTGTATGACTTAGGCGGCGGTACATTTGACGTATCTATTATTGAGATTGCTAACGTAGATGGCGAGAAGCAGTTCGAAGTTCTCTCCACTAACGGTGACACATTCTTGGGTGGTGAAGACTTTGACCAACGCATCATTGACTGGATCATTGCTGAGTTCAAGAAAGAGCAAGGCGTAGATTTGAGCAAGGACGTATTGGCTCTACAACGTTTGAAAGACGCTGCTGAAAAAGCCAAGATCGAGTTGTCATCCGCTCAACAAACTGAGATCAATTTGCCATACGTGACTGCTGATGCAGGCGGTCCTAAGCATTTGAACTTAAAATTGACGCGCGCTAAGTTAGAGTCTTTGGTAGAAGAGTTGATCAACCGTACGGCTGGTCCTTGCTTGACTGCGATCAAAGACGCTGGCGTGAATGTGACTGACATCGACGATGTGATTTTGGTTGGTGGTCAAACCCGTATGCCTGCTGTTCAGGACAAGGTAAAAGAAATTTTTGGCAAAGAGCCACGCAAAGACGTGAACCCAGATGAGGCAGTTGCTGTTGGTGCCGCGATTCAGGGCTCTGTATTGTCAGGTGATCGTAAAGACGTATTACTCTTGGACGTGACTCCTTTGTCATTGGGTATCGAAACCTTGGGCGGCGTTATGACCAAGATGATTCCGAAGAACACAACCATTCCTACCAAGCATTCACAGGTTTACTCCACAGCGGAAGACAACCAGCCTGCGGTAACGATTAAATGTTTCCAGGGCGAGCGTGAGATGGCTGCTGCCAACAAACTGCTCGGTGAGTTTAATTTGGAAGGTATTGCTCCAGCACAGCGTGGTATGCCACAAATTGAAGTGACCTTTGATATTGATGCCAACGGTATTTTGCATGTAACTGCAAAAGACAAAACTACAGGCAAAGAGAACAAGATCACCATCAAGGCAAACTCTGGCTTGACTGAAGAAGAAATTCTACGCATGGTGAAAGATGCCGAAGCGAATGCCGACGAAGATAAAAAAGCATTGGAATTGGTAACGGCGCGCAACACTGCTGATGCACTGGCTCACTCAACCAAGAAAGCCTTGGAAGAGCATGGTTCTGCCTTAGAGGCTTCTGAAAAAGAAGCAATTGAGGCTGCCTTGAAAGAATTGGACGAGGCAATCAAGGGTAGCGATAAAGCTGCTATTGAAGCTAAAACCGAAGCTTTGGGTAAGGCAAGTCAGAAGTTAGGCGAAAAAGCCATGGCTGCTGAGCAAGCTAAAGCTGGTGGTGCCGCTCCTGGCGCAGCTCCAGGCGGTGCGCAAGCTGCCGCTCCAGATGCTGATGTTGTAGATGCTGATTTCAAAGAAGTGGATGACAAGAAGTAATCCCGGAGATTGAAAGCCATTTAACGTAGTTTAGAAGTAATTAAATAACAAGTCGGCCTCGTGCCGACTTGTGTCATTCAGGTTGTTGAGAGGAATTTTGTGCCTAAAAGTAAACGCGATTATTACGAAGTGCTTGGTGTTGCGAAAGGCGCCAGTGATGAGGAGCTAAAAAAGGCTTATCGGAAAATGGCGATGAAGCATCATCCCGATCGCAATCCCGATAGCAAAACTGCGGAAGCGCAATTTAAGGAAGTTAAAGAAGCTTACGAAACCTTAACGGATCCAAATAAACGCGCTGCTTATGATCAATATGGTCATGCAGGCCTTGATCAATCCAGCGGTTTTGGGGGTGGTGGCTTTGGCGGTGGCGGCGGTTTTGCTGATGCTTTCGGCGACATCTTTGGCGATATTTTTGGTCAAGGTGGTGGACGCCAGTCTGGACCACAAGTGTACAAGGGTGCCGACTTACGTTACAACATGGAGATCACTCTCGAGCAAGCTGCCGAGGGTTACACCACTCAAATCCGGGTGCCCAGTTGGAGCAATTGCAAACCATGTCATGGTACTGGCGCTGAGCCAGGAAGCAAGGCCGAGAGATGCACTACTTGCGATGGTCATGGTCAAGTTCGCGTCCAGCAAGGTTTCTTCTCAATGCAACAAACTTGCCCCAAGTGTCGCGGCACAGGTGAATACATTCCTAAGCCATGCAAGACCTGCCATGGTAGCGGTAAACATAAAGAACAAAAAACACTCGAGATCAAGATCCCTGCCGGTATTGATGACGGCATGCGTGTGCGCTCTGTTGGAAATGGTGAGCCAGGCGTCAATGGCGGTCCATCTGGTGATCTTTATGTAGAGGTGAGAGTAAAGCCACATAAAGTATTTGAGCGTGATGGCAGTGACCTGCATGTTCAGATGCCGATTTCCTTTGCGACTGCGACTATTGGGGGTGATATTGAAGTGCCAACCTTATCAGGGCGCGTCGAGTTCCCAATTCCGGAAGGTACTCAGACAGGAAAAACATTCCGTTTGCGTAACAAAGGTATCAAGGGTTTGCGCTCAACGATGGTGGGCGATCTGTTTGTTCACGTTGCCGTTGAGACTCCAGTGAAACTGACTGATGAGCAAAAGAAAATGCTCAAAAAGTTTGATGACAGCTTGCAGTCTGGTGGCGACAAACACAATCCCCATCAAAAGGGTTGGTTTGATGGTGTAAAAAGCTTTTTTAGTTAACTAGTATTCAGGCTTATCCAGCAAAGCCGTGTTCGGGTCCGGGGAATTTTCCGGATTTAACTTCTCGAACATAGGCTTTGACTGCCGCCTCAATAGAGGCATGACCATCCATAAAGTTCTTAACGAACTTCGGGGGCTTTCCGGGGCTGATGCCCAGCATATCTTGTAGTACCAATACTTGACCGGAGCAATCTGCTCCTGCGCCGATTCCAATAGTGGGAATAGAGAGTGCTTCGGTAATGTGCTTACCTAATGAAGAGGGAATCGCCTCAAGCACAATCATTTGCGCGCCAGCTTGCTCACAAGCAATGGCCTGTTCAATCATCAGACTTGCGGCATCTTTCGATTTGCCTTGAACCTTATAACCACCCAAGACATGAACAGACTGAGGTAGTAGCCCTAAGTGCGCGCAAACAGGAACGCTACGTTCGACTAAATATTGAATGATGTCGATTTGCCAATCCCCACCTTCAAGTTTGACCATATCCGCTCCAGCGCGCATGAGCTCTGCCGCTGAATCGAGGGCTTGAACAGGATCTCCATAGCTGGCGAAAGGAAGATCGGCAATGATGAAGGCATGAGAATTGGCGCGGGCTACACATTCGGTGTGATACGCCACTTGTTCAACAGTTACTGGTGTTGTGCTTGAGTGACCTTGAATCACATTACCCAAGGAATCGCCAATCAGAATGGTTTCAACACCACAGCGATTTAACAAGGCTGACATAGTTGAATCATATGCCGTCAGCATTGTAATTTTTTCACCCTCAGCGCACATGGAGAGGAGTTTAGAAATCGTAATTGGCTTTTCGCCCTGTAAGTAACCCATGGCGTGAGTTTAATGAATTAATGCGCTGATTGGCTATAAACGGCATTTTCACCACAATTACAGTTGCGGCAAGGGAGTTTTTCAATACGCTGGTCGGCAACTTGAGGCAGATAGGCCTTTAATTCGCCCCAATTCGGCAAAAAGAAATCTGGTGCAATTTCTAGGAGTGGCAGCAGGACGAAAGAGCGCTCAATGATTCTGGGATGGGGGATGGTGAGCTCGGTATCTGTTTGAGATACACCCTCAAAAGCCAGGATATCCAAGTCAATCGTTCGGGGTGCGTTAGCGTAAGGACGCTCACGGCCAAACTCTTGCTCGACCGCTTGGCAGACATGTAATAGGCCATAGGGGCTTAATTGCGTTTCAATTTCAATCACGGCATTGATATAGTCGCCGCCAGTGGCTTGGAAAGGCGCGCTTTGGTAGAAGCAGCTTTTGGCGAGGATTTGGAGTTCACAGCGTTGGGCAAGGCACACAATCGCGTCAGTTATGAGCTGACGCGTATCGCCGATATTACCGCCAAATCCAATAAAAGCTCGAGCCATGCTCATTCCAAACGAGAGAGAAAACTACATGAGACTACTGAACCTACTTTACTGAATTTTTCTTAAGTCTGCTTAGTCTGCTGCACCTTCAGTGGGCACAGCTACTTTTGTTTTTCTGCGGCGACGCCGTTTTGCGGGGGAGGCCGGATTGCCAGTCTCGTTTTTGACGCTTACCATCAAGGCTTCTTGTCCTGTTGGATCGCTTGTAATGAAGCTAGTCCACCATTCACCCAGGGCTGGATTTTTCTCGCCCGTGGCGCAGCGCAGAAGCATAAAGTCATAACCCGCTCTAAAGCGTGGGGATTCAATCAGGCGATAAGGGTAGCGTCCAACTCGCTTTTCAAAGCGGGGTTGCATGGACCAGATTTCTCGCATATCACTCTCAAAGCGACGTTGAATCACCATACCGCTGCTTTGGCTGGCAATAGTTTCATCCATCGCATCATGCAGGGCGGGAATATTGGAAATCCCTTTGGCGATATTCTTTTTCCAATTGCTCAGAAGGTCTGGCCAAAGCAAAGTTGCAAACAAGAATCCAGCCGAAACACTTTTCCCGGATTGAATGCGTTGATCAGTATTCGCGAGAGCAATGCGAACAAAATCATTTGCCTCTTTGGAATCGGCCCCCTTATTTAATATGTGATCAAGCAAGGGAAGAAGGCCATGGTGTAGGCCTGCATCTTTTAATCCTTGAATCGCAGCCCATGAATAGCCAGACATGAGTAGCTTGAGGATTTCATCGAAAAGACGTGCGGATGGAACATCATGGATCAACTTACCTAGTTTAGCGATGGGTGCGCGTGTCGCCGCATCTAAAGTAAAACCTGTCTTTGCGGCAAAACGAATCGCGCGCAACATGCGAATCGGATCTTCGCGATAGCGTTTAGCAGGGTCACCAATCATGCGCAAAGTTTTTTTCTGCATGTCGGCCATACCACCGTGATAGTCGAGCACGGTTTCAGTGGCGGGGTCGTAGTACATCGCATTAATACTGAAGTCTCTGCGTTCGGCATCTTCATGTTGACTGCCCCAGACGTTATCGCGCAGGATGCGGCCATTTTCGGCGACATGCTCGCCAGCGTTTTCCAGCAAGGCTCTGAAGGTAGATACCTCAATGATTTCGGGTTGACCTTTGCCAAAGAAAGTCACATGCACAATCTGAAAGCGACGACCAATTAGGCGTGCCTTACGAAACAGTTTTTGTACTTGCTCCGGCGTGGCATTGGTTGCCACATCAAAATCCTTAGGGCCAATCCCTAGAGCTAAATCTCGGACTGCGCCACCGACAATAAAAGCATCATAGCCAGCTTGTTGCAATGTCTGGGTTACTTTGACTGCATTTTTAGAAAGCAAATGCGGATCAATACGATGAGTTTTTCTAGGGATTCGTTTCGGCGCGCCAGAGGTATGGGCAGCGGTATGCCTGACCATAGGGTCGCGACGCAAAATACGTTTAATAAATTTGGTAATCATGCAAACAGTTCAAGTATGGGCCAGTTGCGCTTTGTAGCTTCGTCACGCAGGCGGGTATCTGGATTGGTAGCAATAGGATTGCTGACTTTTTCCAGGAGGGGTAAATCATTCATGGAGTCTGAATAAAAATAACTTTGTGGCAATTGATCTAATACAAGATTTTGACTGGCAAGCCAATCTTGCACCCGTTGGATTTTGCCTTCCCGAAAACTCGGAATGCCTTTGACTTCGCCAGTGAAATTAGCGAGGGGGTTATCTCCCACGGTGGCAGGCTCGGTAGCGACAAGATGCTCAATACCAAAACTTTCAACGATGGGGCGGGTAACAAAGCTATTGGTTGCAGTCACAACGCAGCAAAGGTCGCCAGCATCTTGGTGGCGCTTTACCAGGTCGACGGCCTGTTGACGAAGTTGACCAGTGATCACTTCCTGCATAAAGGTGTCATGCCATTCTTTGAGTTCTGCACGGGAATGTTCCGAGAGTGGCTTCAAAGCAAAGCGTAAGAATTCTTGGATATTGAGCTTCCCGTCTTTGTAATCCTGATAGAAGCGTTCATTTTGCTGCGCATAGTATTTGCTATCCACTACGCCAATGCGTGCCAAGAACTGACCCCATTCGTAATCGCTATCGCAGGGGAGAAGAGTGTGGTCTAAGTCGAACAGTGCTAATTGGGTCATTAATATTTATTTAGGCTGCAAGAGTTCTCTAACAAGAGGCAATGTGACAGCACGTTTTGTTTCTAGTGAATAAGCATCCAAAGCATCAATCAAGGCCATGAGGTTAGGCATATCGCGATAAAAGCGATTCAACAACCAAGGTAATACATCTGGCGATAAAACCAAGCCGCGCGCTTGCGCTGCCTGCTGTAAGGCCTCTATTTTCTCATCATCGCCCAAAAGATGAGTTTGAAAGATTAAACCCCATCCTAGGCGGGTGCGAAGGTCCTCTCTGAGCCTTAGCGCGCCGGGTGCGGCATTGCCAGCCATGAAGATATGAACGGCCTTACTGCTCTGAATAGCATTCAGAATACGAAATAAAGAGGCGACTAAGCGCTCATCAAGTCGATCTACGTCATCTACTGTAATTACTGAGGGGGTATCGCTCGCACAGAGGCTAGGCAGGTATTCCTCCAAGCGCACCCAGGAAATGGGTTCATTTGGGGTGAGGGAAATGTACTCCAAGCCTAATTGCTGAGCGGCATCGCCAATTGCGCTGAGTAAATGGGTGCGACCAGAGCCTTCCGGCCCCCACCAATAAATCCAGCGTTGATTTAAGGGGTTCTCACTCGCTAGTCTTGGGGCATTGATTTCCCAAGATTGAGTTAATGCCAGTAAGGTAGAGTGCAGCGCCAGATTTTCGCCGGCCAAAAAATTATTTAAGCTGGGCTTGGGTGTGTGGCCGATGTCGAGCGCAAACTGTTTTGGTAGTGAGGGGCTATTCATTACTGCAAAAATTTACTTTTGATACCACGAGCTTTGGGTATAGCGCGACCATCCGTATTGCAAAAGTACTAAGCTGACCGCGCTCGTTGGTAATGCCAGCAACACGCCAAAGAAACCAAATAATTTTCCAAATAACAATAAAGCAAAAAGTACGGCGACAGGATGCAAGCCAATGCGCTCACCCACTAGACGCGGTGTGAGGAAGAAGCCCTCAGTGAATTGACCGAGTGCGTATAGCACCAGCACACCAATGATTGCACCGCCAGGCCCAAATTGCAAAAGGGCCGCGAGGAGGGCCAGGGTGAAGCCTAAGGTAATCCCGATGTAGGGAATCACAATCATGAGGGCAGTAAAGACTCCCAATGCCACTGCCCCTTTAATTCCGATAAGACTTAATCCTACGCTGTAGAAAACAGACATGATCGAAATCACAATGAGCATACCCCTGAGATATTGGGAGAGTAAGCCATCGGCATGCATTGCGAGGTGGTGAATAGTTTCTTGCGCACGAACCGGAACAATCGATTTGACTAGCTTGAAAAAATGATCCCAGTCGATCAATAGATAAAACATGACAAATAGCGTCAGAACTGCATTAACGAATCCTGTGATGACTGAGCTGCCAGACATCAATACTGTCTCCAAAGTGGATGACATTAGTGCATCAGAATTGTCATTAAGGTGTGCGGTAATCTTTTGGGTAGCGCTGGACTTGAGGGTGTTCCAATCTACATTAATGTGAAATTCACTTAATTTGGGCCCAAGCCAAGACTGGGTGTTTTGGATCCATTCTGGAAATTGGGCCTTAATTAGGGGGATTTCGGTTTTGAGAAGCGTAATAAACAGGCTCAAAATCAAAAAAACCACTCCCAGACCAATAATCATGGCAATAGCAGCCGCGGCTGCGCGGGGTAGCTTATGCCTCTCAAGCCACAAGCAAACTGGGCGTAAGGCATAAGCCAGAATAAATGCAGTTAAAAAAGGGGTAAAAATTTCAGCCATCGTGCTCGAATCCTCTAGAATTCAATGATTCTACCGACCAAGTAGTGTTTTTTACTAATCTTCTATCTCTGCCATGACCTCATCTACTCATTCTTCCTCAAAAGGCCTTTCCTACCGCGACGCAGGTGTCGATATCGACGCAGGGGATGATTTGGTGGATCGCATCAAGCCTTTAGCCAAGAAAACCATGCGTGAGGGTGTGCTGGCCGGAATTGGCGGCTTTGGCGCCCTGTTTGAAGTGCCTAAACGTTATAAAGAGCCGGTATTAGTCTCCGGTACTGACGGCGTTGGTACAAAACTGAGATTAGCTTTCGAATGGAATCGTCACGATACGATCGGCCAGGATTTAGTGGCGATGAGCGTGAACGACATTTTGGTTCAAGGTGCTGAACCCCTCTTTTTCTTGGATTATTTTGCTTGTGGCAAGCTCACTGTAGATACTGCCGCAACTGTAGTTGGCGGGATTGCTAAGGGTTGCGAGCTATCTGGTTGCGCACTCATTGGCGGTGAAACTGCCGAGATGCCGGGTATGTATCCCCCTGGTGAGTACGACTTGGCTGGCTTTGCTGTTGGCGCTGTTGAAAAATCTAAAATCATTACTGGTGCAACGATTGCGCCAGGCGATGTGGTTTTGGCAATTGCTTCGAGTGGCGCGCATTCCAATGGCTATTCATTAGTTCGTAAAATTATTGAGCGTGCTGGTGCAAAGCCGACCGATGATTTAGGTGGTCGTCCATTGGGTGATGTAGTAATGGCCCCGACACAAATTTACGTTAAGCCACTGCTGAAGTTGATCAACGAGATCAATGTGAAGGGCATGGCTCATATTACTGGCGGCGGCTTAGTGGACAACGTGCCACGTGTACTGCCAGAAAATACTCAAGCTGTATTACATCGCGATAGCTGGCAAATGCCAGAACTCTTTCGCTGGTTGCAGATGAAGGGTGGCGTAGCTGATGCAGAAATGGTGCGGGTATTTAACTGCGGTATTGGCATGGTGGTGATTGTCTCTGCCGATCAGGCGGATGTCGCAATCCAATCTCTTAAGGCTGAAGGTTTACATGCTTGGACTGTTGGTGAAGTTGTAGAGCGTCCAGCTGGCGCACCTCAAACCATCGTCATTTAATACTTGCTAAAGCCTATTTACTTAGGCTTTGCTTGCAGTGCTCTAGGGCTGCGTTCAATTCAGTTGGGTTGAAGGGGTCAAACGTTTTTCTTCCAGCGATAGCGCGTAACCAAGTCAGCTGCCTCTTCCCAAGCTGTCTAGTCGAGGCCAGTGCTTTGTAGCGCATTTCAGCTTGATCGACTTCTCCAGATAAGTATTCCCAAACTTGTCGATAGCCAACAGAGCGAATGGCAGGAAGGTCGCCATGCAGAGCGGGATTTTTTTTCAGTAGCTCAACTTCTTCTAATAATCCTCCAGTGAGCATTTCATCAAATCGTTTTTCTAGGTTCTGATGCAGGCGAGAACGGTCACTTGGTTCGAGGGAGACTAGATCAATCCACTCCGGAATATCTGAGCCCGCTCTACCATCTTCACTAGGCGAATCTGCCAATAGTTCCGACATGGGTTTACCAGTGATCTCATAAACCTCTAAAGCACGTTGCACTCGTTGAGAATCATTGGGCTGTAAACGAGCGGCGGTAATGGGATCCACTTTGGCCAATTCAGTATGCATCGCTGGCCAACCAATGGCTTTACCTCGCACATCTAGGCGGGCCCGAATTTCTGGATCTGCTGGCGGTAGGGAGGAGAGACCATATGCCCAGGCGCGCCAATACAACATCGTACCGCCCACTACAACAGGAATATTGCCTCGTGTACGAATTTCTTCGCATAGTCGTTTCGCATCATTCGCAAAGCGTGCCGCCGAATAGGATTCAGTAGGCTCCAAGATATCAATCAGGTGGTGCTGAACCGCAGCTTGTTCTGCCTTGGTTGGTTTCGCACTACCAATATCCAGTCCGCGATATACCAATGCGGAGTCCATGCTAATCAATTCAACAGTTTGGCCAATTGATTTGGCATGCTCTGCCAATGCCATGGCGAGATGGGTTTTGCCTGCGCCTGTGGGGCCAACAATACAGAGTATGGGTGGCTGCCGAAGTAAATGCGTAGGCTGAATGTGAGGTTCAGTTTGCATATCTCATTATAGGAATGAAATGTCGTGAGCTGTATTGTTAGCCTGTTAATATCCTTGCAACTAATACATGGAGCGCGATTTGATTGATACCTTATTGCAGTTAGGCGATTTGCTATTACATATTGATCGCCATCTAGATGTGGTGATTCAGCAATATGGCTATTGGGCGTATGGTTTACTTTTCGCCATTGTTTTTGCAGAGACTGGTTTAGTAGTCGCCCCCTTTTTGCCGGGGGATTCATTATTGTTTATTGCTGGAGCCTATTGCGCTACCGAGCATTTTAATCTGTGGACTCTTTGTATTGGATTGTTGATAGCTGCAATCAGTGGAAATACAGTGAACTACTTTATTGGTCGCTGGATTGGTGAAAGAATTTTTAGCAGTCAATCACGCTGGATCGATCAGGCGGCTTTACGTAAGACACATTCTTTTTACGAGAAGCACGGTGGCAAAACGATTATCGTGGCACGCTTTTTACCGATCATTCGCACCTTCGCTCCATTTGTCGCTGGTGTATCAGCAATGAATTTCTCGCGCTTTCAGTTATTCAATGTGACTGGCGCTGTCTTGTGGGTATTTGGTTTGGTGGTGGCTGGTTACTTCTTTGGCAACATCCCCATCATTCGCCAAAATCTGAATGTGATCGTCTTGATTGGTATTGGCGCTGCAGCTGTTCCAATCGTATTGGCCGCACTTTACAAACTATTTCAGCGTAAAAAGAAATAAGCAATCTCCAAAGAGATTGCCGAACCTCTTCCTTAATGCAGTTTAGTTTGACTCTCTAGAGTAGCGATGTGCTCACGAATATCCGCCACGTCTTCCGCGCCAGGCATTTCGCTTAAGTAGCGATGTAGATCAGCTATCGCAGGGCGAATGTACTCTAGTTGCGCAAAAATCAAGCCACGATCGCGAACCTCTTCGGGTGAATCTGGCAACAGAATCACTAGACGTTCTTGAATTCCCAGTAGACGCTCCCAGCGCTCATCTTCCGAGTAAATCATTTTGAGATTTCTCATAAAGCGTGAGAGGATTTCTCGTGCGCTTGAGGCCCGCAAGAAAATATTGAGTGGCAGACTAAGTTCACCGCGATAGCCTTTGGCATCTAGGTAGGGATCGAGCATTTCTTGCAATTGGTTTTTAGAGAGGGACTCGCCATTCAATGGATCCATGATGATTTCGCCTTGCTGTAAGGAGATGCGCATCATGAAGTGATTCGGGAAAGACACCCCGCGAATATTTAAACCAATTTGCTGGCCGAGTTCCATCATCAAGACGGCCAATGAGATAGGAATGCCACGGCGATTCTCGATGATCTGATGGAGGTAAGAATTCTCCGGCGCATAGAAGTCATTTGGATTAGGGCCAAAGCCTAGCTCGTTATAAAAGAAATGCTTGAGTAGCTGCAGGCGCTGAATCGGGGGCGTATCTGGAGTAATGCGTTGTTTGAGTTTGTTACCCCACTGATCGATCTGATCAAGCACTCCCTGAACATCGAGGTCGGGGTAGGCATGTTGTGCAACCGCTACCGTCGCCTCGGTTAAGGGAAAGTGCTCGTCTTCAGCAACGAGAGAGGTGAAATAGTCGAGTTGTTGTGTTGGCATAAAAGCTATTTTGCATGACGTAGGAATTTTTGCCAGCGGATACCGACAAGCGCTAAAGCTGAAAAATAAACTACTGCAGCAGCAGCGAGCCAAGCAGCCACCAATCCAACGCGGATCCAAGGGCTAGATTGCAGTGCAATCCAATCATGTGCGCTAGCTGCGTAATACAAGAGGAACGCAAAAGGAATTAAGGCAAGTGATAGCTGTCCCAAATACTTAAACCACGAAGCGTTCGGTAGGGCACCGCGTCGATGCAGGCCCACCCAAAGGAGTGTTGCGTTCAGACAGGCACCCGTACCAACTGAGAGTGCAAGGCCAGCATGTCCCAACCAGGGAACAAAAACCAAATTCGCCAATTGGGTTGCCACCAAAACTAATAAGCCAATCTTTACTGGTGTGCGGATATCTTGGCGTGAGTAAAAGCCGGGAGCCAAGATCTTCACCAAAATGAGGCCAATCAATCCAACGCCATAAGCAGCCAGTGCGCGCTGCGTCATCAGGACATCTAAGGCATTGAACTTACCGTAGTGATAAAGCACTGCAGCGAGTGGCTCTCCAAAGATAAAGAGGGCAATCGCGCAAGGCGCAGCTAGCAAGAAGGTGAGTTGCAATCCCCAAATCAGGAGTTCGCCAGCGTGTACTAAATCATTTTTTGCATTTGCTTTGCTGAGGCTTGGTAGTAGAACTGTTCCCAGTGCTACACCTAAGAGCGCTGTCGGAAACTCCATTAAGCGATCAGCATAAGAGAGCCAGGACACGCTACCTGCTTGCAAGCGGGAGGCAATATTGGTATTGATGATGAGTGAAATTTGGGCGACTGAAACTGCAAACACCGCAGGGCCCATTAATTTCATGACCCGTCTTGCATCTGGATTTTTGATGGCCGCTTTGATGGCGCTCGGCAAAAGACCTACTTTAGGTAATAAGCCCAGACGTGATAGCGCTGGAACCTGAATCGCTAACTGCAAGAAACCGCCCAGGAGCACGCCAATGCTCAGGGCATAAATTGGCTGCTCTAGATGGGGTGCCAAAAATATGGCGCTACCAATTAGGGCTAAATTGAGTAAAACAGGCGTAAATGCAGGGATTGCAAAGCGACCAAAGGTGTTGAGGATCCCTGCCGACAGAGAAACCATCGAAATCAGGCCAATATAGGGGAACATGATGCGGGTCATCACTACGCTCGCTTCGTAGGCTGGACCACCTTCAAAGCCTGTAGCAATCACCAGAATCAGCAGTGGGGCACCAATAACCCCAAGGAGTACCGTGAGTAGCAAAGCCCAAAATAAGAGCGTAGCAACCGCATTTACGAGGAATTGGGAGTCTTTTACGTCCCCTTGGCTCGAAATTTCCCCCAAAATCGGTACAAATGCCTGGGAAAAGGCCCCCTCGGCAAAGAGTCGGCGCAGCAAATTGGGTAGTCTAAAGGCCACATTAAAGGCGTCAGTCCACTCTGAAGCCCCAAAACTACGGGCAATCAGGGTCTCCCGGAGAAGTCCGGTGATCCTAGAGAGCATCGTGAGGGAGCTAACCTTGGCGGCAGCAGAAAGCAGATTCATGGGCCAATTTTCCCCTATTTATCAAGCGACTGGGCTTTTTTGGTCCTTTAATGTAAAATCTTGGGTTTCGGTGAGTCAGCTTACAAATTTGGCTAACCCACGCAGATTTTCAGTTAATCGTATTTTGTAATTTTTTATATAGCAAGGTTTAAAGATGGCCAATACCGCACAAGCGCGTAAACGCGCACGGCAGGCAGTAAAACAGAATGATCACAACTCCAGTTTGCGTTCTAAACTTCGCACTTCCATTAAGGCAGTTCGTAAAGCAATTGAAACTGGTGACAAAGCTGCTGCAGCTAAAGTATTCGCAGCAACTCAATCAACAATCGACAAGATTGCGGATAAAAAGATTGCTCACAAAAACACTGCATCACGTCAGAAGTCACGTTTGTCTGCAGCTATTAAGGCAATGGCAGCGTAAGACTTTTATAGTTTTAGGCAGGCTCTAGAGTAATCTGAGTCTAAGCCCGCTCCTTATCAGAGCGGGTTTTTGTTTTTAAGACTGGGATTGCGAGTTCGGCTCGAATTCGCAGGCTTCTTCGATTGGCAGACTGTTGTCTTTGGCAAAGTTCACGACAAAGTCGAGCGCTCTCGGATCAAGGTCTCTTAGTCTGGTATCAATAACAACGCATTTCACTTTTGCAATAACCACTGGTCTGACATAAGGCGAGTAAGTGAAGCGGGGGTCGCCAGCATCGCCTGGCGGGCGAAAGGTGGCCATCACTCCGCAAAGACGTTCGGCCCAGTCGCTGGGACGAAAAGGTTTGCCAGAAGTCGTAATGCCTTGAATGAAAAGCTTTTTGTGGTTCAAGTTGGCGTAGAAATCGTTGTAAGGAATCAGTGTTGCTCAGCCCTCTAGCTTAACAGTCTGCGAAGGCCTTAAGATGACTTTAGGAACTATTTTCGTGCAGTTCGATGCCTCAAACTAAAAATGCAAGCTAAAACTCTAGTGGAAAGCTCAACAATGACATCTTTGGCAAAGCCTCAAGTGCCTGGCCAGGTTAAGCATTACTTGCAGTTTACCGACCTGACGCGCGAAGAGTATGACTACCTTCTTAAACGCTCTGCTTGGCTCAAGACCAAGTTCAAAAGTTATGAGACTTGGCACCCCTTGCACGATCGCACTCTCGCGATGATCTTTGAGAAGCATTCCACCCGTACCCGCCTTTCTTTTGAGGCGGGCATACACCAGCTTGGCGGTCACGCCGTATACCTCAACACCCGAGACACTCAATTGGGTCGTGGCGAGCCTGTGGGTGATGCTGCGCAGGTGATTTCAAGGATGACTGACATCATCATGATTCGTACTTTTGGCCAAGAGATTATTGAGCGCTTTGCCGCCAATTCTCGCGTACCCGTGATCAACGGTTTAACCAATGAGTACCATCCTTGCCAGGTATTGGCCGATATCTTTACCTTCGTAGAGGCGCGCGGTCCAATTCAGGGAAAAACAGTCGCTTGGGTAGGTGATGCCAACAATATGGCCTATACCTGGATTCAGGCTGCGGAATGTTTAGATTTTCAAATTCACTTTTCTGCGCCCGGCGGCTATCAACTGGATGACTCCAGATTGACTGCTGAAGCTTTAAAGCACCTGACAATTTGCGCAGATCCAAAAGATGCCTGCAAGGGCGCTGACTTAGTTACCACTGATGTATGGACCAGTATGGGCTATGAGGATGAAAATACTTCTCGTATGGCCGCCTTCAAAGATTGGATGGTAGATGAAGAGTTGATGTCCTTGGCTAAGCCAGATGCCCTTTTTATGCATTGCTTGCCAGCACATCGTGGTGAAGAGGTTACGGCAGAAGTGATTGATGGTCCTCAAAGTATTGTCTGGGAGGAAGCCGAAAATCGTTTGCATGTTCAAAAAGCTTTGATGGAGTATTTACTCTGCGGCCGTTTGGATTGATGTTTTAAATAATTTATTTTTGTTGGTTATTAGTTAATTTTTTGATTGAATAGAAATCATGTCTGATATTAAAAAAGTAGTTCTAGCGTATTCCGGTGGTCTTGACACTAGCGTGATCTTGAAATGGCTTCAAGATACTTATCAATGTGAGATCGTGACTTTCACAGCGGATTTGGGTCAAGGGGAAGAGCTTGAGCCAGCGCGCGCTAAAGCCTTGCAGTTTGGCATCAAGCCAGAAAATATTTTCATTGACGACTTGCGTGAAGAGTTTGTGCGCGATTTTGTTTTCCCAATGTTCCGCGCCAATACCATTTACGAGGGCGAATACCTTTTGGGCACTTCTATCGCGCGTCCTTTGATTGCTAAGCGTCAAATTGAGATTGCGCGTCAGACGGGTGCGGACTCAGTCTCACACGGGGCTACTGGCAAAGGTAATGATCAGGTACGCTTTGAGTTGGGCTACTACGCGCTCGAACCAGGAATCAAAGTCATTGCTCCGTGGCGTGAGTGGGATTTACTTTCTCGTGAAAAATTGATGGCCTATGCAGAAAAGCATGGCATCCCTGTCGAGATGAAGCACAAGCAAGGCGGCTCACCTTATTCAATGGATGCCAACTTATTGCACATCAGTTATGAAGGCCGTCATCTCGAGAACCCCAACGCTGAAGCTGAAGAGTCAATGTGGCGTTGGACGGTATCTCCTGAAAAAGCTCCTGATGCAGCAGAAATTATTGAAATTGAATTCCGGGCTGGTGATCCAGTGGCGATTAATGGCAAAGCTTACAAGCCGCATGAGTTGTTGGCTGAGCTCAATCGCATCGGTGGCATGCACGGTATTGGTCGCCTCGACTTGGTTGAGAACCGCTTTGTGGGTATGAAGAGCCGTGGCTGCTATGAAACTCCTGGCGGTACGATCTTGCTAAAGGCCCACCGCGGTATTGAAAGTATTACCTTGGATCGCGAAGTGGCTCACCTTAAAGATGATCTGATGCCACGCTATGCCAGCTTGATTTATAACGGTTTATGGTGGGCGCCTGAGCGTCTTGCTTTGCAAACCTTGATCGATCACACGCAACAGATGGTCAATGGTGTGGTGCGCTTGAAGCTCTACAAAGGATCCGTCTCCGTGATCTCGCGTGATTCAGCGAATACCCTGTTTGATCAGACTATTGCTACCTTTGATGATGATGGCGGTGCATATAACCAAGCTGATGCTGGTGGGTTCATTAAGCTCAATGCTTTGCGTATGCGAATTGCTGAAACTGCAAGACGTAAGCGTGCTAAATAATTAAGATAAACAACAAGCTAGTAATTCAGATTAGAAAGAATAAAGATGCAATTTGATCAAGTTTCTGTAGGCAAAAAAGCCAATGTATTTTTTGATGGTAAGTGCGTATCTCATACTGTGACTTTGCCAAATGGCATTCGTAAGTCTGTGGGCGTAGTGTTGCCAAGCACTTTACGTTTTGACCTCAGCACTAAAGAAATCATGGAAGTAGTCGACGGCAATGCATTTGTCAGTATTAACGGCGCCCCAGAGGTGGAGTTCAAAGCTGGTCAAAGCTGGGAAGTAGAAAAGGGTGGATATTTCATTATTCGCGCCGAGGCCCCCGTGCACTATGTTTGCCATTTTGAGTAAACAGATACTTTGCAGATGTTTAAACCACCTACGGGTGGTTTTTTCATTTGAATCCGTGTAAAAAAGAGAATATGAAGCCGACTCACATACTCTTTTTTCTGGGACTCATATTTTCTACTCTCGCGAGTGCGCAGGTATTTGATATTCCGTACAAGGATGATGCACCCACAAAAACATTACTCATCCCAACTCAAAATGCCAAGGCAGTAGTTTTATTATTTCCTGGCGGTGGGGGCATGTTGCACTTACAAGAGGATGGATCAAGTACGAACTTCCATACTTTTGTGCGCTCTCAGAACTTATGGGCTCAATATGGAATAGATGCTGTATTGGTGGATACGCCCTATGACTTGGGTGGCGGAATGCGAAACTCCAGATCCATTAGGGATCACCAGCAAAGAATTCTGAATGTCGTGCGTTATTACAAAGAGAAGTTCAATTTACCTGTCTGGATTTTTGGGCACAGCATGGGAACTGTGAGTGTCACCGAGTTTGTCAACGGCGGAAAAGAACAGGTGGCGCTAATTTCTGGAGTGATTGTGGCTGGTACTTATCGGTCGGCTTCAGTTGATTCTGATGTTAGTGTGCCAGTCATGGGCATTCATCATGTGGAAGATGGCTGTGCAAATACTCCGTTTTCCGCATCTGAAGACATTATTAAAAGTAGACCTAGTAAATCTCCGTCTCAGTTCATTGCGATGGAGGGCGGTAGTAGCGAGGGTGATGTGTGCGGTTCAAAGGCCTATCACGGCTTCAACCAAAAAGAGCCTGAGTTTATTAAGGCTGCAGCGCAATTTATTCTCAAGAACTAAACGGCATCATTTCTTAGGTAGCCCCTGCACCACAGTGCCTGGGGTGATAAGCCTTTCGGAAAACCATTGCTTATTCATCTCTAACGCATAACGTACAGCCGCTTTAGGGCAGTGATTGTTGGTAGTCTCTGCTTGCATCTCTTCGATATTGACGATCTTGCCATCATCGGCAATAAATGCAATCGATAAAGGAATTTTGGTGTTATTCATCCAGAAGCAATGGCCTGCTTTTTGCTCGAAGATAAACAGCATGCCGGAGTTGGTGGGCATGCTGGTGCGATTCATGAGTCCAACTTCACGAGCCTTAGGCGTATCGGCTAACTCTGCCTGAATACGATAGATGCCGGTCTTGAGCTCAATAGTGGGTAGGCCAATATTCTGCTGTGCAAAGGAAGTCGATGAAAATATGCCAGCGATTACTGCCAGTGAAAAAATACATGGTTTGATGTTGAGTAAGCGCATGGTGTTCTGAGAGTTCTGTGAAGGTGTGGGTAATTCTAAGGCAGGGCTAGTGCGAGCAGAAAATACAGACGAAAAAAATCCCAGGAACTAGTCCTGGGATTTTAGTAATGATCTAAAGCAGATTAAGCTGCTTGGATATTAGTAGCTTGTTTGCCTTTAGGGCCTTGGGTAATATCAAACGTTACCTTTTGGTTTTCCTTGAGGGTTTTGAACCCAGGCATTGTGATTGCGCTGAAATGCGCAAACAACTCTTCTTCACCATCATCAGGTTTGATAAAGCCAAAACCTTTTGCATCATTGAACCACTTAACAATTCCGGTCGCCATGCGAACTCCATTACATAAACTTAAAACAACCGTGATGAGGGTGAATACTTTTTAATCAGTCTCGCTCTACAACACGCCTAAATAGGACTTCAAATAAAGCCTACCCCCTGATTGTTTGCCCTTTATGGTGGGGTGTCAAGGGGTTAGGCAAAGATAGTTACTAGTAATACCCCCTTTTTTTATCGAAAAATGCCCCAATATGGGGTTAAGAGCCCTTTCTTGATGGTTTTTTGCAACAAAGCCCTCAAATCCAAATTTTTATATCTGTGTTTAGAATGTTTCTCATGAGTCGTACAACGAAAAATCCCACGGTTGGTAATCCAAACAACCCCCATATTGAAGACACCATCCTTCTCGAAAAGCAGGCCGAGAAACTAAAGGCGCCTTCAATGTATAAAGTTTTACTATTGAATGACGATTACACGCCCATGGAATTTGTGGTGATGGTCATTCAGGAGTATTTTAATAAGGATCATGAGACAGCTACACGGATCATGTTGCAGGTTCATTTAGTTGGCAAAGGCATTTGCGGTGTATTCACGCGTGATGTTGCTGCAACAAAAGTGCATCAAGTTATCGAGCTCTCCCGCGAAGCGGGTCACCCACTACAGTGCACTATGGAGGAAGCATGATTGCCCAGGAACTAGAAGTCAGTTTGCACATGGCGTTTGTTGATGCGCGAGCTTCAAGACATGAATTTATTACGGTGGAGCATTTGCTTGCCGCTTTGCTAGACAACGCAACAGCAGTGGAGGTATTAAAAGCCTGTGCTGTCAATATCGCTGAGCTACGCGCGCAGCTTAAAAATTTTATCAATGACAACACGCCTGTTGTCCCTGGTAATGATGAGGTTGATACCCAGCCAACCTTAGGTTTCCAGCGTGTAATTCAGCGCGCCATCATGCATGTGCAATCGACCTCAAATGGTAAGAAAGAAGTTACTGGAGCTAACGTGCTCGTTGCTATCTTTGGTGAAAAAGATTCTCATGCGGTTTACTTTTTGCAGCAGCAAGGTGTAACGCGTTTAGACGTGGTGAACTTCATCAGCCATGGTGTGCGCAAGGATCAAACCGAGCATGTCAAACCTGCTGAATCTACTCAAGAGACTGAGGAGGCTGGCTCTAGCGGTAAAGAGAGTCCTTTGGAGCAATATACCCAGAACCTCAATGTACTGGCTAAACAGGGCAAGATTGATCCACTCATCGGCCGCGATAGTGAAGTTGAGCGCGTGATTCAAGTGCTGTGCCGTCGCCGTAAAAACAATCCGCTATTGGTAGGTGAGGCTGGCGTAGGTAAGACCGCAATTGCTGAAGGTCTAGCTTGGCGCATTGTGAAGGGTGATGTTCCTGAGATCTTGGCTGATGCCACAGTCTATTCATTGGATATGGGTGCGTTATTGGCAGGTACTAAGTACCGTGGAGATTTTGAGCAACGCTTGAAGAGCGTCCTGAAATCTTTAAAAGACAGTGCGCATGGTGTTTTATTTATCGATGAGATCCATACTTTAATTGGGGCTGGCGCTGCATCGGGTGGCACATTAGATGCAAGCAATTTATTAAAGCCCGCACTCTCTAATGGCCAGCTCAAATGTATTGGTGCAACCACCTTTACTGAGTACCGCGGCATCTTTGAAAAAGATGCGGCACTATCACGTCGCTTCCAAAAGGTGGATGTAGTTGAGCCAACCGTAGATCAGACTGTGCAAATCTTGCGTGGCCTTAAGTCACGCTTTGAAGAGCATCATGGCGTGAAATACGCATCTGCTGCTTTGGTAGCTGCCGCTGAACTTTCTTCGCGCTACATCAATGACCGTCATTTGCCAGATAAAGCAATCGATGTGATTGATGAGGCTGGTGCCGCGCAACGTATTTTGCCGAAGTCCAAACAGAAGAAAACCATTGGTCGCCCAGAGATTGAGGAGATCGTAGCGAAGATTGCCCGTATACCGCCACAGTCTGTAACCGTGGACGATCGCAGTAAATTGCAAACACTAGATCGCGATATTAAGAGCGTAGTGTTTGGTCAGGATCCTGCCATTGAGGCCTTGGCGAGTGCTATCAAGATGACTCGTGCAGGTCTTGGCAAGATCGATAGACCGATTGGTTCATTCTTATTCTCTGGCCCAACTGGTGTCGGTAAGACTGAAGTCGCCAAGCAGCTTGCGTATATCTTGGGGATTGAGCTTTTGCGCTTTGACATGTCCGAGTACATGGAGCGTCATGCTGTCAGCCGTTTAATTGGCGCGCCTCCTGGCTATGTTGGCTTTGATCAAGGCGGCTTGTTAACTGAGGCCGTGAATAAGAAACCGCATTGCGTTCTCTTGCTTGATGAGATTGAAAAAGCGCATCCAGATATTTTCAATATCCTCTTGCAGGTAATGGATCACGGTACTCTTACAGATAACAATGGTCGTAAGACGGATTTCCGTAACGTCATCATCATCATGACAACCAATGCTGGTGCCGAAGCGATGCAGAAGTCCACTATTGGCTTTACCAATGCGCGCGAGTCTGGTGATGAGATGGCTGATATTAAGAAGTTCTTCACGCCAGAGTTCCGCAACCGTTTAGATGCGATTGTCTCCTTCAAAGCGCTTGATGAAAGCATCATCATGCGCGTAGTTGATAAGTTCTTGATGCAGTTGGAAGAGCAGCTGCACGAGAAGAAGGTAGATGCAACGTTTAGCTCAGTATTACGCGCGCATTTAGCTAAACATGGCTTTGACCCACTCATGGGTGCAAGACCAATGCAGCGCATTATTCAGGATACGGTTCGTAAAGCGCTTGCTGATGAATTGTTATTTGGTAAGTTGGCACAAGGCGGTCATGTGGCAGTCGATATTGATGCCGATGGAAAAGTTCAGCTTCAGTTTGATGCGCCGGTGATTCCGGGTAAGCGACCAAAGGCAGATTTAGCCCCGGTCGAGGAGATTTAACTAACAATAAAAAACCACCTTCGGGTGGTTTTTTATTCTGTAGCACTGATGAAGTTAAATCAACTGCGTCCTGTACTTCCAAAGCCACCGGCCCCACGACTACTTTCGGTGAACTCTTCGACCACTTTGAGTTCTACCTGTTGCACCGGCATGACTACTAGCTGAGCTAAGCGCTCCATGGGCTCAAGTTTGAATGCTGTAGAGCTACGGTTCCAAGTGCTGACCATCAATTGACCCTGGTAATCCGAGTCAATTAAGCCTACTAAATTTCCTAGGACGATTCCATGCTTATGGCCCAGACCGGAGCGCGGGAGGATGAATGCCGCATAGCGCGGATCTTCAACATAGATCGCTAAACCTGTTGGGACCAAGACTGTTTGTCCTGGAGCAATTTCAATAGCCTCGTCAATGCAAGCGCGCAAATCTAAACCAGCGCTTCCTGGAGTTCCATAAGCGGGAAGTTGATCGCGCATACGCTCATCGAGAATTTTTACTTGAAGTTGTTGCATGGAATTTCCTAAAGCTAAATAAATTGAAATAAAAGCGAGAGTGATGCTAGATTTTTTTGGCCACCAGCTGAATGAGTTGGCGTGCTAGCTGAAGTTTTTGAGCTTTTGCTATTTTCTTGCTACCCGTTTCGTCGATGATGAGCAGTTGGTTGAGATCGCTACCAAAAGTATCTGGGCCAATATTGCCAACGACCATTGGAATGCCTTTGCGCTTGCGTTTCTCTTCGGCATGTTTTTGGAGATCGTTGGATTCAGCTGCGAAACCAACGCAGTACGGGTGTGACTTGCCACCTTTAGTCTTTACTGTCTTAGCAAGGTCAGCCAGGATGTCGGGATTGGCGACGAACTCTAAGCTTGGAGCTTGCTTGCCCTGGCGCTTCATCTTTTCTTTGGCCGGCTTAGCAATGCCCCAGTCAGCGACTGCGGCAACGGCAAAGAAGATGTCGCAATCAGCGGATTGCATGGTTGCTGCATGCATTTCTTTGGCGCTGACTACATTGGTGCGCGTAATTTTCCCAGTAGCGGCTAAGGGGGTATCTAAATCGCAAGGGCCTGCTATCAGGTGAACCTCTGCTCCAGCCTCAATTGCTGCGCGTGCGATCGCAAAGCCCATCTTGCCTGAGCTACGGTTGGTGATGCCGCGTACAGGATCAATAGCTTCAAAGGTGGGGCCTGCGGTAATAAGTACCCGCTTGCCCATCAAAGGTTTTTTCTGGAAGAAGGCAACGAGTTGCTCGGTAATTTCTGCTGGCTCAAGCATTCTCCCAAAGCCGACTTCGCCGCATGCCTGAAAGCCACTTGCTGGACCCAGTAGGGAGACTTTATCTGCCATGAGTCGCTCGACACTTCGTTGTGTTGCCGCGTGCTCCCACATCTGTTTGTTCATAGCGGGGGCTAGCAGGAGTGGGCAGTCCCTTGCAAGGCAAAGTGTGGTGAGTAAGTCATCGGCCAAACCCAGAGAAAGCTTGGCCATGAGATCCGCGCTTGCTGGTGCAATCAAAATCGCATCCGCAGCTCTTGAAAGCTCAATGTGCGCCATGTTGTTGGCAATACTGCTATCCCATTGGCTGGTGTAGACCGGATTACCGGTCAATGCTTGCATAGTCACAGGTGTTACAAACTGCTGAGCAGCTTCTGTCATGACCACTTGGATGCTGGCACCTTCCTGCATCAATTGACGTGCAAGCTCAGCCGACTTATAGGCCGCAATACCACCAGAAATGCCGAGAACGATTTTCTTATTGAGAAGTGATTGCATGGCGCCAGCTTACTGGGGTTGAGAGGTTTTGCCAAATGACTTGCGTAACTCGCCCCAAATGATGAGGGCTGCTCCGATGCAAATAGCGCTATCAGCGATATTGAATGCGGGCCAATGCCAGTTGGCGTAATGCAGGTCAATAAAGTCCACTACAGCGCCATACATGATGCGATCAAGGACATTGCCTAGCGCGCCACCCAAAATAAGGCTGAGAGCCCAGCAAAGCATCTTGTCCCCCAAACTCTTGCGGATTAACCAAACGATATACGCTGAGGCTAGCAAACCTAGGGCGGTAAAGAACCAGCGTTGCCAACCTGAGCCCTGCGCTAAAAATGAAAATGCTGCGCCTGGGTTGAAAAGTAAGAGCCAGTTCATGAACGGCAAAATAGGTTCAGGTACCCCCAGCTGTAAATGACTTAATGCGGACCATTTGCTCAGTTGGTCTAGCAAAATCGTCACGATCGCAATCGCTAGATAACGAAGAAAAGAAAGATTTGCGCTCATGATTTTGTAGCGGTTCGTTTGCTTGATTATGCAAACAAGCGCGCTTCACCATCTCCAAAAAGATTGCTGATGCAACGGCCACATAACTCTGGATGCTCAGTACTGGCACCAACATCTTGAGTGTGATGCCAGCAACGGCCGCATTTCTTATACTGGCTGCCACGAACGAGAACTTCGAGACCTGCATTGCTGAGCTCTACGTTGGCGCTGGAGGTGATGGTTACAAAGCGCAAGTCATCTTCGAGTGAGTGCAGAATTGCAAAATCAACATCACCTACTTTAATAGTGAGTTCCGCCTGCAAAGATGAGCCTACGTTGCCAGCTTCGCGTTCAATCTCAATCGCCTTGGTTACTTCAGAGCGAATTTCTCGAATACGGTTCCACTTGGCGAGAAGCTCGGTAGCTTGGTCGATTTCCGGGAAAGCGCTGAATTCTTCCATGAAGATCGACTCGTTGACCTTTTCATTCGCACCATGCGGGAAAGATAGCCAGGCTTCCTCAGCGGTAAAGGAGAGGAAGGGTGCTAGCCATTTGAGTAGGTTGCGGGTGATGTGGAAAAGGGCGTTTTGTGCTGCACGACGTTCTTTCGAGTCCGGTGCACTCGTATACAGTCGATCTTTCAGAATATCTAAGTAGAAGCCACCTAAATCTTCTGAGCAGAAAGTGAGCATACGCGCAACTGCGGGTTGGAATTCATAAGCCTGGTAGTGCGCTTGAACGTCTTGCTGTAACTGATTGGCGAGTGCAATGGCATAGCGATCAATCTCTAGCCATTCACTAGCGGGCATCGCATGTTGGCTTGGATCAAAGTCAGACAGATTGGCTAACAAGAAGCGCAATGTATTGCGAATACGACGATAGCTTTCTACTACCCGTTTCAAGATTTCGTCAGAGATAGTCATCTCGCCAGAGTAGTCGGTAGACGCAACCCAGAGACGAATAATTTCAGCGCCTAACTTATCGGCAACTTGCTGCGGGGCAATGACGTTACCTACGGATTTACTCATCTTGCGGCCTTGGCCATCAACGGTAAAGCCGTGGGTTAGAAGCGCTTTGTATGGTGGCTTGCCATCGAGCATAGCGCCTGTGAGTAAGGAGGAGTGGAACCAGCCACGATGCTGGTCCGAGCCCTCAAGGTAAAGGTCAGCTAAACGACCATCTGCATTCTCGGCTTCGGGACGATAGAGTTCATTGCGATGCGAGCCACGAATGACGTGCCAATGTGTAGTGCCAGAATCAAACCAAACGTCCAAGGTGTCGCGATTCTTTTCATATTGGGTAGCTTCTTCACCAAGCAGTTCTGCCACTTCGAGTTTTTGCCAGGCCTCAATACCTTCTTTTTCAACACGCTTGGCAATTTCCTCCAGCAGTTCAACTGTGCGAGGGTGTGGCTCACCACTTTCCTTATGAACAAAGAAAGCCATCGGTACACCCCATTGGCGTTGACGTGACAAAGTCCAATCAGGCCGGTTGGCAATCATGCTATTCAAGCGCTGCTTGCCCCAGGCTGGGAAGAATTCGGTATTTTCAATGCCTGCAATCGCAGTATCTCTCAAGCTGGCACTGCCATCAGATGGCTTCTTATCCATGCTCGCAAACCACTGTGAAGTTGCGCGGTAAATAATCGGGGATTTGTGACGCCAGCAGTGCATATAAGAGTGGGTATAGGTCTTATCTCGCAAGAGACTTCCTGCTTCACGCATTGCTTCCACAATCTTCGGATTCGCTTTCCAAATATATTCATTTGCAAAGAGTGGCAACCAGGATGCGTAGACACCATTACCCATAACTGGATTGAGAATGTCTTTATCCGCAAGCTTGTTTGCTTTGCAGGACTTAAAGTCCTCCTCGCCATAGGCTGGTGCAGAGTGCACTACACCAGTACCAGTATCTAAGGTGACGTATTCAGCGGGGTAGACTGGTGAGAGGCGTTTGTAGCCTTCGTGCAGCGGAGCGAGGGGATGCCAGAAAGAAATGTTGGCTAGCTCACTACCCAAACAAGTACCAATCACTTTCCCTTCAAGGCCAAAATCTTGCAAACAAATTTCTACACGGTCTTTTGCCAAGATAAGTAATTTGTCGCCAGTATCTACTAGCGCGTAACTGAGTTCGGGGTGAACATTAAGCGCTTGGTTCGACGGAATCGTCCAAGGAGTTGTTGTCCAAATCACGATCATTCCAGGTTTGGCTGGGATATCAGATAGACCAAATGCTTTTGCGAGTTGTGGGCGCTGCGCATCATCAAAGGCAAAGCCAACATCTACTGTCGGATCAGTCTTGTCTTGGTATTCCACTTCAGCTTCAGCCAGCGCGGAGCCACAGTCAAAACACCAGTTCACTGGCTTTAAGCCACGGAAAACATAACCCTTTTCCCAGATCTTCCCAAGAGCACGAATTTCATCGGCTTCATTGCGGAAGTTCATAGTGAGGTAGGGGTTATTCCAATCACCCAACACGCCTAAGCGCTCAAAGTCTTTCTTCTGCTTGTCTACTTGCACCTTAGCGTAAGCACGCGCTTTCGATTGGACTTCAGCAGTGGGTAAATTTTTACCAAATTCTTTTTCAATCTGAATCTCAATCGGCATGCCGTGGCAATCCCAGCCTGGGACATATACAGAGTCAAAGCCCATCAACCAGCGGGACTTCACAATCATGTCTTTCAGAATCTTATTTACCGCATGACCAATATGGATATCACCATTTGCATAAGGAGGGCCATCATGCAAAATAAATTTCGGTTGATTGGCATGCGCTGCACGAATCTTTTCGTAGAGTTTATTTTTCTGCCATTGAGCAACCCATTGAGGCTCTCGCCTAGGAAGATCTCCCCGCATTGGAAATGAGGTCTCAAGTAGATTGACGGAGTATGAGTTTTCTTTTTCAGACATAAGATTTTTTCTGGAAATAATTTCTGGCATGCGCTGCATCAGATGCAATCGCTTGGGTAAGGGTGTCGAGGTCGGAGTACTTCGCCTCATCGCGAATTTTTTCTAAGAGTTCTACGGTAATGATTTTTCCGTAGACATCGGCGTCGTAATCAAAGATGTGTGTTTCAAGAAGAACGCGACCTTCGTCTTCGACTGTTGGTCTAACGCCAAGACTAGCTACAGCTGGCAGTGGTTTATCGCCAAGTCCCACCACCTGTGCGGTAAAGATGCCAGAACAGGCTGGTTTGCGGTGATGCAGGTGGCTGGCAACGGCGAGGTTCAAAGTCGGGAAACCTAAAGTGCGCCCGAGTTTTTGTCCATGAATCACGTGACCAGAAATACCATAGGGGCGACCTAATAATTTACTAGCTTGATCCATGTTCCCATTGGCCAATGCATTACGTAATGCTGAGCTGGAAATTCTTTCACCATCCTCAAGTACGGTATGAATACTGGAAACTTCAAAACCATATTTTTCACCAGCTGCTTTGAGGCTCGCAAAGTTGCCGACACGTTTTGCGCCATAGCAAAAATCATCTCCAATCAAAATCCACTGAGCGTTAAGTTGTTTGACAATGATTTCAGAAACAAATTCTTCAGGCGTGAGTCGAGCAAATGCAGCATTGAAATGTTCAACTACAACGCGATCGATGCCGATATCCGCGAAGGCGGCAAGTTTGTCGCGCAAATTGAGAATACGTGGTGGCGCTTGTTCCGGAGAAAAGAATTCCTTCGGATGCGGCTCGAAAGTCATGACGCAGCTAACTAGTCCACGTTCTTGAGCGCCATCCTTCAGTTGCTTGAGCAGGGCGCGATGACCCCTGTGCACGCCATCGAAATTACCGATGGTTAAGGCACAAGCTGGTCCTGCAGAAAACTGGGTAGGGCCACGGAATACGTTCACTAAATCGCTTTCAGGGTCGCTTTCGGGGTAACCATCAATTATATTGTGGGCATGCCATCTATCGTCACCTTAATCTCAGGCCGCGGATCTAATTTCGAGGCCATCGTCAAAACAGCTCAAAAAGAGCAGTGGCCAGTCACTTTTGCCGGGGTAATTGCTAATCACTCTGCGGCTAAGGGCCTTGATTTTGCTCGCTCCCAAGGTATTCCAGCTTTTGCCATTGAGCACCGAGAGCATGCCACCCGCGAGTCCTTTGATGCCGCCCTCATCGAGAAAATCGATGAATTAGGGGCTGATTTGGTCGTTCTGGCGGGTTTTATGAGAATTCTGACCCCAGGCTTCATTCGCCATTTTGAGGGTCGCCTGATTAATATTCACCCTGCATTACTGCCAGCCTTCCCGGGATTACATACCCATGAGCGGGCTTTGGAGGCCGGAGTGACTGAACATGGTGCCAGCGTCCACTTTGTTACTGAGGGCGTGGACGAAGGCCCCATCATCTGCCAAGCCTCAGTTCCAGTGCTCCCAGGGGATGATGCGGATAGTTTGGCGGCACGAGTTTTGGCTGCTGAGCATCAGATTTATCCGCGGGCCGTAAAATGGTTCCTAGATGGACGATTGCGAATAGTAGGTAATCAAGTTCAGGTTCAACCACCGGAGTCGCAATTAATAAAATTATGAGTAAAGAACGTTCCTCCCGCGGAGCCAGCTCCGGATCAAGATCCGGATCACGCTTAGGCCCACAAAAAAGTTACGCCGCTAAATCCAAAGATCCACAGCGTCGCCCAGAGCGTCGTAATGCGAGCGGTAACATCATTGCGCCTGAAGGCCAAAAAAACTTTTCTAATGCGAAGGCTTTGCCTCAGCATGCAATTCATTTGGAGCGCTTGCTTCCTGAGTTGCTCAATTTCGAGCAGCCGGCCGATCGTGTGGTGAGTCGCTACTTCCGCTCCGAGCCTCAATTAGGTAATCGTGATCGTGCCTTGATTGCAGAGAGTGCTTTTGCCATCCTACGCCGTAAAAATGAGTTCTCACAATTTGCTTCAAGCGGTGAAGGCTCACAGGCTAGACGCTTAGCCCTATTGGGTTTGGTGTCCGCCCTCTCCGAAGGTGGTCTAGGTTCAGCGAACCGTGCTGAGAGTGCGATTGCTGATCTTGCGCACGTACTCAAGACCGGTGAGTATGAGTGGTTGCAGCGTTTTGCAACAGTCGATCCATCAGCATTAAATCCATTGGTTCGCAATAATTTGCCTGAATGGCTTTGGGATGCCTTTGGAAAATATCCTGGCGAAGAATCTCGTGAGGCGTTGGCAAAATCGTTGATGCACCCAGCCCTTTTGGATTTGCGTGCAAACACCATGAAGACAACTCGTGAGCAATTGCTGGTAGAGATGAATGCCCTTGGCGGTCGTTATCAAGCAATCCCCACTCCGTACGCACCTGATGGTGTGCGCATTATGGGTAAGCCCGCTTTGCAAAATACAGTTGGTTTTAAAGCGGGAATGTTTGAGGTTCAAGACGAGGGTAGTCAGTTATTGGCTTACTTACTTGCCCCTAAGCGTGGTGAGATGGTGGTGGACTTTTGTGCCGGTGCTGGTGGTAAAACTTTAGCAATTGGGGCAATCATGCGCTCCACAGGCCGTTTGTATGCCCTGGATACGTCAGAACGTCGCTTGGCTAATTTAAAGCCACGACAGGCACGTAGCGGCCTCTCTAACGTCCATCCTGTCTGGATTGATAGTGAGAATGACGCCAAGATCAAGCGCTTGGCTGGCAAGATTGACCGCGTCCTAGTGGATGCCCCTTGTAGCGGTATGGGCACACTGCGACGTAACCCTGACCTGAAATGGCGTCAGACCCCCGAAGGCGTTCTGGAACTCAATCAAAAGCAAATGAATATCTTGGCTTCTGCAAGCCGCCTATTAAAGCCAGGCGGCCGCCTGGTTTACGCCACCTGCAGCTTGTTGCCACAAGAAAATCAACAAATTGCTGAAGATTTTCTGGCAAAACACCCTAATTTTGAGGCTGTTCCTGCTGCTGAAGTTCTTAAGCCATTGTTTCCAAAGGATAAAATGCCTTTGGGATGTAGTCCTGACAATCCTTGGTGGCAGTTATGGCCTCATATTCATGGTACGGATGGCTTCTTTGGGGCTGTTTTTCAGAAGAAAGCCGCTATTTCAGCGGTAACTGTCGATAAAGATGCCGAAAAGTCGGTAAAAGTCAAAAGCAAGAAAGCTGTTAAAGAACTAAAATAGGCTTTTAGATCTTTCTAGGGATGCCCCTTTTGAACACAGTTTCAGCTTCAGGTTTTGATTTATTCCTTAATTGGCTTTCTCACGGATACCTTAATTGGGCTTGGTGGCAAATCGTAGTCTTCACCTTGGTGGTGACGCACATCACGATTGCCGGGGTAACTATCTTTTTGCATCGTTGCCAAGCGCACCGTGCTTTGGATCTGCATCCCATCATGTCTCATTTCTTCCGGTTTTGGCTTTGGCTAACAACGGGCATGGTGACTAAAGAGTGGGCAGCCATTCATCGCAAGCATCATGCTAAGTGTGAAACTGTGGATGATCCGCATAGCCCTCAAGTACTTGGCATCAAGACTGTACTTGCTCGTGGTGCTGAGTTATATAAAAAAGAGTCGCACAATCAAGAGACCTTGGATAAGTTTGGTCATGGCACGCCAGATGATTGGCTTGAGCACAACATCTATTCAAAGTTCTCTTGGCAGGGTGTTGCCTTGATGTTGATCATCGATGTGTTCTTGTTTGGCGCAATTGGTTTGACGGTTTGGGCAGTGCAGATGCTGTGGATTCCTATTACTGCCGCCGGAATTATTAATGGCGTTGGCCACTATTTTGGCTATCGTAATTACGACTGTGAAGATGCATCAACCAATATTTTTCCTTGGGGCATTTTGATTGGTGGTGAAGAGTTGCATAACAACCATCACACCTTTGCTACCAGCGCTAAGCTCTCTAGCAAATGGTATGAGTTCGATATTGGCTGGATGTACATTCAGATGATGAGTGCCGTGGGCTTAGCTAAGGTGAAGAAGACTTCTCCTAAGCCAGTGCTGAGCGACTTGCGGCCTGCTGATCATGGAACGCTTGAGGCAATTATTGCCAACCGTTATGAAATCATGGCCCGGTATAGCAAGACCCTGAGCACTTTCTTTAGTAATGAAGTGCAGCATATGCAGGTATTGGCGGCTCACTTAAAAGACGCGCGCGCTTGGCTAGGTAAGGACGAGTCTCGTTTGACTATGGAAGAAAAAATCAAACTAGAAGAGTTAATGGCAAGTAACGCACAGCTACGCAAGATGATTGAGATGCGTCGTGATTTACAGGCCATCTGGAGTCGCTCTAATGCCACTGGTGACCAATTGCTGTCTCAGTTGCACGCTTGGTGTCACCATGCAGAAGAGAGCGGTCTATCGAGTTTGCGTGACTTCTCTTTAAGGCTGCGTCGATACGCATGAGAGAGAAATTGAAGACAATAAAAAACCCGCTGAGTTAGCGGGTTTTTTATTTACTGCAAATAAATATCGAATCGATAAATTACTTGAGCTTTGTTTCTTTGTAAGCAACGTGCTTGCGAATGGTTGGATCAAACTTCATGATCTCCATTTTCTCAGGCTTTGTACGCTTGTTTTTTGAAGTTGTGTAGAAGTGACCAGTACCTGCTGATGACTCTAACTTGATTTTTTCTCTGCCGCCTTTAGCCATTTGTGCGCTCCTTAAATTTCGCCACGTGCACGGAGATCAGACAACACAGCATCGATGCCGTTTTTGTCGATAACGCGCAAACCAGCATTGGTTAAGCGCAAGCTAATCCAACGGTTTTCAGATTCAACCCAGAAACGACGGTTTTGCAAATTCGGCAAAAAGCGACGCTTCGTTTTATTGTTTGCATGGGATACATTGTTGCCAACCATCGGCTTCTTCCCAGTGACTTGGCAAACTTTTGCCATGACATAACTCCATTAATTGCGAAAAAAGAAGATTGTATCAGTCTCCGAGCACTTTGATCTACCCCTAATTGGCTTTAGTTTGAAGGATTTGGCTTTCTGATGCCTTATATTACCTGAAAATGCTCAATAAGTTAGTGATTACTTCTAATTTAAGTCATTTTTCATAAGGCCTGCATCTGAGAATGAGAAAAAACCGCTATCACTCACAATACAGTGATCTAGTAGCGGAATATCAACCAACTGCAAGGCTTTAGCTAGCATCTTAGTTAATTCTCGATCAGCAATGCTGGGCAGCGGGTCTCCGCTGGGGTGATTGTGGGCCACGATAAGGGCGCTAGCGTTCCTGGCAAGTGCTTCCTTGAGGATTTCCCGGGGGTAGACTGCAGTATGGGTTAGGGAGCCCCTAAAGAGCTCCTGGCACTCAATCAGACATAGGCGGGAGTCGAGGTATAGGCAAAGGAAGACCTCGTGTGGCAGGCGTCCAAATCGGGCTTGCAAGAACTCTCTGACATAGCCTGGCGATGAGAAAACGGAATCTTGGGAGAGGGTTTCCTCGAGGCTACGCTTAACAAGCTCATAGGCAGACTGAATTTGGGACCATTTTGAAATACCCATGCCGTGAATCTGGGTTAATTCTTCTGAGGTGCAGGAGAGTAGGCGCGGCAAATTGCCAAAATGGTGGAGCAGGTCCTCAGCTAAAGCCACGGCAGTTTTACCTTTGACTCCAACACGCAGAAAGATTGCCAGTAGTTCGGCATCGCTGAGGGCTGCTGCTCCAAGGGCGCGCAGTTTCTCGCGAGGTTGCTCCATTTTTGGCCAATCCGTAATGGGTGAGTGCACGCTGGGGTCAGGCCTAGATACAATTACCTTATGACTAAGCTTACGGTTTTGCCCAACTCCTTCCTGACTCTGAACTATCGGCTCACTTTGCCTAGTGGGGATGATTACATCAATACTTTTATCGATCGTCCTGCGACGGTGCTGATGGGTTCGGGACAATTTGCGCCTTGTTTTGAAAAGGTATTAATCGGATTGGGTGTGGGTGAAAAGAAAAGCGCTTTACTGCCGCCCGAAGAAAGTTTTGGCGAACGTAAAGAGGAGTTAATTCAGTGGGTTTCTTTGGGCGCGCTCAAAGAAGGTCGCGATGATGATGCGGAATTTAATCCTGGTGACGTGATTGAATTTAATGCGCCTGGTGGCGCTCAATATGCTGGTGTATTGCAATCCATTAACGAAGAGGGTGCTTGGTTTGATTTCAATCATCCGTTGGCTGGAAGACCAGTTACTTTCGAAGCTGAAATCGTTGCGATTCTTTAAGCCATGAATAAACAAGTCACTGCGCAAACAAACGCAGAAAATACCGCGGAAATTTTGATGGCGCAGCCCCGCGGCTTTTGCGCAGGGGTTGATCGCGCAATCAATATTGTGAATGAAGCGCTGACACGTTTTGGCGCGCCAATTTATGTGCGTCATGAAATTGTTCACAATGCGTATGTTGTCAATGGCCTGCGTGAAAAAGGCGCCGTATTTGTGGATGAGCTGCATGAAGTACCCAAAGGCGGCATTGTGGTGTTTAGTGCCCATGGTGTTTCTCAAGAGGTGCGCCAAGATGCTGAGGCGCGCGGCTTGCAGGTGTATGACGCTACGTGCCCCTTGGTTACAAAGGTTCATCTTGAGGTCGTCAAGATGTGTAAGGATAGTTTTACGGTTTTGATGATTGGTCATGCGGGACATCCAGAAGTCGAAGGTACGATGGGGCAGGTCAATGAAGGTGTTCGCCTGATTGAAAAAGTAAGCGATGTGGCTAAGCTGCCTTTTGCCGAAAATGAAAAAATTGCTTTTGTAACGCAAACTACGCTCTCTGTAGATGAGACGAAGGAAATCGTTGACGCCTTAACTCAAAAATTTCCCAATATTGTTCAGCCTCGCAAGCAAGATATTTGCTATGCCACTCAAAATCGCCAAGATGCTGTGAAATTTATGGCGCCTCAGGTTGAGGTAGTTATTGTGGTGGGAAGTAAGGCAAGCTCGAACTCGAATCGCTTGCGTGAATTAGCTGAAAAACTCGGTGTACCAGCCTACATGGTGGATGCGCCAGAACAACTTCAAGCCGAATGGTTTGCAGGCAAAAAGCGGGTCGGCTTAACTGCGGGCGCATCAGCCCCTGAAAGCCTAGCGCTTTCAATTGTCGAAAAGATTCAAGAATTTGGCCCGCGGAGCATTCGCAACTTAGAGGGTGTTGTGGAAGATGTCACATTCTCACTACCAAAGAATTTGGTGGGCTAGCAAAAACTAAGGGGCTCAAGGCCCCTTAATTGCATTGCATTTTGTCTCTATGCTTTTTAGGCAACCTGCTTGAGTAGCTCTCTCAAGATGTTGCACATCTGAAGGATTTCATCGTCAGCCACATTAAGTGCTGGCATAAAGCGCAATAGATTCGGCCTTGGTGAGTTAATCAACAATCCTTCTGGGCCTCGATCGCGAGCTAGTTCAACCAGCTTGCCACCAATATCACTGCTGAGTATCAGAGCGCGCAAGAGTCCTTCCCCACGCTCACCCTGCAGATTAAATTCTGCAGAGATGGAAAGCAGTTCTTTGCTCAGCAGCTCGCCTTTTGCGCGCACTGCATTCAAAAATCCCGGCGCCAATAGCTGTTCGATCACACCGATACCTACCGCAGTCATTAGCGGATTGCCGTTATAAGTGCCGCCTTGATCGCCGGGTACAAAGCAAGCAACCGCATCTGTAGCCATTAGCGCCGCTAAAGGAACGCCACCACCAATACCTTTGCCTAAAGTCATAATGTCAGGCTCGATACCGTAATGCTGGTAGGCGAAAAGAGTGCCAGTTCGACCGCAGCCAGCTTGCACTTCATCTACGATCAACAGAATATTATTTTCTTTGGTGAACTTGCGTAGGCTTTGCATAAATTCTTTAGTGACAGGAATTACGCCGCCTTCACCTTGAACTGGCTCGAGCATTACTGCAACCGTTTTATCGGTCACCAATTTTTTGACGGACTCTAAATCATTTAAATCCGCCTTACAAAAGCCTGGAACTTGTGGGGCAAACATCGTATCCCAACCAGGTTTACCAGAGGCGCTCATAGTCGCTAAAGTACGACCATGAAAGCTGTGATCAAAGGTGATGATTTCAAAGGCACCCGCTTTATTCAGTTGCCCCCATTTGCGCGCTAATTTAATAGCGCCTTCATTGGCTTCAGCTCCGCTGTTGGCAAAGAATACTTTGTTAAAGCAACTGTTTTCTGTCAGCAGATTTGATAAACGAATCATGGGCTCGTTATAAAACGCGGGACTCGGATTGATGAGTTTCTGCGCTTGCGCATTGAGCGCTTCAATCATCCCAGGGTTGCTATGGCCCAGACAGTTCACTGCCCAACCTTGTAAAAAGTCTAGGTAACGCTTGCCATTGTTATCGGTGAGCCATGAGCCTTTACCCTCAACCATGACTAACTCTGGTCGTGGGGTAATAAACATCACTGAGTGGGCATCTACGGATTGGGCTGGCTTATTCATATCGTGTGCAGGATGAGATCTATTGAGGTTTCTATTATCGCGCTTAGTTTGTTGCAAGATCGGCGGCACTGGTAAAAGAGTCCGCAAAGAATTCTTCCTCAGGCAGTTTGCACTGTGATGAAAAGTCCTGGCGAGCCGCATTAACCATCACGGGGGCACCGCAGGCGTAGATCTGATATCGACTCATGTCAGGATGATCCGCCATGACGGCTTGATGAACAAAGCCCGTACGACCAATCCATTGATCCTCCGGGAGGGCATCTGAAATGACGGGGATGTATTTAAAGTCAGGCATATCCTTTGCCCATGACTGGCAGAGTGCATCAAGGTAGAGATCGCTCGGGCGCCGTCCACCCCAGTAAAGATGAATGGGGCGGTGGATTTTTTTGAGCTGCATTTGCTCGACGATTGATTTAATGGGTGCGAAGCCGGTGCCTGCCGCAACAAAGATGATGGGTTTCTTGGAGTCTTCCCTTAAAAAGAAGCTACCTAAAGGCCCTTCAAAACGTAGGATATCTTTTTCTTTTAATGCGGGTTCTTTTACGCCAAAGACAGAGTCGGTAAAGAGCCCACCTGGCAAATGCCGAATGTGCAGCTCAAGCGGGCCTTCTTGATCGGGGGCGTTAGCAATAGAGTAGGCGCGGCGCTGCCCATCTTTCAGTAGGAATTCTAAATACTGCCCAGCTAGAAATTGAAAGCGCTCAGCTGCTGGTAATTGCAATTTGAGAATCGTCACATCCGCACTAGGTTTTGAAATGGCATTCACCCGACAAGGCACTTTTCGGATGGCGATATCGCCAGCACCTTGAACTTCACGTACCTCAATGAGTAGGTCTGATTTGGCATGGGCGCAGCATAACAAGGTGCCGCCAGAGGCCTCATCAGCTGGACTTAAAGCGGCGGCACTATGCTGGCCATGCTCTACTTGACCTTCTAAAATCTTGCCTTTACAGGATCCGCAGGCGCCATTTTTACAGCCATACGGCAGGGTGATTCCCTGTTGTAAAGCTGCTTCCAGCAGGGTTTCATCCTGCTGTACGGTAAATTGTTTGCCGCTCGCCTTGAGCGTGACTTGGTAGGACACTCTCATTCCTTTCAATAAATCGTTACGATGTGACCTATGCAATCTTTTGGTAAATCTCGAATCCTGATCGTCGGCTGTGGTGACATTGGCCTCCGTGTTGCCAAGCAGCTTGCTCGCAGTCATCGCGTGTATGCCTTAACTTCCCAGAAAACGCGTTTTCAGGAGTTGAGAGCGGTTGGCGCGATTCCAATTTTGGGGGATCTGGATAAGCCCGATAGCTTGTGGCGCTTAAGTGGACTAGCGCAAACCGTGATCCACTTGGCACCACCCCAAAATGCAGGTCATCGCGATTGCCGAACTCGCAACCTCGTTCGAATTTTAGCCCAAGGCTCTGATACTGTTGGGCGCCTGATTTATGTGAGTACTACTGGTGTGTATGGGGATCACGCGGGTGCTAGGGTAAGCGAAGTGACGCCCGTCAACCCTCAAAGTGATCGAGCCAAGCGTAGGGTGGATGCAGAAAATTGCCTACGTCTTTGGGCGCCTTCTCACGGTGTGGTCCTTACTATCCTCCGTGTCCCTGGCATTTATGCTGCCGATCGATTGCCAGTTGAGCGTATTCAGGCGGGCACTCCTGCCTTAATTTCAGAGCAGGATGCTTACTCGAACCATATACAGAGTGATGATTTGGCAAGACTGGTTTGCGCTGCCGTGTATCACGGTAAGCCCCAGCGCATTATTAATGCCTGTGACGGCGGAGAAACCAAGATGGGTGATTACTTTGATGAGGTAGCGGATACGTTTGGTTTGGAGCGACCACCAAGGTTGCCAGCTGAGCAATTGGAGAAAATCGTATCCCCAATGCTCTGGTCTTTCATGCGAGAGTCGCGGCGCGTAAGCAATACGCGACTGCCAGAATTAAAAACCCCGCTACGCTATCCCAGCGTAGCAGAGTTCCTAAAAACTATTTCCAAGAATCCTTGAGTCCGGCTGTACGGTTAAACACTGGCTTACCAGGTGTTGAATCATTTTGATCGGCAACGAAGTAGCCGTGTCGCTCAAACTGAAAGCGATCTTCTGCTTTGGCATCTATCATGCAGGGCTCTAAGTACGCAGTAATTGTTTGCTTGGAGTTTGGGTTGAGAGCGTCTAAGAAATTCTTATCGCCACTATCTGGGTGCGGATCAGTAAATAGGTGATCGTAAAGACGCACTTGCGCGGGAATAGCCTCGGCCGCGCTCACCCAGTGAATATTCCCCTTCACCTTATAGTTATTTGAGCCAGGAGTACCACTCTTACTATCTGGGAAGTGGGTCGCATTGACTTGAATCACATTGCCATTAGCATCCACTTCAAAGCTAGTGCACTCAATCACAAAGCCATGACGCAAACGCACGCGTCCACCTGGCTGATCGCCAATCGGCGGATAGAGTCTGAAAAATCCCTTGACGGGTTCTTTCATAAAGTCATCTGCTTCAATCCACAATTCTTTTGTGAAATGAAACTCACGATTACCCCACTCTGGATGCTGGGGATGGCGCGGTGCTGAGCAAGGCTCGCTCGCAGCGGCATTAAAGTTTTCAATCACTAGTTTGAGTGGCTTGAGGACCGCTGTGGCCCGTGGAGCCTTGGCTTCGAGATCATCCCGAAGAGCTTGATCTAAGGTGCTCATATCGATCCAGCTATCCGCTTTAGAGACGCCAATGCGTTCGCAGAACAGACGAATACTCTCTGGCGTATACCCTCTGCGACGGATACCTACGATAGTTGGCATCCGGGGATCATCCCAGCCATCAACCTGTTTTTCTTCTACCAATTGCAGTAGCTTGCGCTTGCTGGTGATGGTGTAGGTTAAGTTGAGGCGGGCAAATTCATATTGATGTGGAACGGGATTTTTAAAGATTCCAAGCTCTGCTAACGAGGCAACAATCCAATCGTAGAGCGGGCGATTATTTTCAAACTCGAGAGTGCAAATGGAATGCGAAACATTTTCCAAGGCATCAGAAATACAGTGCGTGAAATCATATAAAGGGTAGATACACCACTTGCTACCGGTGCGGTGATGATCGGTATGGCGAATACGGTAGACCACAGGATCGCGCATAATAATATTGGGATGCGCCATGTCAATCTTCAGGCGTAGAACATGTTCACCATCTTTGTATTTGCCATCACGCATCTCACGGAACAAGGCAAGATTTTTATCGGGAGTTCGATCGCGGTAGGGGCTATTTTTTCCAGCTTGGCCAAAGTTGCCACGATTGGTGTGGATGTCATCTGCGCTTTGACTATCGACATAGGCTTTGCCATTCTGAATCAGAATTTCTGCAAACTCATAAAGTTGATCAAAGTAATCGCTCGCGTGATAAAGGTGTGCGCCCCAATCAAAGCCCAGCCATTTGACCGCATCCAAAATACTGTCAGCGTACTCAACATCTTCTTTGACTGGATTGGTATCGTCCAGGCGCATATTGCAACGTGCGCCACCTTCTTGATTGTTGTAGTCAGCGGCTAAGCCAAAGTTAAGGCAGATACTTTTGGCATGACCAATATGGAGGTATCCATTAGGCTCTGGTGGAAAGCGCGTAATGATGGAGGGGATGGCTTGACCATCGCGATTGCTGCGGTTCTGGTAGGCGCCACTCGCTAGGTCATGGTCGATGATCTGGCGCAAAAAGTTGGAGGGCTCAGCAACGGTGCTGGCAGGCGATTTAGATGGTTTGCTATCTTGGGACATGCGCCCATTGTAGAGAAAACCCCCACCCATAAAGAAAAAAGCCCGCAAACAACTGCGGGCTCGTTTCGGGGAAGCATTCGAGAATTAATCTTCTACAAAAGCCTCTTCACGGGTTTTCTTCACCGCAGGAAGAGCCACGATCACAACCAAGAGGGCTGCTGCGATGAGCAAACCTAAAGATAGTGGACGGGTTACGAAGGTTGTGAAATCACCGCGTGACAACAATAAGGCGCGACGGAAGTTCTCTTCCATCATCGGTCCGAGCACGAATCCAAGCAGTAATGGAGGGGGTTCGCAACCGAGTTTGAAGAAGAGGTAGCCAATAATGCCAAAAGCGGCGGTGATGTATACGTCAAACACAGTGTTATTTACGGTGTAAACGCCGATACAGCAGAACACCAAAATGGCTGGGTACATAAAGCGATAAGGAATCTTCAAGAGCTTTACCCAAATACCAATGAGTGGCAAGTTCAAGAGAATCAACATCACGTTACCGATCCACATGGATGCGATCAGACCCCAGAACAAGGCTGGGTTGCTGGTCATCACCTGAGGACCTGGTTGAATGTTATGAATGGTCATTGCGCCAACCATCAAAGCCATCACCGCATTTGGCGGTATACCCAAAGTGAGCAATGGAATAAAGGAGGTTTGAGCGGCAGCGTTATTAGCAGCTTCCGGACCTGCTACACCCTCAATCGCACCTTTGCCAAACTCATGGCTGTACTTGGACGATTTCTTCTCGACAGAGTAGGCGCCAAAGGCAGCCAAAGCAGCGCCACCGCCCGGCAAGATTCCCAAAATAGAACCAATAGTGGTACCGCGCAAGATAGACGGAATCATGCGTTTTACATCTTGTTTGGTTGGGATCATGGTGGTCATCTTGTTCAAGAAGCCCTCATCCTCACCTTTTTTCTCAAGGTTGCCCATGATTTCAGCGAAGCCGAATACACCCATCGCCACGGCTACGAAACCAATGCCGTCACTTAATTCAGGGATGTCAAACGCGTAACGAGATACGCCAGAGTTCACATCGGTGCCAATCAAGCCCATCAAGAGGCCGAGGATGATCATGCCAATTGCCTTGATCAAAGAGCCTGATGCCAGAACAACTGCGCCAATTAAGCCCAACACCATTAAGGAGAAGTATTCGGCAGGACCAAACTTAAAGGCTAACTGGGACAAGGGGGCGGCAAAAGCAGCCAAAACCAAAGTCGCTACGCAACCAGCAAAGAATGACCCCATACCAGCGGTAAAGAGAGCCACGCCCGCTCGACCATTTCTGGCCATTTGGTAGCCATCAATCGCCGTCACCACCGAGGACGTCTCTCCTGGGATGTTGAGCAAAATCGCTGTTGTGGAGCCACCGTACTGAGAGCCGTAGTAAATACCAGCCAACATAATCAACGCGGCAATTGGAGGCAGGGCATAGGTTGCAGGCAATAGCATTGCAATCGTAGCAATTGGGCCTAAGCCAGGCAAAACACCAATTAAGGTACCCAATACACAGCCGATTAAGCAGTAAAGGAGATTTTGAAGAGTAAAGGCGGTATCGAAACCGAGGGCTAAATTAGCAAATAAGTCCATTTTTCAGTATCCCGGTCCGTTATTGAAGAAAGAAAGGTAGAAGTGGGAATTGAAGCTTCAAGCCCAATACAAACACCGAATAGGTAAAGGCAACAAGGAAAGTTGCATTGATCAAGGTGCCCTTCCAATGGAATTCATGACTCGCGCTAGCTGACATGAACACCAGTACAAATACCGCTACAACAAAGCCCATAGTTGGCAGAAGAATGCCGTAAAGCACTACGGAGCCAGTAATCAAGCCAATAATGCGCCAGTTGAATTTAGGAATGCTTTCGATGGCAGCCGTGGCGCCTAAGGACTTCACGAGCACCAATAAGCCCAAGAGGGTCATCAGAATACCAAGACAGAAGGGGAAGTATCCGGGCCCCATTTTGGCTGCAGTACCCATTGGGTATTGCGTTGCTATGATGGTAAAGAACAGGCCGATCACCATGTACATGATTCCAGCGCCGAAATCCCGTTGATTGCGAATTTTCAAGTTGAGCTCCTTGTTTATCGACTTAAATGCCGATCTATTTATTGATGTTACGGGATTGTAAGGCAGGATTGAGAAGGTTTACTTAGGGTTTGCCCCTGACTAGTGCCAATGCGATAATTATTCCCATGAAAGTCTCCCAAATTCGCCAGGCGTACCTGGACTACTTCGCCCAAAAAGGCCACCAAATTGTCCCTTCTAGCCCAGTGGTGCCTGGAGACGACCCTACCTTGCTATTTACGAATGCCGGGATGAACCAGTTTAAGGACGTCTTTTTAGGCTTTGATAAGCGCCCTTATAACCGCGCCACAACTGCTCAAAAATGTATCCGTGCCGGCGGCAAACACAATGACTTGGATAACGTTGGCTATACGGCTCGTCATCACACCTTCTTTGAAATGCTGGGTAATTTTTCTTTTGGAGATTACTTTAAGAAAGATGCGATTCAGTTTGCCTGGGGCTTATTGACTGAAGTCTTTAAGCTTCCCGAAGAAAAGTTGCTTGTCACTGTGTATGCAGAAGACGACGAAGCTTATGAGATTTGGAATAAGCAAATCGGCGTTCCTGCTGAGCGCATTATTCGTATTGGCGATAACAAGGGTGCTCGTTACGCTTCAGACAACTTCTGGATGATGGGCGACACAGGCCCATGCGGCCCTTGTACTGAAATCTTTTATGACCATGGCGCTCATATCGCTGGTGGCCCTCCAGGAAGCCCTGATGAGGATGGTGATCGCTACATCGAGATCTGGAATAACGTATTTATGCAGTTCAATCGCGATGAAGCGGGCAATATGCATCCATTGCCTAAGCCTAGCGTAGATACCGGCATGGGTCTTGAGCGGATTGCTGCTGTTTTACAGCACGTGCATTCCAATTACGAGATTGATCTTTTTGTTAATTTGCTCAAGGCAGCTAAAGAAGCTGTCGATGCCGCTGGTGGCGAGAATTGTGATCCAGCTAGCCCATCTCTTAAAGTAATTGCGGATCACATTCGTGCCTGTAGTTTTATCGTAGTGGATGGCGTGATCCCGGGCAATGCGGGTCGTGGCTATGTGTTGCGCCGTATTACACGCCGTGCGATTCGCCATGGCTATAAATTGGGTGCGCGCAAACCTTTCTTCTATCAACTCGTTCCCGCGCTCGTAAAGGAGATGGGTCAGGCTTATCCAGAGCTACAGGCAGCAAAAGATAAAGTAAGTGAAGTAATTAAGCAGGAAGAGGAGCGTTTCTTTCAGACCATTGCTAATGGCATGGAAATTTTGGAAGGCGCTCTTGCTGGTGGGGCCAAAACGGTTGATGGTGAGACTGCTTTCCGTTTACACGATACCTTTGGCTTCCCATTAGATTTGACTGCGGACGTTTGCCGCGAACGTGATGTCACGGTCGACGCTGAAGGTTTCGAGTTGGCAATGCAAAAGCAACGCGACCAAGCGAGAGCGGCCGGTAAGTTTAAAGTGGCTCAAGGTCTAGAGTACTCCGGCAAACCCACTCAGTTCCATGGCTACGATACTCTGAAGCATGAGGGCGCCAAAGTCACTGCGCTATATGTGGACGGCTCTGCCGTGCAGTCTGTGAAAGCTGGCGATGCCGCAGTAATCGTATTAGATAACACCCCTTTTTATGCGGAGTCTGGTGGACAGGTTGGCGATAAGGGCGAGTTGCGCAATGAAGCGGTGCGCTTTGCTGTTGAGGATACTTTTAAGATTCAGGCCGATGTATTTGGTCATCAGGGTGAAGTACTCGAGGGTGAGCTTAAGGTGGGCGACACACTGAATGCCCTAGTGGATGCTGAGCAAAGAACTGAAATCATGCGCAACCACAGCGCTACGCATATTCTGCATAAAGCATTGCGCGAAGTATTGGGTGACCATGTGCAACAAAAAGGTTCATTGGTTGACGCCAGCAAAACCCGTTTTGACTTTACGCACAATGCCCCTATAACTGCTGCAGAGCTTCGACGGGTTGAAGATATTGTGAATGCCGAGATTCTGGCGAATACCGCAACCTCCGGAAAAGTGATGTCTCTAGATGATGCGCAAAAAACCGGCGCCATGATGCTCTTTGGTGAAAAGTATGGCGACGAAGTTCGCGTACTAGAAATCGGTAGCTCTAAGGAGCTATGCGGCGGAACTCACGTTGGGCGTACTGGTGATATCGGTAGCTTGAAGATTGTTTCTGAAGGTGGTGTAGCTGCTGGAATTCGTCGTGTTGAGGCGGTCACTGGCAGAAACGCTTTGAACTTCTTGCAAGGCTTAGAAGATAGGATCAACGAAGCGGCAACGATTCTTAAAACCCATCCAGGAGATTTGGTAAATCGGGTTACCCAGCTTCAAGACAGCTTGCGTCAGGCTGAGCGAGAGTTAGATAAAGTCAATTCCAAACTTGCTGCAAGCCAAGGTGATGAGTTGGCAACACAAGCGATTGATGTCAATGGCCTTAAGGTATTAGCGGCGCGCTTGGATGGTGCTGATGCGCAGGTCTTACGCGAGACCATGGATGCCTTGAAAGCGAAGCTGAAAACAGCAGCGATTGTCTTGGCTTCTGTTCAGGGCGATAAGGTCAGTTTGATCGCAGGCGTTACCGCGGACTCAATTGCTAAAGTCAAAGCAGGTGACTTGGTGAACTTTGTTGCCCAGCAAGTGGGCGGTAAGGGTGGCGGTAAGCCAGAAATGGCGATGGCCGGCGGTACGGATCCTAGTAAGTTGGGCGCGGCTTTGGCTGGCGTTAAAGATTGGGTGGCCTCGAAATGAGTGATGCTATCGAATTTAATCTTGAAGTCGATGCGATTGGTATGAACTGCCCGCTTCCCATCTTGCGCACTAAAAAAGCCCTAGCCACCATGCAATCAGGCGAAGTATTGAAAGTGAAAGCAACCGATGCTGGTGCTGCGCATGACTTTCCCGCCTTTGCCAAACAGACGGGTAATGAGTTGCTCTCCAGCACTACCGAGGGCGATATCTTGGTATTCTTTTTAAAGAGAAGATAAGACTCCTTAAATACTGGAAACTCTCAGTACCAAACAAAAAGGCAGAAATCACTTTCTGCCTTTTTGTTTTTATCTCACGGAAGATAGTGTTTAAGGCCTAAGTTAAAGAACGACTCTTTAAGTACGCTGCAAACTCAGTACTCACTTCGGGATGCCGCAAAGCAAATTCCACGGAAGCTTTGAGGTAGCCTAGCTTACTGCCACAGTCGTAACGCACTCCATCATATTCATAAGCAAATACTGGCTCTTCTTTGAGTAAAGAGGCAATCGCATCAGTCAGCTGAATTTCACCGCCAGCGCCGGGCTTGAGATTGCGAATATGCTTAAAGATGTCTGAAGATAAAACATAGCGACCTACTACCGCTAAGTTAGAGGGGGCGTCTTGGGGCTGTGGTTTCTCCACAATGCCATCTAGACGATAAATTCCTTTGGATACTTCTGTCCCAGAAATAATTCCATAGGAACTACTTTTAGATGGGTCGATCTTTTCCACTGCCAAGACAGAGCCGTTTTGCTCGTCAAATACTCTCAGCATTTGCTGGAGTACTGGGGGCTGGCCATCAAGCAAGTCATCTGCGAGGATGATGGCAAAAGGCTCATCACGCACAAGCTTTTCTGCACACAAGACAGCGTGACCCAGGCCAAGTGCCTCTGGCTGGCGTACATAGACGCAATCGACATGGCTTGGCTTGACGCTACGTACGATCTCTAGCAAGGCCTGCTTATTCTTTGCCTCGAGTTCAGCTTCTAATTCATAAGCTTTATCAAAGTGATCTTCGATTGCGCGCTTGCTACGGCCAGTTACGAAAATCATTTCGGTGATGCCAGCGGCAATCGCCTCTTCAACCGCATACTGAATCAGTGGCTTATCAACGACATTCAGCATTTCTTTTGGGCTAGCTTTAGTAGCAGGTAAGAATCGCGTCCCTAGACCTGCAACTGGGAAGACTGCTTTGGTTACGGCTTTAGTGCTTAATGGCATGGAAATTCCGATCGCTTTAGGCTTTACTTTATTTACTTGAGTTAGCTACTGTTATTTCAGTCGTTCTAATTGTGCAACAAGCTTCTCATGATTTTGCTCAAAGCCAGCAAGACGTTGCTTTTCTTGGGCAACCACCTCTTCTGGGGCGCGAGCCACAAAGCTCTCATTGCCAAGTTTGCTACGTGCCTTCGTTATCTCATTGGCCAAGCGCTCAATTTCTTTGCCCAGGCGAATTCTCTCGGCTGCTACGTCTACTTCAATTTTGAGCAATAGCTTGAAATCGCCAACCAAGGCCATTGGGGCGCCAGGAGCATCTTTTTCTAAAGCAGATTCGTCATCGTAGATTTTGACTTCTGATAACTTGGCTAAGGCAGTAATGTATGGGCTTGCCTGTCTCAGAAAGTCTTGCGGCCCACTAATCCAGAGGGGCACCTTGAGCGCGGGAGAGACTTGCATCTCGCCACGCAGATTACGACAGGCATCTACGATGGATTTAATTTGCGCAACCCAAGCTTCACTTTGCTCGTCAATCTTATCGAGCTGAGCAACGGGGTAAGGCTGTAGAGCAATGGTTTGCTTATCTTGCTTAGCTAATTCTTTACCAATCTTTGGCCCAACGGTTTGCCAGAGGGTTTCAGTAATGAATGGAATCAGCGGATGAGCCATGCGCAAAATGGTTTCTAGAACACGCAAGAGCGTTCTGCGAGTAGCACGTTGCTGTGCAGGGGTACCTGTTTGCAATTGAACTTTTGCCAATTCTAAATACCAATCGCAGTATTCATCCCAAACAAACTGATAAATACTGGTAGCGATATTGTCAAAGCGATAGTTTTGGAAACCTTTGGCTACATCAGCCTCTGTTCTTTGTAATAAAGAAACGATCCATTTATCCGCTGCTGAAAAATCAAGATAACCATCTGGACCACATTGGTTATCACATGGTGCAAAACCATTTTCTTCATCATTGCCAGGGCAGTTCATGAGAACGAAGCGGGTGGCGTTCCACAACTTGTTGCAAAAGTTGCGATAGCCCTCGCAGCGCTTCTGATCAAAGTTAATGTTGCGGCCAAGTGACGCCAGTGAGGCAAAAGTAAAGCGCAAAGCATCCGTACCAAACGCGGGAATCCCTTCCGGAAACTCTTTCTTAGTCTTTTTGCCAATACTTTCAGCTTGCCTAGGATTCATCAAGCCAGTAGTCCGCTTGGACACTAAGTCTTCAATCTTGATGCCGTCAATCAAATCAATGGGATCCAAGGTATTCCCCTTAGATTTGCTCATCTTCTGGCCTTCGGCATCACGCACTAAGCCATGAACGTAGACGGTATGGAACGGCACCTTGCCCGTGAAATGGCAAGTCATCATGACCATTCTGGCTACCCAGAAGAAGATAATGTCAAAACCAGTCACTAGGACGGATGAGGGCAAGAAATGGTTTAGTGCAGGCGTTTCCTCAGGCCAGCCTAATGAGCTAAATGGCACGAGCGCAGAGCTAAACCAAGTATCTAAAACATCAGGATCACGATTCAGTTGGCCGGTGTAGCCGGCAGCAGTGGCTTTGGCTTGCGCCTCTTCTTCGGAGCGGCCTACAAAAATCTGACCATCATCGCCATACCAGGCGGGGATTTGATGACCCCACCAGAGTTGACGAGAGATGCACCAGTCCTGAATATTTTCCAGCCACTGCGAATAAGTGCTGATCCAGTTTTCTGGAACCAGTTTGATATCGCCTTTAGTTACCGCATCTAAAGCAGCGCCAGCGATGGATGAACCAGGTTGGTATTTATTGTCAGGACTTGGTTTTGATACCGCAACAAACCATTGGTCTGTGAGCATTGGCTCAATGATGGTTTGAGTGCGATCACCACGTGGCACCATTAATTTGTGAGGCTGAACTTTATCTAGTAGTCCTGCTGTTTCAAGGTCAGCAACGATTTGTTTGCGTGCGGCAAAGCGCTCAAGACCTTGATAAGCGGCAGGAGCATTTTCATTAATCTTGGCATCGAGAGTCAAAATATTAATGAGTGGCAATTGGTGGCGCTGTCCAACGGCATAGTCATTGAAATCGTGTGCAGGCGTCACTTTAACTACGCCAGTACCAAAAGCTAAATCAACGTAGTCATCCGCAATGATCGGAATTTCCCGATTGCAGAGTGGTAGCTGTACTGACTTGCCAATGAGGTGTTTATAGCGCTCGTCTTCTGGGTTGACCATGACGGCGACGTCGCCCAATAAGGTCTCTGGGCGAGTGGTGGCAACGGTCAGGTGTCCAGAGCCATCCGCTAATGGATAGCGGATATGCCACATGGAGCCATCTTCTTCTTCGCTCACTACTTCCAAATCTGAAACTGCGGTACCTAGAACTGGATCCCAGTTCACTAAACGTTTGCCGCGGTAAATTAATCCCTGCTCATGCAAACGAACGAATACTTCGACAACTGCTTTGGACATCTTGCTGTCCATCGTGAAATATTCTTTACCCCAATCAATCGAAGCACCTAAACGACGAATCTGACGGGTGATGGTATTGCCAGAGGTTTCTTTCCACTCCCAAACTTTTTCTAAAAATTTCTCACGACCTAAATCATGACGAGAAACTTTCTGTGCATCCAGCTGACGCTCAACGACGATTTGCGTAGCGATACCGGCATGGTCTGTGCCTGGAACCCACAAGGTATTTTTGCCAGACATGCGGGCATGACGCACTAAGCCATCCATGATGGTTTGGTTAAAGGCGTGACCCATATGAAGGGTGCCAGTCACATTCGGTGGTGGTAACTGAATCGAGAAGTCTCCCTTGCCCTCATCTAGGGTGGCGTCGGCAATGCCTCGGCGTTCCCATTCCGGACCCCAATAAGCTTCAATTGGGGCGGGTTCGTAGGATTTGGCTAGTTCGTCTAAAGAACTGGCCGCTGATGAATTAGGGGTATTCGAAGCATTTGGCATAAGAGGCAAATTATAATTGGGGCGATGTACTCAGACTTGCTCGCAAACCTTAATCCAGAACAACGCGAGGCAGTGACCCTCCCGCCTGTTAATTCAAATGGCCAAGCCCAGTCAGCCCTCATTTTGGCTGGCGCTGGTAGCGGAAAGACCCGCGTCCTCACCACCCGTATAGCTTGGTTGATCCAAACGGGTCAAGTTTCGCCCATTGGGGTCCTAGCGGTGACCTTCACTAATAAGGCCGCTAAAGAGATGATGTTGCGCTTAAGCGCCATGTTGCCCATTAATACCCGTGGTATGTGGATTGGCACTTTTCATGGTCTTTGCAACCGTTTATTGCGTGCGCATCACAAAGAAGCGGGTTTACCGTCCACTTTTCAGATTTTGGATACCCAAGATCAACTTTCTGCCATTAAGCGCCTTTTGAAGGGTTTAAAGGTCGATGATGAAAAATATCCTCCTAAGCAGTTGCAATACTTCATTGCGCATGCCAAAGAGCGCGGCCAACGCGCTCGCGAACTATCGGTTGGTGATGACTTTCAAGCCAAGATGGCACAGCTGTATGAAGCTTACGACGAGCAATGTCAACGTGAAGGCGTAGTCGACTTTGCAGAACTCTTATTGCGCAGCTATGAACTGCTTAAACATAACGAAGCGATTCGGACACATTATCAAGAGCGCTTCCGTCATATTTTGATTGATGAGTTTCAAGATACCAATGCGCTCCAATACGCTTGGCTGAAATTACTTTCCGGTCACGATGCCAGCCGTGTGAATGTGAGTAGCGCTGGAAGTAGTGCAGTCTTCGCGGTGGGTGATGACGATCAAAGTATTTATGCATTCCGCGGTGCCGATGTAGAGAACATGCGTCTTTATGAAAAGCAATATCACCCCATGATGGTCAAGCTTGAGCAAAACTACCGCTCGCATGGTCATATTCTCAATACCGCAAACTATTTAATTTCCAATAACACGGATCGTCTTGGTAAAAACCTGCGCACCGATGCAGGTCATGGCGAGCCCGTCCGCATCTACGATGCACCAAGCGATCACGCTGAAGCGGCGTGGCTTGTAGATGAAATCAAAGCCTTGGTAAATAGCGGTATCAAGCGTACTGAAGTAGCCTTGCTCTATAGAAGCAATGCGCAATCACGCATCATTGAGCATGCTTTGTTTTCCGCTGCCATTCCCTATCGTGTGTATGGCGGATTACGCTTCTTCGAGCGCGCCGAGATTAAGCATGCCTTAGCGTATTTACGTCTTCTAGAAAATCCGAACGACGATACCTCCTTCTCACGAGTAGTTAATTTCCCGACACGCGGTATTGGCGCAAGATCCATTGAGGCTGTGCAAGATGCGGCGCGTGCTCAGAATAGCTCGCTGTATCTAGCGGCATCTACATTGGATGGCAAGGCTGGCGCCTCCTTGGGTGGCTTTGTGCGTTTGGTGGATCACATGCGCGAGGCGACTCGCCACAATACCTTGCCTGAAACCGTTGAGTTTGTGATTCAGAATAGCGGCTTGATTCAGCACTACCTCTCAGAGCGTGAAGGACAAGATCGCGTAGAAAATTTACAAGAATTAATCAATGCCGCAACCGCATTTATTGCGGAAGAAGGTTATGGCCAGGACGCAACTGCTGCCACGCTACCGGGTGAGAATGCGCCTGGTGTAGTGGAAGTCTCACCATTAGCTGCATTTCTATCGCATGCTTCATTAGAGGCTGGGGATAACCAAGCCCAAGCGGGTCAAGATGCTGTTCAGCTGATGACTGTTCACTCTGCTAAAGGCTTAGAATTCACCGCGGTATTTATTACTGGCTTAGAAGAAGGCTTGTTCCCACACGAGAACAGTATTAATGAGCAAAACGGATTAGAGGAAGAGCGTCGCCTCATGTATGTCGCGATTACCCGCGCTAAAGAGCGTCTCTATCTCTCTCATACGCAGTCACGGATGCTGCACGGTCAAGTGCGTTACAACATGCCGTCACGCTTCTTAGAAGAGTTGCCTTCCGATTCGCTAAAGTGGCTCACTCCAAAAATGAAGGATGCTCGTTGGGGTGGCACTACCAGTGGAAATGGCGGTCGCTCAGGATCCACTTGGCAAGATGGCTATACCCGTCAGCGCGAGTTCGGATCTAACGATTTCTTTGACAGCAGTAATGAGCGTGAACGGCCCGCTAAACAACTGGGTCGCGTTGGCTCTGCCTCAACCTCTGTTACCAGAATGGCTTCACCACCACGAGGTAATTATCCATTTACGATTGGGCAAAATGTTTTTCACACGAAGTTTGGTGAGGGGCGGGTGACTGGTTTAGAGGGTAATGATGCTGATGCGCGGGCTCAAGTCAATTTCAAGCGCCACGGTGTGAAATGGTTGCAACTCAGTATCGCTAAGCTTGCGGCAATAGACTAACTACTGATAAATAAGAGGCTAGTTAAGCAATGAGCGTTGCCGATTCTTTTTCGGCAAAGCACGCTTTCCAGGTAGCAAAGAACGAGCAATGCATCACGGTGAGTCCTGCCATGGAAATTGGCGCGATGATGAATGATGCGGCTTGACTTAAATCTAGAGCATCTAAGATAGAGCCAATCGTGAGGGGAATCGCAATTAAGATCGCGCCCCAAATCGCGATATATAAAAAGAATGCGCCACGATTTGTCCAGCAAGCAATCGCACTGGAAAAGAGTGCCTGTGATACTGGCATATCAGCCCAAGCAACTAGTACAGGTGAGAACCACATCAGCATTGCTACTGGCACATAGAGCAGGCCACCAAAAAAAAGAATCAGATAAATCTGACGAACTGCCTCTGGAGTGATGGGCTTATCGCTAGTCATCAACGGAAGTAGCAACTCAAAGTCTACAAGCAGGCTCAAGATAAAGCTGAGCACTAGGATCAGTGCGGCGTATACGAGACCCAATTGAAGAATCCGTTTACGAATTAATGGAGTCGATTGCAGAGCAATGACATATACCGATGGACGAATCCGTTCTTTTTGAATCGCTTGGCGACAGGCAGTCATAAAGCCAACCGATAAAGTGGGGGTAAGTAATAAAACGGCAAAGACGCCAATCACAGGAACGAGTACGGCAAGCTGTGCCACAAACACATACATGAATACCAACATTAAAAATCCCAAAGGATTTTGTTTGAACAGCCAAATGCCTTGGCGTATCCAGGTGTAGCCTTCTTTCGGGGCGACGGAGTTTAGTTTCATATTGCTTTGCGGCTTAAGAGAATATTTTCAAAATGACGGGGGTCATGCGGCGTGAGCATTTGAGCATCACGCGGTAAGTAAAAATCCCACAGGCGTGAAATCCAAAACCGCAGAGCCGCGGCACGCATCATCAGGGGCCAGCTTACCTGTTCTTCCTTAGTGAGTGGGCGAACAGCCTGATAGGCATCCATTAGCGCTTTAAAGCGGACAGGATCTAAATCTTGTTTGTTCTCAGCAAGACACCAATCGTTTACGGTGACTGCTAAATCAAATAACCACTTATCTGTTCCGGCAAAATAAAAGTCAAAGAATCCGCCGAGCTGATCTTGAGATGTATCACTGGCGCCACGCGGATCAAAAAGCACATTATCTCTAAAGAGATCGCAATGGCTTGCGCCTTGTGGCAGCAATGCATATGCTTCAGAAGCAAAGAATTGTTCTTGATCGGTAAGCTCAGTTGTAAGTAATTCTTTCTGTGTATCGCTCAAGTGCGACAAGACTTGTGGAACTGTTTTTTGCCACCAAGAAAGGCTGCGAAGATTTTCTTGGGTGCCCTTGAAGTCGCTGCTTGCCAAATGCATTTTTGCCAAGTTCTCACCAACTAAGGCGCAATGATTTACTTCGGGCGCTAGCCTGGAAAGTCCAGGTAGCTTACTCACAATGGCAGCAGGCTTACCTTTGAGGGTAAATAGAATGTGCCCCTGTTTATTTTCAAGTGGCTTGGGAACTGGAATGCCTTTGTTGGCCAGGTGACGCATCAACTCCAAATAGTAGGGGAGTTGCTCTGCTGAGAGTCTTTCAAAAATAGTGAGTACATATTCTTGTTTTTTCCCATCCTTCTCAGTATCGAGAAAGAAATTGGAGTTCTCGATACCACCATGAATTCCACGAATCTCGACTGCTTGCCCAATATCAAAATCTCTTGCGATCCAATCGGCAATATCGCTCAATTCAATAGGTGTAAAGACAGCCATGACTAAAAATAAAGGGAGCGAATGATCAGGTTCAGAGAATCAGTGATTAAAAAGGAATGCTGATGCTAGGAACGCTGAGTAATTCAGTTTCTTTTGGTACGCCTGGCATGACTGTTGTAGGAGGCGCCATCTCGTAGCTGGTGTAGCGTGTCTTCACATCTACCTGAGTTGGTGAATTGGCATCCTTGTATTCCGTTACTTCAGTGCCAGTCGCCTCTTTGTGCTGAAAGCTGGGTTTGCGGCTCTGGGTGGCATTTGTCACATCGGACGCGCTCACTGCAGGTGCTAATGGCTGGCTATTAATACGCTGTAGCTCAGAAGGGCTTAGCGCTTGAGAATTGTTCTGAGCGTACGCTGAGTGCAGGCCAAAAGAGGCAAAAGCCACTAAAAAGCTTGCAAGAACAAGGGCTTGGCTCAAGGAAGAGTGGAGTAAGTTAGTTAGAGCATGCATCATTTTTCACCTTTTTAGGCCTCTTTTCAGGAGGATTTGAACCTGATCTGTAGGCAGTTAGCAACTAGATTGTACGATTGCGGTATGACTAAACATAGACTCTTGTTGGTAGACGGTTCTAGCTACCTCTATCGCGCCTTTCATGCCATGCCAGACCTCAGAAATGGGGCGGGTGACCCAACGGGTGCAATCTACGGCATGGTCAATATGATGCGCCGGGCTCGCTCGGAACTCAAGGCCGACCATATTGCTTGTGTTTTCGACGCCAAAGGCAAGACCTTTAGAGATGAAATGTATTCGGAGTACAAGGCGCACCGCTCTCCCATGCCGGAAGATTTGGTTAAGCAGATTGAGCCTATTCATGCCATGGTGAAGGCATTGGGCTGGCCGGTATTGATGGTTTCAGGGGTTGAGGCGGATGATGTGATCGGAACCCTAGCTTGCCAGGCTACCCAAGCGGGCTGGGAAACCATTATTTCTACTGGCGACAAAGATTTGGCCCAGTTGGTCAATCCATCAGTCACCTTAATTAATACGATGACCGATGAAAAGCTGGATATCGATGGTGTCATTGCCAAATTCGGCGTACCTCCCGAGCGCATCGTAGATTACCTATCGATCATTGGGGATACGGTCGATAACGTACCCGGTGTTCCTAAGGCTGGTCCTAAAACAGCGAATAAATGGTTGGCTGAGTTTGGTGACTTAGATAATTTGATGGCAAATGCTGATCAAGTGAAAGGCGTTGTGGGGGAGAACCTGCGTAACAGTTTGCAGTGGCTCCCACAAGCTCGCCAGCTCATTACTGTCAAAACGGATTGTGATTTATCTCCACACCTTCCAGGCTTGGATGATCTGCATGCGAAACCAGAGGATGCGCCACTCTTACGAGAATTATTTGAGCGCTACGCATTTAAGACTTGGCTGCGTGATGTGGAAAAGCAACTTGGAGGGGTAGCGCCTGAAGCTAGCGGAGGTTTTGATTTAGCTGGAAGCCCTATCAAAAATACCTCTGAAGAAAATATAACAGTTGCAGCCAAGAAGTTTGGCCCAACCGCAACTGCAGCGACAACGGCCTTATCGCAAGAGACGACTGATATGCAGGGCGCAATAGCCAAGCACTATGAATGTGTTGTTGATGAAGTAGCGCTAGATCATTGGATTAAAAAAATTGAGGGTGCGCCACTCACTGCTGTTGATACGGAAACGACTGGCTTAGATGCGCTGGCTGCGGAGCTTGTTGGCATCTCGCTGAGTGTCACTCCTGGAGAGGCATGCTACATACCAGTAGCGCACCGTAATGGAGAAACCCAACTTAATCGTGAACTCGTTTTGAAGTGCCTGAAACCTTGGCTCGAGAGCGCTACGCAGTTAAAGGTCGGTCAAAACCTCAAGTACGACAGTCATATTTTTGCGAACTATGGCATTACCTTGCAGGGTATTGCGTTTGACACCATGCTGGAATCTTATGTGCTTGAATCGCACATGCCGCACAATATGGATAGCCTGGCTGAGCGCCATCTTGGCATGAAGACTATTCGGTACGAAGAGGTATGCGGTAAAGGCGTGCATCAGATTGGCTTTGATCAAGTGGACTTGAAGATTGCGACAGATTACGCCGCTGAAGATGCCGACATTACCTTGCGCTTGCATCAAGTGTTGTGGCCACAAATTCAGGAGAGCCCGGGGCTCTTGTATGTCTATGAGCATATAGAGATGCCAGCAATGCGTGTCCTTGGGATCATGGAGCGTAATGGCATTCGGATTGATTCAGCGCTGCTGTCCCAACAAGGTCAAGAGGTTGGTAAACGTCTGCTGGCTTTAGAGGGTGAGATTCATAAGCTAGCTGGGCAGCCTTTTAATATTCAGTCCCCCAAACAGATTGCAGAAATTTTGTTTGGACAGTTGGAGCTTCCAGTAATTAAGAAGACGCCGTCGGGTGCGCCATCGACTGATGAAGAGGTATTGCAGAAGCTAGCTGAAGATTATCCTTTGCCTGCGCGCATCTTGGATTACCGTAGTCTCGCTAAATTAATGTCGACCTATATCGAGAAACTGCCGCGCATGGCTGACCCAAAAACAGGGCGCGTACACACGAGTTTTTCTCAGGCGACCGCAGTGACAGGGCGTTTGGCTTCAAGCGATCCGAACTTGCAAAATATCCCTGTACGCACAGAAGAGGGTCGTCGCATTCGTGAGGCGTTTATTCCGGCTGAAGGTTGTAAGTTGCTCTCAGCTGATTATTCTCAAATTGAATTACGCATCATGGCGCATATTGCCGAAGACGCGAATTTACTAGCCGCATTCGCTGCTGGTAAAGACGTGCACCAAGCCACGGCTGCTGAGATTTTTGGAGTGCCACTGGAAAGTGTTACCTCAGAGCAGCGTCGTTATGCCAAGGTGATTAATTTTGGCTTGATTTATGGCATGAGTGCTTTTGGTCTGGCTGGCAACTTGGGGATTGAGCGCTCAGCTGCCCAAAATTACATTGCCAAGTACTTTGACCGCTATCCGGGGGTGGCCCAATACATGGAACGTACTCGTCAGGAGGCCAGGGAGAATGGCTATGTTGAGACGGTATTTGGAAGGCGCCTATGGTTACCAGAGATTAAGGGGTCGAACGGTCCACGCCGTCAAGGCGCGGAGCGGGCCGCGATTAATGCGCCGATGCAAGGAACGGCAGCTGATTTGATTAAATTAGCCATGATTGCGGTCGAGAACTGGTTGGAAAAAGAACAGTTAAAGACGCGGATGTTGCTGCAGGTGCATGATGAGTTGGTGTTTGATGTGCCTTTTGATGAGCTCGAGCTCTTGCAGGCAAAACTACCAGATTTGATGTGTAAGGTAGCGGAGTTAAAGGTTCCATTGGTGGTTGGTATTGGGATTGGCGATAATTGGGAAGAAGCGCACTAAATTAGGTTAGGAGACAGAAAAATGACAACGAAAAAAAATCAAGGTTCAGAAATAGTGTCTAGCGATAGAAGGGGTTTTATAAAAGCCTCTGCTATTACTGCAACAACGATGGGTATTGGTTTTGTAGCCGCCTCTGAGCCAGTCCTTGCTGCGGCGATTGAAACTGACTTTGCTGGCATTAAGGCTGGCGAACAAATGATTCCGGTGGGAAGCTTTCAGTTGCCCGCTTATGTTTCTCGTCCAGACAAAGCTAAGGGTAATTTGCCGATCGTGATTGTGGTGAGTGAAATCTTTGGTGTGCATGAATACATTGCCGATGTCACTAGACGTTTTGCGAAGTTGGGTTATCTGGCCATTGCCCCAGAATTTTTTACCCGTGTGGGCGATCCAAACACTTACGGCACCATTGCTGAGATTCAAAAAAATATCGTAGCTCCCACTTCTGATACGCAAGTTTTGAATGACTTGCAGGCAGCCTTGGTATGGGCTGGTAAAAATGGCGGTGACTTGAAAAAGGTTGGCGTCACTGGATTTTGTTGGGGTGGCCGCATTACTTGGTTATCTGCCACACTGCCTCAGGTCAGGGCTGGTGTAGCTTGGTATGGCCGTGTGATTGGTGAAAAAACAGAAAACAACCCACGGCACCCAGTGGATATCGCTGCCGATCTAAAGGCGCCTGTGCTGGGCTTATATGGAGGCGCTGATACTGGTATCTCCCTAGAGAGCGTTGAACAAATGCGCGAGGCGCTTGCAAAGGCAGCTCCAAAAAATCCAGCGGCTAAAGCTTGTCGTTTTGAAATCTATCCAGATGCACCGCATGCTTTTCATGCTGACTACCGCGCAAGTTACCGCGAAGGTCCCGCTAAGGATGGTTGGGAAAAGTGCATTGCCTGGTTTAAGCAAAACGGGGTCGCATAATTTCTATGTCGGTACTGCAAAGCATCTTGTTGGTAACAGCGCTAGCTGGAACTGCTAGCGTTCTCGTGGCCGCGAGTTTTTCTTTGTCTTTGCTATCGAAGATGGTTCACAGCATGGTCAGTGTCTCAGTTGGTATTTTGCTAGCCACGGCCTTGCTGCATTCCTTGCCTGAGGCATTTACGATGCCGGGTGCGAGCCCTCAGCTCTTATTTGCTACTTTGCTTGCAGGGCTATTAGGTTTTTTCTTGCTCGAGAAAATTGCTTTGCTACGCCACAGCCATCATCATGAAGGGGATGGCCATGACCATCATCATGGTCATGATGCCGAGGTAGCGGGTCGCAGTGGTTGGATGATTCTGGTCGGCGATGGATTACATAACTTTGTTGATGGCGTGTTGATTGCCGCTGCATTTATGGCTGATTACCAGGTGGGTATCTTTACCGCGATTGCCATCATTGCTCATGAGATCCCACAAGAGATTGGGGATTTCATTGTGCTGCTCAATGCAGGGTTCTCGCGAACTCGCGCATTAATGTACAACTTCATTTGTGGTTTATCTGCGGTAGTGGGCGGCGTATTGGCTTACTTCTTTCTGGAGAAGGCTCACGCAGCCATGCCTTATTTACTCGTGATTGCTTCGAGTAGTTTTATTTACATTGCGGTGAGTGATCTCATTCCACAAATGCATCGCCGCCCGCATTGGGCTGAGTCTTTACGTCAAACGATTTTGATTGCTTGCGGTGTTGGCTTTGTGATCTTGCTCTCGCTGCTGCATTAAATCTCGACTGGCCGGCTCGAGTCGGTGCACCATTCACTCCAGCTGCCTGCATATAGGCGTGAGCCTTTGAGGCCTGCAACTTCCATGGCTAGCAAGTTATGACAAGCCGTTACTCCAGAGCCACACTGGTGAATGACTTCAGAAGCCTTGGTAGATCCCAAGAGATCATGAAAATTCTTGTACAACTGCTCAGGAGCTTTGAAAGATTTGCCTGAGAGATTTTCTCTAAAGCAATAATTGATCGCATTGGGTATATGTCCACCCACTGGATCTAAAGTTTCGTTTTGACCATGAAAGCGATCGCTTGCACGAGCATCAACGACGAGACTCTGTTTGCTTTGCAGGTTCTCCACGACGCCGTCTACCAAGACCAGTCCAACATAAGGCATCGTTGGCACAGGGGTGCTTGTAGGCTCAGCTTGGCGTGGCAGGGTGCCGATTGGACCATTCCAAGCATCAAGGCCACCATCTAAGACTTGCGCATTAGCATGACCAGTAGCCTTGAGCATCCACCATAAGCGACTTGCGTATACCGAGCCTTGATTATCGTAAGCCACCACCAATGTTTTTGAATCAATGCCTAAGCGTGATTTAGTTCGTGCCCAGGCCTCTGAAGTGGGTAGTGGGTGGCGACCATTTTTGCCGGTCTTGCTGCCAGATAAATCCTGATCCAGATCGATATAGATCGCACCTGGAATATGACCCTCTAAATAAGACTTGCGGCCTGCTAGTGGATCGACTAAGTCAAAGCGGCAATCGCAGAGCAATACATTCTCGCCACTATTGAGGATTTCTTCTAACTGGTTTGCGGTAATCAGTGGTGACATTTGCTATCCCCGTTCAAAGAGAAATACGGCAGGTTTATTTTGGGCGAATCGAGTAACTCAAGGCACGCTTAAATTATGCGCCTTGATATCCCATAGCGCGACGGTACCATTCGTGAAAATGTTGCATACCGTCTTCCATTGGGCTTTGATAAGGCCCCACCTCATTTTGACCACGGGCTAGTAAGGCAGCGCGACCAGCATCCATGCGCTCCGCAATCTCATCATCCTCAATGCAAGTTTCCATGTAGGCCGCACGCTCCGCATCGACAAACTCACGCTCAAAGAGGGCAATTTCTTCTGGGTAATAAAACTCTACGACATTGCGTGTTTTATTAGGACCCATAGGATGTAAGGTGGAAACACATAAAACGCCTGGGTACCACTCCACCATCACATTAGGGTAGTAGGTAAGCCAGATGGCGCCATGGCGGGGGGTCTTACCTTCATGATGACGTAAAACAGCCTCATGCCATTTTTTGTAAACGGGTGAACCAGGTTTCTCTAAGTCCTTGTGAATGCCAACCGTTTGTACGCTGTGCCAGTCACCGAATTCCCAGCGCAAGTCTTCACAAGAAACAAATTTCCCTAATCCCGGATGAAACGGTTCAACGTGATAGTCCTCAAGATAGACCTCGATGAAAGTTTTCCAGTTGTAATTGCATTCATGGACTTCAACATGGTCTAAAACATAACCCTCAAAGTTGAGGTCGTCAGCGACGCCCAGTTTGGCAAGGTCGGTGCGCACATCGCGTGGACCTTCAAATAGGAGTCCCTGCCAATTTTGCAAAGGAGATTTACCCAGATTGAGGCAAGGCTTATCTTCGAAATGGGGTGCACCTAATAATTGGCCATTTAAATCATAGGTCCAGCGATGTAGGGGGCAAACAATATTGTCGGCTTTGCCTTTGCCGTTGAGCATGAGTGCTTGGCGGTGACGGCAGACATTGGAGAGGAGTTCAACACCTTGTTGGTTGCGAACCAGCAAGCGGCCCTCATTTTCTGAGGTCAAGGTTTGATAAGAGCCAATCTCAGGAACCATGAGATCGTGACCAACATAGCCTGGGCCCTGCTTAAAAAGCAGTTCAATTTCACGCTGATAGAGATCAACGTCAAAATATGCCGAAACCGGCAGTTGTAAATTGGACGGCGCAAGTTGCTGCGCGGTAGCCAGATTAGTCATTCTCCCCACCCCCGAAAACGTCAGCCGAAGCTAAGCGGAATAACCAATCCAACCATCGACGGATCGATATTGGAAAGGAAGGAGGGGATTATACCCATCTAACCCACGTCTGGCTTTAATATGTAGGGCTATATCTGTAAGAAATTTGAAGGAAATGAGCTAATGCCAGCGAAGAAATCTGAGGGTCAGAAACCCGGTCTTGAGGTGCAAATCGACCCTAACCTACGTTATGAGCAGGCTGTAAAGGAGTTGGAAAAGCTGATTTCTGACATGGAGTCAGGCAAATTCTCCCTAGAAGAGACCCTTTTGGCCTATCAACGTGGTGCAGCCCTCTTGAAGCATTGCCAAGGCATGCTGGCCCAAGTGGAGCAGCAAGTGCGGGTATTTGAAGCGTAAGTTGCACTGACATTGACCTTCATGAACAACACGCTTTTATTCGAGGAATGGGTTCGGGCTCACGGACAGCGAACTGAACTGGCTTTAGAGCGCTTGCTCGATGCTGCCAATACCAATCCCGCTCGTTTGCATGAAGCAATGCGCTATGCCGCTCAGGGTGGCGGTAAGCGCATTCGTCCTTTATTGGTTTATGCCTCTGGCGATCTGGGTGATCAGGTAAATCAAAGTGCATTGGATGCAGCAGCTGTTGCGATTGAATGTATTCACGCCTATTCCTTGGTGCACGATGATTTACCTTCTATGGATGACGATGATTTGCGTCGTGGTCGACCTACGGTCCATAAAGCTTATGACGAAGCGACAGCTTTGTTGGTGGGCGATGCGTTGCAAACACGCGCATTTGAAGTTCTAGCCAATTCGCAATGTGATGCTGATACTCGCTTGGCGATGATCAGTGCATTAGCTGACGCATCCGGTTCTCGTGGCATGGCTGGTGGCCAGGCAATCGATCTGGAAAGCGTGGGCAAGAAGTTAGATCTGGCGGGTTTAAAGCAAATGCATGCGATGAAAACAGGAGCTTTGCTTTCTTGTTCAGTCCAGCTAGGCGGAATTGCCGCTAAGCTGAATTCGACCCAAATGTCGCATCTCAAAAATTACTCCGAAGCTCTGGGCCTAGCGTTCCAAATTGTGGATGATGTTCTCGATGCCACTGCGGATAGTCAAACCTTGGGTAAAACCGCTGGAAAAGATGCTGCTAATGACAAGCCAACCTATGTCACCTTGATGGGTTTAGACTATGCCAAGAAAGCAGCAAAAGATTTGCAAGAAACAGCGATTGCTAGCTTAGAGAGTTTTGGCCCTAAAGCCCAAGCTCTGAAAGATTTGGCTCTGTTGGTAGTTAATAGAGGCAAATAAGATTATTGAAGATTTGATGACTTTAAATTCCATTCACTCCCCCGCAGACTTAAAAAAACTTCCACGTGAGCAGCTTCCTGCGCTTGCTGATGAGTTGCGTCAGTTTGTATTGGATTCTGTTTCTAAAACGGGGGGACATCTCTCCTCCAATTTAGGCACGGTTGAGTTATCCATTGCTTTGCATTATGTATTTGATACACCGGCAGATCGTATTGTTTGGGATGTGGGCCACCAAAGTTATCCGCACAAAATTTTGACTGGTCGTCGCGAGCGTATGAATACCTTGCGCCAGTTCAACGGTCTGTCTGGTTTTCCACGTCGCGCCGAAAGTGAATACGATGCTTTTGGTACCGGTCACTCCTCTACTAGTATTTCTGCGGCGATGGGTATGGCGCGCGCTTTCCAAACTAAGGGTGAGAAGCAAGTTGCGGTTGCGGTGATTGGGGATAGCGCTATGACTGGTGGCATGGCATTTGAAGCTATGAACAATGCGGGCGTATATGACGACTTACCCTTGGTAGTCATTCTGAACGACAACGATATGTCGATCTCACCAGCAGTGGGCGCGCTCAATCGCCACTTGGCCAGATTGCTCAGTGGCAATATTTACTCCGCTACCAAGAAAGGGATCGATAGCGTTCTATCGATCGCTCCTCCTTTGCGTGAGTTCGCTAAACGTTTAGAGGATCATGCCAAGGGCATGGTTTCGCCATCAACGATTTTTCAAGAGTTTGGCTTTAATTACTTTGGACCAATCGACGGTCATGATTTAGATGCCTTAATTCCGATGTTGCAAAATGTGCGCCGTTTAGCGCTTGAAGGTCGTGGCCCCCAGTTTTTGCATGTTGTGACGCGTAAGGGTCAAGGCTATGAGTTAGCTGAAGCAGACCCAGTTCTGTATCACGGCCCGAGTAAGTTCAATCCGGAAGAGGGTGTCAAGAAGTCCACTACTCCTTCTCAAAAAACCTTTACGCAAGTATTTGGTGAATGGTTATGCGATATGGCTCATGCCGATCCATTGTTAGTCGGTATTACGCCAGCAATGCGTGAGGGCTCTGGTCTTGTTGAGTTTGAACAGAATTTTCCGAAGCGTTATTACGACGTAGGCATTGCCGAACAGCATGCAGTTACTTTTGCTGCTGGTATGGCGTGTGAAGGTATGAAGCCAGTGGTGGCGATTTACTCAACCTTTTTACAGCGCGCCTATGATCAACTCATTCATGATGTGGCGATTCAGGATCTGCCAGTACTCTTTGCTTTAGACCGTGCGGGTTTAGTGGGTGCTGATGGCGCAACACATGCGGGCGCGTATGACATTCCATTCTTACGCTGCATTCCAAATATGTTGGTGCTGACACCAGCTGACGAAGCAGAGTGTCGTGATTTATTGACAACGGCATTTCATCAACCGCATCCAAGTGCAGTGCGCTATCCGCGTGGTGCTGGTGTTGGCACTATTCCTTCAAAAGAATTGCGAACTGTGCCATTGGGTAAAGGGGAGTTGCGCCGTAAGTCCAGCGCGCCTGCTGGTCAGCGCCTGGCAATTTTGGCTTTTGGTACTTTGCTCTACCCAGCACTCGAAGTTGCTGAGCAAATCGATGCTTCAGTCGCGAATATGCGTTTTGTAAAACCATTGGATCTGGAGCTTCTCAAATCCTTGGCACAAGACCATGATTATTTTGTGACGATTGAGGATGGCGCTATTCAGGGCGGTGCAGGTAGTGCGTGTTTAGAGGCGCTCTCCGCTATGGGTATGAACAAGCCTCTATTGCAACTCGGCCTGCCAGATGAATTTATAGAGCATGGCGATTACAAGCTCTTGATGAGTAAATGCGGCCTGGACTCTGAGGGGATAGCAAAGGCGATTTCCCTACGTTTTCCTGTTAAATCTGTCGTAAATCCTGTGGCCGCAGGCAAATAAGTCATTTTTGCCTGAAAATAGATCCATGAACGACATTAATGCCGCCTTTCTCAAACCGCAAGTCATGCCGGATGTGCAATCTTCGCATGATGAGCGTGCCTTACCAATTGAGCAGGTGGGGATTCGGGGACTACGTCATCCATTGACGATCCGCACTAAAACTGGCGTGATGCCAGCTGTTGGTAATTTCGAAATGGATGTGGCCTTACCTGCGCATGTGAAGGGTACGCACATGTCTCGTTTTATTGCGCTCTTGCAAAATCACAATGAGCCTATTGATAGCGCATCCGTTGTGGCAATGGTTCGCGAGATGCTGCCTCTACTCAATGCCAGCGAAGGTCGTATTCAATTTACCTACACACACTTCGTGAAAAAAGCTGCGCCAGTATCTGGTGTTGAAAGCTTGATGGACTATGAGGTGACCTGGACTGCGAAGGCCAAACAAAATGCGTCTGGTGCGATTGATGTTGATTTAAATCTACGCGCTCAAGTTCCAGTAATGAGTTTGTGCCCTTGCTCGAAAGAGATCTCTGAATACGGCGCACATAATCAACGCTCCCACGTGACCATGTCCGTAGAGCTCGATTCGCAGACTAAGATGACAGTAGAAGATTTGGTCACCGCCGCTGAGAGTCAAGCCTCTAGTGAGTTGTGGGGTTTACTCAAGCGCCCTGATGAGAAGTGGGTTACCGAACGCGCCTATGACAATCCCAAGTTTGTAGAAGACTTAGTGCGCGATGTCGCTGGCCATCTCAAAGACGATGATCGTATTTTGTCTTTAGTGGTTGAGGCTGAGAATTTTGAGTCTATCCACAATCACAGCGCTTACGCCAAGATTAGTCTCGCCAAGTAAAGCAAAACTAATCAGTACTTAATCAGCGATTAAGTACTGATTAAGAGAGATTGTTACTCGCCAAATCCCAGCGGGGTTTGATATCAAAAGCGCCCGAAGTAGTAGAGCCATTATTTTCTGCCAACATGCGCAATGCTCCTGCAAACGCAATCATCACGCCGTTATCAGTACATAGATCTACCGGTGGGTAGTGCACATCAAATCGATTCTTTTTGGAGCTGGCATTCAAAGCTGTACGTAATTGCAAATTGGCGCCTACACCTCCCGCAAGCACTAGATGTTTGCAGCCAGTTTGCTTGAGGGCTTTTTCTGATTTACTGACTAGTACTGCAACCAGTGAGTCCACAAAGCTTCGTGCGAGATCCGCATGAAAGCTTGCCATCTCAGCAGAATCGGTAATACCCAGTGCTTCAAATTTTTTCACTTGATTCAGAACCGCCGTTTTAAGTCCAGAGAAGGAAAAATCCAAATCTCCCGAATGCATCATCGGTTTGGGTAAGTCAAATCGTCCAGATTGCCCTTTTTCCGCTAATTTAGAGATAGCGGCTCCACCTGGGTAGTCCAAACCTAATAACTTAGCCGTTTTATCAAAGGCTTCGCCGGCGGCATCATCCAAGGTTTCACCTAGAAGTTGGTATTTACCAACCCCGCTAACCAACATGAGCTGAGTGTGTCCGCCAGAGACTAGGAGGGCAATAAAAGGGAATTCAGGGACGGAAACCCCTAAAAGTGGGGAAAGTAGGTGTCCCTCAAGGTGATGAACCCCGATTGAGGGCAAATTCAGGCCTTGGGCCAGGGATTTGGCAAAAGCGCTACCCACCAATAAAGCGCCAGCCAACCCAGGACCCTGGGTGTAGGCCACGGCATCAATATCCTTTAAATGGAGGCCAGCCTCATGCAAAGCATCGTCCAGCAGCGGTAAAACTCGTCGAATATGGTCTCTAGAGGCTAATTCTGGGACAACGCCCCCATAGTCCCGGTGCATGGCAATCTGAGAGTGCAAAGCCTGTCCTAGGATGCCCTGATGAGCTGGGGCGTGATTTTCCCAGGGGGTAGTGTTGTATACGGCCACCCCGGTCTCGTCGCAAGAAGTTTCTATGCCTAAAACAATCATTTTTTCATTTGGTCGTGCTAGAATCGCACTTCAGTTAAATTTTTCGATATTTTTCGAGCATATACGAGTTAAACAAGTATGACTACAGTCCGCCTCCGTGAGAACGAACCTTTTGAAGTGGCATTGCGCCGTTTCAAGCGCACCATTGAAAAAAATGGTCTTTTGACAGATTTGCGTGCCCGCGAGTTCTATGAGAAGCCAACGGCTGAACGTAAGCGTAAGAAGGCCGCTGCTGCTAAACGCCATTACAAGCGTATTCGCAGCCAGATGTTGCCTAAAAAGCTTTACTAATCGAATTTAAAAGCTCTCCTCACCGAGAGGCTTTGAAACCCGCTGACGGTGAAACGCAGCGGGTTTTTGCTTTTGAATCGCCAGCAATTTATTAGATATTGAATACCGGGAAAAATGCCATGAGTCTGAAAGATCAAATCACCGAAGATATGAAAAACGCGATGCGTGCAAAAGAAGTGGCGCGCTTAGGAACCATTCGTCTTTTATTGGCAGCTATCAAACAACGTGAAGTCGATGAGCGCATTGTGATGGATGATGCCAGTGTGATTTCTACAATTGAGAAGATGATTAAGCAACGCAAAGATTCCATTTCTCAATTTGAAAAAGCGAATCGCGATGATTTAGTCGCAATTGAAGCTGCTGAGATGGTGATTTTGCAAGCCTATTTACCAGCACAGCTATCTGATGCCGAGGTAGAAGCAGCTGTTGCTGCAGCGGTTGCATCGACTGGTGCTGCTGGCCCACAAGATATGGGCAAAGTCATTGGCGTGCTCAAAGCTCAGCTAGCAGGTAAAGCGGATATGGGAAAAGTTTCAGGTTTAGTAAAAGTCGCGCTTGCTAAATAAGCTGAAAGTAAGCTAAAAAGTAAATAGTTAAAAACCAAGCCTCATCCACTACTGATGGCTCTCATACCCCAATCCTTCATTGCCGATTTGTTAAATCGGATTGATATCGTTGATGTCGTTGGGCAGCATGTTAAGTTAAAAAAAGCGGGCGCGAACTTTCAAGGTTTGTGCCCCTTTCATTCTGAGAAATCACCTTCATTTTCAGTATCGCCGACTAAGCAGTTCTATCACTGCTTTGGTTGTGGAGCGCATGGCTCTGCCATTAGTTTTCTGATGGAGTATTCCGGTCTTGGTTATGTGGATGCCATTGAAGACTTGGCGCGTTCGGCTGGATTAGATGTGCCGCGTGAAGAGCGCACCGCTAACGATGTTGCACGCCAACAGCAGACTATGGCACTGAGTGAAGTTATGAGTGCGGCTGCTGATTGGTATCGCCAACAGTTGAAGGTGGCGCCACGTGCAGTCGAATATCTTAAGGGACGCGGTCTCACTGGTGAGATCGCTAAGCGTTATGCCTTAGGTTATGCGCCTGATGGTTGGCAGGGTCTTGAAGCGGTCTTTGGTACTTATGCCAATGATGAGGTGGCGAAGACTTTGCTTGAGGGCGGCTTACTGATTCAGAGTGAGCAAGGCGACAGTAATCAAACAGCGCGTCGTTATGATCGCTTTCGTGACCGCATTATGTTTCCGATTCGCAATCCCAAAGGTCAGACTATTGGCTTTGGCGGACGCATCTTGGATCAAGGTGAGCCTAAGTATTTAAATTCTCCAGAAACACCGCTGTTCTCTAAAGGCAATACGCTATACGGATTGTTCGAAGCAAGGCAGGCCATTCGTTCGCAAGAGTACGTACTTGTCTGCGAGGGTTATATGGATGTCGTGGCACTCGCGCAATTGGGCTTCCCTAATGCGGTGGCCACACTAGGTACAGCTTGTACTGCGAATCACGTGCGCATGTTGTTGCGTCAAACAGATCGCGTCGTCTTTTCGTTTGATGGTGACTCTGCTGGTCAGCGTGCTGCACAACGTGCGCTTGAGGCCTGTTTGCCCTTGATGTCGGATGACAAAGAGATTCGTTTCTTATTCTTGCCAACGGAGCATGACCCCGATAGTTATGTTCGCGCATATGGGGCGCCCGCCTTTGAAAAGGTCATTAAAGAGGCCATGTCGATTTCTAGCTTCTTCTTCAAGATTGTCAGCCAAGAGCATGAGTTGACAACTCCTGAGGGTAGGGCGCAAACACATCACGCAGCAAAACCTTTATTGCTATCCATGCCGCCAATAGCTTTGCGCACGCAAATTTTGCGCGAGCTAGCCATTCGAACCAATTCAACGCCTGCCGAATTAGAATCCTTCTGTGGTTTAACGGTTGCTCCTGCACCAGTACAGCAAGGCTCATACGCCAGCACAAGTCAGCGCGCACCAAACTTTATTCAAGCCAATAGTGGTAACAGGACACAAGGTGCGCCTTGGCAAGCATCTAAGGGTTCAGCTAAAAGAGCGCCCTTACAAAATATTCCACCTCCTCAAGCCCCTACAGATTTAGCAGAGCAAATGTTGCGAGTCTTGATCCAGTTTCCGCATTTAGGAAAGGCCTTGGATGCTAACAAACGGGCGCTTGCTTTGCAGGCTTCTGAATTACGTTCCGCAAAAGCATTGGAGCTCATGAAAGACTTGTTGGCTCAGTGTGATTTAGTTGAGCTAATTCCTGGTGAGAATGGGAAGCCACCAGCTGTTGGTGCCGGCGCATTTGCTTTATTCCAAGAGCAGTTATCTCGCAGTGAGCTGGCCCCACTTTATGAAGTATTGAGAAAGCGGGTCATGGGCTCAGATTTAGAGATTGAAGGAGCGATTGCAGATTTGGATGGTGCCTTCAAAAAACTCGAGCTCATCCACCTCAAAACAGAAATGACACAAATTGCTCAAAAGATCGCTGGAAGCACTGCTACAGAGCAAGATCGGGCTCGATATCGCGAGTTGGGCGAAAGATTGAAATTCTCCTAAGAATTTACTGATTTAGGCCTAGAAAAACCCGAAATTTACCCCATATCTTCTATAAGGGAAGGGGTGAAAAAGTCGCAATCGACTATAATCCTCTATTCCCAGAAAAAAACCGATTTAATTCAGCCACTTGCGCTTTATTTTGAAGAAATTTGGGGCAAGTGGACAACGTGGCTGTGCCTAGTCAGTCGAGAACAATCATCAGTAATGTGAGTAAGTGCTAATAAATGCCTAATATTAAGAAAAAACCAGTAGCCAAATCAGCCAAGCCAGCAGCTAAGCCTGTAGCTAAAGCGAAGACACCAGCTAAGCCAGTTGCTAAAGCAAAAGCCCCCGCAAAAGTAGTAAAGGCACCAGTTAAGGCTGCTGCCAAGCCTGCAGCTAAAGCAAAGGCGCCCGCTAAACCAGTTAAGCCAGTAGCAAAGACAGTGAAGCCGGTAGCTAAGCCAGCGGCCAAAGCTCCCACGAAGGCGGTGGCCAAGGTTGTAGCTAAAGCACCAGCTAGATCAGCTAAGCCAGTAGCAAAAGCGCCTGTAAAGGCTCCAGTGAAAGCTGTTGCCAAGACAGTTGCTAAAGCTCCAACTAAGACCGTTAAACCAGAAGCTAAAGTAGAGGCGCCTAAAAAAGGTAAGACTGCTGTTGCTCCTAAGGCGGAAGTAGAAAAGCCAGCTAAGGTTGCTAAAGAGGCTAAAGAGGTTAAGGAAGCTAAGGGCAAAAAAGTAAAAGAGGTTGAAACGGAAGTTGAAACTACTGAAGAAGTAAAAAAAGGCCGCAAGCCAAAAGCGGATGCTCCTGCAGAAGGCGCTGAGCCAGTATTGACTGATCGTCAAAAAGCGCGCGAGCGTAAGGCAAAAGAAAAGGCGCTCTTAAAAGAATTCGCAGCACAACAGTTAGGCTCTGAAGAGCAACAAGAATTACGTCGTACCCGTCTGAAGACATTGATCAAGATGGGTAAGTCCAAGGGCTACTTAACTCATGGCGAAATGAATGACGTGATGTCAGATGAGTTGTCTGATGCAGATGCGTTAGAAACGCTGATCAGCCTCTTGAATGACATCAACATTACCGTGTATGAGCAGGCTCCTGATGCTGAAACACTGCTCTTGAATGAAAATGCTTCTGCAGCGACTACCGAAGAAGAGGCGGAAGAAGAAGCTGAAGCAGCTCTCTCCACAGTGGATTCGGAGTTCGGGCGTACAACTGATCCAGTGCGTATGTACATGCGCGAGATGGGTACCGTTGATCTCTTGACTCGTGAAGGCGAGATCGTTATTGCGAAGAAGATTGAAGCTGGTCTTAAAGACATGGTGATGGCTTTGGCTGCTTGCCCTGTCACGATTGGCGAGATCTTGGTTAACGTAGATAAGATCGCTAGTGGCGAGATGGAGATTGATCAATTCGTGGATGGATTGGTTGATCCTAATGCCGAAGATATTAAGCTTGGACCAGAAGAGCCAGAAGTTGACCCAGACGCAGAAGAGGGCGACGAAGAAGGTGGTGAAGATGAAGGCGGCGGTGGCGGTGGTGCAGCTACAGCCAATGCTAAACAATTAGAAGAGCTGAAGCAGATCTCACTTGAGAAGTTTGCGATTGTTCGCACCCAAGCTGAGAAGATGCGCAAGGCTTTTGATAAAGAAGGCTACAACTGCCCAGCTTATATCAAGGCACAAGAAGCGATTCGTGGCGAATTACTTGGTTTCCGTTTGACTGCTAAGAGTGTTGAGAAGTTATGCGACACAATGCGTTCGCAAGTAGACCAAGTTTGGAAACTAGAGCGCGGTATCGTAAGCTTGTTGGTAGACAAAGTTGGCGTTAATCGTGGTGAAGTATTAAAAGACTTTCCAAAGATGTCCATGAACTTAGAGTGGACCACCAAGCTACTTAAAGAAAACAAGCCATACACAGCATTGTTGCAGCGTAATGTTCCAGCGGTTCAGGAACTACAGCAGAAGTTGATTGATATTCAGACACGTGTTGTCTTGCCGCTTCCAGAATTAAAAGAAGTAAATAAGCAAATGATCGCCGGCGAGAAGCGCGCGCGTGAAGCAAAACGTGAAATGACTGTTGCCAACTTACGTTTAGTAATCTCGATTGCTAAGAAATACACCAACCGTGGATTGCAGTTCTTGGACTTGATTCAAGAGGGTAATATCGGTTTGATGAAGGCGGTAGATAAGTTTGAATACCGTCGTGGTTATAAGTTCTCTACCTATGCAACCTGGTGGATTCGTCAGGCAATTACCCGTTCTATTGCCGACCAAGCTCGTACGATCCGTATTCCAGTTCATATGATTGAGACGATCAATAAGATGAACCGTATTAGCCGTCAAATTTTGCAGGAAACTGGTCATGAGCCAGATGCTGCAACCTTGGCACTCAAGATGGAGATTCCTGAGGACAAGATTCGTAAGATTATGAAGATTGCTAAAGAGCCTATCTCCATGGAGACTCCAATTGGCGATGATGCGGATTCCAATCTGGGCGACTTTATTGAGGATAGCAATACATTAGCGCCAGCTGAAGCTGCATTGCATGATTCGATGCGCGATGTGGTGAAGGATGTATTGGATTCATTGACTCCACGCGAAGCAAAAGTATTGCGTATGCGCTTCGGTGTGGAGATGAGCACAGATCACACCCTCGAAGAAGTTGGTAAGCAGTTTGATGTGACGCGTGAGCGTATTCGTCAGATCGAAGCCAAGGCTCTGAGAAAAATGCGTCATCCAAGCCGTAGCGATAAACTCAAGACCTTCCTCGAAGAAGATTGATCCAAAGACTAACGGGCCTATAGCTCAGTTGGTTAGAGCAGAGGACTCATAAGAAAGAAGCCCTAGGGGTCTTGTAACTAAGACCTCAATAGATTCAAGAGGTTAGTGGTGAATTAGGCGGTATAAATTCACTACACACCGCTTACACACCAGAGCTTTTTTCATGGTGTGTAGTAAATGCGGTTTTAGTGTGGTTTTGAAGCGGTAAACACCAGCAGCAAGGTGTGTAGTAAAAACAGTTTTAGGGCCCATAGCTCAGTTGGTTAGAGCAGAGGACTCATAGCGAAAGTTGTGCCTTATGCGTGGAAACTGCATAAGGGATGGTGTCAAATTCGGAGAAAGCTAAATGCAGCCAAAAGCTGCACAAGCTAACGCCGAGCCAAGCTTCAGTATGAAAGTGCTGTTGAAGGTGTAGAGACTAGACGGCACCCATCTAAGTTCAGACGTTAAGTTTGAATATGATGAAGGCATAGTCCAGGGAGTAGTGAAAGCTACACAAACCAGAATCCTTTGGTCCCAGGTTCAAGTCCTGGTGGGCCCACCAGAAAAGCAAACCCTCATCAGAAATGGTGGGGGTTTTGTCTTTTAAGCGTTACTTTAAGTAACGCTAGAATGTCTTAATGAACAAGTCACTAATTAATAAACTGCTTCTTTCTCGAAGTCTTTATTTCCAAGCCCAAGAAAATATTAAATCTAACAATGGGGTACGGATATCAATCGCATGTAACCTCTTGCAGGATTCTGTGGAATCTTTTCTCCTTGGGTTATGTGAAAAATTGGATGTTAATGTGCCTGACAAGGCCGCATTTAGTAAATATATTGAATTAATAAATGAAAAAATTTCTCCACTAGAGTTGCCTTTTCGCCAAAACTTAAATAGTTTGAATAAGCTTCGCGTGAACTCAAAGCACCATGGGTTGGAGCCTGCAAAAAATGAATTGGAACCTTTATTTTTGATTGTTTGGGAGTTTTTTAACCAGGCTAGTCAATCCCATTTTGGGAAAAGTTTTTCTGCAATAAGCTTAGTGGAGTTACTTAGAGATTCTGAGTATAAGGATTTATTAGGTTCGGCTGAGCAGTGCTTTAACGCTAAGGATTTTAGAGGTTGCTTAGAAAATGCAAGAAAAGCAATTTATGTGAAGTTCGAGTGCGCTTACGATGCGAAGCAGTTTTTGGAGGATAAGCAGTTAAACGGATTGATGTCGCTTACCTCAAAAGTTCCCTATTTCGCGAGAAATAAAAAGTACCTTGAGGAGAACGTAAAAGAGCCGACCGATTACATAATTTATGACCATAATGCTTTAGAGATGGAGCTTATGAAGCTCAACATTGATTCGGTTGCTTACTGGAATGTCTGGCGATTAACTCCAGAGGTATATCGAAGTGATAAAAAATCCTCCTGGATAGTCAAAAATGATCTTTCTAAATTTGATGAGGAGGGAATTTTAGAGCGTGCAGAATATGTATTACATGCAACGACAGAGATACTCTTATGTGCAGACCAAAGTTATATAAAGTCAAAAAGTCCAAATAGAAAATATTTCTATATTGAATTAATAAATGAGGGCGTTCCTATATATGAGAAGGCTAGCAAATCTAGCAAGATTAGAGGATTAACGCCTCCCGGGGTAGTGAAAATTGATTCAAATTATTCAATTGAAGGCATGGATAATTCCGGGTTATTTTGGCACGTATCTCACTGGGATGATGACCTAAGCATTTATGGTTACATCCATAATGATTGCTTGACATGGATGTAGATCTTTATTGAGGCTATCAAGGTTAGCCCACCTTAAATGGCAAAAACGCGGGTTGTAATACGTCGGCTAATGAGCCCGCACTTGGCATAACCGCTCTAAAGGTTATGCACCACAAGTAGGCCGCAGAATTCCTAGCAATAGGTTTGGAGTTTTAGTACATCTGTCTCCAGTAAATTCTTTTAGGGTCGTGTTGCTGAGGAACTCATCGAACCAATCTACACGTTGCGGCGGCTAATAGGACTTTCTAAGTGCTATAGCCGTCGTTTGACTAAAGAATCTATCAACCAATCATGATTCTTATGTAATATAGAAAGAAATAAATGTGATGAGCGAGAAGCGAAATCACGGGCGAATGTAGTTCGCCCTTAATGCTGTCTATCAATAATTCAGCGCTAAGGAGTTATGCATGAAGTTAACTGGCGGAACGCCTCGAGCATTAGCACTGATAAAAAAGCTAAATGCATCAGGAAATCTCATTGATGTCTATGATCGAGATCGCATTGAGTCGAATGAAAATAACTCCTTGGTAGATTTGGATATGATGGATGCTTTCGATAAGAAATATGGCGCTGAATACCATCATCATTTATTAGCAATTTTCATTGATGAGTCGATCAGTACTAAAGAGCTACTATCTGTTTACCCAGATTTTGGTGAGGTATTTAATGATGAAAGTATCAAGCCGAACCTTATTTTTATTAACCTCGCTACTCAACAAATATTGGCTGTTACAAAAAAAGGAGGAGACATTGCCGAAAATTTTATACCTCACCCTAGTGGAATAAAAGATCTCAGATCATTCGATCGTCTTATGTACGTTGATAAATTTATAGAAGAAAGAAATGAAGAGTTTCGTAAGCTTGACTTTGCTGATGTTGTTGACTCACTCATAAATGCTCTTGCGGATATTTCTTATGCAAATTACAACCTTGTGTATAGGGAGATTGATAGTGGTCATATTGCAGATATGTTATCAAGAGGGCCAAATATACATGGCTTGTATACGAAAGAACCTTGGGATGGTATGAGTTCAGTTAATTATGATGTTGATGATGACGACAGCGAAGATCAGGAAGGCTATACGCAGTTGGAGCTAAACGATGCACTTGCTCAAATCGAGAGTCTTTCGGAGGATTTAGATCGAGGCATTGATATATTTTCTAAATTTTTCGCTAAACAACCAATTGATTACGATTATTTCTGTAGCCAGGATTAAGGCAGTTTATTTTTTGCCATTTCCGCCATGGTTTTCCACGAAAATTCCAAAAAAGAAAAAACCACACAAAATTGCTGAAATCATTAGTTCAGCTTGTAACCCATTGAATCTCAACAAGTCTAGCAATCCGTGGCATTTTGACACTCCCACTTGTCCAACTGACACATCAGAAAATATGCTTATAGATAAGTAAATATGTGTTTTAGGAGCTATCTATATGCCACAAGCAAAGACATTTAAATCTGAGGAATTAGAGTTAGTGCTCAATTTTGTTAAGGGTTCAAAGCACGCACTACGTAATCGCGCTATATTCTTATTAACTCACTGGGCTGGGCTCAGAGTGGGTGAAGTTGCTGCGCTACGTATGTGCGACGTTTTAGACGCCAATAACGATGTTAAAAGCGAGATTCGTTTGAGAGCAGAGCAGACCAAGGGCGCAGTTGCTCGTGCTGTATTTGTTAGCGAGAAGCTAAAAGGTGAGCTGCAGAGCTATGCGGATAGCTTAAAAGTAAGAGATTCTCTATGGGCGTTCTTTCCGACTCAGAAATTCCCAAGAAGAGGGTTTACGGCTAATACCTTAACTCAGCATATGAATGCCATTTATAGGCAGTGTCAAATAGAGGGTGCTACTAGTCATAGTGGACGCAGAAGCTTTATTACCAATTTAGCCAGTAAAGGAATTGGGGTGAGGGTGCTGATGAGTTTGGCTGGCCATAAAAATATCAGTACGACTCAAGCCTATATTGATGTCAATGACGATATGAAGCGTAGGGCGGTAGAGCTCATTTAGCTTTTCGGGCTTTTAGCTCTGGTCTATATAAGCGCATTCGTTCATATAGCTCGTTGAAATCGTAGTGCGGTATCAATACCTTCTTCGAGCTAGGGTAGATTCCTCTAGCGGCATTTTCTGCAACGTACTTAGCTTTTAAAAGTGCTCGACTAGTGAGCATAGCCATATGCTCTTTAGGCTGGGATGAGGCTGCTGTTTTTTTCTTGAGCTCTAGATTTAATGCCTTGCTATGTTTTGGGCTTACCTTGGCATGGATTCCTATCTTCCACAGCTGGGCCTCCGGCAGTCGAGCCCTATACATTATTGTTCTTAATTGAATTAATAATGGTTCTGACCTAAGTCTTTTAGCTGCAAGCGGTCTGCTGGCTCTTTGGGATTTTGGGGGCAAGGGAATCTTAGCCAAGTCTATTAGCTTTGATATCTGCCTCAAGAGATAGCTTTTAGGCATACCTAGAGGCACACCCAGCACCAAGCTGGTTGGATTACCTTCGGTAAATCTAATCTTCCCAAGATACTGTTCTAAATTTTTATTGAAGTGAGGTTCAAATACCTCATCTTTTTCAATGCGGGCGATTTGGCAAACTTTTGGTTTGTTGTGTGGTGAGCCGTAGATATCTACTCCGCGCTTTAGCCACCATTCTTTAAATGGGGTTTTGGAAACATCCCCAAAGAGGTCGTAAGTCTCTAATACCTGATTAAAGTCGACAAGGGCTTGGTTGATTTCTAACTTAGAAAGAGGCTCTCGTTTGTCTTTTGAATATAACTCGATGATTAGCTGCTTAATCTTGCTTTCACTAAGCTTGCTTCCCCGTATCTTTTTAGCCAACGCATAGCTTGGGCTAATTCGCAAAAATTCCAACATTAGCATTACATAGCCCTGAATACCTTTGGTCGACCAGTCGGACATCGTGCGTCCTGGAATTGAGGAGCTTATCTCTTTTTTCATAAAAATATATTAGCACTTAATTCATAGATTTATAGATCAATCAACAAAACAGTCAATACATCCTAAACTCAATTCATAGCAGATTCGCTATGTTTAGTAAGGAGAAGCAAATGACAAAAGCAACAGTAATAGCTATAAATGGGGGTGCAACTGGCTTGGTTATTAGCAAGAGTTTGATTGGCCAAGCTAATGACCTAGCACGTGAGCATGAGCAATTTAACGACCGATATATCGTGGCTGGCCGTTTAGCCCTATATGAACTACTAACCAAAATATACGAATTAGTCGAACGGTTTGACGCTGCTAGTGATAAGAGTGAGTTATTGAAAATGGTGCGTAAAAACCTATTTGAAGACTACGGTAAAAGTACCAACAAGCTTTGAGTTTCGTGGCAGCGTAATTCTTATCTCAAATATTGGCTTTGGTGGTAGCAGAAATAAGCTTTCAGCTCACTTAGACGCATTAAAGGATCGCAGTTTTTCAATTTGCATTGCTGACAATACAAAAGATAGTTTATTCAAACAAGTCTGTTTTATGGTAATTAAAAAGAATTTACTTAAAGACTTTAATCTTAGTGAGGGTGGGCAGCATGAAGTATTGGATTACATTTATGAGAACTTAGAGGGCCTTAATAAAGTTAGCTTAAGAACAGCAGTTAAGCTTGCGCAGCTGATGACGGCTGATCCCGACAATTGGAAATGCATGGCCAACAATGGCTTGCTTGATGATCTTTCTTAAGGGGAAAATTGTGCAAGCAGAAAAATTTGTAGTTATGTTAGCCAATAAAAACCAAGTTGACTGGGAGGAATTTATGCATTGGAGTCAACATAAGCAGAGGATGAGCTTAATGCCTCATACCCACGAAGTAACTTGGGGAGAGGAGCATTGTCACAAAATGCGTCAAATTGTTACAGCAAGTTATGCAGATGGGACTCGCCGCGTTAATTGGAACTATGGGGAAAAGAATGGACGGTCTAGGGCGGTAATTACCCCGGAAGGGCTATTTCCATCTATTACGGCAGCCGCCCAGCATTACGCGGTAACGGGTAATGCTGTGAAAGTTTGGATTACAAAAACTCGGACAGATAATTTTCGATTTGCTAATGAGATGTCTGAGGACGAGATATCAAGAAGGAGTTGTTTACCGAAACCTGTAATGACCCCCGATGGAAGATTCCAATCCATTACAGCTGCCGCAGAACATTATCAGGTTGGAATAAGAACCATTAAAACTTGGATTCGTAGAATGAAGTCGTCTGAGTTCTACTACCTATAAAGCTTTATTAAACATACAATTAAATAATAAAAAGGAATTAACTATGACTAACTTATACCAAGTATTGCCTTTAGAAAAAAAGAGTGCCATATTCGACGCGGAGATGTATAGAAAAAACGAAGATGGATCGCTAAGTTGGTTTAATGTTTCAACAACCTATCGATTTGGGCAGGGATTTTTGGAGTTTGAGGAATGCAACCTGCCCACCAAAGATGCTAGATATGTTTATTGTGCGCTTGAGACAGGGTGGGGATGTGAGTTTGATGATGCCATAGCTACTGAATTTGAGTTTAGTGATGATATTGGTGAGGATGAACAGGCTGAGATCGAAGATGCTTATTACGATGGCTGGCAGGTTTGGCTGTATGACGGTGACCACGCTTGGGAAGTAGAGTCGGATGGGGTTCAAATTTTGGCCCCATTCAAGGTCAACATAGTTGATGAATCTTCCTGTGCAGTAATTCAGGATAATATTGAATTATTAGATCCGGTTAAGGTAGATAAAACGGCGCCTGGATATCCATTTCCAAGCGGGACAAGAACTTAAGTCTGACGAAACCGCCAGAAAAGCAGACCCCAGTTAGAGATAGCTGGGGTTTTGTCTTTTGAGCGTTACTTTAAGTAACGCTTGCTTACATCAAAAAGTGAGCGTAGGATTAAAAAAGTCTCCTCCATAACTAGCTATGGCTTGTATCCGCTTAGATAGCGGATATTTTTTAGAGAAAAATAACTAAACAATAAGAAATTGAAGAATTTCAAGAAGATTTATGTATTGGGTGCTGGGGCTGTGGGCTGCTTTTTTGGTGGCATGTTGGCTCGTGCCCATCACGACGTTACCCTAGTCGGAAGATCGGATCGCGCTCTAGCAATACAGGATCATGGGTTAGCAATGGAGTGTCAAACATTTAATGAGACCATACCCATCAAAGCGAGTAATGACATATCACTTTTATCTGATGCTGATTTGATTTTGCTTTGCGTCAAGTCGCATGATACCGAGAAAGCACTCAAAGACTTAGCGCCAATTCTTCCAAAAGAAACAGTTGTACTGAGTTTACAGAACGGGGTTGCTAATGTAGATGTAGCCTCACAAATTATTTCCAATGCTGTATATCCCGCTGTCGTTTATGTGGCCTGTGGAATGGTGGGCGATAGGGTGATGAAACATCATGGCAGGGGTGAGTTATTGGTGGGAACTGTGGGGGAGTTGTTCCTAAGGGATTCTGAGAATCTTGCTGGCGTTTGTGAACTTTTTCAGAGTGCAGCTGTGCCTTGTGAAATAGCGCCCCAAATACTAAAGGACATGTGGTTAAAGTTTTTGGTTAATTGCTCCTACAACGCCATTTCAGGAATTGGTCAGATTGCATACGGGGAAATGGTAAAGGTTCCTGAAATTGTGAAATTAATTAACGGGATTACTGAGGAGTTTTTACAGATAGCCGCTCAAAAAGGACTGCATATAGAGAGGCATGAAGCAATGGCGGCTAATGATGCTATAGCAAAAACTATGTCTACTCAGATATCGTCAACTGCGCAGGACTTAAGGCGTGGAAAGAAATCCGAAATTGATTATCTCAACGGCTATATTGTTAAGCTTGGAAAGGAATATGAAATTCCTACCCCATTGAATGAATCAGTCTATGCAATGATAAAAATGTTGGAATCCAGAATGCCTATTTGAGCGTTACTTTGGGTAACGGCCCCCATTAAATAAGCCCTTTGGCTTTAGCCTCTCGATATCTCAAGGTTAACTGAAGTAGTTTAGCTGCACGATTTACCTTGAGCTTTTCCATGAGGTTCGCTCGATGCGCTTCTACGGTTTTAATTGAAATACCTAAGTCCATGCCAACTTCCTTATTAATCCTGCCAGCAACAATGCGATCAAGCACATCAAATTCTCTTTGGGTTAGAAGTCTAAATCTCTCTTTGATCTCTTTGAGCTCCGTAGATTGTTCTTTACTAAGATAGGCCTTTGATAGCATTTCATTGATTAAGCTATAAAGCTTTTCTTCATCTACTGGTTTTTGAATAAAGTCAAAAGCCCCCTTTTTAAGTGCATTTACCGCAGTGGTGATCTCCCCATGGCCAGTAATAAACGCAATGGGAATATTAAGGCCCATATTCAGAAGCGTTTCTTGAAGTTCGATTCCAGACATGCCACCAAGGTGAATATCTACTAAAGCACAGCCCAAAGATTGTTGATCACTAGCGGCTAGTGATTGCAAGAATCTCTCGGCACTTTCATGAGGGCTGACCCTAAAACCATAGGCATTAAGTAGTAGAGCCAGGGAATCTCGAATCGCTTCATCATCATCAATGACATACACCACACCGCCTTTTCCCGTAAGGGAAGGGTTGGGTTGATTGAGCATTGTTCGCTGCCGATTCATTTTTTAGTCGCTTTTATCTTTTGCGCTACAAGTGCTAGCGCTTCTTCCGCATTTCTGGCCATCGCGCCACTTCCAGATTTGCCGATAACAAAGTAATTGTCTTTGTGGATATAGATATGAATATACAACTCTGTCTCTTGGATTCCAATGACCACTTGCAATACCGGCTCATGGCTAGCTCGGTCATAGCTTTCGGTAAAGCTACTGTAATCTAAACGATCAGCTTGATTTTTCGCTAACTCTCGAATTTGATTGCTAATTCCCTCAATGAGTAGGCAATACTCTCGATAAAACTCTGGATTTGAGTAGCGAAGTTCGTCAATAGCGATTGCGTGTAATGTGCTATTACCCATGGTTATTTGATGATTTCAAGATGGACATAAGCATCTAAGTTTGCAAGTGAGCCACGTTTATCCATAACGGCTAATCGTAAAGCTTCTTTTTTAAAGTCTTCAAGACCAGGGTGAGAACCATCTCCGCCTAGAGAGACGATATAAGTCCAGAGAACTTGGCCCCTTTGCTCTTTTCGGTAGATATCTACAATCCGCTTCATCTATTCCCCTTAAAAATAACTATACGCTCAGAGCATGAGAATTGGTTCTAATTTTTATAATGCACTGCCGCAAAATTAAAAGAGTACTTAAAAGGAAGTCTTGGTTTGACTTAACGATGCTATCCTTTTGATATTCAATTTGACCTGTGCTAAGGAGTTTTCGTGAAGCAAATAATGATGAGAAAAATAGTGGCTGCTTCGGTTTCCGCTACTTTGGCATTTGCCCCATTTACGAGCAATGCATGTACTGCTGTAAATATAGTTGCAAAAGATGGATCGGTAGTTGCGGGTAGAACCATGGAATGGGCTTTTGATATGAAGTGGCAGCTCACGGCAAACCCCAAAGGCACGCCTATTTCCCTTAGCGCACCAGCATCACTAAAGCTGCCTGCAACAAGCCTATCGAGTAAGTATGCTTTTGTCGCAATTGCGCCTGGAGTATTAGCAGGCCCTCCTGCATATTTAGAGGGTCAAAATGAGGCTGGCCTTGGTATTAGCGGAAATTTTTTGCCTGGCTTTACTGAATATCAAACCGTTACTCCACAAGATAAGAACTATGTTTCTATCTTGAACTTAGGAGGTTTTATTTTAGGAATGTTTAGCTCGGTTAAGGAGTTGCGAAGCGAGCTCCCTAAATATAAGGTTTGGTTTGACCCAAGCGAAGTCAAGGGCTTACCAACACCACCTTGGTTACACCTCGTATTAACTGATCGTGGTGGCGACAGTATTGTGGTCGAGTTTGTTAAGGGTCAAATGATGATCCATAACAACGTTGCGGGAGTGTTAACTAATGCCCCTACGTATGACTGGCATCTTAATAATGTACGCAACTATCTATCGCTTACATCGACTGCAACATCATCTGTAACTGTAGGCAATGTCAATGTGACTGAGCTGGGTCAGGGTGGTGGTTTGCTGGGTTTACCGGCGGATTACACTCCACCATCACGTTTTGTCAGAGCTACTTATTTGAAGCAGTTTGCCTATCAGCCAGCTAATAGTGCTGATGCTATGCAAGCTGCTGATCATATATTGAATAACGTTGATATTCCTGTTGGAGTTGCTCGTTCAACGGATGGAAAGCAGGTTGTTTCTGATTACACGCAGTGGGTAAATATTAAAGATTTAAAAAATAATCGCATGAAAATTGCTAACTACGCAAATCGTACGAACTTTATCGAGATTAATTTGAATGAAGTATTTAAGTCCGGGAAATCAAAGACTTGGCAGGTCGATAAATTACCATACCCACAAAATGATGTGACGACAGAGTTCTTAAAATAAGCTACCCCATAAAACCACCTTCGGGTGGTTTTTCTTTGGGTGTCTAATATGGGTCGTTAGCCACCGTCCAGAAAAGCGAGTGTTACTTTAAGTAACGCTTATCAATCTTCAAAAAAAGAACTTTGGAGCAACGAAGTGCTAGATGGTTGCTCCAAACACCTTTGGTTTTCAAAACTAAAGAGTGATCCCACGCTTCTTTTAAATCCCTGAATTTGCTTACACATTTGCTTACACACCGACACTGACCACCCGCAGACCCCCTGTTTATAGGGGTCTATCATGGGCTTCTACTCTCATAACCAGAGAACCTAAAGTTAACCTAAACATCACAAAAAGCTAGCTTTTGAGACTAAAGGTGAGGTTTGGTCATTTGAGCGTTACTTTAAGTAACGCTGGACATGCTAGAAAGTGTGTAGGCAAACTCCACACACTTTACACATTAATTTTCACGGCACTATAGGTCAGCCATCATCAACTCCCCGTAAATTAATCCATTTTGAGGTTTGACGCTCGCATTGTCTTAACGGTCGATTAAATGAGATGGGTATAAAGCCAAGCTCAGCAATTCATAGTGGTTAAGAGGATAATAAAAAAGTACATCAAAAATAAGGGGCAATAGGATGTTGGACACACTTATTATGAGCAGAATCCAGTTTGGTGCAAATATTTCCTTCCATATTTTGTTCCCGACTATTTCGATTGCCTTAGGCTGGTTCCTTTTCTACTTCAAGATTAAACACAACAGGACTGGGTTAGATTGCTGGAAAGAGGCATATCAGTTCTGGATCAAAGTCTTTGCCTTAACATTTGCTTTAGGTGTCGTGAGTGGTATCACGATGAGCTTTCAGTTTGGAACAAACTGGCCTGGGTACATGGAAACCGTTGGCAATATTGCCGGTCCATTATTGGCCTATGAAGTCCTAACAGCCTTTTTCCTTGAGGCAACTTTCTTAGGCGTCATGCTATTTGGTGCAAAGCGTGTTTCGCAAAGAGTGCATACATTAGCTACTTTTTTGGTGGCTTTTGGGACGAGCCTTTCAGCCTTTTGGATTATTGCTTTAAATTCATGGATGCAAACTCCGCAGGGTTTTACCATGATTGATGGCAGAGCGCATGCCGTTGATTGGATAGCTATCATCTTTAATCCATCGATGCCTTATCGCCTGGGGCACATGATGTTAGCTTCATTTTTAACAGTATCGTTTTTCTTAGCCGGTATTTCTGCTTACCGCTACCTTCGTAATAGCCGCTCGGAAGCAAATTTGATGGTGATGAAAATGGCGCTCACTGCTGCTATGGTTTTAACGCCTATTCAAATTATGCTTGGAGATCTACATGGCCTAAACACCCTTCATCATCAACCTGCAAAGCTAGCCGCTATGGAGGGAATTTGGAATGGCGGTACTGGTGTGCCTGCAGTGATCTTTGGGATACCCAATAAACAAACTCGTACCAACGACTATGAGATCAGTATTCCTAAGTTGGCGTCTTTTTACTTAACCCATAGTTGGGATGGCGAGGTCAAAGGATTAAATGACTTTGGAGATAAGATTCCGCCTGTTGCCCCTGTATTTTTTGCTTTTAGAGTGATGGTTGGTATTGGTGTGTTGATGCTCTTATTTTCATGGTTAGGACGTTGGCAGATGCGTCAAAATAAACCTCTTCCAAAGTTGATAGCCAAAGGCTTAGTTCTGATGACCTTTTCTGGCTGGGTTGCCGTCTTAGCCGGTTGGTACGTAACTGAAATTGGGCGACAACCTTATTTGGTGACTGGAGTACTCACTACTGCACAAGCTGCAACTACTTTGCCAACTAGCATGGTCTTTTCTACTCTTTTTGCTTACCTAACCCTATACGTGGGTTTGCTAGCTGCTTACATTTGGGTAGTCTTCTATTTGGCTCGCCAAGCCGACGATATAGAAAATCCCAAAACTCATCTTGAAAAGAAATCTGAAGCTTCGTGGAGTCTTTTTAGGACTTAAGTTATGACCACAATTGACTATACCCAAGCATCTATTTGGCTCCCACTATTTTTCTTTGTCGCCATGGGATTTGCCATGCTGTCTTATGTGGTTCTGGACGGCTACGACTTAGGAATTGGGGTGCTACTCAATCGAGCATCGGACCATGATAAAGATATGATGATTGCATCGATTGGCCCTTTTTGGGATGCCAATGAAACGTGGATTGTTTTAGGTGTTGGCCTATTACTCGTTGCGTTTCCATTAGCTCATGGGCCGATACTGACTGAGCTCTATTTACCTGTAGCGGCAATGTTGATGGGGTTAATTTTACGAGGTGTGTCATTTGACTTTAGGGTCAAAGTCAATATTGAGCAAAAGCCACTTTGGAATTTATTGTTTTATATCGGCAGCCTGATTGCCTCTGCATCTCAGGGCATTATGATCGGCCGCCTGATCGTGGGTTTTGATTCAGGAATTTTGGGTTGGGTTTTTTCACTGCTAGTTGGAATGTGCTTACCTGCCGGTTACGCGCTACTTGGATCAACATGGCTAATCTTAAAAACAGAAGGTCAGCTTCAGCAGCAATCATTTAGATGGGCTAAAACCAGTCTGTGGCTCACTGGATTTGGTATTGCATTGGTCTCTGCTGCCACGCCATACTTCAGCCCTGAAATTATGCATAAATGGTTTTCTTGGCCACAAATTCTTTGGCTCTCCCCAATTCCCATTGCTACTGCTATTTTATTTTTTCTCGCCAATCATTTTATTTATGCAATAGAAAAAGGCTCCAGCAAGAGAGAGTGGTTACCTTTTGCCTGTGTTGTTGCCATTTTTTGGCTGGCATTTTTTGGTATTGCTTATAGTATTTTTCCATATGTCATTATTGGGAAAATGACATTGTGGCAAGCGGCTGCAGCTACTGAATCTCTATGGTTTATTTTTTGGGGTGCAATCGTAGTTCTACCTACCATTCTGGGTTATACCCTTTTTTCATACAGAATCTTTAAGGGTAAAGCTAGTGCACTCACTTACTATTAGTAACGTTTTACCCTGTTTATTATGCAGCCTGTATATACGCATAAACGTATTTACAAATATACGCATAAAAAAATGTCTATAGAGTTAACTTGAGAATATTGCGATAATGAAGCCTGTAGATGTAAAGATTGCTTGGCAGGGTCAGAGTGACTGTGAGTCATGCACTATCCGAAGCTCTGCTTTGTTCGCAGAGTTAAATGAAGTAGATTTCTCTAAAATTCATTCACCAATTGACGATTTAAAGTATGAAGCAAATTCTTTGATTTATTCCCAGGGTGAATCTGCTCAGCATGTTTATACCTTGCGTCAAGGTTATTTAAAGTTACTCCATCTCAATCCTGATGGCACCAGCAGAATTGTGCGGCTTGTGAAACCGGGAGATTTATTTGGGATGGAGGCCTTATTGGGTGATTATTACAAGCACGCTGCTACAGCGCTGACTAATATTCGTGCGTGTAAGATTCCTAAAAATGTTATTTCAAGTCTGGGAGAATGGTCTCCAAGATTACATCGTCAAATAGTCAAAAAATGGGGGGAGGCGCTCTCGGAATCTGAGGCATGGTTCTCTGAGATCAATACTGGGCGAATTGAAATTCGCCTAGCCAGATTTTTTATTCAGCTTGCAAAAGAATCGAGCTCCCACACAGTCTCGCCACTTTTTAGGCGTGAGGATATGGGCTTAATGATGGATGTCAAATTTGAAACAATTAGTAGGGCCTTGGCATCTATGTCAGAGCTGGGCTTAATTTCAGATGTTACAAGGCTTTCAGTCCAAATTCCCAATATGAATGCACTAAAAGATTTTGCAAAACGAGGACTGTAATTCGCTGATAGTAATTAATAGCTAGAAAATAATTCACCGCTGATTATGAAAACATCGGCATCATGATTGCTGATAGGGCGAACTGCCATATTGATACTGGCTTCTTAATTGCCACCACCCCAATTAGTGCTGATTTTCCAGAATGCGCTTTTCCCTCGCTTAATTCTGCTTCATAGCTTTTTAAGACTTCAATTTTTGTATTCTTAAGCAAACTCTTTATAACTCGTTCTGTGTACAAATTTTCAATCTGACTTGGCCCACCGGTTTTATATTCCAATTGCTTGGGCGTGTAACCCTGCAGGATTAAGACGCCGCCCGGCTTTAATGCTAATAGCATATCTTTAAATAATCTTGAGCGTTCTTTGGGGTTTGAGAATTGAATGAATATCGCAATGATTGCATCGTAATCGCCCGCCTCCCAATTTATTGACTGACAATCAGATACAACGTAATTGACCTCTACATTTTTACTGCTCGCAAACTTTTTTGCTTTCTCAATTGCGATATCAGAAAAGTCAAACGCATCAACTTGGTGATTCTGCTGGGCTAGCCAAGTAGAGTTTCTGCCTTCGCCATCTGCAATACACAAAATTCGGGCATTTTCTTTGAGGTGCTTTGGGGCCATCTCTTGTAAAAATGTGTTTGCTTCAGTTCCGAATAGAAAGTCTTCGCTATTAAAGCGGTCATCCCACATTTTTTTAGCTTCTAAATTCTTCATCTGATTTCCTTCGTTCTTCTAAGTTTGCTTTTGTTGGATCAATTAAGGTATGCATTTACCATTGAAAGATCCTGCTCTGAGATTTCACCCGTAAGCGCAGCTAGGCGTAATCGATTAAGAAGATAGTTCACTTTTTCCATATAAAGCGCATAGTCATTGGCAATAAGGTCGCTTTCGGCTCCCAAAAGTTCCATCGTGGTGCGAGAACCATGCGCATACCCGACCCGAGTAGAGCTTAACCTTGCTTCGCCAGTCTTTTGGGCACTTGATAATGCCGTCAGCTTATCCTTTGCGCTATTGAGTGAATACCAAACTGATCTTAAGGTTCTCTCTAGATTCTGCTCAGACTTGTTGTACTCGGCTTTAATCTTTTCAACCAAGAGCAATGACTCTTCTTGCTTAGCCGTGCGGTAGCCGCCGGTATATAGAGGGATTGAAAGCTGTAATCCAACGAGATAATTATTGGTTGCTGTATTGTTAGCGGGGCCAAAATTGCCAGATCCACTTAAACTATCTTTAGAGGACTGTGCAACCGCATCCAACTTAGGTGAGGCTGCTGCACCGTACTTTTCAGCCTCTTCTTTCGCAGCTTTTTCTTGCGTTGAAAGCATTTGCAGTTGGATATTCTGGGACTTAAGCTTTCCTACATGAGTTTCGAGGTTTGGAAGTGATAGTTGCGCAACATTTAAGTTGATTTTTGATTTCTCAATATTAACTACGCCCCCGAATAAGTCCTGTAAGGCAAGTTTTTTGACTGCAAGATTATTACTTGCATCTAGAGCGCGTACTTTTACCGTGTCCAATCTCTCGTTTGCTTCTTGCATATCAGTTTGACTGGCATCGCCAAGCCTAAAGCGCTTCTCAATTTGTTGGCGCGTATTGGCAATTGCTGCTTCTTGTTTTTTGACCAATCTAACAGACTCTTCGGCACTAAGGACATCGAAATAGCGTTCGGCAACCAACAAGATCAGATTTTGGTTCGCTACTTGAGCACCAAGATTGGAGGCATCGGCTGAGAGATTGAGCTGTCGGCTTTGGGCGAGGCGCTCGCGGTTATAAATTGATTGGGTAGCGCCGACGGTATATCGGTTAACGAAACCATTATTGACTGAGGTATTGAAATTAGCCCCATTAAAGGTGCCCATACCTGGTGCATAGAATTGCGCGCCAGTGGTTGAGGTGTTGTAGCTCATGCTGCCGGTGAGGGCGGTTAAGTTAACGCTTGGAAGCCATAAGGAAGTTCCCTGATCGCGTCTCTTCTCTCCAACCATCTGCTCATAGCGACTGGCAATGAATTCTGGGTCTCTATTTTGGGCTTCACGCCATACCTCCATTAAGCTTGTTGCCATAGCCGAATTGGATGAAATGGTTAGCAATGCCATCGCAGCCGCTGCAAAAGGTTTTATATCGAGGAGTTTCATTGGTAACCTTTGAATTTATGCGCCAGCTTTAGCGCCCAACTTGCGAACAATTGTTTCCATGAGGCACCAGCGAGTTAAACCACTTTGCAAAATGTTGACGCCAACAAAAGCGGTAAAGGCTAAGAACCATTCATTTGCAAACCATGGACTTCCGGGAGCGCCAAGCGCTACTGAGATGAAAATAAATGTGCCTGCAATGATGCGAACAATTTGCCAAGATGTCATGATGAATTCCTTAAATGAATTAATGGGTTGATTGGAGAATTTTGTCTACTCGATGTGCATAAGCTGAGTAATAGAGCAGGGGAATCACTACCAAAGTGAGCGCTGTTGATACCAGAATTCCAAAAATTAATGAGATTGCAAGGCCATTGAAAATCGGATCATCCAATATAAAGAATGCCCCCAGCATTGCTGCTAACCCTGTAAGTGCAATAGGTTGGGCTCGCGTGATGGCGGCATCCACCACGGCATCCTTAAATGCAATGCCTTGGCGAACCTGAAGGTTAATAAAATCAACCAGCAGTATTGAGTTACGCACAATGATGCCAGCCAGTGCAATCATGCCAATCATGGAGGTTGCTGTAAATTGCGCGCCGAGCAGAGCATGCCCAGGCATCACCCCAACAATCGTGAGGGGAATCGGCGCCATGATGACGAGTGGCGTGAGATAGGAGCCAAAGTGCGCTACAACTAGTAGATATATGAGTATTAAGCCAACCGCATAAGCAGCGCCCATATCACGGAAGGTCTCATAAGTAACTTGCCACTCACCATCCCATTTGATGGCATAGCTTTGGTAGGGATCACTTGGGGCGGCAGTAAAGAATTCTTCCACTTCTTTGCCGTTTGGATCTTTAATTTCTTTGGTCAGCGATCTGGCCTTAAATAAGCCATACAAAGGGCTATCCACTTTTCCGGCGGTATCTCCAATAACATAGCTTACCGGCAGAAGATCCTTGCGATAGATGGTTTGCTCTCTGTCCGCGTCTACGATAGAAACTAATTGACTAAGAGGCACTGCCTCCCGTTGTGAGTTTCTGACAGTCAATTTCAGCAACTCTTTTAATGAGTCCTGTTTATTTTCTGGGAGTCTGATTTCTGTAGGCGCAGAGTATTTGGATTCGTCATGAACGTAAGCAACATTTTCTCCAGCAAGACCAGCCCTTAAGGTTGTCACAATCGCTTGTTGAGAAACGCCCATTAAGCTTGCCTTCCGACGATCAACTAGCAAGAACTGCTTTGGCGATTTTGCGATGCTACTGTCATCAATATCGACAATGCCATCGGTTTTCTCAAGAGCGGATCTCACTGATTTACTTACACTCAGTCTGCCCTCTGGGGTAGGGCCGTAGATCTCAGCAACGATAGGAGAAAGCACTGGAGGTCCTGGAGGTACTTCTACCACCTTGACATTGGCGTTATATTTTTTTGCTATCTCTTGCAATGCAGGACGAATGCGGCTTGCAATGAGGTGGCTTTGATCTGACCGATGGTGCTTATCTACGAGGTTAACTTGAATATCGCCCAATGCTGGGCTTTGCCTAAAGTAGTACTGGCGTACCAAGCCATTAAAGTTTATCGGGGCGGAAGTGCCTGCATAAATCTGGTAGCTGCTTACTTCAGGAGATTTAGATAGGGCTACACCCATTTCTCTCAAAACCTCTGAGGTCTTTTCGACCCTAGTACTTGGCGGCATATCCAAGATCACTTGAAATTCTGATTTGTTATCAAATGGCAACATCTTTAATACCACCAAGCCTGTCATTGGTAGTGAGAGTGAAATCAAGATTGCTCCGATCACCCCGCCTGCGAGAAGTTTCCTATTTCTTTTTCCAGATTGATCACTCAGTAGGGGATCAAATATTTTCTTAAACTTTGGGCTGATCCACTGAGCGAGATTAAAGTGTGCCTTTTGACTATCTGAGTGTTGAGCAAGCCAAATTCTTGCCATCCAAGGTGTAACCATGAAGGCAATTGCAAGTGATAGCAGCATGCCCATACTCGAGTTAATAGGAATGGGGCTCATGTATGGACCCATCAGACCGCTAATAAAGGCCATAGGTAGTAGTGCAGCAATCACGGTAAGTGTTGCCAAAATGGTGGGCCCGCCAACTTCGTCCACTGCGCCAGGAATAATTTCTTTTAAGCGTTTATTGGGGAATAGCAGTTGATGTCGATGAATGTTTTCAACCACCACAATGGCATCATCCACCAAAATTCCAATTGAAAATATCAAGGCAAATAGGGAGACTCTGTTGATGGTAAATCCCCAAGCCCAGGAGGCGAATAATGTTGCGGCTAAGGTAAGTACAACCGCCGATCCAACAATCATCGCCTCTCTACGACCTAATGCAAAGAAAATCAAAGCCACTACTGACAATGTTGCAAAAATGAGTTTCTGGATGAGTTTGCTAGCTTTTTCATTAGCAGTTTCACCATAATTACGCGAGACTGCTATCTCAATATCTTTGGGTATTAGGGTGGACCTTAGGGATTGCAATTGGCTGAGTACTTGATTGGAAACATCGACGGCATTCTCACCAGGTTTTTTGGTGACTGAAATCGTGACCGCTGGATGATCTGCAGGGCCTTTATCAGCAACGTCCGCATGCCAAACTAAGCGTCGATTTTGCATTGGCCCCTCAATGACTGTAGCCACATCCTTGACGTAAACGGGGTTGCCTTGGCGAACTCCTAAGGCAATGCTCTCCACATCTATTAAGTTTCTTAGAAAAGGGCCAGTTTCAATGGCAACGGTCCCTTGTTCTGTAAGAAGATCGCCAACTGGCATGCCTAGATTGGCAGTTTCTAGCGCCATTCTGAGTTCTGGAATGGTGACACCCTTGAGTGCCATTTTCTCAGGGCTGACCTCAATTCGGATTGCCCGTTTTGGGCCGCCAATTGTGGTGACTTCTCGCGTCCCTTTCACTCGTTTTAAATCAATTTCAATTTCATTGGCTATTTTTTCCAACTCATACGATGTGATTGAAGGATTTTTTGAAAATAGCGTCAGTGAGAGTATTGGAACGTCATCAATTCCCTTGGGCTTAATGATGGCGGGCATGACCCCGAGACCTTTTGGCAACCAATCTGAGTTGGCTGCTACGGTATCGTGCAGCCTTACCAGAGCTTCTGTTCTTGGGACGCCAACCTTGAATTGAACGGTGATCACTGAAAGACCTGTTTGAGACATCGACATGACATGTTCGATGCCGGCAATCTGCGATAGCACTTGCTCAGCTGGAATCGAGATCATCTCCTCTACGTTTTTAGCGCTTGCACCGGGAAAGGGGATGATGACATTAGCCATCGTGACATTAATTTGAGGCTCTTCTTCACGCGGAGTCACGATAATGGCAAATAGACCTAAAAGCAAAGCAAGGATCGCTAGCAAGGGTGTAATTTGTGCCCCTTGAAAGAATGCTGCAATTCGGCCTGAAATCCCTAGTTTGTTATCCATGACTCTGCACTCTGTTCTTTAATTTATTTAATTATATTATATAATAAAGTAAAATGAATGATGTGTGTGAGTTTGTTCTACAAAAATTTTGGGGCCTGATATGGGTGTGAATATGGATCTGGAAAGAATGCAGGAATCTGCAAATGAGGCTTGTAGGCTACTTAAAACGCTAGGAAATAGCGATAGATTGCTATTGTTGTGTCAGATAAGTCTGGGTGAAAAGTGTGTTGGAGATCTTGAGAGTGCCTTAGGAATACATCAACCCACACTTTCTCAGCAATTAACTATATTGCGCAATGAGGGTTTGGTTCGAACTAGGAGAGAAGGCAAGCAGATTTATTACTCGCTATCTAGTGAGGTTGCACTTGATGTAATGGGTATTCTTTACAAGAGTTACTGCAATCAGTAGTAAGTGATTGGTTTAATGTGATTTTTTACAGCAGTCGCAAAATAAACTGATCTAACTGTTGGGGAGAAAGCGCTCCACTCAGCCTCTCTATTTCAGTGCCATTTTTAAAGCCTGCTAGCGTAGGAATGGATCTAATTAAAAATTCCTGGCCAATAGCTGGATTTGCTTCGGTATCTAGTTTGATATGAAGAATACTTTCACCATGCTTTTTAGCGCTAGATAGAAAGGTGGGGGCAAACATTTTGCAGGGACCGCACCAAGGAGCCCAAAAATCAACAAGGACAGGCATCTTGCTTTGGCTCAAGATTTCCTTAATGCTCGCTTGGTCGGCGTCGATAGGCCCTAAGAGTAGGCTCGATTTACAAATCCCGCAAATGGGCTTTTGATTAATTCTATCTAGTGGTAAGCGATTAAATTTATGACAGCTAGGGCACTTGATCAGCATGATTTCACCTTTTAATTATTGAATCACCCAATAGATTGATGTACTTGCAGTAGTTTATAAATTGATTCGTGAATTGGTCCAGGTAGGGGCTCCATACCAGCGTCTCCGACCTGCATGCAGATTTGTCCTCTTAAGACAATCAGACCTTTCAATGTTTCGCGTTTATGAAAATGATCGTGCGTGCGATCAATATCGGCCGTTAAGAACTCATGCAAGTACGCATGATTGGATAAATCCAAATTCAAGGCAAAGGCAAGTCTGACAATTTCACGATTAAGCTCATGAATTGTTTTCTCATAATCATTTTCTTGTACTGGTCCTGAAATTGTATTCATATTTTTTTATTGTAGCGGGCAGGGAATGAATTTATAGGGTATTTGATCAAATTCTCCTCTTAGTGGGGTTGGCGCTCTTAATGGGTGGCGGTGAAATATGTTTGATTTAAAACAAAGTGGCGTGAATGAATTGAGCTTAGAGTAAGAGCCTATGAATACTCTCTTAAATATTCTTCCTGGCTTTGTAACATGCCCTCCTGGGGTTGAGCGAAAGATTCTTCATGGCGTGCCTGCAATATTGGGCATCGGAAGTTTAATCATTCTCCTTCCATCTATTGTGACCAGGGCCCTAGTTGCATATGACTATATTCAGGTTACAGGATCGACTATCAAGTTAATTGATATTTTGGTGATTGGTACCCTAGTGGTGTATTGGCTCACAATCCTTACTATAGCCATTGGGGCATTTTTGGTGAAGGTGATGAAGGGACCAGCATATGTTGCTGATGCTTATCCAATGGAAGATGTTGAACTTCCTCAGGTCTAACCTTCTTGCTTATCATTATATATTATCATATAATGATAATTACACCATTTAATAAGGATTGAGATGAAGACGGCACATGATTTGGTTGCAGCAGCAAAGTCTGAAATAAAGGAAGTTGAATTAGCTGATGCAACGCAGGCTATTCAGGATGCAGATGTATTGCTAGACGTCCGTGAGACAGATGAGTATGCAAGTGGCCATATCCCAGGTGCAATCCATATATCTAGAGGGCTACTGGAGTTTAAGTTAAGCAATGATCCGAGTTTTAGCGCTCGAGACATGAAAATTGTGTTGTACTGCAAGAATAGCGGTAGGGCAGCACTTGCATCTAAGGCCCTTCATGAAATGGGCTATCTTCATGTGCAGTCTATATCAGGTGGATTCGATGCTTGGGCAGCAGCAGGCGAACCTATTGCAAAGCCAGAAGCCATTAAATTCGAGTAATACCATCATAAAATATTTATCACTCTCATGTTGATATAGGCAATTTTTTTGATATCAGTCAAATTGATCTTTATTTGAAAGTTCTATAGTCATAAAGTAGGAGGTAGGTCAAAATGAAAATGTGGATAGAACTATTTGGATCTTTTGCTGGTCAGTTAAGTTTGGCTGTAATTTTATTTATGATTGGGATGGCTATTTTCTTTATCAGACTATTTGTTAAAAAAAGTGCTGAGGGCGGATAGATTATTTACCAACATCGGTCTGGGTTTTTGCCAGACTTCAAAGAAGCATTACTTTAAGTAACGCCTGGCGCATTCTTTAAAAGTGCTCTGGAGTAGCGAGGTATTGAGATCATTGCTCCAAAGCACTTTTTTTGAAATCCAATGGGTGAACTTGAGTTTCTTCTCCTCTTATCAAATTAGTCACACAAATACACGCACCGATATTTTGGAGGCGTAACCACACAAAATCCCAGTGTTTTTCTTTGGATTTCTGCTCTCATAACCCTTTGGTCCCAGGTTCAAGTCATGACGGGCCACTAAGAAGCGCTTAAACCATCTTCGGCTGATTTTATTATCTGCGACCGTCTCTTATGGGTCTTGATTTCAACCCGTCGATGCAACAGATTGGGCAAAACGTTCTGCCGGTGTTTGATAGTTTAGTGTTTTTCTAGGTCGTTCATTGAGTTGTCTTGCCACTGCATTGAGCTTGGCTTGAGAGTAATT
>NZ_JACVOP010000009.1 GCF_018882365.1 Polynucleobacter sp. 71A-WALBACH | reverse complement strand
CTTGATTTCAACCCGTCGATGCAACAGATTGGGCAAAACGTTCTGCCGGTGTTTGATAGTTTAGTGTTTTTCTAGGTCGTTCATTGAGTTGTCTTGCCACTGCATTGAGCTTGGCTTGAGAGTAATTGGCTAGGCTCATACCCTTGGGGAAGTACTGTCTTAATAGCCCATTGGTATTTTCATTAGACCCTCTTTGCCAAGGATGCTGAGGATCACAAAAGTACACTTGCACATCGGTAGCTAGAGTAAAGCGTTTGTGCTGAGCCATCTCTATACCTCGATCCCAAGTTAAAGATTTATACAGCTCTTGCGGTAACTTGCGGGCATGCTTGATGAGTGCATTAACCACTGTCTCGCTGTCTTTACGAGCAACCTTGACTAGCATCACATAACGGGTTTGGCGCTCTACGAGAGTGGCGATCTGGCTATTGGCATCCCCATACAAAAGATCGCCTTCCCAGTGACCGGGAACAGCTCGATCTTCTACCTCGGCTGGCCGCTCTCTGATCGAGACTGCATCCTTAATCTTTCCAAGGCCGACATCTTTGAGGGTGTGATGGCGTGAACGACGCATGATGCGAGTGCGTCGTAAATGCTGTGTGAGCTCTTTCTTTAAGGCTCCACGGGCTTGGATGAAGAGGCTAAGGTAGATCGTTTCATGTGACACCTGATAGTCCTCCTGATCTGGATAAGTCTCTTTTAGCCAACCGGCAATCTGTTGTGGTGACCAGTTGTGCTGGAGTTTATCTGCCACCAGGTACGCCAGTGTTTTATTTAATACCAGTTTACAAGTCTGCGGGCGATGCGCTCGATCCCAGGCAGCCTGGTCAGATTGATTGGCTCGATAACTCTCTGGATCACCATTACGACCAATCTCACGACTAATCGTGGAAGGTGATCTACCTAACTCAGTGGCAATCGATCTCATGGATTGACCACTTGCTAGGCCACGTGAGATGGCTTCACGTTCAGCTAAGGTCAACGCTAGTTTGGATCGAGTTCGGGGTGGCGGTCTAATGCCACCAGTTTGCACAAAGATGCCTTGTATGGACGAATGATTGCGATCAAATAACTGGGCAATCTGCTGGAGAGAATCTCCTTTTTTCCAGCGCTCCCACATTAAATCCTTCTGGGTGGCTGTGTAATAGATTCGAGGTCGTTGTTTCATGAGCAACACTCCTTGCGCTTACGCAGTTTGTAGTGTGTTGCATCGACGGGTTGAAATCAAG